>JANNCV010000010.1:0-14275 GCA_031386985.1 Armatimonadota bacterium
CCGTGAGCCGCATCGGATAAATGGCTTTTTCGCTCGGAAACCGCAACATGATGGGGTGGGGGGTGTGCTTCCCTTTGTCCCCCTTCACGAGTTTGGCAACGAAGAAGCACCAACCTTCTTTCACATAGGCTTCCAAAGTCGCCTCCGCCGCTTTTGGAATCGAAATGGACTTTCCGCCGAGCCATGTCCTCAGCGCGGCGGTGGTTCTGCCAGTGATCACCGAGGTTTCATAAGAACCGATGCGGGCCGATTGGTTAATGGTCAGATCAGCTTCGAGTGTGCCGCCATCGAAGAGCCCCTTAGATTGGGCAGATACGGGGAAGAGGATGAGCATAAAGAAGAAGATCGCCCCTTCCACGACCACGAAAGCAAACTTCGTCCAGGGCGAGCGCTTCCGATAACGCCAGATGCCGCTCCACAGGAATAGTCCAGCAAGCAAAGAATAACCCGCCAGCTTGATTTCACCGTACGAGCTTCGAACGCTGGGCATCGCGAACTCAAAGGCGAGCTTCGTGGCCGATGGGGCCACCTCTTTCACCAAAGTCGGCTCGGCCGGAATCGGAATGACCCACGCAACATCGGCCTTGGCCGAATCGAGCGTTGACTCTATAATCAGCGTTTCGATCCCCTTATCGTGAATCAAGATCGCCCGTTGATCCGGAATGTCGATCTCAACATTGGAAAGGAAAGTGCCATCCGCGAACCCTAAGGCTGTGAGCAAAGCCAACATGAAAACCAAGAGCGGTCGCATAACTTTGACATTACCCAATTGGAGGCTCCTTGACAAATGCAAACAAATTGAACGAAAATAGTGTCTGTAGGAAGATTATGAGAAAAATCACGTTGAGCCTTGTCTTGGTGGGGTGCACCTTGCTATCCCGAGCTTCTTTGACCGAAGTCTGGTCGAATGCTTTTACTCCGTCCATTCCAAATATTCAGTCGTCAAGTTGGAACAAGGGTGTCGTAAATCCTGCGGACAACTCGATCATCCTTCTCGGATCGGCCTTTGACGATAACGATGCGTCTTCAGTTTTGCAACGGCTGAGCCCCTCCGGAGCCCTCATTTGGACATCTCCGGTGCTTCCGGGCGTGTTTCTCAGCGATGTAACTTTGGACGCCGCCGGGAATGTTTTTGCCTGTGGCGCAACAACGGCGGGAAAATTCATCGTTTCTCTGGACGGAGCAACCGGGGCCGTGAGGTTTAGTCAAACCTATGGCTTAGGCGGTTTTAGTAGCATCGTGGTCAAGAAAATCAGTAGTACGACTACGCTTGTCTTCGCGGCCGGGAATAATCGTGTAGGGCAGGGCCAACCCGTTCTTACTCGGGTGAACCCGGTTACAGGTGCGCTCGTTTCCGAGGCGGCCGTTCCCTCGAGCTCAAAATCTGGTTTTGCTAAGGTTGTGACCGATGCTAACGGCAATCCGGTCGCGGTCGGCACCGTGCAACCGCCGGGTGGAGCGAAATCTGCCTTTGTGGTGAAGTTTTCGATTTCGCTCAACCAAGTTTGGCGTCAGGAGTTTCCAGAGTCGGGAGCCTTGCCCGGAGTTGGAAGTGATGAGGTCACCTTGTTGCCAACCGGCGAGGTCGCAATCAATGTGTTGTTAGGTTTGAATACCCAGTTCCCCGTCATCAGAGCCGTTAAACTAAACGGCTCAAATGGCAGCATCCTCTCCGATGAAACCGTCACGAATTCGATCCCGTTTGCTCAACGCTCATTTCTTCGCGTCGCCCCTTCAAACCGACTCGTTCGTGCGTTTGCTGGCTCAGACGTTACGGGGAACAACATTAGTAGCCTCATTCAAATATTAAGCGCGGGCGGCTTGCCTGATTTCCAAACAAACCTGGGAACCTCAAAGTTCAACGACATCGCGGTAGATGCTTCGTCGCAGTTGATGATCGCCTTGGCCAATGGCGAGTCGAGTTTTGAATACGTTCGCGAACCCGCCGCCGGATCGGTAACCATAAACGCATCGGGTAGCTTTTGCCAAGGCGTTATGGTGGATGGTGAAAATCGCGTCATCTCATTCGGTCAGCTAAACGGCCAAACCTTCGTGCGCCAAGATCAACAGGGCCTTGATGTAAACGATGACACCTACTTTGGGCTGTTTCCCAGCACACTCTCTATTCCTGCCCCCGGCGTATTAGCTAATGACGCGTTCCACGTTGGAGCCCCCCCTGTCCTAGTTAATCCGCCAACTCACGGCACGGTTGCACTCGACGCGGATGGAAGCTTTGATTACACTGCAGCCCAATCCCTGCCGGCTGACGATTCGTTTACTTACAAGGTTAGCAAAGGAGGGTTTACGTCGTTTGGCACTGTGAATTTGCGAGCCGTAAAACTCGATAATCTGGAGTTTTCTGGATCGAGCGTCATCGGCGGCACTAAAGTCCAAACCCGAATATTCCTGAACCATCCTGCTCCGATTCCCGTCGTTGCATCGCTCACAACCACGAATCCCGCCTTGATTCCGCCTCCAACGGCAACAATCACCGCCGGTGCCGATCAAGTCGGATTCCTGTGCAATACCACCATGGTGACCGCTAACACAAATGCCATTCTCAATGCCACTTTCCAGAACGTAACGCTGGTCAAATCTATCGTGATAAGAGCGGGCGCACTTCTTGCGCTTTCGGCGACGACCACTGAAATCATCGGTGGTGAGATTTCCGGCCAGCAAGACGTGATCAGTTATCGGGCCATTTTGAACGCACCTGCTTCCCAAACCGTAACCCTCTCAGTAGTTGCAACTGGGTCCCTGGTATCGCCAACTTCACTCTCAATCCCCGCCGGGGCCGGCTTTGGGAACTTCATCGTAAAGGCGAATGAAGTTGGCGCGATTACCCAGGAGTCGGTTACCGTCCGGCAAGGCAGTCTGTTCTTCACGCTACCCGCGACCGTCCACCCGAAGCCGCGGCTCCAGTTCTTCACATTGAGCAAGTCCACCGTGATTGGAGGCGCGAGCCTAACAGGTCGCGCAACCCTTACGGGTAAGGCTTCAGTTCAGATGAACCCATTCGTGTTACAAGTGTTGGAAACCTCGGCAAGCGTGACTACGCCGCTCACCATTAGCGTTGCCCCGGGTACCGACACCGTGACATTTGATATCGCCACCCAAGTTGTTACGGCTGATCAGGGGGTTTCTATCAAAGTTAAGCGGGATTTAGTGACGATCACGAACCTGCTGGTTCTCATTCCGAATCCCCTCGATTCGGTTATCGTAACGCCCTCTACGCTTCAAGGCGGCAACAGCGCTCAAGGCGAAGTGAAACTAAACAACCTCGCTCCTCCCGGCAACCTGGTTGTGCTCTTGTCTTCTTCCAGCAATGCGCTGAAAGTGCCAAGCAGCGTGAAGGTATTGGCCGGATCATGGTCGGGGCCATTCGCAATCACGACGCTAGGAGTGGCCTCGCCTTTCAATGTAACTGTAACGGCACGATTGCAGGGTCGAGTACGGACGGCGACCGTGCGGTTGTTGCCCTGAGTTCAGCTATGGGGTAGCATCCAAATCGTGCTTGTACTTGGATCCATCAGATGGAGGCGGATGCCGAAACTCTGACTTGACGCGGTTCAACCTGGCACACCGGTGCTTTTAACACCATCAAGGAAAAACTTCCGGCTGGGGGCGGCTCGAAAGAGTAAGTCCGGTCGCGGCTATGCGGGATAAAATCCCCCGCTTCGATCCGACGCTCCCACCCCGGAAAAAGGGCGATTATGGCCATCTTAAGAATTCTCACTGTTTACGAAAACCAGAAAGCCCTGAAGTTCACAAAGGGACGATTGAGCGACATATTGGAACCGGGCCGCTATTGGCTCTGGGCAAGACAGCTTGGTTTGCCGCTTGATATTTTCCCCGCGACCATCCGCTCTGGATTTCAAGAAGCAATGACGGAGGACGGGGCCACTTTGCGATACCAACCGATTATACGAATTGTAATCAGGGACCTTGAGCTAGCCTTTCGGAGCGGAGTTGTAACCACTGATTTGGAGCGGACCAGCTTTAGTCGGCCATCGGCGGATGTTGATCACACTTACGCTATCCTACACTACGCCCGGTTGGTTTCGGAGGCGCTCGCAAGCCGGAAGCTAGAGGATGCGATCACAAATCAGCTTGGCTGGACGAGCGAGGTTAACTCCGCGCTGCAGGAGTTAATGAAGGTAGTGGGTCTCGAGGTTATCGAAACGCAAGTTTGTTCTCTTACAATAACTGGCAACATCCGCGCGGCTTATGGAGATCTATTGAAAGCGCAACTTGAAGCCCGTTCATC
This sequence comes from Armatimonadota bacterium, assembly GCA_031386985.1. Taxonomy (GTDB): domain Bacteria; phylum Armatimonadota; class Fimbriimonadia; order Fimbriimonadales; family Fimbriimonadaceae; genus JANJUB01. The sequence continues at coordinate 4,268 of JANNCV010000010.1, forward strand.
GCTGGAACGAGCTCGAAACGAGGCAACCTTGAATCGCAGTCTCCTTAATACTGCTAGGTTGGTGAGAGAGAATCCGGGCCTTATGGAACTGCGTTTGCTCATGCAATCCCAGAAACCGCGCATTAATTTCGTTATGACGACGTCATCGGAGTCTCCATCTCATCCGGCCGATGAATCGAACTAAGGGAGAATCTCGAAATCAGCATTCAAACCACTTGGGGAGTCCACATCAACCTCACGTCGGGTTGATGCTCCTCGTTATCTCCGCCCTCGCTGAGTTCGGCTTCGAAAAACCCCTCACGGGCATAGAATCGCCGCGCGCCGTCGTTCACCTGAAAAGCGTAAGTCATCAGCCGGTCGGGGCTTATTGCCTTGGCGTGGTTGAGGAGTTCTAGGCCGATGCCTTGGCCCGTGAATCCCCGGCGGCAGTAAAGCTGATCTAGCCACCCTTCGCGCACGTCCACCCACCCCACCACTTGATCGTTTTCGATGTAGACAAACGAGGTCCCCCTCGTCATGATGTTGTCGCGCAGCCAAGTTGCGATCGTGCTGGGGCCGTGTTTGGGGGGGACGCTGTCTTGGCGAATATCGTGATAAAGCTCAGCGATGGCCTGAGCGTCGGATTGGGTTGCAGGTCGGATCATTCGGTTATTTTACAGCCTGCATCCACTTTTCAGTCCAGAGCGCGGTGGACCCGGCACTCTAAACGGTTTACCCGATCTTCGCGGCTTCGTCCAAGAGCCTCAGGAACATATGCGCGTATATCCGGCTTGCTTTGAACAAATGCTCGACCTTGTACCGCTCATCCGTTTGGTGCGCGGGGCCGTCTCCTTCCCAGGCGGTGCCGATGCTTACGCAGTTGGGGACGGCACGGGCGTAGGTTCCACCGCCCATGACGCCGGGAGGGGTCATGTCGCCAGTTTCTTCTTGGTAAACCTCGCAAATCGTCTTCACTAGAATATGATCGAGGGGGAAGTAGAGGGGGGCGCTGGCGTCAAAGCTCGCGATACTCCACCCATGTTTGGACTTTTTGCAGTGCGTCTCGAGCTTGTTCAAAAGCTGATCGGACTCCCACGTTACTGGCCTTCGGATGTTCACGGTAAGAATCAAGTTCGAACCTTTCGTGCGCATGACTCCCAGGTTCGAGGTGAGATCACCACTCGGTTCATCGCACCCATGAATCCCTAGCCCCAAACCCGCAACGTGGGTCAAAGCGAACAGGTCTTCGTAAAAAGATTGAGTCGGGATGGGCGAAATCTCCATGAGGAAGCGGAACAGCCGGGTCGCGGCCGAATCGCCCCAGAATGGCATCGCCCCATGGGCCGCTTTGCCTTGGCAGTTCACGGTGAGAATATCGCCCTCAACCGAAAACGAAAGGTTCTTATCCCACGAGTCGGATAACTTTTCCGTAACATGCTTGCGCGCATCAGCCCCGATTCGAACCCGCGCCGTGCAGGAGTCAATCACGATATTCGGCCGTTGACCACCGTTGGCTTCCAACAGATCAAACTCGCTTCCCGTGCCAATCGGCACCGATATGAGCGCGTTTGCAATCCCCTTTTCCGCGTGGTAAAGTGGCCAGCCCGAGTCTGGCGCAACCCCGAGGGTCGGCATTTCTTCGGTCTTGTTGTAATGTTCAATGCACTTGAAACCGGATTCCTCGTTACACCCGAAAAATAATCTGAGCCGCGCAGGTATCTCGGGAACGCACTCTTTAATCGCTCGAGCGGCATAGAACGCGGCCATGGTCGGCCCCTTATCATCGGTTGCGCCGCGGGCATAAATGTAGCCCTCATCAATCTCCGCACCAAAAGGCTCGTGCTTCCAGCCCGGGCCAACTGGGACAACGTCAAGGTGCCCCATGCTCATCACCATCGCCGAGCCCTCACCGAACTCAGCCCAGCCTCCATAACCGTCAACATCTTTGGTGCGAAACCCAAAATCTGTGGCAAGCGAAAGGGCCAAATCTAGAGCCCGGCGATTCTCAGTTCCAAATGGGGCGCCAGGGGCGGCGTCGTCTTCTAGCGAAGGAATGCGCAGCATCGCTACGGTATCGCGCAGTAGGTCATCTTCGTGGGCTCGGAGCCAGTCTTGAACCTGGCGAACGGTGTCAGTCATCGCCTAAAAGGGTACCTTCCCTCAAGGGTGGTTAGACTTGGACCAACTCGAACGCTTCAATGATGTCGCCCGGCTTATAGGCATTCCACCCTTCAAGCTGAACACCGCAATCGAATCCGAACGTGATTTCGCGAACATCTTCCTTAACGTGTTTGAGTGAAGCGACCTTGCCTTCATAAACGATTTCCTTGTCTCGTTTGACCCTAACTTTGGCATTTCGCATGATCTTGCCGTCGGTGCAGTGAGAGCCCGCGACGAGGCCGTATTTGGTGAGGTTGAACACCATTCGTACTTCGACTGTGCCCATGTATTCTTCCACAAATTTCGGTTCAAGCATGCCGTGAACCGCTTTCTCGATGTCCTCGATGAGCTCGTAGATGATGGTGTAAGTCCGGATTTCGACCTTGCGGCGCACGGCTTCGGCTTTCGCTCCCGGTTCGGCCTTTGTGTTAAACCCAATACAAATTGCGTTGGCTGCTCCAGCGAGCAGGATATCGCTTTCGGAGATCGTGCCAACTCCACTATGGATAATCTTGACGGTGACTTCCTCGTTGGCGATCTTCTCAAGCATTCCTCGAACGGCTTCCACCGATCCCTGAACGTCGCCTCTCACGATGAGGTTTAGATCTTTCACCTGGTCCGTATCCATTCGTTTCCGAAGATCGGCGAGCGTGATGCCTCGAGAAGGCGCCGCCAGCCCTTTCACTCGAGCGGCTTGCGATCGTCCCGTCGCGACCTCTCTGGCGGCTCTCTCATCTACGGCAACGGCCACGCTGTCTCCAGCTCCAGGAACGTCACTTAAGCCCAGAATCTCAACCGGAGTTGCCGGTCCCGCCTCGGAAATCCGGGCACCAGTGTAGTCGGTCATCGCTTTGATGCGCCCGTAAGTGCTTCCCACAATCACGGCATCGCCTATTCTAAGAGTCCCTTCGTCAACCAGAATTGTGGCAACAGGCCCTCGTCCCTTTTCGAGTTTTGCTTCAATTACTACGCCCGCCATGGTCCCCTTAGGATCAGCCTTCAGCTCCATGATTTCAGCTTGAAGCAGAATCTTTTCGAGCAGCTCTGGAACCCCGATGCCCGTGTGGGCAGAAACGTAGGCGGTCGCAGTTTGGCCACCAAACGCCTCGGGAACAACTTCATGCTCGGTAAGTTGGGTCAAGACTCGATCCGGGTTTGAATCGGGCTTATCGCACTTGTTGACAGCGACAATCATCGGAACTCCAGCGTTCTTGATGTGGTTGATCGCTTCGATGGTTTGAGGCATGATGCCATCATCGGCCGCCACTACCAGAATTGCAATATCCGTAACTTGGGCACCGCGCATTCTCATCGCGGTAAAAGCGGCGTGACCGGGGGTATCAAGGAACGTGATTTTGCCTTCGGGGAGTTCAACCTGGTAAGCACCGATGTGCTGAGTGATACCGCCGTGCTCACGAGAAGCAACGTTGGCTTTTCGAATGTAATCCAAAAGTGAGGTCTTGCCGTGATCTACGTGACCCATAATTGTGACGACGGGTGGCCTGATTTGGGAACCAGCCTGCGGCTTCTTGGGTTTGACACTAGCGCCCGCGGGCTTTGGCTTCGGGGCATCAGCCCAAATCAAGGCGTAGCCGAACTGTTCGACAAGTTGCTCAGCGATCTCTGGCTTCAGCGTCGTTGTCAAAGTGGCCATGACCTTCATTTTCATCATGAGAGTCTTTTGAACTTCCGGCTGAGGAACCCCCAGCGCCACGGCGATATCGCGTGGAGTTCTGTTTGGCAAGAGGGTGATCTCCTTTGAACCTTTGAAATCGGGCAAGGTGTGGCGTAGCAACTCAAGCGCGTCTTCATCGGCTTCGAATTGGGTGGCGTCATGGGTGACGCCCAGATCGTCAAGCACGGGGAAAATCTGTCCGGGCTTGAGATCAAACTCTTTGGCAATATCGGCGATGAGTACAGTCATGGTGGGTTTTATTGGGTTAATGATTCAAGTTCAGCCTTGATTTGCTCGCGCATTTCTTGGCTCAGGTTCTTTCGTAGGACGCGTTCAACTGCGCCCCTTTTGAAGGCGGCGGCCACGCAATCGCGGGTGCGACAAACATAGGCACTGCGACCCTGGGAAGGGCCGGATTGGAGAATTCCAGTTGCAGATACGCGTAAGAGAGAGCTTTGTTCGCTCTTAGCTCTGCAACCGATACAAGTCCTTTGAGGAGTGGCCAAGCTGTGTCACTTCCTCCCCTCCGCGGACGCTTGCGCCTCGCTACGGATGTCAATCTTCCAATCGGTGAGCCTTGCGGCAAGGCGAACATTCTGTCCACCCTTTCCGATTGCAAGCGAGAGTTGAGTGTCGGGGACAATGCAATACGCGCTGTTATCTTCACTGTTTAGCTTGGTTGAGTTCACTTTCGCGGGGCTCAAGGCGGCTTCAATGTAGGTTTTTGGGTCTTCGCTGAAAGGCACTACGTCTACTTTTTCGTCGTAAAGATCTTCGACAATGGCTTGGATGCGAGAACCGCGCGGGCCAACACAAGCGCCAACCGCGTCTACTCGCTCATCCGTGCTATGGACCGAGAGCTTGCTACGCTGCCCCGGTTCGCGAGCAACGCTTTGCACAACAACGATACCATCGGCAATCTCAGGCACATGAAACTCGAATAGTTTTCTGAGCAGATTAGGATGAGTTCGGCTGACGATGACACGCATCCTACGCGTGCTGTCGTCAACTCTCAAAACATACACCATCAATCGATCGCCCTGGCGGTAAGGTTCGGTTGGAACTTGTTCGCGTTTGGGTAGCTCGGTTTCGACCCTTCCAACTTGAACGTAGACGCTCTGACCTTCTCTTCGCAAGACCGTGCCAGAAACGACATCGCCCATTTTCTCGTTAAATTCGTCCTGAATTTGGCGAGTCTCGGCTTCGCGCATTTTTTGGGCTAAAACTTGTTTGAACGTGGTGGCCGCGATGCGGCCAAACCGATCGGGGTCAACCGGAAAATCAATGGAATCGCCGATTTCGGCATCCGGCTTTCGCTTACGGGCATCAACGAGAGCCATTTGATAGCTCGGCTCGTTTACTGTGCCGACAACTTCCTTGGCGATTGTTGCGGACATACCTTTCGGACCACCAATCGTGACATTAACTTCAATGTCAATCTCGTTGGGAATTCCGATAAATTTTTTGTAGGCTACCGCCAGAGAAGCCTCGATTTCGACGAGTAACTCGTCCACCGGGATTTCTCGTTCCTGGGCTATCTGTGTCAGTTGCGACATAATGTCCATTGTTCGATTCCTCCCTCTGCGTAAAGAAAAAGGCGGCTAATTGCCACCTTGATCGGTTCGCAAATTTGTTAAATGAATTTTAGCACATTTTTGGAGGGTGGCCTTGGGGAATCTGAAATTTAGTTTCCGGCCGAACCTCGAACCCATCCATAATGAAACATGGAAATTAAGGACGAGGAAATCGCTCGTCGCATTTTTGAGCGGCAACGCGGTCTGACTCCGGCTGAGCGCTTGCAAGAGGCGCTTGAACTTGGCGCCTATATTCGAAATGCCCAGACAATGGCGGTCAAGAGGGAATTTCCCGATGCCGACGAGCTCGAAGTCAAGCTTCGGGCCGCCTCGCGCTGGATTCGTAATCCAGAACTTCTCAAGGGCGCTTTCGGCTGGGACGTCGAAGAGCGGGGATTCTGATGCCAGATGCGGCCCAGACTACCATTGCCGAGTTTGTGTTCATTTTGAACGAGCTTGAAATCGAGTATTACATTGGTGGTTCAATCGCCAGCATTGTTTATGGGTCAGCTCGCACAACCAGGGTGTAAGCAGGCAAGCTTGATCACGAATATCTCACGTGCTGGTCGAGGCGCTTGGGGCTGGAGGCTCTGCTGATGAGAGCTCAGATTGAAGCGAAGCAGACGGAATACCCCGAACAGTAAACTTTCCCCCATGTTTCGCGTCTTCGTTGAGAACCTGGAGTTCTATGCGTACCATGGGGTCCCGAATGCGGAGCAGGAGATTGGTCACCGTTATGTTGCCACGGTCTCAGTTCTCGTGAACGGGTTGGCCAACGAGACGGACTCGATTGAGGACACCGTGGATTATGCGCGACTGTCCAAGCACATCGAGTTTGTTGCGAGGGCAGAAAAGTATCGGACCGTCGAGCGACTGGCCCAAGTGATTTGTCAGACCCTGCTGATGAGCTTCCCCGATATCAGGCAAGTGGATTTGAAGCTGGCCAAGCGGTTACCGCCTGCCGAGTTCATTGCCGAATCTGCGGGGGTAGAAATAAGGATGGAACGACCGTGAGCGGCTGGTTTCAGAACTTGCGATAGCGTGATCCGGGTTGGGAGCCGCCCTCCGGGCACGCCGCCCTAGCTTCTGCCCAACTTAAACTTGGATGACTTACGGAGATTTCTACATCGGGTCGGTAGCGCTTCAAAGCTTGTGCCGCAAGGGAAGCCAAAGCTCCTTCGGCGCGGATTAGCTTGACCGCATCGCTCGACCCGCCCGAAACCAAGGTCTTAACTGAGGCGATCATGGCCGTGAACGGATCGCCGGTCAAACCCGCCTCCTCCCAGCCCGTCGGGGAACCGGGCAAGCTCAGGTGAAGCAGTTGAGCGTAGAACTCGGCTGAACTTAAGCCAACCGCACACAAGAGTTGCATATCCAAACCTGCGATGGGCAAAACTACCGCCGAGGGCGAGCCAGGGCCATCCGAAAGGAGAATCTCATCGGCTGGACCGATTTCCTTCAACCGACCGTATTTCAGCCATGGAATCAAAGAAATCTCGATCTCTGGATAGGGTTCAGCGACAGTTTGCTCGTTGAACTCAGTAAAGGTTCGTGTTTGAGCGCCGCCATAAAATGCGCTGGATTCAGATGCATCCCCTAAAACCGCCAGCGATTCGGGCTCGGTTGTGCCCGCCGAGGCCGTACGTTGGAAACCATCGGTCAACGGAATCGCTTCATAAACATAGGCCGACGGAGTCGCGCCTCGCATGACCTCGTCTAGAAATCCAACTGCGGTTTCTCGCATTCGGCGATTAAGATCAGCCGGTCCGGCAAAGCACTCAATACGTGCCAAGTCGGATTTTCGCCCCTTGTTTAGCTTAGTGACGGTCCGTTCCACCGTTGAATATGGGTGCAACGGGTCATTTTCGGCGCAGAGGAACAGAGACGGCTTTTGCGGACTGAAAATATCAGCAACGTCCCCAAGTTGGGCGATGCCAGGCAAAGTCAACCATGAATCAGAAATGTTTCCAAGCGCCTCATAGCTGCCTCCGGCCCCTGAAATCACAGCGCACTTGACTCGATCATCAAGGGATGTAGCAAGCATCGCTGCCTCCGCGCCAAGCCCATGGCCGATCAAAGCCACTTCGTTACTATCCAACCAATCAATGGCACGAAGGCAGTCCCAAACATAGCCGCCCAGCGCCGGAGAAGCAATCTGTAAACTGGCGTCCCAAGCATCGCCAAGAGCCACTCTTTCGGTCAGTGCTGACTCGCTCCATCGCCCCGGCGGTTCTAAAATCAAGACCTGATATCCGGCAAGGGCAAGGGAAATGCCAAGCGCCTGAGCCGCTGGATGGGCTTTGCCGTTGTTCCAAACTCCGCACAAAAAAACCACCATCGGCCCCACGCCGCCGCGGCTAAACTTCAGGCATGGCACCGGCCAGTCGGGTCTTGAATGGAACAAGACCGATTCAACCAGAACCCCCGCCAAAGTCGTAAGTTCGGAGTGACTCGCCTCAAGCTCGGTTCGAGGCGGAAATGGAAACAAACCGGTGCACATTTGAACTTGCTCTTTCGTGACAACCCGCCGCGAAGATGCGAAGTCACGAACGCAGGCCGCGAGCATTTTGTTAAGAGCGGCAACATCAAACACAACATTGATAATACTCCCCTGAGATTTGTTTTCTAATGAGCCGAAACTTTAAAGAGGTGATTTGACGAAATGCAAAAAGCAATTGTTGGCCAGAATGTGAGCATTCTCTTTTATGTAGAGGATAAGCCGGTGGCGGTTAACGGAACCGTTACTTCGCTGGAACCGTTTGCCATGAAATCCACCGATCCTTCGGCGGAGTGGCTCAAGGACGGACTGCGAGCGATGCTTATCGCACGTTGGGAGGACGAGTTCAGCAAGGCCGAAGCTCATCTAACTGCGGAATCCAGCGGAAACGGATGGGCCATCACTGCCCAGGAGTTTGGCTGGGAACAGGTTGACCGTCGCCGCTATCCACGCTTCAATATGGAGATCAAAGCAACTCTTAGAGCCGTTATCGAACAAAATGGCTACGCCGAGCTCAGGTACATCGAGGCGGTAACCGAAGACCTCAGTCTGGGTGGAGCATGGCTAAAAACGAACGAATCATTGCCGTCTGACATATTGGTTGAGTTCCAGGCAACGATGCTCGACGGAAAACAGTTGAGAATTTTGTCGAACGTGAAGTGGTGCAATACTGCGGAGAAATCTGGCATCGGGGTTGAGTTTATTGACTTCTTGGCTGGCTCTCGGCAACAACTGCAACTGTTTTTTGCCAAGGCTGCGTAAAGGCAAAGAGATTTCTGAGGAGAAGGAAAGAGGGAAAGGGGGCCGCTTGCGGCCCCTACTTTTTTCTAAACTAGAATCCGATTCCAGATTTCTGTAGAAGATTTGCGGGCTTTGAAGCCCCGCCACGTAGGGCGTCCCTTACGTACAATCCACATACAGGGGACTCCATGTAGTTTTGCCCCAAAATTGATCTCAACTTGTTAATCGCGTTAGAGCGGGACTCGCCGGTTCGGGATTCGTAATCGCGCCAGAACGTGCTCCACCAGTTCGTCGGTTGGATTTTGTAGCCCTCGTATTCAGTGATACGACCAGTTTGCCCGCCCGTAACTAAGCTCCCCACTGAATCGGAGTGCTTGTAGATGTTATCAATCTCACTCTTGATCTGGCGGATATCGGCGGCGCTGGCAACTCCGGTGGAAGTTGCTTTATAGAACTGAACGGTAACGCGAACCGGGAACCGGGGGTCGCGTTCGATGGGGAGATTGGCAAACTCGGTGAAGGGCCCCTCAAACTCGCCATGACCAATAACAGCGGCTTCGGTATCAGAACCACGCTTCGATTTGGCCATGTCCTTCATTTCCATGGCGCCAGCAGTCGCGGGTGCCGCTCCGCCTCCTCCAAATCCAACCCGCCCCATCTCCCGATGCTTGAGCGGAACCTGGATGACCATCACCATGTTCAATGCCGAATCGGCGACTCGAACGCCGCCTTGCGAAGGGCGACCGTCGTTGATGAAATCGCTTATACGCTGCCCCGTTAGGCTGGTGCGATCGCCGCCCTGGTTATGGAACAGTCGCTGCCCCCAACCAAAGCCAGAGCCCGCCGTGTCGCGCTGGTTATCAATAATCGTCATGCTCGTACCCTCTCGTGTGGCCAGAATCGTCATCACGGCGGGGTTGTTCGGTCCGGATTGATAGTTGAATAGAACCGGATTGAAGGTTGCCTTGCCCTGCTTCGGAATCGGCAAGAAACAAGCCTGCGCGCTAACTAAAACCTTAGAATCGCGATCAGCCAGTAGCGTCTTGGGGCCTCGCCCCGCCCAGGAGTTCGGGGTAGACATATAGCGCGTGGGACTTTGAAGCAAATCAGAAAGCGAGACTCGCCGCAAATTCCGATCAACCTGATTTCCGACAAGAAGCGTGAACTCCTGAGGATCAATATCGGCGGTGAGATCACTGAAATTCGGATGGCGAATCACGGGCATAGCGCGGGCAACCACGCCATTCTTGCCTCGTTGCCGAGCGACAACCTGAATGGTGAGATCGCTGATGTTGGGCCCAACCGATGAACCCTTATAGCGCCCAGTATCTTCCCAGGTCACGTTCATGATGTTGAGACCGTTCTGTTGGACCAACCGTGTC
>JANNCV010000043.1:0-104446 GCA_031386985.1 Armatimonadota bacterium
GGTCTGCGAATTAATACGAATATCCCCGCCATGAATGCCCTGAGGAATCTTTCCTCGGTGGATAATGAGCTGAACACCTCGATTACGAGGCTTGGAACCGGTCTGCGCATCAATAGTGCGCTCGATGATCCGGCTGGGCTCATCGTTAGCGAGGGCATGCGTTCTCAACTACGTGGCATCGGCCAAGCCATGCGCAACACGCAAGATGCGATCAGCATGACAAAGACGGCGGAGGGCGCATTGGATGAAGTCCAAAGGCTCTTGCGTGACGTGCGAGCCCTTGCGGTGCACTCGGCTAATAGCGCGGTCGTGGATTCTAGCACCCTCCAAGCTAACCAAACTCAGATTCGATCTACCCTCGCCTCAATTGACCGGATTGCGAAGGACACTTCGTTCGGAAAGAAGCGACTGCTTGATGGTACAGCGGGAATCATGGCCAATATTACGGCTCCAACCTTTGCGTCGAGCATTTATATGGGTAGCACGTTCAACGGTGAAACCGTTCAGACGGGCGCGGTCACGATTTCCAAAGTTACGGCCGCCGATCAAGCCATCATTACGATGGGCAAAGGCTTCGCCAGCTCAAGCACTCTTATCACAACCGCCGGATCCATCGTTGTAAACGGTTTCTCTATATCAACCGATGGAACAGAAACTGTTCAAACTCTGGTGGGCAAGATCAACGATGCCGCCGGTACGACGGGCGTTACGGCCCAACTCGTGGGAACGGGAACTGTAACCATTGTCTTGCGCCAAGTTGAGTTCGGAGCTGGTCATCAAATCTCTCTGTTTGACTCAAAAAACCTGATTCATAATGCCGCCTCGGCTAGTGACAGTGGAACGGATGGCGTTTTCAACGTCACGGCTCTAACTGATTCTGGATTGCAGACGGTAACGTTTACAGGTGGACGAGCTTCTTCTGATTCTGGACTAAAACTAACCGACAACTTCGGCAATGTGATCGTTATGACTGAAACGGGCAACACCAACATCACCGGTGTAGCCGTTTCGCTCGCCCAGATTACGGCCAACAACGTGCGCTTCCAAATCGGACCAAACGGCGAACAGTCAACATCGTTCGGAATGCCGGTTGTGTTCTCAAACCGTCTCGGCACGGCCGCGGTTGCGGGCAAGACTTTGGCCGACCTGGATGTGACAACCACCGCCGGAGCAACCGAAGCGATGAAGATTATTGATAACGCTAGCGAGCAGTTGGCGCAGCTTCGAGGTGAACTTGGCTCGTTCCAAAAGAACTTCCTTGAGTCAACGTCGCGGTCACTTGAAGTTGCCAACGAGAACCTTTCAAGCTCGGAGAGCAACATTCGCGACGCCGATATGGCTTCGGAAATGACGACGTTCACGCGATTGCAGATTCTCAAGCAAAGTGGCATTTCGGTGCTAGCGCAAGCGAATCAGCAACCTAATTCGATCCTCTCGCTTCTGCGTGGCCAGTAAGGGCTACCAGAGGCGATAGGGGTTGGTTCCGCCGCTTGGATCGGTGTCGATTACCGCGTCCACTCTTCCGGGCAAGCGCACGAAATCGTATTGAAACCCAGGGATTGTACAGCTCGGAACAGCGGAGAGATAGGGGCCGTTCCAGGGGGCTGGAACCGGCACCGTTCGCCATGAGGACCCATCCCAACGAATACCATTTGAAGGCAAGATCCTCGATTTGAGGTCCGCGGGCGAGTTCGGAAACACGCCAGTATCCAAGTTGAACCGTGCAATTGCCCCACGCACGACGTCCAGTTCAGCCCGAGCCGCTGACTCCTTGCTGGTTTGACTGCGATTGCTGAACTTTGGGGCCGAGATTGCGGACAGCACCGCGATGATGATTATCGCAATCAGCAACTCAACTAATGTAAATGCGGCCCGAATTCGCACATTTAGATATTCCATGCGTATTCCGTGTCGTAACTAGCAAAAATGCGGACTTAAAACTCGCCACAAAAACCGGGGCATTTCCGTCACAATTGATGCTTCTCCCGGCCCGACATGACGCCCACTTTTTGCCACATCCACAATCACACCGAATACAGCTTGCTGGATGGCGCAAACCGGATTCCAGAGATGGTCTCAAAGGCGAAGGAACTGGGCATGGAAGCCCTCGCTATCACGGATCACGGCGTCATGTTTGGCGTAATGGAGTTTTTCCTTGAGTGCGAAAAACAGAAAATCAAGCCCTTGATCGGGATGGAAGCCTATATTACGGCCGATCACAAATCGCGTGGTAGGGGAGAGGAGAGGGATAGCTTCCACCAGCTGCTCATCGCCAAAGATCTCAAGGGTTACCGGAATCTTTGCAAACTCGCCACAATCGCGGCCCTGGAAGGCTACTACTATCGCCCCCGCATTGATCACAATCTCCTACGCGAATATAGCGAGGGACTGATTGGCACGACGACCTGTCTCGGTAGCGAAGTTTGCCAATTGTTGCTCAAGGGAGAATACGACAAAGCGCAGTACCTCGCGGGACAATACGCGGAGATTTTTGGGCCAGGGAACTACTTCGTTGAGCTGCAAAACCACCGCATCCCCGAACAAGCTCAGATCCGCGATGGGCTTATCAAGATTTCGCAGCAACTGAACTTACCTTTGGTTTGCACGAACGACGCTCATTATCTGTGCAAAACCGACGCGAAACCGCATGACGTTTTGCTCTGCATCCAAACCGGGGCCCAAGTTTCGGATGAAAAGCGGTTTAAGTTTTCAACGGATGAGTTCTACATCAAATCCCCCGAGGAAATGGCTGAGATTTTTTCGGAAACTCCGGAAGCCTTAGAGAACACAATGAGCATCGCCAGCATGTGCGATGTTCAACTGGGAAAGCAGTACGCCAATATGCCCGATCCTGAACTGCCGGAAGGCTATTCGGTGAACCAATACTTGCGCGAAATCTCGGTGCAGATGCTTGAAAAGCGGATGACCCGGGCCGATGATCAAGCCATGGAGCGGTTGGACTACGAGCTCGGAATCATCGAGAACACGGGATTTGCCTCGTACCTCTTGCTTGTAAGAGAGTTCGCGGAGCACGCCCGAAAGTCGAAGATCAACTTTGGAGTTCGAGGCTCAGCCGCCGGTTCGTTGGTCGCCTACAGCATCGGCATCACCGACATAAACCCCCTCGATTACGACCTCACTTTTGAGCGCTTCCTGAACCCCGAGCGAGTCTCGATGCCCGACATTGACATGGACTTCGAGGACACCCGCCGGGATGAAATGATCCGGTACGTGAATGAGAAATACGGCTCGGAGCACGTCGCGCAGATCGTTACGTTTGGAACTCTGGGGGCCAAGGCCGCCATCAAAGATTGTGGCCGTGCCCTCGGCTATACCCCTCAGGAAACCGATAGAATTTGCAAAACCATCCCCACGGTTCCCGGCATGACTTTGGCCAAAGCGGTGAAGGAAGTCGCAGAGTTTCGGGTTCTCTACCAGAACGAAGAGCGGGTGAAGGCGGTTGTGGATTCGGCCAAAACGGTTGAGGGTTTGGCGCGTAACTGCGGAGTTCATGCGGCCGGAATCGTTATCTCAAAGGAGCCGCTCGTTGACCACTTGCCACTCTATCGTTCCAACGAAGGGCTACCCGTAACGGCTTTCGAAATGGGGATTCTTGAGAAGATCGGATTGCTCAAGATGGACTTTCTTGGCCTCTCCAACTTGACGGTCGTCTCGAAATCTATTGACAATCTCAAACAAGCTGATTGGGGTGAAGCCCCCGACATCCTGGATTTAGAAACCGCAACCAAGGCTCAGAAAGCCGCTTTTCTGCTCAAAAACGGAACCCAGAAATTGCCACTCAACGACCCAATTGTTTATGAAATGTTGAGCCGGGGCGAGACCGTGGGTGTTTTTCAACTTGAATCGGGGGGTATGACGCGCTACGTCAAAGAACTCAAACCGCAAAATGTTCACGAACTGGCGGCGATGGTGGCCCTCTATCGTCCCGGCCCGATGGATAACATTCCGCAGTTTATCAACAACAAATTCGGTCGTTCGCAACCCGATTATATGCACGACCTGATTAAGCCCTTGCTTACGGAGACGTACGGAATCATCGTCTACCAAGATCAAGTGCTCAAAATCACCCAAGCCCTCGCCGGATTCAGCTTGGGCAAGGGTGACATCCTTCGGCGCGCGATGGGTAAGAAGGATAAGAAAGCCATGGATTCGATGAAGGTTGAGTTCATGCAAGGGTGCGACGCCCGTGGGGTTCCGGAAGAAGTCGGAAACCGCGTTTGGGAATTGCTTGTACCCTTCGCTGGCTACGCGTTTAACAAAGCTCACGCCGTCTGTTATGCTGTGTTGGCGTACCACACGGCCTTCTTGAAAGCGAATTTCACGGTCGAATACATGGCTGCCCTCCTGGCCGCCTACCGGGTGAAGGAAGAGCGGGTGGTGGCTTGCATTGAAGAATGCCGAAGGCTAAAGATATCGGTCTTACCGCCCTCCGTTGCCACTTCGGGCATGGACTTTACGATTGAATCGGTACGCGCTAGGGGCAAACAAAATGAGCCTACACAAGCGATTCGGTATGGATTAGCGGCCATAAAGGGTGTAGGCGATGGCATTGCCGGAGCCATTATCGCCGCCCGAAATGAGGAAGGGCCGTTCACGCATTTCTTCAACTTCACGGAAAGGCTGCGTCCTTCGGGCCTAAGCAAAACCGCCCTGGAGGGTTTGGTGAAAGCGGGCGCCTTAGACTGCCTGTGCCCGAACCGCCGGGTGCTAACAGAAACGCTCGAAGGTGCGTTGGTTTACGCTGACAATTCCAATCGAAACCGCCTTGCCGGCCAAGATTCGTTGTTTGGCGATGGCGCGGAGGGAGGACAAGGTAGCTACCCCCACCTGCCCGACATGGAGCCGCTAACCCGAACCGAAATCCTCTCGCAAGAGAAGGAGGTGATGGGCATCTATGTCTCCGATCACCCCCTACGAGGTTACGAACGACTCATAAATGCGTCAATCAGCCACTCGTGCTCGGCTATTGATGAGTTGGAAGAGGGTAAGCATGTGAAACTGGCGGGGGTCATCGCGGGCATTCGAACCACAATCACGAAGCAAAAGGGGCTCAAGATGGCCACGCTGACACTGGAAGACTTTACCGGGCAGGCGAGCATCACGGTCTTCCCTTCTACCTACGAAAAACTTTCCCATCTTTTGATCAAGGACACGGTCGTCAAAATCAGCGGCGCTGTGATGCACCGTGACCGACCCGGAAGCGGCGGCGAAAAATCATGCGAAATCCGTCTAGAGGACATCGTTCCCATGGATCAACTCGGGCTAGACATGCCCGCGTCCGGCTCGGCGATGGTCCAAGTTCAGCTTCCAAAGGCCACCAAGAAACAGGTTTCCGAGTTAGCGGCAATCTTGAGGCTTCATCCCGGACGCGCAGAAGTGCAACTACAAGTATTGCCCGCCAGCACCCATTTACCCGTCTTTTTGCCCATTTCTGTGGAACCGTCTCTTGACTTAATCAGTTCTATTACTAGGCTCCTACCTGGTGCCCGTGTCGAATGGAACGGCGACACGTCAGAATATTCGGAAGATGAAGTCGCGATGACGGCTTAATCGTCTAATCAATCAATAATCATGAGAAAGCTTTTCTTTACAATAACTGTTTTTACTGCGGCCCTCGCCGGTGCTGATAATTTCGATAACCAGGTCGCCTCAATTGTTTTGTTGCAAGACAAAGCCATTCAAACGGAACTGAAAATCACCGAGGCTCAGCGTTCGAAGCTGAACACCTATGGCACGCAGTTCAATAATCAGCAGAAAGCCTACATGGCCGAAATGGAAAAGAAGGAAAAGGTCAAGAAGGGTAGCGCAAAACCTGATCAGGCCCGCGAGTTTAAGATGGTCACCGATCTCAAGTCTAAGGTTCTCAGTTGCCTGAGCGCACCGCAAATTAAGCGACTGCGGGAAATCAGCCTCCAGGCGATTGGAGTAACAGCCCTTGGCGACAATACAATTGCGGCAAAGGTTGGCCTCAACGCGACGCAGAAGAAGTCTATTCAGACTTTATTGACTAAGGGCCTTGCCGACGTTGACAAAATCAAAATGGATGCCGATACCAAAGCGAAAGCTGGGATTCCCAAGCCGACGAACCAAAAAGAGTTCGATGCCGCGCAAAAGAAATACCAAGACCGCATGAAAAACCTTGGCCCGGCCGCCGAATCCAAGATTGAGGACATTAGGCAGCGAACTATTAAAACCACCATCGCGGTTCTCACCCCGGCACAAAATCAAATTTGGCGAACGCTACTCGGCCCGATGTTTAAGCCCAAAGCATAGCTGTCATAATCAACTAATGCCCCATAAGATCGCGGTCCTCGCAGGAGACGGAATTGGCCCCGAGGTCGTTGCTGAAGCTCTCTTAGTTCTCCAAGCCCTAGACCTTGACCTGGAATTCGAGAGCGCCTTGATTGGTGGCGCAGCTTTTGAAGATGGGGGGCACCCGTTACCTCCCTCAACCCTTGATTTATGTCGCTCTGCTGACGCCGTTTTGCTCGGGGCGGTTGGAGGCCCTAAATGGGATCAACTTCCGATTGACCTGCGTCCCGAAGTTGGCGCACTCCTTCCCCTTCGGTCTGAACTTAACCTCTTCGCCAATGTCCGTCCAGCGAAAACTTTTGAGGCGCTCATCGGAGCGAGCCCGCTGAAACCCGAGAATGCCATGCTTGACCTCATTGTCATTCGCGAGCTGACCGGCGGCATTTATTTTGGAAAGCCTCGCGAAAGGCGCGATGACGGCAACACCGCGATTGATACGTGCGTCTATTCCCGCTCTGAAATCGAGAGGATTACGCAAGTTGCTTTTGATGTTGCGCGCAAGCGGGGTTCAAAGATTTGCAGTGTGGATAAGGCGAACGTTCTTGAAACCAGTCGGTTATGGCGTGAAGTTGTGTCGAAGTTTGCCGTTGAAAACCCAGATGTCGCCGTAAGCCATATGCTCGTTGATAACTGCGCGATGCAACTCGTGCGAAACCCGCAGCAGTTCGATGTCATCTTGACCGAAAACATGTTCGGTGATATCTTAAGCGATGAGGCTTCCATGATCACGGGCTCGCTCGGTTTACTGCCCAGTGCCTCGCTTTCGCATCCCAAAGAGGGCGGAGCGTTCGGACTTTACGAGCCAATCCATGGATCCGCTCCCGACATTGCCGGGCAGGGCAAGGCAAATCCAATCGCAACCATTTTAAGCGCGGCCATGATGCTCACCTACTCGTTCGGCGACAATCAATCCGCGACCCGGATTGAACAAGCCGTTGAGAAAGCCCTTGCCGGCGGGGTTAGGACCGCGGACATTGCGGAACCAGGAATGCCCGTAGTCTCGACTTCCGAAATGGGACGAGCGATCGTCGTAGCGCTCTAAGCCGCGACGGTGCCACGATAGGTTGGCGTGTAGTTCGGGAAAACTTGGCTGATATTGTTGTTCTTCAGTCGTTTCTTCACGATCTCGGCGAGGATGTCCCGGTAATCAATCGTAACCTTGAGGTCCTGCTCTTCGAAAAGCTCTTCGACGGCTAGGCCCGGCCAAGTTCGCATGACACGGCCGCCGAGAACGCTACCGCCCATAAGCATCATCGCATTGGCGTAACCGTGATCAGTTCCGCTTCCGTTCTGAATGACCTTGCGACCAAACTCAGACATCACCGCCACGATGAAGTTCGGCTTGTTTGCCCCATTCATATCCGTGTAAAAGGCTTTGAGGGTTTTTGCTACGTCGTCCAAAGTATCGCGAAGATAGCCAGTATTAGTTCCTTGGGCCTCATGGGTATCCCATCCGCCGACTCGAATTCCGACGACTTCGAGCCCGATTTCAGCCCGAATCATCGCGGCAGTTACCCGCATCGAGCGGGCGAAATCATCGTTTTCAGGATACACCGCGCCGCCCGCTGGTGCGTAGTTTTCAAAGTCAATCGAGTTGAGGAGATTCACGGTGTTCTGTGTGTTTTGAGCTACCGATTTTAGCGGATCACCCGCTTGGTTGTAGGCGGCCTGCAAGGTGGCAAGCATCTCGCTCCGATGCGGAAACCAGCCTTCATAGCCAAAGTTCTCCGGATACGGGATGGGCAAGGTTAGCGGCGCGGTTGCAAGCATGTCCATCATGCCGTAGCTCATGGAAATGCCTCTGAGTGGGGCTGTCACCAGGCTCGGTGTGCTCGTATTGAGGTGGCGGCCTAGCCACCCGCTACCCAAGCTAATGTCGTCGGGTTTGCCGAGCTCGTGCCAGCGCATTGCATCAAAGTGGGATCGTGTCCACGTTGTTTTCGCCGCACCCGTCGCATGAACGAAGAGCAACTTGTCGTCGTTGTAAATGTCCAATAGCGGCTGAAACGCGGGTGAAACGCCGAAAAACCCGTCCAAGTCTATGCACTTGTTCGGATCGGCGCTATCAGGACGCGCAATCGCTTCGGTATTCCGATGAACGTAGTAGTTTTCATCCGCGTAGGGAACGCAGATGCTGAGACCATCGGCTCCCCCTTCCAAAAAGACCGCGATCATGACGTCCCGATCCGTTCCTCCCTGGCCAAACGCCATCCGCGGCATCCAGGCGGGCATCGTTAGGGCGGCCGTCGTAGCAAGGGCACCGCGCCCCATGAACTGCCTTCTCGACATTACTGATTTGTATTCTTTGCAACCACTCATTTCAAAATCTCCTGTTAGAACCACTGGTAAGAAGGCATGCACAGCGCGATTGCGGCGGCTTCTCGCACGGTATCGTCGGTTATCGCTCGCCTTCGCAGGAAGGCGATGATTCGATCCTTCTCAGCTAACGGCATTTTCGAAAGACAGAAAACGGCGTCAATCCGGTCGGCAACCGCTTGGGCGCTTGCCCTCGTTCCGATTGCGCGCTTTAAATCAAACCGGAACTGACTGTTAAACCCTCCACTCATTCCCGCGAAGAAGAAGTTCCAACGAGGCAAAAGCAAACCTTGCCAGTGCGTCGTTTTGTCGGGCATCCCATCAGGGGTGGCCCATCCGAACATATCTTGACCG
The DNA here is from genome assembly GCA_031386985.1 of Armatimonadota bacterium. GTDB lineage: Bacteria > Armatimonadota > Fimbriimonadia > Fimbriimonadales > Fimbriimonadaceae > JANJUB01. The sequence continues at coordinate 9,004 of JANNCV010000043.1, forward strand.
GCAACTGACATATAACCCCAGCGCATCCAACTGAACGAACTAACCGTTGGGTTCATCGCCCTTAGTGCCCCTACGTATAAGTGCCCCGGGCGTTTGAGCTTGGGTCTTGCGGCACTCATGTTGGCGGCGGTTAGAATATCTCTCAACATCGCTTTGATGTCGCCACCCGTTCGCAGGTAGGTATCGCTGACTTTCGTGAGCAGCGAAGCGGGCGTCCCTTCGCCCAAGAACCACTTGATAAGCTTCTTTGCGAGGAACTTGGCGGTACTCGGATGAGTAGACAAAATCCTCATCACAAGCTCGGCGTCCTTGATTCCACCGCCCGCGGGAATCGTCCGTCCCAGAACGTATTTGACTCCGTCGGCATGCATCCAGTCGGCATACATCCATTCAAGTCCGTTGGGCTTGCCCGCATCCCACTCGTAGGTATAGCCGGTGAAGCAACTTGTCACATCTATGACATCGTTCTGGGTGTACCCTCCCGAAACTCCCATGCTGTGGAGTTCCATGATCTCCCGGGCATAATTTTGGTTTGGATTCCCACCATAGCTGCTAGCATTGTCCAAATACTGCATCATTGCCGCACTATGGGCAGAAGCCCATAGCATGTCGGGGAACTTGCCAAGGGCGTGTTTGCGAACCACGTTGTTGTAATCCGGAATGAGCATGTAATGCCCCACTTTGTAACCGAAAATATTGAAATGATCGCGCCAAAACTCGCACATCTTCTCATGGAGCTGCCGCTTGGAAAACACCTCTCGGTAAATGACGGAGTCTCGAAACCCCTCCCAAACTTCCCATCCGTTATCAATTGGATAGATTTGCTTGGCGGTTTTGTGGATGTGCGGCCACCGCAGCTTGACCTGGGCCTCGCAAACCGAATCTTCGCTCACGGTCATGGTTAGCTGCTTCTCGAGGTAGGGACCGTAGCCCATTTGGGTAATCAAGGTCAAATCGGCTTGTGTTGCCCCGTATGTAATACGATCCAAAAGCTTTAGCTCGGCGGAGCGAAACGGAGTGGTTTGCGCCTCCGATTCTTCGACTAGTCCGAGCAATGCGGTTGCGCTTGTCATGGCCCCCAACACTGCCCTTCTCGTCTTGCGTTTTGACGTTACCACTTCAGGTTCGGTTGCTACCTTCACTTCGCTGAGTTCTTGGTTCATCGATTCTCCTTTGATAGTGGGTCAATTCCCACAACCTGGGGACATCATTTCACGGAAATTGCTGGTTCCGTAGATTCCCCCGTATTTCTACGGACGGGAGAAACGCGGTTTTTCGTGCGATGAATTGTGTTAACAAAACTCATCGTGAAGAACGCGAACAGCTCGGTGAAGTTCGGATTCGGGCACCAGACAGGAGAGCGAGTAGTCACTGTCCGTCGTTTGAAGAATCGGAATTTGCGCAGCTCGGAGAACCCCAACTACGCTTCGAAACACGCCCGACTGTTGCATGTACTCATGCCCAACCAGCGAAACCATCGTGCAACCTTCGGTTAGCTCAACCGAAATACGCCTCATTTCTCCTACTCGTTCGAGGAGCTTGGCTTGGGTTTCCACTTCGGCTGAAGCCGTTCCAATCTGAACTAGATAAACCGGGCCGCCCCCGGTCATCGGTACAACCAACCCATCGAACACATCTTTCACATTAGGATACTGGTCGCGCGAGACCGCAAAGCCCGTGCCACTCGGCGAGATGTTAACCATGTAGAGGTTAACGTTGAACTGAGCAAGCGTATCGTAGAGATGCTCTTCAATCACGCGGCGGTGGGTTTCGTCCGCACTTTCCATTCTAAACTGCAAATAAACTAGCTTGCCTGTGTGGGTTACGCCCGTAACTCTGCGCCCTGGAAATTGCTCTTTCTGGACAATTTCGGTTCCCTTCTCGTCGGAAAATGTGCTTTTTACCCACAGCGGAATATCGAACTTCATTGCAATCTCGGCGGCGCGAGGGTGAACAACTTTCGCGCCAAGGTGCGCTATCTCGGCAACTTCATCGTAGGTCACGGTAGTGAGGGTGGGGGCCTCCGGAACGAAATCAGGATCTGCCGTCTTAATGCCCGAAACATCCGTGAATATCTCAACAGCGACGGCTTGCAGGGCCGCTCCCACGGCGCTGGCCGTAGTATCGGAACCCCCGCGTCCAAGGGTAGTAAGTTCCCCGCCGGGCATGCCGTCGCCCGAAACGTAAACTCCTTGGAATCCACATACGACCGGAATTTGCTTATTTTGAACCGCGCGTTGGAGTGCAATCGGGTTCACGCCCACGATCCGAGCATTGCCGAAAACGCCGTCGGTTCGGATTCCGGCTTGCCCCCCGCGAAATGCCAACGCGCTATGCCCCAAAGTTTTCAAGGTGTGAGCAAAAACCACGGAACTCAATATCTCGCCACATGCGATCAAAAGATCAACCTCTCGAGGATCGGGGGAAACGCTAGGATCAATTTCCCTGAGCATTGATAGCAAGGTATCCGTGGCGTAAGGCTCACCTCTTCGACCAATGGCGCTGACAACCACCACGGGTTGGTAGCCTTGCTCCTTGGCCGAAACCACTTTTAATGCCGAACGCATTCTAGCTTCCGGAGTCGCCACGCTCGTCCCGCCAAACTTCATGACCTTAATCCGATTGCCTTCAACACGCTCATTTGGCGGAACGATGAGCCCCGCTTGGGGGGCTAGCGGAGGTGATCCGATCCGATTCTGAAGCTCTTTCGCCAGCTTTTCGGCCCCTGCGGCGCCCGTTACTAAGAGGACCCTATCGTGCATGTCGCCAATGTGATCAAGCGTCACCCCACAACTAATCGCGGCAGCAACAACCTTTGAGATTAAGCCTTCTTCATCCCGAATATTGACGGCACTCACCAGCACAATGCTCCGCTTGCCCTGAACGGCCCAGTTCAAATGCGTCTTCAATGCCGCCTCAATCAGTTCAACCTGGGCTTCATTCACCACGAACGCCATACCGCCTGGGGTTAGCTTGACAAAATCAATGCTGAGGCCCGCATCGGCGACCAAAGTTAGGACGCTCAAGCGATCTGATTCTGGATTTTCAAGACCAGTTACAACGACCTGTGCAAATCCGTGGCGAACTTCTATTCCACTAATGCCACGAGGGCGTTCAAAAGCGGTTTCAGTGATGGGCACTCCTAATTGTGGATCATCGCGCCGACCAAGCGCGTTTGAGTCCCCACCAAGCCACTCCAATGCTGATCCCGGCCCAAAGGGTTGCCGAAAGAACCGCGGGAATTCCCGTTGCATTTTGAAGGATCTCAGCATCGTTCTCGGCCATCGCGACCGGAGTGATTCTAAGGATTTGAAGGACTGCTTGAAGCGACATTACGCAAAGGAACAGGCCAATGAACTGAACGACTTCTTGCACCAGTACAGTCCGCGCTCGAAGCAATCCCACAAGGCCCCCCATGATTAGAACGGCCGACAGCACTCCAACAAGATCGCCCCGAAGCCACACCGTTAAGGCGAAGGCCATCAACGCTAACAAACCGATCACCGCCTTCCGTGCGCCCTCTTTGGTTGCTGATAACGCCAAAATTACCGCTCCCATGACCGTTGCGCCGATATACCCCGCCGGTGATACGAGAATCTGCCACCCACCGTAGGATCTAGTTACGCCAGAACCATCGGCAAAAACCGCGATTGTGATTCCACGGCCGCCGGTGGCGAAGGCCACCAGCGCGTGTCCAAGCTCATGCAAATGCGTGTAAAGGTATTGGAGGGGCAGGGTTGCCCAATGCAAATAGGGGACGAACCATGCCAGCACAATGAGGCTACTCAGGATCAAGAGCCGCTTCTGGCTCTTTGAAAGACCTTCTTTGCTCATAAACACTCCATGTTTTCATTACAACATACGCGCAAAACGCGCCGACGATCCACCCGAGAACGACTTGATAGGGATAATGGACCCCAACATAGACGCGAGATAGCCCCGTAAACAGAGCGGCTAGAATCCAAGGCGCGCTTGCCCACTTAAAGCGCATCCAAAAGACCATGGCCACTGCCGCCATATTCGCGCTGTGCGCACTCGCCGTTCCGAAGCTCGTGAGCTTTCCAACTCGTAAATGCACATCGGTTAGTTCAACGCAGGGCCGCGTAGCTTGGAAAACAGCCTTCATCACGTCGGTGGTGGCGTTTGCAACCCCCACGGCAAGCAGAGCAAGAAATGTCGGCCCCCTTGTATTTTTGTTCCAGAGACAGTAAATCAAAACGGCACCAAGCAAAATCCGTCCTGGCGTTTCCTTCGTGGCTTCGCTCATGAACCTAAAAAATGGCGCAAACCCGTCCGGCCAGTTATTGATCCATCTGAACAGAGCAACGTCCACTTAGGCCGCTCCACGAACAAACGGGTTGGGGCGCTCAGCTATCGCTCGTTCCCATACTTCCTGTTGTTCTTTATAGTCTTGTTCGGGGTATTCGATCAAACCATAGATGCACTCCCTAAGGCCCAGCCGAACAGCCCAACCCGCATCGCCAAAACTGAAATGCCACCATTCATCCCGACAATTCGAAAACCCAGCCGCGATCATCGCTTCATACAGCATCATGCGATTCTCTAGAGCTTGGGCTGACAACCCGTACACAAAGGTCGGACCTCCTTCAATTCGATCATAAGGCGAGCTCATGTCAAGGTGCTTTCTATCGGGGCCGATTAGGACGACATCAATTGCCGCCCCCGTGCAATGCCCCGGTGGGGCTTTGCGACCGGGCGGAGCCACCCAACGATTGACGGTGCGCCTCAGCGCTGGTCCATCCCGCCCCGGAAAGGCTTCACGAGCGCAGCGGGTCATAAACTCGTAGATCATCTCTTGGCGCTTTAGAGGACGCCAAGCGTCCGTGATCCCCAGACAAATGCCGTCGGGTAACGAGCGCGCCACTTCTTCCGCCATTTCTGCGACGCGACTTCGCACCACGGGAATCGTAGAATCTCTCACGATTATGACGCTCGGTGAGGCGGTCCGGAGGTCAACCAAGGGTTCGCAGTTATCAAGTTCGATGATACGATCCAGTTCTCGCACAGGTTCGGGTCGCCCCTTACTACGATCAAATCGCATCAACGCAGGATTCCGAACAGCAGGCCAAGAATTACGATTCCCCCAATCTTCAGCAAATCGTTACGTTTGCGGCCCGCCTTCTTCGGTTCGGCCAACTCAACGATATCTTCCGCGAAGAGTGCGACATCGCCAGTTCGTCCAAGCCGCATGAGGTCGTAATCATGAGTTGTAACCTTGGTTTTGCCCTGGATATTGCGAGTCAGCTTCACTTTCTTCAGATCTGCACCCTTTGTAGGTCCGCCGGCCGCCTCAACTGCCTTACTTAACGTCAAGCCGGGTTGGATCGCGATTCGCTTTGGCGATTGCACTAACCCGGTCACGGTAACGTAGGCCGTCGAGACGGATTGAGGAACAAACACTTCGTCGCCCGCTAGCAGTTCAAGATCGCCGGCCTTCAGGTTCACGAGGGGCAGAGCGGAACCTGCTCGAATAACACGGACAATCGAGTCATCTGCAATCGCCGTAAGGCCCCCGCTGGCGCCGATTGCACCACGCACGGTCAGGCCGCGCGTGAAAGGGACCATCCCCGGACGAGCAACCATTCCAAGCACTGCGATATCGCGTGTTCTGACCACCAAGTCGAAGAAAACTCGATCACCCGCTCTAATTTCGGGATTGTGGGCAATGGATTTACCGTCGAACAACAGAAAATTAACCACCAAAGTCTGACCGTTTGCACCGATGATTCGAATGTTTTCTAAATCGGCGGCTGAAGTGGGTTTAGCCTCGCGAACGACATCGGATAGCCTCAACCCGGCTCGCGGATAGAGCTCGCCAGAGTTTGCAATTGCCCCGGCATAACTTATCAATCCGCCTTTCGCAGCCCCGAGAACTTTCAACTTCACGGTGGCCCTTTGCAATATCCTTTGTTCAATCAACGTTGCCGCAAGTTTGGCCCCAGCTTGGTCTTCGCGAAGACCGGCAATACTCACCGCCCCGATGAACTGCATGATGATGAACCCGTCTCGTGAAATCACGTAGTCTTTACTGAGGCTTGGCTCTTCCTCACAGATAACGTTCACCGAGTCACCCGGCTTCACAATCGTCCGCCCTTGGCTTACTGCCAGCGCGCAGAGAGCCACCAGGAAACCAACAAAAATCAGCCTGAATCGTCTCATCGTTCTTTCAGACGCGGAAACGCCAGTTTCTGATTCGAAATCTCGCTGAAAGCTACTTGCGCCGAAATGTTTGTCAAATTGCGACCGTCGAAGTGCAATATTCAGCAAAACTGCTTGCAAACGCTCCGTTGAGGCGGTATGATCCGTTATACTGGTGGATGTGAACGAATGGGACGCATTATGCTGTCTTATTCGTCAGGTGCAACGTGTGCTCTGGAGAGGAAATTTTGATGCGTGGATTAAGATTTATTAAGCCTTTAGCTGTAATGGCGATAGTAACAAGCGTGGTGGCGTCGTTCGCCCAGGATCGCTATATCGTGACGGACCTTGGCGTTTTGCCCGGCGGAATTATTAACCAGCCTGCGCGCGTTAATCAGAACGGGTGGGTAACGGGTTTTACTCAAAGAATAGGCGGCCGAAGCGCGTTCCTATTCAATGGCCCGAACCTGCTTGACCTTGGCACCTTGCCGGGCCGAACGGGCGCGGAAGCCATGGACATGAATACCGCTGGCCTCGTCATTGGAACAGCCGGATCAGGCGCGAGCTCAAAAGCCTTCCTTTGGCAAAACGGCGCCATCCAAGAAATCCTTCCAAACTTTTTCAACGGCTTAAATGGTAACCCTGGCCCGGCGACCGCAGGGGCAGCCATAAACTCATCGGCCAATTCAGTTGTAAACGACCTTTCTCAAGGTAATGCCTGGGTGATCACTCCCACAGGGCGCTTCGCCCAAGGAATCTTTGCGACGGCGATGAACGATCGCAATCGAATCGTTGGCACTACTGCCGACGGTAGCATGTGGCTCTGGGTTCCTCCAATTCTTCCCGAAACCACCGATACGATCACCGAAGTTGACGCACGTCGAGACGGTGACACTGTCGCCACTCCGTACGACATCACGGATGTGAACATCTGGAACGCCGACCAAAACTTCTACGTTGGAACAACCGGATTCCCAACAGGCGGCAATGTCGGACCTACGGTTCTTAGCACCGCGGGATTCTGCGCTCCTGGCCCAAGTGACCCTTTTTATATGCCGCCACTATTGAACGACAACGTTAGCGAAGCTCACGGTGTCAACCGAAACAACGTGATCGTTGGTCGCTCCGGTCAACTCAATGAGGTGAACGGCCAAGTAACCGTCAACTATCGCGGTTGCATCTGGTACCCCGTTCCATTTGATCCGTTTTACGTTGGCTTTGATATTCAACAGCTTTTGCCCGCGAATACCGCCATTGTTATTGATAATCTGATTTCGATCAACAATCGAGGCCAAATCACGGGAACTTATACTCGCAACGGCGAGATTCGCTGCATTCGGCTTGATCCGGTCAATGTCCCCGTTGGATTGATTATTGATCCAAATGCAGTTCCCGGCGGGACAAACACTACGGGTACCGTCTCGCTTAACAACCCCGCGCCTTTCGGTGGAACCGTCGTTAACATTCGCTCGAACAACGGTATCGCCCAAGTTCCGGCCACGGTTACGGTTCCGCAAGCGGCGACGTCAGTGAACTTCAATATCATTACATCGCCGGTCACGGCCTCTACTCCGCTCTTGATCACGGCTGAGCGCTTTGGGTACACCCAGACTGCCCAGCTTCGAGTTCAACCCACCACGCTCCAATCCGTGGCTGTCAATCCTAACCGGATCACCGGCGGCTTAGCCACAACTGGAACCGTACGACTTTTGGGCAATGCGCCCACGAGTGGCTTAACCGTGGTGCTAAGCAGTTCGAATGTGGCTTATGCCACGACGCCGGCAGCCGTAACCGTTCTACCGGGCGGCAATACGGCAACTTTCCCGATTAACACAAGCGTCGTCACGACCAATAAAGTCGTTACCATAACCGCAACGGCGGGGGGATTGGTTCGTACCACCAACTTCACCGTCTCAACTCCGTTCTTGGAGAGCATTACGGTATCACCAACAAGTGTTCTGGGCGGAACGGCCGTCACGGGAACAGCGTTGATCACAAACAATACGCTAAGTGGTGGAGCGAGAGTGCTACTTTCGAGCAGCGCCCCTTCAGCCGCCTCGGTGCCAACATCGGTTCTAGTTCTTCCTGGAACGAGAAGCCAGACTTTCCCAATCACGACCTATGTTGTTATCACTACGACGAACGTGATTATTACGGGCAACTTTAACGCCTCTACCAAAACGGCAGCCTTGCCGGTAAGGGCCCCTGAGTTGATTCACCTTCTGATCTCACCTTCGACGGTCCTCGGCTTAACGGCTTCAAAAGGTTCGGTTGTACTGAATGCGCCCGCGCCTCTTGGCGGTGCGACTGTTTCGCTATCGTCTAGCGATGCGGGAGCGGTGCCGCCATCAACGGTTACGATCCCAGCTGGAGCGACCTATCGGCAGTTCAACATTGCAACCAATATTGTTGAGAGCACGCGAAATGTTACGATGCTCGCAACGTATCAATCAGTGTCAAAGACTGCGGTGCTTAGGGTGCAAGGCGCAACCTTGCTCGTACACGCCGTGCCCACTCCGGTTCAGCCTCCACCCATGGGGACTTACCCGATCGTAGTCACTTGTACGCTGGTGCTTGATCGCCCGGCTCAGCCGGGAGGAGCGAACATATTCTTGTTCACAAGCGATAATACGACCGCGCTTCCTCCATTCGGAGTGTTCATCCCGGCCGGTGGATCAAGCGCAACCTACCAACTGACAGTTCTAAAAGCGGGCACAGCTACAGTAACCGCAACGAGGGGATTGGTTAGCCTGCCCCGTGTGATTAACGCCCTCTAAGAATCTGGCAAAAAAAGAGCCCCTGCCGTTAAGGCTGGGGCTTTTCTATGTCACTCGTGTCTGCTTGCCGATAGAGGCAAAGTGCCCCAATGGCGGACAGCGCGCACACGATGACGGCAGTTATCTGAACCATACAAGGGGTTAATGTTGGCATGTCAATCGGGGCTCATCCCGCCATCATTGCTGGGTGGCATGAAATCAAGCAGACCTGCTGATGGTAGCAATACCTGCAATAATAGAAGGAGTGGGATTATTAGAGTCGCTTGAAAAGCACGTTCTGATTTGGGATGGGGCCATGGGCACCCAAATCCATGCCGCGCAATTGGGTCCTGCCGACTTCTTCATTCCAACTGGGGTTTCTGCCTTAGGTGATGCCGCGATAAAGAGGCTCACCGAGCCGAACCTCGATGGTTGTAACGAGCTTCTCAACCTGAGCCGCCCCGAAGTTATCGAGGCAATTCACCGCCGCTACCTCTTAGCTGGCTCTGATATCATCGAGACGAATACCTTCGGTGGGACCTCAATCGTTTTCGCCGAATACGATATTCCCGAGCTTGTTTATGATTGCAGTTTGGCTGCTGCCCGGATAGCCAGACGCGCCGTTGATTCGATTTCAACTCCCGATCGTCCGCGATACGTCTGCGGAGCGATTGGACCCGGGACAAAGCTAATCACCTTGGGGCAGACGACTTGGCACGAGATTGAATCAACCTATTGCACGTCATTCAAAGCCCTTCTAACCGGCGAAGCTGATTGTCTAATGCTGGAGACTTGCCAGGACTTGCTCATGGTAAAGGCGGGCATTGTTGCCGCAATTCGAGCTATGGCGGAAACTGGTCGCCAAGTTCCCTTCTTTGTCCAGGTGACGATTGAGCAAACCGGAACGATGCTGGTGGGTTCAGAAATTGGCGCGGCCCTAAACATGATCGAAGCCTTCCCCGCCGTAACCGCCTTCGGCATCAACTGCGCAACTGGGCCGGCGGAAATGGCTTCTCACATTCGCTTCCTGGGTCAAAACTCAACTCGCCCGATTTCCGTTCAGCCCAACGCGGGGCTTCCGATAATGGAAAATGGACAAGGCGTTTATAAGCTTTCTCCTGATGATTTAGCGAAGTATCACACCCACTTTGTCGAGGACTTCGGCGTTGCTTTGGTGGGCGGCTGTTGCGGAACAACGCCTGATCACGTTTCGGCTCTTTCCGACTCCCTCCGTGGCAAGCAACACACGGCCGATTGTCACTGGCGACGTCAGCGACACCTCTTTGCCGGTTTCGATTTCTCCGTTTCTACCGACGAGCAAGCCGGGGCGTTCGCGCTGGTTGGTTGTTCTTCGTTGTACCAGTTTCAGCCCTACCAACAGGACGCTAGCTTTCTTATAGTGGGCGAAAAAACCAATGCGAACGGGAGCCGCGCCTTTCGCGATATGCTTGCCGCCGAGAATTGGGAGGGTCTGACCGAACTTGCCCGAGAGTTAGAAGGCGAGGGCTCCCATGTTTTGGATGTCTGTACCGCGTTTGTTGGGCGAAATGAAGAACGGGATATGCGAATTCTGCTGAGCCATTACAACCGACACGTAACCGTCCCGATCATGATTGACTCGACCGAGAGCAACGTGATCGAAGCCGCCCTCCAAACCGTTGCGGGTAAGCCCATTGTGAATTCTATTAACTTCGAAGATGGCGGCAAGCGGGTTACCGAGGTGCTAGCGCTCTGTCAAAAGTATGGGGCCGCCGTGGTTGCGCTCACGATTGATGAGGACGGCATGGCTAAGACTTGCGAAACTAAGCTCGCGATTGCAGAACGGCTTTTGGCTTCTACCCGCGCCGCTGGGCTGCCCGATCATGATGTCTTCCTTGATTGTCTTACCTTTACGCTGGGTTCGGGCGATGAGGAGTTTCGGGCCGCGGGGATGGAGACGATCAATGCCATCGCCGAAGTGAAAAGGCGTTTCCCTCGTGTGAACACCCTGCTCGGCGTCAGCAATATCAGCTTCGGGCTGAAGCCAGCTTCCCGGATGGTGCTGAACTCAACGTTTTTGCATTATTGCCGCGAGGCGGGCATGACAAGCGCCATTGTTCACTTTTCAAAGATTTTGCCCGAGAACCGAATTGAGCCTGAAGTTTGGAAGATCGCCGAAGACGTCGTCTTTGATCGCCGAGTCTTTGCGGCCTAGCGAACGAAACAGCCCCCTCACCCGAAACGATATGCTATGAAAAGGGTGGATGGAGGCTTGATTGATTATAGCCATTTTTGCATTCGGCCTGGCCGGCTTGCGAGCTTCAGTAAAGCCCATTGGCATCTCTGTCCGTGACTGCACTGACAGTGGTTTATCGGACTTGTGAAATTGGGGATCACAAGTCAAACTGTATCGCATGAGATTCAGCGCGGGTTTCTAAAGATGAAAGAGTCAAGAATTAAAGCCAAACCCTCGACCGAGCTTCCAACTGCCGAGTTGAAGGTTGACTTTGACAAGCCCTCGGCCCGACGGCTTACTTGGTTCCATATCGTCCTGCTGATTATCTCAGTGCACGTGTTTCTCATTCTTCCCTTCTTTTACTTTGTCACTAACGTGCTTCCCGGGCTCCAGAAAGACTCGCCGGGTAACAAAGCGGATACGAGCCAAGGGGCACCGATTCGGTAAGTCAGCCGCGCGAAAACAACCAAGTCTGCCTAGCCCAAACTTTTCAGCCAAAAAACAGAAAATATGCCATCAACTTATAAACCACTTTCGCCGCGAGAAGAAGAGATCGTTAAACTCTGTGTTGACGGCTTCACAAATGACGCCATCGCCCACCATCTAGATCTGAGTGTCGGCACCGTCAACACTTACTGGTTAAGAATTAAGCTCAAGGTCGGGGGGTCGGGGCGAACTGATACGGTAGCCCGAATTATCAAGGACCGGGCCGAAGTGGCGTTAAGGGCCGCCAATGTTGAGCATGCGGGCATGCTTGAACTTATTGCTGATCAGGAAGCCAAAGCGTTGGAACTCAGGGCCTCGCTGGCATTGCTTCATTTGGCCATGGACCAAATACAATCAACCGTGTGGGCAACCGACACTGACCTAAGGATTCATGCGCTCGCAAATGGCGAGTTCCCGGCGTCCCACTTCGGCGTTGTGTGGGAAGTGGGAAGGACAATCTACGAAATCTTTAAGACAACCGATGATAAGAATCCTGCTATTGCGGCCCATTTGGCTGCCCTCATCGGCATTGATAGCCAGATACGCCTAGCGGGCGAATTTGAGCATATGCACCTGAGGTGCGGCCCGCTTCGGGATGAGTCGGGCGAAGATATTCTCGGCTGTGTGAGCATCATCAACTTGGTTGATGAGCTCAAACCCACGTCGGAATCGCACGTGCCAAAGAGCGAGTAGAGCGTGAATTCGATGGGCCGCTAGAGGCGGTCTAGTCGTGTTAACATCGCGCTGCTCACCCCCATTTGTGCTCCTCTTCTTCCCCCAAATGCTCGTCAGTCGCCAATTCCCGTGCCATCTATAGACCCTGTACGGAGAGCAATCGTCAAACGCGCGCCCAAGGACTAACAACCCATCACGGCTTCCACCGGTCATAACATCAAGCGAGCCAAGGGTTGGGCTCAAGTGATGGTCTCATTTCCGCCTGAAGCTCGCTTTCCCCATGCTTTTCCAAGTTTAGGTTCAAATCTGGGTCATTGGGGCTTCCGCCATGTTTATGTTATATCCCGCGGAGGCGGCGGGATATAACGGGGAGGCGGCGGGATATAGCGCGGAGGTGGCGGGACACTACGAGGAGGCGGCGGGATACTCCGCGAGCTTGGCGGAAGTTCCCGAAAAGCCCCCGGGATATCCCGCGAACTCTGCGTATATTCCCGAAACTTTCCCGTTCTGCCACAAATACGTGGCGGAAGCCGCACACAAAGATTCAGGAGAAAACAATGCCAAATGATCCCTCTCGACTCAGTGATACCGAACTCAACGTTTACGTTACCGGCCCTTATGGAACGGGGCTCGCCGCCGCCATGACGGCCCTTGGTTGGTATACTACGTTTACACTTCATAAAATGGGCCCGTAGAATTGCACACTTGAAAGAGAACTAATAAGAAAGGAAAGAAGCATCATGTCATTTAAGGCGCTTTCGCCGCGAGAAGAAGAGATCGTTAAACTCTGTGTTGACGGTCTTACAAATGACGCCATCGCCCACCGACTAGATCTGAGTGTCGGCACTGTTAACACTTACTGGTTAAGAATTAAGCTCAAGGTCGGGGGGTCGGGGCGAACTGATACGATAGCCCGAATTATCAAGGACCGGGCCGAAATTGCGTTAAGGGCCGCCAATATTGAGCGCGCGGGTATGGTTGAACTTATAGCTGAGCAGGAAGCGAAAGCGTTGGAACTCAGGTCCTCGCTGGCATTGCTTCATTTGGCCATGGACCAGATAAAGTCAACCGTGTGGGCAACCGACACTGACCTAAGGATTCATGCGCTCGCAAACGGCGAGTTCCCGGCGACCCACTTCGGGGTTGTGTGGGAAGTGGGAAGAACAGTCTACGAAATCTTTAAGACGACCGATCCCAAGAATCCGGCAATTGCGGCCCATCTTAGCGCCCTCTTAGGCATTGATAGCCATACCCGCTTAACGGGCAATTATAAGAGTATGCACTTGAGGTGCGGCCCGCTTCGGGATGAGACGGGCGAGCACATACTCGGTTGCGTGAGCATCGTCAATTTGGTTGAAAACGAATAGCACTTTAAGTGAGCACGCCGAGTTCGCGGGCGGCGCTGACCGCTTGCATACGATTGCTTACCTGCAACTTGTTGTACACCCGGCCCAAATGCGAATCAATGGTTCGCTTCGACAGAAAGAGAATTTCGGCAACATCCTTACTCTGATTTCCTGCTGCGACGAGATGAAGGATTTCGATCTCTCGTTGAGACAATGATGCACTTTGATCGAATCGAAGTTTTTGTTCGGGGAGTAATGTCACGGTGTTAGCTCCTTAAAGGAGTCTCTCCATAATGAGTTCGTCGGTTGCATCTTGGGCAGGTACAGCTTCGGCAGACCAAGCGGTCAGCGGCGCCTCGAGTTTTGGATAATGAGACCAGGAGACAATGTGGGCGGTATTCCATGCGCTAAAACCACCCTCAGCGGTACGACTGAAGAGCGTCGGGCGAGTGAACAAGTGTTGAAGCACATTTCGCTCTCCCATTCCGCCCTGGGCGATTTCGTTAAACTCTAGGAAGAGCCGCTCACCAGTTGTAAACTCTAGCGAGCAATAGACGGAGCTGCGAAGGCCCTCGGTCTTGCTAAGATCGCTTTCACGGTGCGAGTGATATGCCTCGGCGCTGATTTGAGTAACCACGGTCTTCATCATCAGCTCACGCTCCAAAAAAGCGGCCGGTAAGAAATCTGTCATGACGGTGATCCCGATAAGTGCGTTTCCGGGAAATGCAAGCACATCGTCCGCACCCTCGATGATCAAGCTGTTTCGAGTGAAAATATGTTGCCCGTCTATATCCGCGCAGATACTAGCGACACGGGCCGCTTCCTCTTGATAGAACATTTGTTTTCCGCCTGTAACCAAGTGTAATTGGATGGCGGTCGGATTGTAAGGATTGTGAGGTGGGATAGTGGAGGGGTTTAGTTCTGTGGTGATCATGGTGTGTTTCCGCGGAGCAACGTGTAGTCAAGCAACTCAGGTCATGTAGGTGAGAATGGCTCACTCAATTTCCTGCTGTTGTTCTCCTACGCTATATGATAGGGCAGATAACCCGTGCGCGACAAGTCCTCCGTTGCGTGTCCACGAATTTGATGACACGATTTCTAACCCGAAACATGTTCAGCGTGCAGAGGGCGTACACCCGTTTGTGGACACCAAAAACGAGACTTGTAAACCCGATTTGATGGCGGTAAAACGACATCGTCTCGCATGTTCTTCATGCAGCAAGGACCACAAAACAAATGAAACAAACAACCTTAAGACACCTTTACATTGACGAGCTAGAGGACATACTCAGCGCGGAGGCCCAGCTCGTCATGGCCCTCCCGAGGATCATCGCGGCGGTCGAGTCCAAAGATCTCGCGGCGGCTCTGACTTGCCAGTTAGAAGAGACTGAGGGACAGGTTAAGCGACTCAAGGAAGTCTTCAACCTCGCCGCAGAACCCGCCCAAACCAAAACCTGCGAGGCCATGAAGGGCCTCCTCAAAGAAAGTGCCGGCGTTATCGCTGACATCGAATTGGGCTGCGTGCGAGATGCCGCGCTGGTCGGAGCCTGTCAGCGAGTAGACCACTACAAGATGGCGGCCTACGGAACCACTTGCTCTTTCGCAAAGACTCTGGGATATGACGAGCAGGCGTCGCGTTTGAGCGCGTCGCGAGAAGAAGTATCAAAGACAAACGAAGCCCTGGGCCAACTGGCCGCCACTAAGATAAACCCGGCCGCCAACATGACCCCGATCGGCGCGGGCCGATAACCACAAAGGAACAAACCAATGAAAAATACTTACGCAACATTTACTGACCCCAAGGACGCCGAAAGAGCGACCGGGGCCCTTCTCGATCATGGCGTTCGCGCCGAGCATCTCAGCATCGTCTTCCCCGAAAGCTACGCCGATGCAACCTATGAGGTTGACAAGAGATTCTATGATGGCAATGATCCCGACAACGGCCGCTCGGAGGAGATGGCAAAGTCGGGAATCACCACAACCACCATTGGCGACGCCGGGATAGGCATGGCCAAAGGAGCTGGAATTGGCCTTGTCGCTGGCACGGTTGCCGCGCTTGCTTCGGTTCTCGTTCCTGGCGTTGGCCTTGTTTTGGGCGGAGGCGCCCTAGCCTTGGCCATCGGTGGAATGGCTGGAACGACAGCGGCGGGGGCCGTTGCGGGCGGAGTCACTGGATACTTAAAGGATCAAGGTGTGCCGGTCAATGACACCGCGGTCTATGAAGGCGTCCTTCGAGCTGGTGGAGCGCTGGTCACGGTCTCCCCGACCGACGAAAACATTGATTGCGATGAAATTTGCGCGATCTTGGCCAAGTACAACGGCAAAGTTTCTTCCCCTCATCCTATTGAAGCCCACGCAGTGGCAGGAGGGATGGCACTTTAAGACGTATGACTCACACTAACCTTCCCAAACCGCGCGTCCAGTTTCTCTCCGGAATCGGACGTTAGCGCGGCGGACGCAGATCCAAAGTGCCCCACCTCTATTGATCTCGAGGTGGGGCGGCTTCATATATGCTCGCCGTGATTCCTGCTGCAACTTCGATTGTGGGTGGGGCCAGAAGTTGGCGCTCATTACGCGAAATTGCGCAATCGGAACCAAGTTAGAAACATACGGCCAGAGGTGGACGTTACCAGAGGGTAGGAGGTTCAGAAATGAAACCTAAACTATATTTTATCACTCTCCTCGCGCTTCTCAGCGCGATCGGCTTTTCGCAACCAGAGGACGCTCAACTGAGGCGTTCCGTTGAAAACTTTTACGCAAGCATGGATAAACATGCTGAGCGTGGACATTACGACAAAATCTTGGCGCGCCTTGACGACAACTATGTCTTTACGGATGTGCAGGGCCACCGAATGACCCGAGCCCAGATGAGGGACTCACTTCTTGGTATGGGCAAAATGCGCGACATGCGATCAAAGACGATCGTGCGCCATGTCCGAGGGAACTCAAATGAAGTCTTCCCTTGGGTTGAAATGAAAATGACCTACAAACAAAGGAAGAACGGCCGATGGGTCCAGATGACTCGCACCCATCGCCTCTGCCAAACACTTGTTCGTGGACCTCAGGGTTGGATGATCCTCATGACCCAAGAGCTCCCCACCGATGAACCCTGGGGGTTCAAGACGAGCGGCGGTAGATAGTACAAGAGCCCACATTCCGGGGCTTGGGTTTTTCGCCCGAGTCCCGGAAGCTTATGTTACGCCTTCGGCCACGATCAGCCGTCAGGCCGTCGGTAGGCGAGTCGCCGATGGTGCCTTAAACAATTGAAAATGAAACAAGACACAAATTCGGCAGACTACGTGAAGAGCCGCGCTCTCGCGGTTTTTTTCGGAGTAGGCGGAGTTGTTCTGGCCGTATTCGCAGCGTTCATTTTTATTCGGCTTTGGCCGATGGCCGTTCTCATCCTGATTTCATTGATGCTTGTCGCCGCTCTGACGCCAATCGTGCGACGCATTCAAAACCGGTTCAACCGCAAGGCGGCGACCGCGATTGTGCTGGTCTCGCTACTACTAGCCATTGTGGCGGTCATTGCCGTAACCTTTCCGCCCGTAGTCTCGCAGCTCAACACACTCGCAAGCGACCTCGACAAGGTGTTTCGGCAGCTCCAAACGCACATTGGCAAAAGCTCCCCCGACATGGCAAACCTGCTGGGTCAGCTCAAGGTCGCCGCAATGCCCTCGGAATCGGTGCCCCACGCGGTTAAAGAAGTAGCATTTTCGGCATTTACGACAATCGCAAGCTTTGTAACCGTGTTGATGCTGACCGTGTACCTTGTTGTCGAGGGACCGGCCGTGGCTACAGCATTGGTCAGCGTGTTTCCTCGAAAGAGCCGCCTTCAGATTCGGCAAATGGGCAGCGAGATCGGGGATCAGGTCGGTTCCTACCTCCGTGGGCAGCTCATCACATCGTTGTTCGCCGGCCTGGCAACTTTCGTCGTTTTGACCGCGTTCTCTGTCCCTAACGCCCTCGCTCTTTCGTTTCTTATGGCAGTTCTCGATGCCATCCCGATTGTCGGCCCGATCCTAGGCATTGTTCCGGCCGTAGTCAGCGCGTATGGCGTGAGCGACCAAAAAGCCATTTATGTTCTGATCGCCCTCTCGCTTTACCATCAGTTTGAAAGTCATTGGATTGTGCCCACTGTTTACGGCAAGGCTCTCCAGCTTTCTCCGCTGGTCGTGTTGCTGTCAATCATGGTAGGCACATCGCTTCTTGGAATGGTGGGTGCGTTTATTGCTTTGCCGTTTGCCGCGATGATTCCAATCCTGCTGCGCTACTTCAACCATTGGCGAAATCAGGACCCGGACGGGCCAGATCTTCCCGGCGAGTTGGGCTAGGTGACTATCGGGCTCGGCCGAGGCGACGTTTCATGCCCACCTAGTTTTGTCTGAACGCGGGCATGTCAATCTAACGCGGGAATGTTGCGCGAAGGCGCAACATTCCCGCAAACACGGAGCGGGGTCGCTTTCGATTAACCGCCCGTCGTGCCAGTGGTACCGGTTGTACCAGTTGTACCAGTTGTACCAGTCGTGCCGTTCGAACCGGCGGCTCCCGGTGCACCGGCTGCTCCCGCCGCTCCAGCGGCTCCCTGAGACCCCGGAGCACCCTGAGTGCCCGGTGCGCCTGAAGGACCTGGAGCCCCTGCTGGACCCGGAATGGCCGGCGTCACCACGATGGTTTCGGTGTTAGGGCGGGTTGGCACCCACACGGCAAAATAGAGGATAACCGCCGCAACCGTGATTCCTATCAAGATTAGTGCGACGGAGGTGAGTGAGCGAGAATCCGCTCGATCTTCTGCATATGACATTTTTGACTTCCTTTGGTTCTTTGATTTGTGCTCTAAGGATAGGCGGCAGCACTCTTACCGCGATTGCGATATCGAGCCGTCAAAACACCCTTAGATGCAGGTGATTCTTACACGTACCGCCGCTGGCTTACAAGTCCGCATAATGCTGTCCATAGATTCACTTACAACAATAAACGGACTTGTTCTGCCCCAACCAGATCTCTGATAATGACGCTGTGGTGCGCGGCGTGTTTTCAAAGAAGCATAATGATCGGTACAAAACTGAGCAAGGATTCAGAGTCACTCATTGTTTTCAATGCGTAGACCAGAAGCTGAAAGTTATGGATGGCACGCCCCACTCACACACGAAGCGCAGTGGCGCGCAATCGCCCTTTTAGAAGCTCCGTCGGGATGTACCCGCGCCGATTCGATTCGGGAGCAGTTCACTTTTAGATGCCGGCAGGGTCAAGTTGGGCATCACGTTCCGAAGTTCGACGAATTCAAACTCAAGCGGTAACCGCTCACCTAATTTTGAGGTGAGCGGCTGTTTTTGCCCTTAGCGGCGGCCGCGGTAATAAAACCCGCCACCGCCAAGCAGTATAACGAGAACGACGATGATGATGATGGTTTGCAATGACATAAGATTCCCTCTGGTTTTGGGAGCAACTTGAACGATGCCCCGATCCCAAGTACGAGCCGTTCGGTCAACTTTGTACGCGTAATCGCTAATCTCGCCGCTTTTGGGTATTTTCACTTAACCGTCCGACGAGTAAACGCCAACGATTCTGCTTTCGGAGTTCTTTGCCGAAGGGCGGCCGCGGGAATCGCACGTCATTTGGGAAAGCTGGGGTAACAGGATCACGATCCCGATGGGCAAGGGCGACTTGGAGCGCCCTAAATAGCTCAGCCGGCTCCTTGCGGGTTAACGGCGGCCGCGGTAATACCATCCACCCCCGCCGAATACGACGATGAGAAGGACGATGATGATGATGGCTTCAATAGACATTGGATTCCTCTTTGGGAACAACTTTTTGATGCACCCACTTCAAGTAACGTGCAAGCGCCTGCGCATTGTGCGATGGCCCCTGCTTTTGGGTAATTTCACTTAGCCACTTGGGACGATACGCTCGGTAAAAATGCGGCTTCGGCTTCAGCGAACGTCCGTGGAACGATGCGGACATCGTCAAACCATAGGAATGGAAAGTGAAAATGTCGAGGTCTTGCAGCGTGCGTGGTTCAATGAGCTTAAGAGAGGCAACGACCTAACCGCGGAATTACTACGGGTGCAAAAGGATTGCAAACATGCCTTGAGACAAGGCATGTTTGCCGGCCTGGGAGGCGCAGTCGGGGCAACCATTCTCGTCTCGTTACTCCTATCCGCGCTCAAGCCCCTTCAGGGGTTAGAGGTGTTTAAACCCTCGCTTGAGCGGATAGCAGAACAACTTGAGCGCCGTCCATTAAGGTAGCCCCGGCCCGTTCAGTGACAACGTGAAGTGCCTACTTGGCCGTAATGACTCGAACCACCGCGCCTTCGCTTAGGCCGGACTTAATCTCGGTGAGGGCCCCATCGCTGATTCCGGTCTCTACCTCGGTTTCCGTCCATCCATCGCCATTTTTCACGCTGACCATTCGCTTGGTACCCTTGGCAAAAAGCGCACCCACGGGAACGACAATAACATTCTTGGCCACGCCCGCTTTCACTCCAACGCGCTTTACCAACACGCTTGGTTGAACCATTTGGGAAAGGTCGGTGAACTGGATGACAGCGAGATACCCTTGGCTGGTTTGGCCCTCTACAGGCGGCGCAATGCCGACCTCACGGACAATTCCGTCTAAGGGGTTTGAGTTCGCACCGCGCATCGCAACGATCACGCGAGTACCCTTGGTTACCAGATCTTTAAACTCGGCGGGGACAATGGCTTGAACGCGAACCTTATCGAAGTTCACAATGCTTGCGAGCTGCTGATTTGAGACGGCCGCCATTCCCGGTTTTGCTTGGAACGATACTACCGTTCCAGAAATTGGCGCACGTACAATGCCTTTGGCCGCATCCGCCTTGGCTTCGGCCAAGTTGACGGCTGCCGCAATCACCGCGGATCGAGGCATTTGCAGCGTGACTTTAAGATCTTGTTGGGCTTGAGCAAGCACGGCTTCGGCTTCAATGCGGTTTTGTGTAAACCAAGCGACATCGGCCTCGCCCCCATTAGCCACCGTGTCTTTCGCGCCTTTCTCGGCGAGCTGAGCTTCGGCAACAAGGGCCCTGGCTTCAATAACGGGAGCAGAGCTATCATGGCGTTGCATATCAAGGCTGGCTTGCGCGCTTTTGACATCTGACTTTGCTATAGATGCGGCGGCCTCGGCACCGGGGATCTCGAGTTTGACGATCTGCTGTCCTCGATCAACTTTCTTGCCCATCCCGGTGGAGACCGAAACAATTGGCGTGTCATATGGGGAAAAGGCGACTCCTTGGGCGGAATCGGGGATCACCAGTTTGCCATCGAAGAAGTTGTAACCGGTGAGGTCTTGCCGTTTGACCGTGTCGGTGGTAACTTTCATTGGCGTTTCGCCGGGATTGTTGCTTTTTGCAATGTTGTTGCACCCGCTCGCTAGAAGCGCGATGGCGATGAATGGAGTTGTTTTTGTAATCATTGTGGGCCAGATTCCTTTTGGATAGAGTCCCAGTCGCGACTGGCTCATGGGACGGTTGGATGGTTATGTGCCGACCAAATATTGGGGTGTACTAAGTTTGGTTTCGGCGGGGCAAGGTGTAGTCAAGGGGTTCAGTAAGGTCGGGGAGGCACTCAAGATATTGGTCATCGTCGAGGCCCGCAATGCGAGTCATAAAGAGCAAGTGTTCGAGCCCGCCCGAATCATCACGTCTTACTGTGACCAATGAGCAACCTGAACGGGCCGCTACTTCCTCATAGTGTCCGAGATGTTCAAAGGTCAATGGGATGCTTTGAACCTGCCAATCCGTTGCGAGCAAGATGGCGTAGATGGAGCCAATTTGAGCGAGTTCGGATGCCGCAAGTTCTGCTCTTTGACGAGCTAATGCCTCTGTGCATGACGGTTGGGTGACGTTTGACTTTTGTGCCGTGGTCGATTTCATAAGTTTCCTAGAATCAGACCGCCACTTTCTCCGCAGCGGTATACATATCAACTCGGGCGGCAGCGGTGAGATCGAGAACGTCCTTTGCCCGTTGCACGTCAGCATTGCTTCCGTGGGCAAGCACCAAGAAGTTGCCTTCCTTTACAGCAACTTCATATGCAAGCACACTGTCATGGGGGATGCCGATTCCAACCAGGGCCGCACTTAGAGTGCCAAGCCCAGCGCCAATAACCGCTCCCTCGAGACCAGCAACGATCCATCCCGCAAACATCAGGTAGCCAAAGCCAGGAACGAAAAGCATTGCCGATCCTAACAGAAGACCCCAAACCGTCCCCCAGAACGCTCCGAGTTTGCCCCACGAGAGCATACGCTCGCCCGTGTTTACAAACCCAATCGGATGCTCTTCGGTTTCGTAGTTTTGCCCGATAATGCTAAGGTTTCTCATTGAAAAACCGGCCGCCATCAAGCTCTTTACTGCGGTCTCGGCTCGTTCATGAGTCTCATAAACTGCGATAGAATGGTCGCGCAAGGGGTGATTACTCAATTGCTTTTCCTCGGCTTGGTCTTTGTAACTGGATGGACCCACTCGGTATAAGCGTTGCCCAATCCTATTTGAACAGCGCGTTGCTCCTGTGGAGTTGCGGGGCCGCCACTCACCGCCGTGATGAGCGGGGTAATCAAGATTGCGGCCGCGATTTTGTAACCGTTTGATTTCTCATCGCTCCGGCCCTTGATTCCAGTTCGGCTATAAGTGATGGTGTTCGAGGCTACATCGTAAACGTACGCACTCACGGTTGCAGTAGAAATCGTCTTCGGCCCGGCGTTAACCCAGATACTGCGAGTATGCCAAGATACCGATCCGTAGACCACCTTCGAGGCGCTGAGTGCTCTTGCAAACTTGCCCAAGGTCGCCCTGGAGGGCATGTTGCCGTAGCTTGGGGTTGGGAGCTTCAAGCGCGACCAAGTTGCAACGGCAACATCATTGGGAATGGAGGCATAGTCCGCCTTTCGGGCGATTTCTTCAGCCGTGCTGACGGCACGGGTCCGAGCGGTGCGATTCCCTTTTTGAAAGACCCAAGGGTAGGCCACCGCCATAGCGCGTTTGTTTGCTTGATGGGGAGCATTGCTTGGATTAGAGGTTAAAAGTAGTGTTGATAGTAGAGTAGTAATCATTTTTGTTTGTTCCTAGAGCCGGTAGCTCGTGGGGTGGATCGAGCGCGTAGCAGACTAGCCGCTTACGGGCATTGCAGTTTTGGACATTTCGGAAAGAGATTGCAAGGGGTGAACCGTTCCACCATATTTCTCCAGGAGGTTCCGAACATGGAACCCATCTACATCTCCGCTCGGGCAAGTCACCCCGATTAGGGCACCTCCCGTTTCGACCGTCGAAGTGAAAGACTGGACGTGATGAGGCTCGACGCCTTGATCAACAAGGTAGCCAGTAACCCCACCCGCAACCGCTCCGGCGGCGGTGGCTCCGGCGAGGCCAGCGATCGCAGTCGCTAAGGCACCTCCGCCGAGCACAATTCCAACGCCCGGAAGAGCTACGGATGCGATCGCCGCGACGGCGCCAAGTCCAAGTCCTATTCCGGCCCCTTTCATTGCGCCCGTTGTGGCATCCCCAACTGTGGTTACGGTTATTCCCTTTTGAGCATGTTCGCGCAGGTCTTGGGCTTCGCCCTCTATAACCGGCATCGTTTTCATGAGGACGCTCATATCTATGGGCTGTACGCCGTGATCGAGCAGGGCTCCGACCGCTTTGGTCGCCGATTCCGTATCGGGCAATGTTGCAAAAATGTTGTTTCTCATAGTTGTTTGTTTCCTTCTGGTTCTAGCCGGTCATGGCTTAATTTCAAGCTGGTTGTCAAGCGACTGCTTTGCGTTATTCTCGATAAGAATCTTGGTGGCAATGGCTCCGGCTTGTTCCTTTAAGATTGCCGACGTCACGTGACCCACTAGGGTCACCGTCATTTCGGTTGAGTTAACGTTGATCACGTTTGCTGGATCGTTTAGCTGCTTGTCTGCCGAGATTGCAAGCTTCACCTTTGGAGTGAGAAGTGCGGCCGCCTCCAAGTTGCTGGCGGTGGTTGCAGCACCTTGGGCAGCATTCTGAGTTCCTTCTGCGGCCTTTTGACCACAACCGAGAACTAGGCAGAGCGAGAATAGTGCAAAGAGTGTTTGTTTCATGTTAGTTTCTTCAATACTTGGCTACGGCATCACTGCAGTCCATGGAGTCATTGAGTGCGTCGTCGAGGGCGATATCGGCCTTCTTCCAGCGCCGACAACGTTTGCTTCGCTGGGCAACTTCAAGACCGATGAGACCAACCATAATGGTTAGCGCTCCGACTCCTAAGATACGGTAGATGACTCTAAGATTTTTGTGACACATAGTTTCAAGTGGATTCATGATAGAGCACCATGCCGATAATGTACAAGTCCATTTCTGCGTGTCCACAAAGTTGCTGACAGCCATTCCCAGGATAAGAGTTGCCCGCTTTCGACGGGTATGTTGTGAGGGTGATCTCACCAACTAAGGAGCTTGTCTTTATCGTAAATGGGAGGTCGCGTTTAGGAGCTGGTCAAGCCAAAGAAGCCCACGCTGCCCTCCTCGCCGAGGGATTCCGCGTTCGCAGCTTCAAAGTTTGTATAAGCAAGCGGGCTTTTGACTCCGCGATTAGGGAAAGTGTTGACGCCCAGGAACCCGTCATCGCGATTGGAGGCGGAGATGGAACTTTACGCGCCGCTGCCGAGATTATCGCCGGTTCAGCCTCCGCCATGGCGGTTATCCCCATGGGAACGGGTAATGCGTGGGCCAGGGACTTGGGAATTCCTGTCGGCCCGGTTCAATCAGCCAAGGCTCTGGTCGGAGCTAAGATTGAACATATTGACTTAGGGATTGCAAACGACCTGGGCTTCGTGAACGTTGCCACCATTGGTTTAACCGCTCTCATCGTCCAGAACTTACCGAACCATAGCAAGGGCCGCTTTGGAAAATGGGTTTACTTGCCCGCGATCTTAAGATCACTTCGTGACCTCAAACCCTTTGAACTCAGCGTGACCACCAGCACCGGCAATTACGAGCATGTTGCTATCTTGTTTGTGGCCGCCGCGGGTCGCACGCATGCCGGGCCCTTCAGAGTTACGCGCGCCTCCTCCAATTGTGATGGCATGCTTTCTTTATATGCCCTGGATGATACCGACCGACGTGGCCTGCTCAAATTCGGGGCTGGTCTCCTAACCGGAATGCACACCCTTCTCAACGAAGTTTGGACATGCGAAGTTGACCAAGCCCGAGTTGAAACGACTCCGGCTAAGAGAATCATCATTGACGGCGAGCGCACGGGTACGACCCCACTTGATCTTTCAATCAGAGCCGGGGCCTTGAGGGTGCTCCTTCCTTCGATGGCTGATTAGAGCGCGCGCCGACCACGAACCAAGTTTACGATTAGCATAACGACGGCCACAACCAGCAGAATATGAAGCAGTCCGCCAACAGTGTAAGAGGTGAGCATGCCAAGGAGCCACATGATCGCGAGAATAACAATTATTGTCCACATAGGCTTCAGATTACGCAACCTCTGCCCCCCGCAACAAGTCGGCAATTACGTTGTCAGCCGATCTACCGACAAACAAACCACTGACTTGTACCTCGGCACAACTCCCTAGTAGGATGGTTGTGATGAATACGAACAGAATCTTCAAGCATGGTCGTTTGATGTGCGTCTTGACGCTCGCATCATTCTCGATCATAGGATCGGCGCAGTCCACAATCCGCGCCACAGTAGATGGGACAGCGGTCAGCTTCCCCGATATCCAACCCGAGATGGTTCGCGGCCGAGTTATGGTCCCCGTTCGAGGTGTTTTCGAGCACATGAACGCTACCGTAGTTTGGGACGAAGCCTCCCGCACTGTAATTGCCGAGCGCGGCAACGATGTTATCCGCATCCCAGTTGATGCCTATACCGCTACAATTAATGGTCGAACTGTCAACCTAGACGCACCCGCTCGATCACACAATGGCCGGACTATGGTTCCGCTGCGCTTCCTTGGCGAATCGCTAGATGCAAGCGTGGAATGGTTGGCTTACTCCCGAACAGTAGAAATTAAGTCAGCGAATCCAGTTGTGATCATTGATCATGCAAACATGACGCATGTTATGCCCGGAACAGTCGTCCCGCTTAGCCTCAACCAAAAGCTTAGCTCGAACGGTTCCGCCGTCGGCGATACGTTTAAGGCGAACCTCGATAACAACCTGGCCGACTACCAAGGAATTCCTAACGGCTCCGTACTTGAGGGCCACGTAGAAGTTGCCCGCGCTAAGACCGGAGATACCCCTGGAGTTCTCGGCCTAGCTTTTGATCGGATTCGATTACCAGACGGTCAGATTTGGCCAATAACTGGAACCCTGATCGGCCTTGACAAGGACAGCGTGATTGACGAGAACGGTCGGCTAGTTGCCAAGCCGGGCAAAGGCAATGACAACCTCAAGTATGTCGGTATCGGCGCTGGTGGTGGTGCTTTGATCGCAATACTTGGCAAAGGCAATCTTCTTACTAACTCCCTAATCGGTGCCGCCCTTGGATTCCTCTTTGGTGAGATTCAAAAAGATCCAAACAAGGCGCGAGACGTAACTCTCGACGCTGGTTCCAAGTTTGGCGTCCGCCTGACTAACGAACTTGTGTTCCGGAAATCCAACTAACCTGCCTTCTTCAACAACGTCAGCCAGCCTGACACAAAGGAAAAAAATGAAAAACATAATACTTATCACTGCAGTAGCTGCAATCGCAATCGCGACCACGGGATGCGGAGGCTTGGCTGACGGGCTCGGCAGCAGTCGCAACCCGCGAGTTCGCCTCGTCAATGCATTCCCCGGCGCAAACGTGGACGCAAGTTTCACCGATAGCGGTGGCACTCAGAACATCATGGCGGATCGCCCATTCGGAACGGTCACCATTGAGTTCATTCCTAATAATGGGAACAATACGGCAACCTACTCCACCGTTGGTGGCGGAGCGGTGTTGATCTCGCGTACCGCTCTTTATGAGCTGAACAAAGATTACACGGTTGTCGGATTCGGCCCGGCGGGATCTCGAAACATCTTGACGGCGTCGGAAGGTGCCAACCCGATATCGGGCAGAGCCGCATTCCGGGTGATGAATGTATCAAACGGTACGGTTGATGTTCGCACGGGAGTTTCAGGTTCCACCTTGGCCTCTTCCAACATGGTAAGAGACGACTTAGGGTTAGCCGCGATCTTCCCTTACCAAGACATTGCCGCCGGCAACATGCGTGTGTTCATTACAAGCGCAGACGGATTGACGGTGCACTCGGCGGAAGACTACACTTTTGAAAGTGGAAAGACCTACACGATCATCGTCGCCGAGAACGCGGGAACAAGAGTTTTTAAAATCAACTCGTTTTAACCCCTACCTCTCCCAACAAGAGACAAGGCCGCTTCTCCTGAATGCGGCCTTTGTCATAAGTCAGGGTCACCCCTTGATCGCCAGCCAGCGACAACAAAAACCCCCACTCTCCAATAGACTGGAGAGCGGGGGTACTGTTGTGCCTTAAGCCGCTTGGGGTAAGGACTGCGAACCGAACACAATGACAACGGGCTCGCTGCCGAATGAGCTCTGCTCGCCGCGGTGCGATTGCACCATATAGGTCGCGCTGGCCGAGCCAACGGGCAGGGTGTTATCGGCAAACTTCTTCGCCGCCACCGAGCCAATCTGCGTCCAGGTATTGGTGGAGAGCTTTCTCCAGATGGAGAAGAACTGCCCTTGGGCCAAACTTCCCTTCCAGGTCAGAAGAATCGCGCCGTTGTTTTGCAAATGCGCGGCTACATTGGTAGCTTCCGTTGGAGGGCCCGCCGGGCTTGGAGCCGACGGCGAAGGAATCTGAGCCAGGTTATAAACCGTGATCGGATTCGGGCTGCTGTTGGCCTTGCCTTTGATGATAGCGAGCGTGTCACTGGCAACATCTCGAAGCAACTGCTCCGCAGATTCCATCGCTTCCGTGGCCGCTCGAGCCTTGTCGTAAGCATCCCCTTGAGCAAGCACACTCACGTTGTAAGCGGTGCTTGCCGTGGAAAACGTCGTTGCCTGGGCCGGGGTCAATCCCAGCGCCAAAGCATTAATGATGAAAGGATTGACGTGGGTTTGAGCCCAGGTATTCAATCCGGATTTTGATGAAGGGACTATGCCCATGTTTTATTCATTATTCTCCTACTAGATTTACCGTTTGCACGGGATAAGAAATTAGTCGGAGAGCCGTTTCCGAATCCTTAGGGTGCTTTGTGCAAAAAGCTAGTATTTCAACTGATGCGTAAGCGAGAGCGATATGCCCAACCTCATCCACTAGAGTGTACATACCGTTCGTTTCAATCCTTACCCGGTCTTGCGACCGGGCGAGACAAGGCAAGTTCGGCTTTATCCAGCATCATAATATCGTGTTCACCACCCGGTCTTGCGACCGGGTGAGACCCTCCGTCTACGACTTCAAGGCCAACGCCTTCACTCCGGCGTTTCAATCCACACCCGGTGTTGCGACCGGGTGAGACGGTATCAGTTCAGGTTAAGCTCACGCTAGAAGCTACGTTTCAAACCACACCCGGTCTTGCGACCGGGTGAGACCTGGCACCACGCCCGCGCACGATTGGGCAAACTTTCCCGTTTCAATCCACACCCGGTCTTGCGACCGGGTGAGACCGTTGCATCTGTGGATCGAACTGCATATGCGACTTGTTTCAATCCACACCCGGTCTTGCGACCGGGTGAGACCAAGATCAAGGAACTGCAAGCCGAGATTGATTCCCTGTTTCAATCCACACCCGGTCTTGCGACCGGGTGAGACTCCGTGAAGAAGTCCTCCACGATCCAATCAAGCGGCGTTTCAATCCACACCCGGTCTTGCGACCGGGTGAGACCGGGTTCGGAAGGTGTATACAGCGGCTGAATTGCTAGTTTCAATCCACACCCGGTCTTGCGACCGGGTGAGACTGGAGCCGAGCAAATAGCCTTTGGGAACTCACCCAAGTTTCAATCCACACCCGGTCTTGCGACCGGGTGAGACGGCGAAAAATGAACCTAAGCCCGCCCTCCGCCGATTACGACATTATGCAGTTTTCAAAGAGCGTCCGGCCCGTTTAGCCTCAAACTCTATCGCGAATCTAACCTTCAAGTATCTCATTAACCCCAGTTCGCGGCTAAATCACTAAGGGCCCGTCGAAATCGTGCCAACCGTTGACTCCAAACACCTTCACGAAGTCTCGCCGATCCCCGGTTAGATAGTAAAGACGCAGGCTGTCCTCGCTCGGCTCCATGATCTTCAGGGCCCGGCTTAGGAAGCGCTGTAGATTTGCCTCCGTCACTGAGAGCTCAAAAACGGAATACTGGACCCGCTGACCAAACGCTTCGCAAGCCTTTGCTATTTTCCTTAGCCTAACTTTACCGCTGTCATCCACCGTGCGGACATCATAGCAAGCTAGCACATTCATTTTGTTCATGGTTTCACCGGTTGATAAGGGAGATAGGCGGGGACGTCTCCCCTAAACACACGCGCCATGAGTCTCGCTTGAACAAATGGCAAAAGGCCAACTGGCACCTTTTCTTTAAAGAGGCTGTGCGCTACTTCGAGTTGTTTACGTTTCTGAAACTCTACCAAGACTTTCTTGCGGCCATCGGCGGTGAGAATCACGGCTCCGCCCGTTCGCACGTCCAGGTCGGACGCCTGTATCTGCTTGCGATTAATCAGGGTGAGGGCGAGGCGGTCGCAAACAACGGCGCGGAACTCCTCTACTAAGTCTAAAGCCAGAGCCGGGCGTCCCGGTCGAAGAACGTGTAGCATGCCAAATTGGGGATCGAGCCCAACGGACTCAAGTGCCGAAACGCAGTCATTGGTGTAGAGGCTATACAAAAAGGATAACACAGCATTTACTCGGTCTCTCGGCGGTCGGCGGGAACGGCCATCAAACCTAAAATCTGTGCGTTGAGAGGTAATGAGGTGATCAAAAATGCCAAAGTAGGCTTTAGCGGCGATACCCTCGATTCCACGGACTTGATCAATGCTTTCACATCCGGGCAAAGCCATGAGATGCTCTTCGAGCAGTTCACGGGTGATGTCCAGGTTGAGCCGTGGCTCGTCCTTCGCGTCCCTTATTCCGCGCATCACGACCTGACGAGCGTTCTGTATCTTCCCCGCTACTACGTTTTTCGCAAACGCCAGGGTTCGAGTTGGCTGCAGGTGATAGTCGTATTGGGCTTTTCTCAAAAGCACGTTGCCACTAGTCTTCCCTTCTAATCTGGCGCGAAACCTTCCGGCCCGATCTAGAAACACAACAGTTCGCCCGTCATCAGCGCATCGCATCATCAGCGGCGATGATAGTGAGGCAACCCCAAAGACGACTATGGACCCGATGTGATGAAGGGGGACGGCAAGAAGCTTTTCGCCTTCAAGCTCGATCTTAAGTTGATCGTTTTCCAGCCGCCCATGCGCGCCTTCAGTTCCGATGTAAACCGTGTTGAGAAACTGCTTGGTCATTCTGCTGCCTTCTCCTAGCCGTGGGACGGTTCGTACCCACTTTCGCCCTCTACCATCCTTCAACCTCCGGGGCAGGACGAAAAAGTTGATTCGCCTGGGCCGTCGCCGCCCTTCGCACTAACGAAGGAAGACAGGCATCAATTAGCGAACACTTTGGGCAACGATCATCATCAACGGGAGGAGGCAAAACCCCACCGTCCATCATTGCTCGCACCTGGTCCGTCGCCTCCATTGCCATTTCTCGCAAACCTGACGTGATCTCGATTTCGATCCGCTCATTGGTCGCAAAGAAGTAAAGGGCACCGAACGGGACAACGCAACAAAACATTTCTTCGAGACACAGCGCCTGCGCCGCAAGCTGGATGCTCGCATGGATTTTCCGCTTCGGCTTTCCTGACTTGTATTCAACCGGGACGATAATCGGGCCGGAAACGCTCACGGGCGTGAACTCCACCACATCCGCCCTGCCAACAAGTCCGTATTCCTCTGACCAAATCGGCAAAGCCCGCTCAATCACTTTGCCATGCTCCGTTCGAGTGACGGGCAGATCCGCCCGCTCGTGAAGCTCCGTCCCTCGGAGGGTGAACGTGTTCTCTTCCCAAACCGACTCAACATGCATCAGCCCGCACCGTCGGGGGCAGTACGAGAACTGCGCGAGCGCGCTAATCATGACGGGCTCGAGTTCCACGCTGTTTGCTCCTAGCGCTCGTCCAATTCGATTCCTGACGGGAGCCGATCTCGATGAATGGTGACGGCATAGTCATCATAACAGCGTGCCGATCGTTCGCCATCCTTTCGTAAAATCTCAACGATGGCGTTTGGTCGCTCACATTGCCGAGAGCTGAAATCCAGGAGGCGGTGGGCCTGACAGCACCCCATCTTGGCTTGCCGCTTGCGCTGCTCGGCGTCGCCGTCTGTGCCAACGTGCTTGAAAATCAGCAACTTGCGGCAGGACATAAAGCCTTTGCTGGCGGAGCGATCATGGTCGAACATATTCTGAAGGGCTTCCCAAAGGAGATTCAGGTCTGCTTCACCGAAGCCAGTTCCTTCAGCGAGGTTGGCACTGATGAACCCTTTCGCCGCGTAGAGGCCATAGGGAATCAGCGATTTACGGCCCATGGTGCGGAGGGTGTCCTCGGACTGAGCTGCTTCCCAAGCTGCAAAATCCGCACTTGATTGCGCTCCTTTTGCCTTATCTGCCACCGCCATCCTCGTAATGCTCGCGTCCAAGGATAGTATTGGATCAAGCGACCTTGAGAAAGCAACCTGCACGGGGCCGCGAACTTGGCCCGCATTAGCTCCCGTGCTCATTACAGCACCAAATGTCCGCACATCATAAAAGCTCTCACACATCCAATCTCGCGCTTTGTTAACTCTCTCGCGGTTCGCACCGGTGGCGGGAGGTAAGCCGCCTGTCTGCTCGTGTGCCATAGCAATTGGCCGATTGAGATTCGTTGCGTGCTCGACAAAGATCGCATTTGGCATTTGGTTGCCGCGTGCGGCCTGGACATAGTTTCTTACTCGGCGCTTCAGGGCAACGTCGGAGACAAGGCCGTGCAAGTCTTCGGGATCAATGCGGGGGGCGTTCGCAGCGTCGGGGTCGCCGTTCGGATTGCCGTTTTCGCAGTCAAACAGGTACAGAAACTCGTAACGATTCGTAATTGGGGTGGTCATGATTGCTCTCCTTGAAAGAGGTTGGATTCGGTGTTGCTGGCTTTCTTAGCGGCGGAACGTTCGCGACGTTCTGCCGCATCTGAGGCGAGTTGCTGGTAGTAGCCCAACGCAAACAGCGTTTGCTGTTCTAAGCTAAACGTCGTGGGTAAGCGGTCATTAATCTGGGACCAGATTTCAGCTTGCTTAAGATCGAGGTGACGGGCTAGCCCACTGTCGAGCTTTGCCAAATGGAACTGGCTCAGCCGAGCGAGCCGCCCAAAGATTAGGGCGGGAGTCGAACTTGCCGCTGGGTAGAACCGCTGGACGACGTTCGCGTTCACATTACCAAGAGCAGCTTCTTGGATGTTGGCAAGAACCGCCATGAGACGCCCTGCATGGTACGCAGGATCTGGGTGTTCGGGATTGAGATGGGTTGACATATGGATTCCTTGTTTGGTGTTTCTAATCAGATAGGCCTTGAGAAGGCTCATCCGGTCGGGCCTGAATGTGTTTTCCAGGGCGTCGATTCGCGAACGTTGGAGGGCTGCTGTGACCGCATTTCCAGGGATAGCTGATCCGGAAGTGGCGGATCGCCAAAGAGCCGCAACCATTGGGGGATGGGTGTCGTCGAGTTTTGGATTTCCGTTCTCCGATCGCACGGTAGTGCCAAGAACGGTGTTGAATTTCGGGCTTCGAATGACTTTGCCGCCATCAGAACTCACAATGGCAAGGTCATCAAACCATTTCGTTACGTTTTGGAGCAGGGCCTCAAAAGAGCCCTCTTGCCAATCACGAAGCATCACCCGGCCCGCGGCGCCGGAGACGCTAAAGGTGTAGTAGCGACAGCCCGATAGGTCGGGCCGGTCACCTTTACGAATCGCTTCAAGTAGCCGATTGGCACGCATTCTAGCGTCAGCCTCTTCAGATGCGTCCGGGAGTTCCACGAGCCACGTCGGTATATCATCGTCTGCAGGCACGGCATTCGAGAACCAATGGCCAACAATCATGGGGCCAAGCTTCCTGCCCTTGCCGATGAGGTCGGTAAGGCCCGCCCGGTACTGCATGGCCGCAGATTCGCTTACACAGGCGTTCTCACTCTTGTCAAATCCGTAGGATGCAAAAGCACCCTTGTCAAAGCTTATCAGGCGGCTACCGGCCTGCCCGCCAACGGAGACGAGCCCGCTAATCGTAGGATGGGATGCAAGCGGCAATGCGCTCCGTCCTGTGACAAGGCATAACCCCTCATCCCCTGTTCCGTCACTTGCCTTGCGCCTGGATCGCCACCATTCAGCCGCTTTCGGGTCGCTGACCAGCCACGTACCGCCAATCGCGATCAAGCCCTTGTCGGTTGATTTCGCCGCCGAAGCTTCGAGTGCGCTCACAACTTCTGCTCTCTTCTCGCTCGTTAGCGCCGAGACGGCCACTCCCGCCGTTCGCATCTTTGCTCCCAACTCGATGAGCAGGTCCATGTAGAACCCGTGCTTAACAAGGTGCTCCTCTGGGACGGCTTCTCCCTGCTTCGCTGGCATGGCGACGACAACATTTAGAGACTCCACAAGAGGATGAGCCTTCCCGCCAGAGTTCATTTCATTTGCTGGAAACTCTGGGCAGTTGGGGATAGACAGGCCTGGGTTGTTCTTTCTCTCCGCGTCTCCAAGTTCCTGAACGCCCAGAAACCGACCATCGTCGGCAAATGAGATCAACCACTTGACGTTTTTGGTCGTGAATCCGGGCTCGACGGTCAGGCCCTTGTCCACAGCATATTTGGCAATGAGCTCAAGCATGAGCTTTTCCCGGTTTCCTAACAAGGTCGCTTCCATACTCCGGCACGTCCATGACACCGCAAACGACAGCTGCCCGAAAGAGACTGACCGCCGGTTTGCTCATATTGTTGCCGGGTTGGTCCAGAGCAAATACGTCATAGACCATCCAGCCGATATCGAGTTCGAGGGCAACGGGCGCGTGCCCTGACCCTTGGGCCAGCTCAAAGTAGGCGACGAACTCGCGGCAGCCGAGATAGGGCTGGTAAAGGCATTGCCCTGTGCGCGCCTTTCTCAAAAACTTGTCACGATACTCGCCGTGCTTCGCCTCGAAACCGGGCCACACCATGAGTTCGGCTGTTATTCGGTAGTGTACGTCTTTCAGCGCGATCGTTTGGCGTTGGGTCCGTCCGGTGGCCTCGTCGTCTCCGTCCGCCATAAGGGGTTGGGGCTCGGCGTTTCCTGCCATCCACTGGTGAATCGTTCGGTCGGCGGGTACACGGCCTTTGACCTCGTTACGTCGCAGGGCAATAAAGTTCGGCATCTTCAGGACCTCGATTCGCCTGATTTGCCACCACATCTGGTGGCGGTTGCAGAAGACGGCATCGAATACACCTCTGGCGGCGGATGGAGTGATGACCGGATAGCTGAACCGTTCGACCTTTGTTTCGGGCCGGGTGAAGCAGGCTAAGTCTCCCCAGATTTCGAGAGTGAACTCGTTTGTGTTGTTAGTCATACGATGTACTCCGCTTGGTAGTTTTGCGTCAGAAGCCCGAGATCCCCATCGTACGCGGCGGGAACGGTGAGTTCGAACCAATCTTCAAGCACCTCCCCGTCAATCGTTCGGATGGGCGAGAGGGGCAGGTTGTGATCTTTCCTTAGGAACGTACTTACGCTGTAGGGTCTCATTTCTCTAATCATCTTACGCGTTACGCCCGATTTAAGTTTAGCAGAGATTTTGCCGTTCCGCTCGCTGTGCTCCGCACCTAGCAGATTACCAATCGGAACGAATACGTTGACCCCCGCCGTTGGAATAAGGCGGTAAAGCTCTGCAACTCTCACGTAATCCTGCGCAATAATTGCCTGAATCAGCTCGTCGTTGGAGGAGCAGTCTGCTGTCCCTCGGGCCCGATAGAGCTCCGAGAAATACGCCTTAAACAGCGATGGCTGGTTGAGTTCTGCCCCCGGATTTGATAAAACGATGCGTTTTGCAACTTGTGTCGCCTGCCGGTAGCTTGGATCGGGGAAACCAACGTCGGCAGGGTCAAATACAATAACATTGCCGGACTGCGCAAGGGCATTCCGGTTGCATCTTCCCGCTGCTTGAGCGATCGAATCAAGCGGAGCCCAAGCACGGTACACCGTCCTGAAGTCCAAGTCTACGCCCGCCTCAACGCACTGGGTTGCAACTAGCCAGCCGTCTCGCTCAATGCCCTCTGCCCTGACGCTCGCCAACACCTGCTGGCGGTGAGCGACGACCATATTTGTGGAAATGTGGATCAACTTTGACGCATCTACGACGGTGCGCAAAGCGGCGTACAGGTCCATAGCATGGCGTTTTAAGTTAACTATTGCGAGCGATCCCTTGCGGGAGCTGATTTCGACGCTTAGCTCTTCCCAAGATGCCGGCCCATCCCGCCATTCTGTGGAAACTCGCGCGGATGCTGAAAATGCGTCGGGCACGTTCGAAATGATCTCAGTAGGTGCCCAACCCCCCTCGCTTATTGCTGAAACTGGGGAATTGAGGGTTTCGAAAGCGGGTTGTGTCGCGGTTGCGAAGACCGCCGTTGAGCCAAATTGATTTGACAACCCGGAAATTGCGGCGAGCGTGGGGACGGCAAGTTGCGTGGGTATTGATTGCACTTCGTCCATTAGGACCACCGCCTTGCCCACCCTGTGTAACTTCCTGCATGCAGACGTCCGGTTGGCATGAAGTGACTCTAGGAACCTGACGTTCGTCGTTATGACGATTGGAGCGTCCCAATTCTCCGCGAGCAGCGCCGACCGCTTGCGAACGTCCGAGTTGGATTCGTCCGCGCCGTTGCCGGCAATGCTATGGTCCTCTAGGACAAATTCGGGGCCAAGCGCGCCGAAGACGTCGCGGTAGATTTGGGCAGTTTGATCAATCAGGGTCAAAAATGGCAAGACCACTATAATGCGTCTAAGCTCGTGTTTTTTAGCGTGCAACAGCGCGAATCGCAACATAGCCAGGGTCTTGCCGGACCCAGTCGGAGCAGTCAGTGTGTAAGTTCCAATCTCCCCAGCCGACGCGACGGCGCAATCTTCACTCACGGTCTCGCGCAAGCTTCGGATATTATCAGCGACCCTCCAGTTCTGAGCGTCAATGTACTTTGAGAAATGCACTAACGCCACCTGGGGATCAAGGCACGGGCCAGCCGGTCGCAAAGTCTTCTTACCGTCCGGAGGTCGTTGGAAGTGGGACTCGGTGTCTACAAAGTCGGCGTCTACTAGGCAAGAAAACAAAATGCGTGTGCGTAGCATCGCGTCGGCAGCCAAGCTGATTGGTGACCTAATTTTAGCAGTCGGAAGGGTCACGCCGTTCACCGCGCAGAGATTCACGAGGTGCTCAGGATCGGGGTCGCTTAGGCGACGCGTGTCGCCAGGGCGAAGCTCAAGCTTGTACAATGCATTTAGTGAGCTTTTCGAGCCAGACTGTAAGCCAATGTGATGCCCCTGAATTACCAGTGCGCCGCCAGAGCACTCAAACTGGCGCAACGCCCACGCAGCCCCCGCGGTCCAATGATCAATGCCTTGCTCCATCCCCATTAGGCGGCGTTGGAATAACGCCCCGTATTTTCCAAGGTCATGAAGCAATCCGCACATATTCGCTTCAACTTCCAATCCTAAAGGGAGCCCATAGGCGGAGGCCAACTTTGCTACACCTCCTAGATGATCCTGCAGCAGGTGCCAAACTTTCGATGCCTGGGGCGGCGTATGAGCGAAAAACTCCTGTGCTTTCGCTGTTTCTTCTTCCACTACATCGCACGTTACCTCTTAAGTCGCTGAAAGTGCAACCTGTTTCAGGTGAGCACGCGGGCCGTGCCAAGTTGAACTACCGCTTGGGGGAGTATGAGCATCCAACCTTTCGAGCGCTTGTATTGAAGTCATAGTGAGCGACTTACTTTGCAAATCGGTACGCAACGATATCGTACGTTACCACATTTGTCGTTAACGTCCACCTGCCAGCGCCCTTTGGAAAGTCGGAGGTTTCTGTCCGACTTCTTCCACATCTTCTTCTAGCCGTCAGAAGTTTGGCGGAGGAGTTCTTCGAAGATTTCGAGGGGGTTAAGGCTAGGTTCTCACTACGTCGCAATCTACCGGTGGGGACCGCTTCGCCTGTTAATTGACTCATACCCCGCGCATACGGGAGATAGCGCAGGGTGGCACCTCGTGGAGTGGAAAACTAGGAGAGAATTCGGAGGCTCAGATTCAAACTGTGAAAAAACTGTCACGGAATTTCGCGTCTCTGTAAGCGTGTTGCGCGAGTTCGTGAGCGAATTGCGATGGTCGGTGAGCGAATTGCGTGTTTCCACCACCGAATTCAGCAATTCGGTGACCGTTTTCAAAAACACGGTGACCGAATTGTCCGATTCGGTTAGCGAATTGGACAATTCGGCGCTGGACACGGGCAATTCGGTGACCGAATTGCGGATGGCTTACGCGGACTGGAGTTTCTTGGCTTTCTCCATGACGTCATCGAGACCGCCACAGTACAAGAATGCTTGCTCGGGGATTTCGTCGAGGTTTCCGGCGACGATTTCTTTGAACGCGGCGACGGTTTCATCAACCGGGACAAAGCGGCCGGGGTTGCCCGTGAACTGCTCGGCAACGAAGTTCGGCTGCGAGAGGAAGCGCTCGATCTTTCGGGCGCGGCCTACCAACTGCTTATCGTCATCGGAAAGCTCGTCAATACCAAGAATGGCGATGATATCCTGAAGTTCTTTGTACCTTTGCAGAAGCTGCTGAACCCTTCGCGCAACATCGTAGTGATCGGCCCCAACGATTCGGGGGTCGAGGTTCTTGGAAGTGGACTGAAGACAGTCAACCGCCGGATACAAGCCCTTCGAAGCGATGTTTCGATCGAGGTAAACGTAAGCGTCCAAGTGAGCAAACGTGGTGGCAGGAGCAGGGTCGGTGGGGTCGTCCGCCGGAACGTAAACGGCCTGAACTGAGGTAACCGATCCCTTTGAAGTCGAAGTGATTCGCTCTTGGAGGAAACCCATTTCAGTAGCGAGAGTTGGCTGATAACCAACCGCGCTCGGCATTCGGCCAAGGAGCGCCGAAACTTCGGAACCAGCTTGTACGAATCGGAAAATGTTATCAATAAAGATTAGAACGTCGGTTCCAACTTCATCGCGGAAATATTCGGCCATCGTAAGCGCAGTCAGCGCAACTCGAAGACGAGCTCCGGGTGGCTCGTTCATCTGGCCAAAGACCATGGCGGTCTTATCAATAACGGCCTTAACCGAACCATCTTTGTCGGTGAACTTGGTCTCTTTCATTTCGAGCCAAAGGTCATTACCTTCACGAGTTCGCTCGCCAACGCCAGCAAACATCGAAACGCCGGAAGCTTCAACGGCGATGTTTCGGATAAGTTCTTGGATCAAAACGGTTTTGCCCAAACCGGCACCACCAAAGAGGCCGATCTTGCCGCCCTTGTTAAAGGGGATGAGAAGATCAACGACTTTCAGACCAGTTTGGAGGAGCTCAACCTTGGTTGATTGTTGCTCGAAGTTTGGCGGAGTTCGATGGATCGGCCATTTTGGCGCGGCTTCCAAAGCGGCGGCCTTGCTGGCGCGAACTTCGGAAGAATCGGCGTGCTCGCCTGTTTCCAAAACGTCAATCGGTTGGCCGAGAAGGTTAAAAACGCGACCGAGGGTAGCTTCGCCAACGGGAACTGTGATCGGAGAGCCGGTATCTTCGGCTTTCATTCCCCGCACCAGACCATCGGTTGTGCTGAGAGCAACGGTTCTCACGAGGTCATCGCCAAGGTGCTGGGCGACTTCACAGGTCAGGTTGATTCCGCGCGCTTCATCTTTGATAACGAGGGCATTATAGATTTCGGGCAAGGTGTCTGTCGTGAAACGACAGTCAACAACGGGGCCCATTACTTGTACGATTGTGCCAATTCCAGGCATAGCTTTAGGTTCGATCCTCCGGGTGAAATGCGGCGCGAGTCCGCTCCAGTGATTATACCTTTTGGGTGCGTTTGGAATTATTGGGGATTTGGGGTAGCGAGAGCCGGCCCTTCACGGGGGGAAGAACCACCCCCCGTCCCTGGTCGGTCTGGGTTAGCTTTGTTATCTCTGAGTTCTTCCGAAACCCGATACCCGATACCCGAAATCCGATACAGCTAATCCGGAGGAGGCTGCCCGCCTCGAGTTCCTTGCCCCGGCTTCATGTCCTTATAGATGTCTCGCATTTGCTTTAGCTGTTCGTCGTAAGTTTTTTTGAAATCGGCGGGTAGATCGTTTCTCGTGATGAGGGGGCCAGCTCCGGGAGAAACATCCATAAGCGACAAAATTGAACCCAGCTTCGGCGTGAAGTGAAAGAGGAATGTGTAGTTTTGCCGCTTACTCATTCGGAACTTACCGGGCAAGCGGTTTTCGTTGGCCCACGGGAAGAGGTCGGGGCGCTCTTCCATGGCGGTCTGGGAAGCCAGATCGCCCGCAGAGAGTGGGCTCCCCATCGTGCCTTGGGGAACTACAACGTCG
This sequence comes from Armatimonadota bacterium, assembly GCA_031386985.1. GTDB lineage: Bacteria > Armatimonadota > Fimbriimonadia > Fimbriimonadales > Fimbriimonadaceae > JANJUB01. The sequence continues at coordinate 48,219 of JANNCV010000043.1, forward strand.
TCGGAGAGAGCGGAAAGCTTGATCAGGGATGCCGGCGGGATTCCAGTTGGGAGGACCTCAGAAGGATCATTCCAGAGGTCAAAGGACTCCATGAGCGATACATCCTCGATCCCTCCAGCGTCGTCGTAAATGCTTCCCGAAAGTTGGCTTTGCCGATAGATGTACAGCGAGAGATTCTGCTGGGCTTCTGCACCAATACTGGAAACTTGCATTCCCTTCGTCAGGTTCGCCCGGACACCGGCCGTCAGCGAGCCATAGAAGCGCAGCCCCAGCAAATCGGAGGGATTTAGACCGGCTAACCACGGCCCGAACAGCCCCTGAATCATCGTATAGTAGACGCCATCATAGGGCTGGTTTACCGATGTAACCCGGGCATAGCTTCCCAACATATCAAGATTGGCATAGCCCGATTTGGAGATTGTCCGGATGAGGTTCCCAAGGGCGGCGCGGTTCGCAAAGGTGTCGCGGTCATCACTGGCAGTGGGGCTAATGCCGGTTATCCAGCCGTCCTTTTCCGTGAGCCTAATGAGTCCGTATTGAGTTAAGCTCTGTTCCACGGTTGAGGCGGTTGCGGAACCTAAATAAGAGCCGAGAGTTAGAGCGCGATCAGGCACTTGGCAAACAAACGGTTTGCCTTTGCCCGCTGCCATGCCCAAGATAAACTCGCTGGTGGCATAGCTTAGCGGATCATTCGATTCAGGCTGAGATAGCTTCTCCCTTAACTCCGCTGGGCACCGCTCCCACGGCACAACTCCCCCAACATCCGCTCGAAGGAGCGCTTGGAACTGTTTGGCCTGATCGCTTAGGGCGATCATTGGTTCGTCTGGTTTTACCGATCTCTTTGTTTCGTCAGTTTCACTGAACTCAGAGCCAGAGCCGATGGTGGCGGACTGCTGCGTAATCAACCCACCCTTTTCATCCAGAACCACCAACTCTAGACCGATCATATCGCCTTGATACCGGGTTGCCGCAACCAAAACCTCGCTGGGCGTTCCCCCGGGGTTGCTTCCCATGTAGATCGAGCTGGCTTGCTCCTGCTCCTCCTTTGAAAGTGCCTTCCAAGCCGAGGATAACTGCGCGTGATCTTTGGCAAACTGCCGCGCTGCGGCTTGGGCATTTGCGGGAAGAGCGCGCTGCATTCGAGTTGGAGTCATCGCAAAAACAACGCGACTGCCCAATGGAAGGGCCGCCAATACCGATGGTTCGAAGCTCACCAAGGCGCGATTGAGCAGGGTCCCGCCAGGTAGCTGTTCGGTTAAGCTTTGTAGCCGCTGGTAAAGCTTCTCGTCCGCCGCATCTTGAAGTTGTTCGATCTGTCTGTAAACACTCGACAGTTCTTGGATATTGCGAGCGTAGTCTACGAATTTGTTCGAAATCGTGGCCGCGATTCGCGCTTGTTCTTTCTTGACAATGACGGACCTTGCCGCTATCTCTGCTTGTTGTCGAACGCTTAACGCACCGGGATCGGATTGGAGGACGCTCACTCCGTTTTCCGTAACCCACTTCCCCGCCGTTGTTTCGGCAATTTTCTCCATGACGGTTTTGATCGGCTGATCCTTGACCGCGACGATAATGATGTCGTTAGCAATGGGAATCGCGGCCCGCATGGGTTGCTTGGATTGCTCGCTGAGGAGCGCAAGAACACCCGCGACGGAAGTCGCCTTGCACGTTAGGGTGATTGGGCCAGTTTGTATGACGGCACTGATGAAAACAGCAATAAGCATGGCTTTCCTATTTAGACGTTACGGAACGGGGTTCGTGTTTTGTTTGCCAGAAGTAATCCTAGTTGGAAATTCTCTTTTTATCTCCTGCAAGCTCGTCGCGGTTAAAGCCAGGAGGCTTGCAACCCAAATCAGAGGAACAAGAAATGTCTTGGTTTTTACTGCGAGTAGGTTAACACCGGCCCCCATTAGGCACGCTATCGGCCCGATGGCGGGAAAGATATAGCGAGCTTGGGGTTGCCAGAATATCCGGTTAAACTGAACGAACAGGCCGAAAACGACGATGAACGTTACAAGCAATGTAAAGTTGGCAAGTTTGCCACGACCTTTCAAACCGGCATAACCCATCAAGCCAACCCCCGCGAATACGGCCCAGGCCCCTTTATAGATGACGTCGGGCAAGCTTATATCCATGTAGCTAAACGTGCCAACGAAACTTTGGGCGGCAACCTCGCAAAACAGCTTCCAATAGGTGCCGACGCCAACTCTTCCGATAAACAGCTCGGCCGTTGGCGTGCGCTCTTTGAAAGCTTCGTAGAACGTATTGATCACAAATGGCTCGCCGTAAACTTGCATATTGCGAATCCACCAAGCTCCGCCAAAGAGCAAAGCAACCCCCATCGTAAGCGAACCCAGCCTCAACCATTGTCCTTTACTACCGTTTTCTTCTTTTCGAAACATGATAAAGGCAAACGCCATGATTGGAAGGAGGCCCATCGCTGAAGACTTCGTTAGCAAGGCTAAACCGGCTAGAACTCCGATGCCTAAAGCCCTCTTCCAGCATAGCGTGGTTTTCATTGCGCCGATCAACAAGGCTACTACCCAGGTTGAAAAACAGATGAGCATCGGGTCATTGCTGATCGCACCGGAAAGGGCGATGTGCATGGGGAGCAAAGCTGCAAAAGCCGCCGCCCAAAGCCCAATTTGCTCGCTATACGCCCATTTGCCAAGAGCAAACACTCCTAAAACCGTGAGGCACCCAAAGAGTACGCTCATCAGTCGCATCCGTAACGACTCAGATTGAATCTTGGCGCGTGTTGATCCGATCTCCTCAAACGTGTTTCGCTTGAGCAGATCCTTGAGCTCCTGGTTTTCGTGATCTCTTATAAACGCGGCCAGTTTGGGGGTCTCGGTGATTCCGAGTAACTTGCACCAGCCTGCCCCGGCATAATAAAAAAGCGGGGTCTGGTGACCCTGGTAGTAAAAGTCAATCTTTGGGTGACCGGGAATCAGATGGGGGAAAGGTTCTCCGTTGTAAAGCCGGCCGATTTGAATCAGGTGCTGCAATTCATCCGGCGCCCCGATGTCATCCGTGGCTAACCCTCCGGGGCCACCCCCCATACTGAAGACCCGCCCGGTCATTAAGTAGGGCGTTTCCTTGGCAAACATCAGCGCGAAGATGCCGTGAAGCATCGCAAAAAACAGCGCAAACATCCAAATTTTGCGAGAACTTGACGAATTTTCTGAATCTTCGAGCATAAATGCGTTATCCTTATGTTGGATGATTGTGAATCATAAGATTAAACAATCACTTGCAGGAGAAAATAAATGTTAAAGCTTGCCATTCTTTATGGATTGGTTGGTGCGGCTACTCCCGCTGCAAATCTTGATGGCTACGTTAAAGTCATGAATGATGCGCAGTCGCTTAAGGCCACCTATTCGGTTACCCGAATCGGGGGAACTGGCGTGGAGTATGTGGTCGAACTAAGCAAACCAAACTTCATCAAACTTGATTCGCCATCGCAGCTTGTCGTTGCCGATGGAGCGAACATCACAACTTACGACAAGTCGGCCAAGACTTACTTCAAAAAGCCGCAAACCAAAGAGGACCTCGCCGAGCTGTTTAACAGCGATGAGATGACTTTGTGGTCTCCATTCTTTACCGGCAAGGGCTTCAAAGATCTTGCCACAACCAGCGGCGGCACGAAAACTCGAAAGGGAATGAGTCTGTCGGTTGTAAATGGCGAGTTTAAGAGCGGCAAAAAAGCCAACTTCTTCTTAGATGATAAGAATGTAGCGCGCCAACTTGAGTTCGTTTATCCTGACGGCGAGAAGGCTCGTATTCTTGTTGATACCAAGGAAGTAGCCCTGAGTGGCGATGCCATGACCGCGGACCAGTTCGCGTTTAAGGCTCCCGAAGGCGCACGAGAGTTGACCAAGGAAGAAATGTTGTCGGATAAGTGGTACACCGATTTGGATGAAGCCAAAAAGGTTGCCTCAAGTTCGAAGCGGATTTTAATGATTGATTTTTATGCAGATTGGTGAGGCGCTTGCAAAATGTTGGCCCGTGAGGTCTACCCTACTGAGAAGTTCAAAGCTCAGAGCAAGTATTTCGTCTTCTGCAAAATCAATGCTGATCATCAGCCCGCCGTATTCCAACAGTTCGGAGTTTCAGCAATGCCAACTCTGTTGTTCCTAAACAATGAGGGCGCGGAACTGCACAAGTTCCTCGGCTTCAAACCGGTTGATCAGTTCGTCGGTGAGATGAACAAAGCTCGCGCTTCTTCGAAGTAGTCGCCAAAACAAAAAAGCCCCTCGCAAATGCGAGGGGCTTTTTTGTTTGCCACAATAAGGGGGAATGGTAACGGTTGTGGGAGCAGGATTCGCGGGCGTGGAGGCCGCCTGGGCTCTGGCATCACGGGGCGTTCGGGTGCGGTTGATTGAAATGCGACCCACAACCATGACCCCCGCCCATACCACTGGCTACTTCGCGGAACTGGTTTGTTCGAATTCGCTGAAATCTAAGTCTCCCGATTCGCCGGCTGGACAACTGAAGGCAGAAATGGCCCTTCTTGGATCTCTGGTGTTGCAAACGGCATACTCCCACGAAGTGCCAGGAGGCCAGGCGCTCGCCGTAGATCGAAACTTGTTTGGGAAATCCATAACCGATGCATTAAAGGAGCACTCGCTAGTGGAGTTTTGCGAAGGCGTCTTCGGGCCCGCGGACCTTGAGGCTGAACTATCGGCGGGCCGCTTGGTGATTCTCGCCACCGGCCCCCTTACCTCGCCCGAACTGGCCGAATGGCTTGCGACCAAAGCAGGGCGCAAACATCTGTACTTTTACGACGCCGTGAGCCCCACCGTGGAAGCGAGTTCGATCAATTTGGACATCGCATTTGCGCAATCTCGCTACGACAAAGGCGGCGACGACTACCTTAACTGTCCCTTCAATCGAGAAGAGTATGAGGCCTTCGTCTCCGCGTTAGTGAGCGCCGAAAAGGCACCGATTCACGCTTTTGAAGCGGGAGGTAAGCGCGATCTCGCTCCGGGCGATCAAGAGGAAGCCTTGTTAGAGAAGATCAAGTACTTTGCAAGTTGCACGCCGATCGAAGCTATTGCCGAGAAGGGGACTCGAAGCTTAGCGTTTGGCAATTTTAAGCCAGTTGGCTTGACCGATCCCCGCACCGATCGCCGTCCCCACGCTGCTCTCCAACTTCGGCCCGAAAACAAAGAGAAGACACTTTATTCCCTTGTCGCCTGTCAAACAAGGCTCAAGTGGGGGGAGCAAAAGCGCGTGTTTCAAATGGTGCCGGGGCTTGAAAACGCGGAGTTCGTACGTTTTGGGGTCATTCATCGCAACACCTACCTTGATGCTCCGACCCTCCTGTCCCCCGCACTCGACTTTCTCCCTTGCTCCGGAATTTTGATAGCAGGCCAGTTAACGGGCGTGGAGGGCTATGTCGAATCGGCCGCTATTGGCATCTTGGCGGGCTTAATCGCCCTTTCTCGAATTTCCCAAACATCGTTCGAGCTTCCCCCACGAGAAAGCGCTTACGGGTCGCTTCTTGCTCACCTTCAGGACCAAACCGAGCGCGAGTTTGCGCCCATGAATATCAACTGGGGCCTCCTGCCTGAGCCCCCTTCCTTCCCCGCGCAACGCCGCGACAAAGGCCTCATTCGAACTCAAAAGATCGAAACAGCCAGGGAAAAGTTCGAAATTTGGAACAATTTTCGGCTCGAAAAGTCAAGTAGTGCGTAGGATCAATGAATCCTACTATGGGGATTCAAATGAAAAATATCAGAACAACACTCATCGCATTTTCAGTCGTCGCCACTGGCGTCGCAAGCGCCCAAACTCCAATCTTCGCACCCTTCGCGCCAACCATTGGCGAATCGTTTAACACGATTCCGATCACGTCTTACGTTTCCTTTGTTGGTTATTCTGGAGGTGGGTTGCTTTCGAGACTCAACCTAACCGGACTCATGATGGTTACGAACAATCCGGCCCTTTTGCCTCCGATTTCGGGCAATGCCATGTTCGGACGCGGCACCAATGTTAGAATTCGATACCAGCAGGTTTGGAAGCAGTGGGGCGGCCATTTCAGAGTTCCTTTTGCCGGCATCGCCGTTACCGGCATGGGAGTCCGATTCTTTAAAGCTGGAGTCCCAGTTGGAGTCGCCGTATTCGCCCCGATCAACAATGCTACGTGGAACTGGAGAGGCTGGGACCTGGGTAGCGTGGGTGGTTACGATGAAGTGCGAATCTATGGAAACGTTTTGGCTAGCCCTGGTTATGTTGGGATGGAGAATCTCCGATCTCGATAGGTTATCCATGAGACAACCAAACGGGCACTCAACGTCGAGTGTCCGTTTTGCTGGATAATAGGCCATGGTTGTCTCTCTCGCAACGCTAACATTGCTCGAATTGCTTGGTCAAGCCCATGTACAGCTGCCCGACCCGTGGATTGATCCAGGGTTCAATCAGATCATTTGGCTCTCAAGCCCAAACTTTGACCCTCGGCCGGCGGGAGTCACGCCTGATACCGTTGTCATCCATTCAACCGTAATCCCAACTTTGAAGGAGACCGTCGCTCTCTTCTTGAAGGAAGAAAGTCAGGTTAGCGCTCACTTCACAATCGGCAAAGACGGATCAATCGTGCAGCAGGTCAGCACATTCGAAAGGGCATGGCACGCCGGCGTTAGCTTGGATAGCGAAGGGCGCGAAAGGGTAAACGCGTTCTCAGTGGGCATTGAGTTAGTGAACCTTAACGACGGTAAAGATCCGTATCCTGAGCACCAGATTCAGGCCCTGGATAATTTGCTACATGTGCTGGTAAGAAGATTCCCGATCCGATATTTCACGAGCCACGAGGCAATCGCTCAACCAAAGGGAAGAAAAAGCGACCCCAAGGGCTTCCCCTGGGATCGCTTGCGGCATTTTGAGCCGAAAGTCAAAATCGTGCCTTAGCGCTTGATAGACTTTACGCTGTATTTCTTTAAGCCACCGGGAGCGTCCACTGAAAAAGATTCACCAACGGCTTTGCCGAAAAGTGCCATCCCCATGGGCGAGTCGCTGCTCAATAAGTCTTTATCCGGGTTTGCTTCTACACTCGCAACCAATCGGACCACAAAGTCATCCCCAAACTCGGGATCATGAATCGTTACAAGGGAACCCATGCCCGCATAATCTGTCGGAATCTGCGTAACATCCATAATGGAAGCTCCGCTAAAGATGGCTTTTAATTCTCCAATTCTGTTTTCTACGAAGGCCTGCTCAAACTTTACTTCGTCCAATTCGGAGTTATCATCGCTAAATTCGCCATGCTGTAAGCTCTCGCGGATGCGATCCGCAATTTCTGGACGCTTAACCATGGTTAAATTATCAAGTTCCGCATGTAACGATGCAAAACCCTCTGGGGTTAAGTACAGTCCCTGCGCCGATTCTCTTGCGACTTCCGTTTCACTCATGATTATGCCATCACCCCTTTTTACAAACCTACCAAATATTAACGAGATTCATTGGAAAATCGTTTCAATCAAGCGGTTGCTAGACGGGGTTAGACGTCTTGGATGTTCAGTTGGTTCCATTATTCACAAGGGTTTTGCAATATGATGAATTACTGGGTGTTGAAGAAGGCATTTCCGATCCTAACTGGCCTTATGGTGGCGGTTATGGTTCGCGCACAATCGTCAATGTTCGAGTTGATTAAGCCCGACGTCTTGATTGTCGTTGAGAAGCACCGTCTCGGCGCTGACCTCGTCGAAATCACCATGGTTAAGGATGGTTATCCGAAGGACTTACTCGAGAGGCAGATTTTGAAGCTGGGCACCTTGCTTGGGAGCGCGCCCCGTGGTCTCGCCATTGGGAGCCCCAATTTGCAGACCACCCAAAGCCTAAAATTCGTAAGGGCAAGCTTCGGCATAGATGGCATTACCGATCCAGAACACGGCAAACTCAACATCGAGCCCATTCTAAAGGCGTTCGCGGGCGCACCAAAGCCATATACGATTGGTGGCATCAACATCATTTTTGATAAGTTTGTGCCAACAAAATCTACAGTTCGCCAATATGGGATTGACAATGTCGTCGCGGGGGAGGGCCGAGTAAATCAAGACCCGGCCGGGCTTGAATATCGTATTCAGCTTCTAAGCCAAGACGAGGCTCTGATTAAGTTCCCGGATCACCACGAACCCGCGAACGAAAAGCCGGTTCAGAAGCCGTCTAGCACTGGAGATAATCGGGCGCTCCTGATTTCGATCTTTGTAGTGATGAGCCTGGCGCTGGGGGCGTTGGTATACTTGCTTCTGCTTCGTGGTGCGCCAAAGGTTGCCTCTAAGAAGCGTTAGGTCAGGAGTAATTTTCAGATATGCGAGATACAGCAAGCGTCAGTATTCACGAGCTCATAGAAATTGGCTTTCACGAGCGAGCCTCGGACATCTTCGTCAAGTGTAATTCGGTTCCCATGATGCGCCAACACGCGGCGATGAAACCGGTTCCAGGCGACTGGCCCGTCATGGACGAAGCGAACACCCGGAGAATCAACCACGACCTGATGACCGAGCGTCAACGCCGGATTTACGAAGATAAATATGAAATGGACCTCGCCTTTGGCGTTAAAAACCTTTGCCGCGTACGTGCGAATCTCCATAGGCAAAAGGGCACCGACGGCATTGTTTGCCGAATTATCCCTTTGACGATCCTTTCCATTGAGGATTTAGGACTCCACCCCACGCTCAAGCAGTTTGGCAATCCTCGAATGGGCTTGATTCTTTTCACCGGCCCGACGGGTTCAGGAAAGACAACTTCCCTGGCCGCGGTTCTGGACATGATTAACAATACGCGATCGGTCCACATTGTTACGATTGAAGATCCGCTTGAGTTCGTCCACGAGGACAAGAAGTCATACGTGACGCAACGAGAGATCGGCATTGACACCGAAGACTTCCTCCCCGCTATGCGCGCGGTACTTCGTGAAGCTCCCGACGTAATTCTAGTTGGTGAAATGCGTGACACCACGACCTTCCAAACCGCGCTACAAGCGGGTGAAACGGGTCACTTGGTCTTTTCAACAGTTCACACTTCCTCAGCTTATGAGACCATGGACCGAATCATTAACATGTTCCCTCCGCACGAGAAAGATCACCTTTGTATGCGACTAGCAAACTCATTGCGCTACATTGTTTCGCAAAAGCTTGTTCCCCGAGCCGATGGCAACGGACGTATTTGCGCGATGGAAATCTTGGTTTGTACACCAACCGTTTCAAAGAAGATTGAAGATGCTCACTTTAGCGATCTGTATGAACTGATGAACGAAGGCGAGTTCTGGGGAATGCAAACAATGAACCAATCGCTTTACAAATTTGTTAAGGCCGGTGTTATCACGGAGCAAACCGCGCTAAACTACGCAGGTATTCAGTCAGAGCTCAAACAGATGCTCCGACGATAAGAGGAGTTGGCGTTGCATATAGATGATCTGTTAAGGGACCTAGTCTCAAAGGAAGCAAGTGATCTGCACATTAAAGCGGGCGAGCCCCCGATCATGCGCATACATGGGGCGCTCAAGAGGTCAGATTATCCTGTTCTGACCGTTGAGGGCGCCGAAAACCTACTGTACAGCATCCTTAGCGATGTTCGAAAGGAAAAGCTCTACAAAGAGCGTGAGCTTGACCTCTCCTACTTTGTTGAGGGTGCCGCCCGATTCCGAGTCAATATGTTTTGGGATCAGCGGCGTATTGCGGCTGTTTTCCGGGTCATCCCTTACAAAATCCGAACAATTGACGAGTTGCGCCTCCCCTCGGTTACCAAACAACTCGCGTTAATGCCGCGCGGTTTAATCCTGGTTACGGGCCCGACCGGTTCTGGGAAGTCCACGAGCCTCGCGGCGATGATTAATCACATCAACCTTAATCAGAGGTGCCATATCATGACAATCGAAGATCCGATTGAGTATGTCCACCCCGACTTACAAAGCATTGTCAATCAGCGCGAACTAGGAACCGACACCTTTGCATTCTCGGAGGCCTTGAAGCACGTTATGCGGCAAAACCCCGACGTGATTCTTGTTGGAGAAATGCGCGACCTTGAAACGATTCAGTTGGCGATCACCGCCGCTGAAACCGGTCACCTCGTGCTATCAACTCTTCATACGGTTGACTCCGCGCAGACGATTGACCGGATCGTTGACGTTTTTGATCCTGACCAGCAGCCCCAGATCCGAACTCAGTTGAGCGTTACGTTGCGTGGGATTGTTTCTCAAGCACTACTCCCCACCAAGGACGGAAAATCTCGAGTGGGAGCATTTGAGGCAATGTTTGTAACGCCTTCGATTCGAACGCTGATTCGAGATGGCAAAACCCACCAACTCTACAGTGAAATCCAAACTGGAGGCGAATTCGGGATGAACACCCTTGACGGAGACTTGCTCAACCTTGTTGAAAAGGGAGCCGTCGAATACGAGCAAGCATTGGCCCGTGCTTCCGTGCCGACCGAATTCCAAAGGCGAGCGATGGCAAAAGGGCTAGTGGAGGCTCCCAGTGCATAAGAAAATTGAAAACTTGCTCCGCAAGACGGTCGAGATGGATGGCTCCGACCTTCACTTCAAGACTGATTCCGGAAAGATCTATGTTCGCGTGTATGGAGAGCTTGTTCAGCTTGAAGATGAGGCGCCGCTCTTCAGCGACGAATTCAAGTCTTGCCTATTTGAAATGTTCTCCGAAGAGCAGAAAGGGCGCTATTACAAAGACCATGACCTGGACTTCGCCACCGAAATAGAAGGGGTTGCTCGGTTTCGAGGCAACGTCTACCAGCAACGCAACTGCACTCAGGCGGCCTTTCGGGTAATTCCTTATCACGTCAAGTCTATGGAAGAGCTGAGACTGCCGCCCGCGGCATTTGACTTTATCCATAAGCCTCGCGGGCTCGTTTTGGTTACTGGCCCGGCTGGATCAGGCAAGTCAACAACGTTGGCCTCAATGGTTGATCGCCTTAACTCAACGGAGCAACTACACATCGTAACCGTCGAAGACCCGATTGAATTTGTCCACAAAGACAAGGAATCCTTAATTCACCAAAGGGAACTTTATGAAGACACGCTGAGCTTCTATAACGCACTCAAGTATGTTTTGAGGCAAGACCCTGACGTAATTCTCGTCGGCGAAATGCGTGATTTGGAAACGATTCACCAAGCGATAACATCGGCGGAAACGGGGCACCTTGTTTTTGCGACGTTGCATACGGTAGATGCAGTGCAAACGGTTGACCGAATTATTGACGTCTTCCCTACCCACCAACAGCAGCAGATTCGTATGCAGCTCTCAGTTAACTTGGTGGGCGTTATCTCACAAACGCTCGTAAAGCGAAAGGATGGTAAGGGTCGAATTGCGGCCTATGAATCCTTGGTGGCAACCAACGCGATCCGCAACCTTATTCGCGAAAACAAGAGCTTCCAGATCAACTCCATGATTCAAACGGGAATGAAGCAGAAAATGCAAACTCTTGATCAGTCGCTCGCTTATTTGGTGACGGATGGGTTGATTACAATGGAAGATGGGCTTCACCGGTCAAAGGACCCCGGAGAGTTCAAACGCATGATTGCTTTAATGGGAGAGTCTGCCGAAAAAGCGGCCGCGGGTGGGCAGCCGCCAGCACCCCGACCCGGGCAACCACCCACGGCCCCGCCGGTTCAAGGCGGAGTGCGAGGACAGCCGAATCGCCCACAAATAAACCGCGAGTAGCTTCATACTATTGAGTTAAGTGACGCCCCCTAACACCCCAAAACGAATCGGCCTGGAGCCCATTCTTCTTGGGGTAATGGTTCTTTGGGGGTTCAACTTCGTAGCTCTGAAGTTGCTCCTTAAGGAGATGGAGCCATCCACCGCCGCCCTCGGTCGCTGGTTCCTCATGGCCCTGTTTCTTTATGTGTATTGCCGATGGAAGGGCATTTCACTAAGAATGCCCGTCGGCGAAGCCTGGCGGGTGCATTTGCAAGGGCTCCTCTCGATGGGTGTTTACATGGTGCTCTTTACGCTCGGAATGAAGTACGCGACTCCCGCAGAAGGGGCAATTATTCTTGGCTGTTCGCCGGTGTTTACCCTGCTTTTGGCGGTTCTTTTCAAGCAAGAGCGGTTTCGGGTCGTAATCTTAATGGGCACTCTGATCGCTTTCATGGGCGTGGGGCTCGTCGTTCTGGCCTCGCCTGATGCGAAGTTTGGCTCGAAGGAATTGTTGGGTGATGCACTCTTATTCGCCTCGGCATTCGTTTGGGCTATGGGGACCGTAATCAGCCGACCTCTGGTTTCCAAGATGGATCCTATCGCCCTCGCCACCTTGGCCATGCCCGCCGGGCTTGTTGCGCTCTTGGCCTTTGGGGGCAACGATTTTCTGAACACCCATTGGGACAGAGTGACCGTTACCGGTTGGAGCATGCTAATTTACTTTGCCCTTTTTGCCGGCGGAATCGGCTTCATGGGCTTTTACACGGGAGTTCGCAAGGTGGGCGCTGCGGGAGCCATGCTGTATCAATACTTTGTGGCCCCGATAGCGGCGCTCAGTAGTTTGATCTTCCTTGGCAAAGGTTTGGTCCCGCTCCAGTTGGCGGGGCTCGTAGTTGTAATCGGGGGGGTATGGGTCGCTAATCAGGCGCGCTTGCGCCATGTGCCCTCGAGCGAAGCGTAATCGAAACCACAATAGCGGCGATCAATGCGCCGTTTGCGATCCCACCGAGGACGTCCGTCGGCCAGTGAACTCCGCGGTAGATCCGGCTGAAACCCACAAGCGATGCCCAGCCAATGGCCAGCGCCTTCCATTTCCAGTTTAGACTAGGATTGAGCAACACGAAAGCCATGGCCAACCCAAATGCGCCCGCGGTATGACCGCTAGGGAAACTCTTGTAGTAGATGTCTTCCTGCGGCAAAGCCCATTCAAAGTTGCTCGGGCGTTCCCGCTCGAAAATTCTTTTCAGAGCGCTGTTCGAAAGCCCGGCGATGATGCCAGACCATGCCACCGGCCACAACCAATCCCAACGCCCATTTGGAAGTCTCCTGAAATCCAAACCAACGAGAGCTAAGATGACCGCCTGAACCCAACCGAGACCAGTGGAACTGATAACCCAAAAAACGGGATCAAGCCAATCACGATGGAACCCGAGGTGGATCAAGCGAAAAAGGGACTGATCAAGGTCCCAAAGGCCGTTCATGGAGCTGCTTCGGACGCTGGAGCGGGCACACAAGCCGGGCAAGCGGCGGGCTCACCGGTACACTCCTTAGCTACATCTGGAGCCTTCGAGGCGGAATCGTTCACATAGAACCCCGATCCCTTGAACATCATCGCCGTCGGCTGAATAATCCGCCGGAGGGTGTCCTCGCCGCCGCATTGACAATCCTTCAACGCGTCTTCAACGATTCGCTGTTCAACTTCGAACGTCTGTTCACATTTCTTGCACTCGTAGACGTAGGTGGGCATAACTTTGCCTTATTGTGGCAGAATTTAGCGCAACGCGAGTTCAATGACCCGCGTATTCCGTAAAGCCCGCGATGTTTGGACAGACCTTTGCCGTTCCCGATTTAGGAAAGATCGGCATTCTTGTAATTCTAGAAGCGCTACTTTCCGCCGATAATGCCCTGATCTTGGCCATCATGGTTCGCCATCTGCCCAAGGACCAACAAAAGCGTGCGTTGTTCTATGGCTTGGCCGGAGCGTTTGTCTTCCGGCTGGGGGCGATCGTGCTCGCTAGTAGCATTGCTTCGTTTTGGTGGTTGCAAGGCGTCGGAGCGCTCTATCTTTTCTATCTGCCGATCAAGCATTTTATTCAACTAGGTGGAAACAACGAGCACAAAGGGGCGGCTGGGGCTGGATTTTGGTTGACGGTGCTTTACGCGGATTTGGCGGATCTCGCCTTTGCCATTGATTCTGTCCTCGTTGCTGTCGCAATTGAACCTAATCCAAATAAGATTTGGGTGGTTTATGGGGGCGCGGTGCTTGGGATCGTCTTGTTAAGGTGGGCAGCGGGATTCTTTTTGAGGCTACTGGAGAAGTACCCCGCTCTTGACCATCTTGCCTATGTGCTGGTGGGCTGGGCGGGAGTTAAGCTTGCTTTCCTGACTGGTCATACGTTTGAAAACCACTACAACAAAACCCATTCCGTGCCACTCGGCTTTCAGTTCCCGGAGCTGTCGCCTTGGATATTCTGGATTGGATTGATTCTAATCGTCCTCGTTGGCTCGTGGGTTGCATTCAAACAAGGACCCGATACCACAGACCGAACGCTTGAAGAAGCCGCTGAGCAGGTTGAAGGAGCAATGGATGCGATGGGGGATGACGCTTTCGATGACATCGCCGAGCAGCTTGACGAAAAGGAAAATGAAAACTTAGAGCAATCTTAGAATTTCGATAATATTCGCCGATAATATGATGTTGAGGGCATTGCGCCTTCATCGGGTGATGTTATGAACTGGATTGCGGCTTTAGGAGTGGGCGGAATGGTTGGGGCGGTAGGAGCCTACATCTATGATCGCTTGTATTGGCGAGGGCTCGGCCCGAAGGTGGGTCAAGGCGACAACCCGTTCAAGGCGGATATGATGGCTTTGCGAGGTCGGTTTGATGACGCGCAGGAGAAGCTAGCCAAGGCAAAACTCGATAACGAAGAGCTCCAATCTCAGCTAGCCCAAGTGAGTTCGGGAGACACAACTGCGCTAATTCGCGATCTTGATCAGGCGAAAACCACGATTCTGGAACTTCAGAGCAACTCTCGATCAGATCAGGAATTGCAACGGCAACTGCTGGAAACCCGTACCGAGCTGGCCGCACTTCAATCCGGAGCTTCGAGCGGCAACAATGACCTTACCCAGAGATTGGCAGAGGCGGAAGCCGAACTTGATGGCTACCGTTCGATAGAAGAGATAACAAAAGTAGAAATGGCAGAACTACGCCGAAAGGCGGCGATGTCTTCCTCAGAGGTGCCGCCCCTTCCTTCACCCGAACTTTCAACCCTAAAGGATGAGATAATGGCAAAGGACACGCGAATCGGCGAGTTACAAGCATTGCTTGCCTCCACCGGCGGAGTCAGCCACGATGTTGAGGCTAAGGAAAGCCAAATTCGGGCGCTTACCAGTCAGCTCGAATCTTCACGCGAGATGATTCGGCGACTCGAAGACCGGATATTCAACGAAAAGGTCTCCGAATCCTCGGTTGATGAAGACACCCTCGTTAAGCGAGCGGAAGGAGCCGAGGGCAGGGTTGTTCAGCTTCAAGGCGAAGCAGAAGCGTTGCGACAAGAGCTTGAACGCATGAAATTCAACTTGGACGATCGAGACAAGCAAATTGCCTCCGCAACGCTGATGGCCGATCTGGAACACCTCCAACAGCAAGCAGACGCTTCAGAAACAGCTCGACGCGACCTTGAAGCTCAGCTTCGGGTAGCCCTCGCCAAAATTGACGAGAGCGCAAACCAACCGGCGCAGGCCGCCGAATTGCAGATGCAGCTCAGTGAGGCGAATGAAAAACTTAAATCGGCGATGATCGCAAGTGATCGGGCCGCCTTTCAGGATCGCCAAATTCAGGCACTGGAAGCAGACCTCCATGCTGCTCGGGCTGCTCAAACCCAACTTCAGGCCGAAATGTTGGAGCTTAGAGATAAGGACTCCAAGAAAAGCGCCCTCAAACAAGATATTGAAGATCTGACGGCGAAACTCCAAGAAAAAGAGAACAAGATTGCAGCCCTTATGACCGAAGCGGCCGGGTTTGAGGCGCAGAAGACGATGGTTGACACTCTGCAACATCAGAACTCACAGTTGATCCAGCAAACAGAGGCGTTGAGCGCTCAGGTTCGCCTTGCCGAAGCCCAAGCCGAGCAAAGTGAGCACTCGGCGGTTAAGACCGCAGACCTCGAAATGAAATTGGCTAATGCCAACCGTGAACTTGCCGATGTTCACCAGCTCCGGGCAAGCTTGGAGCACCACCGAACTGCTCTTGGCCGTGTGATCGGCGAAGTAAACTCCCTGCGCGACGGTTTGGCCCCCATTTCCTCAAGCACGGCCGGTCCTCCGACGATGGAATCAGTACCGTTCGTTGCAACCGCTCCAGTTCCAACGGCAGAACCGAGCCTCCCAAAACGTGATCCGCTCGAGCAGATAAACGGGATCGGTTTCGTTTACGAACGAAAGCTCTGGGACGCTGGCATTCTCACGTTTAGCGACTTGGCTAGCGCAACTCCCGACGAAATTACTAAAGCTATCATGCCGGAACCTTGGCAGCACATCGAACCTACTGAGTGGATACTAGAGGCCGCGGATCGCGTCGCAGGAGAATAGCGCATGGTTCGAACTGAAGACGAAATCAAAAAGCACGATTTGATTGACCTGTCGTGGTTTCTGCTGTGGGGGCTCGTGGCCCTCTATGGTTATCTTTCGGCGTCTCCCGCAAACGAGTATCGCCCCAATAAAGTAAAGCACATATCACTTGAAACTCCGAAGAGCCTGATTGTTGATACAAAGATCGTCACCTTTTCTGGCCTCTCGCCGGGGGTGAAAGTAGACATGATTGATGACACCACCTGGATTGGATCTTCCAAGGTTGGTGAGGGCGGGCGCTGGATGATCAAAATGCCCATTGAAATGGTTGACGGCCGCTTGATAACGTTTCGGGCTGAAGATGAAAATGGCAATCCGGTTGGCGAAAAGCTGGGTCCGTTTGGCTATCAGCGTGCGCCAATCTTAAGGTCAGAGCCCGGTGAGTCTCCATCTAAACCGCCAAAAGTTGAAAAGCCACAATCCGGAAGCTCCCTCATCAAAGGAAAAAACACGGTTGTTGGGAAAGCAGAACCAGGCGCGAAGATCAAGGTTTACGCAAACAAAGTGCTCTTGGCAACGACCATTGCCGACAATCGTGGAACATGGAAAACAACGGTCAGCTTCGATCCGGGGGCCAAGCGGCTTTCGGCGGTCGCCGCGGATAGTAGCAAACACACCATCGAATTCGAGGTCCATTAGAGGATCATGACTCAACTTACCGATAATTCGGATAACAAACCGGGAAAGACTAGATATGACTTATAGAAAACTTGGCGAAATGCTTGTCCAGGGCGAATTGATTACAAGCTTACAGCTTTCAATCGCGCTCGCCGCTCAGCAAACCTCGAACCGACGCTTGGGCGAAATTGTCGTTGAGCGCGGATTTTGCACCGAAGATCAGATCGCACTCTGTCTAGCTGAGCAGTTTGGCTATGAAGTTGCAGATATGGCAACTCACCCGATCCAACCGGAGGCAATTGGGCTCCTAAAAGCCGAGTTTGCCTTGGAACAAGGAGTCTTGGCTGTCGAGGTGAACGGCGAAGATGCCACTTTCGTAATTTTTGACCCGGTGAACGTGGAGGCAACCGATCAAGTCGCCGTACTCACCAAGAAACGGGCCAAGTTTTTGATCAGCGCCAGAACGAGTTTGATCGCAAAGATTCGTGAAGCGTATGGCCTGAATGAAGGTCAGGTTGTTGCGACTCCAAATGCAGTGGTTCCGAGCCGCTACCACGGCGCTCGCCTTCTGAAGGAAATCGAAGGCGTGTATGTCTTCGAGGCCACGGATCACGAGCTTAATCGAACGGTAACGCTTTTTTCCTCGGACACCGGAGCGGCCGATCACGGCCTTGTGCACAGGATTCAAGCCGCCGCTCGAACGTCAACTCCTTATGTAGCGGCAATCCACGACTTATTCGAGCACGAGGGCAAAAACTGGGTGGTATTGGAGAAACTGGAAGGTGAAACCCTTGCTCATATTCTTAAGACTCGCGGCCAACGCGGCTTATCGCAAGCTACGACGCTGGTCTCACAAGTTGCTGAGGGTATAGACGCTCTCCACCAACGTGGGGGTCACGTTGGCCTAGTTTGCCCAGAAAACATCGTAATTACAGCTGCTGGCGCTAAGCTCGTGCCCCTCTTTAACCCATCTCAGAACTACTCAAGCCCGGAAGGAATGAATGGCACCCCGGCTTCTGATGTTTTCGCGCTTGGAACACTTCTTTGGGAATGCCTAACAGGGCGCAAGCCTCACGAAAACGGAAACTGGGGAATTCCAAACGATTTGAGCCCCGATTTGCCGCTAGCTATGGTGGAGGTTCTTACCCGAGCCCTCGCTAAAGATCAAGGCGACCGCTACCCTTCCGCTTTGCTAATGGCAAGCGCAATGCGCTCCTACAATTGGTCTGTGATCAGCACGCCGACGGCTGAAAGGGTGGCCCCATCGAGCAAGGACCGAGAGCAACTACTCTCAATCATGACTTCGGGCCAGGAAGATGAACCCAAGACCGGGTTCTGGCAACGGCTGTTCCGTCGAACGGCAGCGTAAGGAAACTATGAGAACGATCGCAGTAACAAGTGGAAAGGGTGGCGTTGGCAAGACAAACTTGTCGTGCAACCTGGGAATTCAGTTTTCGAAGTTGGGTCGAAGGGTAGTCCTGTTTGATGCGGATTTAGGGTTAGCTAACCTTGACGTCGTCCTGGGGGCCAGCGCTGACTTTACGTTGCAACACGTTCTTTCGGGGGAGAAAACCTTGTCCCAAGTGGTGCAAGACGGGCCCGCCGGAGTTCGCTTTATCGCCGGAGGTTCGGGAGTAGAGGCAATGGTGAACCTGAGCGGACCCCAACTCGATCGGTTCCTAACCGAACTCGCAGAGTTAGAGCGTTCAACCGACATCCTCATTTTTGATACTGGTGCCGGAATTGACAGCACGGTTCTTACATTCCTTCAAGCCGCCGATGAGTGTTTGCTCATCGCAACACCCGATCCTGCTTCGATTACCGATGCTTACGCAACTGCAAAAGCGCTTTGGGCCCGTCGTCCGGATGCCACTATTCGCGTGATTTTGAACATGGTAACCGATGACGCCCAGGCCAAAGCGGTCTTCGCCAAGCTTCGATCAATCTGCGAGCAGTTCTTGGGTAAGTCTCTGATGTACGCCGGACATGTTCGGCAAGATAACCGCGCCTTGGAATACATTCGGCGTCGCCGACCCTATTCTATCGCAGATCCGAAATTGCCGCCATCGCAAGACGTCGCCGCGATCGCCGCGAGTCTGATCGGCCAGAATTACGAAAAGGTCGAGCTCTCGCTGGGCGAAAAGCTGAGATATATGTTCGGGCTGAACTTGAAGAAGTCTGCATAGCGCAAAATAAGCGCTATGCAACCGCGCATCACTTTTCATGGGGCCGCAGAGACGGTCACGGGTTCTCGGCACCTCATTGAGCACAATGGCAAGCGAATCCTCGTGGATTGCGGCCTGTTTCAGGGTTCCTCCGAACTAAGCGCTCGAAACTACCAACCCTTTCCGGTTGAGCCGAATTCGATTGACGCATTGGTGTTAACCCACGGGCACACCGATCACATCGGCTACTTGCCTTGCCTGGTGAAGTCGGGCTACACCGGGCCCATCTACGCCACTGGCGCGACCATCGGCATCTGCAAAATTAGCTTGCCCGACTCGGGCCGCATTCAAGAAGAGGACGCCCGGCACCGAGCTAAGCGCGGCGACGAACGCCCCGCCCTTTACACCGAGCAAGACGCTTACGCGACGATGAAGGCGATGAAGCGGCTTACTTACGACGACATTCACCCGCTCCCAGGGGGAATGAAGCTGCGGTACCTGCCCGCCGGCCATATCCTTGGCTCCGCTTTTGCCGAGATCTACTTTGACAACGGCGAGCGGATCATGATGTCAGGTGACCTTGGCCGCTACAATACGCCGATAATCAAGGACCCAACTCCTTATGAGTTTTCCGAATACCTCACCATCGAAAGCACCTACGGAGACCGCTTGCACAAGGTTGAGGACACCACAGTTCGACTAGCCAAGATTCTGAGCGACGCCTATCGCGATGGCAGTGTTGTCTTAGTCCCAAGCTTTGCCATCGGTAGAACCCAAGAGTTGCTTTATTTCATTCATCAATTGCAAGATAGCGGCGAATGCCCCCGGGTTCCCATTTACATTGACAGTCCAATGGCGATAAGCACAACTGATCTCTATCGGACAGCTTATGAAGAGCACGATGAGGATATGCTGCGAGAGCACAACATTGGCCATGCGCCTCTTGAGCCCGAAAACGTCACATTCGTACGAGATCGCGAGCTTTCGAAGGAGCTGAATTCACGTTCCGGCCCGATGATGATTATTGCGGGCAGTGGAATGTGCAACGGCGGCCGAATCGTTCATCACCTCATGCACCGATTAGACGATCCTACCACCGTCGTCCTCTTCACCGGCTACCAAGCCCAGGGAACGTTGGGACGCAGGATTCTTGAAGGTGCCCCCGAGGTTCGCATGATGGGGCGCGAAATCGCGGTGCAGGCCCGGGTAGAAAAGCTCAACGCCCTCTCCGCCCACGCCGATCAAGGTGAAATGATGCGTTGGTTGGGAGGCTTCCGGCAGTCACCCAAACAAACGTTCATCGTCCACGGAGAACCCCCAGCGCAGGCGGCATTGCAGGCCAAGATTAAGGAGGTTCTCGGTTGGGAGACAACGATTCCGAAATGGGGCGAGTCGTTTGAGTTGAGTTAGGAGTGCGTTCGGGTGGAGTTCGGTGGATCGGGGGTTCGGCTCAGGTCAGCTGAAACTCAGTTCCTCGCAAAAAGGCAGTTTTTCGACGGTGTTCACGGAGTTGCTTTCCAGGCTGTGAAACGCTCCGAAGGCCCAAAGGGCCGGCCAGAATATAGCCCAGGCCGCCCAGGCCTGGGTACGTTGCGGAAACCAAAAGCCCTGAAAGGGCGACAGAGTTTCGGGCCGGACGCTGGGCAAGGTCTACCCGTTTGCATCAAGGGTACAAAGCCTCGCGAATAATCGGCGAGTCCAGAAACTTGAGCGCCTCATTCTGAAGTGCCTGCGCTGCGGACAACCCATCAATTGACCCGACAGCCTTAAGCAGAATTGCTACCTGCCGAGCGTCGCTCTCATCTAGCATCCCCTTCATATCACCCGGAGTTTCATCCCTCCGCATAAAACGATTCCTCATAAACACTTGATCCTCAATCAGCGCGAGTCTGGCCCTTGGATCACCGATTACGTCGCGAGCCCATTTCTTATCGCCGGTGGCCAGGATTCGATCTAAGTAGAGCAACAAGCCCGTCTCTTCCACCCGATTCTTGCGACCCTCATAGAATAGCGCCATCGCGGATTCTAAGTCATCGAGGTACATATTAAGGCTCATCACTTCCCCGAACACTAGCCAATCCGACGGTTTCTTCCTATAGGCCGCTAGCGTTTCATCGCGCACGGACCGAAGGGCATCCTTGGCTTTCGGAAAAACGCCCCCAAGTTCGGCCCAGTATGCCAGCGCGAACGATAATCTCACTCCATAATGCTCTGGGGCGTATCGCATGGCGTTCTTGTGATACCAAATGTGCCGCTCGAGGGCATCTTCGTATCTGCCTTCGTGTCTTAACCGACTAGCATCGCTTAGGGCACGGTCAACGTCCGCTTTCGTGAAAGACTTTGCCACTGATGCAAACTTTACCAGCGGGAGTTCCAGCCATGCGAAGAGGGAAACCGCAATGACTAAGATCAATGCACTTTCATAACTCAGACCCTACCCGTTCCACGATCCCCGATTTCCAACCTTGTCACGGGGGGAAGAGCCACCCCCAGGCCCTCGAAGGTGTCACAATCTGCGTGACCCTATGGAAGTCATTGCTAGCCAAATCAACGTCGCCGACGCCGACCATCGCCGTAACCGCGAAGCGATGGATCAGATCATGGTCGAGTACCGAGCGAAAATGGCCACGGCTATGGCGGGAGGCGGCGAGGAGGCTATTGCCAAGCATAAGAAGCGCGGCAAAATGCTCGCCCGCGAGCGGATTGATGCGCTGGTTGACGACGGCTCGCCTTTCCTAGAGTTCAGCACCCTCGCCGCCAACGGAATGTACGATGGGGATGCCCCCGGCGCTGGGATCGTGACCGGAATCGGGCGGGTTCATGGCCGCGAAGTCATGATTGTCGCGAATGACGCAACGGTAAAAGGCGGAACCTACTTCCCTATCACGGTCAAAAAGCACCTTCGCGCCCAAGAAATCGCTCGCGAAAACCACCTCCCCTGCATTTACATGGTGGATTCGGGCGGAGCTTTCCTTCCCTTGCAGAGTGAAGTTTTCCCCGACCGCGATCACTTCGGGCGAATCTTTTATAACCAAGCCCAAATGTCGGCGATGGGAATCCCTCAGATTGCTTCGGTCATGGGTTCCTGCACGGCGGGCGGGGCTTACGTTCCCGCGATGAGCGATGAGGCCATCATTGTCAAGGGCCAGGGCACGATTTTCCTGGGCGGTCCGCCTTTGGTGAAGGCGGCCACGGGCGAGGAAGTAACCGCAGAAGACTTGGGCGGCGCGGATGTTCATAGCCGCCTGTCGGGAGTCGTGGATCACATGGCCGAAGACGACGCCCACGCAATCGAAATCCTGCGAAACATAGTGGAATCGCTCGGCTCCCCCGCCCTATCGCAGATGGGGAGGGGGCTGGGGGGAGGGGATAATCCGGCTTACAACGTCGAAGATCTCTACTCGCTCGTCCCCACCGATTCCAAAACGCCGATGAACATGCGCGAGGTTTTGGCGCGAATCATTGATGGCAGCGAGTTCCAGGAGTTCAAAAAGAACTTCGGCACTACGTTGATATGTGGGTTCGCGCGGTTTTACGGTCAGCTCGCCGGGGTTCTCGCTAACGACGGCATCCTCTTCAGCGAATCGGCGCAAAAGGGGGCTCACTTCATCGAGCTTTGCTGCCAACGCGGCATCCCGATTGTGTTTGTACAAAATATCAGCGGCTTCATGGTCGGTAAGAAGTACGAAAACGAGGGGATCGCCAAGCACGGGGCGAAGCTCGTAACGGCCGTTTCTACCGCCAATGTCCCTAAGTTCACGGTCGTGGTCGGCGGCTCTTATGGAGCCGGAAACTATGGCATGTGCGGACGCGCCTATCAGCCTCGGCAAATGTGGATGTGGCCCAACGCCAAGATCAGCGTCATGGGCGGCGAGCAGGCCTCTAATGTCTTGCTGACGGTTAAGATGGATCAGATTGCCCTCAAGGGCGGCACGATGACGCAGGAAGAACAAAACGCCTTTCGGCAGCCGACTTTGGATAAATACGCGGTCGAGGCTTCGGCCTACTACGCCACCGCCCGCCTCTGGGACGACGGCATCATTGATCCGGTGGATACGCGAAGAGTAATTGCGCTGGGGATCGAAGCCGCGCAAAACGCGCCGATTGAGCCGGTAAAATTTGGCGTCTTTAGGATGTAGGAAGCGGAGTGTGTTAGAATCACACTAACATGAGAATAGCCTGCATCTTGTTTGCGATGGCAACTTTGTTGCTTCCGGTTAGAGCCCAAGCGCAGGCTTTTCAGCGACTTTGGCAGATTAACGACCCCCAACACATGAGCGACTACACAGCAGCGGCGTTCATTAAGAATGATCGGACCGTTTATGTTCGTTCGCAAGCCATGGTCGAGGAACCGTACGACCCATTTCCTCCACAAGTAATTTGCTTGGATCATAACGGTAACCAGGTTTGGTCTTATCAGGTGCCTGAACCGGCATGGGGTGCGAGGGCCATCCTCACCACCACCGACGATCGTATCTATGTCAATTTTGGCGCTTTTATCTTGGCCCTTACTCAAGACGGCCAATTTGTTTGGCGCTACGGTTCTCAGGAGGGTGTCTATTTTGATCAAATGCGGATTTATGGAGACAATCTGTTTGTCAAAAGTGGCAACCAAGCGGGCAAAGCCGGATGTCTTTCTTTAAACCGACAATCTGGTGCGCTGAGCTACTCCAGAGTTTTCGAGGAGTTAGTGAACTGGCAATCCTACTTTACAAACGAGTTTGTATCAAATGGCACTCATGCATTTTTTAGACTAAAGGCAGTGTCCGGTGAGTCGGTGATCACAAAGATCGACCCCGAGAATGGAGATATTGTTGGTCGGTACTCCGAGTCTGGTTTTGAGATTTTTCGAATGGTCATAGACTCTGTTGGCAATCTCTATGTTGCCGGAACAAAGACGTACCCAATACAGCTACTGCGCAAAATAGATGCGTCTGGCAGCGGATCTCTTCCAGTTGTTTGGGAAATCAACCAGGTGCCAGGGCCAATGGTGCTTTCCAAGGGTTACCTCTACTTAGTCGAAGAACTTGGAACAGAGGGCCCCTGCTATCTGAGCAAGCTAAGGCCATCTGATGGCTCAACCGTCTGGACAGTCGATCACCCTATCTGGTATCGCTCTTCGGCGGCTTTGATCGCCGACAAATACGGGCGGATCTACTTGCAGCAGTATTACTACCGGGACGGGAACAATTCGCACGAGATTATCGCTTTTGATCCCGTTGCGGGCGAAGAACTTGGTACGACCTACCTGGCTGGCGGAACGACATACAACGCGCTGCAAGCTTCTGTTACGCTCGCATTCAACTCAAACGCGGAAATATTCGTTGCTGGGGGATTCGGCTACCTGTTCGGACACGCTTCCCGTATCGTACAACCCATGGAACCGCAGCCTGATACCTACAATTGCAACCCCGGCGAAGTGTTTTCATCGGCTGGCAATGGCGTGATCAAGAATGACCGATACGTACACCCGAGTCTTAGTACCGTGACGGTAGAAGGCCCACCTCCGCTGGGGATACTGAATATGGCTTCTAACGGCGAGTTTACTTACGACGCAACGGGCGTCCCTCCGGGTTTGCAGACATTTACGTATCAAGTTGAGCGAGCCGGTCTTACCGCTTCTGCCCAGGCCACCTTAATCGTCGCGCCCTTTTCAATTCGCCTGAACAAGGATGTCATCGCCGGACAGAACTCTGTTCTTGCCACATTGCGAGTTACGCCGACGGCCGAACCGAGAGTTTTCACCATATCGGATGACAGTTCGTTTGTTTCCTCGCCAGCGTCCATTACGATCCCCGCTGGACAATCCTCGGCCACATTTCGTGTCCAGGTTCAAGCTGTGAATGCACAAATCAATGCTCACCTCGTGGCTTCAATGGGCGGAACCACACGGGCCGTCCCCTTGACTCTGCTTCCACTTATACCGACCGCGATGGCTTTCTCCCCGTCCAGCTCTGTTTCGGGCGGAGATACTGTAACGTGTCGCGTTGTGGTGAACGGTGTGGCTGGACCAGGAGGGAGAACAATTTCCATTTTCGACAACAGCATCTACTCTCAAGTTCCTACCCAAGTTGTTGTACCGGCGGGGGCCTCCGAGGTGTCATTCATTATCACGACTACTGTTCCAGCTTCTCCGCAGTTAGCCCTCATCACGGCACGAGTTTCTGCCGGACAGACTACCGCTACTCTCCGAATCAGACCCTGAGTTATGGAGAGTGCACATAGTGCCATAACGCTGACCCGATCCTTATGGCTCATTTCCGAACCCAAATCGCTTACGGCCTTGGCTCAAGAGAAGCGGGTTCCGGTTGCACTGTGTCCTTTGCTATTGGGCCATTTTGAACCAAAATCGCCGTTTTTTGCCTCTTTAACATCGCGTTGTTGCGCCTGAACAAGGCCTTGTTGCGCCTGAACATCACTATGTTGCGGCGGGAAACTGGGATGCCAGCCTGAACAACGTGTTGTTGCGGCGTGAAAACTGGCTTTCCTGCCTGATCAAGGCGTTGTTGCGGCGGAAAACTGGGATTCCAGCCTGAACAAGGCGTTGTTCAGGCGGGAAAATGATTTGTCAGCCCGACCAAGGCGGTGTTCAATGTGGAAAACTTTTTGGTCAAACTCTTGAAATCGCACTTTTCGAGCCGATAACATTTGCCTCGGAGCACCCGCTCTCCTCGTGCCATACGCTGACCCTGTTAGTATGGCTCATACCCAGGGTGGGACTTGGAGGTTTAGGTTCAAAATGCTGATTTTGGGGGCTTTAGAGAACTTCCCTAAGGTTGGAGAGAACTTCCCTAACTATGGAGAGAAGTTCGCTAGGGTTGGAGAGATGTTCCCTAACTATGAAGAGAAGTTCTCTAAGGTTCGAGGGAGCTTCGCTCACTATGAAGGGAACTTGGCTAAGGTTAGAGAGAACTTCTCTCACTAGCGAGAAACTTTCCCTTGCTATCGAGAAATCTTTGCTTGAGTGGACAAAATCGCAGTGAAAGTCGAACAATGGCTTTCACGCACCTTCGGGTCCCACGCGCCATATGCTCTACTGCCGACCGGAAATCTCCTGTCCAAGTTCACGTGTGGCGCTGTTCTTCGCGTCTTGCCATACGCTGACCCAGGCCCGAGAGGGTCGACAGAGTAAAGCGAAGGCCGCAGGCCTGGTTAAGCGGGGGTCGGAGTTAAAGCCCTGAAGGGGCGACACAGTCACCCTGTCATCGAGATTCTGTCGCCCCTTTGGGGCTTTCCAT
Organism: Armatimonadota bacterium; assembly: GCA_031386985.1. Classification (GTDB taxonomy): domain Bacteria; phylum Armatimonadota; class Fimbriimonadia; order Fimbriimonadales; family Fimbriimonadaceae; genus JANJUB01. The sequence continues at coordinate 74,526 of JANNCV010000043.1, forward strand.
TTTCAATTCAAAACACCAGGCCTACGGCCTTCGCTGTAATCTGCCGGCCCGTTGGGCTTCATATCATGTGGGAGTTTCCTGCCTACCCCCAGTCCCCTCGGCGAATCGGAAACGGTTCGTCCTTTCTTTTTTTGGCAGGCTACTATGGCAGATGTGCTACCGTTCCGTCGCGCCATACGCTCTACTGCCGACCGGAAATCTCCTGTCCAAGGTTCACGTGTGGCGCTGTTTGTAATCAGCGTCAAGTTTATTTCCGTTGAATCCAAGGCGAACCACGGCCAAGAGGGATTTGAATCTGCAGTGCCAGCCTGGAACAGCTGGATGGACGCCGAGCATGGTTCGCGGAACAGCGGGAGTGGTTCCCGGCTGCCGGGGACGGCTCTCGGCGAGTTTTCCGTGGATCTCGGCGAGTTTTCTGTGATTCCGGGAGCGGCGGGAGTGGTGCGCGGAGAATTTTTGGTGGTCTCGGCGAGTTTTTCGTGAGTCTCGGAGCGCCGGGAGTGGTTCCGGGAGAGTTTTCCGCGGTTCTCGGCGCTTCTCGCATGGTTCTCGGCGAGTTTTCAACAGTTCTCGGCGAGCCTTCGGTGTCCAAAGAGGCTGATTAGGAACGAGGGAGCTACGCGCCACAATGAGCCCTTCTGCCGTCGCCTACAAGCCGACTATATCCAGGTGGCTTTCAAAACCTGCTAACCTAGGGCTTCAAAAGAGGAAGTTTATGAAACGATATGCACTTTTAGCCGCGACCGTTGTTGTTGGAGGGGCCGTTGCCTTTCAGGGCTCGGTCAATCTCCAAGCCACCACTCCGGGTTCACCGCAAACCGGGCACTCGAATATTACCGGGACCTCCAGAGCAGGTTCGATGGTAGGGTATTCGAATACGCCGACGGGCATCGCGTTTGGTGGCGATTTCCGCACCGTGAGCACTTCGGGTCGGGGAGTTCTGGGCAACGCATCGGCAACGAGCGGCGTCACCTATGGCGGATTGTTCCAGTCATTTAGCACGACGGGGCGGGGCATCGCCGGAATAGCAGTCGCCACGAGTGGCTTCTCCGTCGGTGGGTTTTTTACGACCAATAGCCCGGATGGGAAAGGCGTTCAAGGCTCCTCAAATGCGGTAACGGGATTGAACTATGGCGTTTATGGTCGGAACCTGAGTCCAGCCGGTTACGGCGTTTATAGCGACGGCAACATGGCGGCTACTGGGATCATTTCGGGTAATGGAAGCGGACTCACCTCCGTGAACGCAGATCAGATTGACGGGCTGGACTCCACGGCGTTTTTGCAGAGTGTTCCAAGCCCGCTGAACTTGACTTCCGCCAGCAACTTCTACACGATTCGGGGTGAGAATACAGCCGTTGATGGAACCGCCCTTTACGGCAAGGCTGGGGCGGCAACTGGCTATGGAGCGGGCGGACTCTTCGAATCGTTCGGTACCGACGGGCGAGCCGTAGTTGCCCTTGCCCAAGCTTCGACTGGGCAGACATCGGGCGTCTATGTTCAGAACCACAGTTCATCGGGACGAGGGATTTATGGGTGGTCAACCTCGGCAACAGGCACGGCCTATGGGGTTTACGGCCAAGCAAACCTCGCGGCGGATGGTTTCGCAGTTTTTGCGAACGGAGACATGGGCGCAAGTGGTGTTAAACCCTTCCGTATTGATCACCCTTCCGACCCCGAAAACAAGTATCTCCTTCACTATGCCGCCGAGAGCCCGATGCCGCAAAACTTTTATGTGGGCAACGTCGTCACCGATAGCCAAGGCTTCGCTTCGGTTGATTTGCCCGACTATTTTGATGAGATCAACCGAAACTTCAAGTATCAACTGACCGTAGTCGGAAAGACCTTTGCTCAAGCCGTAGTTTGGGAGAAGATCAAGGACAACCGCTTCCAAATCCGCACAAGTGAGGGCGGAATTGAGGTCTCATGGGAAGTAAAAGCCGACCGCAACGACCTCTACGTGCGCCGCAAGCAGCCCAAAGATGTTGTCAACAAGCAAGGGTTTGAGAAGGGTACTTACCAGCAACCCGATCTCTACGGCTTCGGACCAGAGCGAGGGATGAACTATGAGGCGAGGCGTATGAAGAAGATTATAGGGCCGAAAAAGTAGTCCTTGCCCATACGCAGAGAAGCGGGAAGCCAGCCCACAAGGTTTGATATCGAAAGCCCAAACGGACGAAAACACGGGCGTCGTCAGCAAGTTCGGTTTAAAATCACAGTAATTTTGCCAGACTAATAGGGGCCAAGATGAATTGTTTGTCTTGATTCGTTTGCCCAGGCCGATTAAACGCTACACTATTTGTTCAAGTTTCTTGACTTGGAGTACACCTATGCGAACATATTTGATTTTTGCCAGTTTGGCGGTTGCCGCCGTTTCTAATGCCACGATTTGGGGATTCGCGGCTCATTCGATTAATGGATTGCAGGAAGTTCCTCCCGTAACGACTAACGCGTTTGGAACGGGCTCATTCACGATTGATGATCAGACCTGGCAGATTTTTGGCTCGCTGAACACGACGAACATTGTGCTTTCGACGGTCACCGGTGCCCACGTTCATGAAGCGGCTTTTGGAGTGAACGGTCCCGTTCGTTTTAACATCATCGCGAACCAAGTACCCGGTTCGCCGGTTGTAAACGCAAATCACATCACCTGGATTTTCGATGGAACGTATTTCGCGGCAGGCACCATCGCACAGCGTCAAGCTTCACTGAACAATTTGATCGCTGGAAATGGCTACATGAATGTTCATACCCAACTCAACCCAACCGGTGAGATTCGTGGTCAACTTGAGTGCACTGGCGCAGTTCCTGAGCCCGCAACTATGGCCGCTCTTGGTCTTGGCGTTGCCGCCTTGCTGCGCCGCCGAAAGAAGTAGGGTCCCCCTCCTCCAAACCCTCGCTTGAATCTGAGCGAGGGTTTTTTTGCACTCGGGCTAAACCAAAACTGTTTGAGCGGCGGATTCGCCGGCTACGAATCCGGTGGCAAAGGCCGCTTGCAGATTGTAGCCTCCGACAGGCCCCGCGATATCAAGCACCTCTCCGCACAAAAAGAGATTCGGACAAATCTTTGAGGCCATCGTTTGTGGATCTACTTCGTCAAGATTAACTCCACCGGCCACAACTTCACCTTTATCCAGCACAGCCTCGTGGACTTCACCCAGCTTCCATCCCTTGATCGTTTCGATCAAACGATTGCGGGCTTTCTGGCTTAAGCTGGATGCGATCTGATCCGGCTCGGCTCCTGCCGAAATCAAAAGGGTATCGGCGAGGCTCCGTGGCACCCACGTGTCGGCGAGCGTACTTAGCCGCTTCTTCGGGTTCACCCGTACCCACTCGATGATCTCGGCGGAAAGCGATTCAAATGTGCGATCAGGAGTGAGGTCAACTTCCAGCTCAACCGGGCCGATTTCGATCCTCTCCGATACGACCCGGCTAACCGCTAGAACTGTTGGGCCGGAAAGTCCCCGGTGAGTGAACAAGAGATCGTCTCGCCAGCGAGCGGCTTCCTTGCCATTCTGGCGAACCTTCAAAACGCAATCTCTGATCGCGACGCCGGAGCGAGTTGCATCCACGTTTTTGAGGGAAACTGGGGCTAGAGCCGCTCGAATGGTCACCAAACTGTGTCCCGCCTCCTGCATCCAGGGCCAGCCATCGCCGGTCGTCCCGGAGGCGGGATACGATGAGCCGCCCGACGCCAACACGATCGCCCCGGCCGCTAACTCTCCTTGGGTTGTTTTTAAGGTTCGCGATTGAAAATCTATTCCAACTACGGCACAATTCAGCTTAATTTTTGCGCCAGACTCATCCAAGTATCGCCGCAAGATTGCGACCACATCTTTCGCCGTTCCGACGGTCGGAAAAATGCGTCCATCTGGCCTAGTGTAGACCTCCAAACCATGCGAAGTCAGCATTTCGACGATTTCCGTGTTAAGGAAGCGATAACAACTCGGACGAATGAATCTGGCTTCGTTGGGGCGGAACGCCTTCAGCACATCCTCGATTGGGCCGTCATGGGTGATATTACACTTCCCTCCCCCCGAAATTAGGATCTTTGTGCCGATTCGGCTGGTCTTCTCTAGCAGAACTGTCGGTGCGCCGAGACTTGCACTTCGCCAAGCCGCAATAATGCCCGCAGCGCCAGCTCCGATGACGACAACGGGGCCCGAGGGAGGTGCGTCAGCCATCTATTGACAATATTATGGCTTGGTCCCCAGTCGCAACATCATTGCGCCGCACGCTAACCCAATCACAAGGATTAGTAAGCCGCTGTGGGTAGGGCTCAGCATCGCCGCCGGAATCAACGCAAGCATCATTGCGGGAACTGTGCAGCGGGTATCCAAAACAAACCCCAGCCCAAAAGCCCCAAGCAATGGACAGATCAGAACCGCGACGGGGCCAATGTAGCCGTACATCACGGGCACGCTAAGAAATGCAAAGCCTAAGAGCACCGTCGCCGAAACATACGGACCCATTCTGAACGGCACTCCCAATCGGCTAGAAACGGTCATGCAGAGCGCGAGAATCAAGCCAAAGGCAAGGGGCAAAGTGGCTAAGCCTTGGAGGTAACCATCCTGCGCGTTCGTGTCCTTCGGGAAGGAGAGTCCAATCCGTTGAGCCGTAACAACATTAGAAAGCTGCCACTCCGCCCGCTTATCCGAGCGGGAGACGGGTTCAATCGTCCCGCGAGGGAATCGGAACGGTCCATCCACGTCGGCGGCGAGCGTGAACTCGCGCACCGTTCGACGAGTGGAACCCATATCATAGGTCCAGGAGCTACTTCCGGCCGCAACGTAGCTAACTTCGACGGTGCGCTCCTTTCCCGCTCCCACAAATCCTTGCCACATGTAGTTTCCAGAATCATCAGGCTCCGTCACGGTATCTGCCCCCACTTTGAGGGTGAGATTGCGCACGGTTCCGCCCCCCATCGAAAGGGGAAAGACGAACTTCATGACATGCTCAACCTTGTCCAAGTTCTCAAAGGTGTAACTGCCTGTAAACGCGGCCTCATATCCCCGATCGTCGCTGCGCTTGATGCCAACTTTAACTGAGGAGTTCTTGAAACCGACCGGTTCCTCATCCATGCGCGTTAACTCTCGGGTGAAAAGCACGTCCTTGCCGCTTCGTTTGAATGAATCAACCATTTTCAGAACGTTTTTCGTGGTTGGATCGGTGAGATAAGGCGACAACACGCCGAGGCCACCCGTTCCGATCTGCTCCGCAAAATCTGGCGGCAAGCTGAGCGTTCTCGTGTAGGTTTTCTCAACAACACGGACGGCGGAAGGGCTGTATTGATAGATTTGGGGAGCATCAGACTTCGGTTTTTCTGTCGCTTCCGCACTCGCCTCCCACTCTAACTCCCCGCGCTGAATATCCCTTACTTCGCGCAACAAAGTCCAACCGGTAGCAAAGACCATGGCAAACAACAGGTAGGGCCATGCTGACTTGACCTTTGGCATCGCTTCGTCTTTATTCCGAAGATAAACCGCTGCGAGAATGATGCCGAAAAGAATCGCCAGCGGCATGGAAAGGACAACGAGTTTGCTGACAAATCCGCCGAGAACCCGAAGCAAGGCACTAACATAAGCGTCAATCATAACTTGCTAACGATTTGGGAAACCAATTGGGTTCTCTGTGCTCCGCGGCTAAGGCCGCCCTTGTTCTATTTCTTGCGTCGCAGGCCGAGCGCTCCCAGCATTCCAACTGATATCAACCCGAACCCGAGGTCATCTTTGCTGGTTCCGGCCGTTTGAAAAGTAAAATGTCGTCCCACGTATTGCGAGGAAATTGGGGTCGTGCGTGGCGTTCCCAAGCTCAAAGAAAGGGCGACAGAATCCTTCCCAACTTCTGCGGTGGGTCATTTCTGTCACAATCTCCCTTAGCCAATGAACAACGTTTCCGCCCAAGATGCCCTGTTGAGCCTTCGTAGAGGGAACGAACGTTTTGTCGCCGATCTGAATTGGACCCATACCTCCAGGCGTCATGAGCTCCCCGAAGCCCAAGAGCCTATGGCCATTATTCTGGGTTGCTCGGATGCCCGTGTTCCCGCCGAAATCGTCTTTGATCAGAGTTTGGGCGATCTCTTTGTGATCCGTGTGGCTGGGAATATCGTCGCCCCTTCGCAAATTGGGAGCGTGGAGTTTGCCGCCGAGCAGTTTGGAACACGGCTGGTGGTGGTGCTTGGGCATTCGGAATGCGGTGCAATTTTGGCGACAATTGAAGAGTTGAAGCGCCCGGCGGCGAATCGCTCAAAGAACATGAGCTCGATCGTTGACCGAGTTCGCCCGGCAATCGAAGGTCTGCTTGAAACAGATCTTCGAAGTAATCCCGAGGAGCTCGTTCGCCAAGCCGTCAGGGCAAACATACGTGCATCAGTGAATCAACTTCGTCGCGGTTCCGAGGTCATCGAGAACTTGATTCAGTCGAACGGGCTCATGATCGTCGGAGCCGAGTATTCCCTGGATACCGGCCTCGTTGACTTCTTTGATGGCGTCTGATGCCGCCAACCGTGAGACGCTGATAGAGCGGAATCCAGCCCAAATCTTCCAGCTTGCGTATAATGAACGTTCGGCATGGCGCAAGTTTCTTTTAAGTCAATCACCAAGGTCTACGGCAAAGATGTCAAGGCCGTGGATAACCTCAACCTGGATATTAAGGATAAGGAGTTTATGGTTCTGGTCGGGCCCTCGGGGTGCGGGAAGACGACGGCTTTACGCATGATTGCGGGGTTGGAAGAGATAACGGCCGGGGAGATTTCGATTGATGGGCGCGTGGTAAACGAGGTTCCCCCCAAGGATCGCGACATCGCCATGGTTTTTCAGAACTACGCGCTGTATCCCCACATGACGGTTTATGACAATATCGCATTTGGCTTGCGGTTACGCGAACTGAAAGGGTTTTTCTGGCAGGTTTCGCACATGGCCGAAGCGAAAAAGGTGAAGGAAAGCATTGATGCGCGGATTCGCGAAGTGGCTAAGATGCTGGATATTGACAAGTATCTGGAGCGTAAACCAAAGGAGCTTTCGGGCGGTCAGCGACAGCGCGTGGCCTTGGCCCGGGCGATCGTTCGCAAGCCGAAGGTGTTCCTTATGGATGAGCCGCTCTCAAACCTTGACGCCAAGCTTCGCATCCAAACTCGAGCCGAACTGATACGGCTTCACCGCTCGCTGGGAATCACCACGGTTTACGTAACTCACGACCAAGTGGAAGCGATGACGATGGGCCAACGCATCGCGATAATGAAGGATGGCCTCTTGCAACAATGCGCCTCGCCCGAAGTGGTTTACCAGCAACCAGCGAACAAGTTCGTCGCGGGTTTCATTGGCTCCCCGCCGATGAACTTCTTGGAAGGCACGGTTACAGCGGTAGGCGTTGATTGTGGGGTGTTTAAGCTGCCTTTGCCCACTGGCCACGGAGCCATCGCCACGCACGGCCGCAAAGTAACGGTGGGCGTCCGGCCCGAAGCAATTTTTGATAAGAACATCGCCGGGCCCATCACTCCTACGGCGGAAAATACCTTTACCGCGTTTGTGGATGTTATGGAGCCGCTTGGACATCAATATGTCGCTTACCTCAAAGTTGGCGATGTGTTGCTGACGGCTACTATTGATAATTCAACGAAAATCAAGGAAGAATCCCAAGCCGAGTTCGTGATTCGGCTGGATGAGATTCACGTTTTTGATGCTGAGAGCGATGAAGCGATTCGGTAGCTCAAGCGTGTGCGGACGTAGGTCTTATTGGTTCCATAAGTCTGATAAAAAAAGCGGGCCGCTATGGCCCGCTCTTTTTATTTGTGTTAGCTCATCGGCCCCGACCGCCGCCGCCACCGCGACCGCCGCCACCACCACCGTAGCTTCCACCGCCGCCACCGGAGCGACCGCCGCCACCGCCGCCGCCGTAGCCACCGCCGCCAGAGCGACCACCGCCACCGCCGTAGCCGCCACCGCCGCCACCACCGGAACGACCGCCGCCGCCGCCGCCGTAGCTTCCGCCACCGCCGCCGCCACTATAGCCGCCGCCACCACCGCCGCTAGGGCGATCGCCTCGGGGCTCTCGGGGGCGAGCTTCATTAATCAGCATTTTACGACCCATGTAGTCTTTGCCGTCGAGGTCATTAATCGCCTCTTCAGCTTTGTCATCGGGGACATCAACGAATCCAAAACCGCGCCCTTCGACGATTCGGCAGGATTCCGCGCCATATTTTGAGAATAGATCCATCAGATCAGCTTCGGTTGCCTGATAGTTCAGGTTCCCTACAAACAGAGATTTCGACATTTGTTACTCCTGAGACTCGGGATCGGGGTGCGCTCAGAAGCCTCAAGGCGGAACACATACACACAAACCTGACTACTCAAAGCGCATTGTACCAGCGGTTCAGTCAAAAAGGGCGAAAGTATTCCCAGAATAGCTCGGTCGCGAAGACTTTCATGCTAGCCAAAGCCAAAAACCCTCACAACTATGCCTCTCCCTTTTCCAGCACAAACATCTGAAAAAAGGAGAGGGGAGCTACTTTAGATTTCCTCTACGCGAAGAACAACCGAGACCTTGATTAGCTCCTTGATCTTAGCGGCATCAATCGTTCCAAAGACAACCTTCAGCGCTTTGTCCTTGTCCTCGATCTTCAGGCCCAGTTTCTTGAGGAGGTCTAACGTGGTTTGCGTCAGGTCTTTCACTCTCACTTGCACCGCGATTGGGCCCTTGGCTTTGGCGAGCTTGGCTTCGAGTTTCTTGGAGAGTTTGCTCGCAGGAGCTCCATAAGCTCGAGCCCCACTGCTGTCCATCGAGAGACCAGCGGCTTTGCTGGCTGGATTCGCAGGGCTACCACCCAAAGTAACGACACTCCCCAATACCTGGGTCGTGCCACCCGATCCAGTTGCGCCAGTGGCTCCGGTTGTTCCTGTGGCTCCCGTTCCTCCAGTCGCTCCGGTCGCTCCTGTAGCGCCGGTTGCCCCGGTAGCTCGTCCGCCGCCACCTCCACCGAACCCACCGCCTCCCTGGGCACCTCCTGCACTTGCGCCTGCCGGGCTGCCAGAATTGGCCCGAGAGAAACTTCCAGGAACGTTGCCGAATGCAGCAGTTCCCCTTGCGGAAACTCCCAAATCCACATCACGCCCGGTTAGCATTCCACTCGCATTCTCAACTGGCACCGCAACTGTACGCTGCTTGCCGCCGACATTCACAACGCGCTTCTCCACCGCAACAAATGAGGTGTACTCGCTCATGATGCCGAAATCTAGGGCGACCCCAGTTGTAAGCTCGGCGATGCGGCTTTGCCCGCCACGCTTTACACCCATGTAATCGGATCGCCGAATTTCATTGACTCTTTGGCGAGCCCAGAGAACGGGAATCGCGGGCGCACTGGGTTTATCCGAGAAAACGATGGGCACGTTCATGCTCCAAGGCTTTCCACCCAACCGCCCCGTAAGGCGAACTTCGCCGGGACCGGCTTGAGAATACCGACCGTAAACTATGATGGGCTGTTGATCGAAGACGTCGGCCAGGGCCCCTGGTTGAACCTGGGTGATTTGCCCACCGCTGAACCCGGCGCTTATGTCCGTCAAGATCGGCGTTTCCGATCTCTTCAAAAAGCGCTTTACCGCGCCATCGGCATCAGATTCGAGCGTGATTATCTCAGAAGCGCCTCGTCCTTCGGCCGCCATCGCATCAATTAAGAAGCGGTTGACCGAATTCCCGATGCCAAACGTGAACATTCGCGCTCGGCCTTTGCCCTCTTGCAAGGTCTTCAAAATCTCGTATTCATCGCCAACCAACCCGTCAGTGTTGAATAACACCATGCGTAGCCGTTCTGGGTCACCTTGACCATACAGTGATTCAATAACGGCCGGGCCAATTTGAGTTCCCCCATCCGCGACCACACCTGAAACGAAATCGCTGGCTTGTTTTAGGTTCTCTACCGTAACGGGCCGGGCCGCCTCAAAGCATGTTCGAACCTCGGTGTTGAAGCTCAGCGCATTGAATGTGTCGCCGGCGCGCAAGGTCTTTATCATTTTGAGGCAAAGCTCCTTTGATTTTTCTATCGGAAATCCCCTTTGGCTCCCGCTCTGATCCAAAACAAAGATGACTTCTCGAGGCGCGATCTCATCCGCTTTGGGAACCTTGGGCGGAAACAGAACCAGCGAAAAAAATCCCCCGCGCTCGTCCGTGTGGCTGATAAAAGCCGGCTTCACCGTTTCGGGCGCGACCGCATATTTTAAGATGAAATCCCGGTTCGGAATCTCATCTTGAGCGGCCAAAGTCATGCTAAAGCCGCCCGGAATCGTCTTTGTCGCCACTTTGTGTAAAACCGATACGACATTGGAAACAGGCGCGCCCGCCATCACCCTCACTTTCAAATCAATGTTGGTGCCGGTGCGGATCGCTCTGGGCGGGTCCACTTTTCCGGGGTCCGGCGTGTTCCCTAGGTAGCGAGGTGCCACCGTCATGGGAAAGTGAAATTCGAAAACGCCCTGGTCGTATTTAACCAGTTGTACGTAGCTGATCTCGACTTCAATCGCAGAACCGGGCATGATGTTCGCCACCGATTGCGTGAAAACATTGGGGCGCTCTTGATCGAGTAAAGCCGTCGCCTGACCCGCCGCCCGAGCGGCTTGATATGTTTGAAATGCATCTTCGCGTTTCATGATTTCGCCCTCAATCACGCGCTGACCGATGCGCATGCGCATTCGATGAACGGCGGCATCATTGGGGAGCGGAAAAGTGTAAATCGCTTCGATTGGAACTTTGCTCGAGTTGCCGAACTTCTGAACCACCGTAACCTCGGCCCCAAAGCCGCTGACGTTGGCGATAACCGATGTGCGTTCAAGCGGGCAGAAACTCGAAATTTCTCCTGCTCGATCCAGGATGCCCATTTCACCGGGTTGCGAAAAGTGACGAGTTTGAACGGGCGCGAGAGTTGCGGCCGCTATTGCAAGTTCAAGAACCATAAATCACCCCATGCGCAATGTTTTTCTGCGCTATAAGGTTGACGTGCTAACTGCACGCGCGCGTCACATAAGTGGTTGAAATAGTGAGACATAAATGGAAAAGGCCGCACCGATAAGTGTGGCCTTTCATTCCAAGCGACCAAATCTCTACTTTCTACGGCGACGCGAGAGATAGCCAAATCCCGCCATACCGAGCAATGCGAGGGACGCCGGCTCTGGAACGGCGTTCAGCTCACCACTGAAGGAGTGGTTCGAATAATTGTTGTTTGCTGAGTTGAAAACTACAGACCATGAACCGGTGCCAGTTAAGCCACTGAATGCGCCAGCACCACCGGTGTAGGACCACGTTCCCGAGTAGGACGCCGTAAATCCGGAGCCACTTGTCACGGGGGCACTTACGAATGCCAACGTGAGGCTGTCGCCCCCACCCGTCCATGTTGCTGACCCAGTCAAAAACTGCGAGGGACCAGGATTATTGACAAGTCCGCTGACCGCCAGGGACGTGAGGCTCCCCGGAGCAGTCTCAAAAACCACTATTTCCGAAGCAGTGTAGTTTGTGCCTGGAACAAAGGTTCCCACGGACACGATATCGAAAGAAAAGGCGTGGGCACCGGCACAGGCGACAATGAGACTAGTAATAACAAGCTTTCGCATAGATAAACTCCAAGCTCAATTCTAACTTCAAATGGCTTTATCTGTGGTGAAATTGAGCAAAACCCAGCAAGTCTTAAGAATTAATTCATCTTCTAGGCTTAGCCGTGTTGCAGATTAGCGATAGGTAACTACTTATCGTTCGTGGTCTTGACTCTTGTTCGAATCGAGGCTTGCGCCGCCGCTAGCCTCGCAATCGGCACCCGATAAGGTGAGCATGAAACGTAGTCCAACCCAATCTTGTGGCAGAAGTGGATTGAATCCGGGTCGCCGCCGTGCTCGCCGCAAATGCCAAGTTTCAGGTTGGGCTTGACCGCTCTACCCTTCGTACAAGCGATTTCCATAAGTTGACCTACGCCCGTCACGTCAATGGATTCAAACGGATCGCAGGGGAGAATCTTTTCGGCAACGTATGGCTTGAGGAAACGGTCTGAGTCGTCTCGGCTGAAACCGAACGTCATTTGGGTGAGATCGTTTGTACCAAAGCTGAAGAACTCGGCTTCGGGCGCGATTTCGTCGGCGGTAAGGGCACCACGCGGAACTTCGATCATGGTGCCAAACACGTAGGGGATCTCTACCCCTTGCTCCTCCACAACTTTCTTTGCCGTTGCTTCAAGTTTTTCGCGAACAAACTTGAGCTCGTTTACGTGTCCCACAAGTGGAATCATAATTTCAGGATGCGCCTTGCCTCCCGCCTTAATGACGAGGGCGGCGCCTTCCAAAATTGCTCGGGTTTGCATTTCCACAATCTGAGGAAAAACGATCGAAAGACGGCAACCGCGAAGACCCATCATCGGGTTGATTTCGTGCATCGTCTCTACGGTCTTCAGCATGTCTTCCTTCTCCGGATCTGTCTTTCCATGAGCGTGAATGGTGGCGACCTCTTCGATCAACTTGTCGAGGCTCGGCAAGAACTCGTGCAACGGAGGATCAATGAGGCGTATCGTTGCAGGCATGCCATTCAGTGCTTCGAAAATCCCCTTAAAATCGGCGCGCTGGAATACCAAAAGCTCATCCAAAGCCGTTTGCCGTTCTTCATCCGATCCCGCCAGAATCATGCTTTGCACCACGGGCCGACGCTCGCCCTCAAAGAACATATGCTCGGTTCGGCAAAGACCAATTCCCTCCGCCCCAAATCGTATCGCAAGCAGCGTATCGGCGGGGGTATCCGCGTTAGTTCGAACTCCGAGTGAGCGGAACTCATCGGCCCAGCCCATGAAGATTCCAAACTCGCCCGTGAGCGTTGGTTCCTCGACGGCGAGACCGCCTTCAATCACTTCGCCCTGAGTTCCATTGAGCGAGATCAGATCGCCTTCCTTGATGACTTTGTTTCCGACCGTGAACTCGCGCTTCTGGGCGCTAACCGAAATCTCGGAACAACCAGCGACGGTTGGAATTCCAAAACCACGCGCAACCAAAGCGGCATGTGAAGTCATTCCGCCTTTTTCCGTCAGAACTCCTTGAGCCGCGAGCATGCCCTTCAGATCGTCTGGCGAAGTCTCAGCTCGAACGAGGATCACTCGTTGTCCTTGGCCGCCCTTGCCCAATTCTGCCGCACGCTCGGAATCAAAAATCGCGATTCCGGTCGCGGCGCCGGGGCCAGCAGGAAGCCCCTTAGCGAGAACTTCGTATTTTGCGCCCTGTGCAATAACGGGAAGCAAACAGTGATTGAGCAGCTCCGGCTCAACTCGGTTCACAGCTTGCTCCTTCGTGATGAGGCCCTCGTTGACTTGGTCCACTGCAATCTTTATTGCGGCCGGGCCGGTTCGCTTTCCGGAGCGGCATTGCAGAATGAAGAGTTTGTTGTGCTCGATGGTGAACTCGATGTCTTGCATGTCTTTATAGTGCCCTTCTAGGCGCTTACAAACATCATCGAACTGCTGATACATGGCCGGGTTCTGAATCGCAAGATCCGAAATCGGCAACGGAGTCCGAACTCCCGCAACGACATCTTCGCCCTGAGCGTTCATGAGGAACTCCCCGAACACTTTGTTTTCTCCAGTAGCGGCGTTCCGCGTAAAGGCGACGCCCGTGCCGCAATCATCGCCCCGATTTCCAAAAACCATGCTCTGAATAGTTACGGCCGTCCCGATTTCATCCGAAATCTTTTCTTTGCGGCGATAAACGATTGCGCGCTCGTTATTCCAGGACCGGAACACAGCCTCTACGGAGGCCTTGAGTTGCTCAAACGGGTCCTGAGGGAACTCCTTTGCGGTTTGTTTCACAACGTGGGCCTTGAACCTTTCACAAAGAACCTTCAGGCCATTGGCATCAACGTCGAGGTCTTCCTTTACGCCCAACTCCGCCTTCAGATCAGCAAAAATATGCTCAAAGTCGTGCTTGGTGATGTGATCAAACTGGTCGGAATAGGCAACGTCGCTTAGCATCATGATGAGGCGACGATAGCTATCGTATACAAAGCGGGGGTCCATCGTTTGGATCAGGCTGGCCACCGTGGCATCGTTCAACCCGAGGTTCAAAACTGTATCCATCATCCCCGGCATCGAGAACTTCGCTCCCGAACGCACGGAAACCAACAGCGGGTTTGAAGGATCGCCGAAGGTCTTCGAAAGATCCTTTTCAACATCGGCAAGCGCAGTTGTCATCTCATCCATCAACCCTGCGGGCAAGTTTTGGCCCGAGGCATAGTATTGGCGGCAGACCTCGGTTGTAATCGTAAATCCGGGAGGCACGGGGAGGCCGATATTGGTCATTTCGGCGAGGTTCGCACCCTTGCCGCCGAGAAGATCGCGCATGGTCGCATTGCCATCGCGGAAAAGGTAAACGCTTTGTTGACTCATAAGAATGTTGGGCTCGGCACCATGTCATACAAGCACAACTGGCTCGCCGAAATTTTGAGGGTGTCCTACGGCATCATCGGCGAAGGAGCCTAGATTTTACCTGCGATCCCCCGTAGCCGCAGCCTGCGAAGCAGCCTGCGAAGCAACCTGCGAGTTCATAGGCTAAACTTTACCGATGGCAGAACTAAAAACTCAACGCAACGGTGCATCGGTTGAAGATTTCGTTAACGCTCAACCCGAAGGGCGGCGGGAAGATTGCCACACGCTCCTAGCGATGATGAGCGAGATCAGCGGCGAGAAACCGGAAATGTGGGGCACCGCCATCGTCGGATTCGGCACGTACCACTACAAATACGCCACCGGGCGCGAGGGCGATTGGATGAAACTCGGCTTCGCCCCGCGCAAGCAAAACTTAACCCTCTACTTCGTGGAGGGAGCCCAAACCCACGCCCGCCTCTTAGAGAAACTGGGCAAACATTCGTGTGGTGTGGGGTGCGTTTATGTCAAGCGGCTCGCTGATATTGACCTCGATATCCTGCGGGAAATGATTAAGGCTTCAGTCGGTCCAAAATGATGACGCCGGATTATCGGCGGCAAGCATATGCTAAGATTTTTGAATGGCTTTCGCCTTTCCTGCCTTTCACTCCGAGCGTGGGGCAACTTACTCGCCGGAGGCAGACCTTCGGCAGGCCGCTCGTGAAACGATGATCGCTCTTGGCTGGTCGGTAAAACAAGAAACGGAAAGCCAACTCATCGCAACCACGCCCGTAAACATGCTCTCTTGGGGCGAAACCGTTACCCTTTCGTTTCTCCCCACCACGATTGAGGTAACAAGCAAATGCTCAATCCCAACCCAGTGCGTTGACTGGGGCAAAAATAAAAAGAACGTAACCCGCTTCTTCGAAGATTTCAGCGGCCGAGCTTCGCGGTGGAAAGTCAACGGGGAGAGAATACAAAGCTAGCGCCACATGCGCAGAGAATCGTATGGCACGAGGTGCGCGGAGCTCACTTTAACCAGCCGCTCCAAAGTGGCGCTAGGACGCGGAGCGGCCTTAAAACCAAGGAGTTTGATTGATTTTGATCGCTATGAGCCGGTTAAGACTTGAATTAGGCCCCTGTCGGCGAACACGCGACCGCCCTCTTCCATGGTTGGTGTGTCGAGGTGGATCTCAACTCCGTTCTTCTTAACCGTTCTTGAGCCCAAAAATACCTTGACTTGGTTCGAATTCTTTCTAAGCATAACATAACCGTCATCGGGGAAGAACTCATAGCCCCAGCCCAGGCGCGACGACATCTCCATGACTCGAGCCACATGTTTGCCTGTCCCGGTGATTCTATAACCAGGCACGTTGAAGCCATTCACGCTCTCAGTGGTTACGGTCTTTGCATTGAGCGCCATCGCGCGGGCAGCGAAGGCTCGTACAAGCTTCTCGGCGATTGCCAGGGCTTCGGCTTTGGTTGTCTCTCTACGTCCGTAGAGAACACTGATGAGCAGTTTCTGATCAAGCACCTTTATGTAGGTGGTGTTGGTCATTCCTGTGTCTCGGCACCGCGAATCGGTTCCAAAACTCAAATTGTAGGGCGAGCCAGGTTGGAATTTGGGTGCGTCCATGTTTTGGACGGCACCGATGTAGCGCAGTTGATCTTGAGCCCTGGTCCCCCCCACGATTTCAATGCTCGCCCTTGTCGTTTTGTTGTCAATTTGAACGCTCGCTGATCCCATCCGCCGATGCCATTGGGCATCACGAAGTAGCGAGTGATCAGGAATCCATGCCGCTCCTGCTTGTCGTAAAGCAGCAATTCCTGAAACTGTAGCGGAGGAAATCACGAGAGCAAAAACAAGGTTTCTCATAAGGGGCTCAATTTGTTCCTGGGTAGTTCGGAGATTTCAGCTACATTTTGGGTGAGCTCCGCGCACCTCTTGAAACTCGCTCGTGGTTCATCCAAATACATCTCACGATTCACAGTTCTCCTTGATTTGACTTACCAGAAAGCGGAGTTTACACGAGGAGCCACATTGCGAATGTGGCACGACCGATCAATGTGGCGCGAGGTGCGCGAAGCTGCCTAAAACCAAGCGCAGCCGCATCACCCTATCCGGCTTCGCCCCCGGCGTGCCCACGGCATTCCGAGTGAAAGCCGAAAACCGCAACCAGGTGACTCTACCTTCCAACGAAGCCGAAATCTACCCGGCGTCGGCCCCCGAAATGACACTACGCTTCGCGGCGTAGGGTCTTTCTCTTGATGAATGCGCCACCAAGCCTTTGGTTTGGTGGCGTGTTTCGTTTTAGGCAGATCAGGCCCAGCGGGCCAACAGGATACAGCGAAGGCCGAAGGCCTGGTGATGGAGCGTTGCAAATAAAAGCCCTAAAGGGGCGATAGAATTAGCCGTGCCGCAATCTCTTTCTAACGTCCTTGTGCACCTCGCGTTCACTCAAAATTCTGCCGCCCCCTTGGGGCTCTTTGTTTTTGTTACCCCGTGAACCAGGCCTTCGGCCTTCGCTTTATTCTTGCGTCCCTTTGGGCCTAAGCTATCGGCGAGCATGGCCATCCCTGTAAAGAGCCGAAAACCGCAACCAGGTGACTTTGCCTTCCAGCGAAGCCGAATCTACCCGGCGTCGGCACCAGAAATGACACTACGCTTCGCGGCGTAGGGTTCTTCTCTTGATGAATGCGCCACCGAGCCTTTGGTTCGGTGGCGTTAAGGCAGCTTTGCTTCCTCGCGCCACACGCCGCCTCGGTTCCACCGGCCCTTGTGCCATCACCCGTGGTGTGGCTCCAAAAGTTCACTTTTCCTCCTCGCTTATAAACATTTCCATGAGCCCCGTTTCCTCTCGGCACAGACAATCCTCAAACGATCTGGCTGAACTCCAATCATAGTCTATTGTACGACAACAAATCTCGCTTCGTGCCAGGCTTTACCTGGTTACAAGATGCGCCATACGCCCAGGGGGAATGGCGGGGCGTGATTATGGTTCAGGTTTTCTGGCACTGTCAAAATGTCGAAAGAGCATCGCCAACAAGCAATAACAAACTACGAATGCTAACAATCCAGCTATCGTTGGTTTCGTCGCGAATGCTGAAGTGCTAATGGTGCATAGGGCAAGGAACGCACTGGGCACTAAAGCGACAAGGTATGGCGAAAGGCTGATCTGGGGTCTCTTGAGCTTGATGCCAATTGCCTTGTCTAGGCTCAATAACAAACATAGTGCAGCTTTACTGGACCCGGAGAAAGGACCATGAGCTGCTTCTATTGCAAAAAACAAAATCGCGCAAAGGAACGCCACAATTGCTGTTACTTTCCAAACTATGGAAAATTCATGTTTGGGAGCATCGCTCACTCGGGCCGCCACTACCACAAGGATCGACAGTGCTATCACGAGTGGGACAAAGACGGGAAACAACTTAGCGTTCACCCATATATATATCCTCAGCCATTTCTGAGACCATCACATGTGGGTGAGCTCCGCGCACCTCTTGAAACTCGTTCGTGGTTCATCCAAACACATCTCACGATTCACAGTTCTCCTTGATTTGACTTACCAGAAAGCGGAGTTTACACGAGTAGCCAAAATTGCGAATGGGGCACGACCGATCAATGTGGCGCGAGGTGCGCGAAGCTGCCTTCAATTTGTCACCCACAAGGCCCAAGGGGCCAACAGAATAGAGCTAAGGCCAAGGGCCTGGATCAGTCATTCCAAAAACAAAAGCCCTGAGGGGGCGGCAGAATTGACTACCTTTCTGTCGCCCCGTTGGGGCTTTCAAATTCCCCGCATGTAACCAGGCCTTTGGCCTTCGCTTTATTCTTGCGGCCCGTTGGGCCTGAATGCCACGGGTCGCATGATGTCAGCGCACCTATGGAAATTCAGTTTCCTTCTGGTCTGCTATGAATGGAATCCGGCTGCGCCTGTTGCTTGGCGAGAGTAAGCAACATGACGAAGATTTGCGCTAAAACAAGAGCCATTAGAATCGTGACGGTGGTGGCAGAGTGACTCTCAAGGGTCAATCTATACACTAGGAGTGGCGCGAATGGAATGATCACCGCCAAAATCGGAAACCTTGTTCCCCGACTGCGAAGTGCCAGGAACACAAATGTTGGCGTGAAAGTGGCCACAATCACAACGCGGATGAAATCGTCCATGCTCCTTAGACGCTCTACTCCTCGTCGCCCTCTTCCTCAATCTCGTCAATATCGCCATCATCCGCGCCCTGAACGATCCTTGCAATCGAGCGAACCTGGTCACCCGCGGCTAGGTCAATCAGCTTCACGCCTTGCGCGATTCGGCCCACTAGGCGAATATCCTTCACCTTCATGCGGATGCCCTTGCCTTGGGTGGTCATGAGAAGTAACTTATCGTCATCCTCAACTACCTCGGCGCCCACGATCTTGCCTGTCTTTTCGGTGACGTTCATTGTTAGGATGCCCGAACCACCTCGGCCCTGAACTCGGTATTCATCCAGATCGGTTCGTTTGCCGAAGCCGTTCTCGCCCGCAACTAATAGCGTGCAGCCCGGGGTGCAGATCATCGAGGAAACCAGGTGGTCGTCAGCGTTTTTGAAGGTAACTGCCTTCACGCCGCCCGCCGTTCGACCCCTTCCCCGCGCTTGCGTTTCGGCGAAGCGAATGGACTGGCCTTCGCGGGTCACGAGGATAACATCGGCGTTGCCCGGAGTCTTGAGAACCCAACCCAGCTCGTCGCCTTCTTCGATATTGAAGGCAATAATGCCGTTCGAGCGGATGTTGCCGAACTTACTAAGCTCGGTTCGCTTGATTTCGCCGAGGCGAGTGATCATGGTAAGGTAGCCGTCGGCGTTGATATCCTTCACGCTCACGGTCGCCGTCACGCGCTCGCCGGAATCAATGGCGATGTAGTTAATGACGGGCATGCCCTTGGCGTATCGGCCCGACTCGGGGATTTCGTAGCCCTTAAGCCGATAAACCTTGCCGCGATCGGTGAAGAACAAGATGAAGTGGTGGGTGCTGACCTGGAAGAGGTGCGCCGGTTCGTCATCGGTCTTCAAGGTGTTGTTCACGCCCTTTCCGCCCCGCTTTTGTTGACGCCAAGCATCAATGCTCACGCGCTTGATATAGCCGTCTCGGCTGATGGAGATGATGGCTTCCTCTTCGGGGATCATGTCCTCGTCGGTAAGTTCGCCGGGCTCGCGCGCAATGATCTTGGTACGGCGCTCGTCGCCATATTTATCGCGCATCGCGATAATCTCGTCCTTCAAAACCTTGGTAAGACGAACGTGATCGTTCAAAATGTCGAGCAAGTTCTGAACCTTGTACAACGCGTCCTTATAGCGATTCTCAAGCTCCAACTGCGAAAGCCGTGTAAGCTGCCGGAGAGCCATATTAAGGACCGCGTTGGCCTGTAATGGCGACATTCCGAACTCACGAACCAACTCAACGCGCGCCGAAGCGGGGTCTTCGCTACGACGAATCAAGGCGATGATTTCATCCAGGAAGCGCCGCGCGATTTGGAATCCTTCGTTGATGTGAACGTCTTCCAGCGCTTGGTAAAGCTCGTACCGCGTTCGGTTCAGAATAACCGTGCGGCGGTGGTTGATGTATTGATCCAGGATGACCAAAAGCGGTGAAACTCGCGGTGAACCATCAACCAGCGAAAGCATGATTGAACCGAACGTTGTGCGTAGCGGCGTATGTTTTAAGAGGTAATTCAGGGCCTTGTTTGGGTTCACATCGCGCCGGATCGAAACTTCCACGCGCATTCCGCGCTTGTCCGAATAATCCTGAACATCGGTGATGCCGTCGAATTTCTTTTGCTTGGCGAGCTCGGCGATGTTCTTCACCAAGTTGGCTTTGTTCACTTGATAAGGAAGCTCAGTGATGACGATGATGCTTTTGCCCATATCGCCCGGCTCGATCATAGTTTTGGATTGCAGAGTCACCGAACCACGACCGGTTTCATAGGCCGCTCGGATTCCCTTCACGCCCATAATCGTTCCATAAGTTGGGAAATCGGGGCCTTGAATGTGCTCCATGATCGCGTCGAGGTCGCACTCGGGCTCATCAATACGGTGCAGAATGCCGTTGCAAACCTCGGTGAGGTTGTGCGAGGGCATATTGGTCGCCATTCCGACGGCGATGCCTTGGCCGCCGTTGCAAAGCAGGTTCGGGAATTTACCGGGCAAAACGGTTGGCTCGTTGATGGTGTTCAGGTAGTTCGGAACCCAGGTTACGGTCTCGCGGTCCAGGTCTTCCAACATCTCCATCGCCAAAGCCGTCAGCCGGGCTTCGGTGTATCGCATGGCGGCAGGAGAGTCGCCGTCCACGTTGCCAAAGTTCCCCTGACCATCCACCAGCGGATACCGCAGGCTCCACGATTGGGCCATACGCACGAGCGTGGGATAAATAACCTCGTTGCCATGAGGGTGATAGTTACCGGAGGTGTCGCCGGCGACCTTGGCGCACTTGGTATAAGGGCCGCCCGCCGTGAGGTTCAACTGGCGCATCGCATAAAGGATTCGCCGCTGAACGGGCTTCAATCCATCGCGAACATCGGGCAAAGCGCGCGCGATGATAACGGACATCGCATAGTTCACATAGCTACGCCCAAGCTCTTCTTCGACGTTAACAGTTGAGATAATCGGTTGATCTTCAGACATGGGAAATCAAGGCTCGCAGATTAGGAAAGGATGCAGGCTAAAGACGATCCAAACCCGCAATTTGAACCCAGATTTTACCTGGGTGAGGGGTGGGGATGCTGGCACTTGCGCACGGAGTTCTAACATTACGAATATGGTGGGATACTCAGATCATGGCTCGATGCCGACCGTTGATTCCTCAGAAAGGGACCAATCTCGAGTTAGAGATTGCGCTTCACGCAGAAAAAAATGTTGTGCAAACGATTTCCGCAAAGCCTGAACCCTGTTACTTAAATGTAACACGCCCTCTGTGCTTCCGCGCCAGGAGCCGCTTCGTCAACAGGCCACTCCACAACAAAAAAGCCCCCAACCTTTGCGGTTGAGGGCTTTGGAATCAAGGTTGAACTACTTGAGTTCGACCTTTCCGCCGACTTCTTCAATCTTCTTCTTGATGCTCTCGGCTTCGTCTTTGCTTGCGCCTTGCTTAACGGGCTGAGGCGCGCCATCTACGAGGTCCTTCGCTTCTTTAAGGCCAAGGGCGGTGATCTCGCGGACTACCTTGATAACGTCGAGTTTCTTCTCGCCACACGAGGTGAGAATGACGTCAAACTCGGTCTTCTCTTCGACGGCTGCAGCGGCTTCGCCGCCACCCATCATCATCGGCATTCCCATCATGGGAGCCGCGGCGGTTACGCCGAACTTGTCTTCAAGGGCCTTTTTGAGCTCACTGAGCTCAAGTGCGGTCATGCCGCTAATATCATCTACAATTTTTTCAACAGTGGTTGCCATGGTTATTCTCCTTCAGGGGAAGCAGGAGCCTCGGCCTCTTCGGCGGGGGCTTCTTCGGTCGGGGCTGCAGCTTCCTCGGCGGGCGCTTCTTCAGCAGGGGACGAAATTTCTTCTGTAGCAGGCGCTTCGGGGGCGGCCTCAGCCACGGGTTCAGATTTTGCGGGAGCCGGGGCTGGAGATCCCTCGGCGACTTTATCAGCCACCGCGCCAATCACACGAATGGGATCGGCATAGAGAGCTTCAATCACGCCCACCAGGCTTGTCAGCGGAGCCGCAATAGCTCCGATAACCTGGGCGATTAACACATCACGCGGCGGCAGTTTCGAGAGGCTCTCGACTTGCTTGGCGGTCATAACCTTGCCCGCGAGGAAGCCACCCTTTACTTGGAGCTTCTTCGAACTAATGGCAAAGTCAACAAGGGCCTTCGCGCAGGCGGGCTCATTTTCATAAATGAACGCGACCGCGGTTGGACCATTGTGCATTTCGGCCGGGATTGACTCAATGTCACCCGCGGCCGCAATACGGAATAGTGTGTTTTTCAGGACGTGGATTTCGCCGCCAGACTTTCGCAAGTTCTTACGCAAGGTTTGCATATCTTTCACGGAGAGTCCGCGATAGTCTGCAAACAATACGCCCGCGGCCTTGGAGTACCACTCCTTGGCCTGCTCAATATTTTGGGCTTTTTCTGCGGTTGGCATAGTTTTCCAGTATCCAAAGGGCTGAGAAAGCAAAAAACCCCTGCCAAGCGGGCAGAGGTGTAAGACGACATAATCGCCAATATCCTATATTCTGCACCCCTCGGCGAGCGACTTTTTCAAGTCATTAAGGCATTGCCACTTGCTGTCTTTGGAGACGTGCGTTGATTATGGCACATTATGGGTATCGGTGGGTAGAACTGGTTGGACGGGTTGGATAATTGCGACCAACAAGTCCAACAAGTCCAACCCCCGAACCCCGGATCACCCCAAACTGCCATACTTCTAACCCAATGAGTGAGTTTGCTGAGTATGTTTTGATTGGGGGCGGAGTTGCCTCGGTTTGCGCGATTATGGGGATTCGGGAGCTTGATGCGGAGGGCAAAATTATCGTGATCCGTGATGAGGAATGCGTTCCATACGATCGACCGCCCCTTTCAAAAGGCTTCCTAAAGAATCCGGAAGTTACCCTTGACGACATCTCAAGCAAGTTTGACAGTTTCTATCCCGAGAATGGAGTTGAGCTGAAGCTGGGAGTGGGAGCCTCCACCATAAACACTGGCACCAAGACCGTCGAACTCACCAACGGAGATTCAATCGGTTACGGCAAGTTACTCGTCGCCACTGGAGCCAGCGCAGTGGTACCAAACGCGCTGGGAATTAATCTTCCCGGAGTTTTCTCCCTGAGAACGATGGCCGATGCCGAGAGAATACGCGATTATTGGCCCAAAGTTGAGCAGGTCATCATTGTCGGATCAGGCTATTTGGCCCTCGAAGTCGCATCCGCGGCGAAAGCGATTGGCAAGGATGTGACCCTGATTTCGCAAGATGCTTGGCCTTGGCAGTCTTTCGCCTCAAAGGCTTGCGGCGACTATCTGGCCAGATACTTGAAAACTCAGGGAGTTGAAGTTATATTGGATACGGCGGTTAGCGCGATCGAGACTGGCCCGAAAGTGAACGGCCGAAAGGCAGACATGGTCATCTTGGCGACGGGTGGAAAACCGATTGCAGCGTTGGGCCTCGCGGCTGGCTTAGAGGGAACCACCGAGACCGGACTCAAAGTCAACCGCCATTTTGAAACCTCCATCAAAGACGTTTTCGCTTGTGGCGATGTCGCTTGTTTCGAAGACCCGATTCTCGGTGTGAATTGGAACGCCCAACACCACCTTCACGCTAAGTGGACGGGAGCTGCCGCTGGAAAGAACATGGCGGGCGCGAACGAGCCGTACGATAAGGTCGCCTATTTTTGGACCGATTTCTTCGATCAGCACATGATCCTGCGGGGTTCACCAGTTGGTCTCGCTCAAAGCAAAACCATTGGAGACACCGCCAGCGGCGATTTTGTTGAGTTGTGGGCTGGTAGCGATGGAGTATTGAGAATGGGGCTAGCAATGAATCACGAAGAGCCAAAATTGGACGGAATTTCCGATAGGTTGGAAGAACTAATCCGAGCAAAAACGGTGATTGAAACCATTTCTGAATCAGACTTCGCGATCTAACCCCGAACCACTGCTACTTCTTCTTCCGCTTAACAAACCGCTTCTTGGTGCTCGGCCCGGCCTCACGTTTCTTGTTGATGAGCTCCATCGCCTGCTCGGGGGTTAGGTCCTCGGGCGACATCGTTCGTGGCAAAGTGGCGTTGGTAGTTCCATCGGTAACGTAAGGCCCGAATCTTCCTGACATCAAGCGCACCGGACCCTCAGCGCCTTCAAGCTCGCCAAATTCCTTCATTCCCGACGGCTTAGAAGTAGCGCGGCCCTGCGTTTTAGGTTGAGCCAGAGCCTCAAGTGCTTGCTCAAGTGTAAAGGTCAAAAGCGCATTCCAATCTTCAACGGTTCGTCGTTCGGTGCCTTTTTCTACGTAGCCACCATATTTGCCCATCTTGGCGAAAACTTCCTCGCCATCCGATTTGCCTAGCGATTTAGGCAAATAGCAAAGTAATGCCAAAACATCGGGCGCGAGATCGGATGGATTGACGCCGGGAGGAACAGAAATCCACCGAGGTTTCTCCTTGGCGGCGGTCTCTTCGGGGGTACGTTCTGCCTCCAAATAATAACCGTTTCGGTTTTTAATCAGCAGACGCCGTCCCGTAACTGGGTCAATTCCGGTTGATGCTGGGCCGCTTGCCTTTTCGGCGAGGAGCTTGCGGGCAACTTCCTCGGTGAAATCGGCGGGGGCAATATCGTCTGGAACCGAAGCTGACTTACCCGTCCAGGCCTCACCTTCCGAACCCAGCGGAGGCAACTCTCCCTCCAAAAGATAGAATCCGTTTTTGCCAAAATTGATCGTTATTCCCTCGGCCACTTGAAAAACGGGACGCCGAATATTGGCTTTTCTTTCGTCCACGAGCGGTTTCAGACCCGGATTTGCCTCCGAACCGATAAAGAAAGTCTTGAGATATTTCTTCCAGTCCGCTTTTCCGCTTGCGATTTCATCAAGTTCGCGATCCATTTCGGCAGTAAAACCAAGATCAGAGAACTCGGAAAAATGTTGAGTTAAGACTTCGGTAACCAGGAACGCCATGAAGGTTGGAATAAGTTCCTTGCCCTTCTTGCGAACATATTCGCGATCAACAATGGTGCGAATCGTGGCGGCATAAGTTGAAGGGCGACCGATTCCGCGCTCCTCAAGGGCTTTGATGAGGGACGCATCGGTGTACCGCGCTGGGGGCTTAGTCTCGTGTCTCCTTGCTTCAACCTCGGTTGCTTTTAACTCCATCCCAACTTGGAGAGGCGGCAGGATTTTCTCTTGATCCTCAAGTGCGGCCTCGGGGTCGTCCGATCCCTCAACATAGGCCCGAAGGAACCCCGGGAACTCGATTTGCTTTCCGCTGGCCGAAAACGCAAGAGGCTGAGCGGCTTCCACCTCGATTCGGGCGGTTGTGATTTTGAGATCAGCTGGCTTCATTTGCGAAGCCACCGTTCGCTTCCATATGAGTTCGTAAAGCTTGATGTGATCCACATACCGCGGGTTGGATAAGGCTTTTGCCACCATTTCCGGGGTTCTCGAAACCTCGGTCGGTCGGATGGCTTCGTGCGCTTCTTGGGCGTTATTCACCTTGCTAGTGTATTTGTTCGGCTTGGCGGGTAGATATTCGGGGCCGTACCGCTTCTCAATCAAATCGCGCGCTTGACCTACGGCTTGCGAACTCAAATTAAGCGAGTCAGTTCGCATATAGGTAATCAGGCCGCCTTCGAAACCGCAGCCATCAATGCCTTCATAGAGGTTTTGGGCGATCTGCATGGTTCGGTCCGCGCTGAATCCGAGTTTGCGATTTGCCTCTTGCTGAATCGAGGAGGTCATGAACGGCGGGTATGGGCGGCGTTGCTCGGGATGAGTTTCTAAGTCGGTAACAAGCCATGGTGCGGATTTCAATGCGCTATCTTTTAGAGCCTTTGCCGTTTCTTCGTTGAGCAGGACCTTGTTTTTTCCCTTGAGTTCACCCGTCGCTGAATCAAAATCGTCTTTGCCAGCGGCAATTCGTTTACCCCCTACCTCAATAAGACCGGCTTGCAAAACGCCCTTGCCTGAATCCAGAGAGGCTAAAAGATCCCAATAAGTGGCGTTTCGGAAAGCCCTCCGCTCGAGTTCTCTTTCAACAATTAGCTTCACCGCTGGTGACTGAACGCGCCCCGCGCTAAGGCCCCTTCCCTTCCCCAGCCGCCACAAGACCGGCGAAAGCGTGTAGCCGTACAAGCGGTCTAGAATACGTCGAGCTTCTTGGGCTCGAACAAGGTCTTGATCAATCTGGCGGGGATTTTCAAGCGCGTGCTTTATGGCATCTTTGGTAATTTCGTGGAACGCAATTCGCTGAACGGTTAGCCCTTTCTTGGGCTTCAAAACTTCGAGCAAGTGCCACGAGATGCTCTCACCCTCCCGGTCTTCATCAGTGGCTAGAACGAGCGTGTCCACGCCCTCCATCGCTTTTTTCAGCTTGCGAACTTGTTCAGCCTTCTCTTTGGGAATGACATACTTCGGATCAAAATCGTTATCAACGTCAACCGAGTAGTCGGCCCACCACGCTTTTTGAAACTCTTTTGGAAGCGATGCTTTATTTTCAGCTAGATCACGAATGTGGCCAATGCTGGCCTCTACTGTATAATCGGAGCCCAAGAACCCCTTAATTGTGCGGGCCTTAGCCGGGGATTCAACAATTACGAGCTTGTTTGCCATAGGGGAGCGACAGGGATGCTACCTGTAAGTTCGGCTGAAGTCAATGGCGGGGGCGAGTTAAACTCGACGAACATTCCAAATCAGTGATTCGTCCTATACTTAGTTGTGGTGAAATCTATGATGCCAATCGCCTTGTTTCTTGTCTTCGCATCGGGTTGCTCGGCGGAAGTGCCGGCGGCGGTGAGCTTGACCCCGACCAAGCCCGAAACTGTGCTCATCTTGCCAATGGCATTTGGCGTCGAAATGTCTGCCGATAGCATGAAGTTGAACGCCTTACTCGCTCGCGCAGGATTGTTGAAGGCATTCGAGGAGCGAAGTGTAAACGTGCTGACTTCAGCAATGTCAGACTCGTACGGAAAGCAACATAAGCTTGCAATTGAAGACCCGGTGAACTGGACGCGCGAGAATTTCATCGCTATGGGTAAGCAACTCCGGCCGAGCTTAATCGCTTCGATTAAGCTTGTTAACATCGAGTCCGTCGAGGGTAACGTGGCAGGCGCGAACGGTGTCATCGCGCCCGGTAGCCAGCTAACTACGACCGCGACGTTTGAGGTGAGTCTGTTTGATGTTCGGAGCGGAAAGTACATTTTGGAAAAATCGAAGGCTTCAAACAAACGAACCGTCGGTCGCCCCGGCCCTTCCGAAAGGCAACTAGCCCAAGAACAAAACTCGGTCATTCTTGAGGGAGCCGCCACGGGATTTGAAGGTTTTCTTAAAAAGCGCCCGCTGGTGAAGCCAAAGAAGGCCAAGAGCCCGGTGCCCGATAGTAGCGGCGGATGAAGCTCGCTTACGTGATTATTGGCTTGCTCATGACCGCCGTTGGCTTGTTTGCAAGCTACGACCTAATCACTAACAGCGGCTTCAACGAGATAGAAACGCCTAAACTGGGCAATTTTGGCGTCTTAGGGTCCGCTTTGCTCTTTACCGGCTTGGTTTTTGCCAAGTTTCAGTGAAGCAAATTTCAGAATCGGGGTTTGGGGATAGGGGTGGTTGCCGGAGTTGTTTTTCAAACTCTCAGGACTCTGCCCTACGTGCAACCCCGATTGCTCTCGCGTACCGCCGGTCACGCGGGTGTGGGCTTGAACGAGATAATCAGCGGACTCCTAATACTTGGAGGCATGGGCGGAGCGGTGCTGGCCCTTGTGTGCCTACTGGTAGCAAGGGCTGAAAGCCCCTGAAGAAGGCTCAACTCTGCCACAATTGACCTTCGATGAGCAAGCTAGGCATTACCCCCCGAAGTGAAGATTACAGCGACTGGTACAACGAACTCGTCCAACGAGCTGAACTAGCCGATTACACCCCGGTGCGTGGATGTATGGCCATCCGGCCCAACGGCTATGCCATTTGGGAGCTCATGCAAGGCGGCCTTGATGGGATGTTTAAAGCCACCGGTCACCAAAACGCCTACTTCCCGCTGTTCATTCCAAAATCGTTCTTCGAAAAGGAGGCCGAGCACGTCGCCGGGTTTGCAAAAGAGTGCGCGGTTGTGACCCACCATCGCCTCAAAGAAAATCCAAACGGCCCTGGCTTGATTCCCGATCCGGAAGCGAAGCTCGAAGAAGAACTCATTGTGCGACCAACCAGCGAGACGATGATCTGGCATATGTACGGCAAGTGGATTCAATCCTATCGTGATTTGCCTCTGCTGATCAACCAATGGGCGAATGTTGTTCGATGGGAGTTACGAACACGGTTGTTCCTGAGAACGGCTGAGTTCCTATGGCAAGAAGGTCATACGGCTCATGCTACTTTTGAGGACGCCGAACAAGAAGCTCTAACCATTCTTGAGATTTATCGCCGATTTTCCGAGGAGTGGATGGCAGTGCCCGTGATCACCGGGCTTAAGTCAGAGAATGAGAAGTTCGCCGGAGCCCATCACACTTACTGTATTGAGGGCCTTTCGCAAGAGAAAAAGGCGATTCAAGCCGGAACCTCGCACCACCTGGGCCAGAACTTTGCCAAGGCTTTCGACGTGACATTTCAAACCGCCGAAGGCACGCTCGACCACGTTTACGCAACTTCATGGGGAGTTTCAACTCGACTTATTGGAACGCTTATCATGGTTCACTCCGATGATAAGGGCTTGGTCGTTCCTCCCAAAATCGCGCCGATCCAGGTCGTAATGCTCCCGATGGGCCGCGATGAGGAAGCTCGCCTGATAACCTACGCAAAGGCCGATCAACTCGCCGACGCCTTGCGTGCGCATAACTATAACAGTGTCCCAATTCGGGTTAAAGTAGATAAACGCGAAAAGGAGACACCCGGCTTCAAGTTCAACGACTGGGAGCTGAAAGGCGCCTGTCTGAGGGTTGAGCTCGGCCCCCGCGATCTAGAGGCCGGGACCTGCATCGTAGCTCGCCGGGATACCGGGGAGAAGTCAACGATACCCATTGAGAACCTGGGCGATTTTGTTTTAGGTCAGCTTGATGCAATGCAACAAGCGCTCTTCGATAAGGCCCTGGCCGAGCGGGAAGCGAGCACGATTCGAGTGGACTCGTGGGACGAATTTGAGGCAGCGTTCGAGGGCGAAGGCGGTTGCGGCTTCGTGGTCGCCCATTGGGACGGCACTACCGAAACCGAGGACCAGATCGTGCAGAAAACCAAAGCCACCATCAGAGCCATCCCCATCGAGCCGCTTCATCCCGATGATGCGAAGCCGGGGAAATGCGTGCTGAGCGGTAGACCAAGCGAGCGGCGGGTTGTGTTTGCGAGGGCGTATTAGTTTTGGTGTATCGGGTAGCGGGTAACGGGGACTGGTAATCCACCCCGAGCCGACGAGGGACGGGGGGTGGATATTCCCCCCGTGACAGGTTCGGAATCGGGCATCGCTCGGGTATCGGGTAGCGGGGACTCGTAATCCGCCCAAGCCGATCCAGACCTCTCCCGAACGTTCCCCAAACTGTTTAGTCCCACCATCGAGTCTGTCGCGGGGGGAAGAGCCACCGCCCGCCCCTCGTCGGCTTGGGATAGATTCCACACCTCTCCCGAACGTCCCCGAAACTATCTAGCCCCACCAAACGGAAGAGGCTCCCTCAAACTTTTTGAAACCATTTGAACCCCCGCGCGTTCCACCTACATGCAATCACGAGGTGCAACGAAAATGAAAAATCTAACAATGCTCATGACCGCTATGGCGATGACCACGGGCTATGCTCAAGATGGTCGAGAGGTTGATCGCTACATGAACGCGATTGAAAGTACCGCTAATATGGTTCATGATCGCGATGCGACACGGTTGGTCCAACAGAACGGTCTCAACATCATGA
>JANNCV010000017.1:0-73987 GCA_031386985.1 Armatimonadota bacterium
TTCAATGGTGTTGCCAAAATGAAGTCCCCTACACCCCGCGAGGTGCTGGGACTGGGCTTAGCGGCGGTGCTCTTGCTGCTCTGGGGGGCGTCGTGATTTCGACAAAACGCCTCACTAAGATTCTTTCGGACCAGCCAGCCCATTGTCTAACGATGGCCCCATCCGTTCCGATAAGGGTCAGGTAGACGGAGTTGGGAGAGTCGTACGCCTTCATCGTGGCGAATGTAGGATCAGCCAAAACGGGATACGCCGACTTGTGGTTATCACTCCATTCCTTCGCAGTTGCCACCTTCGATCCGATGATCCCAACAAAGTTCGCCGTTCCATTTAGGTGAGAATAGAGAGATTGCAAGACCGGCTCGGCTTCGATGCTGCACGGGCATCCATCCTTTATGAAGTAAACAAGGGTTGGTTTAACAAGAAACTCGCTTAGTAGGCGAGATTTTCCGACTACATCCGGCAACCTGAAATCAGCAGCCTTCTTCGCCGTTTTTGCGTTTGCTCGCTCCGCCATTTGCGTGGTTACAGGATGCACTGGGCCGGCAGCCGGAGCCGAATCACCCTTCACACTCCACGCCAAGAACAACCCCGCCGCGGCAAAAGCGATGGAAAGTGGAATAGTTACATGGTGCACGCGCATCTGATTTCAATTTACCAGTATCGAAACTCATCTCAATTCTCGGTAATCCTTGAGTTTTTCCGGCCCAATCTGATACACTCAATTGGAGGATAGTGTGAGGCGGGGGTGCCACACAACAACAATAACAACTTCATGATAAAGCTCGGGGAAGCGCTTTCAAAACCGTTCGCACGTTGGAAACGATTTCTACGCGACGTGAGCATTGATTTCCTGTGTATCGGCACTAGCTTGATGTTTGCGGCAAGCTTGGCTGATTCAACAGGCAAGTCGGGTGTTGGCTCATTCGCATTTTGGCTGGAAAGTCTCTTATTGTCGGGGCTAACGGTCCTGTTCTTGTTTTGGCGAGGTATCTATAGCGTCAATGTCCGGTATCTCGGGCTCAGCGAGTTTCTAAATGTTGGAGCGATCGCTGCCCTTGTCGCGATCACGCAATATTTTCTGCCGACGCTCGGTGATGCCAATAGCAGGGTTGTTGTGGCGGTCTTGTTTGGATTCTGTGCGATGACCGCCCTTTCCGGTGTACGCGTGGGCCAAAGAATTTATTCGTGGAGAACTCGGCGATCAAGCAGTAACAAAGCCGTAAGCCCAAAGCGAACGATAATCGTGGGGGCGGGGGATGCTGCTGAAACGATAATGCGCGAGATCAATCGCTCGGCCCATCCGCTTCATCAAGTCGTCGGTTTTGTAGATGACGATTTGTCAAGAGCGTGGCAGAGAATTCATGGCGCGCCGGTTCTGGGCAACACGCAGGAAATTCCCATCCTCGTGAAAGAACTAAACATTCAAGAAGTCCTTATTGCGATGCCTTCCGCGAGCGGCGAAGAAATGCGCCGGGTTAATAGCCTTTGCCAGCAAACTGGAGCGCGCGTTCGCACCCTGCCGGCCGTGAAGACCCTGCTTTCTAGCGGAGGCCCCCAGCTTTACTCCCACTTTCGCGATATCGAAATCGAAGACTTGCTGAGGCGAGAGCCTGTTCAAACTGACCTCGAAGGTATTCAGAAATACATTCGAGGCGAACGAGTACTGATCACGGGTGGAGGTGGTTCGATCGGAAGCGAGCTTGCTCGCCAGATCGCCCGCTTGAATCCCGCTAGCTTGATTTTGCTCGGAAAGGGCGAAAACAGCATTTATGAAATCGAGCAAGAACTGCTCCAGACGAACCGATTTCAACCCAACTCCGTGATCGCGGACGTCCGTGATCGCGCCGCTATGGAGCGTATGTTCGACCATTACCGCCCTACGGTTGTCTTCCATGCCGCCGCGCACAAGCATGTTCCGTTAATGCAGGCCAATCCGATAGAGGCAATTCGGAACAATATCCTGGGCACGCGCCAGGTCGCGGAGCTCTCAGTTAAGTACGGGGTAAAGCGATTCATTAACGTCTCGACGGATAAGGCGGTAAACCCATCAAGCATCATGGGAGCGACCAAGCGCGTGGGAGAAATGATTGTGGCCGCCCTTGGAAGCCGATACGAAACTGAATTCGGAATTGTACGATTCGGAAATGTAATGGGCAGCCGGGGGAGTCTGATCCCGATGCTTAAAGCACAAATTCGGCGCGGTGGCCCGGTGAGAGTAACTCACCCGGATATGACTCGCTACTTCATGACAATTCCTGAGGCTGTGCAGTTGATCTTACAGGCCGGGGCAATAGGAAAACGCGGCGAGATATTCATCCTCGATATGGGCGACCCGATCAAAATTGTTGACCTAGCAATGGACCTGATTCGATTGCACGGCCTTGTCCCGGGTGAAGACATCGAAGTGCAGTTCACCGGAACGCGACCGGGAGAGAAGCTTGAAGAAGAGCTTATGTATGACGATGAGGAGCTTGGCGCTACGCCGCATCCTAAGATCAGCATGGTTCAGCGGTCTGGTCCCACCGATTGGGATTGGCTGAAGGAAGAAATCAACAATCTGTTGACCATCTGCGATGAAGCACGCGCGGATGAAGCTCGGCATACATTGATGGAGCTCGCCCTTGGAAAGTCGTCAGTCCCATTTCATGTTGCAACACTGGACCCTGAAGAAACTGATGTTTCATCCGATAATCCAGTTGGGCTATGAATATTGGATCGGCGACGACAGCGGCTCTACGAGGCTTACAAGACGTTGAAAGTGTGGCGTCTCCACGAGCGTCATTGCAGGTCGCAATTCTGAAGAAAACCCTTGTATCTCAACAAGAACAAGCCGCCGAGCTCATGAAAATAATGGAAGGCAAGGGCTCGACCGTGGATTTCCGGGCTTAACTGGTACAATCAAGCGTAGTGACTAGCGAACCCGAAGCGGTAGAAACCGAAGTTTCTGCCAAGAAAGCTAAACCTACTCCCGCTCCTGTTTGGTGGAAGAACACCTATTTTGGGCTGGGTGGGTTGTTGCTCATTGTTGGCATCGTTGGTCTGTTAACGGGCCCGGCTGTCATCAGAGACCCAGGTCAAAAGCGCGAAGATCACTTGGTCACTCTCCTGTATTTTGCGGGAGCAGTCATCATGATCGTTAATGGGATTTTGAGCCACCGGCAAACGGTGCGTGAGTACGAGGAAGAAAAAAATGGTTAAGTGTTCTTGTGGAAAGCCGATGGAGAAATTGCCCGATTGGATGGATGGCGTCCAGGTAGATTTCGTTTGTAACAACTGCCCAAATCGACAAACGAAGAACATCGCCTTCGTCACGTTTGAGCCGATTATTAGTGCGACGGCAAAACTGGAGGGCGATGAGCCACCAGCTGATCTCGCCGCCGAACTAGACGCTGACGAAGAGTAAATGCTCGCCTTCGATCCCAATCCAAAGTCGCGTTGGCTTTTTTGCATGACTCATCCTGACGATGAGATTTCGATTTGCGCATGGATTAAGCGCCTAACCACCGTGGGCACCGAGGTTTGGATTAGTTGGACTCATTCTAACCCCGAACGCCAACGAGAGGCCATCAGGGCCTCGTTTAAGCTGGGTGTCCCGCGTGAGCGGCTGATTTTCATGGAAGCAACCGATGGCGCGGTCATGTTGGAAATGGCTAGTTTATTGCCTCGATTCCGGGAAATGGTGAGCGAGGTTGGGCCCGATCGGGTCGCATGTGGTGCGTTCGAGCAAGGGCATTTAGATCACGATGCAACCAATGTTTTGGTGTCGCACTCCTTCGACGGTCCAATTTTTGAGGTTCCGTTTTACTATTCGTATCTGACGAAGCTACCCCGCGTGAATCGCTTTAGCAATCCGCTCAACGAAGAGATAATTGAACTCAGCGAAGACGAGCGTGAGTTCAAGATTGATTACGCCCAAAGTTTTCCAAGCCAAGCTATCTGGCGCAACATGATGTTCGCGGAAGCAGCAGCCCGTCTGGGTGGGGATGGCTCCTTGATGAAAAGCGAGCGAATGCGCTACCAATCTTCCGTTGATTATCTGATGGTCGTCCACGAGGGTGAACTGGGCGAGAAGATAGCGGAATCGGCCAAATGGGCCGCGTGGGGAACTGCCTATGAGGAGTTCTCGGTTAAGATAAGTCAGTGACCTGGCTCTTGCTCATCGGGGATGGACTCTTCTGGCTGTTTCATACAGCTTTGATTTTCTTCAACCTGTTCGGTTGGATCCCGCGTCGCACCCGGCGGTTAAACCTCGTTTCGCTCGGAGCAACGCTGTTTTCTTGGCTCATTATGGGCTTCTCGTACGGCATCGGTTATTGCATTTGTACCGATTGGCACTTCCAAATCCGCGCCGCACTCGGGCTACATGATAATGCCGACAGTTATCTGCAACTGCTGGTCCGCAGAATCGGGCTGGATCCTCCCCTCTACGTGCTAAACAACACGGCGGGGGTTTGTATGCTGGTGGCGATCAGCGCTAGTGTCTTTTTCAACGTGAGGGATTTCAGGCAGGGAAAAGGCTTGCGGCACGGGTAAGACGTCTCGCGACGTCTTACCTCGTTCAACCTGTCCAGCAACCGCCTCAATACCGATAGCTATCGGCTTTATAGGGCCCATCAACTGAAACGCCGATGTAATCGGCTTGCTTCGGTGTAAGAACGGTTAGCTCTGCTCCCAGCTTCGATAGTTGCAAGCGAGCAACCTTCTCATCCAAATGCTTCGGCAAAACGTAAACCCCTGGTGCATACTCACCGGGCTTAGTCCAGAGCTCGATCTGGGCCAAAACTTGGTTGGCAAAACTCGAACTCATAACATAGGACGGATGACCCGTCCCACATCCCAGATTAACCAGCCGGCCCTTCGCGAGCAAAATGATTCGCTTGCCGTCGGGAAAGATTACGTGATCCACTTGCGGCTTGATTTCATCCCACTCATAGTTCTCCAACGATGCAACATCTATCTCGTTATCGAAGTGGCCGATATTGCAAACGATGGCGTTGTTCTTCATTTTTGCCATGTGAGCGTGCGTGATGACATGGAAATTGCCTGTGCAGGAGACAAAGATGTCAGCTAGCGAAGCGGCTTCATCCATGGTGACAACCTTGTATCCTTCCATCGCGGCTTGCAGAGCGCAAATCGGATCAATTTCGGTCACCCAAACCTGTGCGCTAAGCGCACGTAGAGCCTGCGCGGAGCCCTTGCCAACATCACCGTAACCGCAAACCACGGCAATCTTTCCCGCGACCATGACATCCGTTGCCCGCTTGATTCCGTCAACCAATGACTCTCGACATCCGTAAAGGTTGTCGAATTTCGACTTCGTAACAGAGTCGTTCACATTGAACGCAGGGAAGGGAAGTTCGCCCTTCTTTTGAAGTTCATAAAGGCGGTGTACGCCGGTTGTGGTCTCCTCGCTGACGCCCTTGATATTGGCCTTGATGCGACTGTAGAAGGTTGGATCGGAGGCAAGTTTACGCTTGATAGCAGCAAAAAAAGCGATTTCCTCTTCACTTCCGGGATGATCGAGAACGCTTGCATCAGTTTCCGCCCGGCAACCAATCAGAACCAGCATCGTGGCATCGCCGCCGTCATCGAGGATCATGTTTGGCGTGCCGCCGTCGCTCCACTCGAAGATTCGGTGGGTGTACTCCCAATATTCATCCAGAGTCTCGCCCTTATAGGCAAAGACGGGAGTTCCGCCCACCGCGATCGCGGCCGCGGCGTGGTCCTGGGTACTGTAGATGTTGCAGCTCGCCCACCGAACTTCAGCCCCAAGCGCGTTTAAGGTCTCGATGAGAACCGCAGTTTGGATCGTCATGTGTAGAGAGCCAGCGATACGCGCGCCCTTTAACGGCTGTTGGTTAGCGAGTTCATCGCGAATTGCCATGAGCCCCGGCATTTCGGTTTCGGCGATCTTGATTTCTTTCTGCCCCCAGGTAGCCAGCCCAAGATCAGCAACGTGGAAGTCAGTTTTAAGTTGTGTTGTTACGCTTTGCATCGGTTTCTCCTGATGCGGGCGAAAATTGAAAAACGCCCGCAATCTGATAGATTGCGAGCGCCGTTCTTTCAAAGCTGAGCCTGGTCAATGGAGATTGCAGCGCTCCTCAGCTTAGTAACTATTATGGCACTTTTTGGCGTGTTGGATAGCTGCTTATTCGCGAACTTCGGCCATAACTCGTTCTTGAACCGTAAATTCGCCATCCGCCCAAACTCCGCATGGCATCATTTCAGGCGTAGTCCCAAGCTCAACGACGGAACCATCCATCCGATAGACTGGCGCGTACCAACTTCCAACCTGCTTCGCATCCCCAGTCAGATAGTGTCCAATCAGGGCCCGGCGAAAACGATCTGGGCTAGTGTTAGGATAGCTTCCGTGAACTAAGAGACCATGAAAGAACATGACATCGCCCGCCTTCATGATGCACGGCTTGACTTCAGCTCCGGGCGGAATTGGAACGGTTACATCGGTGAAACTCTGGGTGATATCCGCTTCGATAGTGCAGAGCAGGGGCCATTGATGCGAACCAGGAACGACTTGCATGCATCCGTTCTCCTCGTCACAATCGTCTAGAGCGAGCCATGCGGCAACACAGGTCCCGGGCTGGGCTCGCAGATAAAATTGATCTTGGTGCAGAGCTTGACCGCGAGCCCCGGCAGGCTTGAAATAGAGCATGGTTTGGACGGCGTAGGGCTCGATTCCTCCGGAGATAGCGGTAATGATTTCATTAGTGCGCGGGTCTGTCATCCATCTCAAGCTGAGTTCATCCCAGCGATGCATATGGATCATCCACGGGTATTTTTTCAGAGGATCGTTAGGGGAGGCATTAACCCCTTCGGAGTCACCAGCGTAGGTGCCCGATTCACGCAATTGCATGTAATGGTCTCGCAGGCGTTTTACTTCCATGGATTGGAAGAGCCCCGGGGCGATGGTAAGCCCGGCATTGGAATACTCTCGTTTCATCCGTTCGACGCTCATCTTTCCATTTTAGCCAAGCCGACCGAAATTCGGCTGCGCGAGTAGCCGTAAAGTTAGCCACAATTCACATTCTAATCCCAGATAGTTTCGCACAGTTCTTGGTGAGAAAGCGCCGGATGAAGTGCGCCTTGCCCATGGTCGTTTGAAGCGCTTGCCATCGAGGCTCATCGCGAGGGACTGATCAGCCGAGGGGAAATTGCACTAAGGTTCACATCTCTAAGGATGCGGTATCAGCTCTCCTCAATCGCTGAAGGCGGGCCTCTGATATCCTGGCACCAATATTTGTTTGCAAATTTTCAAGCCTGAAAAACCTAAAGAAAACACACAAATTCGTGAAAATCGGGTAACATTTGGGTTCGCGCGAACTCCCCCACTATGCTTACCCCCCTTGCGTCTGTCTATAGGCGCCGCTGGTGATGCATCTTAGGGTTGAGTTGAACCTGAATAGGAACTTATGGCAGACGTTAACCTCTTTGATAAAATCCGCATTGGAATCGCCTCAACCGTTGATATTCTCAGCTGGTCACATGGCGAGGTCAAAAAACCCGAAACTATTAACTACCGCACCTTCAAGCCGGAGCGCGATGGACTGTTTTGTCAGCGCATCTTCGGCCCCGTAAAGGATTGGGAATGCGATTGTGGTCGCTACAAAAAAATCAAATACAAGGGCATTACCTGCGAGCGTTGTGGCGTAGAAGTTACCCGAAGCAAAGTTCGCCGTGAGCGAATGGGCCACGTTGAACTCGCCGCCCCGGTTTGCCACATCTGGTATCTAAAGGGCGTTCCTTCGCCGCTTGCGTTGGTGCTCGATATTTCACCGCGTCTGCTCGATAAGGTCATCTACTTTGCGAGCTTTATCATCATTGATATTGACACCGCCGGCATTGAGGAAAAGATGCCTCGAATCCGAAAGGCCGTCGAAGAAGAGAAAATCAGCATCATGCAACAGATGCGCGAGTTGGAGCAAGAGAGCTTCCTGCGATTCGCTGAGGAAGTTGGCGGAAACCCCGACGAATACGATGACCTCACCGTTCGAGATCGGGCCAAAGCTATCAACGACCGAATCAAGGCCGAGTATCGCGATGCCGATGAGCGACTCAAAGACCTCGACATCGCCTCCGACATTCTCGCAAAGCTTGAGCGCAATGCTCTGATTGATGAAGATAAGTACCGCGCTGTCAGCAAAATGCTTGACGCTATCGGAGCTCGTCTCCGCGAGGATCTAAGGCCCCTCGTTCGCGCCAACATCGGTGCCGAAGCGATCAAGGAGCTACTGGGTCGCGTTGACCTCGAAGCGCTTAGTCGAGGTTTGCGCCAAGAAATCATCATGACGACGTCTCAGCGTCGTGCGAGAGCCATCAAGCGACTTGAGATCACGGACGCACTCATTTCATCGAAGAGCCGCCCTGAGTGGATGATATTGGACACTTGCCCGGTCATTTCCCCTGAGCTTCGTCCGATGGTTCAGCTTGACGGTGGACGATTTGCGACTTCCGACCTCAACGACCTTTATCGAAGGATTATTAACCGAAACAATCGTTTGAAGAAGATCATGGAGATTCATGCTCCAGAGTCCATCATCAATCACGAGAAGCGACTTCTTCAAGAAGCTGTTGACGCGCTCATTGACAACGGTCGCCGAGCCCGTCCCGTTGTCGGTTCGAACGCCCGGCCGCTGAAATCCTTGAGCGATATGCTCAAGGGTAAGGAAGGTCGTTTCCGAAAGAACTTGCTCGGAAAACGAGTGGACTATTCCGGACGTTCAGTTATCGTTGTGGGACCTCACTTAAAGCTTCACCAATGCGGATTGCCGAAGGAAATGGCACTCGAACTCTTCAAGCCCTTCGTGATGAAAACGCTGGTTGAGAAGAAGATTACGCAGAACATCAAAACCGCGAAGCGGATGATTGATCGAATGCACCCCGCCGTTTGGGATGGCTTGGAAGAGGTCATTCGCGAGCATCCCGTCTTGCTGAACCGTGCCCCGACCCTTCACCGACTGGGTATCCAAGCGTTCGAACCGATCCTGGTTGACGGTAAGGCGATTCAGGTTCACCCGTTGGTTTGTCACGCATACAACGCGGACTTTGATGGCGACCAGATGGCTGTACACGTTCCGCTTAGCACCCAGGCGCAGGCTGAATGCCGTGTCCTCATGCTTTCGACTCAGAACTTGTTTTCGCCCGCAGACGGTCGTCCGACAGTTTCGCCGATCCAAGACCTCGTACTGGGTAATTACGCCCTCACGTTCGTGAGCGAAGCGGGCAAGGCAAAGCTGGAAGCTCAGCAGAAGGCGCACGATAAGGATCCGGAGAAAAACCCAGCACCGAAGGTCTACGGATCGTTCAAGGAAGTTCTCTACCTCTTGGAATCCCCAGCGGTTGGTGAGAAACTTCATCTGAACGAGCCGATCAAAATGCGTATTAGCCGCCCGGTTTTCCGCCCCGATGAAGAGGTGGATTATCGTGATCCAAAGACCGGTCAAGAGTTCAAATACGAAGTCACGACCGACGAGGAAGGCGAAGAAAAGCGCGAACTGATGCCTCTAGAGATGGAGCATGAGATTGTGGCGAGAACCGTTACCCCGGGCCAGATGATCTACAATGAGGTCCTTCCATACCCACTGCGGCATGCCGACGAGTTCCTGAAAATGGAGCTGTCGAAAAAGATGATCGCCGACGCGATCATGAAGGTTCACGGCCGAGTAGGCGTGGGCGGAACCATCAAGTTCCTCGACGATCTGAAAGACCTTGGGTTTACTTGGGCGACTCGCTACGGCCTATCCATTTCTATTACCGACATGGATCCGCCTGCGCGCCGAGAAGAACTCATCAAGGAAGCGGACGATCAGTCAACTCGAACGACGCAGCAGTTCCGACGGGGAATGCTCACGTTTAACGAAATGACCATCCGACTCATCGAGCTTTGGACTAAAACATACGACACGATCGGAAAGGAAATCGTGAACGGTTTGACTCAGTTCAACCCGCTTTCGATTACGACCGTCTCCGGTGCTCGTGGTTCGGTTAAGCAGCTCGCTCAGCTTGCCGGAATGCGCGGCCTCATGTTTAACCAGTTTAACGAGGTTATCTATGAGTTGCCGGTTAAATCTTCATTCCACAAGGGCCTAACGATGTTGGAATACTTCGTTACCACGCACGGTGCGCGTAAGGGATTGGCGGACACGGCCCTTCGAACGGCGGACGCGGGTTACCTAACTCGTCGCCTCGTTGATGTTTCGCAGGATGTTATCATTCGCGGTCACGATTGCCTTACCCTTGAAGGTGGCTTTGTTCACCGGATCATGGATGAAGGCGAAGTAATCGAACCAATCGGTGACCGAATGTGGGGTCGCGTATCCTTGGTTACTTTGCTTGATCCAGAAACGAAGGAAGTCGTAGTCGAGAATGACACGATCATCACTCGAGAGCAAGCGAACCAGATCACGCGGATTGAGAACGGGTTCCAAGCGGATTACGATGCGGTTCAAAGCGAAGAGGAGCACCAGAAGGTTGTTGACAAATACAGCGCATTGGGCTTCTACGTGAATGAGCACAACTTGCTTTCGGTTCAGATTCGAAGCCCGCTGACGTGCGAGCTCGATCATGGAATTTGCGCCAAGTGCTACGGTATTGACCTTTCTTCGAGCAAGCTTGTCGAAGTCGGCGTTGCCGTTGGAATCATCGCGGCTCAGTCCATTGGTGAACCGGGAACTCAGCTCACGATGCGAACGTTCCACACGGGTGGTGTTGCGGGATCGGCTACGATCGCGCGAACGAATCAGTACAAGACGGGTAAGTTCATCCGCCAGTTCATGGAGGACTTTGCGGTCGCTACGGATACCGATCTCAAGCAGTTCGACCCAAGCAAGCTCTTGGAATCACAAGAGAACGCAGTTAAAGCGGTCTTTGTTGATAAGCCGTTGACAATTAATGCGGAAGAGGATGAGCCGGTCAAGGCGAAGAAAGCTCTCACCGAGCGCCAGATCAAAGCCGCACAGAAAGCTTCGGATAAAGCCGACAGCGACTCGAGAAAGCAGTGGGAGAAAGCTCGAAAGACCTTCTTCTACTCGTGGACGGGTGAGTCCAGCGGTATCGTCCGGGTTGAGGAAATTTTTGAAGCACGGCGTCAACCTCGTGGTAAGGCGATCATCTGCCCGGTAACTGGCATCGTGCGTTCAATCGCCGATTCTTCGTTTGGACGATGGATCGTTATTGAAGCCACGGTTCCGCTTATGGGTCCGATCAAGGATGCATACATCTCGGATGAGCAGAATTGGGGCGAAGCCGATCCAGCGGTCCTAAAGCTTGTTGGTCAGAAGTTGGTAACCGCCGCGGTTGCGATTCTTAAGAAGCATGGAATCGAGTCCGTTCACATTTACTACCCAATCTTGGTCCCACCGCTTGGTAAATTGCCAATCGTTAAGGGCAGCAAGGTTATCAAGGGTGACCCGCTTACAGAGGGCCCGCGTGATCCGCACGAGGTTCTTGAACTTGCCGGCGCGTCCGCGGTTTACGACTACTTCGTTGAGAACCTACAGAACGTTTACAAAGCCCAAGGCGTTGACATCAACGACAAGCACGTTGAAGTTATCATTCGCCAAATGCTACGAAAGCGCCAGATCAAGGAACCCGGCGATGCGCCGTTTCTTCCTGGTCAAATCGTGGACCGATTCACGTTTGAGAGAGCCAACACGGTAGTTCGCGACCTGATTCAATCAGGCAAGACGATCAAATATGTGGACCCCATCACGGGTGAGAATGTGGAGCGCGATCCTAAAGAAGCCAGTGCAACTTGGATTTTGCTCGGAATCACGGAAGCCTCGTTGGCGACCGAATCGTTCCTCTCTGCGGCATCGTTCCAAAAGACGACAAGGGTTCTGACGGAAGCGGCAGTTCGCGGCAAGAAGGATAACTTGGTTGGCCTTAAGGAGAACGTTATCATCGGGCGGCTCATTCCGAGCGGCACCGGCGTTCGGCAATACCGAGACGTTGCGATTGATGTTCAACGTGGCCCAAGCTGGGCTGATCAGTCGCTGACAGCGCTGGTTGAGGCGGATGAAGACGGTCTGCAAGGTCTGGAGGATATTCTGAGCTTCCCGTCCCTTGCCGATATGGCGGGAGACGAGACAATCACCGTCCCAGAGATGCCTGACATGCCAACCGAGGAGTAATCGGTTGAGGAAAACAAAGCCCTCCGAGTTATCTCGGAGGGCTTTTGTAATTTTTGCCTACAGCAACGAGGCGACAACCTCAAACAGTTGGTGTTGCACCAATTTTTCTTCGAAGGCTCTTTCATCGAACGGGCAGGTTCCTACTTCGCGGTTGTCTGGATCGTAAATGAATGCTAACCCCGGACTACCAGGGGCTAAAAGCGCTAGCCTTCGTGAGCCATCAATAAATGGTTCAAGGTGCCCATCCAGTTCCTT
Organism: Armatimonadota bacterium; assembly: GCA_031386985.1. Classification (GTDB taxonomy): domain Bacteria; phylum Armatimonadota; class Fimbriimonadia; order Fimbriimonadales; family Fimbriimonadaceae; genus JANJUB01. The sequence continues at coordinate 12,402 of JANNCV010000017.1, forward strand.
CAAGAGCCACCCGTATTCGTCGTAAGCTTCGCGCTCTCTCCATTCGCCGAACTCGCCAACGACACCCACGTTGTGACCGTCCATCCTTAACCATTTCGCCAATTCGGCGAGCAGAACGCTTGTCCCTCGGCCAAGTGTCAAGCGGTTAGAGTGCCGATATCCGGCCAATCGCGCTATTCCTGCCAGCCGCAACGAACTCGACCAAAACGAAGAAACAGACCCGCGCCTCAACGCAAGGTTGGGTAAATCTTGCCGAAAGCCATGGCCCCAAGGCCAAAATGCGTTCAACGGGGGCAATCCCTCTTCACGCCTTATCAGATTGAATTCCTGTTCCGCTAGTAGGTTTATGGAATCATCAATGAACCGTCGCAAGAGCGGCTCGCCATCGCCCTCAGGAAGAACTTGGGAAAATGGGCGACCATTAAAGGAGTATGGGCTGATGGTTCCCAAGTCTAGCGATCCGGGCTCCCAAACCAAACCGTGATTTTGGCCCTGTCCGAGCACGACCGTCAGTGACTTGGTGTTCAAACGCAACAGGCATGACGCGATTACTGACTCAAGCTCACCCGGAATATCATAACCTGGAACATCGCCAACATCGCCGACCAGCGACAGTACCGAGACATGAAAGTGAACGGATCGGGGAGGAGGGTCGGCTCCGAGCCCGGCGACGGTAAGCGGCCCTTGCCGCATTTGATAGGCGGGATTGAGCCCGACAATTTCAGCTTCCGTGCCCGACCAATTCAAGCCAAACACCGCCGACTGGGAACTCAAATGTCGCAAGTTAGCCAATGACTGATTGCGAAGCCATGGCATTTCGGGGGTGCCAAGCAAGCCGGGCAAGATAAGAATTGATGTCGGAGTCCCCAAGATTTAACCTATTTGAGTCTAGAGTGTGCCACAATTAGGTTCAATGGCGATTGATACAAGCGATATTAAGAATGGGATGCACATGTTCCTTGAGGGCGATGTTTATACGGTTATCGAGTTCCAACATGTAAAGCCGGGAAAGGGTGGCGCATTTGTCAGGACTCGTCTACGTAAGATAAAGAGCGGAGCGACGCTTGAGAAAACATTTCGATCAGGAGAAAAGGTCGAACCCGCCTTTGTTGAGAAGAAAAAGATGCAGTTCTTGTATCGCCAGGGCTCGGAGTTAGTCCTGATGGATCTCGATTCTTATGAGCAAGAGCAAGTAGAGTCAACGTCATTAGGCGAGCAAGCCAAGTACTTGAAGGAAGACATGGAAATCACAATGCTAGATTGCGATGGCTCGGTGCTCGGTTACGAGTTGCCCGCGTTTGTCGAACTCCAAGTTACTCAAACCGATCCTGGATTCAAAGGCGATACCGTGAGCGGAAGCAACAAACCGGCGAAACTTGAAACCGGGGCAACCGTCCTAGTTCCATTCCACATTAATGAAGGGGACTATATCAAGGTAGATACCCGAACCGACAGTTACCTCGAACGCGTCAAGAAGTAGACCGAATGAAGCCAGAGACACCCAATCAAAAATATGGCCCTGCCGCCGATTTAGAAGATGCATTCGGGGGCATCGTCGATCAAGTCGCCAAGGTCTGTTTGTATGGCGGTATTGTGGCCGTTCTTATTGGCTTGGCTGGCTTGTTCATGACGTATCAAGCGTTTGCGGGAGGAAGTCCTCCGGCCCAAGAAGCGCAAGCCCTGACCAACATCGCGATGCTTTCCAAGGTTTTGATTGTTGGCGCGATCACCGCGATTGTTGGAAGCACTTATGCCTGGTGGGGCGAAGAGACGTTACCGGTATTCCAGCTTCTCATTAGCGCTGGTGTTTGGGCATCCCCTTTTTGGGTTCCGGCAATTGCAGGTTCAGCAACCAATGGAGCTACTGGAGTCGTGAACGCAGTCGCGGGACCAGCTTTGGGAGCAATGCAGCTGGGTGGCACGGTCATGGGTCTGCTCTCAATCTGCGTCCTCATTGCCGACATCACGGTTCGAGTGAAACAGCGCGCTCAGCAAGGCGCTCGCGCCGAATCAATCCGATTTGGCAAAGGCATGAAAGAGGAGCGCGACGTGAAGAACGTCATCATGGGCAAGTGCTGGCAACTTCCTTTCTGCCGTAAATTCGTTCGCGAATCATGCCCCATTTACCTCACTCGAAGAACCTGTTGGAAGGAGCGGGTGGGTTGCATGTGTGAGGAAGAAGTGATTCGCACGGCAATGAAATCGAAGGTGTTCTCGAAGGAAGCGGTTGCTAACGCGTCAGTTATCCCCTACAATAACAAGCTTACGATCGAGCAGAAGAAAGAGCGTTGCCGCCAGTGCGTCATTTATAACGAGCACCAGAAACACAAGTACAAGGTTGCTTTGCCGGTGATGATTGGCGGATTCGTTGCCATCTATATCGTGATGCATGGCGCGCTTATGGGAATCGCTAACAACATCATTAGCAACATTGACCGCGTCGTAAGCAACATTACTTTTTCAAAGGGAGGGCGGGTCGCTTCGGACGTAACCTCGTCCTCGATTCCGGTGCAAGAGTTTTTGATGATCTGCATCTTGATCGTCGTGCTGGCATATGCCCTGAAACTGCTTGAATATCTTATTTTCAAGCTGAAAATCTAAAGATGGCTCCGATCGTGCTGGATGGCACCTTTGGCGAAGGGGGCGGGGCTCTTATTCGAACAGCATTGGCTATGAGCGCGCTCACCCAGCAACCCATGCGTGTGAGTTCTGTTCGAGGCAACCTAAACTCACAGGGCCTTCAACCGGAAGATCTTTGCATCCTCCATGCGCTGCGGCTCTCAACTCATGCGGAAACCACTGGCGCAGAACTTGGGTCCACAGAATTCAGTTTCCTCCCCACCCGAGCCCCAATTGCCCTCAATGCGGCTCTGGCAATCCCCGAGGGATTGGATGGGCTAAGCCATGCGAATTGTGCGACAGTCTTAAACACCTTGATTCCAGTTTTGGCTCGAACTGGCGCGTATTCGCACCTGACGATCCAAGGCGAGACTTACGCTACTAACGCGCTTGGCTTTGATAGCTTTGCTGGCCCCACGCTTGCTCTTTACGGACGCTTAGGGGTTTACGCGGTTGCCGATCAAATTGAGGCTGGATTTGGGCGAAACTCAACGGGCACACTGAAGTTTGAAATCGAACCAAGCGCCTTGAATGGCTTAGATTGGACGTCACGCGGCGAGCTCATCCGCGTTCAAGCGGTGCTGGCGTTGGGCCAACTATCGGACTCGATCGCCCAACGCGGTATGGGCTTTCTTAGAAGGCTCGTTCAGGCGAATGGGATCCCCATGGAAACGGAGATTGTTAACGTCAAATCCGGCACTCCGGGAGTTAATCTCACGATTTGGGGGGAGTTTGAATCCGGGATTGGCGGGACCCAATCGAGTGGGGCACGAGGATTGCGAATTGAAACCGTGGTTCAAACTGGGTTCGATGCGTTCATGAAATTTTTTAAGTCAGAGGCGACGATTGACGAGTATCTTGCGGACCAGATCATCGTGGCGGCTACCCTCGCCGATTCTCCCTCGCACTTCAAAGTCTCTCGCCTCACCAGTCGGCTTCTCACAGGCATCTGGGTAATCAAGCAGTTTCTACCGATTCATATCACGGTGAAAGGCAAAGAAGACCAGCCCGGAACCGTGCAGATAAAACGCTAGTTTTTTTGAGTTTACCGGGTGACATTGAAGGGTTTGCGCGCTAATATAAGGGATGAAACAATCAACAAAAGATCGAATCGCTGAAGTGCGACAACTGTTGACCCGTCGCTACAGCAATTACAACACCCTTCCAATCGGGGAGCGGGTCCTGCTGGCGATGTCAGTTTTGGCAAACGATTTCAAAGTCCGCGAGAAAGGCACGAACGCCGGACCCTGGGTGGAAGCGATACTCGACTGCTCGGGTCTCGGAGCGGGCTACCCGTGGTGTGCCGCCGCAATCAACTTCGCGTGCGAAATAGCTCAAACCGACATCGGCCCAACTAAGAGTGTGGCCGCCGTTTCGGCATGGCATAAGTGGGCCAATGCCGCAAATCGGTTGCAAAGCAGTCCAAAGAGGGGGCATTTGTGCCTATGGCTAAACCCGAATGGAACAGGTCATATTGGAATAGTCGCGGGCGTAGCCGCTACCCGAGTTACTACCTACGAGGGTAACACATCCTCGAGTGAGGCGGGCTCCCAACGTGATGGTGATGGTCTCTATCGAAGGAGCCGAGCTAGCGGCACTTGGAAGTACTACGTTGAGTTGAACTAGGGCTGGTATAATGGTAGCTAACTCGGCCCGGTCGTCTAGTGGTTAGGATGCTGCCCTTTCAAGGCGGAGGTCGCGGGTTCAAGTCCCGTCCGGGCTACCACTTATCTGCTTTCTGAATCGTCCTCTTTGGTGTGACGACAGTTGCCTCCGTTTTGCAAGCCTTGGAACAAATCGCCCCGGCGCGATTTGCCTTCTCCTTTGACAAAATTGGGCTGCAAGTCGGCGATTCGCTTGCGAACGTAACTTCTGCAGTCGTTTCGCTTGACCGCTCTCTGGCCGCGATTGACTTTTGCGCTCAGCTTGGTGCGGAGCTGCTCGTCGCCCATCACCCCTTGATTTTCGAACCAATTGCTAACGTAACGTGCCAAACCCATGTTGGTCAATCCATTTTGGCCCTGGCTCACGAACGGATTAGCTTCATTGCCGCCCACACGAATTGGGATTCCGCCCAAGGAGGTGTCAATGATGTATTGGCAGAACTGATCAGCCTTCAGGAGGTTCGATCCTTTGGCTCGGCCGCAACGGTGGATCAGCGAAAGGTTGTCGTGTTCGTGCCTGAATCTCATTTGGAAGCCGTAATTGATGCCGCAAGTTCGGCCGGGGCCGGCCAGATTGGGGCATATCGTGGGTGCGGTTTCTATTCGGCGGGTACTGGCGTCTTTGAAGCATTGCCCGGCTCGAATCCAGTGAGCGAGAGCGGACACGCCGAAATGCGGATTGAAATGCTGTTGCCCAGCGAGCGCCAACTCCAAGTTGAAGCCGCAATCAGAGAAACTCATCCCTGCGAGACCCCCGCGATTGACTTTTTCTTGGTCACACCCACCGGCGAGCAACCGGCGGGACGAATCGGCACTTTGGCCAAAGTGAGATTGAGAGACTTCGTTTCATCTGTTAATGATAGTCTCGACACAACTTGTTGGACTTGGGGAGATATGGACGCTGAAATAGAAACCGTCGCCATTGTGGGTGGGGCGGCTGATGGCGAATGGAAGAACGCTCAGCGCCAAGGTGCTCAGGTTTTTCTCACTGGCGAAGTGAAGCAGCATGTTGCGTTAGAGGCAGTCGAGTCCGGGATGGCCATCATCGCGGCCGGGCACTTTGCCACCGAACACCCTGGCGCGGCAGAGTTAAGGAACCGCCTGGCTATTGCGGTTCCCCAGATCCAATGGCACCTTTTCACTCCCGATCCCGGTGTTGCCGGTCGTCCGTGCAGCTAGAAGAGGGCTTAGATTATTTCTGAGGCAACTCTCTCCGCACTTTCCAGAGCCCCTTCCAAAAACCCCATCCAATCTGCCGTATGCTCGCCCCCGAAAAACACGTTACCGACCGGTTCTTTCATGAGGTGGCGTTTCAGATGAAATCCGGGGGTCATAATCGAGAAACCTCCACCGGCAAACGGATCTTGAGCCCAATCGTGCTCGCGCATCTGCCCGAGAGTGGGGAGGGGGGCCGAGTTGCCGCAAACATAGGCGGTCAAAATCGCGTGCTCGCCCCAGCCGCCTTCCCAGGTCTGTTGAAGGGGTCCATCATAGTATGCTGCTCCCGACCACCCATCTGCTTCCCACCAACGAGATTCAAAGCGCTGGATGACCTTTTTGATCGGCGCCATTTGGCACTCCTTGAAGGCAGAGGCTTGGGCCTTTGGCAACCCCGGTCTGAATGCAACTCGGCAAAGGGCAGGGGGGGGAAGAGTTAGCACGGCGGCATCAAACTGAAACGAACCGCGGTCAAAACAAAGCTCAACTCCGTTACGATCCTCATTCACCGCTTGCAAGACGTGATCTAGATGCAATGGCCCTCTTAGCTCCCCCGCCATCGCATCGGTGAGTTGCCCAAGCCCGCCTTTCATGCGATAGGCACTATGTTCTCCCCCCGTCCTGGTTAAGTACAGACGATAAAAGTCGAGCCAGCCCCACAGTCCGATTTCGGATGGATCAGTGCCCTCATCGGAGCGGCAGGTAGCGGTCAGCCACCAAGCGGCGCGGGGGTCGGAGGCGACTCGCTTGATCAAATCGGCGAGCGATGGTTCAGTTCCGATTCGTTCAGAGGGGCTCAGGGCCAACCGAGTTGCTTCTCGGTGAAAGTGGGATTCAGCAATAACGGCTTCGCCCCACAATGTATCCGTGTCCAGAGTTTCCCCAAACGCGAATATCCGCCGGGGCCTATCGTCTGAAATGAGCGGTAACTTAAAATGAGCGGCGAGGGCGATAAGGCGTTTATGATCGCCGTCAATCCACTCTCCTCCGGCGTCATACTGCCAATCAGCTATTGTCCAAACTCGACCACCATAGCGATCTTTGGCTTCAAATCCGGTTACTTCGTGCCCGGCGTCTTCGAGAAGTTTTGCGGTTCGTATCCCCGCAAGCCCTAATCCAACAACGCCAACCTTCAAGGTTTACTCTTCGGTAGGATCTTCTAGCTCTACAACTTTAGGAGCTTTGCGCGTTGGTTTGCGCTTGCCACCCACGCCCATTTCGATACCAACAGCGCCTTCGGTGAAGCTCGCTCGAACTCGCACTTTTCGGCTCAGATCTTCTCCGATGATAACGGACCAATTTGCCCGATCAAGAGCCCATTGCCACATCACGTCGTGGTGCTGGTAAACGAATTCAACTCCATCCTGGACAAGATCACTCACGGCCGTCTGGAGTTTGCCGTAACCAGCGAGCTGCTCTTCACCTGCTGTGAGGTTTGGCATCAAGCCAATCGTAACCTGGACGGGCTCCTCTTCTGGGCTGGCCTTCGTTCGCTTGACAACTTCGGTTGATTCTTGGATCATCTCAATTTGCCGCCCCATGGCTTCCGTCAGTCGGGCGTAGTCGGCTGGCCACGCATATTGTTCTCCTTCATAAATCGCGAGAGCGTGGCGTCCTACCAACGAAATTGCAGAAGCAACCAAAGCCGCATCCGTCGGAAGGAGCTTGGGCAGAGCTTTGCGCACTTGATCGTGGGCAGTTTCTAACTTAGTCAAATTGATTGTGGTCAAATAGTCTCCTGGAGAAAGGCGCGGTAAACCTGCGCCATAATAGACCTAGTTTACCCGCAAAACAGGAGAAATCACCTTGAAACTTTGGCATATCGGCTTAGCCGCCCTCGCAATCGCATCCGTCGGATGCAATAATTCCACTCCAAACACGCCTTCTGCAAATGGTACAGCCCCCCCCCCAACAGGTGAAACCAAGAAGCTAAAAATCGGTATGGTTTTTGATAGCGGCGGTCGCGGGGACAAATCGTTTAATGACTCCGCCTATGCTGGCTTGGAACGTGCCGTGAAAGAGTTTGGAGTGGAGGAAAAGCTTGTGGATAGCGCTAAGGAGTCCGACTACGAAACCAATCTGGAAACCCTCGCCGAGCAAGGCGTTGATCTCGTGGTTGCCGTCGGAATTTCTATGGGAAGCGCCATAGATAAGGTTGCGCCAAAATATCCCAATATCAAGTTCGCTTGGGTTGATGGAACCGTAAAGTCAGAAAATGTACGCGGCCTTCTCTTCAAAGAGGAAGAAGGGAGTTTTCTCGCCGGGTATCTTGCCGGGCTGATGACTACGACCGGAAAAATCGGATTCGTCGGAGGGCAACAGATTCCCTTGATTAAGAAATTTGAAGCCGGATACATCGCCGGAGCTTTGACGGCCAAGCCAGATATCACAGTGTTGCCGCCAAAATACACTGGAAGTTGGAATGATGCTGATCTTGGAAAGCAGAGCGCAAAAACTCTTTATTCGCAAGGAGCTGACATTATTTTTCACGCCAGTGGCGGCTGTGGAAGAGGCGTTTTTGAAGCCGCGAAGGAGGCAAAGATGTACGCGATTGGCGTGGATAGTGATCAGGATTACATGGCCGAAGGGCGCATCTTATCCTCAATGATCAAGAGAGTTGATGAGTCGGTTTATTCAACGATCAAGGACGTCGTGGACGGCAAGTTCTCCGGCGGGGCCAAAATTTATGACCTGAAAGCAAACGGAGTAGGCCTCTCAGACATGAAGTTCACCAAGGATGTAATTGGCGCGGAGAAGCTGGCCAAGATTTCGGACATTAAGGCGGCGATCATCGCAGGCACAATCAAACCACCCACCAACGACCAAGAACTTGCGGCTTACAAGGCCGCAAAGTGACTCCGGGCGTATCCGCAACTGAGCTTAATCGGGAGTTGGAATCAAGGGCCACGGTCAAGCTGTTGGATGTGCGCGAGACCTTTGAGCTGGAGATTTCTCGCTTGGATGGAGTCGTTCATATACCAATGGGCGAGCTCCCGCATCGCCTTGACGAGCTTGACCCAACTCAGAGCTGGGTGGTCATTTGCCGAACTGGCGCCCGCAGTGGCCGGGTCACGGATACTCTGCTCGCCAACGGTTTCCCCGAAGTGCGGAATCTTGAAGGCGGCATGAACGGCTGGGCGCGAGATGTTGATCCAAACCTAGCAATCTACTAATGAAGATTTAGGTGTCCGGGGTGTAAGATAGGGACGTGAGAAACTTCACATTCACACTCGTTGCGCTCTTGACCGTTTCCTTTGCGGTGGGGCAAGAGCTTACGTTCTTGGTTCCCTCGAGTTTTGCCGCTCGTCCTAATCAGGCCGTGAGCCTCACCCGCACTCAAACGGAACGTAGGGTGAGTGCGGCGTTGATTTGCGGGATAGACTTTCGGGAAAACTTTGAATCCGACCTTAAGGGGTTCAGTTTAGAGGGACCCAATTCTGCCCTCGCTGCCATCGTGTATGACCCAGCTCCCATCCAGAACTCGAAGCTCATTTCCCTTTTCGGGCTGAAAAGCAGTTCCCATAGCCTATCTCTGGTCGCAACATCTATCGCCGCTATTGCGGGTCAAGCCGATGCTTCCGTCCTGCTAAGTCGCCTTGGGCTGCCAACTGAGTTGAGGTTGATAACGAGTCCGGTTAGAGCCACCGGTGCTGACGTGGCTCTTCGCTTTTATGGTCACAACCAAATGGTGGTCGTTGGCGCGCCCGTGATTGCAACCCATCTAGCCTCCGGCAAAACTCAGAGGCTCGAAACCGACGCAGCCGGAATTGTGAATCTCGCGAGCGTGAAAGCTGGCGTTTGGCGTGTAGCAGCAGCGCAGCTGTATGAGACCACGTTATTCGTTGCCACCACAACCTTCGAGGTGACAAGATGAAGCAGCTTTTCGTTCCCTTCGCCATGGTTCTGGCCTCTGCGAGAGGATACGCCCAGGCAGAAATCGGGCCTCACACCCTTGGCGCTGGATTCACAGGGCGAATCTCGTCCGTAGCCACGTTACCCACGGATGCAAATACCTATTACATCGGAGCTGCCGACGGCGGGGTTTGGAAGACGGTGGATGGTGGACTAACCTGGCAAAATCTAACGGATTTGATGCCAACTTCGGCGATAGGGGCGATTGCTGTCGCGAATCGCCAGGTCATCTATGTTGGCACCGGAGAGGCCAACTACGCCCTTCACAGCCGCTATGGGTTAGGGATCTATAAGACGACGAACGCGGGTGCGTCTTGGACCCATCTGGGCGAATCTGTCTTCGGGGGCCGCTGCATAAGCCGTCTGGTCGTGAGCCCGCGAAATCCAAACCTAGTTTACGCCGCCGTCACCGCGGCGGGAGGGTTTCCAGAGAAGAGTGCGGCGAAGGGGCATCCGGGCCGCGATGGCGGTCTGGGTGTTTTCCGATCATCCGATGGCGGCCTGACATGGACTCACCTGCTGGGTCTACCCAATGAAGCTTGCACGGATCTTTTCATGAGTCGAGCTACTACCGGCGTGCTCTTCGCCGCGATCGGAAGGCCATTCGGTTCACCCAATAATGGGATTTATCGAACAAGCGATGGCGGCTCGACGTGGACAAAACTTACCGGCGGATTACCCACGACCGACGTCGGTCGTATTTCCATTTGCGAAACTCCGGCGAATTTCAACCGAGTCTATGCCCTAATCACCAGCGTCGCGGATTCTGCCGGTGGCGGGGCTGACACTTTAGGTGCCTATCGTTCCGATGATGGCGGGGCGAGCTGGACGACTTTGCCAATCGGCAACATTCAATCTACTTACGGCTGGTATCTCAACTGTGTCGGCGTTCCGTACTCTTCACCAGATACGGCGTTTTTTGGCGGTCTGAACCTGGTCCGAACGGTCAACGCCGGTGGGAGCTTTTCAACGGTCACGCCCCCTCACGTTGACCTTCATGCGCTAACTTATGATATTGCCGGGCGACTAATCGCCGGTTGCGATGGCGGGGTCTATCGGTCAAGTGATAACGGGGCTACCTGGACTTCCTTGAACAACGGCATCGGCACGACTCAGTTCTATGCCGGTGTCTCAGCACACCCTTCTAACATGGAAATTATCATGGGGGGGCTCCAAGATAATGGAACCGTCATACGCCCTGCAGCGACGACGAACTGGAACGCTGTGATCGGCGGAGATGGTGGTTGGACTGCTCTCAATCAGGTTGCGCCGCTTAACATGTGGGGGCAACCCCAAGGACCCGCCCAGTTGCGGCGCTCCACCAATGGTGGCGTAAGCTTTGCTTTGGCTAGTACAGGAATCAGCGGTGCTCAGCCGAACGCTTTTTACACTCCGGTGATCTATGCGCCGGGAAGCTCTACGACGCTTTACTGCGGAACGGATCGAGTCTATCGCTCAACGAATAGCGGCACGAACTGGGCTGCGATCAGCTCTGATTTGACTCCAACCGCGGGAGGTGCGATTCGGTGCTTAGCCATTTCGCCCCTAAACGCGAACAACCTCTGGGTTGCGACAAATGATGGCGTCGTGGCTCGCTCAACTGATGGCGGAGTTACTTTCACGCCCTCTTTGACTGGAGTTCCGGGCTGGATTCGAGTGACGCGCGAGATCGTGCCTTCGCCATCGTTTTCGACAACTTGCTTTTTAGCGGTTTCACAGTTCGGAACGCCTCAGGTGCGCAGAACGACGGACAACGGCGCAACCTGGACCGCCATCAACGGGGATTTACCCGACATTCCGGTAAACACAATTGGGATAGACCCACGACCGACCCCGGATGTAATTTACGCAGGCACCGATGCGGGCTTGTATAAGAGTTCAAATGATGGGGTGAATTGGACGAAGATCGCGGGCTTGCCCAACGCGCCCATCATTGACCTGCAGTACCGGTCAACGAATGGGAGCTTGCTTATCGCCACTCAGGGGCGTGGTGCTTGGGTCCTAGGCCTCTAGCTAAACGGCTTCGCCGAGATACGCTTCGATAACCTTCGGATTGCTTCGCACTTCCGAGGGCGGTCCGTAGGCGATCTCTTCGCCATGATCCAAAACCATGATCTTTTCGCACAGGTTCATCACGAACTTCATGTCGTGCTCAATGACGAGAACGGTTTTGTCGTGCTCGTCTCTGATTTTTCTGACACAAAGTAGCAAATCCTCCTTTTCAAGCGGATTCATTCCGGCGGCGGGTTCATCAAGCAAAAGCAACGCTGGTTGAGTTGCCAGTGCCCTCGCAATTTCCAATCGCCGTTGCGACCCGTAGGGCAGATCCGCGCTTCTTCGGCTCGCTTCATGAGCCAAATCTACGACCGAAAGCCAATGCATCGCCTCATCTTTCAGTGCCTGAGTCTCTTTGATAGCGGGCGGAATATCGGTAAGGGCGCTGAAGAGGGAAGTTTTGTGCCTGAGATAAGCCCCAACCATCACATTTTCGAGGCAAGAGAGGGCAGAGAAGAGGCGAATATTCTGAAAAGTTCGGCAGATGCCGAGGCTTGCGATCTTGTCCGGGCGCGTGCCGTTGAGTTTTCGGCCCCTAAAAGTGATAACTCCCGAAGTGGGCTCATACATACCCGTTATGAGGTTAAAGCAAGTCGTTTTCCCCGCCCCGTTCGGCCCAATGAGCCCGAACAGGTCGCCCTTTTGGAGCTCAAAACTGACTTGATTGACGGCAATAAGCCCGCCAAATTTGATTGTCGCTTTATCCAATCTCAGCAAGCTCAACTCGGTTTCAACGAGGTTTTCTTGCGGCACAACCGCCACGTGCTGGCTCACGCGGACACCGCCGTTTTCTTCTTAAACAAACCTTTCACCCATTTCCAACTGAACTCGTGATGGGCAAAGATGCCTTGCGGACGAAGGAGCATGAGAATGACGAGGATCGCCGCTAGCACGACGAAACGAAGTTTGTTACCGTCAATCGAGCCTTCAAGCCCCGTAACACCCTTTAATGCAAAACGAAGGGCAATCGTCATTACGATCCCCGCGCCAATGCTTGCAAAAATCATCGCTGTCTTTCGCCCCTTTTCCTGAAATCCATCCAACGTTCGCTTAACGAGGGCAACAACCATGATCGTCGCGAAAATCGCGCCAACGAATCCTGCCATAGGAATGGTCTTAAGATCGCGCAGCCACTCTGGAATGTAGAAGAGAACAACCGCTGCAACCGTCGCTCCGGTGATCGAGCCCGAACCGCCCAAAATCACCATCGTAAGAATAATGAAGCTGATGTCCATCGAGAAATTTGTGGGTGAGACAAACCCAAGTGAATGCGCATAAATGGCTCCCGCTGCTCCCGCGAAGGCAGAGCCGAGAACGAATGCCGCCACCTTCACCCTCGTGACATTTACGCCCATGGCTGAACTGGCGACTTCATCCTCTCGGACGGCAAGGAAACTTAGGCCGTGTACATTCTTCAACAAATTTCGGCAGACGGCAATGCAAACGACGGCCAAGAGCCAAGTAAGGAAGATTGAAGGAATCGTGGGCTTGATTTCTAACCCGTATGACTTTCCTAGCGGCTCCTGATTGCGAACGATGATGCTAACTATCTCACCAAAGCCCATGGTCACAATGGCGAGATAGTCGCCTTTTAGCCTCAAAGACGGCAGGCCAACCACGAATCCGGCGACGGCAGCAAAAATTGCCCCGGCAATCATTACGCCGATGAGCCACATAAGGGGCTGCAGCTGACACGTAAACCCCGGGCTAATGCTTTGCACGAGACCTTGAAAACCGTTGTTCAGCGGAGAGTAGAGGGACTTATCAAGCGGCACGTAAAAGGCCCGCGCTAGGACTCCCGCTGAATAAGCACCAATCATGTAGAACGCGGCGTGGCCAATCGAAAACTGGCCCGTGATTCCGTTGATTAAGTTCAAACTAACCGACAAAGTTACATAGACGCCCGCCAAGACGAGCATTGTTTGGAAGTAGGAGTTTAATCCCAGGCCAACTCGTTGCAAAATCAAGCAGCCTAACAATGCCAAGGCCACTGACCCCAGTCGTTTCCCCCAAAACATCAGACCTTCTCCACCTTGGCGGAGCCGAGCAGCCCACCGGGGCGAAAGAGCAATACTACGATTAAGATCAAGAAGGCGATGGCGTCGCGGTAGCTGTCATAGCCCGCCCAAACAACCAGGTATTCGGCGACCCCCATAACGAGTCCCCCGAGAACTGCCCCTGGGATATTCCCAATGCCGCCAAGCACAGCCGCCGTGAACGCCTTAATGCCGGGGGCCAAGCCCAAGAAAGAATCAATCTTGGTTCCGGGAATAAACGTGCAGTACATCATGGCTCCGGCTCCGGCTAACGCCGAACCGAGGAGGAAAGTGAAAGTGATAATGCTATCTATGTTAATTCCCATTAGGGAAGCCGCATTGAAATCATGAGAAACGGCTCGCATCGCTCGTCCCTGCTTCGTGAACATAACCAGATAAGTTAGAACCGCCATCAAGATGATCGTTATCGTGAACAGTACGACCTGACCCTTTGGAACCTCAATCTTCATGACCCCCGCGTTTCCGTCGTTGAGAGCCGCTTTGTAAGCGCGTTCGGCGTCCCCTTGCTTAGTGTGAAGGCGTTCGCCTTCCTGGCTAAGATTGAACTCTCCGCCCGGCTCTAGAGGCATGCGGGCTTTGAACTCCGCTACGGCCGCATCCCAGGCTGGCTTAAGTTTCTCTGCTTCAGCTAATCTCGACTGGTCTGCCCCCCTTAGATTCAGAACTACGTTGCCCGAAAAAGGGCTGATTTTCTCAGCCTGAATCGTCTGTGGGGTCCCGTTCAACAAGAATATCTGGCCTGCATATTGTAAAAGCAACGAGAGCCCAATCGCGGTGATAAGCGAAGCGATGCGCGGTTGATTTCGCATCGGGCGATAAGCAAACCTCTCAATAAAGAAAGCGACTATGGTGCAAATCAGCATTGCCCCAAGCAACATCAGAACAAGCGCCATCAAGCTCGGTGGAGGAGCATTACCATCGGGCTGGTAACCGAGTTTCCAGCTCACAAATAGGGCGCCGTAGGCACCCAACATGAAAACTTCGCCATGAGCGAAGTTGATGAGCTTCAAAACACCGTAGACCATGGTGTAACCCAGGGCAATCAATGCGTAGATTGCCCCGTTTAGTAGCCCGTTTATAAGCTGTTGCGGCAGGGTCGTAAGCTCGAACGCCGCAACAAAGTGAGTTGAAAAATCCATCCTTGGGTTTTGTTTCCTTTACTTCTTGATGTCTGAAGCAACAAAGTCCTTCGCGAACTTCTGCCAGTTTCCGGCGGCGTCTTTCTTTGTGATCTCGACAACGATGGCGCGCTTGTCAGGATTACCGTTCATCCCTTTGAGGGTGATATCGCCCGATACGGCCTTGTAGTCCACCGTGTCTTCCAGCGCGTCCAAGATGCCCTTGGCTCCAACGGTTTTCGCGTTCTTCAATGCGTTGAGTGTTATCGCCATGGCATCATAACCAAGTGCTCCCATCGTTGTTCCGGGGTCTTTGCCGTTATGCTTGGCTCTCCATTTCTTCAAGAACTCGATAACTTGGGGTCGGTTGTCAGCGTTGTTGTAGTGATTGCAGAAATATCCGCCGATAATGGCATCGCCACCACTAGCTAGAATGAGATCGCTATCCCAGCCATCGCCTCCCATCACGGGAACCGTAATACCAGCCGCACGCGCCTGATTGACGATCGGCCCAACTTCTGTAAAGTAACCGCTTAGGAACAGGCCATCTGGATTCTCACCCTTTATCTCGGTTAGGTTGCCGCTGTAGTTCGAGTTTCCGCCCGCTCCGGAAGCGTAGAAGTGCTCTTTGACTTTTCCGCCAAGCTTTTCAAATGCCGTGATAAAGCTCTTGCTGAGTCCCTGAGAGTAGGGCAAGCTATTGTCGGTCATCACCGCGACGTTACGTAGATTCTTGTTGGCGTAAGCGAACTGGGCCATGACGGGGCCCTGAAAATCATCACTATAGCAAACTCGGAAAACGTGAGTTCCTTCGTTGCCAAGGTCGGTTCGAGTTGCGCCAACGGCGACAACCGGAATCCCTTTAAGAAATGCCGACTTCGCCATTTGGATCGTGTTACCGCTGGAAACCTCACCAATCAAGGCAATAACGCCTTGAGACATCAATTTTTCGGTTGCGGTTTTAGCTTGGTCTGGCTTCGAAGCGCTATCGCCAAGAATCAACTCGACCTTCTTGCCGCCAAGACCGCCGGCCGCGTTGAACTCTTCAACCGCCAGCTTTGAGCCTTCGTAGCTGTCCTCACCCCAAGGTTTGTTGTCGCCAGTTACGCTACAAACCGTGCCGATTTTGATGGTATCACCTTCAGCCATAGGCCCTTCGCTAGGAGGTACCGGTCGTACGGCAGTTGTTCCGCCCGCAACCGGTGGTTTGGTGTTGTCTCCTTCTGTTTTAGGCGTGTCTCCGCCGCCGTTGCAACCCGTAAGGGCAGCACCGAGGACAAATGTCGAAACGAGTGTGAATGCAAGTGTTTTAATTGATGGTTTCATTGTTTTCCTACCTGTTGAGTAAGTTTTCGTCTAGAATAGCAAACTATACCGGAATGTGAAGACGAATCTTCACACATAGCTGCCGCGTATACTTCTTAACGCCATGTCAAACGAACAAGCCCAAGACTTTTTGAACCAAGCAACGACGTCCGTGCAAAATGGACAATTTGATCAGGCCCTTTCTTTGGCCGATCAATGTTTGGCTCTTGATCCATCAAATGGCGACGCGTACTTGCTACGAGGCATTGCGCTTTCTCAAACAAAACAACCAGATTTAGCCCAGGCGTCGTTCC
This sequence comes from Armatimonadota bacterium, assembly GCA_031386985.1. GTDB lineage: Bacteria > Armatimonadota > Fimbriimonadia > Fimbriimonadales > Fimbriimonadaceae > JANJUB01. The sequence continues at coordinate 28,664 of JANNCV010000017.1, forward strand.
GGGCGGCGGCTGATTTAATGCCCAATTCTCCCAAACCGCTCTTTAATTTGGCGGTTCATCACTACGGAGTGGGACAGAAGCGGGAAGCGTACGATTTGGCGAACGCAGCATTGCAGCTTGATCCGAGCCACGCCCAAGCCCGCGACCTTTCTGCGAGGCTCCAGCAAGAGCTTGGAATACCAAATCCCGGCATTCCAACGGGTCCTAATCCTGAAGGCTTCCAAGCCCAGAACCCTTATGCTCAAGGCGCAAATTATTACCGACCGGGTTATGAGAGCCAAGGCGGGCAGGTTCACAGTGTCGGATTCGTTGAGAAAATGGGGGCAAACTGGGATAAGTTCGGGCTCGTTATCTGTGGTGTGAGTTTGCTCCTCACGCTTATCGGTTTAAAGGACATTGTCACAGTTGTTAACGGTGTGATGGCCGCATTTCAGGGCGGAGAGCAATTTAAGCCACCTCCCCCGACTGCTTTCTCCATTTTCAAAAACATTCTTGGCTGGATCACTTCGCTCAGCGCCTTGTTTTGGGTGGTTTCCGATATCGCCGATCGGCGAGGAAACTGGCTATGGCTGCTCGGATTCATTTGTTGTGGATGTTGCGCTCCTTTCCAGTTTGTTTATTATTACTTCACACGTCGGAACACTGAGGCGTAGAATAAGAGTCACGTTTAACATGATTACTTCTCTGTTGTTGTTATCGTCGCTGCAGGTAGCGACTATTGAGGTGCCCTTCAAAATGGGTCCTCACGCCATGATTGTTGATGCGACTATCAACGACCGAAAACTTTCCTTCATGTTTGATACTGGCTTCGGTGGCGATTTTGTTGTGGATAATAACATCAGCCTAGGAAAACCGACGGGCAAGATGATTTTGCGTGATTTTGTCGGGGAATTCGAGACGGAAACGGTTGCGCTGAAGTCGGTCAAGCTCGGTGATCGAGTCATCAAGGGCGACCACGAAGCCGTGATGCAACCCGGCGATTACAGCTTCTCTTACAATACGCACTGCGACGGAATTATGGGTTTCAGCATCATCAAAGCCGACGTAACCGAAATCAATTTCCAGAAATCAAAATTCATATTCCATCCCAAGAGCTATGACATCAGCAAGAGAGTTCCCGATGGCAAGACAACCTTCCTTCTTAAGATGCTCCCCATCGGCCAAAGCTCCGTTGAGATCGAAGTTGTTGCTCCAAACGGCAAGAAACTCGCCTTAGCGCTAGACACGGGAAACGCCTTTTATGCTACGACTCACCGCGATGTTCTTGAGCGGGTTGGCTTGTGGTTGCCTGAGCAAAAGGTTCGCTTCATGTCAAGCAGCTTTGTCGCATCGGGGCCAGTTGATAGTTGGACTAAGAAGCTGAATGATATGACCATCTTTGGCGTTAAAGTCCCGACGAGCTACTGGGATATCATTGACCTTCCTTCGAGTTCCGCCGATGGCGATGGAACGGTCGGCTTCCAATTCTTAAAGAATTTCAATGTTACGATAGACTTTGAGCGCCGCCGGGTGTGGATGGAGAACTTCACCGGAACTGTCGCTAATGAAGCCGAAGGCGAAACCGGAATCATCGCAAATTACCACGAGGGATCGCAACGGGTACGCGTTTACCGAGTCTCACCCGAAAGCCCGGCCCTGGCCGCGGGCATTAAGGTGGGCGATTCGATCCTCAGCATTGACGGCAAGGAACTAATCGGTGCGCTTGGTTATCAAGAGATTAGCGAAATGATGGAAGGCAAAGTCGGCACCAGTGTGGCGATTTCTATTTCTTCGGGCGGAGAAGTTAAGCGCCATCAGCTGGAGCGTAAAGCTTTAGTCAACGATTAGGCTTGATCGTTCTTACAACCCAAACTGTGACTTGAGTTTCGATCCCCGCGGGCACGAATGGCGGCAAGCCTCGTCCTTCATTTAGGTCAGCGGGCAGAAGAGTAGCCTTTCGCACACCGCCTTGATGCATACCCTTAAGTAGCCGATCAAGGTAGCCGATGCCATCAGGTTTGGCGGCAACGATGATGCTCAGTCCACGCTTTCGAGTGTTGATCAGCTCCTTGCCTCCGGAGTCGGCCACAACCAAGTGAATTTCCACAAGCTGATCAGGTTGAATGAGAGGACCATGGCCAATCGCAATATCTGAACCAAACTGGACCGGTTTTGGCTCAACTTTGGCTGGAGTTAGAGCTTTAACGGGGGCAATAACGACGGGCTTCTTTTCGGGCGGCTTTTCGACGGGCTTCTCTGGAGCAGGCGCAACCAAAAATGGCAACAGAACGGCAAACGCCCAAAGTTGGTCTTTCAGCACGAGCCAAGTATACGCTTACGCGGCGATTTGGATTTGGAAAGCTTGCTGGGCCTTCATAACTTCCTGGACCATAACCACACCGATTACGTCAAGTTGTTCGGGGGTCAAACTCAGGGCTGTCAGCGCGTAGTCATTAAGCTCTTGAACTCCGGTATAGTGGTTTTGCAGGCCAGCCTGATGAGCCAACGTGTTCGCGAGGGCAATCATGCACGTTAGGTCTTGAGTTTGGTCATCCTCTTCCGGAGTATGGTGGAACGTGATCGCATTGCTGATCGCTTTACTAAGGCCCCATTGTTCGGCAAGCAAGCCACCAACCTGAGCGTGATTGAACCCCAGAACCTCATTTTCGGCCTCATGCATCGGAATCCGGCTTTCTTTGCAGAGCTTAATCGCACGGTCGAAATCTGCGGGGATAAATCGGTCCAGAACCAACATTCCCACGTCGTGCATGATGCCCGCGAGGTACATTTCTTCGGATTTCTGGGGCATCAGCATCTTGCAAACAACGCGGCTCGTGATGCCGACCCCGAGGCTATGGCTCCAAAAGTTCGTTCGCTGGAACAATGCCGATTGAGTTCGGCCGGAAACCATCTGCTGATAAGCGATTGAAACGACCAGCGAGCGAACGGTGTTCAAGCCCAAAACTGATACTGCCCGTGAGATCGAGTTTACATTTGCCGTCCCGTAATAAGAAGAATTAGCAACCCGCAGGACCTTTGTGGCGAGTGCCATGTCGCGTTCAATTGCGCGCTCCAAGTCTTTCGCACTTGAGCGAGGGTCGTCAACTAGCTTAAGAACCGCCGTAGCGACCTGGGGTAACACCGGCAAGTTCTCGTTACGACGGACGCGCAGGGCAAGGCTTTCAAAGTCCATTGACTGTATTTTCGGCTTGATTGGGGCTCGTCTTCAGGTCGCAAGCTATCGCCATGTACTTTCGCCGGGATTTGAACCTATTCCCCAGTATCCGGCGCCCAACACTCCGGGATACCCTTCTGCCACTACTGAAGGCTTAAAGACAACCCAGTCGGGATAGCCAACGCCCGAAACAAAGAGGGGAAGTCGCTCGGTGGCTCGCATCGCGGCAAGATCGGTTCCACCGACGCAAACGATGGATCGCCCCCTGTCATCGAACCAGAAAATTGAGCCGAATGAGCCTTCCAGCGTTTTCTCTGTTGTCTTAATTTGGTTTGGTTCAAGCTTGATCGGAGCTTTGGTTGACCAAAGGCGATTGATTTTGGCATTGCCATAGAGAACCCAGGTTCCTTTTTCTCCGTTGCGGATCACATCAACGGCAGATAGGACTTTGACTCCACCGTTGCCTCGATACCAGAACTGCTCAGCATCGTAGCGGGCTTTAGCGAGCATCCAAGCATTCTCTTCGGCGGTTCCCTTGGTGTCATAGATAAAGACCATGTTGTTTCGCATGACTTCTTTGATGGGGCCCCGTTGGCTGCCATTTGTTGCTAAAACATCCTTTCGCAGCGCAAGCTGCCACTGACCTTGTGACTTCAAGAGAACCGTATCAACCATTTTTGCGAGGTTGCCTATGTCGCCGCCGCCAGTAACAGTCGTGATGAATCCGTCAACAACTTTGAACCCGTCTGGCACTTCCATGGCAAAGACATTTTCAGTTGTGATCTGCGAGCCCCTAACCGTAATCTTTGAGGGCTTCATCCGATTCTCCTGGGCCAAAATCTTGAACCCCTCCGGTCCCGCCGAGATCGCCGGATTCAGAGTTGTAAAGGACCAACTGTAAGACCCCTCATTCTTTGCCTTTCCAAACATCTCAAAAATCGGCGGCCAATCCACGCAATCCGCGCCCGGAGACTTATCGCCATCCCACCAGTGTCCAGCCCCCGGCTGCTCGAAATAGCCCACGTTGATCCCCATCTTTGCTAAATCATCCCGCATTCCCCGCGCCTCGGAAACAGGCACATTATCGTCCGCATCTCCGTGCAACACATAGATCGGTTTGTTGCGGTAGTTCTCAAAAAGCAGATCGGTTAGGGAAGGGTTTGAAGCACGATTCACGAGGTCAACCAAGGCATCACCAGTTTCCTTTGGTTTGCCGCCATACGTGAAAAAACTGCGCCAGCCCGCACTTGGGGCGATGGCGTTAAAGACTTGCGGGAAATGGGCACCGAGGTGCCACGCACCGTGCCCTCCCATCGAGTGCCCGGTAACGCTGATGCGCGAGCGGTCTATCTTGAATCGTTTCGCTGCATCTTCAAGCACTTCCAGCGCATCCATACGCCCCCACTCCTCCCAATCGAACCCGTAGGGTCGCCGATTGGTTGGAGCGACAATCCAGCACCAGGGCTTCGGCGAGTAAGCTTCGGCTTGGCCCAGCCCTTCTACGCTCGCGCCATGAACGGTGAGGACCATCGCGTTCGCTTTCAAGTCGGTTGGGGGCACCACCCCGTAATACTGCACGCTGCCGTCAATATCGCTGATAAACGTGTTCTTGCGAGTTTCGTGAGGCGTCCGGTGGCGGATGCTGACCGTTGCGCTGTCTAGCGATGAACTTCCTTTCCTTATGGTGATAACCAGATCAGTCTTTTCCCCTGAACTGGCGGCCGCCTTAAAGCTGATGGGCACCTTTCGCGCTTCCAGAGCGCACATCGCCCCGATTTCGCCGCTTGAGACGACCTTCCCTGCCAGAGAAACTTCCCAGCGGAGATCGCTCACCCTGGCGTTTTCTTGATTGAGAGCGATCAAACCCACGTAATACTCGCGCGAGACTCCATCCGCCAAAAGATCGGGCGTCGTGATGTCGGCGGGGTTCCACGCGGCAGACTTGGAAACGGGAATGAGTTCGGCGTTGAGTCGTCCCCGCCCGTTTGCGAAAAGAAACTCATTGCGCCCTTTCTTGAGATAAACGGGCAAACGTCCGTATCCAAAGCCATAAGGATCGCCCATTCGTGGCTCCCCGTTCACATAAACCATTCCGTGGCCCGTCGCATGAAGAACGGCGACGCCGGCAGTTGGCCAATCTACCGTGGCAAAAGAGTAGCCCCGAAGCCCTTCAAACCATCCGTCCGCATTCGCTGCCTTCGCCGTCCAAGTTTGCTCTCCAACTTTCGAACCGGTGACGGGCGCAACGAATGAATCCGAAGCCACCGCCGAAGCCACCAGATCGGTAGGGAAGGGAATGCGCCCGCCGCGGCCAACCGCCCCAACCGTCACAACATCGCGAATCACAACTGGCAGAAGGGCGGCAAGCAAAAGCATGCCAACAGTTTAAGCCAAACCGACGGATTTGCGCAGAGCCGCTAGCTCAACTTGGCTGAGCATTCGGCACGAACCCCGGGGCATCTTGTAAAGGCGGAGCGTGCCAATTCTGACTCGTTTCAGACTCGTCACGGGGTGGCCTACGACTTCGCACATCTGGCGAATCTGTCGCTTTCGGCCCTCAAAAATCGTAATTCTGAGCAACGTTGTGTCACTGCCTTTTTGCCGGGGCAGCTCTACTTGGGCAGGAGCGGTCATTCCATCTTCGATGTGAACGCCCTTTCGTAGTCGTTCGACGGCGTGATCCGATGGGCGACCCATTACAACCACCTCGTACTCTTTATCAACTTTGTGCCGCGGGTGGGTTAGACGTTGGGCCAGTTCGCCGTCATTCGTGAATATGATCAGGCCCTCGGAGTCCATATCCAAGCGCCCAACGGGCTTCAGTTGAACGCCCATATCGGGGAGCAAGTTTTTAACCGTCGGGCGCCCCTGCGGATCGCTCAAACTTGTGACAATACCGATGGGCTTGTTCATGATAAGGGTGTATGACTTCGCCCGCCCGATTACCTTGCCATCAACGTGAATTTCATCTTGATCGCTCACGACAACACCCATTTGGGTGACCATCTCACCATTGACCATTACTCTCCCCTCGGAAATCATGGTTTCGGCGGTGCGGCGGCTACAGATACCGGAAGCCGCAATTCTCTTGTGCAATCGCTCAGTTATGGTTTTCATAAATCTTATTTCTCTTACGCCGAATCAGAGCGTAACCACCGAGGAAGAACGCTCCGAACACGCCGGTGACGACGCTGCTCGGGAACTTCTTCCCAACCCGCTCTTTTGCAATGAGTTGAATCGCAGGTGCGCCCTCATACTTAGCGGTTCCAACGATTTGCCCCTTCTCAATCGGAGCGGCAAGCTGGTTTAGTTTCAATACCGGACGCTCCGGCGAATCCTTGCGGACAACTCCCGCAAGCTCGGTTGCGGCCACGGCCTCAATGGTTTCCATTGCACCGTTCTCAACTTTAACCGAAGTCACCGAGTCACCTTGTTTCACGTAAGTTCCGAACTGGTAATATTTGAACCCCCAGTCTATCAGAGCCTTGGTGTCAAGGTTTCGGTCTTCGGCGTGAAGCACAACAGAAATAAGCCGCATCCCATCCCGGGTGGCGCTTGCTACTAGGCACCTACCGGCGGGTTTGGTGAAACCGGTTTTGATGCCATCATAGGTTAGATCGGCGGTGAGCATTTCATTGTGACTCTCTACGAGCAAGTCCTTTTGGTTCATGCTCCGGGTCAACCACCAGGTGGGGGTTCTAACGACTTCTCTTAGCAGGGGGTATGACATCGCGCGGCGCGCAATGAGCGAAAGATCGCGAGCCGTGGTGTAGTGATTAGCATCATGCAATCCGTGCGGGTTCCTAAAACTGGTGCTAGTACAACCAAACTCCTTTGCTCTTTTTGTCATCAATTGCCCGAATGCCGCTACCGACCCGGAGATGTGATGCGCCGCTGCCACGGCTCCGTCATTTGCACTTCGCAACATTAGCCCGTATAGAAGGTTTTTCATGCTGATTTGCTCACCCGGTTGTAGGTGCATGCTCGAAGGCTTAACCGACTTGACTGTGGATGGAGCGGTAATCATGGCATCGGGGCCAATTTGCTCAAGCATAAGAATCGCGGTCATTATTTTGGTGGTGCTGGCGGGATAGCATCTTTGGTCTGCATTCTTCGACCAAAGAACACGGCCGGTGGTCTCTTCGACGAGAATTGCACTGATACAGCCGAGCTTCGGACCATCGGGCGCACCGAACGAGAATCCGCTAAAAGCCAAGACCGAAACAGCACATAGGGCTCGCATGGGTTGGTTAGAGTCTACCGCGCCTTAACAACTGCACCCGAAAAAGACAGGGCCACCAGTTTCCTAGTGGCCCATCTGAGGAGGATTTGAGTGTTGTTTATGGCACCCGGAGCCAAACTTGTTCTTCGATCGTGTCGTCTCCGATCTGAGCGGTCAAGGTTAGCGGAACGACGCCTTTGAAGCCAGCCGGAACGTTGAGCTCAAACACCTGCCGTTTGGATGCGCGTGAGTTGTAGATCACAAACATCTTGTCGCTTCCGCTTTCTACCGTCCAGCCCGGAGGTGGCTTAACGCTAAACTGGCCGGTGACACGTCGCTTGGTGTTAGATCGAATGTAGGTTGAGAACCTCACCTTTTGGCTTTCTGTTGAAGAGAGAACGTTGGTCTTGCGATCAAAGTCGAACTGAATGGTTGGGGCGACCTCGTACGAGGTTTGAACCGTGATCGGCCGATCTTGGCTGTCCATGATCGTCGCCCGCATGATCCGCCAGCCTGGCTTCGCGCCGATTGCGACAGGTGTGTCGTAATCCACAAACGTCCGCATCTTACGGTCAAACTCGGGGAACGGATAGCCTTTCATCGCCGTATCGTTCTTGGCCAAACCTTCGGTGCGCATTTCTATGCGCTTGAAGTTCATGCCATCTACACCGTTAAAGGTCATTCTTATTCGTATGTCTTCGCCCGCAGTTACGGAACGTCCTCTAAACTCTGGTTTCCACTGAAGGCCGACGGGAAGTTGGGTTCCCCGATCCATCGTGAGGGTCATAAGCGTTAAGTTGCGCGGCATGTAGGGTTGAGCGTTAGCTCCGCCGTTGGCCGCCTCAATCCGCACACCAACTTTGGAATCGGACTTTTCTGCGAACACCGCGTTCGCTGATTCCTTTAGTGTAACCTCGGCAATCCAGCCTCCGCCTTGCGCGCTTGCAACCACTTTGGCGGCGGCACGAATTTCGGGGGCTTCTACCCAAACTGGGCCGGCTTGACCGGTGTTATCAAGGAAGCGACACTGTAGCTCGGCCCCGGCGGATGTTTGCCGAACCGTAACTTCAAGGTTATCGCTACCTACGAGCCAGCCGTTACCACTTAGGTCGAAGCTTGCCACCAAGTCCTGCCCAGTGCTGGCCTTACCCGCAAAATGCAAGCGCCCTGGTTCCCACTGGAAGTAGGTGTCGCCCGCAAGAACTTCCCATTCTTCTGGCTCAAGTTTGCCATCTAACACGGGAGTGAGGGCGAGGCGATTGGTGTCTCTGATAACCTGCGGACCGAATGAGTTGGTGGATGCCACTGGCGCAGAAACGGGGGGCAAAATCGGCAGCGGGGTCGTTACGGCCTGGCCACCGCCTTGTTGAAAAACAAATGGTATTAAAGCGGTAATCATCACTTTTCATGACGATGGGCTGGTCAGTTAAGAAGCGGAGAAGTTTTCCACAATTTGTTTTGGAGGAGCCGCCGAGCAGCGTCTACGAGCGATTCTGTAAGGCCGCCAATCCGGGCAAAACTTTGCCTTCCAACAATTCCAAACTTGCCCCACCCCCGGTTGAAACGTGCGAGACCTGGTCGGCAAAGCCAAACTGCTCAACGGCCGCGGCTGAGTCTCCTCCGCCAACAATAGTTGTGCCCGGACAATCGGCCAGGGCTTGGGCAATACCGCGAGTTCCGGCTTCAAAAGGGGTCATCTCAAAAACGCCCATTGGACCGTTCCAAACGACGGTTCCCGCACTACGAATGACCTCAGAGAAGAGCGCTATTGTTGCTGGGCCGATATCCGCCCCAATCTGCCCCGCACCCATCGAGTCAGCCGAGACCACGGATGTCTGGGCTGATTCTGAGAGTTCATTGGCGACGACGATGTCAGTTGGCAACAATATTTTCTGACCCGATTCGGCGAGGATTCGTTTGGCAAAATCGAAGTTGGTCTCATCAAAGAGCGAAGCCCCAATCTCATATCCCTTAGCCTTGAGAAATGTAAAGGCCATACCCCCACCGATGATCAAATGCTCTACTTTGGGCAACAGACTCTCGATAACTGCGATCTTGTCCTTGACTTTTGCGCCGCCCAAAATCGCGACAAAGGGCCGCTTGGGGTTTTCGAGAGCCTTACCCAAGAAGTTCATCTCCTTCTCAATCAAGAAGCCACTAACGGCCGGCAAAAGGTGGCCTACCCCTTCTGTCGAGGCATGAGCCCGATGAGCGGTGCCAAATGCATCGTTACAAAAAATGTCAGCCAGTTTTGCAAGTGAGGCCGCAAATGTCGGATCGTTGGCTTCCTCCTCAGGATGAAACCTCACATTTTCAAGGAGCACGGCCTCACCTGGTTGCAAGGCTTTGCAAGCCGCTTCAACTTCTTCCCCAACACAATCCGGCAACATTCGGAAAGGGAAGTGAAGCAACTCGTCAACCCGTGCGGCCACCGGTGCCAGAGAAAACTCCGGGGTTACTCCCTTCGGGCGGCCCAAGTGGCTGCACATGACTACGGAGGCCCCATGATCCAGCAAGAATTCAATCGTCGGCATCGCCTCAGTGATCCGCCGATCATCCGTAATCACCCCATTTTCAAGCGGGATATTAAAGTCACACCGAACCAAAACGCGCTTGCCTTCAATATCAATATCTCGAACCGTCAGTTTGTCAAAAGCCACAGATCATTTTGACAAAGAAAAGCCCCCGCTTGCGGATGAGCAAGCGGGGGCATGGATGTCTTAGTTACGGATCAAGCCGGAGTCGCACCGTCTTGGTAACTCCATTGTAGCTAGCATTGATCGAAACAAAGACCGAGGAATTCACGGCCAACGTAGTTGCCGTGAAGTTCGCCGATGTATTACCACCCAGGATGGTAACGCTCGTCGGGATCGCCACTAACGCTGACGAGTCCGTCAGGGCTACCGAGATGTTACCGCCGAGTCCAGCCGCAACCAGACTCACCGTACCGGTAGAGTTCAATCCACCCTTAACCGGATTTGGATTCATCCCAATGCTATCAAGCACTGGTTTCGGATGCACTGCCACCGTATCGGTTCGCGTAAGCGTAGCGATTCGGGCGCTGATTGTCGCGTTGATCGTGCTCGGCACCGTTGCCGTGGTCAACACTACCGATCGAGATGTCCCGCCCACCGAGATGGATGAGGAGACTGGACTTGTGATGTAGCCCGTGCTATCCGAGAAGTAGATGGTAGTCGTAATCGCAGCGGGAGCGCCTAGATTAACGGTTCCAAAGAACGCATTTCCGCCGTACACGTTATCAACCGATGACGTATAGACGAAGTTCGGGATCGGATAGAGGTTCAGCGTAGCTGTCCTTGATCCGGCCGCCTCGTTTGCATACATTCGAGCCGTTAGCGTAACGACTTGAGACGATGTTGGATTAGTCGTGGGGATATTAAACGATCGAGCGGTGCTTCCTTGTGGGATTAGCAACCCGCTCACGCCTGGCGTGATCACGTTAGAGGAACTATCCGTAACCGAGCAAGCGCAGTTCTGCGATGCCGAACCATTGAGGCCAACATTACCAACCACCGTTTCTCCGCCATAGACCGAGGTCTTGTTTAGAGTGAACGTATTAACGAATCGCTGACCGATCGGTATTCTCCAAACGCCTCGCCCGAAGGTGAAGGCATAGAGATACTTGGTTGCGCCGTTGTCGTACATCCACAGTTCATTAACGTGAACGTTGGGCAAGCCCATCGCATTCATGTTGTACCATTTGAGCCCGTAGTCTGGAGACATAAAGACTCCAACGTCAGTTGCGGCATAGATAACCGTAGCGTTCCACGGATCTTGCTCAACGTCATTGACGGGCATTAGCGGTAGGGAAGTTACGCCAGTGCCAGAGTAGTTAGTCCACACGGGGGTAGCCGTGTTAACGTTACCGCTTCGATAGACTTGGCCCGCGACACCAACTCTCTGAACGCCGGCGAACATCGAATCGGTACCGTAGTAGTTCTCAAAGAACCCACCAACCGAGACATTCGGAAGCGTTGCTCCGTCAATCTTTGTCGTTGTGTTCGCGGAAATGATATGGCGATACATATCGCCGTTTGTCGCGCCGGTGTAGATCTTATTATCCGTGAACTTCGATTTCTCGAGGTGTCGAATATTGCCGCCACCAGTTGCGCGGAAGGTCCATCCGCTTGTACCGTTAAGGTTGAGCTTGATACTACCGGTCCCACCGTGTACGGCATATGAGCCTGCACAAATGAGCGGGGCAATGAACAAGTTGCTGGATGTGGATAGGTCAACAGGCGTGGTGTCGAAATCGGTGTCGTATCGGAATACGCCGCCGTTCTGAGACCCAGTATAGTGCCGAGCGGGGTTATTCAAATCAAAGCCCACTCCCGCACCGTCACCCGCGTAGAGGTTGCTCCAAGCCGCACCATTTCCGCGGGACGCCGGCGTCGCATTGTCTTGCGTGCCGGTTTCCACGAAGGATGTATTGGTTGGGTGTACTACGCCAGTGTAGCACTGCTGGTCAATAATGTCATCGTTCAGCGAAGTGAACGAGGCAGTGTTGGTAGCTGGGTTGTAAACAACACCCCATGCCCCGCCGTCTCCACCGGCAATGCCCCATAGGCCATTGTCCGGGTCAACCTCGTAACAGTGCTGGTCGTTGTGCATCTTTGAGTTCGTCTCGAAGGATCGAGCGATATCCGCCCACGTAGCGCCGTTGTCGTCGGAAGCCTCCACCGAAATGAGGCCAGTGTATACGATATCTTCAGCTCCGTCGTCGCCACATTCGATGTACATGTCGTAGCTACTCTGGCTCCAGTTATACGAGGGGTTTGAAATTCCCGCATCGTGTGCAGCCGTAATGTCCGTCCAAGTCGGGTTTGTGCTCGTAGCGTTCTCGATTCGGTACACCTTTCGGTTGGAGCAGATGAGATACCATCGGTCGAAGACATTTGGAGATATTGCAACGTCCCACAATGTGCCGCCAGCTGCGGCCGGAATGCCGTTAACCGCGTTCCAAGATGCACCGCCGGTGTTCGACCAGGCAAGTTTCTTACCTGATGCGCCGCACGCGGCAAACGTGATGCCCGAGGCAGACCGCTCGATGTCCTCCCAGTTGCTGTTTACAGCATTGGTGGCGGCCCATGTTAAGCCGGAGTCTGTTGATCGCCAAATATCGCTAACGCCGCCGCCCGCTACCAGAGCGAGGACCGTGGTAGGGGTATTGGGATCAACTTGAATACGAGTTACGATCCCTCCACCAAAATTGGCAGCGCCTAGGTTCGTCCAAGTTGCCCCTGCATTCGAGCTCTTCATAATCCCAAAAGTTTGGGCGGTGAAGAATCCGTAGTAGTCACCCGTTCCAGCGTAAACGACGTCGCCATTTGTTGGGTCAGTCGTAACGCAGGTTGTGTGCAAAAACTTCCAGCTGTTGCTCTTGGCCGAGAATGTTATAGCGTTGTCGGTACTAGCCCAGATTCCGCCGCCAGCTGAGGCTACGTAAATTTTCCCGTTATGAACACTTTCGTGAACGCCGTTCTTACGACCGCTCAGAGGAGCGCCGCCGTAATACTGTTGATAAGGGAAGGCGAGGGCGCGAGGGCCTACGGTTCCCCATGAACCAACCGGTGCAAGTGGATCCTTGCCTGTTGATGGATCAATCATATCCATTCTTGCCGCGGGCATTTGGTCCCGGTGATCGGCGGCCTTGATGTATTCATCTCGGCTCATTTCGCCGGTGACCGGATCAGTTCGAACCGACAAATAATATTCCAAAGCTTGGTAGAAGTCATTCGTCTTCGCCTTGCCAGTCGTGATCAGGTTCGCGCCCGATAGATAAGCTCGATGTTTTCTAACCGAAAAATAGTTTGATCTATTGATCGTGTCGGCATCGCCATCAAAGACTAGGTCAGTGCCCGCTTTTTTCAAAGCAGCGCGTAGTTCGGATAAGGTCGCCGAGCCCAACGGGGCGACGCGGTAATAGCCCTTGTCATCTTTGCCAAGGACCTTACCAACCCCAATCAGAGCTTTGGCGAGGGACGCATCAGTGAGTTTGTGTTCACCGACCAAAAGGGTGTTGGTGTCTGAAGCCAGGGCAAAGAGACTTGCACTCGCTAAAGCCAAACCAAGCAACCAACGGCTTGAGTTTCTCATTATTTTTATTCCTCCAGTGGAATCGAAAATTTCGGAGTGTTCCAACCCCGATTCCCAAGTATAGAAGTGTTTGTTTTAGAGTTTCAAGCCCTATCACCCAAACGAGGCTACTTTTTTAACAAATTCTTCAATTTCGGCGGCAGTTCTTGTCTCAGTAACGGCCACAAGGAGGCAATCGCCTAATTCTTCGAAGTAAGGACCTAAAGGAAGCCCGGCCAAAAATCCTTCATCAAGGAGCCGTTCAACGATTCGCTCGGGTCCGGACTTGACTTGGACTACAAACTCGCAAAAGACCCTCTGTCCCGGGAATCTCAGGCCAATTCCCGCTTCGGCAAAGCACTTAATCGCATATTGGGTGTTCTGAACGCTAGCCTTGGCTACGGTCTGCATCCCATTTTTGCCAAGCGCCGACATGTAAACCGTGGCGGCCAGAGCCATCAGAGCCTCGTTAGTGCAAATATTCGAGGTTGCTTTCTCCCTCCGGATGTCTTGTTCGCGGGTTCGAAGGGTCATAGCGTAACCGGGGCGACCGTCGTGATCGGTGGTTTTGCCCACGATCCGACCCGGGATTCGCCTTACATGTTCTTGTTTGCATCCGAAGAGCCCGAGCAAAGGCCCGCCAAACCCCATCGCGATCCCAAGTGGCTGGCCCTCGCCAACGACGATATCGGCATCAAACTCGCCGGGGGGTTTAAGCAAGGCGCACGCCGTCGGATCGGCGACCACAACAAACATTGCCCCCACTGCCCTTGCGGCGTCCCGCACGGATGCCAAATCCTCAATTGTCCCAAAGAAATTGGGATACTGGACAACAACACACGCGGTGTCCGAGTCAAGCGACGAGAAGTCCGAGGTTGCCCCGTTTGTCGTATCGAGGGTCAAAACTTCTAATCCGACCGACCAGCTATAGGTGTCCAACACTTGTCGGTAATGAGGGTGCACGGCTCGACTTACGGCTAGCTTTGAACGACCAGTAATCCCGTGCGCCATGATCGCGGCTTCGGCCATTGAAGTCGCCCCATCGTACATTGACGCATTGGCAAGATCAACTCCAAAAAGCTCAGAGACCATGCTTTGAAATTCATAGATGGTCTGCAAATAACCCTGGCTAAGCTCCGGTTGATAAGGCGTGTAAGCCGTCAGGAACTCGCCGCGCGAAATGGTCGCCCCTACGCTCGCGGGAATATAGCGATCATAAATACCGGCGCCAAGGAAGCACTTGGTCTTTACGAGATCAAGGTTGCGACTGGCAAGCTCGGCCAAATTGCCAAAGAGTTTGTGCTCATCCAGGGCGGCTGGAATATTTAGCTCGCCCTTAAGTCGTAAGTTTTCCGGAATTTCTCGGAACAGATGGTCAATCGAGGGAGCGCCGATGACTTCGAGCATCGCCTTTTCATCGGCGGGGGTATGCGGAACGTAGGGCATCTAAACTAAAACGTCGCCTCGTAAGCGGCGCCATCCAGCAGATCATCGCCCGTGTCGCCCGTCTTAACTTTGATCAGCCAACCCAATCCGTAAGGTTGAGAGTTCATCAATTCGCTTTGAGCGCCGAGGGCGGCATTGGACTCCAGAATTTCTCCCGCCACGGGTGAATACACATCAGACACGGTCTTTACACTCTCGACCGATGCGAAAGAGTCTCCCTTTTGCAGAGCTCGACCCGCCGCCGGCAACTCGACAAAAACGATATCGCCAAGTTCAGATTGGGCATGATCCGTAATGCCAATGGTGGCAACGCCGTTTTCGAATCGAACCCATTCGTGGGTTGGGGTGTATTTGAGATCGCTTGGAACACTCACGAGAGAGAATTTACCAGAGGCAACCTGGCAACGTTTTTGAAAAAAGGTGTAAATCTTTGTTGAGGCCGTATAGGACGTGGAATAAGACTTCCGACAATACATAGTGTCGTCGGTTTAGAACTGGCGGCTGGAAGCGCAAAATGCCAGTTTTTACATACACCGCAATAGACTCTAACGGTAGAACCGTTCGAAGCAAGATGGAAGCCGAGAGCGAATCTCTGGTCCTCGCCAAGCTTCGCGACCAGGCACTGCATTGCACGGAAATCAAGATCACCAAGAAGAGCGGTCCGATCTCGATTGGCAAGAAAAAACTGAAACCGAAAACGCTGGTCGTTTTCTCTCGACAGTTTGCTACCATGATTGATGCTGGTATTCCGATCCTGCGCTGCCTTGATATCTTGGCAACCCAGCAAAAAGATCCCCTCATGAAGTCAACCACGGAGGCGATCCTCAACGACGTTAAGAGTGGTATGGCTTTGAACGAGACGATGGTTAAACACCCCGAAGTCTTTAGCAAGCTATATATCAACATGATTCGAGCGGCTGAAGTCGGTGGAATCTTGGACCTCATTCTTGATCGCCTTGCTGGTTTCCTTGAGTACGAAGCCGATGTAAGGGGCAAAATCAAGGCCGCGATGATGTATCCGGTATTGGTTTTGATTTTCTCATTCTTAATGCTGTTTGCCTTGTTCAGCTTTGTTCTTCCGAAGTTCAAAGAGATTTTCACGGGTATGGATGTTGAGTTGCCCCCCGTCACGGCCGGACTGTTCGCCATGGGTGATTTCATGCAGAAATGCTGGTGGGTCGTGATCCTCATGATAGTTGGCACTATTATCGGATTAAAGCAATGGCGAAAGACACCAAATGGGCGCTACAAACTCGATTACCTAAAGTTGAAGTTCCCGGTCGTGGGTGAACTTGCCCTAAAGATGTCGGTTGCTCGCTTTACGCGAACCTTCGGAACCTTGATCAATTCCGGCGTTCCGATGCTTCGCAGCTTAGAAATTGTTGGTGAAACTTTGGATAATGCGGTTTTGATGACGGCGATTGACCAGACTCGGATTGCCATTCGAGAGGGTCAAAAGCTCAGCGACCCTCTGGCCAAATCAAACTTGTTTCCGCCCATGGTTACGACGATGATAGATGTCGGCGAAGAATCAGGGCGGCTCTCAGAGATGCTCGTTAAGATTGGAGATTTCTACGACTCTGAAGTCGAACAAACGGTCAAGGGCTTAACCAGCATGATCGAACCGATGCTCATCATGTTTATGGGTGGCATTGTTGGATTTATTGCGATCGCGGTTATGACGCCGGTCTTCAAGCTAGTAAATAGCGTGAAGTAAAAGTCAACTCGGGTTATTGGTCCCTGCCCATATTTTTTGGGTGGGGACCGCCAGCAAAGGATTGTTGGCGGCAGTGAGATTAAGGAGGATGTGTATTTTTTGGAGCTAAACGGATTGAATAATGACCCTGAGTTGATTGTATTGCGCTATCTAGAATCAAAGCGCGGCGATCTACGGGACCTGATCATGGTCCAATATGCGGGGACGGTAGAGCGAATCGCACGGCGGTTTGCTGGGCTTGAGCCCTTGGAAGACCTCGTGCAAGTAGGCTTCATTGGCCTCTTGAACGCGCTCTCTAAGTTTGATCCCGAAGCGGGCGTTCGCTTCAACACGTACGCCACGTATCTGATTGCCGGTGAAATCAAACACTATTTGCGTGATCGGTGCCAAACAATTCGTCAACCAGCCTGGCTTCAAGAGCTTCGTCAAAAGGTGAATAAGGCGGCCGCATCACTTCAATCCGAACTTACGCGACCACCATCCGAACGAGAGATTGCCGAGCGCGTTGGGGTGAGCGAAACGGCGGTGAGAGAGGTTTTTCAAACCCAAGATATGCTACGAGTGGCCTCGTTAGACTCCACGCCAACGGGAGATGATGACTCGGAAAGCGATGTTGAGCGCCTGGATGCGGCAAACTTCTGCCCCGAGCAATTGGGTTCCGAAGATCGCTTGGTTCTTGATTCCGCCATGTCTCAGCTCCGCGATTTGGAAAGGGAAGTTCTTCAACTGTTCCACTTCGATATGATGAGTCAAACCGAAATCGCAGGCAAGCTTGGCATCTCTTGCAACTATGTTTCCCACATCTTGCGCCAATCGCTCTCGAAACTTCGGAAGATCTTGAGTCAGGAAGATGCCCAAGATCGGGTGCTTCGCCGCCAAGCCATGGAAATGGATTACGAAGTAATTGATGCGCTAACCGGTGCTTATTCCGAAGCTTTCTTCAAGACTCGCATCGAAGAGGAAATCCATCGAGCCTCATGCAATGACACCGCGGTCGGCCTCGTTGTCGTTCAGTTCTCTGGGCTTGAAACGCTGCGCAAGTTTTACGGCGTAACCTCGGTGGAAGAGTTTCTGGCCGACGCCGCTGACTTTTTGAAGGATTCCGTTCGAAGGCTAGACCTGGTTTGCCGAAATGGTGAGGGTGGCTTTGCTATGATTTTGCCCGGAGTTGGCGACCATGTCAACATGGTTAAGACTCGATTGCTAAAGAAACTCACGACTTGGATGAACGCCCGATACGCTCAAGGGAGTCCGATTCGGCTCGAAGTCGGCGAGGCACTTTACCCAGAAGCCGGACATACCACGCGCGAACTGTTTGAGCAAATGGACATGATTCTTCTTAAGCCCGCCGCTTAGCGACAATTCACCGGACCTCACATCTTCTAAACTAATCCGTGCCGCGACGGTTTATCTGGCTTGTTCTCCTCATTGCAACCCTTTTGCCTCTCCTGAGGCCACTTCTCAAGGGCGAAGCCATTGGGCCGTGGGATCAGGTTGGTCCAATGATGGGAGCGCCCGCCGTTGAGAAAACGACCGCCTGGGACATTTTGCAAGCCGATGCCTGCTTACAGTTTTACCCCTGGCGAGATCTCGTTTTTGAGTCTTGGGGAAATTTCCAAGCGCCCTATTACAATCCTTATCAACTGAACGGTGTTCCGTTGTTGGCCAACTCGCAGTCAGGTGGCTTTTATCCCCCGCACATTCTTGCCGGACTGTCGCATTTGCCGACGCCGACCGCGATTTCAGTGTTGGCCTGGTTCCATCTGTTCTGGGCGGCGTTCGGAATTTTCAAGTTATCTAGGCGGTTCGGGGCAAGTGATGCCGGGGCTTTGCTTGGGGCGGTTAGCTTTGCGCTGTCGCCTTTCATGATGGGTTGGACAGGGCTTGCATCGGTGATTTCTACGGTGGCCTGGATTCCCTGGGTTCTGCTCTTTTGCCTGCCTGGCGACAAGGGAACCCTGGTCAAACTTGCCCTCTGCACCGCGATGATGATTTTGGCTGGACACTTACAGTTTGTTGCACTGGGAGGCATGGCGGCGGTTACGGTCGTAGCTTCGGTCGCGATTCAGAAGAGGCGCATGCCCATCGGTTTGATGGGTTTGGCTTTAGGTGCCCTTCTGGCCGCACCGCAACTCGTGCCGGTGTTGGAGTATAGCAAGCACTCGCACCGCCGGGCCGCCGCTACGGAGACAGGCTTTGAGGCGTATCAAGCGAGTTCGATTCAGCCTTGGGAGTTCGGAAATCTGGTCTATCCCTACGCACTGGGGAATCCGGCTCCGCGCGAAGGAAACTTGACGATTTCAAATTATTGGCCCGCCATCGTGAAAGTCGGGAAAAACTGGACGGAGTCGGCCGTTGCTCCCGGAGCCGTTGTTCTCGCTTGCCTTTTCTTCTTACCGTTGCTCTGGAAGAAGATCAATTTAAGAGCAGTTGACGCGGATGATAGTGAAGAGTTTGAACCGATTTGGCCAATGGCCATAGTTGGACTTCTTGGGCTCCTTATCGCCATGGGAACTCCGTTCAACCGACTCCTTTATTTTGGAATACCGGGATGGTCCTCGACGGGCTCGCCGGGTCGAGCAATCGTGCTTTTCTTGTTAGCGGCAGCGGTGATCGCCGCTCGAATCGTGCGAGAGATCAAGTTCCATCGCACTCGCGAAGGAACGTTTGCGCCCTTTTCCATTCGAGCCCAACAACTTTGTTTGCTGGCGTTCTCGCTGGTTGCGTTTGTTGTCTTTGCCCAAAGCCAACCGATGGTAAAGGTTGCACCCGAGTGGATTAAGGCCGATGTCTTCAAGGTCCTTGCCGTGTCGAGCGTTCCCAATGCCCTCATTTTCACCCTCGTTTTTGCCTTCGCGGCCGTTCAGCCGTTTATCCTAACCTACTCCTCCACGCGCATCCGAAACACGGATCCGACGATGTTGTTTCCAGTCGTCGCCCTAATCTTGGCGATGGTGACGGCAAATATTCGCACGGGAATCGCTCCCGAACGCGGCACGCCGGATTTAAACAAGCGAGTTGCTTTCGTGAATCATTTATGGGATTTTTGGGATGCAGCGCCAGCGCAATTTCCGGGCAACACGTCAACTCTGAAACGGCAGCTTGATGCTGGCGGTTACGATTCGCTCTTGCATAGAGACGTTGTCGAGTCGCTAAAAGAAGTTAACGGTGGAGACCCCGCCCCAGCGGCGAATGGCAACCTCATGTTCATCAAACCAGGGGCCGATCCCGCGAAGCTGGCTTCAATGGGGGTGAGCGAATTTACTCAAGCCGATGGGACTGTGGAAAAGCTAAACGGAACACGAGCGACCCTTAACGGGGAACCTGCGATTATCGTAAATCAAACGCTGGAATCAATGAAAGTTAAGGTTCCAGGGCCGGGCGAACTGGTCGTGCATGACCGGAATCTGGGCGGTTGGTCTTATTCGGTTGGAGCGGGTTCAGAGCCAGTTAAGCAGGGCGATTGGCTCACGGTTACAGTTCCAGATGGTGTTTCCGAAGTTACTCTGAGCTATACCCCGCCCGGCCTGATTCTAGGGCGCTGGTTGTTTTTAGTGGGATTGATCCTTCTGGCGGTCCTCAAGAAGGATGATATCCCCGCACCAACTCAGCTTCGAATCAGCCGGTCACGCGTCGAGCAAAATGCTAAGACTTCTCCATCAGAAAGCGAACCGAGTTAGCCGCGCCGTCGCCGCCCGGAATCCCGGTGATGGTTCCTTCGACGCGGATGAGCTTTGCGTCGGTCGCTGAGATCTTAGCGACGGACTTGATATTCATCGGTTTATCCCCGGTTTGGGGGTTTTTGACATTAAGGTCTGACTCCAGTGTAACAACGCCGTTCAGGAGCCCAGCGATGGATACTTTGCCCGTCGTTTTCGTCAGCGTGTCCTTGTTCTCGTTGTTAACATCAATCGTTTGCCCGACCTTCATGGGTGTCCCCGCCAACATGCTCGTGAGTCGGAGGATGCCCAGAAAACTCTCAATCCCGCGTCCAGCTTTTGTTTGCTTCCCAACGGGCCGCATGTATTTGTCATAGCGGACACTTGTGGGTTCGATGGGTTTACCGCCAAGCGCATCGTTTGGTACGTCGCTTCCATTGAATTGGATTTTCATGTTGGCGATGGCAGATTCAATGTCGGCCTCTCCATTGGCGTGGGTAGCCTTGGTCGTCTGTGTCAAATCCAGTTTGATCGAGATCTCGCCCATCTGAGTTCCGACTCCCATATCAAGTTTGTATCTGTCAGCTTCCCCGGTCTTGAAGGCTCGTTCCAGGTTAACTGAGTCCTGGGCAACGGCTGTTGCAACAACAATTAGTGAAAGAATAAGGGCACGAGTTTTCATTTGGTTCCGTCCTACACATTATTCTACTGGATCAAACATCAAAATGAGCACCGATCTTGTTCGATTAATGCTAACAATCCCATCTGCGGCGATCATTGGGATTGCCGTTCTAGCGGTCTTTTACGGGATGGTTGACGGTGAAATCCCTGCATCTTTTGGACTCGTGACGGTTGGACTCCTGTTGGTGACGCTTTACTTTTGCGTTTGGCCGCCCCATCTGCTTGTTCCGGTTGTCGCGTTGGTCGCCGTCGTCGCCGGCATGATTTGTTGGCCGTTTTTTAGAACCTACCTCGTCAACCTCGAGTTTGGAAGGATGGACGCCGACCAGTTAGAGAAGCTACTCGGCGTCTGGCAAGCTAAACCGGACAATGTTTCCGCGCAGCTTGCGGTTGCTGGTTGCCTTCGAGATCAAGGATTCGACTTGCATGCGATAAACCTCGCCCAAACGGCTTTAAGCTCAGCATCAACCCGTGTTGATGATCTTACGAATCGGTCAGTTCGGGATGTTTTCAGGAAAGAAGAACGTGCCTTGAAGAGCTGGGAAGTTGACTCCAGAGATGCGCCGGATCAGGTTAGCTGCTTATCTTGCGGCCACCGCAACGGCATTCGGTTCGTCTTTTGTGAGAAGTGCGAGGCACCCTACTTGCTTGCATTGGTTAGACAGGCCGATCCCGGAAGGTCGGTTATTGCTCGTTTGATGGTGGCTTCAACCGCTGTAACCTTTTCACTAGTTTGTTCCGCATCGCTGGGATTGATGCTGGATGGTTGGTTGCGCATTTTTGCGGTCTTATTGGTGGTTGGAGCTGCGGGTGGGATTATCCATTTTGTGACCAAGCCGACACGGCCCGCCTACCTTGGCAATCCAAAGCGGTAACATTGAGGGGCATGCCCGCGCTACTTAGCCCCGTCATTTCTCGCAAGCCGATCGCCCACGGCAAGGTTCGGGAAATTTACGATTTGGGGAGCGAATTGTTGATTGTGACAACCGACCGCATTTCAGCATTTGATGTGGTTATGCAAAACGGGATTCCCGATAAGGGCCGCGTTTTGAACCAAATGTCTGCGTTCTGGTTTGAACACTTTTCAGAAATATGTCCTAATCATGTTGTTTCGGTTTCGGATTCGGATGTTAAAGCTCGACTGGGTGAATGGGACGAAGGGCTTTCGGGCCGGTGCTTAATCGCGCGCAAAGCCGTTCCACTGAAGATCGAGTGTGTAGCGCGGGGCTATATCACAGGCTCACTTTTCAAGGAGTATCTGGTTGCGGGAGGGGCTGTCCACTCTTTGGGCCTTCGTGAAGGCTTGTTGGATAGCGATCGGCTCTCTGAGCCAATATTCACCCCCGCGACCAAAGCCGAATCGGGCCATGATATGAATTTGAGCTGGGCCGGAGCGGTTGACATTGTGGGTTTGGAAGTCGCAACCCGAGCCCGAGACCTTACCCTTGCAATTTACGGCGGGGCCCGAAACTATGCTGAATCCAGGGGGCTGATTCTGGCCGATACAAAGTTTGAGTTTGGGTTGACGGATG
The DNA here is from genome assembly GCA_031386985.1 of Armatimonadota bacterium. Classification (GTDB taxonomy): domain Bacteria; phylum Armatimonadota; class Fimbriimonadia; order Fimbriimonadales; family Fimbriimonadaceae; genus JANJUB01. The sequence continues at coordinate 51,171 of JANNCV010000017.1, forward strand.
ATGGTTTGGTTTGGATAGATGAAGCGTTGACGCCCGATTCTTCTAGGTATTGGCCTCAGAACTTATATAAACCTGGTCAATCTCAGCCCAGTTTTGACAAGCAATTCGTGCGAGATTATCTCGAAAGTATCCGCTTCAACAAGCAACCACCTGGGCCAGAATTGCCTGAAGATATTGTTCTCAAGACGCGCCAGAAATATCTTGAAGCCTACGAACGAATCGTAGGAAAGCCGTTGGATGGGTAATCCACCAATGGTTTGGATCTACAGCCTGTTCACCCTTCTGTTAGCTCCTCTTTGGTTGCCGTGGATGTGGTGGCGCACCCGCCAGCGCAAAGAAGCTCCTAACTGGAAGGAGCGGTGCGGAAATTATTCGCACATCAAAATCGAGCGTGATAAACCCGCAATCTGGATTCACGCGGTGAGCGTGGGCGAGGTTGTGGCCGCCATTCCGATCTTGCGCGAGTTACGCCTGCTCATGCCCTCACATCACATCGTTTTGAGCGTAACCACGAGTAGTGGGCACCGTACCGCGCGGGAGAGTGCAGTTGATTTGTTTGATAGCTTGGTGTATTTTCCGCTTGATCTGTTGCGTTTTCAGATGTCTGCGCTAATGAGAATTCGCCCGGATGTGGTTGCGATTATGGAGACCGAGCTTTGGATGAACTTCGTGTTTTCGGCCAAACAACTGGGGGTTGGGGTCTTGCTTATCAACGGACGGATTAGCGACAGATCGTTTCCACGATCCCTTCGGATTGCTTTCTTTTATCGCGCGTTGCTTCGAAATGTAGATCGCTGTCTCATGCAGACCCAGCTCGACGCAACACGCATTCTTGCCTTGGGAGCTCAAAGTGCGGATGTTCTTGGCAACTCAAAATTTGACCAAGCGGTTGAGGGATTGGAAGAGGACCCAACATACTGGCGGAGTGAGCTTGGCATTGGAGCAGCGCAAAAAGTGATTGTGATTGGGTCCACTCGCTCTGAAATGGAGGAGCGGTTTGTCGCTGCTGCTCTCCTGCCGTTTGCAGGCTCAGATGTCGCCGTCGTATGGGCCCCTCGACATGTCGAGCGAGCGGCAGAGGTTGCATTGCGGTTGCAGGAGACATTTGGATCGAGTGCGCGTCGCTCCCTTGGAGAAAAGGGTAGCCACTTGGTTTTGGATACTTACGGAGAGCTCGCCAAAGTGTATTGTATCGCCGATGTCGTGATTATTGGCGGTGGATTTGATCAACTTGGAGGCCAAAATCTTATACAACCTTTGGCTCACGGCAAGCCCGTTCTTCACGGCAAGTTCATGCACAACTTTCAGGATGTTACAACAGAATCTCTGCGATTGGGAGCCTCTCGAACCTGCGAGAATCCCGAAGTCCTTACGGTCGCCTTGTCCGAAATTCTGGGAAGCGAGGCTCTCGCTACCAAAATGGGAAGCTCGGGCCGCGCCTTTGTCACAGCGAATGCCGGGGCGAGCCGAAGATACGCGCTTGCGATTCAAGAAATGGGCAGCAAGATGACGAAATTAGCTCCGTGATCGAGTTCACCGATCTCGTATACGCTGCCACCATGTGATTCAGCGATGCCTTTGACGATGGACAGCCCCAGTCCCATGCCCTTCACTCTTCCTGAATAGAACGGCTGAAAAATAGCGTCCTTCTTCTCCTGGCTGACGCCCGGCCCGGTGTCGGCGACACTCACAAAAACGTATTGCTTCGAAGGTGCGAGTCGCGCTCTAAAGACCATTTCACGCGTTGCCGGGCCTGTCATAACCGTCAGAGCCCCTTTTTCAACATGATTAACTGAGTTTTCGATCAGCTCGGAGATTGCGCGGCGAAGCCGTTTTCCGTCGGCCTCGATTGGCGCCAGGGAGGGGTCAAGGTTCATTTTGAGCTCAACTTTCGAGCGACGCGGGAAGATTTCATGGGTTGTAGTGTTCACCAACTCATTTAAATCAAGGGGCTGTTTTTCAATCTGGGTGGCGGTCAGGAAGTCGCGAAAGTCTTGCAGTATCTCCTCGATACGTACAAGATTATTGCATAAACTTTGATGTAACTCGGTGAGCGTGGTGCGGGCCAACTCGGGCTGATTTAACACGTGGCCGAGTTCATTTACATCTCCTTTCAGGGCAAAAACGCGGTTGCCGATCATATGCGAACTCTTCGCGCTTAGTTCGCCCCAGGCCGCCATTCGCTCGGAACGTAGCAATCGCTCAGTGCCCCGAACGCCATCCAGGGCTACCGCCATCTGCTCGCCGATTGCAGTTAGAACGGTGACGTCGTTAGCATCAAACCGATTGTCTAGATACTTGTTGGGTGAGACACGGCGAAGGGCGCGTAAAATTGCAACACAGTTTCCTCGGTGCACGACAGGCACGGCGAGAAAACTGGCGATCTCTTCGCCTGGGAATTCGGTGTGCTGTCCCATCCATCGCGGATCAAAAATCGGCTCGTGGGAGAGGATCGGTTCGAGGATTTTAGCGACGGTTCCGGTGATTCCTTGTCCGACCTTATATGCAATTTGACCTACGCGATCTTTAAGATATCCGATCGATCCGCGTAACACATAGTGGTCCGATGCGCGCTCATAAACAAAAACCGAGAAGGCCTGGAATCGCAAAACTTCATCGCCGATCCTCAGAACGCCCTTGACCACTTCTTCCTCATTGCTGGCCCGGTCCAGCGCGTGGCCGATTTCAACGAGGGCGGATTCTCGCGTTTCAATGTCCTCACGATTTACGGCTACCGCTGCGACCGTGGCAAGAGTCATAAGCTCGGTGAGATGTTCGGAATCGTACGCATTCTCTCGGTCTGATTCGACGTTGATTACACCCCGAATTCGCCCAAAGCGATCCACGATCGGCACGGCCATTTCGCTCCGAGTGGTTTCGATTAGCTTCAAATAGCGTTCCTCGTGGCTTACGTCACCAGCAATATAGGGCTTTCCCGTTGCGGCAACGTAGGCGACGATGCCGCTTTGGGTTGTGATCTTGATTTGCTCAAGCTCCCGCTCCACCGTCCATTCGCTACCCAGACCGATCCGCAGCTCCATCGTTCCTAGCTCAACATTCAAAAGGGCGATCATCGAGTTGCGGCTATGAGTCATCTCCTGAGCAGCCGCGACAACGCTTTCCAAAGCCAAAACTAGGTCTGGCTCAGAGTTAATCAAATCCAATAGCGAGTGAAAGCGTTGCATGGCTTAAGCAACGGGCACAAAGGCTTTGGACTTGGCTTCGAACGCAGAAATCTCGGTGTCGTACGATAAGGTAGTTCCAATGAGGTCCAAACCTTGCACGAGAGCATCCTTGGTGGCGGGATTGATCTGAAACGAGAACGAGTCTTCTCCGATAGAAACCGTCTGGGCGGGGAGATCTATCCGAACCGTCATCCCACTTCCGGGCGAAGCGATTATCTGGTGCGCATCGGGAGCGAGTTCGATTAAGAGCAATCCGCAGTTTGCGGCGTTCTGGCGAAAAATGTCGCTATATCCGGGAGTTTCCTCTGTGGCTTTGGCTATGACACAAGCAAACCCAGCTTGCTGAATTGCCCAAACGGCGTGCTCACGGGATGAGCCGCAGCCAAAATTCGTTCCAACTACAAATATCGAAGCGCCCTTTGCGGCGATTTCATCTATGGGAAACCCGTCACCGCGAACATCGTTAAACAGCAGTTCACCATAGCCAGATCGCGTAACCATCGTCAAAAAGCGGGCCGGAACTATGCGATCTGTATCCACATGGTCCGCATTGTAAACCGCCGTTTTCCCCTCAAAAACCGTAAATCCAGGCATGGGCTAATTGTAGCCGAACGGCGAACGCTCATCCCGAGCGGGTAGTGTCAATAAGTGAAATCCCTCGTACCCGTCATCGTCCTTATCACATTGGCCCTAGTCGGGTGCGGAAAAACAACCGAAACACCCTCGGCCGCAGCTCCAGATACCGCAAGCCTTGGCCAGAACCTTGTCGGCGCAGATTACAGCGTGACGTTTCCTAAGGATTGGCTCGTTATTGATATGAAGAAAATGGATGTTGCGGCCATTGAAAAGAAACTCAAGGGCACCGATTTTGCAGATAGTTTTATAAATATTAAGGGATTTGTCGGGGCCGAGATGTTTAGGGCATTCGCATTTATTCCAGAGTTCTCCACTAAACTTCACAAGGCGAATCTCAACGTTATCGCGTTGCCCGCTGGCGGAGACGCTACATCCGTGCTTGATGCCAACGAAAAACAGATGAAATCCATGAGCCCTAAGTGCCAAGTGCTAAAAGATTTCACAACGGTCCCGGAGTCAAGGTCTTTCATTTGGGATATGAACGGCGTAAAAACGCTCAGCCTGGTTTCAGTGCAAAATGGCAAACAATACGTTCTGACCATGAGTGTCCCCGAGTCAATTGACGATGCGAAAGCGAAGGCGGCGGCACAACCAGTCTTTAACTCGTTTGTGGCCAAGTAAATCAGCCCTCATCCAGGGACTGAGTTCTTAGATGTTCCTGTTACAGTTGGGTGTGGCTTGAAGGGCACGGTGGCAAAAAAGCAAACATGCCCCTGCGGTTCATAGTTTCCTTTTGGTTGCAACGGCAACAATAGCAGCGACATCGCCAACCTTTGCGTTTTTGTGGCATTCGACACACTCTTTGTGCCTAAAGAAAACTGCTCGCGCCTTGATCACCCAGCCATCCATGTTGAGCGTAATCCGTGCTTTCGGGTCAGCGGCGACCTTCGCCCTAATGTCACCGGCGAACTTGGACATTGTGTCTGATGGCGCAACGCTTCGGCTTGAGTTGCCGAACAGTTGGTGACTCTTGTCGCCATTGTGATTCAACCAGAGGGCAAACGGGGAATACTCTGAGCCCGAGGGCGATCTGAAAACAGTACCCGGCGCCGCCAACACCCCATGTTCAAGGTAACTTTCTAGACCAATGGCGTCTCTAGCATTTGCAAACGCTGTTTGAGATGCGTCCCAATCGCTATGGTAAGTATTATCACGGACGGCCAGGCGCGAATGATGGTCACGGGGATTGTGCGGGACTCGAGACATACCGAATTGGCCCCGATTCACTGCTTCCAAGTCGTTAAAAATGGCGTCATACGCATCAAGAAGCTGATCCTCGAAGGAGGCTAGTTTTTTAGTTTTTGCACCTTGATAAGTCGCTCCAAACGCAAGCGCTAACATCAAAACAAGTGCAAGTTTCTTCATTTCTCCCGTTTCTTAGTCGCAACCGCAGTTATCGCCGCCGGGTCGCCGACTTTGGAGTCTCTGTGGCAAGTCAGGCACTCTTGGTGCCGAAAGAACACCGTGCGAGCTTTGATGATCCAGCCATCTATGTTCCGCGTGACATCGGCCTTAGGATCTTTGCCAAGAGCCGACCTTAGATCGGTGGCAAGCTCCAAAAACTGCTCGCTCGGTTTGCCGTAGCGGTCCATTTTGCTAAAGAGCTTAGGGCCAGTGGAAGCGAAATCACCTTGCCAAAGAGAAATGGGGCTTCTTTGCTTGCCGAGAACGCTAATGACGCCTTCCTCTACGAAAAAAGTCTCCTTTGCTTCCGTTCTAATTTTATCAACCGACTCTCGGATCGCATCCAACTTTGCATCCCCACTCAAGGATGAGCCTTTGAAAGCCTTGCCAACAACGTTTTGATGCGTGTTAAACGGCCGAATTACGGCTCGCGAAATCCCAAACTCACCTCGTTTTAGAGCCTCGGTGTCATTGAACAAGGAGTCATAACCGCTCAGAAGTCGGCTTTCGACCGTGATTACAGGTTCATCTTTAGCTCGCGTTGCCGGCGGAACTGCCGTATTCTCAGGGGCTCGGTAAGTTGCCCCAACTAAAACTGCGATTCCCAGAATTCCAAAAGGTAGAGCTTTCATGTTGTTTCTAACGTTTCTGTTTATGTCCTGAGTTCCTCGAAATTGCGTTTGGCTTGATTCTAGTCCAATTTTGTGAAGGAATCGAAACCTGAATGGGACTTGAAAGGGACCCTGGAGGGGTGCCAGAATCTTCCGGGCGCAACTTTTTGCAACACTGCCTGAAGACGGTACGAATCATAATCAGAATATGAACCCGAAGCCCCAAACTTGGTCCGAACTCCCCAGCGATAACCCGATTGATCTGCTCTTTCGCCAAAAACTCACCGCTCAAAACGTGCTTGTTGCGAGGGTGCATCTAACGAAAGGATGCGTAGTGGCGAGGCATGAGCACTTCAGCGAGCAGGTTACGGTGCAACTCAGCGGGCATACGCGCTGGCAAGTCGGGCCGGATGGGATGGAGGAGACTTTTGATATGGTTGGCGAGCAGATTTTGCATTTGCCCTCGAACCTGCGCCACGGCGTCGTCGCCATAGAAGATACGTTAATCATGGATATCCTCAGCCCTCCCGGCGCGATGGGGATTGATTTGCAAAGGAGTTAGCCACGCCCCTCAACGGCACCGATGTTCAAGCACAAAGCAAAAGCCAAGCAAATCGCAAAACGATCCCTTCAGCAACTGCATCCCAAAATGCCGTATAAAGAACCCATGAAACGTGTTTCTCTCTTGATCGGGCTTGTTGTTGCCGGCCAAGCCGTATCTGCCCAAGAAGTTCCCAAACTAATCACCGATGCGATCAATCGCGCGGATGAAAAGATCGCTCGAATAGTCTCGATTCCTGATAACTTGCGCACTTTTGATAACACCCTTGGCGCGATGGATGAGGTCAGCGCTCAACTCGACATAGATACCTCGCTCCTGATCTTCCAGCAGTTCGTTTCAACGAAGGCATCCGAACGCGATGAGGCCCGGGCTGCCGACGAAGCCGTGAGCAATTGGGCGATTGAACTGAGCAAAAGGGAAGATTTGTACGAGGCGATCAAGGCTTATGCCGCGACGAAACCCACGTTGCAAGGCGAGCAAAAGCGGCTCCTGGATCACACGATGCGCGATTATAAGCGCGACGGAATGATGTTGCCCGCCGCAACCAGAGAACGCACCAAACAGATTGAAATCGAGCTAAACAAGCTAGGAATTGAGTTTGAGACCAATATCAACGAGGATCAGTCGGTGGTCGCGTTGTTTCCTGGCGAGCTAAAGGGAGTGCCCGCTAGCGTTTTGGCTAATCAAACAAAGTCAAACGGCATGATCCTGCTCGGTCTGAACGGTCCAACCTACGGCCCGGTCATGGATTATTGCGAAAATGCACTGACTCGCCAAAAGGTCTGGACGACCTACCGCCGCCGCGGAGGGCAAAAGAACGTTGACATCCTCGAAAAGCTGCTGAAACTTCGCGCAGAATTGGCGAAACTGCTCGGATATAAGAACAACGTGGATTACCAAATCGAAACGCGTATGGCGAAGAACTCGGACGTAGTCGCGAAATTCTACAAGGACCTCACGCCCCTCGTTAAGAGGAAGGCACTTGCCGACATGGCGGAGCTTGTTGCCCTTAAACAAAAGCACATTAAGGATAAAAATGCCAAATTTAACCCTTGGGATTACGCTTTTTATAAGAACAAGATTAAGAACGAGAAGTATGCGGTGGATAGCGAGAAAATCGCCGAATACTTCCCGATGGACCGCGTTGTTGATGGCCTTTTCAAGGTTGCTCAAGCCTCGTTTGGCATCACGATGAAGGATGTGACCAAGCAAGCGGCGTTGCTGAATCTGCCCATCTGGCACACGGATGTCAAGCTGTATGAGGTTAAGGACACGGCCTCAGGCGACTTGCTTGGGCACATGTACACCGACCTCTTTCCTCGCGACAACAAGTATTCGCATGCCGCCTGTTGGGGGCTGAGACCGCGCAAAGTTTGGCCCGATGGCTCTGTCCAGAAGCCGCTAGCGGCGCTTGTGTGTAACTTCACTAAGCCGACGGCGACGACGCCTTCGTTGCTCCCCCACGATGAAGTTGAGACTTTCTTTCACGAGTTCGGTCACGGCTTGCATCAAATGCTTACCGAAACGAAGTACGCCGCCTTTTCGGGCACCGCGACGGCGAGAGACTTTGTAGAGGCTCCCTCGCAAATGCTTGAAAACTGGATTTGGTCGCCGGTTGTTTTGAAGTCGTTCGCGCGTCACTACAAAACCGGTCAGGCGTTGCCGGACAAGATGTTGGATGGGATGCAGAAAGCCAGAACACTCGGCAGCGGAATCGAAACTCAAGGCCAGCTTTACCTTGGAGCCATGGATCAAGCGTTTCATACGGTGGCAAGTGGGGAAGTGGATACGACCAAGGTTGCAAACCAAGTTTACGAGCGAACCACGCTGTACAAGGCCGTTCCGGGCACATACTTCCAAGCCTCGTTTGGGCATTTGGTGGGCTATCAGGGAGCCTATTATGGCTATCTGTGGTCACTTGTCTATGCCCAGGACTTGTTCACCCGGTTTACTTCAAAGGGGGTTCTGAGCCCGGAGGCGGGGATGTATCATCGTAAGAAGATTCTGGCGAGGGGCGGCTCGATGGATGAGATGGATATGCTGCGAGACTACCTCGGGCGCGAGCCGTCGCTCGACGCGTTCTTGATACATCTTGGCCTCAAGAAGTAAGAGCACACGTGGGTATTGGCCATCAAACCATGGCGTGGGTCTCCTGATCCATGCGTGCCTAGGGCATCTTGCCCTAAAAATCTGACGCTACTCCCCGAGAGAGTTTGTCAAGTCAACGGTCCCATAAATTGAGCCCCCGGCTCGATCGGTGAGGGTCTTAACGATGAGGTCCTTCGCCTTGTCTCGATCTTCTTCTGATTCCGCTTCAACCATTACCCTCACAATTGGCTGGGTCCCAGAGGCCCTCACATTTACTCTCGCCCGCGCCCCAGCTTCGGCGATAGCATCTTCAACTCCAGGCTGCTCGGCCCAAGTTGCGCGGTCTGCAACCCGCATGTTTACCAATACCTGCGGCCAATTCGAAAAGTCATCAAAGAACGACGAGGACGGTCGGTTTTCACGCTTCAAAACCCGCAAGAGCTCCAACATTGTCACCAAGCCATCGCCAGTGGGGCCGTGTTGGGGGAAGATAATGTGGCCGCTTTGCTCACCGCCGACTTTCGCGCCCGTGCTTGAAATGCGTTCAGATACATACTTGTCGCCAACCTTCGCACGGTCCAGAGAGATGCCTTTTGAGCCTAAATAGTGTTCGAAACCGGAGTTGCTCATCACCGTTCCCACGACGACAGGTGGGTCCAAATTCCAGTGGGCGCCCCAAATCGCCATCGTGCGATCACCATTTATCAGCCGTCCCTTGTCGTCGCTAAAAACCGCGCGGTCGGCATCGCCATCAAACGCCACGCCGACGTCACAACCTTCTGACAAAGTCAGCCGCTGGACTTCGGACGGATGAGTTGCTCCGCAATGATCGTTGATGTTCATGCCATCTGGGCCAGCAAAATGCAAGCTCACTTCAGCTCCTAACTCTTCAAGAACGGTAACGGCGAGTTGAAATGCGGCACCGTTCGCGGCATCCACGCACACTTTCATTCCTTCAAGCCGCTCAGGAACCAAGGAAACTAAGAACGCCAGATAATCGGCAACGAGAGCGCGATCCATGAAGATGGTGCCGACGCTCCCGCCCGTCGGGCGAGTTTCAAACTCGCCAAACATAGCCTCTTCGATTTCAAGTTCTAGCGCGTCCGGAAGTTTGCCCCCCTCATGGCTAAGGAGTTTTATCCCGTTATCACGAGCCGGATTGTGGCTGGCGCTGATTACCGCGCCGATCCCATAACCACGGCGGGCGCAAAAGGCGACGGTTGGCGTGGGAACGACACTCAGCGAAAGAACGTCAACTCCAACCGAGCAGAAGCCAGACGCCAAAGCCGCGCCAAGCATCGGTCCGCTCAAGCGGGTGTCCCGCCCAATAACGGCACTGGCCGGGAGGCCGTTGCGCTTGATCACGGTTCCGGCCGCCATGCCGATTCGCATGGCGTTTTCGATGGTGATGGGTTCAAAGTTGGCGACCCCGCGAACGCCGTCCGTGCCGAAAAACTTTCGACTCATGCTTTCTTTGCAACCTTGACGCGAGCCGGACGAATCGTGTGATCGCCAATCCGATAACCCGCCTCAATCTCTTCGCAGACGTGGTCCTCAGGATACTCGTCTGTAATCTCGGTGCCAACCGCCTCGTGGAGTTCCGCATTAAAAACCGCGCCCAAAACGGATATACGCTTTAGATCACGTCTTTCAAGGGCGTTTAAAAGTTGCTTATGAACCATTTGAACCCCGGTTAGCAGGGAATCTGTTGTGGCCCCTTGGGCAGCGGCCTGGTTGGTTCGCTCGAAGTTATCGAGGACGGGCAACAAGTCTTGAATCAGGCTCTCAGTGGCAAACTTCTGGGTGGCGAGCTTCTCTTGCTGGGCTCTCTTGCGGAAGTTCTGAAAGTCGGCTAGAGTTCGCAGGAGGTGATCCTTAACTTGGTTGAGTTCATCATTGAGGAGACCAATTTCGTTTTCGACTCCGTCCGCATTAGCGTCCGGGAAATCGGGATCGGAAAGGTCGTCCAAAGGATCAGGAACGGGAGCATCGTGACGCTCATCTTCAGGCAACAGGTCGCGCTCGTCTGTATTCATAGGATCAAAATTGAGAGTACCCGCCGATGAAAACTCGGCGGGTACATCGGGAAACTAAGCAATTGCTTGCTGAACGAGTGATTTGAAGGCTTCCATATCGTGGATCGCCAGTTCGCTCAGCATTTTTCGATTGACTTGCATGCCCTTATCGGTCATGCCGTGGATCAAATCGTTGTATTTAACGCCGCACTCATGACAGCCAGCGGAGATACGGGTGATCCAAAGCTGCCGGAAATCTCGCTTCTTGGCTCGTCTGTCACGAAAGGCATATTGCCCCGACTTCATGACTTGTTCGTGCGCACGCTTAAAGACGTTCTTCTTACGGCCGAAATAGCCAGACGCCTTCTCGATAATTTTCTTATGCCGTTTGTGGCGCATAAGGCCACGTTTAATTCTTGCCATTATTTATTCTCCTTTTATTTCTGACCAGTTCCCAGCCCGTTTCGGGCGGTAGTGGTAGAGAGTTGTGGCTATCTTTGATAGCCACAAGCGTCACATGCCAAGCATTCGCTTGACGCGTTTTAGCTCACCTTTAAACAAGACTGGTTCTTGCTCAAGGCGGCGCTTTTGCGATGCGGATTTGTGGAGGAACTGGTGGGAGTTACTCGACTTCCGGCGAGTTATCTTCCCCGATCCCGTCACTTTGAATCTCTTCACCGCTGTCTTGTGTGTCTTCAGCTTTGCCTTCTTCATCTTCTTTCTTCTTTATGATTACGCCGGGTTTAGGCCCGAAAACCATGATCATCAAACGTCCTTCCATTGCGGGCTCTCGCTCCACAACGGCCAGTTCCGTCATCCGAGCCGCCATTATCTTGAGCTTATTCAAACCTAACTCTGGACGAGCGGCTTCTCGGGCTCTGAACTGACAAGTGATACGCACCTTGTGTCCAGCGGCGAGAAACTGAGTCGTCTTGTTGAGAGCGGTCTGAATATCGTGCTCTGCAATACGCGGGCTAATCTTTATACCCTTTATCTCTTGCTTTACGCTCTTACTTTCCTTCTTTTGCTTCTCAGTTTGGTATTTAAACTTTCCGTAATCAAGGATTCGACAGACGGGGGGTTCGGCGTTAGCCGCTACTAAAACCAAGTCAAGGCCCGCTTCGCGCGCCATTTGTAAGGCTTGCCGGGGCTGGAGAATTCCGACCTGTTCGTTATTGGGACCGATGACACGTACGTCGCGGAATCGTAATACGCGCTCATTGATTACGGGCCCCTCGGGGCGCGAATCTCTTCTAAAATGACCTCTTCTGATTGTTTATACTCCTAAGTGCTTGTGTTGAACTAGCATCTGATTATAGCTTGAGTTCATGTTGTTGGTGCGTTTAGGTAAGTTCAGGGGAAGTTCAGGGGAAGTTCGGTGCTGCGTGTTCGGGTCCGAACCTCCGAACACCCGAACCCCCGAACCCCCGAACCCTACCGCTGGTATCCTCTTTTCGGTGAGTTACGAGCATTGGAGTGAGATAAGAAGAGTCGCGGTGATTGGCGCGGGCACGATGGGCTCAGGGATTGCCGCTCACCTGGCGAACCTTGGCTTTGAAGTGACGTTGTTGGATTTGACGGCCGACTCGGTTCGAGCCGCGTTCGAGAGAGCCAAGACGGCGCGCCCACCCCATTTCTTCTTGCCCGAAACCGCCGATAAGATTCGCCTCGGCTCAATCGAAGAGAACCTAAGCTGGGCGGTTGAGGCCGATTGGATTTGCGAAGCCATCATCGAAAAAATGGATGCAAAACGTGCCCTTTTCGAGCGATTGGATGGCCTAATTTCTGAACGAACCGCGATCACCACCAATACGAGCGGGCTAGAGATTCAACTCCTTTGCGAGGGGCGATCGGAGAGCCTCAAGCAGCGATTTCTTGGCACCCATTTCTTCAATCCGCCTCGCTATCTCAAGCTACTAGAGCTAATCCCAACCCCAGATACTGATCCCCAAGCGCTCTCGGCCATGACCCATTTCTTAGAAGAGAAAGTGGCACGGCGGGTGGTGCATGCTAAAGATACGCCTGGATTTATTGCGAATCGCTTCGGGATGTGGGCGATGATCCATGCGATTCATATCACCGAGAAGCTCGGGCTGAGTATTGAGCAAGTAGACGCCATCACCGGCCCTTTCCTAGGTCGGCCCCGCTCGGCGAGTTTCCGGTTGAATGACATTGTTGGGCTCGATATCATGCAAGATATCGCCCGAAATCTGCAGGAGCGGTGTCCGGAGGATTCGCACATTGGGTTTCTTACCACCCCAAAATCCATGCAATTCCTCCTAGATAAGGGCTGGATTGGCGATAAGGCGGGCCAGGGCTATTATCGCCGGGAAGGTAAGGAGTTCGTGGCGTTTGACCTCAACACCCACGCTTACCGCGAGCGCCAAGAAGCGATTTTCGCCGAGCTAAACGCAATCGCGAAAGAACCACTTGGTCAGCGAATTAGCCGAGCCCTCGAAATGCACAACGAAGCCGGCGAGTTTCTTCGGCATCACCTGATCCCCGTGCTCAAATACGCGCGCACTCTCAAGAAGGAAATCAGCCACAACGTCCTCGACTTTGATCGCGTAATGATGTGGGGATTTGGGTGGGAGATGGGGCCGTTTGCGATGATGGATGCCATTGGGCATCAGAAGTTCGACGTCCCTCATCCCTTCTATGTTGATAACACTATGCGCTCCTTTGAAGGCAAGTACGTCTTCGTCCCCAACGAGCCGCAGTATCGCCAAATCCGCGATTATCCCTTGTTGGATCAAAGAGCCACCTTTAACGTGCGGGACCTTGGCGATCATGTTAAGGCGATTGCGATCACCACGAAAATGGGCACGATTTCGCCCGCCCTCCTCAGCGATTTAGAAGATTGGATGATTGGGCAAAGCGGCCCGATGGTGCTGACTTCCGAAGCGAAACATTTTTCCGTTGGCTTTGATTTGAGCTGGTTTATCGAGCGCATGGAAACCAGCCGTTTCGATGAAATCAACGAAGGATTGCAGCTCTTGCAACGTGTCGCCTTGAGCCTCTCCCAAAAGCGAATTGTGGGTGCTATTTTTGGCTACAGCTTAGGCGCGGGGCTAGAACTCGCCATGCAATGCCCCCAGGTCGTTGCCCTGGCCGATTCGATGATTGGCTTCCCGGAAGCGAAAGTTGGACTCTTTCCCGGTGGGGGCGGCACGGCGGAATTGGGCTTGCGGGCTCAGGAGGACGGGGCAAAAGCCGTCGTCGAAGTCGCCCGAAGGCTCGCCGTTGGAGACGCCTCCACCAGCGCCGATCACGCCCGTCACCTCGGCTATCTCCGGCCGACAGATCGAACCGTTTATCACCCCGAGCGCCTGATCACGGAAGCCCGCGAGGCCGCAAAGACCGTCAGACCGCACGAGCGTAACGAGTGGAAAGTCCCCGCTGGACCGCTCGTGGGCATGATTGACCAAGCCATCGCCGAGCTTCACGCCAAGGGAACGCTGACCGATCACGACAAGCTCATCGCCGAGAAAATCAAAATGATCATCAGCAAAGCCACCTCGTTCGAACACGCCCATGAGTTAGAGCGAAGCCTCTTCACGGAACTCTGCGGAAACGCCTTAACGCTGGCCCGAGTGAAGCACATCCTAGAATCCGGGAAGCCGCTGCGAAACTAAATCAATCCCCCACTCCCTGTGGCTTTGGCGTCCTCGCCCAAGGTCACCCGAACCCCTCACCCCTTGTTCTGCGGCAGAATAGAGCTAGAGACTCAGAGCGATCCCAACTCATTGCGGCCCGTCAGCGCGCGCTCGGCTAATGCATAGATCGCGAAGAGGAGTTTGTTCAGAACAAGTTGAGCGACTTGACCCGGGCCGCGAAATCGAGCACTTCGGATCTTACTTCCTGCACCGTTTTTCCTCTCGATAGGTCAAGGGTGGTTTGCAAGTGGACGAAACCGTCCTGAACTAAAACTTGTGCCCATTCGATGCGGTCGGCGATAGGCTTGAAACGCTTTAGCTTTCCTGGGTCGGGACGGACCATAGAGGACAATGAGCATCCGCCAAAGCCTCCTGCGGCGGCGTTGAAGTAAACCGGAACACCGAGTGGCTCGGCACCGATACACCAACCATTGCTCGAGCCCGCACCCAGTTCATTTCCCCATTTCAACTTTTTGCGCAAATAGGCGATGTCCTCAGGATCAATGGATAGCAGCCTGTCTTGCAGGTTGAGCGGAACTTTCCCCATTTGATATACCTGGTCAGATAGCTTTGCTCCCCTGGGCTGTAGCATGTGTTTCAGGTTCCGACATGCGCTGAAAAGGGCTTGTATGTTTGCCTTCATATCTTGCTGCGAGCTCTCAGTACGAGCGACCGTGTTCTCCAGTATCACGCGCCCTCCAAGGAAAGAAGCAGCGGTCATCCGATCCAGCTTTTCACGAGCCTTCCAATCGCGCAGGTGCTCCTTGGGATAGTAGCGAGGCAAATCGAACTCAACGCGCCCAGTTGCCATTCCGACAAATGGCTCGCCTTCCACGCCATGGGAATGAAAGCTCATCACGACGTGAATTGTCGTTTCTCCGTCGGTAACGGTAGCAAGATGGGGATTTTTCAGGTTCACGACCCGGTAGCTCATCGCCGCGATCCGCCTTAAGAAATTTAGCTTAGAAAGTTCCCCGATCGGCTCGGCTTGTTGTTGTAACAGCAGGGTGCTGACTAAAAAGCTAAGGCTCATGTTTGTTTGACGCGTGAGTCTAGTTCGAGTAACAGCCCACAAGTGTTGTTCTAAGCGAGTCATGGCTTGGGCGTCCTCGCCCAAGGTTTACACGGCGCGCCCGGATCGTGTTCGGTGGTTTGCAAACTAGCCACGACCCCAAGGGCAGGCGGGCCCTCAGCAGAGGCGATGGTACGCTAAGGCTTCGCCTTCGCCGCTTTTTTGGCAAGCTCCCGATCATCCATTGGGAACTTTTCGTGACCGATTATTTGGTAGTTCTCGTGGCCCTTGCCCGCAATGACTATCGCGTCGCCTTGCTCCGCGAGTTCTATTGCTCGGGCGATGGCTTGGGGGCGGTCGGCGATAATTTCGTGGGGGCCGGTGAGTCCGGCGGCTACTTCATCTAGAATAGCAGCAGGGTCTTCGGTGCGGGGGTTGTCGCTGGTGGCGATGACGTAATCGCTTCCGGCAGATGCGGCGGCGGCCATGAGGGGGCGTTTGGTTTTGTCGCGGTCGCCGCCGCACCCGAAGACGGTGATGATGCGACCGCTCACCAGGGGGCGGGCGGTTTGGAGGAGCTTGGTGAGGGCGTCAGGGGTGTGGGCGTAATCTACGATGATGCCGATGTTTTGGTAGTTGGGGACGGGCTCGAAGCGTCCGGGAACGGGGCGCACTTGGGTCATGGCTTGGCAGACTTGTTCTGGGTTGAAACAGGCTCTGGCCTCAGGAGTCTCAATGGCCCTTACGATCGCGTAGGCGGCGACGCAATTTTCGACGTTGTAATCACCGCCGAGGTTGGCTTCAAACTCTGTGCCCTCTATGGCTACTCTCAGTTTTGTGAGTTCGACTTTTATGGGGGTGGCAATGAGGGAGCTGGGGGTTTCCGAGGCTGTCGCGGGGGGGAGAGCCACCCCCCGTCCCTTGTTGGTTTGCGCTGGGTTGGAGTTTTCCGGCGTTATTTGGAAGGGCTTAGCGCCCGGCATTTCTCGATACCACTTTTTACCGGTTTCATCCCCCGTGTTGATCAGCCTGTGCTTCGATTCGAACTTGGTGAAGAGCAACTTCTTCGCCGCTTCATAGTCAGCCATGTTGCCGTGAAAATCGAGATGATCTTGGGTGAGGTTGGTGAAGGCGACGGCTTCAAACGTTAGCCCGTGGGCTCTCTTTTGGGCGAGGGCGTGAGAACTGACCTCGATCGTCATCGCTTCGCACCCGCTATCGGCGGCTTCGTGGAGCATCGCGTAGAGTTCGATAGGGAAGGGGGTGGTGTTCGCCAGCTCGCGCTCAAAGGAAGGGGTTTGGAAGCCGAGGGTGCCGAGATAGCCGCACGGGACGCCCAGTGCGTTCAAGAGATCGCGGACGATCCAGGCGGTGGTGGTTTTGCCATTGGTGCCGGTGATTGCGATGAGTTTCATTCGGAGGCCGGGATCGCCGAAAGCGGCGAGAGCGAGCCGCCACATGGAGTCTTCGAACTGAGCAGGATCGAGCTGGGTGGCAGCTAAGCCGAGCGAAAGCGCCAACTCAAAACCCTCATCCGAGTGCACTAGCGCGGCGACCGCCCCTTTCTGCGCCGCTTCCGCCAGAAACCGATGCGAATCGCCCGTCGCCGAAGGCATGCAGACGAAAAGAGAACCGCCGATAATCGTGCGTGAATCGGCGGTTAGATGGAGGCACTGCGGATTCTTGGCGATCCGCTTGAGTGTTATGTGCGCTTCTTGGAAGATGGTTTGGAAGTTGAACTCTTTCGTGGCGTTTCACTCTTCTTGGCAACCACTTTTTTGGCAGCTACCGTTGTTGGCTTTGATGTTACGCTGGTTGGCTTCTTTGCCGCTGTCTGATTTTTCGTTGCTTGTCTTGATTCGAGCAACTTCCTGAGTCGCGCATTTTCCAGTTCCAGTTCCTTCAAACGATCAACCGGTTTAGGTCGTGGCTTCGCTGGTGTTGCTTTGGGCTCAGGTTCCGTTCGGCGTACTACTCGGGCGGTAGTTCGCTTGGGTTCTTTGGTGGATGACTTTGGCTTTGCGATCGGTTGCGCTCGCTTTGACTCCGTCGTGACGACCGCGATGGGTTCGCTCTTGCGGGTTGTCTTGCGCACGATTGCGGCTGGGTTGGTCGTAGATCGATTGGCGCTTGAGGTCTTAGCCGCTCCCTTTGTCGGCGTGGATTGCGAGCGTCGTTCTTCTCTCGGCTTAGTCTCTGGTTCCTTGCGCCGCTTCACGTCACGAGTCGCTTTTCCACTCTCGATTTCAGTCGCAGATCGAGGTTCCGGTTGCGAGCGCTTGTCCAATTTCTGCTTGGGCTCCGGCTCTTTTCGGCGCTTTACATCCCCGGTCGTTTTCACATTTGCCGTCTCGTCAGCGAGGCCAGCAATGCGCTTCACATCGGGCTTGGCGAGCTTTCTCACTTGCTCCATCGTCATCCTGCCGATCACGGACTTCTCCCTATCCGGGATTTCTCGGGCTGAAACCTCAATTTCCGGTCCGGTTGATGCCACAACTTGCTCGTCGGGCGGGCTCTGCACTTCTTCGATTTCGCTTGGCTTAGAGGTTGGACTAACGGGATTCGATTGAGCTCTGGGCGAGTTGATCGCAACTCGAGTGGGGGTTGCTTTGCTGGCGAGGTTTGAAATCCTCGGAATCGCCATGCGGTTGATTACCGATTTACAAACCTTTAGAAACACGGGACCAGCAACTTGCGCACCGTAATACACTTTGCCCTTGGGGTTATCAATCATCACCAAGATCACGGCCTTGGGCTTGTCAGCGGGGACAAATCCGACGAAGTTGGAGACGTATCCGCCGGTGCCGATTCGCTGGGCAGTCCCGGTTTTGCCGCCTAGGTCATAGCCAGCGATCCTCAAAGAGTGCCCAGTTCCACGATCCGAATCCATTACTGACCGCATGAACTGCAGGACGCTCGTTGTCGTTTCTGGCTTCAGAACCTGTTTGCCGGGCACAATCGCTTGCTTGTTATCACCAATTCGATCAATCAATCGAGGATGAACGGCAACGCCGTTGTTACCAATCATACAAAACGCGGAGGCGAGGGCGACTGGGGTGACATTGAGCGATTGCCCGAACCCTAAGTTCGAGAGTTGTAGGCGTTCAGCGGGGTCGTTTTTATCAAGCAACCCGCCGGCTTCGCCCGGTAATCCGAGCCTGGATCCGCCAATCAGTCCTAAATCTTCGATGTACTTCATGAACGGGGTTCGACCAATCCGGAGAGCCCACTGGGCGGAAACCACATTGCATGATCGGGCGATGGCTTGTTCTGGGTCCAACGTGCCGTGAGCGCTCGAACCACCGTGGGAAGCACAGTGAATGGTTCGGTTCCCGATTTTCATTGAACCTGGGCAGTTGAAGTTCTCATAAGCTCCAACAACGCCATCATCTATTGCCTTAGCGATCGTTAAGATCTTGAACGTTGAACCTGGCTCCAGGCTCGACATGAACGCAGTCGAGTGACCGGGGGCAAACTCACCTTTCTTCGCTTTGGCGAAAGGCTTGCTTGGATCAAAACTTGGATAGCTCGCGCAGGCAAGAATGTCGCCCGTGCTGGGAACCATGATAACGACTGTGCCTTGATCAGCTTTTCTAGCCTTGACGGCTTGAGTTACCGCCTCATAGGCGATTCTCTGCAACTCGCTATCAATCGTTAGGGTAATCGGGGTTCCATCTTGTTTAGCCTTCGTTTCGCGGCCCATCCGCATCGGCAGATACTGACCGTAACGGTCTACCATGCCGACGGTTTCCCCGTTTTCACCCGTCAAGCCGCGATTGAACGCCTGCTCAATGCCTAGCTTAGCGCTGCCCTTTTGAACGGTACCAATGATGTTAGCTGCCGCGAGACTTAGACTGTAAGAGCGATTCCCGGCGGGACGCAGGCCCACGCCATCGGCTTGCCACTTTCGTTTTACATCCTGAATGCTGTTTGCTTGAGTGATGCTAAACGGCTTCTGCCATTCCACAACTTTCTTTTGACCCCGGGATAGGGAAGCGAATTCACTTGCGGGAATGCCGGTTGCCGCTCCCAGAGCCATGTAGAACCCAGAAACACGAGGCACTTTACGAAAATCAACCACCAGAACGCGGCTATCGTCCTCTTGAGCAAGTGGTCGCCCATCCGAGGTGTAAATCGCACCCCGGCGCGCCATTTCTGAGGTTTTTACGACAAAGCGCTTGCTGTCTCGAGCTTTCGCCAAGATGTCGCCACGGCCAAGAATATGCACGCGCGCTTGGCTCCCGATGGCTACAACGAACGCCGCAAGGGTTAGGTAGCGGACGGCAATCAGTCGTTTGTCAGAGTTCATTCGTTGCGACAATAGTTCGCTCCTCGCCAGGGGCGGAGATTCCAGGGACGAGTTCGGTTGCGGCTAGGCCATTTGCAACCGCCCATTTTTCTATCCGATTAGTGCTCTTAATATCTCGAACGGATCGCTCCAAAGAGTGAATGGCCTTAGATGCCATGGTTGCTCGGAGCCGGGCGAGCCCGCCTTCCTGCCGCGCTTGATCAATCATGATATGACCGCCCATGCTACTCGCAAAGTAGGCGACAAAGGCAACCCCAAAAAAGGTCAAACTCCTCACTAAAATGACTTGGCCCACTTTTGCGCGGGACTTTGACCTGCGACGGTTGCGGATACCTGTATCCCTATTGCCGATATTTCTACGATTGACTGCTACTGTGCTCATCTTCCTTGATCTCCTAAGTGCCAAATCCTTTTGGCGACTAAACTTTTCTTAAAGCCCGCAGCTTTGCGCTGCGGCTCCTCGGGTTGCGGCGGATTTCCTCGTCGCTTGCTCCTTTGGGTTTTTTGAATACTTCCTTATACATTTGGGTTTCGGCGAGTTTGCTGAACGTGTGCTTCACGATCCGATCTTCCCCCGAGTGATAGCTCAATATCGCGAGCGTTCCGCCCGGCTTGAGCTCTTCGGCAATCTCCTCGATCGCGGTATCCAAGTCTTCCAGTTCTCGATTCACCCCAATGCGAACCGATTGGAACGTCCGGGTAGCGGGGTGTATACGTTTGTCTCGGGCTCCGGCCGGAATCGCGGCGAGTACGCAATCAACTAAATCTTGTGTGGTCTTAAGGGGCCTTCGCTCTACGATTCGGCGAGCAATCATCCGGGCCCATCGCTCATCGCCGTAATCCCAAATCATTCGTTCCAACTCGCCCAGAGACATCCGGTTCAGCATCGCCGCCGCCGTTTCCCCTCGCGTTCGGTCCATTCGCATATCCAGGGGGCCGCCCTCGCGGAAGCTCATGCCCCGCTCGGGATCGTCCACTTGGGCTGAGTTAAGGCCGAGGTCGAGGAGGCAACCATCGGCCTTTAGACTCAGGTTCTGGAGGAGTGATGATACGGATCGAAAGTCTGCGTGTTTGAGTAAGAGGTTCACTCCGGCTTCTTCGGCCAGCGGTTTGAGGCGGGCCTGGGCGGAAGCGAGCATGGCTTCATCCCAGTCGGTTCCAATGACGGTGCCGCCGGTGGAGACTTTTCCCAAAAACGCTTCAGAGTGTCCGCCTAAGCCCAAAGTTCCATCTACAACCACGGCTCCCGGCTTCAAACCCAGAACTTCCAAAATCTCGGCGACCATTACGGGATCGTGCTTCATAGCCTTGTTTATGGAGAGAGGTCCGGCGATGAGACTCCTCAATCGCATGACCCGGCGTAGGACGCTCGAATCTACGAGGACGCCGGTGGTTGCCATTTGCCTCCTAGCTTGTCTTCGGCCTTATCCATGGCCTTTTCTCGTTTCAGGTCAACGGAGTCGGGATCTACGAGATACTTCTCGTAGGTCTCAACATCCCAGATTTCAGCGTAGAGGCCGCACCCGATGATATAAACGTCCTTGTTCAGGTCGGCCGCCTTCCTTAGCCTTGCGGGTACCACAACTCGGCCTTGGCCGTCGAAGGATTGCCCGACATCGGCGTTAGCGAAAAACCATCGCATATGATCTTTTGCGCTACCTCCTGATGTAAACTGTTGTCGGGTTTCTTCTTTCATTTGGTCCCAGATCGTTTTTGGAAGAACCTCGAGGTACGGCTTGCTTCCTAAACGAAACACGAAATCTGCGCCAAGGATGTCCCGCTTCTTCTTACTGAAGAGTAGGCGTCCCTTTTCGTCAAATTTCGCTTGTTCCGTTCCGGCAAGTTCTATTCCTTCCGGCCATTCCACATTCACTTCTCAACTCCGATGGGAGAAAGGTGGTCGCATCCTTGCTTCACCTCCCTCCCGAACAGGGATTTCCCCGCCCTGTAATGGCCGATTCCTCCACATCCATGGGAAGAATCCTCCACATGTATGGATTCTATAGGGAAACCTCGCCAGATGCAAGGGGTAAATAGGGATTGGGGCCACTATTTGCGAAAATAACAGCCAATGTGTATAGGGTAGTAGACGGACTGTTACATTTACTAGGCCCTATCACGGTGCTTCCAGCCCGTGTCCGGGTGAACCGTAGTGATTGAAAGCCCAAGTTCCTTGGTCGCCTTTCTGAATGAAGCTGGAGAAGACTAGTCGAGGTTGAAGGCCCGGGTTTCTCAATCGGCACACGGCACTAAACGTGCTTCGGAACCCGGTAGTTGCGACGAGTCCGCCGTCTTTCCCAGTCCCGGATGAACCGCTTAAAGACTTACCTGGTACGCGGTGAGCTGTCCGTTGGCAGACGCGCAATAAACCGTTGCCCCTCTCCAAATCAACGGCATGCAATCTTTCGGGAGGACGAGCTTGCCACTTTGCTTCCCAGTTTTCCCGTCTAAGATCACCGCACCGGACCGCACGGCGCTGCCCATCCACACGCCGTGCAAAGCGAGCTTACTACTCCAACGGATCCGTCCTGACATAGGGTCGAGGCAGACCATTGATGTAGTGCGATGCATGGCCCCAGCCGGATCAACCCAGCCGATGCCGCAAAGTATCCCTTGCTTTGAGATGTCGTAAACATCTATCAAGGATTCATCCGGGGACGTGGGGCACTAAATGAGCGTTAGCTTTGGCCCAAAAGCGCCCGTCAGCCGAGGCTCACGGTTGCTGGAAAAGTAAATTGCGAATGGGCCCGCTTCGGGGTTGCCAACTACACGGTTGAACCCTTCAACATAGTAGGAGGCGGGCGCACGTGCAATTTCCTTGAAGGAACCCGGCTCCCATTCCACAATCTCCTTATAGTCGGTCTGCTCGTTCTTTCGAAAGATAGAAAGACGCCGCTTAGGGGTATCCCAAATCAGACTTCCGAGCTTGGCGGGAATCGTTGCTGGTTTCGGAATGAGGTAGCGATTCGCCCTGGCGTCGTAAATCCTAATCTGGCGGCTCTTTATCGGAGTGGTTAGCCCGCGCTTTTTGATCGTGATGGTGGGAGTGGTCGCCTTGAGGAGCCCGGTTTTGAGGTCGAATGTCCGGGTCACGTCTTCAACCGTAAAGCTGATTGTTTCCCGACCAAGTTCGAATAGCACGCTATCTGGTACGGCCGGCGATAGGACCCGGAACCGCTGGTTAGGGATATCGAACCAATAGGTTCCCTGAACCTTCTCAGCTTGAACCGCCACCCAAGCAATCTGGTTCCCACTACGGCTTAGCCGAACACTGCCAGGCAGGACCGAAACTATTCCGGGAACTCTAACCGACCACAACTTCTGCAAATGCACTTCAGG
>JANNCV010000022.1:0-77863 GCA_031386985.1 Armatimonadota bacterium
AAGAAATATGAAAATTCTCGCGCCCGCTCTGATCACTCTTGCCCTTGTCTTGCCATCTGCCCCGCAAGAGCCGACAACGATTGATACTCCTCAACTCAAGGCTCTTATTGAGGGCCTTGGCTACGAAACAAAGCAAATCGCAACCAATCCGGAGCCGGGAAAAGAGAAGTATGAGTTTAAGATCACGAAAAGCGATCTAGATGTGCCCTTGGCGGCGGAAGTGAGCCCAAGTAAGCGCTACGTTTGGCTTACCGTTTTTCTAGGTCAGCCGCCAACTGCAGTTGAAAAGCACACGGAAATGCTTAAGAGGAACGCAAAGATTCAGCCTTGCTTCTTTTATATCACGGAAAAGGGCAACATGATGATCGGGCTTCCGGTTGAAAACCGTCAAATCACATCTGCAGTTATGCGGCGCACGGTAGATTTGATTGTCAATGCCGTCGTTGATACGAAGTCAGTCTGGCAAAGCGAATCTACTCAATCCGGATTGTAATCTCTCGGGTCAATTGGGTTCCGCGCACTTCGCACAGGTGAGCAGTTTTGATGTCGGGTGCGTTGAGCAAGCGCGACAAGTAACCCGCCAGTTCGTAGGCTTCCTGTTGCGTTAACTGGATTGCGATATCGTTTATCGTTCTCCCTTGCTCAAAATCTGTGATTCTCATTGTGATGTATTTCTAATATCGGCAAATCCCACCCTCGCGTTCCAAAAGGGGCTAGATTGGGTCAATTGGCTCAGATTCTAAAATTCGGCGCGATTAGGGTATGGAAATGGGCTCAAATGCGTCATAATTAGATTGGCTGTGATTCAATTTCTTCCGGCAATCTTGTTGTTACTCCTTAATGCCCAAATGGGTGGTGAAACAGCGTGCCTGAACAGCCTGTTCTGGAGCACACCCGTCCGGCTCGGTACGGTTCCGCCGGAGTCAAAAGCGGACCCTGTTATTTTCTTTGTACACAGAGAGAGTAGATACAAGCAAACGGTTGGCCCTTGCAATGCGGCTCAAGAAGAAAAATCAGATCCGTTGCCCCTGGTCGTTGAGCCTGTTTTCGAGCCTGCCTTTATTGACAGCTCACGCTCGCGCGATGGGCCCCTAAGTTAAGAAGCCTTGCATTAGCCGGAGCGCGTCGCGCCGAGGCTCCTGACCGCACCCTTCTAACTTATCATGCAATTTTTACGTAAGCTTTTTGATACAAGCAAGCGCGATGTTGAATCGCTCATGCCAATCGTTGAACAAATCAACTCCTTCGAACCAAACATTTCTTCGCTCAGCGATGATGAGATAAAGGCCAAAACCGCCGAATTCAAGGCACGCCTGGCGAACGGCGAATCCATTGACCAACTTGCACCCGAGGCCTTCGCCTGCGTTCGTGAAGTATCGAAGCGTCTGCTGAACATGCGGCATTTTGACGTTCAGCTCGTGGGCGGGCTCGTTCTGCACCAAGGCCGAATCGCGGAAATGAAAACCGGCGAAGGAAAAACCCTCGCCGCCGTTGCCCCGCTTTATCTGAACGCTCTCACCGCACGCGGCGCTCACCTGGTTACCGCCAACGACTACCTTGCCCGTCGTGACGCCGTTTGGATGGGCCCGATTTATCACTTTCTTGGCCTTTCCGTCGGTATTATTCAGGGACAGTCCATGGATTCGGATGAGTTAGGAGGTTCGTGGCTCTATACGCCAGGAACGCCGAACGATGATCCGCGTTACATGAATCTCACTGCCATCAGTCGCCGCGACGCCTATCTCTGCGATATAACCTACGGCACTAACCACGAATATGGCTTTGACTACCTCCGCGACAACATGGCCTTTGAAGTTGAGCAACTCTCAATGCGAGAACTCCATTACGCGATCGTAGACGAAGTTGACTCGATTCTCATTGACGAAGCTCGTACCCCCCACATCATTAGCGGCGCATCTAGCGAAGACGTCTCCATCTACAAGCAAGTTGATGCGATTGTCAAGCAACTTGAACAAGAAACGCATTGGACGGCAGATAAGAAAAATCACTCCGCAAGCCTTACCGAAGAAGGTATGGATATGGTCGAACAATTGCTTGGGATTCCTAACATCGCCGCCGACCCAAAGATGTTCCATCACGTAAACGCATCAGTGAAAGCCTACGCCCTGTTTGATCGCGATATCGAGTATGTTGTGCGAAACGGCGAAGTCGTGATCGTGGATGAGAACACCGGGCGAATGATGTTCGGTCGGCGTTTCTCTGAAGGTTTGCACCAAGCGCTGGAAGCCAAAGAGGGCGTCGCCGTTCAGCGTGAGAGCCAAACGGTCGCGGTCATTACATTCCAAAACCTTTTCCGCCTCTACGGAAAACTGGGCGGTATGACCGGAACAGCAAAGACCGAAGAGGACGAATTCCGTAAGATTTACGGTCTAGATGTTGTAACAGTGCCGACTCACCGTCCAATGATCAGAATTGATCAGCAGGACACAATTTACAAAACGGCCGAAGCCAAGTATCGTGGCATCGCCTGGGAGATCCTGCGCTTGCACTCCAAGCAGCAGCCCGTTCTCGTTGGCACTCGATCCATCGAAATGTCGGAGACGGTCTCCGAGCGATTGAAGACCGAAATGCTGCAAAAGCTGCTACTCGCAACTCGGCTTTACAATCAACTCGAAGTCAAGAAGGATGTTCCTAAGGACTTGCGCGCCGAGGGTGTTGAGATCATGAACACCCCGCTGGCCGACCTATCTCGGCAGCTCATTTCGGCTTTTTTCTCGAAGCTTGGTCTCTCTGGCGATCCTCTCAACAAGGAGCATATGGAGTGGGCTCTTAGTGAGTGGAAGCTCGAAGGCGCAGAGGCGATGGATCATCTCGATCACTCGCTTCGCCAAGGGATTCCACATAACGTTTTGAACGCAAAATTCCATGAGCAAGAAGCGCTGATCATCGCCGAAGCCGGTAGAAAGGGCCAGGTCACGATTGCCACCAATATGGCGGGTCGTGGCGTTGACATCCTGCTCGGTGGACGCGTTCAAGATGAGCTCGTCGAACGAGCGCAGAACATGCCCGAAGGCGAGCACGATGAATACACTGGAACGTTTGTCAGCTACCGCCGCGGCGGAAAAGAGAGAGCCGCTCCACCGCTTCCCCTGAACGACACCGAAAGGCGCGAGCTTTCCCATGCGGTTGTTGCTCTTGGGGGCGTTTACATTTTGGGAACGGAACGCCACGAAAGCCGACGGATTGATAACCAGCTACGGGGCCGTGCCGGACGACAAGGCGATCCCGGCGAAAGCCGCTTCTTCGTTTCGCTTGAAGATACGCTTTGGAAGATATTTAATGCCAACTTGCTTGAGAACCCGCTTCTCAAAGCTTGGCCGCCCATGGAGGAGGTCAAGACCAAGTTCCTCTCGAGAATGATTGAGAAGACGCAAGAGCGAATCGAGAATCACTTCTTTGAAGCCCGAAAGCACGTGTTAGAATACGACGATGTTCTCAACGCGCAACGTGAGCACATCTACGGAATGCGCCGGGACACTTTGCTTGGCAAAGATATTCGCGATGACCACAAGGGGCAGATTGATGCCTCCATTGCCGAAGTCGTTGAGAACGCTTGGGTAATTGATGAAAAAGAGGGCCGAGTCTATGACTTCGAGCTACTTTACGAAGATCTTGCCGACCTCTTCCCCATTATTGACTACGCAACGTTGGCAGATTTGCAATACTACAAGCCGGGCGAAGAGCTCACGGAGTTCTGCCAAGGAGTCGCTCACAAGGCATATGATGCCAAAGTGGCTCGTTACCCCGATGAAGTAATGCGCTTCATCGAGCGGCACGTAATGCTACAGGCCGTAAACGATAAGTGGCAAGATCACCTGCAAACCGTTGAATACATCCGCGAGGGAATCAACCTCAGGAGCTACGGCCAAGTTGACCCGCTTGTGGCTTACAAGCGAGAGACCTTTGACATGTTCCAAACCACGCTTCGAGGCATCCGTGATCAAGCGGTTCGCATGATATATCGGTCGGAAGTTCAGGTTGATCGAGAGCCAACCGAGCCAGCGCCAGCGATGATGCGGCTAGAAGATGAGGAAGCCATGTCGGCTGCGATGTCTATGACGGAAGACGCAAGCTCCGCCGTCTCGCCGATTGTAGCGGCCCCGGGCACGAACGGGTATTTGGGCGACGTGGATTGGACGAAGGTGGGTCGGAACGACCTTTGCCCTTGTGGTAGCGGGAAGAAATTTAAGTCTTGCCACTACATGGAGCTCCGTTCTTCGGGCGTGATCTAGGCTACTAGGCCGGGCTAACGGGCGATCTTTTGGTTGCGCGCCAGCAAGCTACGATCCGCCCGTCCGCTCCCCGTAGATTCAAAGGGTCGTCTCCGCTTTGATCGCATCGGACGGCACAGCGTTCAGCAAATGCGCAGCCAATAATCTTGCCCGCGAGATCGGGGGGTTGGCCGGCCAGCGAGGTAAGCGTCGTCGCGCCTTTCCGCGGTAATGCGCTTAACATAGCCTGTGAATAAGGGTGCTGCGGGTCCTTTAAGACTTGCTCGGCCGTGCCGAGTTCGACTATGCGACCCGCATAAAAAACCGCGACCCGCGAGGCGAGAGAGCCGATGACGCCAATGTCGTGGGAAATCAGCAAGACCGCTGTTCCCTCGCGCTTTTGCATATCGGCGATAAGCCTGAGAATTTGAGCTTGAAGGGTTACGTCAAGAGCGGTAGTTGGCTCATCGCAAATGAGAACCTTAGGCTGACAAGCAAAGGCGATGGCGATAACGACTCGCTGTCGTTGCCCACCCGACATCTGATGTGGATACTTGCGGGCGCTGATCTCGGGGATAGGAACACCTACATCGTCCAACATTTGGATTGCTTTTAGCCGCGCATCGCTGCGGCTCATATTTTGGTGCAGAACGAGGGCCTCAGCCACCTGATTACCCACTCGCATCATCGGGTTTAGGCTGGTGAAGGGGTCCTGCATCACGAGGGCGATCTGGTTTCCTCTCACTTTTAGCCAGTCTTTGGGTCGGAGTGTGGTGAGTTCTCGACCATCCAAAGTGATTGTTCCGTTTGAAACTCGGCCCGGGCGAGGAAGCATGCCCATTATCGCGAGTCCTGTCATAGATTTTCCACATCCCGATTCCCCGACCACGCCCAAAGTCTCACCCGCATTGAGATCAAAGGAAACGCCGCGCAAAATTGTTGCGTTGCCAAACGAGACTTCCAAATCGTTGACTTCAAGGAGCGGCATTGGGGTCTTATTATGGCGAATCGCTAGAACTTCAAGCGAAACAGATCGCGTTGCTCGTTATTGATGATGAGGGTGGTGTCGGATTCAAAACAGATGCCTTCGGCCTGTTTCACATCTCGGAGGGCGATGCTTTTCCCGCCTGTCGAGAAAAACTTGTCGCCCAGACTTTCGGTTGAAAAGAGCCAAACCCGTTGCAAGGGCGCTTGGCAAAGGATCGCAAGGGTCCGGCCATTTGGCGATACCGCTGCGCCAGTTACCCATCCGCCCAAGTTCTCGATATGGTCAATCTTTGTGAGTTTATTTTTCCGGTTCACAAAATCTAGCCGGTAGAGATTGGCGCAGTCGCTCGGAATAAACTTGTTTCTGCGGTGCTTTGTGACAAGGTAAAGGGTGTTCTTTAGCCAGAAAACTGCTTCGCAATCATAGTCCCAGTTTTTGGGCGGAAATTCAGTCTGATCGGGGTAAGAGAGGGGAATGAACTTGAAGCGACTCACCTCGACCGTGGTTTCCGGATTCGGTTCTTCGATCACATAAATGCCGAGGTTCTCGCGCGCGTTTCCATTGTTGCCCATGTCGGATATGTATAAGTTTTTCCCGTCAGACGTTATGTCTTCCCAATCAACGTTCCGGGCATTCTGAATCGTGATGCCATCCCAATTCTTGACATTTTTCGCGCGTGCAACCGACCCATCCAACCGAATTGGAAAAACTCGAGCGGTGTCGCCGCTATCGTTTTGCACCCAGAAAACACCCCGGTGCTGAACACTCTTAATGATCCCGCTCATCTCGGTAATGCCCGGAAACGAGACGGTACCAATCTTATCCAACTGTGGAGAGGCGACTAGACCAAGCAGAGCAAGCACTAGATTATTGTGGCATCAAGCTAACGTGCGAAAAAGTCTTCACTTCACGTGATCAAAAAACTCAAAGGCATCCTTCGCCGCTTCCGCCACGATCATGAGGTGCTCGCAGTTATCGTACTCGCGAAAAGCTGAACCGACGGGCAGGCCGTTAGATAGAGCCTTCGCGGCATTAGAAAGCATCGCCATTTCTTGCCGCCCCACCGCCAAATAGGTGGGAATCCCCCGCACCGCCTCGGCGATTCGAGAGGAAGCCGGAGCGAACAGGGCGAGCGCGGTTGGCTTGAAGCTCGGAGTTGAACCCAAAACAATCCCTCCACCCATACTATGCCCCATCAAAAAGAGCCGGTTGATCGTGAGCTTGCGAACCTTTGTCAGCCAGTCCAAGGAATCATTGATCGCGTTTGAACTGCTTCGAGGCGATATGAAGACCCAACCGCGCCGCAGAGTCTCGGTCACACAAATGCCTCGCCCATACGATTCAAAAAACATATTTTCTGAGCCACCCGCACCGTGAAGAGCGATTACGACATTCACTGTTTCGCCCGTTTTGCCCTTCAAGCTCGATGGAAACACCGCCCGAAAGGCGCTACCATTATGCTCAGAGAAGAAGATATTCTCTTGATCCTCAATCTTCTGCTTTTCTTCTTGAATGGCTTCGGCCGTGAACAAATATTCAATCAAAGGCAGCTCGGTTTCCTGAGATTTTGGCTGCTCAATGTACCGCGTCAGCACCTGCCCAATCGTCTTCGGAAAAACACTCTGGCTGGCCACGAGTGCCTCTATCCGCGGGCGATGGTTGCGCACAAAACTCACGTATGAACTGCGCGTATCATCGCCAACCCGCACCGGGAGCAGATACCCAACCTCAGGATTCAAGCGCAATTCTTGGCTCGAATCCTGAGGCTGGACGATCAGTTTGCCATTCTGCCCCGGCCGCAACTCAACGGATTTTGATCCACTGCCAACTCGAACGGGCAGAACGGATGGGGGGCGATACGCCCAGGTGAGAAGTAAAGTTATTGCGCTCCCAGGCTCATAAAAAGCGAATTCCGTCCGTATGGAAAGAGCATCGGAACTCTTGGCAAATCGGCCCTCGAGTTTCGCCGTGGCCTTATCTATGCTCTCCGCCGTCGGCCCCGATTTCCCCGAGAAAAACCCCATCACCGCCTCAGAAATATCAGGAATTGCCTTCTTCTTACGAGCCGGTTCCGCCGCCATCCAAGCGACGTCCATGCGCTTCAGCCTCTCCGACAAATCAAACCGAGTCGGCTGATCCGGCTGCAATGCGACCGATACAATCAAAGCAAGCAAAGACATTCCTGCCTATTGTGACGAATAAGCACTCAAAGTGCTTTGAAAACCGCATCCAAACTCGCTTTCGCGTCGCCAAACAGCATCCGGGTGTTTTCTTTAAAGAAAAGCGGATTTTGGACGCCGGCGTATCCGGTGGCCATGCTTCGCTTAAGCACGATGGTGGTTCTGCCTTTCCAACATTCCAGAACCGGCATGCCGCCAATGGGGCCGTTGGGGTCGTCTAGGGCAGAAGGGTTGACGATGTCGTTCGCGCCAATGACGATGGAAACATCTACCTTGGGGAAATCCTCGTTGATCTCCTCCATCTCAAAAACGATGTCGTACGGCACCTTGGCCTCGGCGAGCAAAACATTCATGTGCCCCGGCATTCTCCCCGCCACCGGGTGGATTGCGAAGCGCACATCAACCTTCTTCGCGCGAAGGGCCTGAGTGATTTCATGAACAATATATTGAGCTTGCGCCACCGCCATTCCGTAGCCAGGGATGATCATGACGTGTTTGGCATCCCGCAAAAGCTCGGCTGTTTCTTCGGCAGTAATCGCGATGACCTCGCCTTGATCTTCTCCCGCGAGCGCAACCGTACCTTCGCTGGAGCCAAAGCCGCCCGCAATAACGGCCAAGAACTTGCGGTTCATCGCCTTGCACATGATATAGCTTAGGATTGCGCCGCTCGAACCAACCAGTGCTCCCGTAACGATGAGCAGGTCATTGCTCAGCATGAATCCCGTGGCCGAAGCCGCCCAACCCGAATAGCTATTGAGCATCGAAACCACGACCGGCATATCCGCCCCCCCAATCGCCATGACCATATGGATGCCCAAAAACAAGGCAATCACGGTCATGATGATTAGAGGTTGCAATCCCGCCCCGGCGGCGGATTGAGTGACGAAGGCGACGCCAAACCAAACCGTTGCCAGCAGGAGCCCGAGATTGAGGTAGTGCCGACCGGGAATGGTAAGCGGCTTGCCCCCGATCTTGCCAGAGAGCTTGCCAAAGGCGATGATTGAGCCGGAAAACGTAACAGCTCCGATAAACACACCCAGGTAGGTTTCAACATCATGAATGGTTTTTTCAACGCCCAACATGTGACCATTTGGACCTAAGAAGCTCGCAAATCCGATCGCCGCTGCCGCCAGGCCCACCAAGCTGTGCAGAATTGCAACCAGTTCCGGCATCATCGTCATCTGCACTCGGCGGGCGGCGAAGAGTCCGATGCCACCACCAACAACGAGGGCTCCGATAAGAAGGGCATGGTTTTCGGTGACCTTGCCGATGATCGTGGCAAGCAAGGCGATCGCCATTCCGATGATGCCGTACCAGTTTCCGCGCCGCGCGGTTTCTTGCTTGGAGAGGCCACCGAGGGCAAGGATGAAGAGGATCGTGGCGAGAATATAGGCTACGGTAATGGTTCCGTCGTTCATCTTATGTTCTCCTCACTTCCTAAACATTTCGAGCATTCGCCGGGTAACTCCGAACCCACCAAAAATATTCACGCTCGTAAGCAAAACTGTCCCGGCCGAAATCCACCCGATCAGCGGATTTGCCGAACTTATCTGAAGCAATGCCCCAATGATAATAATGCTGGAGATCGCGTTCGTTACACTCATCAAAGGCGTATGGAGCGCGGCACTCACATTCCAAATCACCATATAGCCCACAAAGCAAGCCAAAACAAACACCGTGAAATGAGCCATAAACGCAGCGGGTGCAACTGCGCCGAGGCCGAACAAAGCGGCTCCACCCAAGACGGCGGCCACCAGCGGGCCAACTGGCGATGATTTTTTGCTAACTTGCACCGGTGCGGCGGTATGGGCTAGCTTTGCCGGAGCCACCGAAAGAGTCGGAGCGGGAGGCGGCCAAGTAGTTGCCCCGTCTTTACAAATTGTAGCGCCGCGGATGACTTCATCCTCCATATTGACAACAATCTGCCCATCCTTCGCAGGGGTTAAGTCGGTGAGCAAATGTCGAAGGTTTGTTGCATAAAGTTGGCTAGATTGGGCGGCAAGTCGGCTGGGTAAGTCCGTGTAGCCGATGACCGTGACCCCGTGGTGGACGGCAACTTTTCCAGGCTCGGTCATCTCGCAGTTGCCCCCTTGCTCGGCGGCGAGGTCTACGATGACGCTGCCGTTCTTCATGGATTCAACCATTTCCCTTGTGATTAGCCGAGGGGCGGGCTTTCCGGGAATGAGCGCGGTGGTGATGATGATGTCAACGTCTTTGGCCTGCTCGGCGAAAAGGGCCATCTCGGCTCGGATGAACTCATCGCTCATGGTCTTAGCGTAGCCGCCTTCGCCGGAGCCATCTTCGCCATCGAAATCCAGCATGAGGAATTCAGCATCCATGCTCTCAATCTGCTCTTTGACCTCGGGCCTCGTATCAAAAGAACGAACGATTGCGCCCATGCTCTTGGCCGCTCCAATCGCGGCCAACCCAGCAACTCCAGCACCTATCACGAGCACTTTCGCGGGCTGGACCTTACCGGCCGCGGTGATTTGTCCCGTGAAAAAGCGGCCAAAGTGCTGCGCCGCCTCAATAACAGCGCGATAGCCCGCGATGTTCGCCATTGAACTCAGGGCGTCAACTTTTTGGGCCCGAGAAATGCGCGGAACACTATCCATCGCCATCACCGTCACCCCTTTTACAGTTAGCCCTTTAAGGAGTTCTGGATTCTGAGCTGGCCAAATGAAACAGATAAGGGTTTGGCCCGATCTGAGCTTTTCGACTTCGCAGGAATCGGGAGCGCGCACCTTCAGCACGATATCTGCATCAGCCCAAATGGCCTCCGGCGGACAAACCAAACATCCAGCCGCAGAATAAGCATCATCAGAGTAGCTTGCGGCTTCTCCAGCTCCAGATTCTACGGCGACCTCAAATCCCAATTTGATGAGTTGCACGGCTACTTCGGGCGTTGTGGCCACGCGCCGCTCACCCGGCCAAATCTCTTTTGGAACGGCAATCTTCATTCGACAAAAAACCGCTTCATTGCGGCTTGGCTTAGGTTACCCGGTTAAGGGGAAATCGCCACGCGTACCTCATTGCGTCTGACGCTGCTAATGAACCGCCAACGGATTTACGTCAGCGCTAACTCAGCCCGAACTTCGGCCGCGTTGAAATAAGGTTTGCCCGATTTCAGCCTGATCATGATTTCGCTGAAAATCTGCCAATCTGACTTCGCTTCGCCGGGCGATTGCAGGATCTTTTGAATCTCCTGCACTTGCCCTTCCATGTTCGTATAAGTCGCTGTGTGCTCGTTCGGCATTTCCATCGGAAGCACCACGCTGGCGTAGTTCACGGCCTCGGTGTGATGCGTAGATTGAACCACTAAGAACGGGATGCTTTCCAGCGCATCCGTCACTTCGGCGGTAACAGGCACATTGCCAACAACCCATAGCGCCCCAATCGAGCCGTCTTTGCATTCCTTCAAAATCCCGTGCGTGTTGTAGCCTTCTTTACCCGCAACGGCCGCCCCGCCCTGAATGCAATCCGGCAAGAAACCCATCTCGGTTGCGCCTTGATCGTTTAGACCGAGCGCATAACAGTTGAACTCCATGTTCAGTGTCATCGCTAGGCCGCCCAACGTTTCCAAAGCGTCCTGACCCTCATCGCAGTTGAAAAGGCCGTGGGTCGTAACTACAACTCCGCCCTCGCCGAAGCTCTTCACCACTTCTCTTAGAACACCTTCTGAAATCTCCAAGCCCGCCGCCGCATCTTTCACGCTTGGCAGTGCCGCCTTGGTCGCATCTGGGACTTTCGAGATTCCTGCTTCAACGGCTGCGGCCAGAAGCGCATTTGCCATCCAAGCTTCCTGCCCAGGGCGATATCTCAAAACCGTGTTCGCAAACTCCTCAACTTCGTTGCCCGCATGATGCGCGACGATCACCTTTGTGCCGTTATTTAACCAAGCCTTCCTTAGTCTTAGGAACAGGATTGGCTCGTCATCGGCGAGGCTCGTTCCGAAAACCAACACCGTCTTCTTCTTCTCAAAATCCGCAATCCTTGTTTGAACTTGCTTTTGGCCCATCAAATTCTCTAGCCGGTTTTGGCGAGTTTGTAAATGCGTGGTCCAGCGGTGGTCGAGGTTGTTCGATTTGAACTCCTCGCGCATCAATCGCTGCAACAAGTAGTAGCCTTCGTTCGAAAGCTTGTCGTCCGCCAGCGCCGCCACCTTGTTCTCGCCGATCTTGAAGTGCTCCATGATCGTGGCGTAAGCCGTCGGCCAATCCGTTTCTTCCAGGCGATCGCCGTTTCTTATGAGCGGCTTAGTCAGGCGGTTGGTCGCGTTGTAAGCTTCATGACCATATTTGCCCTTATCGCAAGTCCATTCTTCGTTGATCGCCTCATTGGTGCGACCGTTGATGCGCATCATCTTGTTCACGCGGTAATCGAACCAGATGTTGCAGCCGTTACTGCAAACCGTGCAGATTGAAGGCTTGGTTTGCAGGTCCCACGGGCGGGCTCTAAAGCGATATTCGGCGTTTGTCAAAGCGCCAACCGGACAAATCTCGATGACATTGCCGCTGAACTTCGAAGTGAAGTCGCGCAGTTCAAAGGTCGAAGGCTGCATTTGCGCGCCGCGGAAGCGGAACGCCAGCTCGGCGTCGCCCGAAATCTCTTCGGTAAAGCGAACGCATCGGCCGCATTGAATACAGCGTTCAAGGTCTAACGTTACATATTTCGAGAGGGCGAAGGCTTTCTTGGCGTGGCGCTTGGCTTCCACAAAGCGCGAGGTCGAAGGGCCGTAAAAGAGGGTGTTGTTCTGAAGCGGACACTCGCCGCCCCGGTCGCAGATGGGGCAATCGAGGGGGTGGTTGATGAGGAGGAATTCGAGGACGCCTTTGCGGTCGCGGTGCACCATCTCCGAATCGGTATAAACCACCATATTGGGCGAAGCTGGCAAGGTGCAGGCGGCTTGGGGCTTGGGCATGGTGCGAACCGAACCATCGGGCTGCTTAAACCCAACTTCCACCAAACACATCCGGCACATCCCCACCGGCTTCATGCGCGGGTGATAGCAAAAGATCGGGATTTCCAAGCCAAGCCGCTTCACCGATTCAACAATCAATTCGCCGTTTGGAACTTCAACTTCAATGCCGTTGATGGTAAGACTAATCGTATCACTCGCCACTGCTGCCATGAAGCTGAAGTCTACCGTATGGGTTGGGGTTGGCTCTGCTGAACGCGCAGTGGTTCGTTTCGAGCCACGTTGACGTACAATACTGATGTGAGTTACCATTCGATTATCACAATTGAGCCGGGAAAGCGGGGCGGGCAACCTTGTATTAGAGGAATGCGCATCTCAGTGGCCGACATTTTGGGATGGTTAGCTTCAGGAATGTCTCACGCGGAGATTATTTCGGACTTCCCGGAGTTAACCGAGGAAGACATCCGAGCCACGCTCGCCTACGCCGCGGATAGAGAGCGCCGCATCCAAATCGCCGTCTAATGCTTCTTTTTGATCAAAATCTAAGTGCGAAGTTGTGCACCTCGCTGGCGGATGTGTTTCCTGGATCGGTCCATGTTCTCGGATTGGGCTTGGAACGAGCAACAGACCGCCAAATCTGGGAATACGCCAAGTCGGAGGGCTTAGTTATCGTGACTCAAGATGCAGATTTCTTCGACCTCGCCGCCCTATACGGTTCCCCGCCGCAAGTTATCTGGTTACGCAGTGGCAATCAGCCGACGGCAGCTATTGAACGAAAACTTCGAAATGAGTGTGCAATTATTGCCCTGAGAGAGGGCTCTCAAGTCTCCTGTATCGAGATTTTTTAGGGCAAGACCACGGTTTCGTGAGTTGGTTCTAACGGTCATCAAACCAGCGAGCCACAGTGAGGGGTTTTGGCTAATGGGGCGAGGTGCCAAGCCGCTTAACGGATTCAACAATCAACTCGCCGTTTGGAACCTCAACCTCGATGCCGTTGATGGTTAAAGTTATAGTGTCACTCGCCACTGCTGCCATGAAGCTGAAGTCTACCGTATGGGTTGCCGTGGATCAGTTGGTATCCGGTAAGGAAACTCTAGACGTTCGGGTAAGATTCGTGCCCACGGACGAATAACAGCTTCAGGGATGAGGGGGATGGCGGATTGAACTACGAATTTAGAGTTGAATGGATTGACGTTAAAGTTACTCAGAGAGATGTAAATCAGGGGATAGCAGGTACCAAGATGGTTGCGCAAATTGAATCTAGGCTCTCCGAGATGGACCGGGGTGGTTGGGAATTTTGCAACGAAATCCCGTTTACGGCTGGCATTTATGCTCCAAGCGGCTGTCTAGCGGCCCTCACCGGGAATAACAACTCTAGAGTAGGAGACTTCTCTGGAATTTGCTTGGTTTTCAGAAAGCCATTAAGGTGAAGATTTATGGCACTAACAGATTGCCGCTCATGCGGCGCACCACTCAATTCTGATCCACTTGCAAGATTTGCTACTTGCACTTCTTGCGGGGTTAAGAACGCAAACGAGCAATATCTAACGCTAATCGCCTCAAAATTGGATTTGTCCAAGTTTCACAATTTGATGCAAGTTGCATTAGCCAGTTACCGTGCTGGCGACCATGAGAAGGCGATTACTCAGTTTGAGTTGGCGCTCGCCGAGGACGCTGGGCAGGTCGAGCCGTGGTGCTTTGCAGCAATTAGTGCCGCTGAGTCCGCAACTCAGGCGAATCTAGTTGCTCGGGCGGCTCAATCGCGGTCCTATATTGCTTCTGCACGAAGTGCCGCTGGGGACCAAGACACCGTTGAGACGTCTGAAGCCATCGCGGAGGACAAGCTAGCTGCAGTTGCAATAAGGGCAATGGACCGAGCTTGGCGAGATGCAAGGAACGACAGATTTGCGTATGGGTCTACGGACAAAGCGGAGGCGTCCAGGCGCGAGAATGACCATCTTAAGCGAGCGATCAGCCTAGGTCAGTTTGTCATCGATTCTACAACAGCTGTGGATCGTTACAGGGCCCAAGCCTCTGCCTGCATCCTGGAATCGTGTCGAGTAATTGGGAACAGTGATTCTGAGGTAGCCCGACGAGCCAAGGGCTTCCTTGAGCAGTTGGCGACAAGTAACCCAATTCTTTACGCGGAGTTTGGTGGTCAGCGCGCTCCCAATGTATCACAAAAGTCAGTCGAAGTTGAGGAAATATCCGGTGTGGGCCTGGTAGCCACCGCTGCCACAGTGCCATCAATCCTATTCGCGTGCCTCGTCATTGCGTTCGGCACGTGGTTGATTCTGCCCCTTTGTTTCAAACTTCGAGATGTGGAGCATGTTTTCCTGAGGATCCTGCTTGGCCCGGCTGTGCTCGCGCTTGGGGCCTACACTCTGTCTGCCGGCGGACTATCAGGATCAACCGGTGAGAGTTTCCGAGCGAGCCGGAAGGTTGCACTTTGGGGTGTTCTGCTCATTCCTGCCCTCTTCATTAGTCTGTTGATCTCAGTGTCCACCTTAAAAGGGTATGTTTCCGGGGGCGACTCGTCTGCACTCGTTCTGTTGGTGCTGGGTGGCGCGTTTTGTTTTTCAACTGCGTTAGCCTTATCCCAAATTTTCGATCGAAGGGTTCGCGACGCCCTTTCAGTTACAAATGCAAACACTAACGCGGCCGCGTTAGTGTTTGCGATCCTCCCTATGCTCTTGGGGTGGGAGGCAAACCTACATACGGGCATCAGTGGCCTGTTTTTGGCCTTAGTATTAACGCTAGGCTTTACCGCCTTGCTCCTTCGGGTTGAGGGGTTATTGTCCATTGCACGTTTGGTAAGTGGTGGCGGAATCAAGCCAAGGAAGATATTCTAACATGGCAATCTTGGACCGCCTAAAGTGGGAGTCGCCCGCTGATGGGCAGGTTGTTTGGAAGTGGCCTTCTGACAATCTTAGGCTGGGGGCCCAGCTGATTGTCGGACCCGGTCAGGAGGCTATCTTTGTAAAGGGCGGTCAAGCCTTTGACGTCTTTGAATCAGGGACACACACTCTGTCCAGCAACAACCTACCGTTATTAGGAGGGATCGTTAATTGGGTTTACGGAGGCGAGACACCATTTTCTGCGGAAGTCTGGTTCGTAATCGTTGCCCTTCAATCAGATGCGCGCTGGGGGACTGCCGGGCCTATTCAGGTGGTTGACCCCGTATACCGAGCTCCAGTTAGCATTAGGGCGCACGGTCAATATTCCTTTAGAATAAATGACACCAGATCTTTCTTGCTCCAGATTGTCGGATCTAAGTCTAGTTTGGGTGCAGAAGCAGTTTTGGACACCTTTCGCAGCGAGATATGCGAGACATTTTCGCAGACCATTGCGAAAATGCTAGCTGATACCAAGATTTCGGTATTTGATATAGCCTCGCGATTAGATGTTCTCGCTTCCACCACAAAAGTCGAACTTGATCGCCGCTTTGACAGGTTTGGAATAGAGTTGGCTCAGTTCAACATCTCAAGAGTGTCCATCCCAGAGGAGGAACTTGCAACGTTCAGGTCAGGTCTCGACGAGCGGATTAGAATTGAGCAACTGAACATGGTCGAGGCCAGCGAGACGTATCGCACCGTTCGGCATTTCGATGCGATGGACAACATAGCCGATACTGAGGGTGGAGGGATTATGTTCGCCCACAGCCTTTTGGGACGGGGGGCGGCTACAGACCTGACGGCACCCCCAGCAAGCCCCAATCCCTCAAAGACAATTGAGCAGCGATTGGCCGAGTTGAAGAGATTAGCGGAATCAGGTTTGATCTCAGCCGAAGAACATTCTCAGAAACGCTCCGCGATTTTGGATGAACTGTAATGACGATTAAGCGGGCCAGCCTCGTCGGGTTCATAACGTGCACAACGCTTGCGCTTGCTCCCGTAGCGTTATCCGGCCACCCAAATAACGTGGTGTTCGCACGCGGGGCCTGGGCGGTATTGCTGAACTTTGCATGCTGGGCAACCATCTCCCATTGGCTGGGAATGGCACCGACAAATGTGAAGAACAGCGATCCGGAGTTAGCGCTACGGCCGGTAAGCGCCATCATCGTGATTATTGGCTCGGTGATTTGTAGCTTGGCGCTCGCTGTCGCATTCATGCTCCCTTCTGGCACTATCAAACCGGTGCATGAGGTCATGTTTCACTTAGTAGTGTCTGCGATTGTTTTGCGACAGATAATCGGCACTTGGCTTATAGCGGGAGTATCAGAGAGTCAATACCAGAGTAAGATCAATCCCACACCAAAGGAGCTTTCGCGTCGCCTATATAACTTGGAGCGACAGATATCAAAGGAACAACGGGAGGGGTTTGGCACCGAGTGGAAGGAACTAATGACCGGTATCTCACACTCACGAGAACTGCTGTCCTATTCTATCCCTCCCACAAAAAAGCTTGATCAAAGTGTTGAATATGTCGAAATCGTAGAGGCGATCCAGTGCCTGGCGGAAGAGCTCAAGTCTCCATACGATAACTCTAAGAGCCTGCTCCCCGACGTGGGCCTCCTTGAGACCCGTGTCCGGCACCTAGCCACTTCGATCAACGAGTAGGCCCCTTTAGGCCTGTCGCGTCATAAGCAGACTGGAGCTGGCTTTAACCAAGGCACCGGCTCTAGGATGGCGGTTTGGTTCGGGGCTCTTTGCTTAGGCTTGCGCTTTCTTTGCTAAGAATGGGTTTCCTTATGCAAAGGAGCGAGGTGCTTTTGTTAAGAATCGGTTCTCTTATGCAAAGGAACGAGCTGCTTTTGTTAAGAATCGCCTTGGTTATGCAAAGGAACGCCGCTCAATTGCATAAGAATTTCCTTCCTGAGTAAAGAACCGGGTAGCTAGCCTGCCCCTAGGCGGTCTGACCAGTGATGGGGGCTTTACCAATAACGATGACGTCGCAGTAGTAAGTGAAATCGGAAGGATCCCCAATCTGAACGTTTTGGGCAGAGATGGCGACTTGGGTTTGGTCTCCAAGGTCATTGACCACAACACTCCATATTGCAAATATGGTGCCGTTGCTATCGGGGCTGTAGATCGTGGCGGTTACAACCGGACGCCCATCGAACGCCGGGAAGCGAAACTCTACTTGCCGCAGATGTCGCGCGCAATCCCCGATTTCCATTTTCAAAGTCTCGGCGCAGATGAGTGAACCCTCGATGCGAATGATTGATCTAGTCATTTGACTTTTGATGATACCGCTCTGACTTTTTTGGGGCCTTGCCTTTGGCGTGAAGCGACCGGAATTATGGATGGCATTTCAAATGATACTAAGACGGTTAGGCGTTGGAGCAACATTGCGAATGTTGCACGAGGGGAACGGAGTTCCCTTCAAAGAATATGGGCTCTGTACAACGCGTAGGCAAGGGCCATTTTTCCAAGTTTCATGTATGATGAGGCGGTGGGGGAAGATGACATACAGGCTGCGCCGGGGCGGCGGGTTTTTTTAACTGGCTCGACCGGGTACATCGGGGGACGGCTGGCTCCGCGGTTGCTTGAAAAAGGTTACAAAGTGCGGTGCCTCGCGCGCAGCGTCGCCAAACTGCAAGCGCGACCATGGGCTTCACGCGAAGGAGTAGAGTTCTTTGAAGGGGATGTGTCGAGCGAGGAGACGCTGCTTGAGGCGCTTCAGGATTGCGATGTAGCCTATTACTTGATCCACTCCATGGAGGCTTCGGTAAACGAATACCGATCGCGCGACTTAGCCCTGGCCGAAACCTTTGGACGCGCGTGCGCAAAAGCTGGTGTAAAACGAATCCTCTACTTAGGCGGCTTGGGAGAAACCGGCGAGGGGCTGAGCAAACACCTCACTTCGCGAAGAGAGGTAGAAGCAGCATTGGAAGCGGGAGGAGTACCGGTAACGGTTCTGAGAGCGGCGATGATTATTGGTTCGGGATCGGCCTCCTTCGAAATCTTGAGGTATCTCGTGGAGCGCTTGCCCGTGATGATTACGCCACGCTGGGTCTCGACCGAGTGTCAACCCATTGCTATCCGTGACGTACTGTTCTATTTGATCCAAACTCTGGAAGTACCGGAAACGACCGGGAAAACCATCGATATCGGTGGCCCGGATGTGCTTTCCTATGCCCAACTGATGCGGGAAATGGCTTCCGCCCTCGGTCTTCGTCGTCGATTGGTCATTCCCGTTCCAGTTCTGACGCCGCATCTAAGTTCGCTGTGGATCCACCTTGTGACACCCCTTCACGCTAGCATCGCGAGACCGCTTGCGGAGGGTTTGCGAAACCGCGTGGTTTGCCGAGACGATGAAGCAAACCGGTTGATGCCCCACAAATGCCTCACGGTGCGGGAAGCAATTGATGCTTCGCTTGAAAAGATGAATGCGGGCAAGATCGAAACATTTTGGTCGGACGCAGGAGTCATGCCCGGAGATCCAACATGGGCGGGTGGTACGGTTTACATCGATCGGCGGGAAGCGACCACTTCGGCTTCCTTTCAAGCGGTCTGGGACTCGGTGTCATCACTTGGCGGCGAACGCGGTTATCAGGGAGCCGACTGGCTTTGGCGTTTACGCGGATCGTTAGATAGGCTCGTGGGCGGACCGGGACTGCGCCGGGGCCGGCGAGACGCCAAAGACCTGCGGCTTGGTGACTCTCTGGACTTCTGGCGAGTAACGGCGATTGACCCTCCCAACAGCCTAGAACTCAGGGCCGAAATGAAACTTCCCGGGGTAGCAACCTTAAGCTTCAACATCGAACCTGCTGAGAATCACCAGACCAAGCTCATCATGACCGCTCGCTTCCGACCACGCGGACTCTTTGGCATCGCTTATTGGTACATGGTGGTCCCGCTCCACGGAATCGTGTTCAACAAGATGCTTGCCGGACTCATCCGGGCGGCAGAAACAACCGCGGTGGTCTGATTCTCCTTTTCCTTACCGGTCTTTCTCGGGATATGATGCGAATCATAGAATCCGCGTACCCTTTTGCGTACGCGAAGAGTGTGAAACTGAGTGCAAACTTTGCCGTCTTCCTCCTGTTTTTTGGCGTTGCGCTGCTTGAGGCGTTTCAGACTAAAAACTGGCTCAAAGCCGCATTCTGGCTTGCCATAGGGCTTGTGTTTCTCGCAGCCGACAACTTGCGAAAGGACCAGAAATGACGCTTTGACCCGAAAGCCCGGGTCTTTGACCACGGGCTATCGGGCTGTGACACTACCGGGGTCGCATGCTCGGTGACGAGCGCAATTAGCTGCTCCTTCTTCTTCGACTCAGGATCACCACATAAATGAGACCGACTATCTCACTTACGACAGCAACCGCAAGCAGGAAAAGGCCGACGCCTTTGGCCTCTCTTGAGCCCGTAGCGACGGATCCAAAGAAGCAAAGGAACGGGATCGCGAAAACTAGGACTACGAGTCGGATGTTCTCGTTTCTCTCGGCTTGACTTTGCATTCGATGGCCCGGATTAGGCTTGTCCACTGGGTCATTATCCCACACCACGACTCCGTTGGCGGCGCTGGTGCGTAGGGCGCGGGGCCATCACTCACACAGTTTGAGCCTACTGAGCCAGTTCTGAGTCCTTCAGTGCGTGTTCGGGATGATTCGGAGCGAGTCCGGGATGGGCTAGGCCGCGACCGGGGAGGTTCGGAGCGAGCCGGTGCGCGGGCGGGCTCGCTCGGAGTGGTTCGGAGGACGCTCCGACTGGTTCGGGGGGCGCTCGGGATGGGCTAGGTCGGGCCGGGATGGTTCGGAGCGAACCCCGGAAGATTCGGAGCGAGGGTTTGAGTATTCCGAGCGGTTCCGGCAGGAGTTCGGGCTTGCGCTGAACGGTTCAGAAACGATGCCGCACTTTCCAGGGTGGGGACCGGGGGTGGCGTGGCCCGCTTGGGGTCAATCAGGTCGCGCTTTCTGGCACTTCTCCAGCGTGCGGGTTTCTCCTGACCCAACCCCGGGGCTATCGGGCGGTGACCCCTGCCGGGGTCGGATGGCGAGTTGGGCTCTTGCTTACAATCTAGCTAGAGTTGCGAGCCACCCGGAACCCTCACCCCCTGACCCCCTCTCCCTTTTCTGGCACGTACATCCAGAATAAGGCGAGGGGGAGAGAGGCTAGGCTCCCTGTTTCAGGCTCCCTGATTCAAGCTTTCCTGTTTCGGGCTCCCAGTTTCAGCGAGAAGCCCGGGCGGGATTCGACTTTGGTGATTTGCTAGCCGCCCAAGACCTCGTTCTTATGGGCGGCGAACGCGGCGAGAACTTCTTTCTTTTCGCGGGCGGGGACCTTGTAGAAGTCCAGCGTACGGCTGAGTTCGGCGGCTACTTCGTTGAATTCGGCCGATGAGATCTTAAACTTGCGGTGAGCCTTTTCGAGACCCAACTTCGTTTTGCCGGGAACGGTGGCGGAGTATTTGAAGGGGCCACCCGTGATATTACACACCCACAGGGTTCTCATGAACTTCAACCCTGGCAACCGGTCGAGGTGCTCTGTGCTCCACTTTTTCAGGGCGGGATTCTTCGAGTTCTTCCCTACCATCGGATTTTCAATCAGGGCATCGCTAAAGCGGTCAACGACGGAGGAGATGGCAAAAACGCCGCCAAGACGGTCGTAGAGGCTCTTTTCCTTTTTGGGAGTGGCTATGTGGGGCAATGCGAGCGCGACCTCGGGCGCCCGAACGGTTAGGCGTTGGGCCATCGCCGAACCGGCGACGACCAAACTTGCTATGCCGATTAAAATTGAGATATTGAGTTTTTCTATTGCATTCATAAAAGGGGTTACCTGGTCAACAGGATGGCACCCTCTTTTCGCTCGCGCAAGTCTGTTTTTTTATGTCCATAAACTATGATGGGAGGGGAAGTATGGAAACCCTAAGCTCGAATGGGGCCTAGCTGGTTTGAATTCGCTTCAAATGCACTTGCCGCGGGGTTCCTTTGGCGGCGGTGAGGGTGGCATGGAAGTCATCGCCAAAGCATTGCACTGTCACGTCAGTTCCCACCTTGCCATCGCGCCAGAAAGAGCCGGCTACGGCGGTTAACACGGCCGTTACTAGCAACTGATTATCGTTGCGAACGGGGGCCGTGTTAAGTTCGGGGAGGCCCTTTTTGATCATTCCTTTGGTGGCGGCATAAGCATCATCACCCGTACGCACCCAGTTCACTCGAACATGGGCGTCGGTTTCTTCGAGATTTTCATTTTCCTTTATGAACGCAGAAAATTGAGCGGGGGTCAGGAGGGTTTCGGTGACCGCATCATAGATCAACACCGCATTACCCAGCCTAACATAGGCATCGGCGAGATGGGGAAGGAAGAGGAGGTGACGATTATCGAGGAGGGGCACCTCGCTAAGATATCGCAGCTTGGCGATGCTCTTGGCTTGGGCGAGAGCGGCGAGGGAATCACGATCTGCCTGGGCATCGGTGAAAAGGTCAGGGCGGAAAACGTGGGGATTTTTTGACTTGAGAATCAGCGACGTGTGCATTCTAATGTCGCTAAAAATCAAACCTTCGCGTTTTCCAATTTTCTTGCCATAAGGGTTGGCGGCCACCATCGAGTGAAGAACGGCATCTTGCTCGGGCAAAACCTCGTCGGGCAGGTAAACCCAATATTCGCAGGCGGCGAGGTATCGCTCTTTCTTTCGGAGAATGGCAAACAGTCGCCCAATTACAAGGCCGGCAATCACCCCAATAAGAATGGCAATTCCGGGGGTCAAGGGGCGACTCCCATTGTCCAACGCGTTGCGGCGCGGAGCTCGTCATCATCAAGCAAAGCCCAGCAAACCTGGCAAAGGGCGGCTTCGTTGATTCGGTCGGCTTTGCACATGAGGCAACTGTCCATCCGGCGAGCCTCACGCACCATGCGTTCTTGGGTCAAAACC
The DNA here is from genome assembly GCA_031386985.1 of Armatimonadota bacterium. GTDB lineage: Bacteria > Armatimonadota > Fimbriimonadia > Fimbriimonadales > Fimbriimonadaceae > JANJUB01. Next base: position 22,134 of record JANNCV010000022.1, read on the forward strand.
CATTTGAGTTCTTGTCGCGGGATTCCTTCGGGATTGAGTCGCTCCACCTGTCCTATCATTGTGACACGGGGTACCCTCAAAATCTATGTCCCCCATTGCCACCGGGCTCGATCTCTTGTGCGTCAACACGATTCGCGGACTGGCTATAGATGCCGTCCAGAAGGCGAACTCCGGCCATCCCGGGATGCCGATGGGAGCCGCACCGATGGCTCATTCGCTCTGGACCAGGCACCTGCGCCACAATCCCAAGAACCCAAAGTGGTTCAATCGGGATCGGTTTATCCTCTCCGCCGGGCATGGTTCGATGTTGCTGTATTCCCTGCTCCACCTCACGGGTTACGATGTTTCGCTTGATGATATCAAGGCGTTTCGGCAATGGGGTTCGATCACGCCGGGGCATCCTGAAAATCATCTAACCCCGGGAGTTGAAATGGCGACGGGGCCGTTGGGTCAGGGAATTTCGACAGCGGTCGGAATGGCGATTGCGGAGTCGCATTTGGCCGCCGTTTATAATCGGCCCGGGTTTGATATGGTCGAGCATTTCACTTACGGCATTTGCTCGGATGGGGATTTGATGGAGGGTATTGCGCAAGAAGCGTGTTCACTGGCCGGGCACCTGCAACTCGGCAAGCTGATTTTCCTTTACGATGACAACGGGATTACGATTGACGGCGGAACCGAGCTAGCGTATACCGAGGATGTTACCGGGAAGTTTCAAGCAATAGGCTGGCAAGTTTTGGCTTGCGATGGCATGGATATTGACGCGGTTTCTGAATGCTTGTCTTTGGCCAAACTGGAGACTTCGAAACCGACTTTGATTAGGTGCAAAACCGTCATCGGCTTCGGATCGCCAAATCGGGCGGGCAAGAGCAAGGCGCACGGAGAGCCGCTGGGAGCTGACGAAGTTAAGCTGACCAAGGCCGCGCTGATTCTCCCGACCGATCAGGAGTTTTGGATTCCATCTGAAGTTCTAGAAGAGTATCGAATGGCGGTCGTCCACGGCGAGGAGCTTGAGGCGTCATGGGCAGGTCTCTTTCACAGCTATGCCAACTCGTATCCCGCCGAGGCGCAAGAATTGAGCGCGGCGATTGCCGGAGATTATTCGGGGGCGCTTGCCGCTCTCAAGCCGATTGATGAGAAACTCGCGACTCGGGCCGCAAGCGGAAAGGCAATCCAAATGATTGCCCCGCATCTGGTTGGGTTCCTTGGTGGCGGGGCCGATTTGACGGGAAATGTTAATGTTCAACAGCCCGAAGCTGCCGTTTACTCTGCCGAGAACCGCGCCGGCCGCACAATTCATTATGGAGTTCGCGAGCACGCAATGATGGCGGCGGTTAATGGAATTACGTTGCACGGGGCTAGCCTCGGTTTTGGCGGAACGTTCTTGATTTTCAGCGATTACTGCAAGCCGAGCGTTCGCCTGGCGGCCCTCATGCAAATCCCGTCCGTCTTTGTTTTCACTCATGATTCGGTTGGGCTCGGCGAGGACGGCCCGACCCATCAACCTATCGAGCAGATCGCGGGCTTACGGGCGATTCCTAACTTAAACGTGTTTCGGCCCGCTGATGCCAATGAAGCTGCGGTGGGTTGGAGCGTGGCTTTACAGCTCAAAGAAACGCCGACCGCCATGATCCTTTCCCGCCAAGCCCTCCCCGCCGTCACCCCTTCGTTTTCAAAGGATCACCCGGCTCATCGCGGCGGTTACATTCTGCAGGAGGCGAGCATGGAGCCTGAGGTCATCCTTGTGGCGACGGGGAGCGAAGTTTCGGTCGCCCTCGAAGCCCGAACAATTCTCGAATCAGGTGGAGTTGGTTGCCGCGTAGTGAGTTTGCCGAGTTGGCTCCTTTTCGAGCAGCAAGACGAGGACTACCGCCGTCGGGTTCTAGGTCCGGTGCCGACGGTTTCTGTAGAGGCGGCCTCGACGTTTGGTTGGGCGAGATATGCGGGGAAGCAACTCGGGATTGATCATTTCGGGGCATCGGCTCCGGGCGAAACGAACATGCGAGAATTCGGCTTCACCGCCGAAAATATCGCCCGATTCGCTCGCGTTTCCTGAAAGTTTCACGCAAGGACCGCAAAAGCCGCAAAGCAAATCTGCGAAACTTTGGAGTTCGAAATTTTTGTCCGTCCCAAACCACAGAACCCCAAAAAAACACTTGACTTTTTGACCCGTTTCACCGACAATTGAAGCTGTTATGCGTCGTTGGCTTCTTGCCGTCTCAGTTCTTCTATCTAGCGCAGCGTTCGCCCAAGAACCTCAAACCACGTTTGAGGGCGTTACGTTCGATAAGGACACCAAGATTTTTGTGCCGGTAAAGGAAATTGGCTTTGCCATGAACTGGCCGATGCGCTCGGAGGGGAAGAAGTTCTTCTTGAACGAAATCGAGGCTAACCTCAACAAAACTCTCTTCGATGGCACACGCCTTATTGGCGTTCGCGAGCTAGAAAAATGGGGGCTTAAGGTGGAGCTTGATACGGTTCTCAGCGAAGTCCAACTCATCACTGAAGAGAAAGTTCTCATCATCAAGATTAGCCCGAAGCGCATCGAAATCAACAAGGCTGAGCAGATGTTGCGGGCCTATCAAGGCGAACGGCTCGTCGCCGAAACCAGAGTTAGCACGGGGAAAAAGGGGCATACTACGCCGAGTGGCGAGTTCACCGCGGGCCCGGAGAAATCGCAAATGCGCTATTCCCGCAAGTACGATAACTCGCCGATGCCCTGGTCCCTGCAAATCGTGGGTGGAGTTTTCATGCATGGCTACCGCTCCGTCCCCAAATATCCGGCATCGCACGGCTGCATCCGCCTGCCCCTGTGGGGGGCGAATGCGGCAAAATGGCTGTGGTCGTGGACCGAACTCGGAATGCCGATCACGATTGCGAATAAATGGGTAACAGGCGAGTAGGTCACATCTCACTCGTCTTCCCCATATAAATTGGGAAAGCCTGACTGCTCGGCCCTGTGATGAGAGGGAGGCACATCTCTGGCTACGCGGGTGGCTTGTTCGGAATCAGGCCACTTGAGCAATCTTCTGCTAAGCTAGTAGTCCACAGGGGATTAAAAGATCATGAAACTTTACTCATTTGTCGCTGGCACCGCCGTTGTCGGAGTCGGAGTCGCTTTTCAAGGCTCGGTCAACTTACAAGCCACAACTCCGGGCACCGCTCAGACCGGGCACTCGAACATTACCGGCACCGCGAAGGCGGGGATCATGGTTGGCTACTCCAACACGCCCACCGGAATCGCCTTCGGCGGAGACTTCCGCTCCGTGAGCACATCGGGGCGCGGTGTTCTGGGCAATGCGTCGGCAACTACTGGCGCAACTTACGGCGGATTGTTCCAATCCTTCAGCAATGCGGGGCGCGGCGTGGCAGGGATTGCGCAGAACCTAACTGGTAACACCTACGGTGGATTTTTCTCAAGCTTAAGTGTAGCGGGTTTTGGTGTCTATGGTCAAGCTACCGCCGGATCTGGCGCGACGTACGGCGTTTATGGAAAAGCGACCAGCCCAACTGGTTTTGGCATCTATTCCGAAGGAAACATGTCGGCGACAGGGGTTATCTCGGGCAATGGCTCGGGGCTTTCCAGCGTAAATGCGGCCCAACTTGGCGGGTTCCTTCCCGCTGCTTTCCTGCAAGAGATCCCGAACCCGCTCACCCTGAGCGGTACAAACTCCACCCATATAGTTCGGGGGGAGAACACGTCCACGGTTAACAATGCCGCGGGCGTAATGGGCGAAGCCACTGCGGTCAGCGGCTACACCATCGGCACTCGCGGTGTCAGCCGGAGCCAGACAGGTTATGGCGTCTTCGGCGAGGCCAGTTCCAGCAGCGGCAACAACTACGGCGGCTGGTTTCAGAGTTACGGCACTTCCGGGACCGGCGTGCACGGCTATGCCATCGCCAGCAGCGGTACCACCTATGGCGGTTACTTTCAGAGCAACAGCAGTGGCGGGCGCGGGGTCTACGGCACCGGCGTCTACGGTGGAGAGTTTTGGGGTGCGGGACGAGGTGTCGTGGGCAATGCAACCAACAATACCGGTAACACGTTCGGCGGCATTTTCACGAGCAACAGCATTAGCGGGACCGGCGTCCTCGGCGCCGCCACCGACTTCAGCGGCCCGACTTATGGCGGATATTTCAGTGCCCAGAGCCCGGTTGGAGAAGGGGTTAGAGGGATCAATAGTTCGAGTTCTGGCAGTGCTTCTGGCGGGTACTTCGTGAGTGCAAGCCTTTCTGCCCGCGCACTCTATGGTCTGGCGACGGGCGCCGCCGGCACCACTTACGGGGTCGTTGGCCAAAGCAACAGCGACGTTGGATACGGAGTCTGGGGCACGAGTGGCGGAAACGGTTATGGCGTGTTTGCCGCGGGGCACCTCGGCGCGAGTGGGATCAAGTCCTTCCGCATTGATCACCCGTCTGATCCCGAGAACAAGTACCTGCTCCACTATTCGAGCGAGAGCCCGATGCCGCAGAACTTCTATGTGGGGAACGTGGTCACAGATGCTAAGGGCTACGCTTGGGTCCAGTTGCCGGATTATTTTGGCGAGATAAATACGAACTTCAAATATCAGCTGACGGTGGTGCGGGACGATGAAAGCCCGAACTTCGTGCAAGTTCAAGTTGGTAAGAAGATCAAGGACGGACGCTTTCTTGTCATGACGAGCGCCCCCAGCACGGAAGTCTCTTGGCGAGTAGATGCGGACCGCAACGACCTCTACGTTCGCCGTCATCCGCCAAAGGCTGAAACTAACAAGCAGGGTCCCGAAAGAGGAACCTACCAACACCCCGAACTTTACGGCTACGGCCCCGAGCGAGGAATGAACTACGATCCTCTTCACGCAAAGAAGCCTGTCCATCCCGAAGCCCAGCAACTGCCGGGGGCGAGAAGAAAGAAGTAACGCCAGTGCGAGAACGTGCAGCCTTCTTAGTGCCAGTTGGCGGGTGACGACGCGGCCAGCTTCGAAACTCCCCCGAAGGTTCCCTTGGTGCCCTCGAAAGGTACAATGACTTCACGTATCGTCAAATGACGATCCAACGAATTTCTATGCAAAAAACCAGAACGAGGCGCGCTCCCCGAACAGCAACAGCAAAGGCCGCCCCCACGCCGCCGAGCGGCAAAGTCCAAATCATTGTAAACGTCAGCAATCGCGAAACGCGAATCGCAACGCTCGAAGATAACCAGCTGATGGAATATCGAGTCGAGCGCGAGGAGCGCGTCGTCGGTTCTATTTTCAAAGGCATCGTCCAAAATGTGCTTCCCGGAATGGATGCCGCGTTCGTGGATATTGGCTTAGAGCGCAACGCATTCCTTTACGTTGCCGATATCATTCCCGATGAGGGCACCGATAATTCGCCCGCTTCCATTAAGCGCTCCGAGCTGCGGCGGCGGAAGATCAAGGAACTCATCAAGCCCGGCCAAGAGCTTATGGTCCAGGTTACCAAAGGGGCGCGAGGAACCAAGGGGCCGCGCGTCAGCACAAGAATTGCCCTGCCCGGTCGCTATGTTGTCCTGATGCCAGAAGCAACCTCCGCCGGCGTAAGCCGCAAGATCGAAGATCGAACCGAGCGCGAGCGCCTCCGAAGAATCGGAGCGCGAATTTGCCCGGAAGGCTTCGGCCTAATCATGCGCACCGAGTGCGAAACGCGCACCGAAGCCGAGCTTCATGCCGACGTAGTTTTCCTCTTACAGATGTGGCAACAAGTGATGACCATTGCCCGCCGACGACGCGCCCCCAGCATCATTCACCGCGACCAAACCTTGCTTTATCGAACGGTGCGCGACCTCTTCGGCGACGAGATTCAGCGCATGGTGATTGACGACCCTGACGAGTATGAAAAAGTTCACCTCGCCGCATCCGTCGTCGCTCCCGGTTTGCGAGAAAAAATCGAACTCTACGATAAAGAAGAGCCGCTGTTTGATTATTACGGCATCGAGCGCGACCTGGAGCATCTGCTTGAGCACAAAGTTCACATGAAATCCGGCGGCTATCTGGTCGTGGATGAAATGGAAGCCCTCACCGCGATTGACATCAATACCGGCAAACAAGTTGGCTCCACTTCCCTCTCCGATACGATTCTCAAAACCAACCTCGAAGCCGCCGATGAGGTGTGTCGCCAGTTGCGCTTGCGCGATATGGGCGGCATTATTGTAGTGGACTTCATTGATATGGAGAGTGCGACCGATCGAAAACGCGTCCTTGATCATTTCACTAAGAAGTTGGAGCGAGATCGCGCTAGAACCCGCGTCGGCAAGATTTCTTCGCTCGGATTAGTTGAAATCACGCGTAAGCGAACCGGCGAGAGCGTGACGGAGGCAATCAGCGATGTTTGTCCTCTCTGCGAGGGCCACGGCCGTGTTCCGTCAAAGGAAACCGTCAGCCTTTGGATTGAGCGCGACATGTGGAGGCAGGTGAACGATCCCGGTAACGCATTCCTCATCGAGTGCCATCCCGCTGTTGTTGAAGCCCTTATCGGCGCTGATGGTGAAGTTTTCGAAGAGCTTGAGCACGAAATGAAGCGCGGAATCTACATCCGAGCGAACTTTGACCTCGAATGGGAAGAATACGAAATCACACCCGGGACGATCGAAGACCTCGACCGCAAACTCATGGGCTTCCGCCGCGCCCAGGTGCTAGAGTGCAACGTCCGAAGATCATCGTTTGAGAGCATCAACAAGGTCATCGGATGGACCGATGACGGCTACTACATCGAGCTGATGGACGGCCGCGAGCACATCGGCCACCGGGCCAAAGTGAGCTTGCAGGATATTCGAAGATCATTTGCCGTTGGCGATGTCATTTTGCCCGGAAATCCGTCGGCAAGCCGCTCGATTAGTTAGGGTGCGTTCGGAGGAAGTTCGGTGGTTCGGGCTTCGCGCTCGGTGGTCCTTAGGAATCAATAGGGCAGGGACAAGCTATCCCGCTCTACGGTTTATCCCCAGTCAGGAGTTAAGCAAAATGCCCCGCCAAAGCTGTTGAACCGCGCGGTGGGGACTTCGCGCACTCTAAGGGCCATCCACCTAAAATCCGGTAGCCTATCTCACCCAGAATGATACAGTTTAGCGACTTCGAGAAAGTAGACATCCGCGTCGGGCGAATCGTAGAAGCCACCGTCTTTGAACGCGCCCGCAGACCCTCGTTCAAGGTGTGCGTTGATTTCGGCCCCGAGCTCGGCTTGAAGTGGTCATCGGCGGGGGTGAGAGAGCCTTACACCGCCGAAGAACTAGTGGGCATGCAAGTCTTGGCGGTCGTAAATTTCGAGCCCCGAAACATCGCGGGCTTCATGTCCGAAGTCTTGGTCTTGGGCCTACCCGATGCTGCGGGTCGCGTGGTGCTCATCACCCCCGAGCGAGAGGTTCCGTTCGGGGGAAAGCTCTTTTAGGATCGCAGCATCCACTCATACCGTCGCTTGCGCCTTGCGCCGCCGGCATAGGCCCGGTCGTGGCGCGGAACTTTCACCGTCCCCAAGTAATTGGCCCCCAGCTTTTCGATGGTTTTGATGGAGGCGTGGTTGTCGGGGTCGCACGTGATGATCACGCTTTCATAGAACTTCGCCACAAAAACGCTTAAGGCGACGCAAGCCTTGTAAGCATAGTGATTGCCCCGAAACCGCTCGATCACTGTGTATCCGATATGCCCCGCGATCATCGTGATATGCTCATTATCACCGAGACGCAGGTTGATATGTCCAACTTCTATGCCATGAACATTAACAATCTTGAAATGATAATATGGCACTAGGCCCTGCTCCGGATAAGCCGGAACGAGCTTTTCAAACTTAAGCGTGACATCCTCGAAGCCAAGGTGATCGGGAATCGTCATCTGTGCCCGGCTTAATCCTCAACCAAGTATTCCGCCACCAGCAACGCCGTATCGTCAAGCGCATCCATATGCGTCCTCTCGTAGCCGTGGCTCGTGTCAACCCCCGGCCCAATGAGGGCTACCTGAGCCCCACCGCCCGAGCGCCAATATACGCTTCCATCTGAACCGTAATAGGGATAGACATCGGATTTCAAATCAATCCCGGCCTTTTCGGCAAGGTTCCGAACCTTCTCCGAAAGACCCCGTGAATATGGCCCTGAGGAATCTTTCACGCAAATCGAACAGTGGTATTCATCCCCGTTTTGCCCTTCGCCGAGCGCGGCCATATCAAGTACGAGTAGCTCCGTGATATCCGCCGGAATCCCATCAAACCCTCCATGCCCAACCTCCTCGTTATTGCTGAACTGAAAAGTCGTTCTTTGCGCGGGAGTTACCCCGCTATCGCGCAGAGCTTTGACTGCCGCTAACATGCAAGCAACACAGGCTTTGTCATCCAAAAACCTGGAACGAATAAATCCCGATTGGTTTACTTCCACGCGGGGGTCAAACGCCACGAAATCGCCAACTTCAATGCCAAGCAAACGCGTTTCATCCGCGCTTGATGTACGCTCATCAATCCGAACTTCAAGGTTCTCCTCGGTTCGAACCACCAACCGAGCTTCTTTGTTTACGTGTACAGCTCCATTCGAAAGAACAATCGAGCCACGGATCTGACGACCACTGCGAGTATCAATCGTGACGCCTTCACTTTCTACCGCCGGCCACATCACGCCGTTTAGCGCGGTCAGTTTGAGCCGCCCACTCGGCTTGATCTCTTTTACCATGGCACCAAGCGTGTCAATATGAGCGGAAAGTGCCCGAGGTGCGGAATCTTGCAGGCCCGGAACCGTCGCAATAAGCGTTCCCTTGGTGGTGATTGCACTTGTAATTCCCATCACGTCGAGCTCCTGCTGAACAAAGCTAATCGCCCAATCGGTAAATCCGGTCGGGCTGGGAGTATTAAGAAGGTCAACGAGGACGCGCGACAAATAATCGCGATCAATTTGAAATCGGGCCATTGCCGTTGGGTTTACCTCAAGCCGGGAGGGGTTTGTCTTTCGTTTCCGGCGCCCAGGGCAAAATCACAAGCCCGATAACATACGCCAAAGCCGCCAATGCAAGCCCATAGCCCGGATTGTTCTTATCCGTTCCCATCATAATCCCCGTGAGCCAGGGGAGGGGGCTCTGTAGAATTCGGGCGGTGTTGTACCCCAAGCCCGCCCCGGTGGCTCTTACTTTAGAAGGGAAGAGCTCGGGGAAATAGAGTCCGTAAACCGCCGTCACCCCAATCGCCGCAAAAGCCACCGCGGGAGCATAAATCAAAAGTGAACCATAGCCCAGCTTAGATTGCAAGCCAAACCAAAAGACCACAAACGCCAAGACAAACCCGCCCCCGATCGCAATACGCCGACCAAATTGTCGAGCGATGAATGGGAAAAAGAAGACGCCAGCCAGAGTTCCTATATGCTGGATCAAAACGGCATAACTCGTCCGCTCCCGCACCATTTCATCCGTCAGACCCGTGCTCGCATCCTTAATCAAGTTTGGTAGCCAGTAAGCCGCATTCCCCGCTCCCGCAATTCCCACCGTTCCAATCACCACCACCACCAACAGTGCCCGAAAAGCCAGTTTCCGATCCGAGAAGAGAACGCGCAAAGGGTTTGCTACCCGCTCACGCTGAACTCGCTCCCCATCTTTAACGTGAATCCGAACCAGCACCACGATAAAGGCCGGAGCGACGCCAACCAAGAACAGATACTGCCAAGGCAAGCTCTTTAATGCCAGGTTAGCCAGGGCCGCCATCCAGGGCCCCACCGCCGCCGCTGTCTGCAAGAATGCGGCCGCTAGTGGCCGGTGTTTATCAAGTACGGCTTCCGCGACTAGTGCCGCTCCTGCTGCCCACTCACCCCCGATTCCAAGCCCCGTGAGGAATCGTACAACGGTGAGTTGCTCGGGGGTTTGGCAAAGCGCCGTTAGCCCGGTGAAGAAACAATACAAGAGAATCGTAAGGGACATGGTTTTCGAACGGCCCCACCGATCTGCAAGATATCCAAAAACAAGTCCGCCGATGGCCCAACCAACGATGAACCAAGTCTGAATAGATCCCTCAATCAGCTTTCCCTGAGCTTTGTAAGCTGCTTCACCACCAAGCATCTCGGTTAACATCGGCACCTTGGCGAAGTTGAACAAGGCCGAATCCATAATGTCGAACACCCAGCCGAGCCAGGCGATGAAAACAATAAGCCAGGGCCTTGTCATAAGTAGGTGGGATTCTACAAGAAAAAAGCGGCTCCCCATTTCGGGGAGCCGCATAGAGCGCTCGTTAGAGCCAGCAATCGTGCTTAGATGCCGCCGTCTTCGAACTTAAATGTTGCACCGCCCATGCCTTTCAGCTTGGCCGCTTGCTCAGCAGTAAGAATCTTTCCGAGTTCCTCACCCATTGCTGCGTTGTTCTTTTCTCGGATGGCTGTCGCTTCTTCCCTTGTGATTTCTTGGTTGCGCGACTTCTCCATGAGGGCCATATTGGCTTCTTGCTGCTTCGCTTGCAAATCAGCAATTTTCTTCTTCTGCTCATCGGTAAAGCCGAGATCAGCTTGAATCATGCTGTTTAGAACGGCTCGATTGCCGCTTCTTTGAACAAAAAGCTCCTTGAGACGTTTGTTCTGATCGGCTGTGAGAACAGCCAGAGCATTCTTCTCTCGCTCTTCAGCCGCTTTTCGCATGGCTTCAAGATCTTGTTGACCACCACCCGCTCCGGCTCCGCCGCCTTGCCCTCGTTGACCACCACCAGCACCGGCTCCGCCACCAGCACCGCCGCCACCGCGGATAATGCGCATTTCAGTTAACTTCGTCTTTTGGTCATCAGTGATCTTAAGTTCTCCCTGAACGTCGGCTCGGTTAAGCAAGCCCGAAAAATTGTTGCCACCGCCGCGACCGAATTGACCGCCGCCACGTTGACCACCACCGCCGCCTTGAGCGGCCGCGGGGCCAGTTACTGCTAAAAGGGAAACTACGATAAAAATTTTGGATTTCATTTGGATTCTCCTCCGGATACAGACGCCCTCCATTACAAGGAGTTCATTGGAGCCTACCAAAAAAGTTAAGCAATTTGTTCCGGGTGCAAAAAATTGTCAGGGAGACTTACCCAAGTAAATCTCCCTAGACTAGTTTGCGGAGCGAGTTTGCCTACTCTTCCAGTGACTTCGGTACCTGAGGGACAACTGAACCGGCTTCCGGCTCAACCGCTTCGGTTACAACCGCCAGGTCACTTGATCGCGTTAGCGCAACCGTCACGTGCTTACAACCCGCTTCCTTAAGGGCTTGCTGGGCTTGCAAGAACTCGACCGACTTGGAGCGCCCGGCTCGAACCAACAAGATCACTTCATCTACGTGAGGAGCCAGGAACGCGTACTCGGCTGAGCGAGTCGTGGGTTCGAGGTCAAGGATGGTCAAATCCGCTTCGTGTTGTTTCAATCCCGCCATGATCTCCGGATTTCGATCTCCAGAAAGGCTAAGGACTGATTCGGCGGTCACCGCTTTGATCAAAGGTGAAATCTCGGCGACTTCTCCCTCGGCTGGCGGTTGAGCACCAGAGAGTCGGCTGATGCCTCCCCGCGGATCGCATTGAACCAACAGAACTCGGGCCCCGTGTCTCGATCCGGCGATCGCAAGGTTAATCGCAGCGGTTGACGCGCCGGAATCCTTAACGATGCCGACAACCGCAACTCGGTAGGGCCGATTTGAAGATCGCAAGTAGTTTGTTAAGAGCGAATCAAATGCCTCAGCGGGAGCTTTGGAAAGGCCCCTGAACGGCTGACGAAGCTCCGGAACAAGCCGGTAGACGGGTTTGAGGGCAAGCGCGTTCAGCTGGCTGAGCGAGCGAACTGGCTGCCGTTTCGCCTCCGTCGCGAGCATTGAGAGAACACCAAAAATGAGACCAGCAACGATTCCGAAAATGGCATTGATAACCTTCTTCGGACTCACCGGATCGGGATAAGCTTGGGCGGCGGTTTGTTGCTTGATAACCGAGATTCGACCAATCTTGGCCGCCTCAAGAGATTTGAGTTTTTCGCCCAAAGCCAGCGATACTCGCTCGGTGGCTTCGCGCTGTCGCCCTAATTCTCGAAGGTTCGATTCAACTGCGGGAAGGGCCTTTAAGGTCGCGTCCTTCTCACCAATCAGGCGATTGAGTTCCTCAACTCGAGCGCGTGAGCCCTCAAGTCCGCCTTTTGATTCGGTTAGGTTCTGCCTAAGCTGATTGGCAAGGGGGTTTGTGCCTTCTGTATTCTGCGGGATTGTCGGCTTCGTGTTTTTCAGTTGCTCTTTCAATGTCGCCAGTTTAGTGCGCGAGGCGCGAACTTCTTCGCGCTCATCGGTGTAGCGTGTTCGAAGCGTATCGTATTCAATATTGGCGGCATAGACATCCTGCACAAGCCTCTGGTAGGAGGGATTGGGGCCCGTCATTACGTTGCCATCTTTTTTGGAAGCGGCGCTAAGGGCCGACTCGAATTCTGACACTCTAAGCTTCAAGCTTTGAACATCAGCAAGAGCATTATCGCGTTGAGACCTTAACCCTGTCATTTGCTGAATCTCAGCTTGGATCAGGGCATTAATATCGGGTGAGCCCGCTTCTTCTTGCAAAGTTTGAATCTTCTTATCAAGTAAAACTAGTTGAGTTTGGATCTCATTGGATTGAGATTTCAAAGAGGCTATTGCCTGCTGTCCGAGCGAGACCGCGTTGCGCTGATTTTGAGCCACGACCGCTTGATAGATCTCTTGGGCAATGCTCTGGGCGAAATCTGACTTCTTATGCCGGACTCTTAAACTGACGATATCAGAGGTAGCTTCAGCCTGGACCGTGATTGAACTCGACACCATAATTGGATCAAGATCGCTGTCATCGCCTAGACGTGGCGCTTTCAAAACTCGGTTTTTAGCGACATTTTCACAGGCTTCAACAATTGTTCCAAGTGACGTTAGCTGCTGAACAGTGGTCGTAAGCGACCGGGCACGAGAGAAGTCCAAGAGGTCGGAGACGGATTGGTCAGCCCCGGTTACGGCAATATTTGGCATGACCGTTTTTTGGTCAATCAGAAGCTCAACAACGGCTTCATACTTAGGATCCACCAACTGGGAAGCAACCAACGCAAGCGCTGCACCCGCTCCCGCAAACAACATTAATCTAAGCCAATATGCCTTTAACAATTCCTAATCCTCGCTATCCTATTATCGGAGACGAGTAACCCCCCCTTGGAGGGTTCAGTTCCACTTTAAGAATAACCTGGCAAGTTTACCGTTCGATAGACCCGGGATGATCATGTTTTTGCAATTGGAAGCAAGGCGACCGCCAAACCCGCCGCTCCGCCCGAAGTGCCACACTAACCCAAGTAGACTTTGTTAATACCGATTCGCGCCATAAGTTCGAGTTGGCTCGTATATTTACCTGTTTTACAGGAATACAATACTATTTCGGGCGAATTAGCGCATTTCTTGCTTTACAATACAAATGCGCATTCTGCGTTCTCTGGAGGAGATATGATACAAAACGCTTTAGCCTTCGCCTCGATTTCTAATCGGCTGACATGCCGTCTTTTTATTGTCCTTTTCGCCCTTTTTGCATTAGTAGTGGCGAGTTTCGCCTCTCCGAAGGTGGGCAGTGTTACTGTTGCCGCGCAAATCGGCACGTTGACTTATGGCACTGCGGGTTCCGCAACTTACACTGTTACCGTAAACCGCGGCACTATACCGGGATCAAGCGGGGGATTCACGGCAACTATGTCCGTGACCTCTACCCTCCCTAGCGGCGTTACCGCTAGCTTTTCTCCCAATCCGGTCAGTTTCACCAGCCCGCAAAACTCAAGAACAACCACGTTGACCCTCACGAGTACGTCCGGAGCTTTGCCGGCCGCGACCGGATTTACGGTCGAAGCCAGAACTAGCGCGAACGATTTCGCTACTGGTGGTGGCTCGCTGACGATCAATCAAAAGACAATCGCAGGCTCTTTCACCGTTACTCCAAAAATCTACGATGGTGGAACCTCCGCTACCATCGGTACGCGTAGCCTCGTTGGCTTGGTCGGCACGGATTCCGTAACCCTTATCGGCGGTACCGCCTTCTTCGTTGACGGAAATGTTGGCACGGGTAAGGTCGTCAACGGAACGGGTTTCAGCCTTTCCGGAGCTGAGTCAATACGATACATCTTATCTTCATCAAGTCTCAGTTCGACCGGTGATATTACAGCCAAGCCGATCACTGTTACAGCCAACACCCAGAGCAAAGTTTTCGGCACGCCTGATCCAACGTTGACCTACTCCTCGTCGCCATCCCTAATCGGTGGCGATTTATTCTCTGGCACCCTCACCAGGGTTGCCGGCGAAAATGTTGCCGATGGGCCGTTTGCTATCACCCAGGGAACGCTCACCGCCGGGGGGAACTACTCCATCGCCTATGTCGGTGCGAGTCTTACCATCACAAAGGCATCCCAAACAATCTCCTTTGGACCCCACGGCCCGACGAAGTTTGGCCAAACGCTCACTCTTACCGCCACCACAACATCTCCCCTACCCGTCACATTCCAAATGGTTTCTGGACCAGCTACGGTCTCGGTCGCGGGCCTTCTTACGCCTGATGCCAATGGAAGTGCGACCACGAACGTTGTGGTGGAAGCGATTCAGGCCGGTAATGGCAACTACTTTGCCGCCACCCCAGTTCAACGCACGATTGTTGTTAAAGAAAACGCACCGCCTACCAGCATTGCGTCCCAAGCCCCGGCCGCCGTTTGGACCAACCAGAACGTGAATGTCACCCTCAACGCGGTAGACAACGCCGGAGGCGATGGTGTCGCTACCATCAGCTACACCATCAATGGCGGAAGCACCATAACCGCGGCTCCCAACGGGAGCGGCGATCTGTTGCTGCCCACCTTTGCGACAGCGGGCACGTTCAGCATCGAGTTCTATGCGACGGACGTTAATGGCAACGTCGAATCCACGCATCACGTCCACATGGTTCAGATAGATCGAACTGCTCCAGCGGGAACGGCAACTGGCCCAGCTCCCGACGAAATCTACATGGGTCGAAATTGGTATCGTAGCCAACGCACCGTAAACTTCTCCGGCACCGATACCGGCGGTTCTGGGATCGTCGAGCCTTCCTCCGTTGACCTCCTAACGGTAATCAACTCGCAAAGCGGATATGCCCTTCTTTCGCACACGTTCTCGGATCACGCGGGCAACACCACCCCGGTTGACTTCTCGTATTGGTACGATGATCAAAAACCAACGATCACTCCCTCGCAAACCCCGGGCGGATTTGTTGCATCGGTAAGCGGTCTTGAAATTGTTGTCGCCGATCCGTTTTTGCGAACAGACTTAACCCAGATCCACCTTTACCGAACACCCACGATCGGTGGCGTCGAAACCGAGGTTACAACTTGGGTTAACGGCGATCCGATCGTGACTGATGGTATCTACCGCCTAACCGCGTATGGTCGAGACGAGGCGGGCAACGAAACCGATCCGTTCACGATGAACTTCACGGTGCTATACAGCGCCCCCGTTGTCGAGATCACTTCCCCTCTTATGGGATGGCACCGCACGCCTCAGACCGTTTCCTACTACGGTCAAAATGCCGTTGCTGGGTTGCTTACGTGGGTTCTGCAAGAGCTTCTCGGTCTGCCAGCGGGCACGGTAAACCCATTCCTAAGCGGAACCCTTGTTAACCCCGAGGGCCGTTACACGGTTAATGTTTCGGGCAAAGACGAACTGGAACGAATCGCTAGCAAAACGCGTGAGTTCCAAATTGATGGAACAGCTCCGATAACACCCCTCGTGCCAAACCTAACTGGAACCCCCGGCAACGGAGGTTGGTTCAAGGGAGCCCAAGTTGGCGTAAGCATAGTAACTAGCGATCCGGAGCTTCGCCTAGGCGTTCCTGGTTCGGGCGTTAAGGAAGTTCGCTATTACACCGTAGGTGCAAACGCGCAAGGGAATTTATCAAGCCCAATCGTCGTCCCCGGCGATACCGCCTCCTTCAATATTATCGAAAACGGCACAACAACGATCCACTATTGGGCGGTTGACGAAGCGGGTAACGCAAGCGACGAAAAAACTGCGCAAGTTATGTTTGACAACGTCGCCCCTGTCATCACGGGCACGCCCGCCGACGTTGTTGTCTTTGCAACTTCGAGAGATGGGGCAACGATTCCAGCTTACACCGGGGCGTCGGCCACCGATAACCTCGGCACCGCAACGATCAGTTTTGATCCTAGCGGACTGACCTTTATGGTTGGCGCGCACGTGGTCACCATGATCGTGGCCGACCCCGCGGGTAACCAAACCACCACAACATTTGATGTGACGGTTAATCGCCCGGTACCAACTCTCAGCGGCATTTCGCCTGCATCTGCAACTTATGGCGATGCCGACCAAACCGTAACTCTGACCGGCACCGGAATCTTTGCCGACACCAAGGTGAAGATAGGCGCGGTTGAGTACTCAGCGACCTCGTCCACTTGGACGAGCCTGACGTTCACTCTCCCCGTTGGTCATGCCGGCACCAAGCATGTTAGGGTGGAAACTCCCGAGCGATCCGTTGGCGCGGGAGATGGCGGAGAATCGGCCGAAAGCCAAGACTTCGTTGTCAATCCGAAGGCGATCACGGCAACAGCCGCTAACCAAACAAAGGTCTACGGCAACGCCGACCCCGTGTTTACCTACACGCTCTCTTCTCCGCTTGAATCGGGCGATTCGTTTACCGGCGCTCTTAGTCGAGCTACTGGCGAAAACGTAGGCGACTACGCGATCGGGCAACCAGGATTGAGCTTGAGCAGTGACTACGTGCTGACGGTTGTTCCCACTACGCTTACGATAACGAAGCGACCGTTGCAGGTTACTGCCGATGCAAAGAGCAAAACATACGGAGACGGCGACCCCGCGTTGACTTACCAAGTCACAAGTGGTTCACTGGCTTTCACCGATGGTTTCACCGGAGCTCTCAGCCGAATCGCTGGCAACGATGTTGGCAGTTACGCCATCGAGCAGGGCACCCTTGACGTAAACGGCAACTATGAAATCTCGTACGTTGGCGCAAATCTGACCATCACGAAGCGTAGCATCAACGTAGCCGCAAACCCGAAAACCAAGGGATACGGTGACAGCGAACCGACGCTTGATTACACAATCACCAGCGGATCGCTCGCTTACTCGGACACCTTCTCCGGCTCTCTAACGAGGGATTCGGGTGAGAACGTGGGCAGCTACGCGATCAACCAAGGATCGCTTGCCCTTAGCGACAACTATACGTTGTACTTTGCTGGCTCTAACCTCCTGATCACTCAGCGCATTGTTGAAGTCACGGCCGATCATAAGATGAAGGTCTACGGTCAAGCCGACCCTGCATTCACCTACTTGATCACGAGCGGCTCGCTTGTATCCGGCGATGTTTTTGGCGGTGCTCTGGATAGGGTGGGCGGAACCAACGTTGGCGACTACGACATTACAATCGGTTCGTTGACGTTAGGCTCGAACTACAACCTTCAGTTCGTCGGCGACACGCTGACGATCACGCCAAAGCAGCTAGCGGGCAGCATCACGGCCGACAACAAGATCTATGATGGTAACCGAGACTCGACGATCCACTTCCAGCCTCTAACCGGGCTTGAAGGAACGGATGCCGTCACGCTTAGTGGTCCTTCATCTGGCTTGTTTGATACGAAGAACGCCGGAATCGGAAAGACGGTAACTGTAACTGGCCTCACCCTTTCGGGTGATGATTCTGGCAACTATATGCTCACTTCAACCGGGGCAACCGCCCAGGCTGACATCTCCAAACTGGACATCACCGGTAGCTTTACGGCCGCCAACAAAGTCTACGATGGAACAACAAGCGCAACCGTATCAACACGTTCCCTTAGCGGAGTTCTTGGTACAGATGCAGTAACCCTCGCTGGTGGAACTGCCGCGTTTGCGGACGCGAATGCTGGCAACGGCAAGACCGTCACCTTAACGGGAGGGTCTCTCGCCGGCGGCGACGCTGATAACTACAGCCTAACTTCAGTTGGGACAACAACCGCCAACATTGCCAAAGCCGACGCTACCGTTACGGTCTCCGGCTACACGGGAGTCTACGACGGAACCGCGCACGGCGCAACCGGAACAGCGACCGGCGTCGGTGGAGCCTCGCTAAGCGGTCTCGACCTCGGTGCAACGTTCACCAACGTTCCCGGCGGAACCGCTCACTGGACATTCACCGGTGGCACTAACTACAACGATCAAAGCGGCGACGCTACGATCACGATTAGTAAGAAAACCGCAACGATTACGGCCAATGACAAAACGAAGGTCTACGGCGCGGTTAACCCCGCTCTGGACGCAACTGTAACCGGAACGGTTGGCACTGATACGCTAGATTACAGCCTATCAACCACTGCGACAACTGCCTCTGGCGTGAATAGCTACCCGATCTCGGTGACGCTAGGTTCGAATCCGAACTACGATGTAACGCCGACGAGTGGGACCCTAACGATTACAAAGAAGGCGCTCTCGATTGTTGGCAACAACGCGACAAAGGTGTATGGATCAACAGATCCTACACTCACGGCGACGGTTACAGGCTTGGTGGCTGGAGACAATAATGCGAGCATCGGTCTTACCGTAGACCGAGCGCTCGGAGAGAACGTGGGACATTACGCGATCACCCCACACGCCAGTTCGGACAACTACGAAATCACAATCACGAACGGGGATTTCGAGATAACGAAGAAGACGCTAACGATGACCGTGGACAACAAAACTATGCTGTATCACGGAACGGTACCAACGCTAACGGGAAGCCTCAACGGCGTAGTTGCTGGCGATGGCATCACCGCGAGTTACTCAACCGCCGGTTCCTCATCGAGCATGGTTGGAGCGTACGACATCACCATGGTGTTGAACGATCCCAACGGCAAGCTAGGTAACTACACGGTTCCAGCGCCGCTACCAAAGGGCACCCTGACGATAAGCTTTAACGGCAACAGCGGAGTGCTTCAGCCAGTTAACGCGGATGGCAGCAGTGTCGTGAAGAAAGGTAGCACCGTACCGATCAAGGTTAAGGTTTTCGACGCCGCCGGAGTCTCTGTGAGCACGCCCGGAACAATCGCCTCCTTCTTCCTGATTGGTACAAGCGCTAATACGAGCGCGATTATCAACGAGGATCCTATTTCAACGACGCCAGATACGGCGTTCCGATGGGATGCTTCTGGACAGCAGTGGATTTTCAACCTCAGCACGAAGAACCTCGTGGTGGGAACGAAATACACCTACAAGGTCACGTTCGCTGATGGCAACTGCATAACGTTCGCCTTCACCACCAAATAAAGGAGGACGTGAAACGGGGTGCGAGTGATCAACTCGCACCCCGTTTCTGTGTTTTCCATCTCGATTTTGCGCTTTCGGGTAACATCTGAGTTCAATTTCGGCGTTGCGTCCAGTTGGACGCGCCAGATTGACCAGGAAGGATCACCCTACCTTCCATGAGATGATAGCTGTCGGGGCGTGGCGCAGTTTGGTAGCGCGCTTCCATGGGGTGGAAGAGGTCGCACGTTCGAATCGTGTCGCCCCGACCAGATTCGCAGAGAAACGCTTTCACTTCGTCTTTGAACGAGTTTGGATCAATCTCGGTTGACGGCTATAAGAAAGGTAACGTGAAAAATCGTGAAGCCGAGGACGCCAACCCAGCCAACTGCCCCGCCTTTGACGAAGCCGTTTTCGCTCGCAAACAGCAACGGAGCGAACCACATCGCTCCAAACGAGAACGCCCACGCGCCGAGCCATATCAGCCAATTGCCCTGCAATCGGCTGAACAAATTGCCGATGAACACTCCCAGAAGCATGCCGATGTAAATGAACGGAGTCGTATAGGGGTCATCCGAAAGGGTGAAGCCTTCTGGGTATTGCAAGGAAACGGCACGATAACCCACCGCGCCGCCAAGTGCGGTCGTCACAAGCATCGCCACACCCTTGCGCCAGCCTGAAAACGAACTCTTGCCTCGATCAAAGCTGATGATCGTCCTTCGAAAATCCATCTATCCCTTATAATACAAGGTATGCGGGAGGTGATCAGTAAGTGGTGTTGGCGGGATTGGGCGGTATGCGGAGTCATCTCTGTCTGTGTGCTTTGGATACTCTGGCCCTTTCAGGAAAATCATCGCGAACCGCCGGGGAGAAGCCAATGCCTCTCGAATCTCAAGCAAACCGCCACCGCAACGTCAATCTACATGAGCGATCACGAGGAGCGAATGCCCCTCGCGAACTGGATGGCGAGCATGATCCCTTACATCAAGGGGCGAGAAATCATGGAATGCCCGCTGGTTTTAAAGGATAGCAAGCATTTCGGCTAAGCTCTCAAACTTGGCGCAATGGGGATTTTTGCGTTTCGACGAGAGATTTTGGATAGCTTCTGGCACCCTTCCAGGGTGCAAAAACACGGCCATTCGAACCCGGGGTCAACCGGAGTTGAACCCGGGCTATTCAGATTTGACCCTTCCAGGGTCATTTTCCGCCAGACCCTGCGAGAGACATACGCAGCCCACCCTGGTTTGAGCGAACACAACACCCCAAGTTGGAATCCGCCTGCTCCGCGCCCTGAAGCCTGTAGGCCTGACTGCTTTCTCAACAGGCCTTGGAAAGGTGCAGAAGGCCGAAAATGCATTCCTTGACAGCTCCGAAACGGGCGTAAAACGAAAAATAGGCACGAGCCCAGGCCCAACGGGCCGATAGAGTAAAGCGAAGGCCGATCAGGCCTGGAATTCTTGGACAGGCGATAGGCAAGCACTGGAAGTGCGACACAATTTCGGTTGACCGGGCGAGACGCCCAAGCCACGAGTTACCGATAATTCCCAAAAGATACGGGGAAAGGGAGCTCCATCTCTTTGATAAAAGCCATCGCCTTTTGCAGGTCGTCCTTGTCTTTCCCCGTCACCCGTAGCTCGTCGCCCTGAATCTGTGAGTTCACTTTCAGGGCCTTGTTCTCTTTGATGAGGCGATTGATCTTCTTGCCCTCATCCTGCGGAATTCCCACCTTGAACTCCACCTTCTGGCGGATGCTCATGCCCGTGCCGTGCTCCGTTTTGCTCCAACCAATCTGGCGCATATCTATCCCGCGCTTCAGCAGTTTCGAAATCAAAATGTCCTTCAGCTGCTCCATCTTGAATTCGTCGTCCGCAGTGAGCGTAATGTCCTCTTTCTCCTGGGAAATGTCGCACTTCGAACCCTTGAAGTCATACCGGTTCGCCAGCTCTTTCTGAGCCTGATCCACCGCGTTCTTCACCTCTTGCTGGTCAACTTTACTGTAAACGTCAAACGAGAATTCTTTGGAAGCCATCTTCTAATTAAGGTACCGGAAATCTCTGGAGGCGATGGGAGGTGGAAATGGTCCTACCTGTCCAACATAAACGAAAGCAAAAAAGGCCCCAAGCGAGAGCTTGGGGCCTTTGAATGACAGAATTTACTTCTTTCGTCGTCGAAGCAGAGCGGCTACGCCAAGGCCAAGAGCGGCCATGGTCGCCGGCTCTGGGGTTGCGTTTCCGCTGATTGTCATGTTGTCGATCGCGAGGGTTGCGTCGTTACCTGCGTCGTTCACATCTTGCCAGCGCACCCAAATGCTTTCGCCATTGGCGAGCGGGGTTGCAAACGTCAGCGTCGCATTACGCGCTACCTGGTTTGCGGCCACGTTTCCGTCAATGGCTCCGTTTGTAGTAACGGGCGCGGGACCCACGAGGTTCCAACCAGTTTCACCGGTGAAGCTACTTGCGGAGGAGAGGAAGTCGGTCGCGGTTGCCGCGCTTACGCTACTTCGAGCCCAACTCGCGGCAATCGTATTTTGCGTAGTTGTGGATGTTCTCCAGTTTTCTTGAGTAAAGCTAATGTTCATCCAAGCCAGGGTTCCGCCCGTGTTATTCGTAATCTGAACTCCAAAAGCCATGATGTTTGAGCCCGAGGCAAGCGAACCGAGAGCATGCTCCGCCGACCCAGCATTGGCCAATCCATAAAGGCTTCCCGCGTTCTGCCCGCCAAATCCAATCAACAGACCGGTCGCGGTTGTGCCCGTTCCAGCGAGCTTTGTGCCCTGCCATTGTCCTTCACCCGGAATCGCGGATTGAACACCTGGGGTTGCGCTAAATGTGCCTGTGGAGGCGATCAAGCTATCAAAGTCTTCAAAAATCGGGCTACCCACAAAGCTAATCTGCGCATTTGCGGCGGCACCGACAACGGCTAAACCTAAAACAAAAAAAGTTTTCTTCATATCATCCTCAATCGAACTGCTAAATTATATCAGCTGTAACTCGCTAGATTCTAATATCGGTCAAAAACCCGGTAATTCCTCTAGGGGTTTTCATAGAAGTTTAACGGAAACGATGGCATCGCGCAGGGTTTGGAGGGACTCTGCGACGTCCCCGCTTGTTATGATCAACGGAGGGACGAAGCGAAGAGTGCTTTCGTCGGTGGCGTTGATGATCAGGCCGTTTTTCAGGCAAGCCGCGACGATTTCCCGGGCGATAGGGCGATTGAGGATCGCACCGCGCATAAGACCATGACCTCGCACCTCGACAATAGGATCGCCGATCGCTTGCAATCCTAGGGCCAACTCCGCTCCCCGCTCCACCGCGTTTTGAAGCAATCCTTCGCTTTCAATTGTGTTCAATACTGCCAACGCCGTCGCACAAGCCAGCGCGCTTCCGCCAAACGTGCTGCCATGATCTCCCGCTTCCAAAATCGTGTTCGACCCTTTCCGCGTGAGGCATGCCCCGATGGGAAACCCACCGCCCAATGCCTTCGCGAGAATGACCATATCGGGCTTGATCCCAAACCGCTGAATCGCTAGCCAAAATCCCGTTCGCCCCATCCCCGTTTGAACTTCATCCACGATCATAAAAGCGTCTATTTCATCACAGAGGCGACGTATTTCGCCCAGATATGCGGCGGTCATGGTCGTCAATCCGCCCTCGCCTTGGATGGGCTCAACCAGAACCGCCGCTGTTTTCTTGTTGACAGCCTGATGGAGCTCCAACTCATTGTCAGCCGTAACATAGCGGAAACCCGGAATCAGCGGCCGAAATGACTTTTGATACTTCTCCTGCCCAGTCGCGGCAAGAGCCCCCAACGTTCGCCCATGAAAGCTTCGATGCAAACTGACAAACTCATAATCGCCCTCGGGACACTTTGACAATCCATGCTTCTTAGCAATTTTTAGCGCGGCTTCAACCGCCGTCGTCCCATCATTGGCAAAGAAAACCCGGTCCATCCCCGTAAGCTGGCATAGCTTTTCCGCCAGCCTCACCTGCGGCTCCGTCAGCAAATGATTGGAGGTGTGAATAAGGGTTTGGGCTTGCTCGTGCATCGCCGCCACCATGGCGGGATGGCAATGGCCCAACGCATCCACCGCGATTCCAGCCAGAAAATCGAGATACTCTTTGCCCTCGCTATCCCAGATCCGCGCACCCTTACCGCGAACAAAAACTCCGGGCTGGCGCTTGTATGTCGGCAAAATGTACCGGGCGTCGAGTTCGAGAATTTTCTCCCTCATTTCGCTCCAAGAATTGTTTTCCCAAAGAGCGAGCCGACAAACTCAACCGCGACCTTTGCTGTGGCGTTGTACGTATCCACCAGCGGATTGATTTCCACGACATCAAGCCCGGCAAGGCGATATTTCTTCTCAGAAAGATACTCGTGAAAGACTTCGGCTAGCAAGTGCATTTCCCGATAACTCAGGCCTCCACGTACGGCAGTGCCCGTTCCAGGCGCGAGAATCGGGTCCAATACGTCAACGTCAAAGCTGAGCCAGACGCGCTGGCACTTTGTGCTGAGGAGCCACTTGTGCATTCGCTCAACTTCAAACACCAGTCCCCGGCGATCAATGTCGTTCATAGTCGAAACGTATCCCGTCTCTTTTCTCTTTAACCGTTTGCTCTCGCCGACATCTACAGAACGAAGGCCGATCCAGCCCGCATTTTTGGGGTTGAGCGGGGTTCGCGATAAATCGCAAAGTCGTTCCCATTGATCTCCCGCAATGCCCCGGATGGATGTAGGCTCGCTCATGAGAGCCCCAATCGTCATCCCATGAATATTGCCGCTGGGGGAGGTATCGGGCGTGTTCAGGTCAGCGTGAGCATCCACCCAAACCAGCGCCAAATCATCGCCAAAATAGTTCAATGCGGCCGAAACGGAGCCGATGCTTATGGAGTGATCGCCACCGACGACGAGCGGGATGCGGTGATTCAAGAGGCTACGATCAACCTCGCTCATGAGTCGCTTCAAGGTCTGGATCAGCGGCGCAAACTGCTTTAGGGTTCGGTCCGATTTCGTTGGAAAAGGAACCCGCACATCGCCGCGATCTTCGAAATCGAAGCCTAAACCTCTTACCGTTGCATCAAGTTCGGCCAGCCTAAGAGCGGCTGGACCGAGACGGGAGCCGGGACGATAGCCGCAATAATCAAAGGGCACCCCAATCAAATCCATCCCAGGATTCTACCAAGGCCTAGCCTCCTCCAATCGGATCCAGCGAGTTGGGATAGAACGTGAAAATAAAGTGCGGCTTTTCGGCGGGCTCAAAGTCGTAGAACTTCAAGAACGCTCCCGCTGGCCCAATCTGCCACTTACCCTCGGGCAAACTCGCAAACACTTGAAGGACGACCTTGTTCGAGTACTGGATCGCATAGTTAAATTGTCCAATTTTAGCGGCCCAGTTATCCGCCCCGGCCGTGTCATAAACCACCATTCGCTGGGCTCCATCCAACCCCGCTCTCGGCAATGGAGAATCGAACGACACTTGCACCGACTTGGTTTCCTTGGGCTTAAAAGTCAAGTTAATGACGTAGTTCTTCTCATAGAACTGCGCCCATACCCCGTTGGCCCTCTGCTTTTCCGTTGGCTCTCGCCGCGTGACCTTCTCTTCGATTGGCGTCACCTTCAACTTACTCACTTGGAAAGAAATGTGCATGTTTTGGATTTGGTTCCAAGTCACTTGGCGACCGCGAACCGGTAGCTTGATTGCGATGCTAACCACGCCATCGGTAGTGTTGCGAAAGGTAGAAAGGGATTCAAAACGCTGGGTCTTCAGGTCAATCTTGTAAGTTGCGCTATGGGTGAGTAAATGAAGGGTTTGCCGCTGCGTGGCCGGCGGATGCCCCAACTCATTAGGATGGGCGATCACATTTTGCTTCCCCGGCAAGAATGTTTCGGGAAAACAAGGATAGATGACGCTTGCCGTAGTTGGAATTGTTTGGGCGAGCGCGAGAAATACGGCGATCATGCCTTGTAATACGCCTTTCGCAGCCCGAGGATACGTCAATAACTTGTAAAATCAATGCTGATGAAACGGTTGCCCCTCTTTCTATTACTCGGCTTGGCTGTGATTGCACTGGCCCAAAGCCCTTTGGTTCGAACGGCGAAAGTCGGAGACATCGCAACATTTTCATTGAAGATGACCCTCACGGTTTTTGGCGATGAAGCCATTTACACCTCTACTGTTCAAGAGAAGGTTGTGGAAGTTTCTGCGGAAGGAAACATTTCGATAGAGAAGTCTCAGACCAACTACAAAGCCACCCTTTTCGGCGAGGAAGCAATCGTGGCAAACGAGGACATCCCCAAGCCCGTTTATACGTCGAAGCCCAACGGCGCAATCGTTGGCATTAAGAGCGATTTGCAGAAAGCCGACGTTTATCGAATGGCTGAGTTTGAAGCGGTGAGGTTGCCGGCAAAGGCCGTCGCCGTTGGTGACACATACTCGGTTGAAATTGCAGCCAATACAAAGCTCGGAACCCACAAAGCAAAAGCCGACTACAAAATCGAAGCATCGGAGATGGTCGCGAATTATGACACTTTTGTCGCAACCTTCACTTATGCCGAACAAATCCCCGATAATCCGGCCAGTTCAGCCGGCAAGGTTTGGATCAGCAAAGCCGACGGCTCCGTTGTGAAGCTTGAAGCGACTTGGACCAACGCCCCGATCCCGGAAGCACCAGGTCAAACTTCGGGAACGGTTAAGCTTGAGCGGATCGGCTAGTTTTGGCTTTTCGTCAACATCCCGATCTGCCTGACGCTTCGCTTCCAATTGCAGTTATTGGAGGGGGAAGCATTGTTCGAAATGCCCACTTGCCCGCTTACAGAATGTGCGTGTTTGAGGTTGTTTCGGTTTTCGATTCAATCCCTACCATCGCCTCAAATTTGGCGCGAGATTTTGGAATATCCTACGTCGCGGAATCGGTTGAAGCTCTTGTTGCTCAGGCTCCTTCTGATGTTGTTTTTGATGTTGCGGTGCCCGCGATTGCCATCATTCCTACGCTGCAAGCACTTCCAGACGGAGCATATGTTTTGGTTCAGAAACCGATGGGAGAGAACCTCGTTCAAGCCCATGAGATTTTCGATTTGTGCAAGAAAAAGCACTTAAAGATGGCCGTAAACTTCCAACTCCGGTCCGCGCCCTACAGCTTGGTTGCGCGCGATATTATCGGGCAAGGGCTTGTCGGCGAGATTGTAGAAATCGAGGTCTCGGTTTGTGTTCACACCCCGTGGGCGATGTGGGATTTTCTTGAAAAGGCCCCTCGGATGGAAATCGTGTATCACTCGATTCACTATCTCGATCTTATCCGGTGTCTGCTGGGCAACCCCGTTAGCGTCAAGGCGAACACCTTAAAACACGATGCGTCCCCCAAGCTACATTCAAGCCGCTCGGCTATGATTCTAGATTACGGCCCTCGTTGTCGGGCGATGGTGAACACCTATCACGCCCATGATTACGGTCCCAAGCACCAGCGATCAGAGTTCAGGATTGAGGGCACCAAAGGCGTGATCAAGTTTCAAATGGGGCTGAACATGGACTATCCAACCGGGGAGCGCGATTGGTTCGAATGGTGCCGTCTCGGTGGAAACTGGGAAGAAATCCCACTGGAAGGAAGCTGGTTCCCCCACGCTTTTCGGGGCCCAATGTCGGCAATGATGACGTGGACCTCAGGCGGAGATCGTCCCGAAACTCACGCTGAGGATGCCTTACAAACGATGGCGTTGGTGGAAGCTTGCTACGAAGACGCCTCAAAGCCCGGAACCAAAATGTAGCAACGTGCCAACCTTATGCCAATCCGTAAAACTGCGCCGCCGTCCCGCCCAAAACCGCCTCTCGATCACTCTCGCTAAGCAATTCCTCAATTGCTCCCATCACCATCCCATACTTCCCTGCGGCCAAACAAACCGGCCAATCTGAACCAATCATGCACCGATCTGGCCCAAAGCACTCCAAAACATGATCCACATAAGGGCTAAGCGTATTGGCATTCCAATTGGCCCAATCGGCCTCGAAGGCCATTCCCGATAGCTTCACCGAGAGATTTTCACAGTTCGAAATCTCGCGGACATTGCTAGCCCAAGGCTCCCATTGACCGCCCCTTATATCGGGCTTTGCGATGTGATCCAGCACCATTCGTACATTCGGGAGGGCCCTTACGAAGTCGGTCGCCTCGGTGAGCTGATGTTGACGGATGAGGAGATCGTAAGTGAGCCCGAAACGCGGCAGCAGGCTGACGCCACGGCGAAAATGAGGGTCATCCAAGAACCCCATCGGCTCGGCCTGAACGATGTGCCGGATTCCCCTAAGCTTCGGAAAATCCGCATAAACTTCTAACTCTTCCGCGACCTCGCCCCGCATGTCAAGCCAACCCACCACGCCCTTAATGATTTCGTTTTCAGCAGCAAGCTCAAGCAGAAACTCGGTTTCATCGAGACTCTGCCGCGCCTGAATCGCAATACAACCGTCGTAAAACCGCTCTTGCAACAGGGGCTGAAGATGGCCGGGCAGGAAATCGCGCCGAAGGGGCGACATCGAATCATCAATCCACTCGTAGCCGGGCCCGTAAACCCAAAAATGTTGATGCGCATCAATTTTCATGCATTGTAAGTTTGACCCAAGGGAGTTGAACCTGTTGAGATTGGGCCTAGTTGCCAATAATTCTGAAGTCGGCCTTGGGTATCCTCTAGGCCTAAACTGCCGCATAGCTCAGTTGGTAGAGCAGCTGACTGTTAATCAGCGGGTCAAAGGTTCGAGTCCTTTTGCGGCAGCCACTTTTTTAGGTTCAAAATGGCCCCTTTGTGGGGCTTTTTTGTTGGGTGGATTTCTGAAATGTACTCACCCGTGTACTCACCGGGGAATATTGAGGTGTTTTTGGGGCTTGTGACATCGGGGTTGGCGGGTGTCATTACGTTTTGTTTGGGGGCGTTGTCATTACATTGGCTTGGGGGCGGTTGTATTGCTCCTTTGTGCTAAGGACGCGGTGCAGCATTGTATGGGATGTATATCACCGAGAACTCCTTTTGGCCGTGTTCGATCATGCGTTAGGTTTCCTGTACGCGCGGGGGCGCGCGAGGGGGGGAGCGGGTTTGTATATCGCGGTGCTACTGACGCGCGCAATTTTTGAAAAAGATGAACTCCTCTTCGGGAGGAACGTGTGGCCAGGCGGGTGCTTTCAGCCTGTCATGACAATTCGAGGGGTGGGGTGTACCTCGGTTTGTCATTACAAGGGGATAGGGCTTGTGTTCTTATCCTCTTGGTCGTTTCGAGGTTAACACGTCCCGTTGCTATCGCTAGTGGTGAACCGCTGGCGAGATGCGGGTAATACGGGGGATGGAGGCCGACTCAATGGGAACATTGGAGGATCGGTTCCATCGAGGCGTGCATGCTTCTAAATATCCCTCTAGCTGTTTGCGATACTCTTCGAGGAGTTCATCAATCTGGTCGCGGAAACTAAAGATGTAGGAATCAAGATCACAGGGCTCGATGTCCAAGGTCGACTGAATGCCGCATCGAAATGAGCCTAATCCACAGAACACTGTCCGTAAAAGAAATGCATGCAGTTCTTCACTTGTGTTTGTCTGTTCCTTCCAATTGGCAATAATGATCTCATCTAGCTGTGAGGCTGTGAATTGGAAAAGGGGCGGAAGGTTGAAAAGGTCGGTGTCGCACCTCTGGTGAACGCTAAACCGTGTTTCGGATTCTGAGCGAGCTATTACCACAAAGCCAAACATCACGGACTGATCCTCAGCTTTTATCCGATGATCTTCAAAACCGTAGCAGACTACTTCTAACTTCATAACTTCAAGAGCTCTTGAGCCCAAGATTTGGTTTGCTTCCGTCTCTCTATGAGTCCATTGGAAACGATCTTTGCCATTGAGTGTACATCTTCTTGACGATAAAACGATCCCGCTCGTTCGCAGAGGGAATGAATTACCTCTTCGCCCAACTTTGAAAAGCGCTCATCTATTCTATCGGCTGCTTCGTGAAATTGCTGGAGGAAAACCTCGTTACTCTTAAGAAAATGCGGGATCGGCGGATTGTCTAGCAGAAAGCCCGAGTCATTGAATTGAGAGTCCTTTGGCCAGGGCTTTTCTTTGTGGCCGAGGGCGCAGTTGTAGTCAATCAAGGATATAGAAACGACCGATGACGTTTCTGAGATGAGTAAGTTCCGCATATTGTATGAGCGGTCGTGATTAGCTACCCAAACGTCAAAGTAGAAGTTTTCTGGATCATAAGCCCGTGCAATTGCATTGTCCAGTTCGGGTTTCGATTTTTTTGCGACTTGGCATGCTTTCAAATACATTTCCATGGTTTGGGCAAACTGATTCGGAGGAGCTTTTTGGACACAGCCTAAATCTGCACCTTCTCGCCACATAAGGGTGGCAGGAATGTTTACTCCAAGTATTTGCGCCAAGTCGGCCGCGATCTTATCGCGAAGCGCACTGTTACAGAACTTGGACCGGGTGATCTTGTCCCATTTGCGAAACGCGACAATACCGCCAATATCGATTTGGAGAATGATTCTGTGTCCGTCTTGAATGTAGGCTTTGGAAGGCGAGAAGGCGGATACATCAATGTCACACAAATAGAGCCACTCATCCTGATCAGGGAAAGTAGTGGCATCAATGGTCACGGCATTAGCAACTATACCCATCGACTAAGTCCAAAAGGGACGCTAACCTACTCCAAGCATTTCGTCCATCTTTGTGGCGGCTTCTTTTTGTAGGGATGGGACGACGTGGGAATAGGTGTTTAGGGTTAGGGCTATTTGGGAGTGTCCTAGGGTTTCCATGATTGTTCTTACGTCGGTGCCTTGGCTTAGCAAAAGCGTGGCGCATGAGTGGCGTAGGTCGTGGAAACGTAGGGTTGGGAGTTTGTTGGTTTCTAGTAGGGCGGTGAGGGTTCTTCTTATATTTCTTTCCTCGACCGGCGTTCCTATTGAGGATGTGAAGACTAGGTTGTAGTCTTTCCATTTGTCCGCTATCATGAGCCTTTCTTGGGCCTGGATTGCCTTGTGTCGTTTCAGGACAGTAATAGCGAAGTTGGGGAGGGGGATGGTTCGTTTGGCTCTTTCGGTCTTTGGCTCAACAAACTCGACCTTTCCTTTGGATCGTTGCAGTTGTACTCTGACGCGAAGCGTTCCTTCTTCGAGGTCGATATCATCCCATCTTAGCCCTAGGGCTTCGGAGAGTCTTAGACCTACGGAAAGGGCGACGGTAAAGAGGGCTTCGAGGCGGTGTCCATTGACTGCCTTTATGAACTTTCGGGCTTGGTCTTGATCAAGATAGTGGAACTCATGCTTCTTTTGCTTTTGGGAGCTAACAAGCGTAGCGACGTTGCGTTGTACGTAGTCCCATTTAACGGCCTGGGTGAGCGCTGTACGCAATACACGGCGTAGATGCTCTACTGAGAGGCCGGTCTCGGCTTTGGCGTTCAGAAAGGCTTGTACGAGTTGGGGGGTTAGCTTTTGCAGCTCATGCCTTCCTAACCCTGGGATAAGGTGGTTTCTTATGATCTGCTCATAGCTTCGGTAGGTCTTGATTCTTACTCTCGGCTTGGCAACGGTTTCGAGCCAAGCATTTAAGAAGGTTGCTACCGTTTGTTTGGCGGGGGCGATGTTTACGCCAAGGTCGTTGCCTCGGAGGGCTTCGGTGAGCTTCTTCCTGACTTCCTCTTGGGTCTTGCCGTAGAACGCCTTCTGGCGTCTTGTGCCCTTTACGGTGTCATAGCCTAGGCTTATGCGGCTGACCCATGTTCCATCGGCTCTTTGGAAGATCGTGCCTTCGTTTTGTCCTCGTTTCTTAGTTGCCATTAGTTTCCTCTCTTTTCCTTGCCCGGTATTGCCGGACTTTGCATGCGTTTGAACAATATTTGGATCTTGCGTCTTTGGGGGAGAACCACTTGCCGCATCCGGTGCATTTGATTGGGGTTCGGATAGAACCAATGATCTCGTTTAGGAAATGCACGTATATGGCGGCTAGGAGGTCCTCTGGGTGAAGGGCAAGAGTTGCGCCGGGTTTTAGTTCGCGGAAGGTGACACCTACGCCAAGAGCGAGTTCTCGTTCGATCTCGACGCTTAGGATGTACCAATACAGTTTTGGCCGGGATGCCATTAACCAGATATTGCGGGAGTTTCGGATAAGGTTATCTGTGTCAATGATCGCGGTGAAGTTATCAAGAATCCTTTTCCGCCTGAGCAGCGAGAGAACCTTTGTTTCGTCATCAATCCCGAGTCTCCTCTTCGCGAGCGTGCCGTCATAGATATCTATTAGCACTTGTAAACGCTCAATTTCGGCCACCCACTCCGAAATGAACTCGCAACTATTGTGGTGGTCGCTCCAAACTATGATGCGACCGAGTGTGCCGTACTGATTTGCAAATGTTAAGATCACGTCGGGATCAGCAGACAGGGCCGCGAACTTGCGGTGAAGCATGTGGGATGTTGGGATGTGAGTTCGTTCTGAAGAGTAGCCGATCTCGCCGTCTGTGACGCTCTTGGGAATTGGGCTTATTAAAGGGCCATTAAAGGGATACGGCCCTGGCGTCAATCCGGGCATATTTAGCGGGAATCTGACGTCACCGAATTCTGCCTCCTCGATGACCCGGTAACCCAACAAATTCCGGCTGAGTTTACGCTCGTCTATCAGCTTTGACTTTGACACTTATCCGTGCCTCATCTGGTTGAAATGTTTCATAACTGCAATGCGTCTAAGTATACATTGCGTAACGCACGGTTCGCAATGGAGACATATGGAAAAAGCATTCTATCGAATACCGGAAGTGGCGGAGATTCTTTCTTTGGGAAAGAGCGTGACCTACAAGTTAGTGGCCGAAGGCAAGATTCCTTCGGTTTGGATGAACGGGCTTAAGGCCCGAAGGGTTCCGGCTGAGGCGTTGAAGCGGTTCATTGCCGAGCAGAGTCAGGGGGGTGAGTAGTGAAAGTGGAGCAATATCGGGATGAGGTTTTTGAATCATTCATGGCCAGCGGCAGCGACACGATGCCGGGGGTGGTGCTGTTGCCTACCTTGCGCTCGAATCTCATTTCGAGCCAAATGGAGGCGATGCCGAGCCTCGACCTAGAAGGACGGTGGCGCGGTATTGCGGTGCCGGGGGCGGAGCCTCTGGAGTTCCTGAGCAAAACTTACAGTTCGATTGCCGTGGATTACCGCAAGGCGGTTCACGGCATTGTCTGGCGTGCGCTTACTACTCCTCCAAATATGCGCGAACCCTTCCGATATACCTTCGACTTAGCCCGGTCGCTCCTAGCGATTCATGCGAAGGCGGCTAAAGCGGTTAAAGCGGTACCGCCTGCGGAGTATCGCAAGATCGTTGAGATGCTGATTGACGGGGTGTTATCGCTGTCACTGATCGGAACGAAGTCTGACGAGTGGTTTGATCGAGAGACGATCTGGCTTGAGTTCGCCGGTGCGTGGGACAAGATTCGGTGCCCAGAGGGGATGAGTCCGATTGAGTTCGCCTTTAAGAAAGCGCAAGCTTCGCCGTTGGAGCTTACGGAAGTGTGGGCTACGCTTTCGGCAGCAGACCCGGGGCGACTAACGCTGGTTGCCTCGGCGGCCTGGTATTTGCAAGATGACGAGAAGGATGGGGAGTTCTTTATGCCAGTTGAAAATGTTGGTGAGCTGATCGGGGTGCGAGGCACGGCGGCGGCAATGGCCGGGAGCCGAATCCTGTACGAACTCAGGATGGGCGGACTCTTGATTGTGACTCAGAAAGAGGGTCCCAATCGGGCTCGACGGTACAAGTTTGCAGTCAAGCGAAGCGACCTTTTCCGCATTCAGGTGTGAACCTGCTTTTAAGCCTAGATGTTAATGAGGATATAGAGGCTACAGACTAGTTAGGAATGAGGGAAGATACTTGAAGCTAACCTCGTTACTTAAAGAAAGTGAGGCTCACCGAGGCCTTGTAAGTATGGGGACGATATAGGAAGCAGGTCGAAGCTTGTAATGACACCGAGGCCTACCAAAGAGGACTGAACCCATTCGAGGCGTTCGGAAGTGCATTTGAGTCTGGGCTGGAGATTTACTTTTTTTGTAACGAGGTTCGGATTTTTGGTTTCGATATCGTCCCTCGATTACAATCGCTGGAAGCTTGCAAGGCAGCGTTTTCTTTTCCGAATGGGGACGATTTGGCTTGGGGAAGCTTGGTAGTTTGGCGGTGATCTACTAACTGATTGGCAGAGCAAAGTATTATCGCGACTTCCTCAATAACAGGTGCGGCGGGGTTGGCTAGATTGCAGGTAAGGGTGGGAGATATTGACCTCGCGCGCGCGTCTTCGGCTTAACCTAGGAAATGGGGCAGGTTAACGTATTGTTTTTGGGTGGTTTGATACCCCTAGCGGCGGTAGCGATGGGGGTTTGGGGTTAACGTTCGACTAGAGGTTGGGGGGCGCGAAGCGCCTCTGAGGGTGGGTGGGTGGGTTTACTCCCCATTGGGGCTTGCTCACGCCGATGTGCCAGCGATGTGCTAAGACAGGGTCGAGGGAAGGCAGGAAGGGGCCCGAGGGAGCGGCGCTGCCCTTTAGCCGTTTCCTCTCGGAACGCCATTTCGGTTTGACCGTGCCGGATGGTTTGTGCCGGATGTGCTCGAACTGATACGGCGAGGCGTTAAAAAGGGCATGTGTCGCCCCTTGGGAAGGAATCCTGACGACTGAGTTGCCCTGCTTAGCGCGGAGCGGTCTCTTTGTTGGTTCGTGAGGTTTGGCAAGTATGGGCCCGTTAGCGTCGGATGTTTGTGCCGCGATATAAGGGAGCCTCTACTTGCGAACCGGGTGGTTGGGGTCGCTTCCGGTTTTGCTCTTAGGAATGACCTTGTCACGACGTTATAATGTCCGATTATCATTGAAAGAGTTTTGATGGTTCGTGCAAAACCTTTCCCGAAGGGCTCGCTGATAATCGCCATTATGACCGTCGAAGCCCTTGCTCAACCTCTCCCGGCGCGCGAATGTGCCACTCCGGTGGCGCGTGAGTGTGCCGTCTCATTCGCCGAAGGCGAAGCCGCGAAGCGGCTGAGCAAGGAGGCAAAGTCTCATTTGGGTTTCTTCTTCTTCCTGCCACTTTCGAGGGATTTGAGTTGGCTGTCCAAATCGACGATTACGTCGGGTTCAGACTCCAACTGGCGTCGACGCACTTGCTGGCGAACTTCTTCGAATTCGAGAT
The DNA here is from genome assembly GCA_031386985.1 of Armatimonadota bacterium. Taxonomy (GTDB): domain Bacteria; phylum Armatimonadota; class Fimbriimonadia; order Fimbriimonadales; family Fimbriimonadaceae; genus JANJUB01. The sequence goes on from JANNCV010000022.1 coordinate 56,489, forward strand.
ACTGGGCGTGCGCGTGCTCCTCAGAAATGCGAGCCGAAACCTTGCCAAGGTCATTAAGGATGGGGAACTCGTTGAGCTTTAAAATCTCGTCCAGTTTCAGTAGCCATTCAGCCATGTGTAGTTCTCTTTGCCGCCTAGCTTGAAGCTGAGCGAAGTCAAGAAACTGGGCGACGAGCAGGTTTAGAGAGTCAATCTCTTTAGCTGTAAGGTAGTTCTTGGCAATCGCGACATCTTTCTTGCGAACTACGTCCCCGCTGAAAGCGGTTAAGCCCATATTGGGAAGACTGGCATTTGCTCTGGATTTGACTATCGCTGCGGCGGTTTGGCCGGTTACCGCGAAATGGAACTTGTTCTGGACCGTTGCAAAGAAGATATGAGATTCTTCCGCGCTTGATTGGTAGTCTATGCTCAAAGCGCAAATGTCCCGAACCTGCTTGTAAAGCAACTTCTCGGAACTGCGGATGTCTCGAATCCGCTCTAAGAGTTCGTCGAAGTAGTCCCCGATTGTTGCTTGTTCTTTGAGCTTTTGGTCGTCGAGAGCGAATCCCTTGATGACGTAATCTCGTAAGCGCTGAGTAGCCCACTTTCGGAACTGAGTGCCGACGTGCGACCGTACACGATAGCCGATGGAGATTATGACATCGAGGTTGTAGCAGGTTATTGTTCGTTGAACTTGCCGTCCGCCTTCGGACTGAACTGTCAAGTATTCCTTGACAGTTGCCTCTTCGGTAAGTTCCTCTTCCTCGAAAACATTCCTGATATGGAGGCTGATATTTTGCTTGCTGGTTTGGAACAATTCGACCATCTGGGCTTGTGAAAGCCATACTGAGTCGTCTTCAACCCGAACAAGTAAGCGCGTGTGTCCAGGAGCCGACTCGTAGAGTAGGAAGTTGGGCTCACTCATAGACTAGAGTCTACCTGTTGGATGTGTTTGTCGAGCGTCAAAGTACACTTTGCCGTATGCCATTTCACAATGCTCACATTGAAGAGTTTCACCGGCTGGTGAGCCAGTGCTCCGAGGGGCTCCAGCGTACAATCTACCGTAACTGTACAGAAATGCTCGACAAGGCAAATGCTGGGAAAGACAGGGAAACCTTTGACCTTTGCCTGGGGTCATTACGAGCCACCCCCGTTAGTATTGCGTTCATCATCACTGCCTTGGTTAACGCACTGGATGACCATTTCAGGGCAAAGTTTGAGTTGATTGTCAGGGTAGAGCAAGCCCGCCTTGCCGACCTCGAAATAAAGGCTCGCCAAGATGCGATACAAAATCCAGGCGGGGAGAGTGACAGGCTAAAGATGGCTGAATTCATACATGGGCAGGCACTAAATGTGGCTGAGAACATAGAAAAAGACAAGCGCACTTACGAGGAATGGAGGAAAGTGTTCGGGGATCGTGCCCAGCAGTCAAATCTAGGCGTATGGCTCGACGTAATGCGTCCTTTCATTCCTTAAGGAGGTCGGCTCGCGCGGAAGGAGTTAGAGATGTGCCGATCAAGGGTTGATTTTGACCTGGCCGTTCATTAGCATCGGGAGGAGCCAGTCTCGTAGTTCGGTTAGAAGCTGATTCTGTTTTGCGTTTTCAGTCATCGCTTTGAACATCGGATCGCAGATTTGTTCGAAGCTCGTCAATAGCTTGGGAGGGGGTATTGGGAGAGGAATGGTGCTGAGCACTGGTGCTTCGATTCTCTTTCTGCCAGAAGTTCCAGTCATGTTGAGTATGGCAAACTTTCTGAAATAGTCTGATCGCGCCAAACATGATCCAAAGGCACTGAGTGACCTTGTTTTCCCTCTCAAAACAATGAACTCGGTGGAGCCGAAACCGACTTGATCATCGTCGAGTTGCGTAATAAGTGCTGTCTTTCCATTTTCCAGGCAAGGCGTGATTCTAGCCACGACGACGTCTCCGTTCGAGAACTTGGCGCCGCCATTGAAGGGTTTTGCTTGCAAGCCTTTCGTCATAAAACCACTTGTGGGCAGTGCGTCCATGTCGAAATGGCCCGCAACGGTGCCTACCCTTAATGGCAAAGATGGATTGACGACAAAGATCTCGGTGGCCCTTCCGTCGTGCCAATCAGCCGGGATCTCGCGTTTTAGGGTTTCGTTGTAGGTCATTGGGCCGCCGGAGGCGCGGTAGGGTTTGCCTTCGAGGTCGAGGTTTCCCATTGCGGCGGCTTGGGTGGCTGTGATCGGAAAGTCGAACTGCACGAACCAAAAGTCGTATAGCAACTTCGCCATCCCCTCCAACTCCTCGTTGATCCGGTTGTTGATCTCGATCTTTGAATCAAATGCCGAAAGGACAGCAGCGATGCGTCGCTGATCAGACAGCCTCTTTGGCACCACAAGTTTTAGACACCCGATATCTGAGGGGTTGATTGACGGATAGGCCGATACGCTATTCTCTCCAATGGTTTGTAGGTAAGCGGTTATCTCATCTCTAGTCAGCGAGTAGTACAAATAAAGGGGATCGATTTCTCTATCAGTGACATCTAAGGTAGTAAAGCCGGTAGATACAATGAGATTATCTGCAGGACTGACAAGAATGCCAAAGTGCCGCTGATTAGGGCGCACGGTAGAGTAGATTATTGTTTTGTCCTTCACTCTCCGCTGTGCCCGACTCGGATATTCGTTGAAGCCGCCGCCCAGCAATACGAGCTCCGAGATTTTGTTTCGGGTAATGTTGCCGGTATCCAAGTAGTAAATCGACTTGGGGCAATCCTTTTTGGAAATGTTCTCTCGATTCAGGATGCAAACCTGATCGATAATTATTTCTCGGTTATTCAAACTCTAGCCTCGCGAGTTGTTCCTTGATTTGGGTCTCTAGAGCGTGGGACTCAATAAACAGCTCGCCCAGGGACTGTTGGCAGCGGTCCAACTTGCTTCTGAACTCTGCGACAGAGATTGCTTGGTGAGCTATTTTCACCTCAAAATACTGCCCCGCACTCAGTGAGCAATTTTTCGCCGCGATCTCTTCGTAGGTCACCGCAACAGAGAAGTCTTCAATCACCTCCTTTCCGTTAAACGCCCTAACAATCTTGCCCTCATCGGCCGCCGAAAGAAGGGTTTTTTGGTTCTTCCCCTCTTTAACCTTCTCGCCCAAGTTCGACGCATCAATGAGAATCACATCCCCCTTATTCGTCGCGTCAATGAAGAGGATCGAGACGCTGGTGCCGGTCGTGGCGAAGATGTTGCTCGGCATGGAAACCACGCCCCCGAGCATCTTTTCTTCAACCAAGCGTTCGCGGATCTTTCTTTCGATGCCCTTTTGGGCCGTTATGAAGCCGGTAGGCACGACGATCGCAGCTCGCCCTTCACTACTCAGAGAGTGGATGACATGCTGAAGGAAAAGTAGGTAGATCGCCATACCGTTCTTATCCTTTGGAGTGATGTTGGGAATCCCAGCAAAGAACCGATCCTTGTTTGTCTTGGTGTCGAGTTGATTACGGAAATCCGAAAAGTCAAGTTTGAAAGGCGGGTTCGAAACGATGAAATCGAACTTCTTTAGCGCAGAGCCATCCTTGTGATAGGGTTCGAGGATCGTATTCCCTTGGATGACGTGGGGGATGGAGTGGACGAGGTTGTTCAGAATGAGGTTGAGCCGAAGGAGGCTCGACGACTTTTGTGAAACATCTTGAGCGTAGATCGTGCACTTATCCTCTCCGATGGCGTGGGCGAGGTTCATCAGCAAAGTGCCGGAGCCCGCGGCAGGATCGTAACAAGTGACGTTCTTAACTTCTCCGGGCACCAGACAAGCAGCCATTATTTTTGCGACTGCATGTGGCGTGTAGTACTCGGCATACTTGCCTCCACCATCTTTGTTATAGTCCGAGATCAAGTATTCAAACAGAGTCGCGTAGAAATCGAATTTCTCGGCAAAGATGCGCTCGAAGCTGAAAGGAATCAGCTTGTTAATGATTGCCTTTGCGAAATCATCACGCTTCGAGGCTACGTATTGAGTCACAGGATCGAAGAGCACAATCTTTTGACCATCATTAGTCATGACTGAGAAAATCTCGGCGTTAAGGGTTGCAATATCTAGTAGGGTGGCATCGAGAGTCTCGCCAAACTTGTCGTCGTTTTGCTTCTTCCATAGATTCGAAAGAAAGTGATCGGGTTTGAGCCGGGCGGTATCGGCCCCAAGTTGCATGAGCAAGAGCTCATATTCGTCTGGTGACTTTTGGCGAAGATCGTCTTCCCATGATTCGGCATTCGCCAAAGCGGGTTCGATTCGTTTAACTTCGAATGCAAACTTGTCGTTTAGGAATTTGTAAAGAAACACTTGTGTGATGATCTTGAATTCATTTCCGTCGTTGCCTAACCCGTAAGTGGCACAGACACTCTTGAGGTCATCTATTAGGGCCTTAGCCTTTGCGCTGAAGTCTTGCGATGTCATCAGGCATGAACTCCGTGAAACTCTGCGAGGTACTCCTTCATGACAAGATTATTGATGAACTGGGTGGTCTCGGCGGTTAAGGGAAGGTCGTGTTTGGTTTTGAATTGCTCAAAGATTAGCCGCTGCATTTCAGTTTTGGCGAAGGGCTCGTTGGTTAGCATTCTGGCATTTTGAGATATCCGGGAATCGGCCTCGGTCTTTAAACTGTTGAGAGCTTCAAACAGTTTGCGCTCGTTCGGTGTGGGCTCGCCCTTTTCTAATAGCCTCTTATGGAGTCGAGCGTACTTCTCGTCGTTGGCATACTTGGCTCGAAGTAGTTGGTTCTTGCGTTCGAGTTCACGGTTCTTGGCATTGATTGCTTCAAGCGATGCAATGTTTTCGATCATTTCTTCTTGCGTGATCTCGGAGAGGTCTTTCTTCTTGAAAAGGCGTTCGAGTTCCTCCCGCAGTGTGACGAACTCGGGGTCGGCGGGATCGAAGTTACCGCAGAGACCCTCGCGGGTACGACGCAGCGTTTCGCGCAGTTCATCGGCGATAACCATTTCGGCCTCTGAGACCTTTAGGAAAGTGAATAGAACGTCTTCGAGGGCGATATTCAAGATGTTTAGAGTGTCATCAGCCTGCTCTAGTGCCTCGCGCTGGTTAAGGATGTTTAGGTGATTTGTTGCCTCAATGGAGAGCTGGGTTAGCTTTCGGAAATCGAGCTTCTCCAGAAGCTCATATTGACCGGAAAGACGAATGAGGTTGTAAAGATTCCTTGCGTCGTTTAGTGCCTTTACAATCCTGCGCATCTCGGCGCGATCCGTTATCAGGGTTATCTGTTGAGAGAAGATCTCGGCGTTGGACGTGTCAAAGTGGAATAGAGCATCCTTTATTGATTCAATGTCGGCGAGAATCTCGGCTTCGGTTTTAAAGAGGTTTGAGTAGCTCTCCATCTCGTCGCCGAGAACGTCTTGTAGCTCATCGAAATAGGCGCGGTTGGTCTTATCGAACTCCTTCTCAATGTCAACGAAGTCGACAACATAACCATAGCGATACTCTTTGTACGGCCGGTTTACGCGGGTGAGGGCTTGGAGCAGGTTATGAGACTTGATTTCCCGGCCAAGGTATAGCTTCTTTAGCCTTGGAGCATCAAACCCAGTGAGGAGCATATTGAAAACAAAGAGGATATCAATCTTTCCTGCTTTGAACGCTTTGACCTGCCCTTTGCGATCAGCTTTCGTGCCAGCGTCGTGTAGGATCAAGGCGCAGGTTTTGACTGAGCGCCGGTCGTTTGCACCACGCTCGGCATAGAGTTTGGGTGCCTCAGCGACTTGGAGCGGCACTGCAGGACGTTCGGCAAGGAGTAACGGCGGCTTAGTGCCGTACTTCTCGTCAAACAAACGCGCCATCTCCCTTGCCTGTTCCGATGAGTCGCAAATGACCATTGCTCCCGAACTGAAGTCGTTTCGCGTGATTCGGGATTGTTCAAAGTCATTGATGATGAACTCAAGCATGGGAGCGACGAACTGAGGGTGAGCGTAGACCATCGTTTTGCCCTTCATATCCTTGAGCACTTTGATCTGATCTAGGGCCTCGCGCAACTGTAACTTGTATTTGGTTGCAATCTCTTCGCGGATCAGCCGTAACGTATAGCCGTCAGCGATTGAGCGGTTGTAGTAATACTTGTGAATGTATTTGCCAAAAATGAGCTTCGAGTCGTAAGACTGCCGCTTTCCAGGTTGACCGTCTGCCCCGGTAACACCGGCAAAATATGCATCAAGGAGGGGTGTGCCTGTTAACCCGATCTTGATCGCGTTTTGATCTGATTGAACAAGATTGGCCAAGAAGATGCCCTGAGGATGGTAGCTTCGGTGGACCTCATCCAAGAAGTAAATGCGTTGCATGCCAAGGGAATAATCGGAGATTCGAGGATTAGCAGGATCGTCATCGAACTTCTGTATGTTTACTACTGTTATCTCAGCTTTTCCAGAGTCGTTATGCACGGCAAGGTCAGACTTGATATCCTTGGCGAAATCTTCGCGGGAGTCAATGTGATGGACGTGAAGTCCCCTAATTCGAAACTCGGCGCTTGCTTGCTCCATGAGATCAATGCGATCGACAATGAAATAGAACTTCGGGACGACTCCCTGTTTTTGGTAGTAGTTCGTTAGGAAATGGACGCAATAGTAAGCTAGTGCGGTCTTTCCGCTGCCTTGCGTGTGCCAAATGATGCCCTTACGCGTTCCAGCAGCTAGCTCGCTTTCGATGGCTTTGGCGGCGAAGAACTGCGGGTAACGCATGATGTGCTTTTCGAAACCGTTGTCGGTTCGGACATAAGCGATTCCGAAACGAAGTAGGAACGCGAGCCGGTCTCGGGTGAAGAGGGACGTGCTGAGGCGGTTCGTGGGGGTATTAGGGTTCTTGTTGGTGGCGAACTCAGGCGCGTGCCTGATGCTTGCCAGGTTAGTGTCGGCGAGAATGTAATCTTCTGTAGTGGGGTCTTCTGGTTTTAGGCTCGCGGCAAGGTTCGGTGCTGCTTCCTCGCGGAAGTAGTTGAAGATTGGCTGATCGTAAGATGGAGATGCGTAAAATGCGCCTTCTAAGGGCTCGGGAGACCCATCGTCGTATTCCATGTTGTTTGAGAACACCATTAGCTGGGTGGCGTTTACAAACCGCCTAAACTTGGGGTTCTTGAACCGTGTCGTGATTCGACTCCGTTCGGCGAGAATGCCGTCGCGATTGTTCGGCTTCTTGACCTCAATGAATACGAGGGGTAAGCCATTGATCAAGAGGGTGATGTCAGGGCGAAACTCCTCGTCGTCTTTCTTGCAAGCGAACTCGGTGACGACGTGGAAGGTGTTACGGTTGAAGTCTTCAAAGTCGATGATCTTTAAGCCGGATGCTTCGGTGATTCTTTCGTAGAATGCTTTGCCCAGGTCTTCGTTATCTAACAGGAGGCTAAGCTTGGCTAGTTCGCTTTCTACGTCCTGCGAGGTCGCGTTGGGATTAAGCGAGGCGACGCTCTTCTTGAAGAGGGACGGGACTATGTTGCATGAGTCATCAAAGGCTAGACCTTTCAACGAGAGGTACGTGTATCCCAGCCGGGTGAGGTGAAGGATGGCGGGGATCTTTACTCTTGAGTCTTCGTTGAACTTCATACGCGTTGGAGTTTGGGGCTGCGGATGGGGTCGAGCCTGAACGAATATCTTAGCAGGAAACTCACGATGACCCAATACTAGAGCTTGCTTGAGGTAAAGTCAGCTACCTGGTGTCCCGAGGCAATCGCATGCGGCTTTCAAGCAACTCTTCCCCAACATTGGTGCGATATGCCTTTCGAGAGGCACGCGCGTTTCTTGCTCTCCTTTTGATCGGTGGGCCTGCATTGTATAGTGTCGAGGCTTACTTTACAGCTTTGAATGAAGCGTTGAAGAGCGAGGGGGATGTTCAGTGGCGTGCATCAATCTGCTTCTCGTTGATCTTTTTGACTCTCAATATTCGATTCATCAATGGTAACTACGACCATATTCGGTCGCCCAAGTGGTCTGACCGAAGCCTCGGAACGACGGCGTTTGCTTATGTCTTGGATGTCCTAGCGATCATCCTGATGCACGCGATCCTAGTTGTCATGGCGGGGCGCTGCTTTGTCGGGTCTAACGGAGTAACTATTGGTCAAGTACCCAGAGATGTAAATTTCTATTGTCCCGGTTTCTTTGCTTGCGTAGTGCTCTTACTTGTAGTTGATGTTGCCTGGCTCGGTTACAAGGGTTTAGTCCACTTCACTTGGCGGCGAACTAGTAAGGTTGAATGCAAGTGGCAATGGCTCACTACGGCCATTCAGTGGCTTCCCCAACAGTTAGCAGGGGCATTTGGCGGACACGTGCTTAGATGGTTTCTCATCAATTCTGTGTCGTTAGTGGTTATCGGCGGTGCCTTGCTGACTACGAGAAATCAAAAGGGTTTGCAGGGGAAGCTTCTCCCTTTGCCGGAACAGTTCGTGAGCGATATTGTTTACATTACGGCCGGGATTCCAGGTGCTGGTGTTCCTTGGCTTTATATCCTGACTGTTCTGGCCGTCCTGGCCGCGATGTACGACATTGGGTCAACAAGTGTGGGCGACAAAGCGAGACGGAATCTTGAGTATCTTGCCAAGCTGAGCGATCTGTTTAAAGAAGCGGCGAAGGTCGCTGCGGTTGCACAGAATGACTTTAGAGTTAATTCTCAGGTCGCAAACTACAGTTACGCTGGAAAGTTTCCGTGCGGGTGGATGACCGAGGTCGACAGCAAATTCAGCACATTGTTGCCATCGGCGGGTGGTAAGCATCCGCAAGGACATGCAATAGCTCAGGAGTTTGATCGATACTCAGTGCAAAACGCCAACACTTTAAAGAGCTGTCGGAAACTTGTCATCTTCTGTATGCTCAAACCCAAGAACAGTGATCTCTTAGCTATCAAAGTGGCACTTGCGAAGATCTGGGAGGCTGAGCCTCCAAGGAAGAAACCGGCTACTGTTGTCTGCTGCTGGTTAAGGGAATTCCACACGGAGGTTCGCGACCAAGAACTCTCCCAAGTAGAAGGTATCTCACTCCTGGAGATTAGCCTTTATGAGTCCCTCAGCGAGGATGAGTTGGTGAAAGAAACGCAAGAAGCGATGGAGATGGTTGATGCAGCGATCAGCGAACTCAAGGCGTCAGACGCTTGGCGGACAATCTAACATCCTAATCGGTGGTCTGCGTAACAACTGCTGATTTGATGTCTTCGGGAACTACCAGTTCAATGGCAATTACTCGAAGGCCTTCGTGAAACACCCTGAGGAGGAGGTCCCTGCCTCGGTCGAGATCATCGGGAACACTAACATACGTACACTTCTGATTGACCTCAGGCCTCGGGTCCAATAACTCAATCCTGAATAGGTGCGGTCCAATCTCCTGTATAGCGTCTCCAATCTGAAAGGTCGGAGTGTCCGCTAGATCGCTGGGACTGGGGTGACAAACGCGATACGCTTCGATTAATGCCATACAAAAAAGATGACGTCAATCCTGCTTGAATAGCCGCCAAATCCTCCAAGTTGGGTAGGAATACCCTGTGGACAAGAGTTTAGCACGATCTTGACAAAGGTCGGCTTATTGGTCGCGACATGGGATGCACCATTGCTCTAGCGGCAAACAAAGGATGACTTGGCTACCGAGTTTCGTGGCGGTCTGTGCCTGCCAGAAAGCGCTCTCTTCTTGCCCTACGGTAGTGGTAACGACGCTCGATTCCTTCTTCCCAAGCTTTGAGTCGGAGGAGCGGATAAAACAGGGAGGGTATTAATCGAACGCCTTTCGGGACGTGATAGCTGTTGCTTTGCGATGAGTAGGAAAGGTTGAGGCATACTCGGCAATAGAACCCTCGGCTGTATGGGCAAAGGTAGAGGTTCATTGTAGGCTTGTTACAGTCGGGACACATCCAATACCACCTTTGCCCCCCAAAACCGCAGGGACGGGCTTCTAAGCCTATTTGTTGGCTAGATATGAAGCTTTCATGTTGGGGGTGAGAGAAGCGCACGCAAAGCTTGTGGGCATCAAGATCGAGCTCGCTATCGGCGCGCAGGTTTGCCTCTTCGAAATGGTCCTTGCCAATATAAAGCGGTTCGCAAGTTGTTAGGTTGTGAACAGCGCTATCGGCATTGATGTGATAGAGGTTTTCGAGATACCGGCGGCTCATATTTGTAAGACGGGGGGTTACGATGTTTAAGCAAGGGATTTCTGAAGTTACCGGGATTTGGCGGTCGTTTTCGTGTACTCACCGTGTACTCACCCGTGTACTCACCGGGGCGTTTTCTGACGGAAGGGGTGGACGGTTTGAAACGGGGCGATGTGTTTTTTGAACCTACGCGGAGAGGTTTTGGGGGTTGGCGGAGAGTCCCAAGTCGAACTGTTAATCAGCGGGTCATAAGTTCGAGTCTTATTGCGGCAGCCATTTTTTAGGTTCAAAATGGCCCCTTGATGGGGGCTTTTTTGTTGTTGAGTGGGAGATACAGTGGGAGAGATGAGAATTTCTTTTCGCAAACACATGGGTACATATACGACCAGACATGAAGAGGATTGAAAGTGGGCATCTGGTTTTTTCACCGAGCGACCTCATTCGTTTTTCTACTTCGCCATTCGCCTCATGGATGGATCGCTACTATCTCGAGAATCCTCAGTTGCTAAAGCCAGACGAGGATACTGAGGATCAGAAGTTGATGGCTCAAACTGGTGATCTACACGAGCAATCCGTGCTTGGGGAGTTCAAATCCTCAGGGAATGAGATCTTTATTGTTGAGAAGGATGATTCGAAGTTAGCACTTGAGCAGACAATCGCGGCACTATCTGAAAGACCAAGAATTGTTTATAAGGCCGCCTTGAAACTTGATCGGTTCGCAGGTTTCGCTGACTCTCTGATGCTGGATGAATCTGGTCAATATCAGGTTTGGGACACCAAACTAGCTCGTTCGCCGAAACCTTACTACGCGATCCAGCTCTGTTGCTATTCTGAAATGCTGGCGGCGGACACTGGTGAATGTCACCGCGATTGAGCCGGTCAGGTAGAGGCTGGCCCTGGCTTTCGGCAACATGATCTGCACGGCGGCGGGAGCTGCAATGTAGGATGCACTTGCGGCCATTGCGCCGAGGACACCAGCTCCGCTAGTCGAAAGACCAGCTAGGACACCCGCTGCGGCTCCAATCGCTCCATTAATGAGAGGAAGAATCGTGCCAAAGAGCAACAGAAATGTGCCGTGCTGCTTCAGGTTGGCCAGTTTGGAACCGGCAACGAGCCCCATTTCGAGGAGAAAAATGGTGAGAGCCCCCCGGAAAAGGTCGCCAAACAGAGGCTGTACCTGCTCTATACCGGTGGAAGTTGCTAAAACCCCAATCAGCAATCCCCCGAGAAGCAAGATGATCGCTCTCCCCGTGAGAAGTTCATGCATCAAAGTCTTCATTTCTTTGCCTGGTTCCTTTCTCAGAACGAGCCAAAGCGCGAGCAAGATCGCAGGGACTTCGAGCACCGCCACTAGAGCCGGAAGAAGTCCCTCCGGTTTAAGCCCTTGCATCTGCGCGAATGTCGTGGCAGCGATGAAGGTGACCGCTGACACGGAGCCGTAGTGGGCGGCCATCGCCGCCGCATCTGTTCGATCAAGCTTCCCGATGCGGCGACAAACGTTATAGGCAAGAGTGGGCGTGAGCAAACTGATGATCACCGTCGCTAGGACGGGTAAACCCAGTTCGGAGATTGTCGTAGCCTTGAGGGCGACCCCACCTTTAAGTCCAATCGCAAAAAATAAACAGATTGAAAGTGAAGTGTAAAGACCCTGGGGAAGTTTCAGATCACTCTTGATAAGAACCGCGATGACCCCCTGGGACACCAACTAATTCCATGGTTTCCCTTAGAAGTCAAAGAGCTCACTTAGGCCCCCCCTTCTTTCGACCGGACCTCGACCTTCTGTCGCCGTCGTCATCGTCGTCCCGGTCTCGGTAGCGTTCACGCTCTCTCAGAGGCTCCGTTGAACTGGCTCTGGAATGGATCTGGCTTGAGGTGGATGAACGCTCGATTATCTTGTCGAGTTCGCCTCGGTCAAGCCAGACTCCCCGACAGGCGGCGCAATAGTCAATCTCGACTCCAGCTCGATCAGACATGGTTAACTCGATTACTTCACACTTTGGACATCTCATAGTTTGTTACTCACATGAATCCCAAATCGCAGGACAGTGAAGGTAACAAAAAAGATTTCTGATGTATCCGGCTCCAAAGAGCGTGTTGACGAATCTACCTCTGCCTTAAGCAGCAGCTACTCCCCTTCGGGGGTTTTCAACGTTAATAGTGCTTCTTAGTTTTGAAAAGTTCCAACATCACGAATTTTCCCTAAATTTCGATTCTTCTCCCATTCCGTTAACTTCTGAACGCGATCTGCAGTCGCCGGGTGAGTTCGGAAGAGATTCATCATCCCAGACATCGAAGCCAGAGGATTGATAATGCACATATGTGCCGCTTGCGGTGGAGTGTGACCCGGTGTTGTACCAACACCGCTTTCGAGTTGGAGTAGCGCACTTGCAAGTCCTCGACCGGAGCCAGCTATTTCCGCTCCCATTCGGTCCGCCTCGTACTCGCGGGACCGAGAGACACCCATTTGAACCAGCAGAGCCGCAACCGGTGCAAAGATCGAAACCAGGAGTAGCACCAAGGGATTGCCCCCTTCTTCGTCGTTACCACCTCCGAAAATGGCGGCAAAGCGAGCAAAGGATGCCAGCATCATAACGCCACCAGCAACACTAGCTACGATTGCCATGGTGAGCGTATCACGGTGCTTGATGTGGGCAAGTTCATGGGCAATGACCCCTTCCACCTCGGGTTTGTCAAGGATATCCAAAAGGCCGGTATGAACCGCGACCACTCCGTTTTGAGGGTTGCGACCCGTCGCGAAAGCGTTAGGTGAGGGGTCTTCCACAATGTAGAGCCTAGGCATAGGAATGTCGGCCCGTTTCGCCAGCCGCTCGGTCATAGCGTAGAGCTCGGGAGCCTGCGCAGGCGTAACTGGCTGAGCTCTCGTCATCCTTAAGACCAATTTGTCGCTAAACCAATAGGAACCGAAGTTCATTGCCAGCGCTAGTCCGAAGGCAATGATCATTCCGCCCGTGCCACCCACAACGTGCCCAATCGTCACAAATAGCGCCGTGAGCGCAACTAACAGAAATCCAACTTTCAAAGTATTCATTATCGTCCTTCAAAAGCTCTCAGGCACTAAAAAAGACCTTAGCCGATCATCGGCGAAGGTCTTGCATTTGTCAGCGATAACCGGCCTTTCGGCGTCTTGACGATTATCGCCCCTGATTCCCAGGCGCTACTCCCCTTCGGAGCTATCTTTTATAACGCGCATCAACCGATGATAGTTCCAAAAGCATGTCCAGCCGGATGTCGCTCAGGCGGGTTCAGGCTTCCATAAGCATCTTGCGTTCGGTTTTAAGGGGTGACCCTATATGCAACGGCCCGGAGCTTCTCATCGTAGATCAATCTCAACAAGATATGAAACGCCTTTTGATGCTTCCAATTTCCGTTCTCACAGCTGTTTCTTGCGCACAAAAGGCGGCTAAGCCATGGATGTTGGAATTGGAATCTGGCCTGACTTCGGCGCGCTACAACAACTCAAGGGTGCCGAAATCCACTGGTACGAACGTCGATTTGGCTGGGCTGATCGGAAAGGAGTGGAAAGCCTTCGGGCGCGTCTCCCTGTTCTATGAAGACAAGGCACGCGGCACTTGGAAACTGCTCTACGCTCCGTTTCGCCAAAGTGGGAGTGGTACCTTGGCTGTCACCACAAACTTTGCTGGTCAGGCCTTCACGCCCGGCGCCGCTGAAGCAGCTTACCAGTTCAACAGCTATCGACTGACCTATCGTAAGCCTTGTAAGGGCGGATGGTCTATCGGTGGAACACTTAAAATCCGCGATGCCGAGATTCTCTTGCAGCAAGGGGCGATGGTGGCTTCGGAAAGGAATGTCGGGTTCGTGCCATTGCTGAACATATTTGGCGAGGGACAGATTGCGCGTGGACTCATGTACGAAGTTGAGCTTGATGGCTTGGCGGGTGGGCCAGGTCGTGCGATTGACTTGAGCCTGAGAGTTAAGAATCAGTTTGGACCCAACTCAACGGCGTTTGTGGGTCTTCGCGTTCTAGAAGGCGGAGCGGACGTTCCACGCGTGAAGAACTTTGCATGGGTGAACTACATCACAGTCGGCGTCGGCGTCCGTTTCTGAGTGGGCATGACACGACAGACGTAACTTGATTGAGACTCTCGTACGTTCGGGATGTACCGCTTCGACCTACCCCACGGCGAGATCGCAGATTCGTAGTTTTAACCGAGTGAAAGCACTGGGATAGAGATTTGAGGTTCAGTGATCCACTCAACGCTGTCCGCATTAACGCGAACCATTTCTTCCAGCCCGAGGTATCCACGCCCTGGAACCGTGACCCCGAGTTCTAGGGTGTAAACCTGACCTTCTTCCACTGGAATCACCGGCAAACGACCATATCGCTCCCAGCACGGACCGAGGAGACTTCCGCCGTCATGAGCCACTCGCCCAACTTGGTGACCCAGTGCATGAAGATACTCTGGGTACCCGGCTGCAACAAGAAAAGTCCGAGCGGCCGCATCAACCTCGTGCCCTAAGACTCCGGGCCTCAAGGCATCGGCTCCCGCTTGAATCGCACCTGAAACCGCCACTAGAGCGCCGGCTAAATCAGAAGGCAACGAATGCTCGCCTGGCAAACCGACATACCAACAGCGCTGGATATCCGACGAATAATCCTCTACGATGACTCCCAGGTCAAGGTGAACTAGTTGCCCTGGTTCCAGCAAGATCGATGAAGACGGCACCCCATGACCAATCATAGAGTTCGGACCAAAGTTAACGATCGGATTCCCGGCCCTAGACCAGCCATAACCCCAACGATTGCCATCAATTTCAGATTGAATTTGGTCAAAAAGTGATCGCTCAGCCAGCCCCAGTTTCAATCGGTTAGGCACCGAAGCGTAGATGTTATTCGTGACCGCTACTGCCGTTCGAATCCGGCGAATCTCTTCAGGAGTCTTGATTCCACGCAACCGGCTCAAAATCCCATGTGCCGACTCCAGTGCGTTCGCGAATCGTGTCCCCTCGAGGTGCGACGTCAAGAGCCGAAACAAGCCGTGACTTAGTCCGTCTGCCTTGTCATCATCTTCGCTAAAGTTGACTGCAATCCGCGGCTCTTGATCTTTCGGAATCCAGTCCTCCAGAACCTCCAAAAGCGGAGCGCGAATACCCTGAACGTATGGAACTACTTCGTCCCAGTCACCAGAGTGCTCCAAAGAATCTGCATCATGATTGCCTACAACCGCAATCCTTCGGCCATCCACTCCAACCATCAAAGCCGAAATCCAAACAAGCCCGGTCTCACAGATAAACGGCAAAACAGGATCCGAGCCCTCACCTGTCTCCCGAACAAAAGTCAGCCAAACATGTACGCCAGAGTCTTGAACCAACCCCGCCGCCTGTGCCAGCTTTTCACGGGTCAACGCGCTCAAAAGAAACCTCGACATCTCGTTGAACGAGAGGTTTTGCGATCTGAAACTTTCATGTAAGATGAATTGTACTCACGAAACTTCATAGGCACTTGAGCTCGGACTTGTTGAAAAGTTGGTGGTGGAGATTAATGGACGCACTTAGAACAACAGCTACTGGAGACCATGAGATGCGCCCGTGCCCGAAGCTAAAAAGCGAGACCTAGTTTGTGGTGAGATTCCGAGCAGAGGTTCATGTCTAGAATGTCCCTCGTGTACTCGGTCGCGATTCCTATACGCATTGCGTAGCCCATGGCCCAATTTCCGGGGTGGACGCATCTTGGCGAAACAGGAGATTCAATTTCAACGAATCTGAGTTACGCATCAAAAAGTCTATGGAAACCCCGGTATAGTTTGGCTCATGGTTTCGTCGTTCCTGCTCGCGGTTTTAGGGATGGCACCGTTGCCGAAGGCTCCCCCCGTCAAAGCGTTCGTCTTGGCTGGGCAGTCAAACATGGTCGGACACGGTTTCGTGATGGCTGACCCCAAGCGCAATGGAGGAATGGGCAGCCTTGAGCAAGTCGCCCGAAATCCCACAACTAGCAGGAAGTTCAAGCACTTGCTCAACAAAGACGGCGGTTGGCGTATTCGCGACGATGTCTACATTCACTACTTTGGGCGGAAAGGGAAACTCACCGTTGGGTTCGGGGCCGGAGAGGATTGTATCGGGCCGGAGCTAGGATTCGGTACGGTTGTCGGAGACTCGATCCGGGAGCCGGTCGTTCTCATCAAGCTGGCCTGGGGTGGTAAAAGCCTTGCCGAAGATTTCCGCCCGCCAAGCTCGGGCGGCACCACAGGCCCTTACTACACCGAGGTTGTTCGGCAAACCCGGGAAGCGATTACGAATCTAGGCACCCTCTTCCCGGACTTGAAAGGACGCCCGGTGCAACTGGTGGGATTTGGATGGCACCAGGGCTGGAATGATCGCATCAATGGGGCCTTCGTGCAAGAGTACGAGCAGAACATGGCCAACTTCATCCGCGACCTCCGCAAGGATCTGGGCGAGCCCAACCTGCCCTTCGTTATTGCAGAAACGGGTATGGGTGGCATAGAAGAAAAGAACCAACGCGCGCTGGACTTAATGAGCGCTCAAGCCGCAGTCGCCCAACATCCAGAGTTCAAGTCCAACGTGGCCTTCGTTGGCACGCGCGCATTCTGGCGGCCGACAGAGCTTTCGCCCAGCCAACAAAGCTATCACTGGAACAGCAACGCCGAGACTTACTATCTCATTGGCGACGCAATGGGACGAGCAATGACCGACCTACTCAAACGAGGCAGAAAGTGAGCTACTCCTTTCTCACCATGCATCTTGCCCTGATCGCCGTGCTTCCGGGGGCTGGACAAGGTGGCCGCACGCAGGCACCGCAACTGACCGAAATGGCGGGCTACCTCATCGTGCCTCATGAGAAGGTGGCCGCAAGCTACAACGCAGGCTTTTCGATGTACGTCGCGGCAAGGCCGCTGCTCAAGTCCTACCCGGGCCAGGACTTCCAAAGCGGCTTGTTCGGGACCTGGATGTTCCCTCAGTTCGAAGGACAAGCCCCGAAGGATCACTACACGGACATCGAGGGAGGGCTCGGCTGGTGGCGAGATACCCGCTTCGCGACGGAGACGCCTAAGTTCATCATGGGCGGCGTTGCCCTCAACTTCAGCGAGTGGGCCAACGGCCCCGGTGCGGGCAATGGCAGGAACTGGAAGAACCCGACGGGACTCTACGGTGTTGCGCAGCTCAGTCCGTGGGTGATCTGGCCGCCGGACGGGTTGAACTTGAAGCAGGGGACCCGAGGCGAGCTCTTTGGGTACGGATATCTTCCCTTGCCCCTCACCGATCCGAAGACCAAGACCGCGGGCAAGGATGTGCCCACCGGTAACCACTGCTGGATGCTCTTCCTGAACACGGCGAACTTCAAAGGCCCTGTCGCGTTCTTCACGCCCTACTTCTGGTCGAAGGCCTCGGCAGAGAATCCGAATCTGGCGGGACAGTTCCTCGACTCGAGGCCCTCAGAGCCCAATAAGGCCGTCCAAATGGAGACGCAACACATCCCTGCGATGATCGGCAAGGACCAAAGCGGAACGACCTTTGCCCGGATCGCACCGACCCACTTCCCGGGTGATCTTGGCAAGGAATCTCCCCTCATCCACCGGATCACCGCCTATTCGAAAGACGCTCTGTGGAATCAGGTTGAAGGCTGGTTTCGCGGCGGTTCGGTGGCGCCTGGAATAGTCGCTGACACGGCTTCGAGCGTGCATACCTTCAAGGGCGGAGGCTATTCGACCTGGAAGATCTACCTGCCTGGAGGGGATCGGGCGAAAGCTCCCGAGGTGGATTGGGCGTCCTACGCGACCCCCGTCGCGCTCAGCAACTTGACCTACGGGATTCGGTGGAACCACGACCTTCTCAGCCGCTCCTCCTCATCGCGCCCATTAGAGACTCTGCCAGAGTATTACCGCCTCGCCAAGAGTGCTGACGCCAAGGAGCGTTGGGGCGTTGTGCGGCCAGACGAGGTTCCGGCCGAGACCGGATTACGGGACGCGAAGTTTCCCGAGCCGAAGAGGCCCACCGAGCCTTACGTTACGCCTTTAGGGGACGATCTGTCTTGGAAGAAGCCAGCTGCCGGACCGTTCAAGCGAACCCTGGGTGACGGCAGCGAGGTCACGTTTTACTGGTACCGCTTCGCCGATCAACCCGCCCTTCAGAACGCGGACTTGACCGCATCCGAGCGAGAAGCGATCCAGAAGCGGGTCGAGAAAATCCACCGGAACTGGACACAGAACTGCAACTACCTGCCTTCAAACTCAGTCGGAAGTCTGGCGAGCATTGACCCTGCGCTGATCGTCAAGCCGCCGAAGGGTCTCGAAGTGGGCTACGTGCCGATCGTTACCCGGCAAGGATGGAGTGTCTCTGGGAAGGGGCGTTAGGCGGTCATGAACGATAAAGAATCAAGCAATCCGAACATTTCAAGGCGCCGCTTCGTTCGCGATGCCTCGCTTGCGACCGCAGCGTTGTGCGTCGTGTCAGGAACGGCCGTGGCAGCCCTGGGGCTCGAGGAACAGCGCCGGGGCCGCGCACCGGGGAAGTTGAGCTTGTGGGCAGATCGACCGGCCCAAGTCTGGATGACAGATGCCTATCCAATCGGCAACGGGCCAACGGGAGCCATGCTCTTCGGAGGCACCGAGATTGAGCGTATTCAGTTCAATGAGATCAGTTTGTGGTCGGGAGTTCGCATGGCGGTGGATGGCCTCGGTGACGAGGGACAAGACCTGGGCGCGTACCAGGCGTTCGGCGACGTCCTCATCCACCTCGGCCATGACTTCGACAAGGTGACCAACTACCGTAGGGTTCTCGACATCGACCGAGCCGTGCATGAGGTGACCTACGAGTTCAATGGTGTGCGCTATCGACGCACCGCCTTCGCCAGCCACGCCGACCGAGTCATCGTCATTCACCTGACGGCGGACAAGCCTGGTGCTTACACCGGGCGCGTCCAGCTTGCGGACATGCACGAAGCTGTCATCTCCGCTAAAGGTCACAAGCTCACCTCGGTGGGCAAGCTCCCGAACGGCTTTGAGTATGAGGCTCAGTTGGCCATCCTCCATAAAGGCGGAGCAATCGCGGCGAAAGACGGCGGCACCTATGGCAAGAACCCTTGGAACCTCGCCGTACCCGCCACCACAATGGCCTTCGAGCGGTGCGATGGTCTCACTCTCTTCTTAGGTGCTGGCACCAACTTTCTCCAGGACTACTCCAAGCAGTGGCTCGGCGAACATCCCCACGACGCCATAACGGGCAAGGTGGACGCCGCTACGAAGCTAAGTGTTGAGAAACTGCAGGCGCGGCACGAGAAAGACCATCAGGCTCTCTTTCGGCGGTTTACGCTCGATTTGGGGACGACAGCACAGGAACTCAGGGCGAAGACGACCGAAGCGCGCTTGGAGGCCTACGTAAAGAGTAAGACGGTTGACCCGGAACTCGAGGCGCTGTTCTGCCAGTTTGGGCGCTACCTGCTGATCGGTTGTTCGCGGCCCGGCTCATTGCCCGCCAATCTCCAAGGCGTCTGGAATGACAGTAACCAGCCTGCGTGGGCTGGCGACTACCACTCGAACATCAACGTTGAGATGAACTACTGGCCCGCTGAGCCCGCCAACCTGGCGGAATGCCACCGTCCCTTCATCGACTATGTTTCAAGCATCCGCGAGGTGAGCGCGAAGAACACGCAAAGGAAGTTCGGAAAGATCAGAGGCTGGACCGTCCAGACCATGAACAACGCCTGCGGAGTCTCGTTCTGGAAGTGGAATCCGCCAGGTAGCGCGTGGTATGCCCAGCATCTTTGGGAGCACTTCGCGTTCGGGCGCGATAGGGCCTATCTCCGTAAGACCGCGTATCCCGTCCTCAAGGAGGCCTGCCAGTTCTGGGACGACCACCTTAAGCGGCGTCCTGACGGCACGCTGGTAACGCCTAATGGATGGTCGCCCGAGCACGGTCCCGAGAGGAAGGCGTCACCTACGACCAGATGATCATCCACGATCTCTTTACCAACATGATCGAAGCCGCCGATGCGCTTGGCAATGACAAGGAGTTCCGTGATCACATCTCAGAGCTGCGGAGCCGACTTCTCAAGCCGAAGATCGGACGCTGGGGGCAGCTCCAGGAGTGGGAGACCGACCGCGACGATCCAAAGGATGATCATCGGCACGTCTCCCACTTATTCGGCGTCCATCCCGGTCGACAGATCACGCGAGCAACCACACCGGAGTTGGCAGAAGCAGCCCGAGTCTCCCTAAACGCTCGCGGCGACAAAAGCACAGGCTGGAGCAGAGCGTGGAAGATGAACTTCTGGGCTAGGTTAGGGGACGGTGATCGCGCTCATACGATGCTCCGCAGTCTCCTAACCGTGGTCCGCGAGACCCAAACGATTTACGGTGAGAGCGGTGCCGGTGTCTACCCGAACCTGCTCGTTTCACATCCTCCCTTCCAAATCGATGGCAATTTTGGAGCGACTGCGGGACTATGCGAAATGCTTGTGCAAAGCCATGCGGGCCAAATCCAGTTGCTGCCTGCGCTACCCAGAGAGTGGCCAGCGGGCAAGGTCAACGGCCTTCGGGCACGAGGTGGATTTGAGTTAGACCTAAGTTGGAAGGACGGCCGCTTGACTAAGGCAGTGATTCACTCAAAGGCGGGGCTCAACTGTAAGGTGGTGTATCGCGGCCAACGCTGGGACCTTGAAACGACAGTCGGGAAGTCCACAACCATCGTGCCCGGAACTGGTTGACGCCCTCGTTGCAAACGCAACCACCCGGAACAACCGAGCAGGGCGGGCAGAAGATTGTGGAGATTCGTGCACTTCGAGTCGGACCCCAGTAGAATCTGTAGATTGGTGGAGATTAGTGGACGCACTTCGCACTTCCGCAAAGTCCCCCACCGACTCTCAATGGCGTTGGGCGCCACTCGATCGCTTGCTTCGTGTGAATCGCGGGGCCTTCTTACTAAGCGGACCGGAATGCGGAATCGCTCAACTCGGAGGGTGACTACGCGATGACTGTCGGGCTGAACGCGGAATCAAGCCCTTGGGCAGCGCGCCTATCCTCCCAGGCGCTTCAGGGCCTCGACAGCATCTTTGTAGTTCGGCTGAATGGCGAGTGCCTTCCTGCAGGCGTCCTTAGCTTTCTCGGTCTCGTTTTTCTTCTCGTATGCAGCCCCGAGATGCACCCAGATATCCGCCACGTCCGGCGACTTTCCGAAGAGCTCGAGCGATTTGCTTTGTTTCGTAGCCAAGGCCCTCAATAAGAGCCTTGAGTTGAGGAGTATCAATCGTTGTCGGCTCTTGCGGGGCAGATGGCAAGACAAGGGCAAGAGTGATCAGAGCGGGCGCGAGAATTTTCATATTTCTT
>JANNCV010000023.1:0-67408 GCA_031386985.1 Armatimonadota bacterium
GCTTGACCGGCCTCTACAACCCCCGCCACTTCCACGACACTTGGGCGCGCGAAATGACGCTCTCGATCCGGGGGAAAATTCCGCTCTCACTGATTCTGCTTGACGTTGATAACTTCAAAAAGTACAACGACTCGTTCGGCCACCCCGCTGGCGACTTTGTCCTCAAGCGGATATCAACCATTTTGCGGGAGGCGGCAAGAGAAACGGATGTGGTTGCTCGATACGGCGGCGAAGAATTCGCGGTCATTCTGCCTAACGCCGATATTGAAGGCTCCCTAGTTGTTGCCGAGCGAATGCGGGCTCAGATCGAAGCTGCACATTGGCCTGATCGCCCCGTAACGGCGAGCTTTGGGGTCTCTACAATAAGTCCGTTCAAGACCCCACCAGAGCTGATAAAGGCCGCCGACGAATCGCTTTATGCAGCCAAAGCTGCTGGGCGCAACCGGGTCACTCACATCACCCACGTTGCAACCGACGTCGCCGCCTAATCCCTCGAAAACTCATCGAATACGGGCAAATAGATATCCCATTCGCCTTTGCTCACCGCCTTCAAGTAGGTTGGCAGAGAAAGATAGGGGATGAAATGAGGCCGCTTCGGCCGTCTCGCTAACTTCATATGAGCCTGTTGAGGAGTCTTATCGCCCTTTTTCAAGTTACATTTTCGGCAACAAGCCACGAGATTATCCCAAGCGTCCGGGCCACCTGCCCAGCGCGGAGTGACGTGATCAATCGTCAAGTCTCGAGCCCGAGCGCCACAATATTGGCACGTGTAGTTATCGCGCGCCAAGATCGAATGACGAGATAGCCTCAACTGAGGCATGGGGCGGCGTACGGTATAGCGCATTTTTAGAACGCTCGGCGCATCTAAATGGCCTCGCCCCGTCGTGATAGGCCGATCTCTCTGCTGCAAGACCTCCGCCTTGCCCAGCAAAACGAGCGACATCGCGCGATGCATCGTGCAAACGTTTAATGGCTCATAGTTGTTGTTAAGCAGTAGTACTTCACCCATCACTTTCCCTCAAAATTTTTGGGCCAAAAAAAGGCTCGCATGCACGCGCATACGAGCCACTGGGGAACCCTTATCGCGCATATCATCGTGTCACGCCACGAAGGCGGCCACGATCGCAAACTCAAATAAATGGCGCAAAGCGTCATATCTCATGGGTTGAGACGATGAGGTTTTCCCGTTTGTTGCGTAAAACGGACTTCTTGCCTAATTATTAACTGCGAGCCGACTACTTGATGGCTTTGATTTTGGCCACCGTTGCGCCCGCGCCGGGGCCAAGCTTATAGATAATGGGATAGTCAAAAGCATTCACGGTAACAAAGAATTTGCCGTCGCCGCTAAAGGCCAGCGGAGAGCCTACCGATCGCTGCTGAGGCAGATTGGCAACACTTAAGAAGCTCTTCGTGTCCCAAACTCTAACCGTGCCATCCGTTGAACTGCTCGCAAGAAATCGCCCGTTGGGCGAGAAAACTACCCTCTGAACCCAGTCCAAATGGCCCTTGAAATATCCAATCCGTTTTCCGGTTGCCGTCTCGAACAGCCCTACGTTATTGTCCCGCCCTGCGGTTGCGGTCCTCGTGCCCAAAACATTAAGATCAAGGTCGTTGATTCCGGTCCCGTGACCCGTAATGGCAATTTTCAACGTACCTGTAGCCGAGATGACTCGGGCTGCCGGGGTGAGCGTCGCCATCGCAATATTGTCGGTTGCAGCTACAAAGCGTGCGCTAAAAACATTTGCGCCCTTTCCGGCATAGTCCAGTTTCGGCTTCTTCATGTCGGCGAGGTTCCAAAGCATCACCTTGTCGTCGTGGCCCGTGCTAAGCATTAGGTTCCCCCTTTTGTTGAAAGCCAGGCTTTGAATCGGCTTAATGTGGGGCCGTATCTCCTTTGCTTTTGCCCAAGTCTTTGCATTCCAAAAGAAGATCCGGGCGGTTTCATCGCCACTCACGAGCATCTTGCCGTCTGGGCTCCATGCCAAGGCTTGAGCGGCTTGGGTGTGTCCTTGCAGCGTTCGCAGAGTTTGACCAGTGGTTGCATCTACGATTCGAATCGTCCCATCCTCAATCCCGATTGCAACTTTAGCGCCCACTGGCGCGAAGGCCACCGAAACGGCTCTTACCCCGGTAAGGGTTCGTTGGGAAATGATTGTAAAACTTGGCGATTTCTGAACAGTTAGAGTGGAGAGAACGATTAGGGTTGAAATCATGCTCTTATCTAAACGTTTCAAACCTCTTTGAGGGTTCCTAGAACCGCTGAAGCAATTTCAACGTCTTTACTCGTAGAGAATACTATGAAATCTCAATCACGTCTGCTTGCCTGTTCAATGCTCTTCATTTTCGCGTCTATCTCTATGGCCCAAAAGCTGGGGATTGGCGACGCGGCCCCGCCGATGACCATCACTAAATGGATCAAGGGCGATAAGGTTGCAAAGTTCGATGCCAACCGCACGTACGTCGTTGAGTTTTGGGCAACTTGGTGTGGTCCTTGCCGCGAGACGATTCCCCATTTGACCGACCTAGCCAAGAAGTTCGGAAAGAAAGTGACGTTCACCGGAATTAGCATTTGGGAGAAGCAAGAGAAGAAAGATTACATGGACACTGTGACCAAATTTGTGGCGGATATGGGCAAGAAAATGGCCTATAACGTAGGCGCCGAAGGCGGTAATCGAGAAATGGCGCGCGATTGGATGGAAGCTGCAGGTGAAACCGGAATCCCCGCCGCCTTTATCATTCACCAAGGCAAGGTGGCCTGGATCGGACACCCCATGTCGGACCTCGAAGAGACACTTGACACAATCTTAGCCGGAAAATATAGCTTTGAAATGGCCAAGGCCAAACATGCAAAAGTGGCATCCGAGAAACAAAAGCAGATGGCCGAAATGAAGCAAGCCATTCAGGATCAGCAAAAGCTTCAAGGCCTAATGAAGCCGTTTGGTGAAGCCATGAACGCGGGAGACTCCGCGAAAGCGCTCGGCATTCTAAACAATGTTCTGAAAGAGGAGCCGAAATATGAGAAGTACCTCTGGGAATTGAAATTCAACGTTCTCATGGATGAGGATGAGAAGGAGATTCCCGCCTATTTCGAAAGACTATCCTCGGGCATATTTAAAGATGATTTCATGGCGCTGAACTCAATGGCTTGGAAAATAGTAGATGAGGAGCTTTCATGGAGAAAGCGTGATTACGTGCTTGCCATGAAACTTGCAATACGGGCGGACGAACTTTCGGATCACAAAGAGTGGGCCATTCTTGATACTCTGGCGCTCACTCAGTTCCATAACAAACTGATTGATCTTGCAATTGATAACCAGGCCAAAGCAGTTAAGCTCATGCTTGCGGACAAGGCCGCCGATGAAGACTCCAAGAAGGACCTTCAGGATCGCTTGGCGAAGTTCAAAAAAGCCAAAGGCGGATAAGCCGGAACCATCCAGATCAGGAAAGCGTTTCGTTAGATCACGGCACCAAATGCCGGCTGCCTTAACCGTGCCAAAATTACACACTCATGAAGCCCATATCAAATATGCAAAAGAAGATGGCCAAGCGCACCCTCTTCAGTATTCTCGCCATCTTGCTCTTGATTGTGGGGTTTCAGTGGTGGACCAAGAATGTACGTGACCCCAACTTCGGCACCTTCGACTCGGCGGGATACATTGCCGCCATTCGAGGCCAGGGCGATGAATCGCAGATCGTCCTCATTGATCCCAATGGCAAAGTTACCGAAAGCCCCGATTTCGTCAAAGGATCGGCCGATGAAAACCCCGAATGGAGCCCCGATGGTCAACGTATCTTCTTTGAGTCAGATCGCGCCGATCGCCAAAGCCACATTTTTCGTTGGAATCCGTCCCCTCGATTTGAAGGCGTACAACGTCTAACCCTTGATTCTCGAAGTAAATCGGGCCTAACCTTTGAAGTTCCTGGCGCCGAGTCGACTAGCCTAGATGGATTGTATCTTTCAGGCGGAACCGTAATGTACTTTGATCCCTCGAACCCGAAAGCTACCCGTCAAGTGCTACCACCAACGGTTCAAAATGCTCCCACTGGAAAAGACCAAGAAGCTGGACGCGGTGGACAGTTTGATGAAATGTACGCCAAATTTGGATCAAGCTTCAAAGTTGCCAAGTGGGGACCGAACAAGAGCTGGATCGCTTGCGTTATGAGGCATCCCGAGGGTGGTGAAACCCTAATCTTGCAAGACATGAAGTCGGAAGCGGCCCCTGAACCCATCCCATTCATGGGGGAGCGCGTTGATATTGACGTCTCAAAAACCGGCCGCCTAGTGGTCACTATTCTGAACTGCCAGTTTGTCGAAGGAATGGCACCTCCGCAAGCGAGAGAAGGAAACATCGTTCGAAGCCCTTTTCGACACGGCACGATCCTAGTTGACGTTGCCCTTGGCGGAAAGAGCGAAATGAATCCGATCGTTTTCCACCCTAATGATTCCGTCGCGTTTATCGCCCCAAAAATCTCGCCCGATGGCGAAAGCGTCGCCTTCCTTGCTGGTCCAACTAGCGGAGGGCGAGTTGAAATCAGCTCGGTTTACGTTTGCAAACTTGAGAAAGGCGGCGGAACAGATTCTCGGGCCGCGATGAAGAGCACGGCCGTACGAGATGCGGTGTGGACCACCGATAGTTCCAAGCTTCTGCTTACCCTCATTGAAGGAGAAGGACAAGCCATCTATAGTGTCAACAGAGACGGAACCGACCTGAAAAATCTCACGAAAGGACTGGGAAGCTTCCGATCTCCGCGAATGAGCCCAACGGTCAAGAAATAGCTTAACCCGCCGGCTTTTCTTCGATATGAAGGTAGAGGAATTTTTCTAGCGCTATCTTCATTAGCCAACCCTGCTTGGTGAGGGAAGCTTTTTGGGCATTGGGGCCCCCGATGAATTCAAAATCCTGGCCGGTGTATCGCACTCCGCCCCAAACCCCGCCAAAGGGCCCGGATGATTTCACCGATTGCTTGACGGGAGTCCCCGTAAATGGATCAAGCAAGTAGTAAGTCTTTTCCTTTAACAACATCTCATTGGGGAGTCTAAAGATGGGCCTAAATGCGGAGTTGGCCAGCTCTTCCATTGGCATGGCCGGATGAATCGGGCCCATAGAACGTTTGCCTCGATCGGGGCTCACCAATACCACGGAATAGGTGTCCTTGTCATAATTTGCCTCCATCGTCCAAACTTGGCCGGCAGCATCCAATTGATAGCTCTCGCTCAGAATCCGCCCCTGCTCCGTAACGAACCAATGGCGCTGGGCTTGCAGTCGAATCTCTAGATTTTCACCAGCGAATTTGATTTTTTGTGCCCTAGAGGCCTGAGCATCAATATCAAGGCATTCCTGGCTGCCAATCAGCGCTTTTCGAATTCGCACCGATAAGGTGCCGATCCGCACGTTATCAAAATTAATTGGGGCACGTTTGAGTTCGTCCCACATTTTTTGATAGTTGTCAACATACAGGCCGTAAATCTCAAGGGGCTGGACCTTTGCGCCAATAAGCACTTCACGATGAATCGAGATGACCGGCAATTCTAGGTCTTTCAGGCGCAGCTGAGCTTGTTGAAATCCTAGAGAGAGCGCCGAAAACAACATTTCAATAGTTTGACGTATGAACTAAGCTATGCAACTCATTCCGAAATGAACAAAATGACCCGGTTGGGCGTTGTGAGCGACCCCAACTTTCTGAAGTTCTCTACGGCACCCGAACCATACCGACTTCCCACGAACTTCCGCCGAACCCAAACAAAATTGGGAATACTAGTCCGAGATGCTAAAGCCCGAAACTCCCCTTGCCCTCTTTATGGAGGGTGCGCTTGGCGAACGGGTAGGAAAGATGGGATATGGCATTCTTCGCTATTCGCCCAATCCCGTCGCGTGCATCGTTGATTCCCGTTTTGCGGGCAAATCGCTCGGCGAAGTCTTCCCTGAATTCCAACCCGCAAATCGGCCCGCCGTTCCGATCGTTGGCGCGGTCCAGGAAGCAGCGCAAAGAGGCGCAAAATCGCTCGTACTTGGAATCGCGCCGGGAGGCGGACGTATTCCCATGGAGTGGCTTGCCCCAATTGATGAGGCCGTAAGATTGGGGATGGGGGTTGTGAATGGCCTGCACGAGCAGCTCGCCAATCGCTACCCCGGTTCCTCTGACATTTGGGATTTACGCCAGGAGCCACCGGGACTGAGTCCAGGACGTGGCCTCGCCTGCGATCTAACCAACAAACGAATTTTGATGGTTGGAACCGACATGGCGGTGGGTAAGATGACGGCGGGCTTGGAAATCTGGCGGGCGGCCCAAAGGCAAGGAATCCGGGCTAGTTTCGTGGCAACCGGTCAGATTGGAATTGTCATTACGGGGGCAGGGGTGCCGCTTGATGCCGTGCGCGTTGACTATGCTAGCGGCGCAATCGAGCGAGAAGTGATGGCTCAAGCGGATAGTGAGTGGGTCATTATCGAAGGGCAGGGCGCGCTAAACCACCCAGGTTCCACTTCCCCGCTTCCCCTACTTCGCGGCAGTTGCCCAACGCATTTAGTTCTTTGTTGCCGCGCCGGTCAAGATTCGCTTTTCCGAATGCCTGAAATCCCTATTCCGCCATTGCCCGTTCTGATTCTGCTTTATGAAGATCTCTCAGAGGTTGCCGGAACCTTTCCCCGCGCCCGGTGCGCGGGAATTGCCGTGAACACGGCTCACATCACCGATGATCTCGAAGCTGAGACTATGATAAATCAGATTGAAAGCGAAACCGGCCTCCCCGCTTGCGACCCCGTACGCTCTGGCGCCGATAAGTTGATGATAGCCATTTCATAGTGGCAAGCGTCCATACTACTAATCATAAGAAACTTTGTCCGCTCAATTGGGTTAATTTGGTGGTTAGTGCCGTGCGCATACATGGCTCATCGGGGCTACCATTACATCTGGGCGTGCATTTTAGAGGTCACCTCCGGGTCTCATGCCGCAGATTTGGAGATACAAACCGCGGGCGGAGTTCTAAAGCTTCACGCCGAGCACTTTGTTTTCGATATCAAAGAAAACCGCCTTCACTTGGCCGGTGTTACCCTTCATGAACCTGATGGCAAGAGACTCGTTTCTTTTGAAGAAGCAACATTCGTAGATTTTGTCCCAGGGCAAAAGACCGTCAAAGGCAGAATTCGGGGGCTTCGTGGTCGCCTTACACGCATGAAAGACGGAAGCTGGGCGTTCGAAAAATACCTAACGATATCAGAGGCCGAACCCTCAAAAGTTGCGTTCAGCGTCCGCTTGGAAGATTCCGCTCTGAGATTTGAGGACTTGGCCGCGCCCGGTAGCCAGCCGCGCTGGATTTCGAGTCCGTCGTTCGACTTGGATGGCTACGGCGATCAGTTTTTTGGAAAGGGGTCAGCAAAGATTGAGCGCGCGGGCCTAAGCACCCTCGTGATAAGAAAGCAAAGCGGAAACAAGGGAATTGAGCTGGAAGGCCAGGCAAACCTTGACCTCGCCGATCTCACAAAATGGCTCACGATTGCGCCCGAAGGAAAGGGAGTTGATTGGCTGAGGAGTCTGCGAGTTACTTTCGCTCATGCGGTTGGGCCGTGGTCCTTTGCAATCACCCCGAGCGCAACCACGTTTCGAGCCCAGACATCCCTTAGCCTGCGAGACCTACACTACGGCGAATATAGGGCTAACGTAGCCACCGCCAAAGGCGTCATCACAGAGCATGGATTTGATGGGACTGTTGATGCTAGCCAAGGCGGCACAAAAGCTCACTTTTCGGGAAGGCTACGCTGGGATCAGGAGTTTTGGATGACCGGCGAACTGCAGGCAAGCTCTCCGAACGCTGCCGCCCTGCCGAAGTTCGCCAAGTCGTCGCTTCCCAAGGGACTAACCTTCAAAGGCGGTTATCTTCATGGATGGATGAACTACCAGCGGGATTTCGCCATGCAGGGCAGGCTCACCGCCGATGAAGTGAAGTATGAAGGCGAAGTCATAACCAACGGTCGCGCCTGGCTGAACTTGAACCCAACTACAACCACCGTCAATTTGCAGTCAGCCCGCTATCGGGACGGGCAGATCTCTGGTGCGGCCCAGATAACGAACGGACAACTTACCGGCTACGTGCACGCTCCAAAGCTGAGCCTCGGACCCGTCCTCAGAAGTTACGGAGTTAACAGTTTCGAAGGTGAAGGGGCCGTAACGGCCACGATTTCGGGGACCACCGCCAAGCCCCGCGTCGCCTTTCAGTCCACTGGCTCGGCCAGATCAACTCCGAACCTAACGCAAAATGGCGATTCGGAGGTGCTTGATCTCGGTCTGTTTAGCGTCAGAGGTTCATGGTTTGGCGATTCAATCTTTGTCGAGAGAGCCACCTTGGAGGGAAGCAATGGCGCCGCGTACGCTAAAGGAGAGATCAACCTTAGAGACCGGCAACTGAAACTAGACTTACTTGCGAAAGAGTTCCCCCTCGGCGTCGTCTCTAAGGATGTGGCTGGCTCAGCCTCCTTTAGCGGTTCCCTGACGGGTGGATTTGGAAACCTTTCCGCCCAGGGACGGAGCGAAGTCTATGGCCTCAAGGTTTCTGGACAGGATTTGCCCGTTGTCATTGCTGACCTCTTAATAAACAACCAAAGGCTAACGGCGACAAACTTGGTGGGATTTCGGCGCAGTTCGCGCATCGAAGGCACGGCCTATCTGGACCTCAAGTCTAATTCCATTGGCGGCAACATCACCGCCAGCGGGATTCAACTCGGCGAGTGGTTCCCCGATCGCGTGGCCGGGATCCTTGATGTAACCAAAGCCTCGATTGGGGGAACCCTAGCCAGACCCACATTAACCGCATCACTTTCAGGAAGGAACCTGGTCGCACCGGGAGTTAAGATTGATGTCGGCGAGGGCGAGATTCTTTTTGCCGATGGCACCGTCCACATTACGCAAGGCACGGCTCGTAGCGGGACGGGTGTGGCAACCGGTGCCGGTACCTACAACCTCGCCCAACAATCGGGCAGTTTTGATTTGGTCGTTCAGAACTTCCCGCTCGCTCAACTCCTCGTAGAGTCGGCGCAAAAGCTTGAACTAGATGGAACTCTGTCCGGTAAGGGTACGGTCGCGGTCCAGCGCGGGGCGTTTTCTAGTCTGGAATCTACTGGGCGCATCAATGCTTTAAAAGTTGGGAATGAACCCATCGGTAGCGGCACTTTCACCGCATCCCACGAGGGAGGCAAGTGGAGCGGAAGCGCTATGGTGGGGCAGTTGGATTCATTCGTGGAGATTACTAAACTCGAGGCCGAACCCAGTTCCGAATCACTTGCCGCTGATCTGACTGCATTTAACATTCCGATTTCGAAACTATTCGCGATTTCGACCCAGTTGGGCTTGCCCGAGGACTGGAAACAACATCTCTCCCGTTTGGAGGGTCGCTTTGATTTCGGAGGAAGCATCGGTGGAAAGTGGTCTAATCCGATCATCGAATCCCGAACGCTAACGCTGGACGAGCTCAAATTAGATGGAGTTAGTAGCGGAAAACTCGAAGCGAAATTTAGCCGGAACGACGCCATTTGGAGTATTGAGCGGCTGACTCTGACCGGCCCCGGCGAATTTAACGTAACGGGCACCATTGACGAGAAGGGCGACACGAAGCTCGAAGGCAGCCTCAACAACGTTGGGTCTGATTGGCTGAGTCTTCTTCTACCGGGAATCAACGGCGTTCCGGGCCGATACGACATATCGCAGTTCGTCGTTGAGGGCCCCACGAAGTCTCCCATGATCCAGGCGAGCCTTGGCTTCAAGGCCGCCGGAAGCAACAACCGATCTTTGGACATCGAGGCCCGCGTGAGCGATGGCATCATTACCGCCGATGGCCAGTATCGGGTGGACGGCTTTACCGGAGAAATCGCCGCTGAAATTCCTTTTGAATATCCCTTCAAGATCGCCGAGCACGATGATTTGCTTGCAACTTTGAAGCTCCCTGAGCGAAAACTCACCGATTTTGAAGAGCTGTGGAAGGGCCTTGATCCAACCCGAACAAGAGGCGCAATCTCGGGCGAAGTCCAAGTGAAGGGCCGCCCCGGAAACCTGCAGTTCTCAGGAAAGGCCAAGCTCAATCCCGATCCAGCGGGCGGCGATGCGCGCATCGCCCAGAAAGACATTGAGACCTTCTTAACGAATCTCGATGTTGGCATTCTCTTCGACGGAGAGCAACTCAGGGTTGATGGCTCAGCCACAAGTTCAGCCGGCGGAACAATACAAGCTAGGGAGATGAAAGTTGGTCTTATCGAAGTTTTCACGGCCCTCGCTGGGGGAGACTTAGAGAAATTTCTGAACAATGGCGTGAGCGGCAACCTAGTCGCAAATGGGTTTCAAATGTCTCAAGGTAAGGGAAACAAAGCAAGTAGCGGTTCTATTTCGGGAGATCTGAAACTCAAGGGCACAATCGGCGAACCCGTCGTTACGGGTGATATCGTCATTGAGAGCGGCAATCTCACCCTTCCGCAGATCGAGGAAAAGCCGGCCTCAGAACCGTCTTTCATAGATCCAAAGTTCGATATCAAAATGCGAACCGTCGCCCCCGTTACCTTACGAGCCGCGGCCGGACAGTTTAGGCTAACTGGCGACGGCACATTGGGCGGAAGTTTGCAGAGCCCAGATTTCAAATCAACCCTCACCGTAAGGGGCGGATCAATCCGACTTCCGAACGCGCGCATCGCAGTTGAAGACGGTGGCGAGATAAAAATCAGCTACCGCTCTTCAAGCTCGGGGCTAATCACCTCGCGGGCCGATGTCAACATAGAGGGCCAAACCCAGCTGACTGCCGAGCGAACTTCCGGCGGGGTTGAACGTTACGATATTCATCTCAAAATCCGCGGCAATCTTCTTGAGGAGAAGGGCGTGATAATTACCGCCGAAAGCGATCCCCCCGATTTGAGCCAGGGTCGTATCATGGCGCTGCTGGGACAGGGCGATTTCATCCGGGGGCTGGGGCTGGGCAACAGCAACATCACCGAGCAGTTCCGAAATGCCCTCATCGGGGTTGCCCTTCCTTATCTGGCGGGATCTTTCACCGACCGACTTGCCCAACAACTGGGTCTCGACTACGTTAATGTCGAGTACAACTCGTTTGACCATTTCTCTGTGACGGCGGCTTGGGCAATCGGAAAAAATCTGATCCTTAGCGGACGGCGACAGCTTTCCTCGCCGATTCCGGGGGAAGGTATCCGATACGATATTCGTTTGACCTATCGTCCCAGCTTTGGAGGGAGTGCCCTTCGCCGCGTACGCTTCTACATTGGAACCGATCAAGATCGGCCTTGGAAAATTGGCGTTGAATACGGCATAAAATTCTAATAAGCGTTATAATTCGAGGGACTCCAATCGCTAAGTTTTTGCGGCCTTGCGCGTGATCAAAGCGTCTCTTTGGCGGGGGTCGGGAAAGACGTTGGCGAGAAAATATATTTTTGTTACGGGCGGAGTTGTGAGTTCCATTGGAAAGGGAATTACGACGGCTAGTTTAGGGCGGCTCCTTCGGAACCGGGGCTACACCGTCGCCCCCATGAAACTTGATCCTTATATCAATGTTGATGCGGGCACGATGAATCCGTTTCAGCATGGCGAAGTCTTTGTAACCGACGACGCTGCCGAAACTGATCTCGACTTGGGTCACTACGAACGCTTCATAGATGTGGCTTGTACGAAGAGTTCTTCAGTTACGGCGGGCAGGGTTTACCAATCCGTTATCGAGGCCGAACGCAAGGGAACCTATTTGGGAGCGACGGTTCAGGTCATTCCACATATCACCAACGAGATAAAGGCGCGGATTATCCGGGTTGCTCAAGAGCAAGAGGCGGACGTGGTAATCGCCGAGATCGGCGGAACCGTCGGTGATATTGAGAGCCTTCCCTTTTTGGAAGCCATCCGTCAGATGCGCAAGGATGTCGGCCCTGAGAACACGATGTATGTTCACGTCACGCTCATTCCCCAAGTTGGCCCCTGGCACGAGGTGAAGACCAAGCCAACTCAGCACAGCGTCTATAAGCTCCGAGAAATTGGCATTTCGCCCGACGTGTTGGTTTGTCGAACAGAAGTGGCACTTGAGGAAGACGTGAAGGAAAAGATCAGCCTCTTTTGCGATGTTCCGAGCCAAGCCGTGATCGAATCCCGCAATGTCGAAACGATTTACGAAGTTCCATTGGTGTATGAAAAGGCGGGCCTGGGCGATTACGTTTGCAAGAAACTTGGCCTCGATTCTGAGTCCGCCGATACCTCAGAGTGGGCCGACCTCGTCAATACGATCAAGAATCCAACCCATCGGGTAATGGTTTCGATCGTAGGAAAATACACACAAAATGGCGATGCTTATAAGTCCATCGCGGAATCGCTGATTCACGCGGGGATTCCCAACGATTGCCGAATTCAAATCAATTGGATCGAAAGCGACGCACTGGAGTGCGGCAAACCAGCGTCAGAATTCCTTCAAGGTTCGGATGCACTTATCGTTGCGCCCGGATTTGGAGAGCGTGGGGTTGAAGGCAAAATTGAAGCGATTCAGTTTGCCCGTGAAAACGGACTGCCGTTTCTGGGCATCTGTTATGGTCTCCAAATGGCGGTCATTGAATACGCGCGTAATGTTTGCGGATTGGAAGGAGCAAATAGCGAAGAGGTGAGCGAAAGCGCGCCGTACCCGGTGGTTCACCTCTTGCCCGAGCAACGCGGGGTAACGGAAAAAGGCGCGACCATGCGTTTGGGGAGCTATCCGTGCAACCTGGTCAACGACTCGCTGGCTCAGCAACTTTATGGAACCACCAGGATCACGGAGCGGCATCGGCATCGCTATGAGGTCAACAACGACTTCCGCGAGAAACTCACTCAACACGGCATGGTGATCAGCGGGGTGAGCCCCGATTATCGGCTGGTGGAGATGATCGAGGTGCCCGGTCACCCATTCTTCATCGCGACCCAAGCTCATCCCGAGTTTACATCCCGCCCCAACCGGCCCCATCCTTTATTCAAAGGACTGGTTACGGCGGCGCTAGCTAAAAAGAAGATAACAGCCGCTGTTGAAAAAGCCTAGTCGTTGAGTAGCGAGAACATCTCTTCGTATTCGTGGAACTTCTCGGGGAAACCGGCGAATATCTCTTCAAACTCTTGTACAGTCATTTCGAGGCTTTGAAGACAATCGGATTGGAGTTCATACTTCAACCCATCCACGCCGATTCCCAAGCCCAGGCTCATTGCCATGTAATCACCGATGTGAATGCATTCAACCGAGTGGTCAGGCACTTCCATTGCCATCGGGTTATGGTGGTATCGCATCGCCGCGCCAAGCGATGCGGGTAGATTCCACTGATCGGCAAGAAAGCCTCCAACATCGCAGTGATCAAAACCAAGCACCTTGCGCTCAACCTCATCAAACGTGAGATTCTCTTGGATGGCAAGCTTCAGCATCGTTTGAGACCGAGACTCTAGCCAAATAGCTAGAGCAACCTTGCCAAGATCGTGCAAAAGGCCACTAATGAAGGTCAGATCGGGGCAAGCTTTCTTAGTCCGTTGAGCTACCATTTGGGCTCCGACGGCGACGCCGAGACCGTGGGCCCACATTTCCTTGGGTCCAAGTATGTAACCTTTGATGGGCTTGCTCATCCAGGGATAGCTAGCGGCCACCATGGCCAGATTTCGAACAGTTCGAATGCCCAGAATGACTACCGCATCTTGAGGGGTTGTCACCTGCCGGTTGAGGCCGTAAAACGCCGAGTTAGCCAAACGCAAAATTCGCGCAGAGAGGCCCTGATCTTGCATGATTTGCTTCGCGATGGAAGCGGCTGAACAAGTGGCCGACTCAGATTCGCGCATAACCGCAAGTGCGGCGGCTGGAATCGTCGGCAGGTCTTTCGTTTTTGAAACGATCTCTTCGATTTTTAATGTATGTGAAACCATCTTCTGCTTCTCCTACTTAATTCGGCACATAATGCGCTCGGGCTCACCCGCTGTTCGGATCGTGGCTTTACCCGTTGAGCTATCCACGCTAAAAGTTCGCCCCTTGGTTCCGCCCGTTTCCTCGGCGAGAACCTCAATTCCATATTCTTCAATCATCTCTTTTACGGTTCGAGTGTTTCGAATTCCGAACTCCAAATGAGTATTGACAACTCTGCATTGAAGCACGTGCGCGCCACCAGCAAATATAGCTTTAAGCCTCGTTCGATCTGCGCCTAACCGCTCAACCATTTCGACAAGGGCCACAAAGCCGGTATCGGCAAACTTTGCCGGACGGTCGCTTGTGGTTTTGTCGAACGCTTTTGGCAGCATAAAGTGAGCCATGGCACTCACGCCCGCGGTCCTATCAGTGACAAACAAGCCGATGCAAGAGCCCAGGCCAATACATATGAATGTGGCCTCCCCTTGCACGGCCTGAATCTCCCCAATTCCTACCAGTGATTGTGTTGCTGTCATGTCCTTATGCTGCCTCGGCGAGGCCGGGTTGGCTTCGTTGATCAAGCTGTTCCTGAGACGTTAAAATAATAATTTGAATCCGGCCATCCCCGTCGAACCCATTGAGTTGACTCGTTATCATGACGGCTGAGTGACGATTGTTTCCAACTATCGTGGCAATTGTTTGGATGGCGACGGCATGCATATCGAATACAAAGTCCGGTTCTGAAGCGACATCAAATCCCAGAGCAAACAAAACGGGATTCACGAACGGAGCTATTCCCTTGCTAAGGTGCTCTAGACGCTGCTCCCAACTGAATTGGGGATTCGAAATCTGAGCAGCGACAGTTTCGCTGACCAGAATGGCAATGAGATCGGCGGTCGCGCCAAAGCGATAAATTGCGGCAAACGTAGGTGTTTCATCTTGATTCGCACGCTTTGCAAGTTGCACCATGCGAACGGATTCACATCGCGTTTGGCTAGGAAGGAGTAAGACACCCGAATTAGCAAAGACATGGGGCAAGCCATTTTCAACTGCCCGCCCTACGGAAGAGATGCACTGATTTGCCACCTCTACGTCCATTGCTAAATCGTTATTCCACATTCCGCCCGTGGTTTAGATTCCACTTTGCATGAACTTGACAGCTAGTATTTTTACTAGAGCGCAGAAAGCATAATATTCGCCGGCCAAGCAATCGCGATGCCTTGGTCTTCGACTTCATCCTGGATTTCGGTCACAGCCCTCAACAATGCCTGAACAGGGCGGCAACTCTGCGTACACCGGGCCGCCAGTATCCCGGCCACCTCGCCGATGTTCCATTCCACCGGATGTAGCCGATAACAGCCGTTTGTGATGTGCGTGACTCCGACGTTTTTACAGGCCGGCAGCAAATTCGCCATACGTTGCGGAATTAGGGAGCCGAGCGGGATCTCAAACGGCACCGTGCTCGTGTCTATCATGTTCGCGCCACTCGTGCTGGGGTGCAAGTCTATTCGATAAGCACCAATCCCAATGGAGTCGGAAAAACTAGGAGCGCGATCAACCCCTGGATTGGTATAGGCCGCAACATCTTGCTCAACAATCGTATAAGCGGCCT
Organism: Armatimonadota bacterium; assembly: GCA_031386985.1. Classification (GTDB taxonomy): domain Bacteria; phylum Armatimonadota; class Fimbriimonadia; order Fimbriimonadales; family Fimbriimonadaceae; genus JANJUB01. The sequence goes on from JANNCV010000023.1 coordinate 15,483, forward strand.
TGATCCGCCGAGACTCACGAATGTACGGATATTTCGCAAATCCATCGGTTGTGCCAGTGGTTTCCGGGCTCAAAAAGCAACCGGGATAGCCGATGCCGCCATCTTGGCGAGGCGCCTCGGTTTGAAGCCAATAGAGCAAGCTTAGCGATAACTCCCTCGACTGGGTTAGTCTCGCCGCCGAAATTGGCCCGCTCGCTCCCGGCATTGGATGGGGCTCGTAAGATTCAACGTCCAGAATTGTCTGCAGAAAGAAATCGTTTTGAGGCCAATTGACCATGGTAACGGGCAAGCGCGGCTGAGTTAAGTTTATTGGGTTCACAATTTGGCGGTATGGGAACAAGGCATACCAATCTTCGCTAAACAACGGCAGATTCCGAGGCTCGCCCGTATGAGCGTGTAGTACATCAAATCCGAGGAGGGGCCCCGGCCAAAACTCAGGCTTGTACGCTTTCCAGAAGTCATACGTTGGGGGCTTCTCAATCAAATGCGACGACCCCTCATCAAAACCCATCGCAAAAACCCACGTTAGCCCCTGAACATTCTGTGGATGAGCCCGGCCATCAAGTGCGTTCGGCTCGCCCGTTTCGGCCTTGCTCTCTGCTCCTACCACATACTCGGTTCCGGTCAGCAAGAGCAAATCTCCCAGTTCCGTTGCATCCAGCACATAGTCGCACGAAATCCACTCCTCGAGACCCGACTCTAAGTCCAAAAACAAAACGCCGCGTACATGATCGCCATGTACCTCGGCCGCCTTTGGCTTCGTGCGATAACGGATGGTCAGCCGCCCCGATGCAAGTGCTGGTCCCAACATATCGAGTAACACCGCCACCGCAACTTTAGGCTCATGGCAGAGCTTGCTCACCCACCCCGTCCCGGGATTGAAATGAGGATCAGCCGCGATCTCCGGCCGCAAAGAGCCAAACTTTCGATACCAATCACGAACGCGATTGCGAAAGTCTCGATAACGGGACGTACAACCGAACTCCTCAATCCAAGGATGCTCATCCGGCGGGACAGCTTGAGAAGTAAGCTGGCCGCCAATCCAATCCGTCTCCTCGGTCAGGATGACTGAACAGCCTAAATCGGTGGCTGATAATGCCGCCGCGACGCCGCCAACGCCTCCACCCACGATTAGAACTTGACAGTGACGCTCAAACACGGCATCATGCTACCAAACAAAAGCAAAAAGGCACGATTTCTCGTGCCCAAAATCCATCCAAAATAGAATCCCCTTTAACTTTGCTTCTTTTTCCGACGTCGAGCAACCAGAATCGCACCAGTAGCCAATGCAATCATCGAAGTTGGCTCCGGCACGGGTGGGCATTCATTGTCATCGTCCTTAATCAGAAAGGCTGCCCCGCCAAGAAGAGCGAGCAAAGGAAGGAAGTTATCTCGGCGAGAAGACGTAACCGACGAAGTCGTAATGATCGGCGTTGGTGCTGGAACTTCAGCTACGCCGGGAATAACCGATGGAATAACCATTGCCACCGCCGCTGAATCTTCAACTGCGCCCGTAACTTCGCCCGTCGCTGTTGCCCCAATCGTTGGCGAAGTGCCAATAGCGGGGACATTCCAGATCATCGGGTTTCCGCAGACTTTAAGCAAAACCGGACGTCCGCTGCTATCCGCAAACACGTTGGCACCTTTCTTCAACTGCAATACACGGCTTCGCAAAACGCTATCGTGAACGTTGTAAACCGTGTAGGCTCCACCGTGGTCCAAGGCACTCATGTGCAAGGTCCCAAAGTAGGAAAGAAGCCGTGGCTGGCTCATTCTAAAGTGTCGAACATAGCGATCCGCAACGATCGGGTCCGTTTTAACATGCTGAATCAAATCCGCCAATGATTTGACTGGCCGGCGGACATATGCGCCGGTAGGAACTGCGGCGTGAACGACCGTTGCAATCGTCAGCAGTCCAGATATCAGCAAAATTCGAGTTTGGAGTTTCATTTCATTCTCAACCGATTAGGTTGTCATCTCAATCTGCATTCTCCGTGCCAACATTCGATTCGTTGATCAAACAGGCAACATCACCGGGAAACGCAGGTTCGCGATCAGACTCATAGTATATGTCAAGTATTACCCACCTGACACCCGCCATGTTACTAGTTTTCATGATTTTGAACGCCTCAGGCGGTGTCTTGGGACAAGGCTTCACAATCTAGAGAGAAATGTCCAAGCGGTATTACATCACCACTCCAATCTATTACGTCAATGCCGCCCCCCACATTGGGAGTGCGCTAACCACCGCGGTTTGCGATTTTGAGCGCCGCTATCGCAAGATGCGAGGCGAGGAGGTCCACTTCTTGACCGGGACTGACGAAAATGCGACCAAGGTTTTCGAAGCCGCTCAAATCGCCGGTAGGAATCCCCATGAGTTTGCGGATGAAGTTGCACACAAATTCGTTGAGGCTTGGGACTTCCTAGATATCGAGTATGACGATTTCATCCGTACAACCGAAGATCGCCATCGGGACGCGGTTCAGAAATTCTTTAACCTCTTGAAAGATAAGGGCTACATCTATGCCGACAAATATGAAGGTTGGTACGACGTTTCTGCTGAAACCTTTGTGCGCGAATCTGACTTGGTGGACGGGAAGAGCCCGGACGGCAACGAAGTTAGAAGGGTTAGTGAGGAAAACTACTTCTTCAAGCTGTCAGCTTTCGGAGACCGGTTGCTAGCTCACATCGAAGCCAATCGCACCTTCCTCTTGCCCGAATCCCGAAAGAACGAAGTCGTGAGTTTTGTTAAACAGGGTTTGCGAGACATGTGCATCACCCGGCAAAACACCGGCTGGGGCATTCCCGTTCCGGGCGATGACTCTAAGGTCATTTACGTTTGGTTCGACGCCCTCATTAACTACTTGACGGCGACTGGCTGGCCCAATTCGGGATGGGACGACCTGTGGCCCGCTGATGTGCATTGGATGGGCAAAGAGATTTTCACCCGGTTCCACGCAACACTGTGGCCGGCGATGCTGATGGCCGCCGATTTGCCGCTACCAAAAACAATCATTGCCCACGGCTGGTTCACGTTTGGTGGCGAGAAAATCAGCAAGTCGAAAGAAGGCGGCTTGGTCACGCCTCAGCAACTTGCCGCTCACTTGGTGGAGGTTTCCGGGTGTACCCCTCCGATCGGCAAGGATGCCGTTCGTTACAGCCTGGCGGCCCTGCTCCCCTATGAGGGCGACACGAACTACAGCTACGAGGAAGTCGAGCGGAGATACAATTCCGATCTCGCCAATGACCTTGGCAACGCTCTGAACCGGAGCCTCTCCATGGCTCACAAGTTTGTTGATGGAGTCATCCCCGATTCTGAACCTGCGGACGAAGTCCTAAAGGAAGTTTCGATCGCGAAGTCAGAATATGAAGCGATGATCGCGACTTTTCGCTGGGATCAAGCCGTTGATCGCGCAATCGCATTGGTCAGATTTTTGAACAAGTATATAGACACCGCCTCGCCATGGGCAATGGCAAAAAACAGCGATCCAGCCCTTCCGAGCGTAATCCGCGGGCTGCTCCTCTGCCTCCGCACGGCGGAGGGGCTGATCCGCCCCATCATGCCCACCGCCGCCGATGCCATCGCCGCTCAGCTCAGCCTGCCTACTCTGCTCAATTGGGCGGATATCGGCCTAGTATCGTCTGTTCCAGCGGGAGTCAAGCTCGGCCAGCCTCAACCCATTTTCCCTCGCATAGACCTCAAGAAAAACATGGAAACCAAACCCACTCCCGCCCCCGTCGCCGAAGTCGCCATTCCCGTACCAACTCCTGAGACCAACGAGATTGCAATCTCCGATTTCGCCAAAGTCCAACTCCGCGTGGCTCGCGTCCTCGAAGCCGAAGAGATAGAAGGGAGCGATAAGCTCCTTAAACTTCAAGTCATCATCGGCGATGAGAGGCGCCAAGTGGTTGCCGGAATCAAGGCGAACTATCAGCCCGCCGACCTAGTGGGCCGGCAAGTCGTCATCGTCTACAACCTCAAACCGGCAAAGCTCAGGGGAGTCGAAAGCCAAGGAATGCTCTTAGCCGCCGTGGATGATTCCGGCGGAGCCATTTTGCTACAACCTGAACAAGAAGCCCCAGAAGGGGCGATGGTTCGGTAGCTGCGCGAGTCCCGACCAACGCCGTGGGCAACCCGATATAACCTAAACCAACAATACAAAGCGTCATGGGGAGGCTGAATTATGGCATAGACCCAAGTTGCGAACCGTCGGCGATCACTGCCCGCCATACCAATCGATTTTTCCCCCGTGCAACTTCGCAACCTCCCTGAAAATTTCCTCCTCATCATGCTCGCCACCACGCGAGATTGTTGCGGTTACCCGAAGGATCACTGTCTTGCCCTCTTTGCGAATCACGGCTTTGTAGAAGGAAGGGTCAACGTAAGGAACGGTAGCCTGTGCTGATTTGAGATCGGAGTAGCTTATCTCGATTACGAAATCCATGGGTTCGCCGTTTGGAGCAGGGGCGTATACACCCACAGGCTTGGTGATCATGGGAGTCTTGCCATCGGGACCAAACTGATACGGGATTCCGGATTTGAGCACTGTGCCACCAAAGGCAGTAACGAGCCTCGAAATATCCGCTTCATCACCCGGATTTACGGCCCGACCGCCCCGACCCGTAAAGATGAGAATACTGCCGGGGTTTCGCAAGGGAGCAAATACGATCTTGTAGCCACTCTCGGCGAGTTCGCCCAAACCCTTCAAATCTCCCTTGGGCCGCAGGACCAGAATCCAAGCTGGATCAAGCCGATAGCGATTCATCTGCAACGCAAGTGTGTCCCGAAAATCCATCGTCACGAATGCGGTTGCCGGTGGCGGCCCGGTAACCACACGCCTCACGGTGCGCGCAGTGTTTGAGCAGCCGAATAAGCCCAGCAAGAGCATGCCGACGACAAAAACGTAGGCAGTTCTCATGTTTCCAATTTGGCACAAAAGCTTTGGAATAACAACCTAACTAAAGGCGGTCACCCGCGTCTACTCCAGTTAGGCCCAAGGTTGTCAACAATTCAGCACAGCAACAAGACTAAAGGGATTCGAAACAGAGTTTTGAGTTTCGGTCTCTTCGCATGGGGGATCGGAAGTTTTCGGATCAATCCCAGGGGAAACAGAATTCGGTTCAGAAATCCGAAGTAGAGGCTCGGAAGAGTGAAGAAGAGGTCCAGAAGCAACTTCCGAAGCTCTTCTTCAATCTTCCGAAGGTCGTGTTGGCATTTCCGAAGGTCGCTTTCGATCTACCGAAGCTCGTATTGGCAGTGCGGGAGCGAATTGCGCGAGTGCGGAGGGGATTCTCGAAACCGCGCCGGAAGATGAAGGCAAATCAACCCGACGATCTATTGCCAAACCTCGGAGCTTCCACAAGGAGCCACATTGCCAAGGGGCGGAATGTGGCACAACGGCGACGCCGTCGAAAACTTCACCGTATGCCCCTGATTTTTGCAAGCAGTGCTACGATCCCAAGACCGAACAACACGATGTACTCGGGAGGGGCCTCCATGTCTAGGGCACATACAATCGCAACAACAAGGAAACCGATGAGCACCGAATATCGCACACGCTTCATCGTTCGAGTGCGCTGGCGAGCATCCTCGGTCATCCGGTCTAGGGCCAATGCTGCAGAACCAAGATTCACATTTTCAGATGCCATTCTTGCAGTATAACCGCAAATCTGGGAGTTTCCTAGGAATTCTCAGGGTGTTGAACACGAATGCGCCCCTCAAACTCATCATCCCTCGACCCTTTACGCCAGGAGCCACATTGGCAGGGGCGGAATGTGGCACAAGGGTCCGACACGGGCGTCGTAACGGGTTCAACGCGTCATAATCGACCGTATGGCAGCGCCACTTTTCAAATACAAAGAGCCGTTTCACACCCTTTTGGCCATGAAACCGCTTCAGTACACCGATGCTGTCAATCTGGTAGTTGCGATCAATGTTCAAGGCGCGACCACGGACGAAGCCTGGAAAAATGCGACTGAATATTTAGTGACGAGGGGATTCCACGACCTGAGTGTTGACGCTGGTGGAACGCTAACCGCTGAGCGAGGGTCGATGTTCGGCAACTTCACATCGTTTCACATCAAGAAGCTGATCACGGCAGCAAAAATGACCAGAACAGCTTGAGTGAGCTCCGCGCACCTCGTGCCATACGACCCTCTGGGCGTGTGGCGCTTGTTGTAACCCACGAGCAACCCTTAAAAAGTGGGATGATTTGGGCTAAACTGCGAAAATGCGAACTGCACTAGCTCTCATCCTCGCCCTCGCTCTCGGGCGCCGCTTTGGCCCAATCCAAGAGTGACTTTTGCAAGGATTTCCCTAAGGCGTAAAGAATATGATATTTGCCAATTTGATTTGCTTAGTAATTGTAGCCTCTAGCGCCGTTGCGGACCCTATCGTCACGAGTCAGCAATGGCCCGTCTATTGGGACATTGGAACAGTTTCAACACGTAGCGACGACTCCCACTTTTTGTTTCCTTTGTTAGACGCCTGTGGCATTAACTTCGTGGCTCAGGGTAGTGTGCTTACACTTACTCTCGGTGTACCGAAAGCAGATATCGAGAGGACAATCTTTTTGGTCAACGCATTTCACGCGCGTCGTCTGCTGATAATCGCCCCTCCCACCGAACCGATGGCGTTTTTCTTTAACGTTCCCACTAAAGCGCGAGGAATTTGAGGCCTTAGAAGTGCAACTCGTCCACCCTAGGTGAGTGAGCTCCGCGCACCTCGTGCCATACGACCCCTCTGGGCGTGTGGCGCTTGTTGTAACCCACGAGTAACCCTTAAAAAGTGGGATGATTTGGGCTAAACTGTGGAAATGCGAACTGCACTAGCTCTCATCCTCGCCCTCTCGCTCTCGGGCGCCGCCTTGGCCCAATCCAAAGCCAAGCCCATCCCCGTTAAAGACCTCAAAGTCTACGTCACCAAAACGGGTCTGAAATATCACAAGACCAAGACCTGTGTGGGCATGAAAAACGCCAAGGACATCACTCAAGTCACCCTGGCTGCCGCTTACAAACGCAAGCTCAAAATCTGCGATCATTGCCGCGAGACCAAGAAACCAACCGCCAAAAAGATGGGCGGCCACCACGGTTAGGGTAAAACCAGCCCTACGATGGTCCCGAAAGCACATGGCGCAACGCTGATCGGGATTGAGGCGCTTCCGGTTATCATCGAGATAGATCATCGCCCTCCCGGCGATCAATCTTTTTTGATGGTGGGATTGCCCGATCAGGCCGTCGGCGAAAGCAAAGTTCGCGTTAAGAGCGCCATTAAGAACAGTCAGTTGGACTTCCCTAACCAGTTGATCGTCGTCAATCTAGCCCCTGGCGATGTTCGCAAGGAGGGCCCCTTGCTTGATCTTCCCATCGCCTGCGCGGTACTGGCCTCTAACGGCCAAATCCCCCTTTCCGAGCTTGAGGATACGATGATGCTGGGCGAGTTGGGGCTAGACGGCAAACTCCGCCCGATTGATGGCGCGGTGAGCATCGCCCTTATGGCCGCCGAACAGGGCTTCCGGCGGCTGGTTTTGCCCGTAGAGAACGCCGCCGAAGCATCGGTTGCGCCGGGGATTGATGTTTATGGCATCGAAACGCTCACCGATTGCGTGGCGTTGCTAAATGGAGCTCCCTTCACACCCGTGGTTCATTCGGGGCCGCCCGATCTTTCGGCGCTCGAATATCCCATTGATTTTAGCGACGTAAAGGGCCAGCGGCAAGCGATTCGCGCCCTCGAAATCGCGGCTGCCGGCGGCCACAATATCTTAATGTGCGGTCCGCCGGGTTCGGGCAAGACGATGCTGGCGCGCCGCCTGCCTACCATTTTGCCTCCGCTCGGAATCGAAGAAGCGATTGATGTCACCCGGATTTACAGCGCATCGGGACGAGGCGAAGGTCGGCAAGGTTTGATTTGGCAACGTCCATTTCGCTCACCCCACCACTCCGCCAGCCATGCCGCTCTCGTCGGCGGCGGAAAGAATCCAAAACCCGGCGAGGTGAGCATGGCTCATAAAGGGGTGCTGTTCTTGGACGAGATGCCCGAGTTTGAGCGGCAAGTTTTGGAAGCTCTACGCCAACCTTTGGAGGATGCGGTGGTTACGGTTTCGCGGGTTCAGGCCTCCATAACCTTTCCCGCCGAGTGCATTTTGGTGGGCGCAATGAATCCGTGCCCCTGCGGATTTAAGGGTTTACCCGAGCAAAAATGCGTCAGTTCGCCCTCGGTTTGTGGGCGATACACCGCCAAAATCAGCGGTCCACTTTTGGATCGAATTGACATCCAGATTGACGTTCCGCGCCTTAAAGCTGAAGAGCTTCTGGGCATGCAACCGGGTGAGACATCCATTTCGATTCGCGAGCGGGTAACGGCGGCTCGAGATCGGCAAACGAAGCGGCTGGGGCCGCGAGTTAACGCCAAAATGAGCCCCCGAGAAATTAGAGAGCTGATCATTTTGGATGATGAGTGCACAACATTCATGCGCCAAGTGATGCAAAAAATGAACCTATCCGCCCGAGTGTTTGATCGGCTGCTGAAGGTTTCTCGAACGATCGCCGACTTGGCGGGGCTCGATGAAATTCAAAAGGTGCACCTAAGCGAAGCCGTGCAGTATCGCGAGCGCTCCGAAACCTAGAGAACCTTGAGAAAACACGCCCTAAAGCCCCGGATTCACTGCGCTCGAACCCGAGCACCTCTGAAATCCAGTATCCTTTTGGCTCAAATGAGCCTAAAACCGCTTGAATGGACCGACGCCGGTTTGCGAATGCTGGACCAACGTGGGCTGCCATTACGCGAAGATTGGCTGCTGATAAACACGCATGATGAAGTTGCCGGTGCGATACGCGATATGGTTATTCGCGGTGCGCCCGCCATTGGCATTGCGGCGGCCTACGGCATGGCCCTTGCCGCTCGATCCGGTTCTGACCTCACTTCTGCGAGCAGATTGCTTGCGGAAAGCCGCCCGACCGCCGTAAACTTGTTTTGGGCTCTTGATCGAATCCAAAAACTAGATACAAACGATTTCGATCGCATTCTCAGCGAAGCAAAGGCAATCGAGCTTGAGGATCTGCAGATGAACTTGGCGATTGGGCATCATGGGGCGACCCTGATTCCTGAAGGAGCCCGCGTCCTAACCATTTGCAACACGGGGGCTCTGGCAACCGCGGGTCACGGTACCGCCCTCGGGGTGATTCGCTCGGCGATTTATCAGGGCAATGAGGTCTTTGTATACTCTTGCGAAACCCGGCCCAGAATGCAAGGCCTGAGGCTAACCGCTTACGAGCTAACAAAAGAAGGAATCGCGTTCAAATCCATCGCTGACGGAGCCGCCGCCTCAATGATGCGCGCAGGGATGATTGATTTGGTTATTGCCGGGGCAGACCGGATTGCTGCCAACGGCGATAGCGCAAACAAAATTGGAACGTACGCGCTCGCAGTCGCGGCCAAGCACCACGGGATTCCCTTTTACATCGCCGCCCCATCCTCAACCCTTGATGGATCCCTGCAGGATGGCTCACAGATTCCAATCGAAGAACGAAACGCGGACGAACTGACGATCATTGATGGAATAAGAGTCGCGCCTGAAGGTTGCTCGGTGTACAATCCAGCCTTTGATGTTACGCCCGGCGACCTTATCACGGCAATTATTACCGAAGAAGGGATATTCCGTTCGCCCTATCGGTTCTGAAGCTGATTAGCGCATAATTGCCCAATGGAATTGGCGAAGCAGCTTTCTTACAACTATGTCTTTCGTGGTCTTTCGCAGTCCGCCATCAATGGCCTGGCCGCAATTGCGCTTGAACAGACGTTTCGCGGCGGCGACACGATTATTCGCCAGTTTGATTACAACACCGACGTGATGATCATCTTGGAAGGTGACACCTTGATAAGGTCATTTTCGGGCGATCTTATTGCCGAATGCGGTCCAGGCTCGATATTGGGGGAGATTTCGCTCATTGATGATCAGCCGAGGTCAGCAACGGTAGTGGCGAAAGGAGACTGCAAGGTTGCGATTCTGCCTGCCGTAGCTTTTCGGGGAGTTCTAGAATCTGACCCACGCACGGCGGCAACAATCATGACCAATCTCAGCAAAGTCCTCTGTCGTCGCTTACGGGCGATGAACGTGCAGCTAGATTCCATCGGAACCAGTGGCTAAGCCAGTTGTTGTGATTGGCGGCGGGGCGATAGGGCTTTGCTGCGCGTATTTTTTGCGGCAAGCAGGTCAGCAGGTCGTGATCGTAGATCGGCACGGATGTCGGGAAGGGGCATCTTGGGGGAACGCTGGAATGGTTGTACCCAGCCACTTTGAGCCATTGGCCAATCCGGGAATGCTCAAGCTTGGACTGAAGATGATGCTCAGTCCCGCGAGTCCGCTCGCCATTTCACCGCTCGCGCCTGATCTCGCGAAATGGCTAAAGCGCTTCGTTGCGAGCGCGAATCATGCCCATGTCGAGGCAAACAGTCGCCTCATTCTCGGTATGAATCTGCAGAGTCGGGACCTGTACCGGCAACTGCTGGGAGACAACCTAGGCACAACCGGAATGCTCATGATCTGCAAAACCGAGAGCGCTTTTGGAGGAGAGCAAAAACTCGCCGAGACCGCCCAAAAACTTGGGCTCGGCACCGAGGAGCTCTCGCGATTTGACCTTGCTAGCTTAGGCTATGATGCCGCCGGTGCAATCAAATATTCCGATGATGCCTTTCTGACCCCTCCCGATTTTCTTACAAAGTTGCGCGAGGAATCTAAAATCGTAGAGGCTTCTGTGACTGCAATCACCCAAGATGCGGTCAAAACGAGCGAGGGTGACATTGAGGGCGAGTTTTTTGTGCTTGCGGGAGGGGCGTGGAGCGGCGGCTTGGCCCCCAAACTCCTGATGACCCCTGGTCGCGGATATGGGTTTACCGTCGAAAATCCCCCCGGTCTAACCGAGCACTGCGCGATCCTTGTTGAGGCCCGAATTGCGACGACTCCCATGACGAATGGCCAACGATTCACGGGCGGCATGGAACTTGGAAATTACTCAGATTCACCGGACCGGCGAAGACTTCAGCGAATTCGAAACGCGATTCCTGACTACATCCCCGCCTACAAAAACCATGCGTTCAACGAAGAAATCTGGGTTGGCCACCGCCCATGCTCGCCGGATGGGATTCCTTATATTGGCCCGTTCGCGCATCAGGCAAACCTGTATGCTGCCACTGGTCACGGAATGATGGGCATGAGTTTGGCTCCGATTACGGGGAAACTCATCAGCGAAATGATCTGCGGAGAGCCACCCTCCCTTGACGTTTCTAAATGCTCCCCGAATCGAATCCGGTAAGCCGGGTATCTTCAACTCCGTGGAAGCGGGATTCGCGGTTACGATGGAGGGCATAACCAAGCGATTTGGCCCCGTTGTGGCGCTTGATGAAGTCACGCTAAAGGTCCGAAAAGGCACGATTCACGCCCTGGTCGGAGAGAACGGTGCGGGCAAAACGACCCTGATGAAGATCCTTTACGGAGCTTATCCCGCGACGGAGGGCCAGTATCAAATTTTTGAGGAAACCGCGAAGTTCAAGAACTCGGCAGAGGCGATACAGACTGGAATCGGCATGGTTAGCCAACATTACAGCATCATTGGCGAACTAACCTGCCTCGAAAACCTCATGCTCGGGGCCGAATCGAGCTGGCTCATTCCCCAATCGGCCTCAATCCAGCTTGCCGAGAAACTCGCCGCTCAGATGGGATTTGAGTTTGATTGGGGCGCGCTGGCCAGCGGCCTCAGCCCGGCGGGAGCGCAAAAGCTCGAAATTCTCAAACTCCTCTGGCGAAACTCACAAATCATGATCCTTGATGAGCCGACGGCGATGCTCACGCCCCAAGATTCGGATGCTTTGTACGCATCACTAAAAACTTTGGTGAAACAAGGGGCTACCGTGATTGTCGTGACTCACCGTTTGCCAGAAGTCATTGAACATTGCGATCAGGTGACCGTTTTGCGGGGAGGAAAGCTCGTTGCTAATGAGCCGGTGGATCCCGGTGAGACTGACCTACCCGCCCGCCTCGCTGAGTTAATCGTGGGTCGCGCTATTGCGTTTCCTGAGCTTAGCAAACGTGAACCTGGCGAACGCCTTCTCACGGCAGAAAAAATATGTGTCCGCGGGAGCCGCGGCGAAATTTCCGTCCGGGCCGCCAGTTTTTCGCTGTGCGCCGGCGAAATTGTTGGACTGGCGGGAGTGGATGGTAGCGGGCAACGCGAGCTCTTTGCCGCTCTCTACGGCACACAGCCCATTGTTAGCGGCTTGGTTGATTTCCTTGGCGAGCAGCTTGCTTCTACGACCAAGGAGCGGCTACGAAACGGTCTAAAGTGGATACCCGAAGATCGGCACCGGCAAGCCCTGATTGAAGATTGGACCTTGGATGACAACGCCGCTTTAGGAATGCACTGCGCGCCCCCATTTGCCGAAAATGGACACATAAACAGAGCCGGCAGAAGGCAAGCGGCATCGGAAATCGCATCATTGTTTGCCACGAAATTCGGAGCGCTCTCCGACCCAATCGCGAGCCTTAGCGGGGGCAACCAACAGCGCTTCGTAAACGCACGGACCCTCTTTTCAAAGCCAAGAGTTATTCTCGCCTTTCAACCGGCGCGAGGCCTGGATATTGACGCCACCCGCGCCTTTTATGCTGAACTATCAAAGGCAGTAGAGGAAGGCGCGACGGCTCTGGTCGTTAGTTTTGATCTCGACGAACTCATCCAGTACACCGATAGAATCCTCGTCATGAGTTTGGGTGAGCTTTACGAAACGGGCCAGAGCCGCAACCGCACCGAAATCGGCAAACTCATGGTAGGAGCGGCTTGAACTGGCGGCTTTTCCTCCTAATCGCGGCATGTATTGCCACGATCTTCGCGATCCTCGTTGTTGGCGGGTTTCCGGCGGGTCAAGTCTTACTTGACCTACTCAACGGCTCTGTAGGTTCGCTGAAAGTATTTTCTAAGACCCTGCGTGAAATGACCCCGCTTCTCATCGCCGGCACCGCCGTGTTTGTGGCTTTGCGCGCAGGACTCTTTAACATCGGAGTTGAAGGGCAGTTTACGATGGGCGCGATGGGGTGCGCGGCTGTAGCAATTTGGATTCCGAATTGGTTTGGTGTTCTTTGCGGGGCGTTGGCCGGAATCATTCTGGGCGCTCTTTGGGCTTTCCCCGCCGCGTGGATCAGGGCCTACCGAAATGGCCATGAGGTCATCACGACCATCATGCTCAACAACATCGCGGGATTCCTAACAACCGCCCTGGTAGTTGGGCCCCTCAAAGATCCGTTCCGAGAAAACGCGACAACCGCTGCTATCCCAATCATGTTTCCGAACATTTTTTCTACCCCGACGCTCGGGCAAAATGGCAAACCGGATGGCACTTTTGAGATCACGATCGGGCTAGTCGTTGGCATTACTCTCGCTACGCTGTTATGGTTTTGGTTAAAGCGAACGGTTGCCGGGTACGAACTTGAAGCCGTTGGCGCAAACCCCAGCGCCGCCGAGATGGCCGGAATCGCAGTTCGACGTGTTACCGTAAAGGCAATGCTATCGAGTGGAGGAATCGCGGGTTTGGCCGGTGCGCTTCAAGTTCTGGTGTTGGAAGGTCGTTTTTACAAAGACTTTTCCCAAGGCTATGGGTTTGATTCGCTTGGCGTCGCCCTTTTGGCGGGCGGGAATCCGCTCGCTCTCATTCCGTCTGCACTTGCGTTCGGCATCATAAAGAAGGGAGCCTCGTCCATAACCGTCATGCACAGCGTGCCCAAGGGAATCACGCTCGTTATTCTTGGGCTCATGATCGTCGTGTTTGCCGCGATTCGCTATAGGAAACACATGGGGAGGGCGGTCGCTTGAACGAGTTCATTACCCTCCTCGGTGGCACGTTAACGTTGTCGGCACCGCTGATCCTCGCCGCGATGGGCGGATTAGTCAGCGAACGATCGGGCATCATTAACATAGCCCTCGAAGGCAAAATGCTGATCGCCGCCGTAGCGGTTTGGCTCATCGGAGCGAAAACCGGAAACCCCTATCTGGGGCTTGCGGCCGGGGTGGGCGCGGCCTCGTTGTTTAGTTTGATCCACTGGCTCCTCACTCAGAAGTACGCCTTTGATCACATAGTTAGCGGCATGGCAGTCAATGCTCTTGCTTTTGGTGGTTCAAATTTTCTGGATAAGCGCTACACCGACCCCAGCCAAGTCAGCTTCGCCAAGTTTGATTCTTGGCTGTACTGGATCGTCGCCATTGGGTTGCCCATTTGCTTGTGGCTGTACCTCCGCCGAACCCGCGGCGGATTGAGACTGATGGCCGTGGGAAATGACCCGGAAAAGTCTCGACAGATGGGTGTATTTCCGTTGCGGATTCGGCTAGTTTCCCTTCTCGCCACTGGCGTGTTTTGCGGCGTCGCCGGTTCGCTCATCGTTTCAAACGCAGGGTCGTTTAACGATGGAATGACCTCGGGCAAAGGCTTTATTGCCCTCGCAGCGCTCATCGTTGGGGGTTGGCGGCCCATTCCTGCTCTCATCGCTTGTCTCCTCTTTGGAATGCTTCAGCAAGTTCAAATCCAGTTTCAGGGCGAAGCAATCGCGGGGGTGATGGTGCCAAATTGGGTATGGTTGAGTCTCCCCTATTTCGCCACGATTGTCGCGCTCGCGGGATTCCTTGGACGAGATCGAACGCCGAAGGGCCTCGGAAAACCATGATTATCTTGCCCCTCCTCGTTGTTCAAGTTAACGCCTTTGCCATTTTTGATGCCTGTGCAAAAACGCACGCCAACTTAAGGGCGGCTTCGGTGGTGGTTTCGGTGAAGGGAAAATCTTCCTCTCGCTACGAAATCTCTTTCATCCAACCCAATCGGGCTCGGATTCGACTCTCAAGCATTGCGGCCGGCGGAACGGCGGCATCTGAGCGAGTCTTCACGCTCGTGGGGGCGAAGGTATACGGCGTTGATCTAAAGACCAACGAATGGCTCGAGCGATCGGCCGGAACTACCGGAACCATCGCTTATCGGCTAAGTAGCGTTATCGGCCAACTCGACGATCCCGCTACTTTCCTGCTCATTCCCGACCGTGCAAAGGAATACCTGGCCCTCTTTAAATCAATGCCAAGGTGGATCGTCAATCGCAACTCCGCTGAGATTACGGTGCACACTACCGTGCCGGGAACGGGGGAGTATAGCTTCAAATTTGACGCGAAAGACAAACGAATGCTCTCCGCAAACTTGTTAACTAATGGCCAGGTTCGAACGACTTGGAGCTACTCTTACAAGACACCCCCGACCTCCATAACGTGGAATCCGCCCGTAAAATCACGGAAAGTATTCGAGTTTCGAGATCGTGCTCGTCCGCCCGTTTTTCGGTCAAAATCAGCGCGCGCAATTTATGATATCGCCTTCGCCGCCTATCGAAGGCTACCTAACTTGAACTACCGGGTAACCGATGACACTCAAACGTTTGATGTGAAATTCACCAGAACAAGTGCCACCCAAAAAAGCAAACTCTATTCATTCGCCTATGCGAACGGAACCTTGACGATCGGCAAAAAGAGTTTTAAATGTAACTCCAGCGATATTGGGGTGCACTTACAAAAAGCAAAAATCGGAATTGAACCGGTCTTAAGATCGCTCATCTACCGGGAGAACCCCGTTGAGCATCTGCTTTCGCAGGGACTGACGGTGAGCGTAGCCGGCAACATGAAAATTGACGGCGTGATGAACGACCTGTTAGAAGGCAAGACGAAGGATTATCGAATCACTGTCGCAATTCGCCGCGATAATCACCTGATCACGACGACAACATCCGAAAACTATGATGGCAAAGGGCGGCGCGTATCGAGAACGGAAAGGCGTTTTACTTATCGCTAACGGAGTATCGAAAAATTGCTTTCGCAATTTCTTCGCTCGTGGGCAAATACGTGCCCGCCTTGATCTGCTCTCTTAGTGTTTGTAGCCGCTCCATTTTCTTCTGTTCCATCGTCGCGATGATTGAAGAATCGGCTTTCGTTTGCGCTTGAATCAGCGCAGAATTGACAGTGTTTTGCCTAATGCCCTTAACGTTCATGGTTTATTCCAATCGGTTTGGACAGGCAACCCGGCTATCTCGTTTTGGGTGAGACCCGTGGCTTTGCGTGAGCGAGGTCACCCCCGTCGTGCCATTTTCTGTTTCGCCATTTCAGTTATCGGCAAACCTAACAAACTTCTTTAGGGTTTTGTATGATTTTTTTGAGGAATAGGACCGGTAGGACACGTCGGACGTCCGACTCGTCCAACCTGTCCTACTATCCAGCTCCTTAAGAGAACTTCAAGTTAATATCTTGCCGCTTCTGCAGCTCGGCCAAAAACTTGGCCCCTTGCATCCCATTTTCATAGCGAATACAGCCGTTCGGCATTCCGCCGTTGGCAATATCAATCGCATAAATCGAAATCGAGAATCCGGTTAAGCGCTCCATTGAAGTGAAGCCCGTGCGCTTGCATTGGCGGTCAAAAATGTCAACCTGCATTCGGCAGAATTCACCATTCTTCGTACCCACGCCGACTCCGCGAACGGCACACATATCATCATCCACAAACTTCTCCAGGGCTTCGCCAAAAACCTTGTAGAACAAATGTCGCGGAACCACCGGCTTCCCGTCAACTTCAATCTCCTTAGGATTCCAGAATCCGAAATCTTTGAATATCTTGATGCGCTCGCAGTGACCAGGGAACCGGATCGTTTTGTATTCATAGTTCGGAACTCGGCCTTGAAGCGTGTAAGGGGCGGTCGAAGTTCCACCCGATGTCACGAACGCTTCCATTGGTCCCAGCTCCTCAATCGTTAGGTCTTCGAGTTCAGTAAGGGTGTCAACCAAACAAATCTCGCCTTGCTTTAGGGTAACGGCTTGGAAGTCGTATTCGGTGACCAATCCTTCGACGTTGAACGTCAGCTTGTAATTAAACGGAGGCTTTGGATTTTGGGGCAAAACGCCGCAGTAGAGCTTGACGCTCTCACAAGAATCCATGCTCTCCACGAGGTACATCCCGATTGAGTTCACCAAACCTGGTGCGAGGCCCGTATCGGGAACAAGAGTTACGCCCGCCGATTTCGCGGCTTCATCCATCGCCAACGTTTCCATCGTGACTTCGGTATTTCCGCCGAGGTCAACCATGCTCGTCTTCGTCTCAATCGCGATTTTGGCGATCTGAGGGTGCATGTAGTAGGGAACGCAACTTAGCAAAACATCTACGTCGACCAGAAACTCGGCCAAACTCGCCGCGTCGGTCGCGTTCACTTGGTGAGGCGAGCAGATCGCGGAGCCAACCAAATCGTTCACGCGCCAAGCGCTCTTGTTGGCTTGATCAAGGCTCACATCGCCCATTTTTATCTTGGCAGCATTGCCAAATTTGGCGAGGTCATAAGCGGCGGCGGTGCCTTGCATACCCGCCCCTAATACAGCAAAATTTTTACTCATCGTCGTTGAAATCTCCCTCGAGCCAGGCTTCATTGCCCCGGCGAAGTCCCCAAATTGTACCTTCGGGTAGCCTTTCGGGATGCGTCTAGCTTGGGTCACATGTTGCGAACTTCCGGAGGCCGATCACGATGAGGCGCTAGCGCTGGATTACCTGAACGCAAACGGCTTCGAGACTACGCCTGAGCCTTGGGACGGCACCGTGGCCTGGGCTCAATTTGACGCGGCAATTATAAGATCATGTTGGAACTACTACTATGACCCCGAGGCCTTTCTGGGTTGGGTTGACCATGTCGCATCCGTAACTCGGCTCGTAAATCCCGCACCCGTGATTTCATGGAATATTGATAAACTTTACCTACTTGAACTTGCGCAAAAAGGCGTTCCGGTTGTTCCTACTTCGCATTCGCTTAACCCCAACTGGAACAAGTTTGTCATCAAGCCGCGCGTCTCGGCAAGCTCCTACATGACGCGCGTTTTTGATTCGACTCAATGGGATGAAGCGGGTCTGTTTATGATGGAGGTTAAGAACCCAATCGTTCAGCCCTATATGCAGTCAGTTGAAGGCGAGGGCGAACGCTCGATTATGTGGATCAATGGAGAGTTCACCCACGCGATAAGAAAGAGCCCCCGATTTTCGGACGGCGAGGAGTCCGTCTCCGAAGCCTACGATCCCACTCCCGAAGAAATCAAACTCGCCAAGCTTGCCCTCGAAGCCGCCCCCGCTGGGCTGAGCTATGCGCGGATTGACGTTATGCGCGACGATTCGGGGACGTTATGTATCTCGGAACTAGAACTCATCGAACCTTCGCTCTTTCTGAAACAAAATTCGCGGGCTTTGGAATACTTGGCGGATGCCCTCAGGTGGATCTAGTTGCTGGCGCCCCGTGCGCCAGTTTCCGGCTTCGCTTGCTTGCGATTATGAGACGGTTGAGGGGTCGAGCTACGAGTGGGAATGGTATGCCAGCGCGTTGCTTACGACGCTACTCGGCAAAATCACAACCACCTCAAGCGAGCACGTCATCACCGGCCTTGATACGGGAACGCGCTACTGGGTGAGAGTCCGCGCCGTTCGCGGCGGGCAATACGGAATGTGGTCCGACCCGGATAGTAGGGTTGCGAATGTGTAGGGACGCTGATTGAATGGCGGGATGGCTTCGGCGCAAGGGCGGATCATTTCTGGGAAAGTTCTTAGAAATGGCAACGAACCAGGCACGAAGCGGCGTCCCATATTCGTAGCACTGATTGATTCAGTAGTGACAGTTGAGGTGAAGCATGGCAATGTCGATGAGAGTAACGAATGCGAATGGGCGAGTGATCGCCACAACGCGCGACGGGGTGAGGAGCTACCACCAACACGATGCGCAGGGCAATACGATTGCGCTGATTAACGACGGCGTCGTAACCGACACCTACGCCTTTTGGCCGAATGGCGAACTGAGGGCATCAACCGGTTCCACCGTTAATCCTTTCAAATATGGCGGAGCATGGGGATATTACACCGACACGACGGGTCGGATTTATGTCCGGGCGCGGACGCTGAGGCCGAGTCTCGCGAGGTGGATGACGGTGGATCCACTATGGCCCGAACAGCGAGCTTATGTATACGCGGCCAACTCGCCGGTCGTTGAAATCGATCCCAGCGGGCGCTTGCATTGTTCCATTCCCAGGCCGTGGTGCACACCGAAGGTGCAGGCCGCAGAGCTTGACGTTAAATGCGAGGTTGCCTCGGGCTCGCCAGGAACATACAAATTGAGAGTGTATAAGTGCATGAAGCTGTCATGTATGACGGATTGCCAGAATGGGCCTTGCGAAGATTGTACTTTTCAACAAGTTGTTACCGACGTCACCTATTGGTACAACGGAGAAGTGAAACCAGGCGGACGCAACCAGTCCGTTGAGATGCAAACCCAACTGCCGTGCCCTGGGTGGTTTTGGCGATACGATGCACCTGGGTTGCACTCCGGGAGAGGTGGAATACAGTACGAATGCAAGACCATCGGATGGTCCGCCCCCCACCCGTTAGCTGAACTTCCCATAAAGTACATTGGCAAATATGAGACAGCCTGTTTTTGCCGTCGCGGAGGGGAAGACCGAGAAAAGTGGACATTTAGTTTCAAAGTAACACTTGAGAAAGGTAAACCAAAATGTACACTCTTGTAACGTTGATTCTGCTGGCAGCTCCCCAAGTTAGCCGGATGGGCGTCGGTAAGTCTGCGTTGATAATGGATCAGCCTGGTGCTTTGGCGTCAATCAGCTACCTTGCCCAAGGTTTCCCTCAAGTCCAAGGGTCGCAGTTCTATTACGGGGAGAACGAATCAGCCCGATTTGAGAGGTTTGTTTCAGCGTCCCTGCGGAAACCCTCCCCTGGGACGGTCGTGCCAATCGATTGCTTGAGGTTCCTTGGAAGCCGGGTGTATGTGGCGCCGCGTGGTGAGATCATTCTCTTATTGAACAAGTTCGATGCGGAGCATCACTTGCGTCTGCTTGACGAAGCTCGATCCAAGGCGTCGGCCCCGCTCGATCTGCTGCTGATTTCTACTGCAAAGTCCTATATTCGCTTAGTGTTGTTTCCGGGCGAATTCACCTTTGACCTGCGTGGCCTTGACACCCGAACGCACCCCATAGTAGGGATTGTCTCGAAGAATTGCTTAGGGCTACAGCGCAAACTTCTAATCAGAACAGCAGTAGGAGCAGATTGGCATTGGCCAATCTTGGTGCGCTAATAGATCGACTTTGAGTGAGCTTCGCGCACCTCGCGCCCTTCGCCGCCGTTGGCGGTGTGCGCACATTGGAATCGCTGGGTGTAAACTCGCAACGGGTGATTCCTTAGCGAGAAAGACTTATGATGATTACGATAGCGCCACACGTGAGCGACCTGCCAGAGAACGCCACCACCAGGCGAGCGTATGGCGCGAGGAAAAGAATCCTCCCGTATTCTTCACTTACCCCGCGTGGTACCAGAACATTGTCGGCTCCAACACTTTCGGCTTAACTAAATTGCCCTCATCGGTAATACCTGTGATTTACCAGATGAACTACGATGGATACGCTCCGTAACCTGAGGAACTCAACATGCCAATTTTCCTAACCTTACTTCTCGCAACAGGGAGCCTGGAACCACTCATGGACCCTACACCGATTGCGGCTCGACTGGGGTTCACCAAGTTAAGATACCCTGCGTCCATCAGTGAGGCTGAAGCCTACTATCCGTTTACCAGAGATACTGATGGCACGAACGTCGCAGTGTCCTTTTCGGCAAAACCTGCATTGACAGAGGTTTTTGTTGAAAATCACAGCCCTGGTGGAGGTGACACTACGCCTCTTTCCGTCTACGATGCCGGGACCTGGAGCGAAATTCCACTTGGGTCGGACTTTCGAGTTCACTATCAAGGGCCAACAGCCAGAGCTATGACCCTCGGCAGATTTGAGCTAGTTAACGTCGTTATGACTCTTCCTAGGGTTCCCCACGGTAGATTTCATAAGCCATTGTATGGCCGGGACGTTCCGGATCGATATCGAGAGGAGTTGGAATACTTAGTGAGAACACTCTTGGCTAACCTCGTCGCCCGGCGGCTCACTGAACCTGGAACGGTTATGATTGGCAATCAATCCTGTCCAACTTACCGGGAAATGGAATCTGGAAAGCGAATGATCTCTGTAGAAGGTTGGGGTCGGGGGCGTGGGCATACCTTTCGTTGGAACGAAGACACCAACGTGATTGCTCTCACTAAAGCCAACCAAACCATCATCGTTCCCCTCGGCAGCCGGAAGATCAAGGTCGGAAGCCAGTGGCGGGATACGGGCGAGATTATCGCTTTGAAAGAGGGCAAGGTTTTCATTCGGCTCGACGCGGTTGAGCCGGGATAGGTTGTCGCCTAACGACCGCAATCTTTGGCCCACGGCTCAGAGCCCAGCCATCGAATGACAATCCAAATCCCAGCCCGAACGCTCTCCCCTTGCTAGTCGCCACGACGCCGCGATTCCGATCATGGCGGCGTTATCGGTGCAGAGATCTAAAGGCGGGGTGAGGACGCGGAGGCCATATCTCGCGCACTCATGAGCCATCTTTTCTCTCAGCATCTGGTTGGCGGCGACTCCTCCCACCAGGCTCAAGGTTTGCGCGTTTTGAGAATCCACCGCCCGAACCGCGCGCTCTGCTAAAACCGAGGTGAGGGTGTCTTGAATCGAAGCGGCCATGTCCACCCGATTAAGATTTGGATCGGATGCGACCAATCTTGCCACCGCCGTCTTGAATCCACTGAACGAGAAGTCAAGCGTATCCCCCGTCAGCCCCTTGGGCAAAGCGTATCGCGGCGATCCGGTTAAGGCCAGTTCTTGAATCGCCGCCCCCCCTGGGTAGCCAAGACCGAGCAGGCGCGCAGACTTATCAAACGCCTCCCCCGCTGCATCATCTATGGTTTGCCCCAAAATCACGTAATCGCCGAACCCGCGAACATGAACCAACTCGGTGTGCCCACCGCTGACGATGAGGGCCACGTGCTCCAGGGTTCGGGGGTTCGGCAGTTCGGGGGCTCGATCTGGGTCTGCACTTAGAGCAAAAATGCTCAAAAGGTGCCCTTCAAGATGATGAACCCCAAGCAACGGAATCGCGAGAGCCCGCGAAAGCCCCTTCGCAAAGGTCACACCCACGCTCAAAGCCCCCACCAAGCCCGGTCGGTTCGTTACTGCTACCGCCCTAATCTGGGATTTATCCAGGAATGCTTCCGAAAGTGCCTGCGAAACAACCGGCACGATCGCCTCGACGTGAGCCCGAGCCGCCGCCTCGGGCACAATCCCGCCCCACTTCTTGTGCATTTCTACTTGACTGGAGACTACATTGGAGAGAACCCGCCGACCCACCACGACCGCCGCCGAAGTCTCATCGCAGCTCGTTTCGATCGCGAGGATTGGTTGTTCAAACCAGGTCATACAGCCACATAATCAAAGCGTCTTCGCGGTTATCGGGATAGTATTTCTTGCGCGTGGCCGTAACCGCGTAACCCAACTTCTCATAAAGTTTCACAGCGGCTTCGTTTCCCGCGCGCACTTCCAATGTCGAACAACTCATGCCTTCATCAATCGCTCTACCCAATAACTCCCTCATCAAGCGACTGGCGATTCCCTGCCGTTGCAAGGCCGGATCAACGGAAACGGTGGTGATGTGCGCTTCATCTATGCAACGCCAATACCCTCCGTATCCAACCACACGACCTTCCCCCCAAACCACAAGGAAGCAGCTTTGGGGGTTCTCTAGTTCGTTTCGGAACGCCTGCTCTGACCAAGGCGCGGTTTGCGTCTGGCGCTCAATCTCATAGATTGCTTCCAAATGCGAGGCATTAATCGGCTCGAACCGCAAGGTCATCACGTGGCCTTATTGAACCCGTTTGAAGCTTCTCCATGCCCGTAAAAACGCAGGATTTGGGGTTCCTAGTAGTTCAGCGAGCGAATTGAGCCGACTTCCGGGGAACTTATCACTTGTCAGGCTGAAAGGCCAGACGCATAACCCAAAAAACATGGGCGATTCGAAAGAATCGCTAGAATCCTCCACCCTCCAGCCCTCGGGCCGGTTTCGCCACCGGCCCCTCTCTTTTTATCAGGATCGGGATTCTAGACTATTTCCCAATGTTCAACATATCCAGCTTGAGGGCCCCGGTTGTCAAGGTTCCGTTGGTTGAAACTTGAACATACATCGTGCCTTCGGGATCAACGAATCTGGAGGCGTTTGGAACGCTAATGAACGTCGTGGTGAGGGTCCGTGGCACCGTCGTCGTCTTCATCTTCACCCAGTTACCGTAGGGATAAGACGCCGATGACCAATCGTACAAAAACACTTCTTCAGTCCCATTGATCGTGCCCGTGTAAAGCCGGGTTAGACGGATTGTCATCGTGGGAGCCGGAATCACTCCGCGAATCGTCCCGTTGAGCCAAATCAATCCATCCGAGCGACGACCGACGGTGGCGTACACGCTATCGTTGGCGGAAATCTCGGTGAATCCCCCGTTCAAGCTTCCTCCCTTCGTACAGAGCTCGGCAAGCGGATAAGTCGTCGCCCCCGTTTTTGGGCGAGCGAATCCCAAGATCTTTACGTTGTCTACAAAGACCGAAATCGAAGACCAACCATTGGCCATTCCAAAATCCACGTAATCTCGGGTTTGGGCGTAAACAGGCAAATACTTGCCGTTCGAAACAATCTTGATGGTGCGAGGAGCTTGAAAACCTCGGCCGTAAATCCGGGCATTCATGAATTGGCCGCTACCGACCGCCGCAATCACCGGCGTCATGTAATTGACTTTTGGTGATTTCATGGTCGGAGCAATAAGCCCTTCGATACATTGGACCGCCTTTTCGCAATTGATCAGGCCGTATTTCGAGAAGTCGGTTGTTAGTGCGGTGGCAGTGTCCTCAATGCACGCTCGCACATCTGCGTTAGTGGTGTTTGGCGCGGAGCCAAAGAGCAATGCCGCTAAGCCTGCAACCTGTGGGCATGCGCCGCTTGTTCCACCGAATCCATCGGTGTAGCCACCCGCGGCAGTGGTTGATCGCAGGGCAACGCCCGGGCAAGCTACGTCAACCCAAGATCCAAAATTCGAGAAACCAGCGCGATTATTGTTCTGATCCGTCGCCGCAACTCCCACAACATTCTCGTAGGCGCCGGGATAAAAGGGCACCACCGAATTGTCATTGCCCGCGGCAACAACCGGCAAAACTCCACCCGCCCAGAGCGCATCTATCGCATCCCGTTCCGATTGGCTAACCCGGTCGGAAAAGAAGCTGCAAGAAATGACTTTTGCGCCGTTGTCCAGAGCATAGAGATAGGCCCCAACGTTGTTTGAATCATAGAAATATCCGCTGTCAATTGAGGCTTTGAGGCACATGATTTTGGCTTTCGGGGCGACTCCGGTTACTCCGATCGTGTTGTCTTGGACGGCCGCGGCAAGCCCCGCGCACGCGGTTCCATGACCATTCACATCGTTTGGAATGGGATCGTCGTAGCCAAAATCATAACCGTTTCGGTCGTCTATGTAGCCGTTGCCATCATCGTCAATATTGTTTGCGGCGATCTCATCCTTGTTTTGCCAGATGTTGGCGGCGAGATCGGGATGGGCCGTATTCACGCCCGTATCAATGATCGCGATTGTGACGGGCGCCTCCGTTCCAAATGAGATATCCCAAGCCAAATCAGCCTTTATCGTTCGGGCGTGCCACATATCTACCCACTTGGCATCATTCGGAGCGTAACTGTTGCGAGCGGCGCGGTCGAAACTGACCTGCCTCACGCCCGGCTCAGAACTTAACTGCCTGCGGGTTGCTTGCAATCGGGAAGGATCAGATTCAACGACAATCCAATTAATCTTCGGAAACACTTGGATAACTCGGTACCCGCGCTCGGACAAATCATGAGCCCGGGTCATGTCCTCAACCTTTACCATCAGGCGTTGTGGATGGCAAAGCATCCCATTAATCTCAATCGGCCAAATATCGTGGCTCGTGGCCTGAGCCAACACAAGGGCAAGTGTTCCAAACATTCAATTGGAATTCTAGCGCATTGATCCGCAGTTCGCCGAGGAAGGCTCTAAAACCTAGTAACGGACTAGACGGCCTCGGGGGCGTCTGATTTCTTCTCGTCCTTCTTAGTGACTTCTTCTTCGTAGGAATTCTCGATCATTTTTTTGCCTTCGTGAACACCTTTTTGGAGCTCTCCAACGCCTTTGCCGACGCCCCGCAACAGCTCCGGAATCTTCTTTCCGCCGAATAACAGCAAAACGATCACCAAAATGATAATCCATTCTGTTCCGCCAGGGAGGCCCATGATTGCGAGAGAGTTTATATCGAAATTCATCACTTGATCTATTATACGGTGGCTTTGCTCAGAAGTTCTTAGTCAAAGTTGAACTTTCCTTTATTCTTGCCAAGATTCACGTCGCCATCCACGGTTACCGTAATCCAACCGCGAGGCTCGCTACCCATAATTTTGGGGGAGCCCTCATTGGGTTTGGGAACATATCTCGCATGAGCGTTCATCGAGGCCTTCTCAATTTCAAAGAGCATGATTGTCGCGTATCTCTCCTTTACATCGGCAAGCTTTTTACCGGATAGATCGCTGTTAAAGGCGATACCGGTCGTTTTTTCGCCATTCTTGCAACCCCACTCGCCTTCCGAGGGCGAGGGAGGAAAGGGCCCGAACTCATCTTGCTTGTTTGCCAAGTATTTCGCGTAATACCCTTTGACCTCAGTTTGCCAGGTTTCGGCCTTGGGCAAATGCCCCTTCTCTTTCGCGTAATCATTAACGGCGGACTTAGCCGCTTCAAACGTCATCATGCAACCCACCATTGGTTGCAGTGTGCTCTTAAACATGCTAAAACCAAGCGCGCCCACCACTAAAATGCCGATACAGGGCACGAGTATCACAAGGATCAAAACAACGATCAGAACAGTGTTGTTCTTTTTCTTCGGCAGCGGAGTAGCCATCGGGGGCATAAAAGGAGGGGGTGAACTCATATTTATCTCATTCTACACGGGCTTTCATGTGCAGACGCGAATTTGGGCCCAAAGGCTGTGGATTTTCGAGTCGGAATGCTCCTTTCTTGGTATCCTCTAGGTTCACATGAGTTCAAGAGTATTTCGGCTTTATGACACCCAAACTCGACAGGTTCGCCCCCTCGAACTTGCCGAGGCGGGCCATCTTAAGTTCTACTCGTGTGGACCGACGGTTTACAACTTTGCTCATATCGGGAATTTTCGAACATTTTTGAACGCCGATCTCGTATGCCGAACCGCGAATGCGCTGGGCTGGCGAGTGAGTTACGTCAGCAACATCACCGATGTCGGCCACCTAACCAGCGATGATCAAGAAGATGGCGAGGACCGCATGGAAAAGGGGCTGAAGTCAAAGGAGGGCGAGCACTTTGCCAACGTCTGGGACTTGGCTCAATATTATTCCGATTGCTTTAAGGAAGACTGGATTAGACTGAACCTGCAACGCCCCCTAGTTTGGCCGCGCGCGACGCAGCACATGCGCGAGCAAATCCAGGCCGCCGAAGACCTCATTAGAAAAGGACACGCCTATGAGACGCCAACCGGTGTTTATTATCGCGTGGGTAGCTTTGAAGGGTATGGCAAACTGAGCGGTAATACGAACCGAGACGAACTCATGACGGCTGTTCGCGATATCGTCGTTGATGACAACAAGGAACATCCTGCCGATTTTGCACTTTGGAAGAAAGACGATAAGCACCTCATGCAGTGGTATTCGCCCTGGGGATGGGGATTCCCCGGCTGGCATTTGGAGTGCAGCGTTATGGCGATGGCATACCTGGGCGAGACTCTCGATCTACACGCAGGTGGCGAAGACTTGATCTTTCCTCACCACGAATGCGAAATCGCTCAGAGCGAAGCTCTGACTGGCAAACCGTTTGCAAATCACTGGATGCATTCGCGATTTTTACAAGTTGATGGCCAAAAGATGTCTAAATCACTTGGCAATTTCTTTACCGTGCGGGACTTGGTTGATGGCAAGGGGGCTGATCCTTTGGCCCTGCGCTACGCGTTGATCTCTCAAAACTACGGCGTGCCGCACAACTTTACGCTGGACCTTTTGCGCGATGCGACCCAGAAGATCGAGCGGTATCGCCAATGCTTGGTGAAAGTGAAAGCCGCCGCCGGAACGGCATCCGCTGACGACGCGGTTTTCGCTGATTCTCTAGAAAGCCTATACGATGAAACTCTGGACGCGATGTGCGATAACCTCAATATGTCGGTCGCGCTCGGCAAGGCCCTGGAAGGTACGCGCGTCATTTTAAGGGAGGCTAGCCTTTCGGTGGAAATGGGCCGGGCTGGTATGGAGTTTTTGAAGAAAGTAAACGCTTTGCTCGGGATTATTGAGCACGATGAAACCATCGAACCCTATGCGCCGCAAGCCGCCTCAGTTGACGAAGGTTGGGTTCTGACCAAAATCGGCGAGCGAACTGAAGCGAAAAAAGCCAAGGATTTTGCGCGCGCCGATGCCATTCGAAAGGAAGTAGACGATGCCGGCGTGGAGCTACGGGATACCCCAGAAGGCACGACTTGGCGGGTTAAGGGGCCGATACTGTAGTTGACCAAGCTTCCTCGCTGGCTTACCGTTATCTATGTTGCGGTCTTTCTGGACCTCGTTGGTTTTGGGATGCTGATTCCCGATATCCAACTCCGGGCTGAACAACTCGGCGCACCGGGCTGGCTAATCGGCGTCATGCTTGCCAGCACTTTCATCATACAAGTCCCGATTTCGCCCCACTGGGGCAAACTCAGTGACCGTATCGGTCGTAAGCCAGTGCTCATTGCTTGCACGGCTTTTTCTGCGGCCGGGATGCTTTGCTACGGACTGGCCGGAACGATTCCGCTTATGATCTTGAGCCGAGTTCTCTCGGGATTCGGCGGTGCAAATGTTGCGGTAGCCCAAGCTCTGGTCGCCGATGGCACGTCGCCGGAACAGCGAACGGTTGTTATGGGGCGGATCAGCGCAGCGATAACGGCCGGGCTTGTTGGCGGTCCGGTGGCCGGCGGTTTCATTGGATCGTATTGGAATAGTCATTGGGTCGGCTATATCGCCGCGGCCGGTTCCGCGCTCGGGGCCATTCTCATTCTCTTGTTTGTTCCTCAACAAAAACCAAAGCCCCAAGAGGGAACGTCGCGCCGCCTTCTTTTTGACTTTGGCCTCCTCCGCGAGCTCCCCCAGGTACGACAAATCGCGATTGTTGCCACGATTGCGTGGTTCTCGCTCGCCTTGCTTGAGGGAACATTTGGGCGGCTCATCAAGCAGACGATGGGTTTCGGGAAGTTCGAGTTTGGAATCATCTTCGGTTACGAGTCTCTGATCGGGTTCTTAATCCAGGCGTTATTCCTCACCTGGATTATTACTCGGATAAGGGATTTCAAACTCCTTCGATTAGGCTACTTGCTGCAAGGGTTGGGCCTAGCCGCGACCCCTTTCGCATACCTCGTACCAGTTCCGGGAGTTTGGCTGCTCGTGTTAATTCTCATCAGTACGGTCTACGCATTGGGAGCTGGGGTAGCGGGTCCGACGGTTAACAGCCTCGCCAGCAACCTCACCCCAGATCATCGGCAAGGCGAACTTTTTGGCTTGCTGCAGGGCACCCGTTCAATTGGCTTCATTTTGGGACCCATAATCGGAGGAGCACTCTTCGACTGGTGGTTTGCCGCCCCCTACCTGGTGGCGGGACTGACGTGCTTATCGGCGGCTCTTATCCTTCGAAGGTCTTAGTCCCCGTCACCAATCCCCCCTTCAAACTGCAAGAAATTGGCATTGTGAGCTACATCGTTGCTCCTGAAGTTGCCGCAATCGTGGGTGAGGCGGCTCGAATCGTCACTGAGGCGACCGTAACGGCTCTTCTTGCGGGTTCAGTGGCAACGACGGCGGATTCAGAGGGTAGCTCTCGCGGTACCTCCCTTCCGCTCCGTTGGTGAGCAAAGTGATGGGGAGCAACAAAGTCCTGAAATCCAGGTTCTCGAACTGCGGCAGGCCGGTAAGCTATCGAAAATGGCCCAGCCAACCAGAAAGCCAGCCCGAATCATCTGGATTGTCATGATCTGTGCGGTCATGCTGGCCGTCGGCATCTTCTGGATAGAGCTGGTGGCTCGGAGCGTTCTGGCCGATACCCACCTGGTTAGAAACCAGTCCGGGGGAATGTTGCCAACGCTGAAAGTCGGGGCGGTTTACCGTTATTCCTCAAGCGCTTATCGCGATACAATCCCCAAGCCGGGCGATATTATCGTCTTTCATCGAGAGCCTGATCCGGATCGGGGCGTAAGAGCCAGCACCCTTTTTATCGGCCGCTGTATCGCAGTTCCCGGAGATACGGTTGAAATCAAAGACGATAAGCTCTACCGCAATGGCATGATCGTGCCCGAGCCTTATCTCGCTCAGCCAGAGCAATATGATTTCAAGCTTGTTGAGCGAAAAGGCAAAGTCATTCCGTTCTTTCCTGATGACAGGTGGTCGTCATTGACCTTGCCGCGCTTTCAGCCGGAGACCGAAGAGGAGTCCGCCGCGCTCACCCGAAAACCTCCTGCTTCAGTTCCCTCCGAAAGCCTCCTCATACTTTCTGATAACCGTGCGAATGCTTATGACGGGCGCTTTTGGGGATTCCTACCGATTGAGAAGGTCGCTGGCCGGCTTGAAGGAATTTGAATCCGCTATTGCTTGACCATCTTGCCCGTTCCATCGCCACCTGGCGAGGAAAACGCCTTCAGATCGGAGTCCAGCGTGATGTCAAAATCCGGCGATGTTGCCGGCTTTCCGTTTTCGAGCTTAGTCACCATATGCAGAGCCCTGTCTTTAAGCGTATAGGTGCCCGAAAGGGTCGAGTCCTTTCCGTCGAACTTGGCCCTCCCTTCATAGGTGCCATCCTCATTGAAGGTCATTGTGATCTCGGGCAACTTTGTTCCCGGGGGAGCCATTTTCACGGTGTCCTCACTTAGCACCAACTTCCATATCCCAACCATTGCATTGGCGGGCTTAGCTACCGGCTGAGAATTGGCGGCAGGGTTGGGCGACCCGCATCCCGTCAGAAGGATCATCGAGAGAAAAACGCTAACCAGAAGACATCGCGACATAAGTTTCAAGGACGATTTTAAACCTCGGATCGTTGCAGCGAGGGCACCACCGTTAAATGGCACCCTCGAAGTTATGCAAACTTACAGCCGAACGATCAGATTCACAGTTGCCGTGCTTGGGCTGAGCCCAGGCTTGGTGAGCGTGTAGGTAAAAGTATCTGTCCCAACAAAGCCGTTTACAGACTTATACAAGAACGAACCCGTCGCGCCCATAGTCAGCGTCCCGTGCAGGGGTTGTTGAGTGACGGAAATGCTGGCCCCACCCGCCCAGCGATCATTAGTTGTAACGGGCAGAGGTGGTCGAAACGTGATACCCGAGCGAGGGCGAAAAGTATCGGAGATGGCGACGGAGGCTTGGTTGATGCATGACAATCGGAAGCCCGTGGCGTGACTTTCAATGCCGAGGATATCGCCGGAAGCCTCATGAGAGACAATCCCCCAATCAACGTGCGTGTAACCGAGGGTGACCGGGAGGAAGATGTCCCACCGCTTCGCTCCAGCCGCGTTCAGTTTCGTGAATCCCGTCGCCATGCCGCTTCCCGCATCCCGTGCCGTCATAATGCTAGTCTCGCCGAAGATATCTCGATGAACGGACAGGCCCCTTATGACTTGGTTCGCGGGGCTTTGCCATGTTGAGGTGATGTTTAGACCGGAAAGTAGATTCACCTCAGAGCGGTTTCCGCGCCTAAAACCAACCGCACTTGCAGACTGGTTCATCCAATCGTCTACTCCCATAATCATATTCGTTCCTGGCTCAGGAGTGTAAAGTAGAGACTCTTCGATGTTGCCCGTACTCCGGTTGATTCGACGAGTTGCCGCTCGTGATTGATACATCCCAACGCCGACAGTGCTATTCCACGTGCCACTCCATCTGACCGTTGGCAGGGGAGCGCTGAAGTTATCAAACATGAGCTCAAAGCTCATACTGCGCCCCTCGGCCGAAGTGAATTGGTTGTCGGCAAGCTGGGCTTGCGTCCAAGTCCGGGTGCCGTCGGACAAGAACCGGTTAAGTTCCGGGTTCTTGTTGTTCAGCATCGCGATGAAGACCTCATCGCCGACCTCGGGTAACGCCATCATGGGCTCCTGCGTCCCCCTGTACTTCTCTGGGATTTGAAATTCGAGCAATGCGTCGCCCATCGTAGCCTTGTATAGCCAGGTGTTTCGCTCGGTCCCGTTCTCTCCCCAGCCGCAAACGTATACGTTGCCGGCTGCGTCTACTTCGAGATCGGTTGGGACCTCCATTCCGCCCGCCGTCGTTGCGCTAAAGACCCACTCGTAGACATTATTCAAGTTCTGGTCGAGCTTGACAATAAATATCTGCTGGTTGGCCGAGCCGGTGGGATTTAGGTTGCCCGCGACGTAGAAGTAACCCCCGGACTCGACGCATTCACTGCAACTACTGGAGTCCCCCCAGATGCCGGTCCAAACGTCGTGGACGGAACGATTTCGATTCAAAATCGTTACGATACCGGTGTTATGCCCTCCTTCCTTGTAATCTCCTACGATCAGGAAGCGACCGTTAGAACTAACAAGCGCATCCGAAACCGTGTCTTGGATGAGGTCGGTGGATAAGTTAGTTCGGGTCCAAGCGAGCTTGGCGGGTTGGGCGGAGGCGGTTCCGAGGAGAGCCGCAATGGCAAAGCTGGAGAAGTAAAGTTTTTTCACACATAGAGCTTAGCGAGGCAAACGTCACAAGAACGTCACAAGCACTTGTGACGGACACTTGATCATAAATGCAATCATCGCAACATGCAAGCCCCGCTCCTCATTGTTGACGGCGATAATCTCACCCATCGCGCCTATCACACCTCCCCAAAATCAATCGTCGCGCCCGACGGTACGCCGACCAATGCGATTGTCGGCTTCTTCAGCATCCTCTCGCGGCTCTGGTCCTTGGAAAAACTCGGCCCTGTATTCGTGGCTTGGGATACTTTGGGCGTAGATACTTATCGTAGCCAACTCCTCCCGGCTTATCAAACCGGTCGAGTGTTCGAACCCGCCATCGTCATTCAACTGAACATGCTCCCCACGATTTGTAGCGCCTTCGGATTCGGAGTTGGCACGGAGGCTGGATTCGAAGCCGATGACATCATGGCCACCGCCGCCCTTTCATATCACGGTGAATCCTTGCTTTACACCACGGATAAGGATTCCTACCAACTCGTCACGGAGCGCATCCATGTTCTCGCCCCTCAACGCGGGGGCAAACCGCCCCTCCATATCGGCCCTGCTCAAGTGGTCGAGATGTTAGGAGTGTTACCCGAGCAAGTTACCGATTTCAAAGCCCTCGCCGGCGACCCTTCCGACAAAATCCCCGGCGCAAAAGGCATCGGCCCAAAAACCGCCGCTTCCCTGCTCCTCCAGCACGGCTCCCTTGAGGAAGTTCTCAAAACTTGGGCAAGGCCGGATGAGGTGGATCAACTTTTGATGTACAAGGAAGTCGTTAAGATGCGCCCGGCCGCAACTATCAAACTTCCAACCCAAACCCCCGATTGGCAATCCGGTGCCGAAGCCCTAAGGTCACTTGGCGCAACCAATCTCGCCCAGCGAATTCAAGCTTTGAAATCGAGCTAACGTCGCTTCCACAGCTCGTGCAACAACACCGCTTGCCCACCATGATAGGCATCGTGCTCCACCACATGGGCGACGATCCAGCGCAAGGTGTACGAGGCTCGGCTACCGGGAAAAATCTGCTCTGGTGTCATGCTTTTGATCGCCAACAGAGAGCGCGCCCGAATACGGTCGTGGAGTTCGAAGTACCATTCGATCGGCTGATTCGGAGGTGCTGGCCATTTCACATTGTCCTGATCGGTCTCCCTTACGAGCAGCAACTTCATCTCTTCCTCGGTTCGCTCTTGCTTAGCCGCAAACTCCTCAAACCAATAGGCTTCGCAATCCGCCATGTGCAAAATGACTGCGCCGATGCTGTGAAAATCCGCTGCGGGTTGCCAACAGATCGCCTCTGGCGAAGGCTCCTCCAAGTTCTCGCGCCATTCGCGCGTGCTGTCGTTCAGAGTCGCCAAGAGCAACCCGATCTGAGGATCGAAACCGGGAACAGGGGCAACATCGTAGTGGATCATCTGTAGGTTTTACCACCACGGGAGGACTCGTCATCGCCCGTATAGATATTCGCAGCGTAACGGATTAGGCTTAGTTAGTAAGGCATGAGCCAGAACTCGTCAACCTTAACGGGCCAAGAGCGAGACGCGAACTTGACTATTTCCGCTCAAAGCAGTGCCAGATTGAGATTGGGTTATGATCCCGCGAAGGATGTGTTAAGGAGCCCGGCTCATAACGCGCTCTTAAATATCTCCACAGATACTTTGCCTGCGCCACCAAAGCGCGTTCTCTAGGAGATTCATGAAAAAAGCTTTTACATTAATTGAATTGCTCGTCGTTATCGCTATAATCGCGATTTTGGCGGCTATCTTGTTCCCCGTCTTTGCTCAGGCTAAAACTGCGGCAAAGGCCTCGGCCGACCTTTCGAATATGAAGCAGATTGGCGTTTCGATGCAACTCTATCTGGCGGATTGGGACGACATGTACGGTCAAGCCTACTACTACAACAATGACAACGACTCATCCGGCGGTTACACTCAATGGTCGGGCGCGATTCAGCCTTACGTTAAGAACCTCCAAATCTTTGTCAGCCCCCTCGACCCAACAAATGGTCTCGCTCCAACCAACTTTATCGGCAACAATCTCGGCTACGGTGCCCCTCCCGGACAGGTTACGCAGTTCAACCTGCAAGATAACCAAGCGCCCCGCTTGAGCTACGTCGCGAATGGCCTCGTTTTTGCCCGAAAGCGACGAAGCATTGACCCCATGAACGTTATCTCGGCGACCGGAATTGACGAAACCGCGCGAACCATCGCGCTGGCCCACATGACCAGCTACCCAACCTGTATCAACGATAGCTCGGTTGCTTCGGGCGTCTCCTTCAAGACTCACCGCTCCATGAACTCAATCAAGCTCGCCAGCGGCGATCGTTTCCAAGGCGAAGCCGCCGTGGAAGTGGGCAATCCGTTCTACTACACCGTTACTCCTGCCGAGGCTCAAGCCCGCTGGGATAGCTGTAAGCTCGGAACTGACCCAACCCCGACAAACCTCAAGTTTCACATCGGCTATATCTCGCCCGACCGTGTGAAGAAGGGTGCGAACTACGTATTCTGCGATACGCACGCGAAATACTCACGCCCAGAGCAAACCCTCCGACCTGACGCTTACATGTGGGGCACTCGCGCCTACACCGCCGGTGGTGGAGAAATCCGCGATCCATTGACAGGCTTGCCTGTTCGCTAAGGTTAACCAACCTAACCCAAGAGCCCCTCACGATTTTCGTGGGGGGCTTTCTTGCTATTCGCACTCTTCACGAATTTGCTCACGACCAAACTGATAACATAAAGGAGCCACAACGATTGCAACTGCCGAGCAAAGAGTCCAGGCCCGAAGGGTCGGCAAGAATATAGCCCAGGGCAACGCCCTGGGTTGCGGACCAAACCTCAAAGCCCTGAAAGGGCGACACGGTGGCCTTTAATGGCACAGCGGTTACCGGGAGATGCGGACGACTACCCCTTCACGGCAAAGCCTTCCGTCTTCGCCACAACTTAGCGACGCCAAAACCAACCACCGCCGTCACGACACCTCCAATCGCCCATGTTTCAATTGGGATCGGCGGCATTTCGGGCTGTGGGCCCGTGAAGTGGAAGTAAATGTCCGCCGTGCAATCTTCATTGGGGAACGAAGTATCGCGGAAGAGCGACACGGTTGCACTGCGTGGCAAAGAACTGAGTTTCAATTGCCGCTGCAGATCACGCGCAAACCCTCCGTAGAGCGGAGCGGATTTGCCGTCTTTATAGAAGGAGTCTGATCGAGTCAGCTCCTCGTACTCGCCCGGGCCTACAAAGAAAACCTGCAACCCCTCATTGGGACTTCCCTCTTTTGGGATGTTGTCCATCGGCACGTAGTAAGGATTGAAAGGTTGGTCGGTTTTGAAGGACATCTTCACCAACCCCGTCTCCGCCTTTCCGTAATCAGCCAGAACCTTGAATGCGGTGAAATACCAACCCTTCTTGATATAGAAGTCGGTCCACTTTTCAATGCTCGGCGACGTCGCGTATCCGCGTGCCTTCATCCACTTAGCCAGGCCACTCGCATCCGTGGCTTTGAGAACCGTCGCTCCATAGCCGGCAACCCTGGTTACCGAAACAACTTGTACGGTTTTCGGGGAAGAGCCCGCGGATTCGGTCCCCTTGGTTTCGTTCGCTTCCTTTACACGCATCTTGCGGTAGTAATCGTTCATGCCATCCACTAAGGTCTTGAATGCCTTAGGGTTGACTTCCTCAAGCTTCGGCTCACTCGGAGTAGGCGCGATGAAGCCAAGGTCTTTGGCTTCGGTTGAAAACTTTGCCTTGCGGATGAAGTGTTCGGTATTCGTATCCGCATCCCAAACAATGATGTTCGCTTGTCCGCTGAACATAACCACTTGCTTGGGAAACGAAACGCTGCAACACGCCGCTGCAATCGTCGCCGCACAAGCGAAACCGACAAACATCCAAACTCTCACTCTCATTTCGCCTCCAGTCTCAGCCGACGACGACGGAATACTAGCCAAACAATGATCACCGACCCGGTAACAATCGCTACATTCCACCAAGGGGAGCGGGGGAACTCGGGGCCGGGTTCGCTATAGGTGAAATAGAGATCGTCGGTCGCTTTCGGGTTGGGGAAGCTGTCGTCAATGAACGCGGTTATCGTCGCGTCCTTGGGCAACGAAGCCAGCTTCAAGTGCTTTTGCAACTCATCCGCGTGCCCCCCAACGAGCGGCGCGACCACGTCCTCATGGAGGTTACTTGCGTCCACCGAATACTTTCCGGAAGCAACGAAGTAAACAAAAAGGCGATTGCCCGGCTTGATCGGCATATTGTCGGCGGGAACGTAATAGGGGTTAAACGGGCGATCCGTTTTGAAGGACATCTTAACCAGCCCCGTCGCCGCTTTCCCGTCCTTGGCTTTCACCTTGAGAGCAGTAAAGAACCATCCCTTTCTAACGTAAAACGCGATCCACTTATCCGTGTCGGGCGAAGTCACGTAACCGTTCAGCTTCATCCAACTGGACAAGCCCTGGGCGTCATCCGGTTTTAGAGTCGTCGCCTCATAGCCAGCGACGTCTACGACGCGAACAATGGTAGAAAGGCCACCAGCGGCACCTTTCGACATCGTAAAGGGATTCTGGATTAGTGGCTTCAGAGCAAGCTGGTAATCCCTGATGGCCCTGGCAAAATCTTTGAAAGCGGCGGCGTCAACTTCGGCCAAATCAGGAAGGGTTGGAGTAGGTGCAATAAATCCAAGATTATCGGCTTCGGTTTCAAACTTTGCGCTCCG
Organism: Armatimonadota bacterium; assembly: GCA_031386985.1. Lineage (GTDB taxonomy): Bacteria > Armatimonadota > Fimbriimonadia > Fimbriimonadales > Fimbriimonadaceae > JANJUB01. The sequence continues at coordinate 51,924 of JANNCV010000023.1, forward strand.
AATGAAATGCTCGGTCTTGCTCTCAGCTTCCCAAACAATGATATTGGCTTGCCCCGCAAACTGAACGCCCCTACCCGTCATGGAAACCGCACAGCAAGCCACCGCCACCGTCGCCGCCGTAAGAAAACCGCCAAAAACCCACAACCTCATCTTCATATGGTTACTCCCGAGTTGAGCGCGAAAATTTCACCAGGCTGCGAATGATCGCGGCGATGGCAAGCACCACGGAACCGATACAGACGACAGAAAAGATGAGATTTTGCGAGATCGGGACGCTCGGCTGATCGCCGGTTCGCTCGAAAAATACGTCATCGCCGGGAGTTGAAACCGGAAACTTGTGGTCTTCAAAAACCGTGATCGTGGCGTCTTTCGGCAGGCTTGCAAGCTTTAGATGCGATACTACATCGGTCGCAAAGCGACCATCGAGCGGAGCGGCGGCGGTTTGCTTTAGATCGCTCGGCCCTTTCTCGGGCGAATACTTGCCGTTGCCAACAAAGTAAAGCAACAAGCCTTCGTTCTCTTCCGACGCGCTCGGAAAGTTCTCTTTGGGAACATAGTAGGGGTTGAACGGGCGATCCGTTGTAAACGACATTTTGACAAGCCCTGTTTCACCCGAACCCAGGCCGCTATCCACTTTGAACGCCGTCAGTAGCCAGCCTTTCTTGATGTAAAAGTCGGTCCAAACCTGAGTGCCGGGGGTGGTGACGTAGCCGTTTTTCTTCATCCAATCGGCGAGGGCTTTTGGATCGTTTGCTTTTAGAGTGGTCGCCACGTATCCGGCGACTTTGACTTCTTGGATCACTTGAACCGCGCCCGCGGCAGCCTCCTCTTTAGGTCTGAACAAGGTCAGCGTGTTTTTCTTCACTTTCGCTTTGAACGAATCAACCGCCGCGGCCAACGACTCAAACGCTTTGGCATCCACTTCCTCAAGCTTAGGCACGCTCGGGCTCGGAGCGATGAATCCCAAGTTGTCCGCGTTTGAGGCGAACTTGGCATTTCGAATGAAGTGCTCGGTCTTGGTTGTCTCGTCCCAAACTATAACGTTTCTCTGCCCCACGAACATGACGGTTTTGAGGGCGTACGTAAGCGCACAGCAAGCAACCGCACCGGTTGCGACCGATAGAAACACTCCGATGACCCAAATGCGTACGTTCATCTACTTGTGTGACTCCTGCAAAGCCGAGGTAAGTTCATCATAGAAGATCTCCGACGCTGCCGCTTCCTCTCGCCGAGCGCGCCGAATTCGGTGAACCGCATACCAAATTCCTAGGAGAATAAAGCCCGAGCAAGTGCCGCAACAGGCGGTTAAGGGGTTGAATGGAATCGTCGGTTGTGGTCCCGATTGATCGAAAAACACGTCCTGCTTGAGGCTACTCCTTGGAAATTCTTCGTCAATAAACGTAGTAATCGTAGTGTTAGGAGGCAGAGATGGCAGTTTCAATTGAGTCGCCAGGTCCTTAACATAGTTACCCTCGACTGCAACCGCGCCGTGCTCACGGAGACCATCGGGCGCACCAGGTTCCGGAGAGAAACGGCCAGTTGCAACAAAGTAGAGGATCAACCCAGAAGGCTTGCTTGCGGCATCGGGGAAATTGTCTACCGGAATGTAATAGGGATTGAAAGGCCGATCTGTTTTGAACGACATTTTGACCAATCCGGTCTCGCCTCGACCCGATTTTGAGTCCACGCTGAAAGCGGTAAAGAGCCAACTTCTTTTGACGTAAAACTCAATCCACTCCTTGATGCTGGGAGTCGTAACGTAGTGATTGGCTTTCATCCACGAAATGAGTTGGCTCGAATCGGATGCCCGCAAAGTTACGGCCCGGTAACCGGCGACATTCACCGCCTGAAGAATTTCCAAGCCCTTTACTGGCTCATTTTTGGCACAACCTCGAGGCACCTCTTTCATTCGCTCCTCAAAGTCGTGAATGGCCGATTTCAGCGTTTCGAAAGCCTTGGCATCAACTTCTTCTAACTTGGGCAAACTCGGTGTGGGGGCGATAAAGCCAAGATCTTTGGCGTTGCTGGCGAACTTCGCGTTTCTTATGAAGTGTTCTGTCTTGGTCACCTCATCCCAAACAATGATGTTGGATTGCCCCGTAAATCCTACGAGCCGGGAGGCAAGAGTTACAGCCGCACACGCCGCCCCTATCGCAGACAGGCAACACAAGCCGCCGCCAGCCCATACCCTTGCTCTCATGACTTCCCGGTAAGCGCGAACATTAGCCGCTCACCCAACCGGCCAAGAGCCGTTTTAGCTTCCCGCTAAACAACCCGTAACCAGTGGCGATTAGAATCGCCGCCCCGGCCATGATTGTGTAGATAAGCGATTGCGGAGGCGGTTCCGGTGGCATTTGCGGTTGTGGTCCAACTCGCTCAAAATAAACGTCGTCCTTCGAGTCACTCCTCGGAAACGCATGATCTAGGAGAGTTGTGACAGTTGTCTCGCCTGGTAGCGATTTGAGTTTTAGCTGGGCGATTACGTCAGTGGCAGGCTTCCCCACAAGCGGAGAAGTCGAATGTACATAGAGAGGGGGCTTGCCGATCGGGGCATACCGCCCGGCTGCAATGAAGTAGACAAGCAGACCCATACTCCCAGGCTCCCTCGCACCGATATTATCCGATGGCACGTAGTAAGGATTGAAAGGCCGATCGGTTTGGAACGATAACTTCACGAGTCCGGTTTCGGCTCGACCTTGCACCGTCGAAACCTTGAAAGCCGTTAGGTACCAGCCTTTCTTGATATAGAATTCAGTCCAAGTTTGAATCGAAGGAGTTGTAATAAACCCGTTCTCCTTCATCCAAATCGCAAGGCCTTGGGCGTTAGAGGCTTTCAACGTAACCGCTTTGAATCCCGCGATATTGGCGACTTGAATGACCTCCGGGCGAGGGCTACTGCCGCTGCTCTTCGAGAGGGTCGCAGGCAACCGCTTCCGAGCCTCCGTCTGAAACTCCACAATTGCCCGGCGAATGGTCTCAAATGCCGCTGGATCAACCTCTTCCATCTTGGGGATGCTGGGCGTGGGGGCGATAAATCCGAGATTCGGCGCATCTGTCGCAAATTTCGCGTTGCGGATGAAGTGCTCCGTTTTCGTATCCGCCTCCCAAACAATGATGTTCGTTTGGTCCATCATCGCCACCAAGCTATTGCTCAGCGTCACCACGCAACACGCCATTGCCGCGGCGCAACTTCCGGCAAACACTAAGAAGAAGCCAGTACGTAGCTTCACATTCTAAACCTCCAAAGCAGTGCGCATCCGATAGCGACAAGTGCCGCAGTGATAACTGCGATGATCGGGAAGGATTCACTTGAACCCTCTGGAGTATCGGGCCCCGGCCCCGCCGTTATTGGCCGCTCCTTGGGCCACTCTGGCGGCGGACTAGTTTGCACAAAGTAGAGGTCATCATTGGCTCCATTGGGGAAAGTGCGATCCGTAAACGCTGTAACGGTCGCATTCTTGGGTAGCGTGGGCAGTTTTAGCTGGCCCTTCAGTTTTTCCAGATCCTCGGAGCGCAAAGGGGCGGCAACGGACGGTCGAAAGCTGGGGTGTTCCCCTTCCGGCCCATAAACGCCAGAGGAGACAAAGTAGACAGCCAGCCCCTCACGCTTGTCCGGACTAGGTATGTTGTCAGCTGGAACGTAGTAGGGATTAAAGGGTTTTTCGGTCTTAAACGACATTTTGACCAGGCCAGTTTCTGCGCGCCCATCGTTGACATTGACCTTGAAGGCCGTGAGATACCAGCCCTTCCGGATGTAAAATTCCGTCCAGGTTTGGATGGAAGCCGTCGTAGCAAACCCATGCAGAGCCATCCAATCGGCGAGGCCCTTGGCATCGGTTGCCTTCAGGGTAACGGCGTTGTAGCCGGCAACCTCTACTTCCTGGAACACGTCAACTTTGGAAGCTGCGGGCGAACCCCCAGTTCCTGCTGTTGGTGGGCCAGCGGCTTGAAAAGCGTCGCAAGCAGATTCGAGCGTATCAAACGCTTCGCCGTCCACTTCTTCCATTTTCGGAATGCTAGGAGTTGGGGCAATGAAGCCCAAATCATGGGCCTTGGTCTCGAACTTTGCTTTCCTAATGAAGTGCTCGGTGCCGGTATCCGGCTCCCAAACGATGATGTTTTGCTGGTGCATCATGCTCGCATGCTCGGAATGTGTTACGATGCAACAAGCCACCGCCAACCCTGCAGAAGCAAATGCTCCCAGAATCGCTCCACTTCTCAGTTTCATTATCGTTTCCTCCTCAGAACCAGTAGTAGCGGTAGCCCGGCAAGTAGGAACCACCCTTTCGCTGAAGAAGGAGCCTCCGGGCCTAGAAGTTCAAAAAAGACATCATCCGAGGACTCGCGTGGAAAGCCCGCATCTATCATTAGCGTAACCACTGGCGTCTTTGGAAAAGAGTCCATCTTGAGCTGGCCTCGAAGCACATACTCAACCAGCGGGGATAGCCGAACCGCCGTCTGATTTCTTAGCGCAGTTCTAGGATCGGTAGCATCGTAGATGCCAGGCCCAATAAAGTAAACAGCCAAGCCTTTTCCCGTCGCGTTTGCAGAGATATTATCCGCGGGCACGTAATAGGGGTTAAACGGCGTTTCAGTTTTGAAGGTCATCTTTACAAGCCCAGTTTCGGCCCTCCCTTTCTCAGCGGCGACCTTAAATGCCGTGAGATACCAGCCCTTTTTGATATAGAAATCCGTCCAATTCTGGATCGAGAGAGTGGTGTGATAATCGTGCTTACGCATCCACTCGGCGAGGGCAGAGGCGTCCGAGGCTTTGAGCGTCACCGCATCGTAACCGGCAACTTTCGCAGCCTGGATAACCTCAACCGCGCTTGCCGTAGATCCGCCTGCTGACTTCGCTCGAGATCGGAGTTTGTCTTCATATTCTTTGATCACAGCATCGAGGTTTTTGAACGCTTCGGGATCAACTTCGTCTAGCTTTGGCACACTGGGAGTTGGCGTAATGAATCCAAAATTCTTGGCGCCAGTTTCAAACTTCGCATTACGAACGAAAGATTCGGTCTTTGTCTCGGGGTTCCAAATAATGATGTTTTTTTGGGCGAGGATCGCGACTTTTTCGGTGGAAGAAACGGCGCAACACGCCACCGCCAATCCTGCCGTGGCCGCCAGCCCGCCTAAAAACATGATTCGGGTCTTCATGACTTATTATACGTCTGATTTTTTGGGTAAGACAAAGTTGGACAGCGAACCCAGATATACTCTTACACGTCAAATCCCCATGATCTCCGCTCTCGCCGCGCTCCTGATTCCCGCCATGACCCCCCTAGATCATTTCGTCGAAAAAATCCCGAACTCGCTCGTCAGTTTCAAGATGATTCGGGTTCCGAGCGGCTCCATCGAGATCAGAGGCAAGCTGATTGAGGTCAAAGCTTTCGCTATCGGCGAAACCGAAGTGACCTGGGACGCCTACGATATCTACGCATACCGCCTTGATCTTAGCGAATCGGAAAACGCTAAAGGGGTTGACGCCGAATCGCGCCCGAGCAAGCCTTACGGCGCGCCGGACCGAGGATTCGGTCACCAAGGCTACGCCGCCCTGGGAATGACCACTAACGCCGCCGAAAATTTCTGCAAATGGCTCTCCAACAAGACCGGCAAGAAGTATCGCCTCCCCACCGAAGCGGAGTGGGAATACGCCGCTCGAGCTGGTATGGCCACCGAGCCAAAACTTGAAGAATATGCGTGGTTTTGGGATAACGCCGACGATTCGGCCCAGCCCGTGGGCAAACTCAAACCCAATGCCTGGGGTGTATACGATTTTCTTGGCAACACCAAAGAGTGGGCGATTGGGCTTGATGGAGTGCCCGTAGTCTGCGGCGGATGCTTTATGGATGAGGCCGAAAAGGTCAAATTCACCGCTCGCCAGCCTTACAGCCCCAAATGGCAAGAAGCTGACGCCCACACCCCCAAAAGTAAATGGTGGCTCAGCGATGGGCCGATGATTGGCATGCGTCTTGTTTGTGAAATTTAGGGGCGTATTGTGCGATGTCCCGGCTGAAACCGAGCGTCATCAACGGGGACGTCGTGCTCAGTCGCACTCTGAACCCCGTAGCTTCGAAAACAACAGCGATTCCTTGTATTAGGCTGACCGACTGAAGTCGGCGCTTCGGTAGGTAAACTTGAGCCGACATGGCAGTCGAGATTTTGATGCCCGAATTAGGGGAATCGGTTCACGAAGGAACGGTGAGCCGCTGGCTTAAGAAGGTTGGCGATTTCGTAAAAGAAGACGAACCCATCGTCGAAATCATGACCGACAAGGTCAACACCGAACTTCCCGCCCCCGCTTCGGGAATCCTCACCAAAATTCTCATTCCCGAAGGTGAACTGGTCGAAGTCTTCCACGCCATGGGCGTGATCGAAGAGGAAGGCTCAGCCGGTGTTGCTCTGCCGGTCGAAACACTCAAGGTTGAGGCAAAAGTCGAAGCCCCCAAAGCGGTTGTAACCAAGCCCGTAGCAACCGGCGAGAGACGGTGGTATAGCCCCGTCGTTCGCGCGATGGCAAAATCGCACAACGTCAGTGACGACCAACTCACCAAAATCGCCGGCTCGGGCGAGAACGGACGGGTGACCAAGAAAGATCTAGAGGCATTCCTCGGCGGAGCCAAACCAAAAGCTCCTGCGACAAAACTCGAAGCCAACACGGCGCCCCCGACCATCGCCGGGCCCGAGCAAACGTTAGTCCCCCTCGTCGGCATGCGCAAAATGATCGCCGAGCACATGATTAAGAGCTCGCAAATCCCTACCGTGAGCACACTCACCGATGTGGACGTGACCAACATGGTCAAGTTCCGGGAGCGCAACAAGGAATCCTTCCCCGAGCAGTTCGGCGTCAAACTCACCTACACCCCGTTCTTCATCAAAGCAATTGCCGATGCCCTCATGGAGTTCCCGCTCGTGAACGCCGCGCTCATGCCCGACAACAACATCGTGATGAACAAGAATGTTCATATGGGCGTGGCCGTTTCTCTTGGCGCAAAGGGCACCGATGGATTAATCGTTCCGGTGATTAGGGATGCCAATACCAAAACCCTGATTGAACTCGCAAAAGACCTCGAAGTGATTGCGGCCAAAGCCCGAAGCAGCACGCTTGGGGTCGCCGACGTTCAAGGCGGAACGTTTACGCTGACCAACCCCGGCTCTTACGGCGCCGTTCTCGGAACGCCCATGATCAATGCTCCCCAAGCTGGCATCATGGGAACCTACACCATAAAGAAAATGCCGGTTGTGATTGACGACATGATTGCGATTCGCTCAATCATGAATCTCGTCTTAACCTATGATCACCGCATCGTAGATGGCATGGTGGCGGGAAAATTCCTGCAAAGTGTGAAGGCAAAACTGGAAGGATTTGACTTCTTCAAATAGGCATCGGGCCCCCATTGGATCGCCGACTTCAGTCGGCTGATAGAGATTGAAATGGCTTTGGGCAAGAGCTGCCGCGAGCCGACTTTATTCGCGGCTTACTTTGGGAGCCACAAATAGTTAGCTGAAGGTTTTCTCTTTGTAGAAACCTGGGCTCAGCATCGGACGAAGCGACGGTGCGGGGTAAACAAATCATATTGCCCTCCAGCTTTGAATCACAAGGTTTCGATTTAGACCATCTTTCATTGTGAAGCAGAACCTCGATATCAACAAACTGAACATCCTTGAAATCCATGACAGCATATCCATAGGATGCTGGCCATTTTTAGACCCTGTTAGTTGCTTTGGGACCACCGGGTGACGCTGCTTCGTTATAGCTTCAGCCTTGGTTGAGTCGGCCACAGCGGTAAGGAGTGTTGGGAAGCCTTCTCTTTCTTGCCGCCAGGTTTAACACAAATTCGGCGAAATAGTACGGCTGCTCGATGATAAATGCCCGCGCCAAATCGCCGGGGCCCCTTCAGGCGCTGCTCTTCCCGACTAGCAGGCAACGGTTGGCGTTTTTGCTAGCGACTGCTAGTGATGACCGGCGACCACGTGACCACTTTTTCAATAGCTCATTTTTACTGTGGCTACCTCACCCGGTCTGTAACATCAGTGAGATCACGCAGATTAGATTTCGGGCTGAACCAGCTTTCCTTTGCCCGAATAGCGAACGGGTAACCCAGCACATCATCAAAGATATCACCCAATATCTCGAGCGGTGTTCGCCCCTTTGGGGCACCCATACCGGGGAGCAACGAATAGGCAAACAAGATTGGAAACAGCTCCTGCACATCTGTTTGTTCTAGATTCTCTTGATCGTTACAGAGCTTCGACCCGTGGTCTCCCATGACAATGAGAATTGTGGGGCGCTTCTGGCGACGCTTGATCTCTCTGATGACCAACTCAACCTGGCTATCTACCCACTTGAGTTGCCCGGCAAACCCTTCGCGATATCGTATTCGTGCCTTTTCATCGGTAATGTAGTCGCTCCCATCCGAAAAGTTAAATGCACCTTCAAGCCGAACAGGGGCGCCGGTCGCATCAAAGACAAAAGGGGGATGCGGAGCAAGAATGTGCGCAAAGATGAATCTTGGTTTGGTCGTTGGCTCAATGAGATACTGCAACGTCTTCAGGCCGGATCGCAATTGTGTTCTTCGGGCCTCAAACCTGGATTCGCCCTCTGTGGAGGACGCAATTGGAAACCCGTCCAGTAGAACTCCCTCAAAGAGGGCCGATTCGTCGCTTGATCCGTACACCAGGTCAAACCCTTCGAACCGAAAGGCAGGAAATCCGGTTCGCACCGCTATGCTCTTATAACCTTGAGCCCTCAGCGCGCTGACTAGTCGCGGCCGATTGATCGTGTAGGCTGCAATCTCCGGATTCGGAATCTGTGCTGGTGCAAGATTTAAAGCCGAACCAACCGATTGGACCGTGTGACAGTAGTTGGCTACGGAGTCGGTTCGAACAGTCATTCCTGAATTTTCCAACTCCTTAACGAATGAGGAGTTATCGACTCCCAAGTTTCGCTTAATTTCATCGCTACGACCATGCCCGTCAAGGACAATCCAAAAAATGTCTGGCTTCACTTCGCCATTACCGGCGGAAAAGCGCAAATCCGTACGTGGGACGATGATGACCACAACTATCCCGATGCGAACGGCTGCCACCAGCACCAGGAAAAAGCCAAAACGGTTTAGAAGTGTAATCGAAATGCGCTTCCAGTTTGCAAAAAACCAGCCAAGAACCACAGCAAGAGTTACTCCGACCCAAAAAACCATAGGGCTATGCGCAAAGCGGAGAGCCCAAGCTGATGCAATTACGACCGCTGCCATCCGAGCTCCTTTCTCAACCGACCTATGGGCCAAGCCACAAAGAGTCCAAAGGCTCAAAGATGCCGCTATTCCAAACAAGAGCGGTCGCCATAGATCACTCACTGGGAACAGGCCATCGTTCGCCGAGAAAATGGCCAGAATCGGAAATGCGGCAAAAGAGATCGGGAAAGTGGAGGGTGGCGACCGGCGTAAATCCAGCTTCACTTTCGCCTCATCCAATACAAAACTCTACCCTGGCCCGCAACCGGAACCCGACGAACAACCTCGAAGCATTCTCCAAAGTCAAGCAGGAATTGCTCCTCGGAGTATCCCGAGAACATTTCCACGCGTGCGCTCAAAAGACGCTGAACCTGAACATCTTCTTTGGGCACAAACTCAATAATGCAATCCTGTCCCAGAGTGGCGAACCAGGGAGCCATCATGGAGAACGGAACTTGGTTCCCGATGGCAAGGTGGTGGATGAGAGCTAACGCCAGAACAACATCGGCGGGGCCACGATCTTCAAACGAGCGTCGCTCCATCCCGGCCCACCCAATGCGCGGACTGGGATTAGCAAAATTCTGAACAAGCGCTTCGATTCTCTTGCCTTCGACCTTCCACCGGAGATAAGCCGCATCCACAGTAGCGGGGTCGGAGTCCCAGGCAATACAAAGGGCACCCTGCTCAGCCGCGATCTCGCTAAAAACGCCAGTGTTTGAACCAAGATCCCAAACGGACCTGCCCTCTACTCCAATTTCCGCGAGCATCTCCGAAACGATCTGCTTCTTACTTGTGAACGAAACCTCGTCGTAGCTATTCTGACCGTAATACCTCGACCAAGTTCCTTCAGTTGAGGGCGTTTTCAACCCGCAGATTGTTTGTTCAAGAGAATCAAGCATTCCAAGCATTGCGTTGGTGCTGATCTTGACCGTCGCAGAATCCGCCTTTTTGCTTGTACCACGGCTGGCCCGGGCATGCATATGGATATGGGCCAGTAGTCCAGCGTTGAGTTTCGTTCGCGCTGGAAGAGTCGAGCCTTGTGTATGGCAACGGATATCCATCCAGATTGGATTGCAACATGAGTCCAAAAAGCTCACTAACATGGCTCTGCAGGGAAAGCGGGGCGAGAAAGTGCCGACAAAACTGGGCATATGCAATCCAGGGCTCGCCCTCGATTCTACGATCAAAAGACAGGCTATCGATGTGAACGGGCTGTCCAGATTTGAACTGGATGTTGTAGGCGGTGGCGTCTTTAAGCGAAAAGCCAAACTCCATCGCTTTACGCTGAATGTTAATGGTTAGGAGTGCGGCATCTCGCAGGCGCGAAAAACTCCATTCGTAGGGATAGGAAATGAAGGGTAGCCGTTCAGCCTCAATAACCTCCGCAGCGTCCGCATTGACTTTGAGGCTCAATGCTGCCGACTTTACGGCCACTGCAAACCCCCCGGTGACGAGCGACTCGTACAAGCCCGATTTAACGACCCCCCGCCAAGTTTCAACGTAACATTCGTTAATCTGGCGATAGAGTTGTCCATCTCGCTCAAAGATAAACCCCGATGGGTCTCGAAACGAGCCAGGTTCCCTTCTCACGGACACTCTAGCTCACGTCGGTGCGCTTAGGCTTTATCATTGCCCGGACCCTGACCACAGCGCTTTTGAAGGAAAACGCGGCCGCAAACAGGCCGGCGAGCAGGGCTTGAAAAATAAGGCTCCCGGAGCCACCGTCAATATATCCGAACAAAGAAGAAATTATAGAAAACATGAACTCCCCCTATTACGGGTTTGCTCTGTCGCTTTGTTCGCACATTTGATGCAATTTTAGCTGCACTTTGTAGTCGTTTTGAGCTACTACATGTTAAGGAACCCGGCAAACGTATCGCCGGGTTCCCATGGTGATCTTTAGTCGTCGTCTTTAACCCGAATAGCGGTCATCACCGCTCCGTTCATTGAGCCCTTCGTTTCAACGGTTGTTCCTACAGCAACCCCAGCAAAGAACTGTTCACGCGTGACCGAGTCACTATTCAGCCGAAACTCGGTTGCTCCAGATACGTTCACCGTAACCGTTTGATTGAGGGTCAAGCTCGCGCCGAACCAACTTCGGGCAGACATCGTAAGCCCATTTGCCGTGATCGCAGTAATCGGCCCCTTAACTTCTGCCTCGTTCTCATCCTCGTCTTCCAGTTTTAGCTTCACAGCGTTAAAGAGCCCGCCGGCTAGGGCTGTCCCTTCTACTTCGATTTCCGCAGCCGAAACCATCGCGGCTATGAAAGTGGCGCGCGTCATTGGGACACCTGCATTTGAGAGGTATCGAGTGCTGGCGTTAGTGTTTACAGTGTAGGTGGTTCTATCTGGAGTGAATCCAAACGCCATCCGAACCGCAACCGAAATCACTCCGGCTGACTCTGTACCAACTCCTTTGATCTTATGAGGGTCATCGTCTCGATCTTCGTTTTCGATCTTGATCACGCTTGCCAACAAGACTCCCCCCACGAATGCGCCGCTCACTTCAACATGGAGGGCGTTGACCAAAACCGGGTTCGCTGCGCCGTTCTGATTGAAAACTCTTGTGGCTGAGTCCGTTTTGACACTGAAGTGACGACCGTTGCCCCGCAGAAGCGTGAACGCAAAATTGGGTGCCGTCCCCGCTAGGGCTTGAATCCGTCCACCAAAGTCATCTCCTACGTGGCGACGTTCGTCGCCCAAGCCAGAGTCATCTCCGCGCCGCAGCTCGGCCCTGACCTTTCCATCGGGCTGCACGTTCCAGTTGGCTAGGTCGAAGTCTAGAACTAAGTTCTTGGTGCCGATTGCGTTGAAACCAGCAAGCGCGAGTTTCAGCTCGCTCATACCTGCCGTTGCCGAGTTGTGGTCGTCTGAGAACTGCTTAGCCTGAGCGGTCGTGCTCCCTTTAGGAACCAAACTAAGTTCGCGATCCAGGGTCACTACGGCTTGTGTATACGCTCCGGGGGAGGCTCCGGCCGAGTCCATCAACGAATACTTTGCACCAATGGCATCGCGCAAAGTCTTGAGGTTGATTATCTTTCCCGCTGCATCATCAAATAGAGTCGCGCGAGTGGTGCCAACGATTTCAATTTTGTGAATCTTCACCCACACTTGGGAAAAGTCATCATTTATGCTGTCCGTCGCGAACGTGTTAATGATAGCCGCGGCCGAAACCGGGCTACCGCCGCCGCCGCCGCAACCAGCGAGTAACGCTAAAGCCGCAACAAAACCTAAAATTTTCTTCATTCAATATTCTCCTGACAGGGTTACCGTCTACCATTCAAGAGCCTAGGCGAGACCTCCGTGATACAACCAGTTTGTAAAATCGGTCAAACTACGAGGATGCGTCGCTTGCTCATTTTGGGGTTCCTGGTATTGCCCTTTACTTCACTTGCTCAATCCGAGTTATTCGGGGAGAGTTCATTTACCAGCCAACGGGGCCTCTCCGGTTTAGGCGGAGGAGGGTTCTCCATCAACGTGGATGGGCGATTAGATCGGCGAGGCGCAACCGCGTATAGCACTCCAATTGGATATATTTTGGGCTCCAAGCAATTCTATGGCGGAGCCTCGATCGTTTCGGGAACGCTAAGCCCCAAGTTCCCCGATTTCAGGAAGGACGTCGCTCGTAACTCAAACGGGACCGCCACCGGTATGGGTGGCTACTCAACTCCGTTTGGCGATTTTTGCGTAGGGGGCATCATCACAACCGGCGATTTTGACTCTTCGCTCAACGTTCAATTCTCGCCAAAGGGCCAGAAGGGCAAATCTCGTTTTTCGGTCGGTTGTCAAGATGTTTTCGCTTCCGCCGCCGAACATAATGGCGCGATTCAACAAACCCTTGGTGGCGGCAACAGTCGCTCTCCCTATGTCGTTCTCACGACTGAAGTTGGCGCAGGCGCCCACGCCACCGTAGGGGCCGGACTTCAACGATTCAAGGGACTCTTCGGGAGCCTGACGATGCCCATTGGCCCCGTTCAGGGATTTGTGGAATACGACGCCTTCAATTTCAATTTTGGCATCACGTCCCAGATTTACCGGAAGTCATTTGACCTTGAGACCCGCGAGCGGAGCGCTTGGGCAAGCTTAGGAGTTGTGCGCGGCAAATACTTCTATTGGTCGCTTGGTATTGCGTTCTGATCCTCGGTCTGGTATAATCCTCCCCTAGTCTATGGCAAACCTAAAATCCAGCAAAAAGGATATTAAGCGCACAGAAAAACGGCGCGCTAAGAATCAAGCGGCGAAAAGTGCGATAAAAACGTATATTAAGAAGGTGCGCGTTGCCGCAACTACCGAGGACGCTCAGAAGGCACTCGTGGTCGCTCAAGGGGCACTAGACAAAGCGGTTCAGCATGGCGTGCTCCATAAGAACCAAGCGGCCCGACGGATGTCCAGAGCAGCCAAGGCCGCCGCGAAGACCAAATAAACAGAGTTTCTTTCCTCCAAAAAAAAGAAAAAATAAGCCAACTAATAGGCTGAAACACTCAAAACGGCACTTGCGGGCGAGAAATCTCGCCCGCTTTTTTTGCCCCAGTCTCTTGGGTCAAACTCTCCCTCAAGCATAGAGACGACGCCCACGAGGCAGGGTTCACTTGTTTGGAAACTATTTCACGCCAACTCGGCCAACATTGATATGGCCCCACCCACCCATCTCGCTGTCGACGATTCTGATTCTGAGTTTTTGGCCCTTGAGTCTGGAAACATCCCACGTTACAAGCTCCATCAGTTCGCTATTCTTCCCTCGGGCGTTGTGGATCGCCTTTCCGTCTTCTCCAATAAGCTCCACCCGGACTCCCTCGCCGCTTCCGCCGCCCACTAACAACTCCATCGAACGTCGCGTCACAAAAAATGTCGGAGAGAGTAGTGTTCCCGTGAAAGTGTCGTCATATCCGCCCCGCCCATCTTCGCAAGTTCCAATAAATCCCTCTTCGGACTCGACCCCGAAGTTGAACCGGTTTGAAAACGTCGGGATTTCGGCGAAGTTTCCGTCAACCTTCCAGCCTTTCATTCTCCAATCTGTGAAGTCAAAAGTCGGATCGGTGAGCGGCGGGATCGCTCTAAGCATCTCAATGCCCCTAGAGCCACCATCCACGACAACCGACCAGCCCTTTCCTTTGTAGGTCTTCCCATATTTATCCAGCAACCATGCCATGCTTGCCAAGCCCGAGCCCTCACCCCAATCAAATCCAGTTCGACCCGCCTGGCTATCCCCGCCTCCGTGACAGCAGTTCTCCGGTTGGAGGCCCAGTGGATAGTTCGGATTCGGATAGATGCCAAACTCCGCATGAAGGGGATGATTGATAAGGGCCATCGAAGCCCGCGTTGCCGCAACGCCTCGCTCAAAATAATCCCGTCGCCCAAGCTGAGCGCCAAAGTCCGCCAAGGTGCATCCGAACTGGGCTTGCCGAGCATCATTGAATTCACCGTCGGAGTTCTGAACCCCAAAGCCGCCATACGTGTAAGCCGTCTGGCGGAAACTGATGGGCCACACGTTCTGGTAGAGCGCCATGATGTCCGTTGCTTTAAGCGCATAGTCGAGATACTTCTTGTTTCCCCCATAACTATAGGCTGCAAAAAGGGCTTCGGCCGCCCACTGCATGCATAAAGTGTTTTGAGGTGGTGACAAGGTGTGGGGGTCGTGCATCTGCTTATCATCTATAAGTCCGTTCGTCTGCAGGCATGCTTTAGGCGAGCAAGAGAAGAAAGTCTCGAAGTCGTAATATCGTTGCTGATCCACGACGTTCTTGACGAGAAAATCGCAGGCGCGGGTCGCGCTCTTGAACCGCTGGGTAGCCCCGCCGTTACCCGACATTTCGAGAATGAACCACGCTGGTAAAGCGCTCTGCGCGCTGTGGTCAAGTATAGGAACAACTGTCTTGTCCTTGGTTAGCCAGGTCGGAAATGAGCCGTCAGAATTTTGAAGCCTCATCATCGCCTCAACCATCGCCTTGCATTGCTGCTCAATATCCTCACGTCGAGGGCAATCGTCAAACTCAAGCCACCGGCAGAGCCAAATGCCCTTCCACGCCATGTTGGTCAGGTCATAGTAGCAATCTGCCCGGGGCCGAATCAGACTCCCGAGCCAAGTTTTCTCACGCGATTGATAGGTCGTCGGGCATAACCCCTGATCCATCGGCGCGGCCAATGCCAGATTCAGCATCTTATCAGCCTTATCAACCCAGTCCGCATTGCCCAGCTTCTTGCCCCACCAACGGAGGCCCCAAGCCGAGCGAAGCTGGTTAAACCAACTCTGCC
>JANNCV010000002.1:0-15222 GCA_031386985.1 Armatimonadota bacterium
GTAACTGCCATGCTGACTTGACGTCATCCTCACCTTCCTCCGGCTTACACCGGCGGTCTCGTGTGAGTGCCCGACATTACTCGCTGGTAACACACGACGAGGGTTGCGCTCGTTGGCGGACTTAACCGTACACCTCACGGCACGAGCTGACGACAGCCATGCAACAAGTGTCTTCACGTCCCTTGCGGGAGGGCCCCCTTTCGAGGGCTTGCGATCGATGTCAAGTCTGGGTAAGGTTCTTCGGTTAGTATCGAATTAATCCACATGCTCCACCGCTTGTGCGGGTCCCCGTCAATTCATTTGAGTTTCAACCTTGCGGCCGTACTCCCCAGGCGGGATACTTAATGCGTTAGCTGCGACACAAGAGGGGTTGATACCTCTTACATCTAGTATCCATCGTTTAGGGCGTGGACTACCAGGGTATCTAATCCTGTTTGCTACCCACGCTTTCGCGCCTCAGCGTCAGATAAGGCCCAGTTAGCTGCCTTCGCCGTTGGTATTCCTCCTGATATCTATGCATTTCACCGCTACACCAGGAATTCTACTAACCTCTGCCTTCCTCAAGCTTGCCAGTATGCGAAGCAGTTTCCGGGTTGAGCCCTGGAGATTTCACTTCACACTTAACAAGCCGCCTACGCGCGCTTTACGCCCAGTAAATCCGGATAACGCTTGCACCCTACGTCTTACCGCGGCTGCTGGCACGTAGTTAGCCGGTGCTTATTCTCAGGGTACCGTCCTAAGTCTTTCCCTGAAAAAGGAGTTTACAGACCTAAATCCGTCATCCTCCACGCGGCGTCGCTGCATCAGGGTTTCCCCCATTGTGCAAGATTCCCAACTGCTGCCACCCGTAGGTGTGTGGGCCGTGTCTCAGTCCCACTCGAGCGGATCGTCCTCTCAGACCCGCTACCCGTCGTCGGCTTGGTGAGCCGTTACCTCACCAACTACCTGATAGGCCATGAACCGCTCCCAAAGCGAAAAACCATTTAATCATCTCGAGATGCCTCGTGATGACCACATCCGGTATTACCCAGCGTTTCCACTGACTATCCCGGTCTTTAGGGCACGTTGTTCATGTATTACTCCGCCGTTCGCCACTGTTCCCGAAGGAACCGTTCGACTTGCATGTTTTAGGCACGCCGCCAGCGTTCATCCTGAGCCATGATCAAACTCTCCGAAGAAAAAGAATCTCCTTCTGAGATTATTTGTTGCGAGCTTACGCTCGGTATGCTGGCTAGGCTCTGCCAGTTATCATACTATTTTTGACGAGATAGATTTTTTACTATCCCTTGAACACTTTACCGTTCGTCTCTGTATTGAGCTTTCAATGAACTGCAACCGAGTGATCGGTCGCGAGGAATATTATGCAAGGTTCATTTTAATAAGTCAAGCCCCCCTGCCAATTCCAAGCTTCTTTTTCCACAATTCGCTCGTATTTACTTAATTGGGGCCTCCTTTAAGAGCCGTAACACCTCATATGGCTCACATTTCCGCACATCGTTGTCGCCGATCCCGGCTTGGACTCAGAGTGAGGTAACTTCAATCCCCATGGCAAAGATCAATCCTCAGCCCCAGGCCAAACCCTGGGTGACGATGATTTGCCTTCTCGCGTGCATTGCGGTTGCCTATCTCCTTCTAATCCAGCCTCAATATTTGTTTGAATACGGATTTCAAGCCCGCCTCCCCAGCTTGCTTACGGCATTCACGTCCCTGTTTCTTCATCAAAATGTTCTCCACTTATTAGGGAACATGCTTTTTCTTGCCGCAGTTGGTGCCGCCGTTGAGGCAGCCGCTGGTTGGTGGCGCTTCGCCATCGTCTATTTTGGGGGCGGACTTATTGGCGTTGCGGCCCATTGGGCCTTTTCCGCAAAGACGGGCGTATCCGTGCCCTTGGTTGGCGCAAGTGGGTCTATTGCGGCTTGTATCGCTTATTACGGTGTTCGCTATTTTCGGATGCAGGTCGCTTTGGCCCCGAAGATTGGAGCGTCGGTTCTTTCCTTTACCGTGATTTGGTTTGTTCTGCAGATAATCGGGGTCTTCTATAGTCTCGGTGGCTCGGTTGGAACGGCGTTTTGGGCGCACCTAGGAGGATTCGCGGGTGGACTCCTCCTTAGCTTAGTGTTTAAAGCTCCTCAGGCAGGGGAGCGGCAGCTTGGTCATGCAGTTGTAGATCGTATGGATCAGAGGAGCCCAGCCGCGAAGCTGGCGGCTACTGATTTGCATCTCGCGGAGCACCCCGACGATGTCCAAGCCCTCTTTAAGAAAGTAGACGCTCTTGCCACTCTTGGCGATAAGGATCAAGAGGGGGAGGTCTTGGCCCAACTCCTTACCAAGCTTCCTGAATCAGATCGGCCACCGGTGCTTGCCAGATTGATCGGAATTGGACAAATAGCAAGGCTCCCCTCTTTACAAAGAACCCTGCTCGCCGAGCGGTATCGCTCGTCGAACCCCGAGCTGGCGAAGTCGCTTTTGTTATCCGTTATTGGTGGAAAGTTCGATGATGAACAGCGCGCCGACGCCCTCTTGGCCCTGTGCACCCTGGCTCCAAGTGAGGCTCAACCCTGGTTGGATGAGCTTAGATCCAAGTTTCCTATTCACCCGGCCACCGATCTGGCCCGTACTCGAGGCCTGATTTGAAGCAATGGTGGAGACGGGTTCGGCCGTATTTACTCAGCTCACTCATCTACAATTTGGCCAGACTCATTGGTTGCACACTCAGATTGAGGGCGGTTGGGTTCGAGCGCTATCAGAAGTCGGGCCACGCTCAAATATTTTGTGGATGGCATGGCCGATCTTTCATTGCCGCAAATTTTCTTCGCAATCGGCGAGCATGGGTCATAGTGAGCCACTCGAAAGACGGTGAGCTACAAAATCGCATCTTCAAACGGTTTGGGTTCCAAGTGATCCGAGGTTCGACCGGGCGGGGAGGAGAAAGAGCGCTAGTCGAGGCGATCCGGGCATTGAAAGCCAACGGCGAAATGGCGATAACTCCCGATGGGCCGCGCGGTCCCTCTGGTGTTGTTCAAGGCGGAGTTATGCTCATGAGCAAAAAATCGGGTGCCTGGCTTGTGCCCGTTGGACTTAGCGCGAGGCCGTGCAGCTTCGCCAAGTCATGGGACCGATACATGGTGCCTTGGTTCTTTTCAAAGGCAGTTTTTGTTTTTGGCGAACCGATCGTTGTGCCCCCCGATGCCGATGAAAGCGTCCTCGAACAAAAGCGCTTTGAACTTGAAACCGCGATCAATGTGATTCAGGCGGAAGCTGATAGGCTCGTCGGTCGGGCGCCGGCTGGAAAATCAGGCGGCTGAGGCTTGACCCTTCCCTCGTCTCTTCGCATCATAGAGTGCGCTATCAGCCCTCGCGAGCGAGTCGCTAAGAAGTTCGTCGGGATTCAGTTTAGTTGAACCGCCGCTGGCGGCGACCTTAATGCTGGCTTGCTTTCCGTCGAGCGTTATGTCCAATTGGCGGCGATTCAGCTCTTGCAACACGTTTGCAATCCGTATTCGAACGGCATCAATGTTGCCCGCGCAGACAACGACAAACTCATCACCCCCAAATCGCCCCACGAAAGCGGGCCGGGGAAACGCCTTTTTGAGAAATCCGGCAAAGTGATTGAGAACAGCATCTCCGCCAGCGTGACCGAAAGTGTCGTTAATCATCTTGAAGTCATCAAGGTCGAACAGCGTAACGCAATACGGGCCATCGCCATAGCGCACTCGTTGCAAGATCGCCTCGCCAAAAAACTCAAATGCGGCCCGGTTGCCAAGGTTAGTTAGGTGGTCGGTTTGGGCTGAGCGCTCCGCCCTCTCGATCCGCTCTTCCATCTCCTTTACGCGGTTTGAAAAGTGTTCGCGTAGCTGCTGCCGGCTTTTGATTTGCTCGGATAGAACACGCCGGGTTCGATCAACCTCGGTTCTGAGCGCTTCTCGGATTTTAGTGATGTCGTTTGATTCGCGAACAAGATCAAGCCGCTTTTCAATGCCTTGAAGGGATTGAACCATGTGGTCTTGATGGTCCAGTGAGCCCGCACAGCATTGCGAAATTTGCATTAGCGAATCCGTAAATTCGTCAATCATGTACTGCGATTGAGCCTGTTGCCAAGCGCCAAAAAGATCTACTTCGGATTGAAGCGCCTTGCCAATGGCCTCAACCGACCCAACGTTATCGCAGTTGCGATCCAGCTTATCAGAAAGCTTGGCAATATCCTGCAAGAATCTGATGCTCTCGGCTGAACCCGGGCTGATAAGCAACGGAATTTTGCCAAACATGGCGCATTCACTGAACGACTTGTACACTTGGATCAGGTCGGCCAATTGACTAGGAGACAACTCCCCAAACGGATTATCACTCTTTCGCCTAAACCAAGCCACGCGAGAATTATCGGCTTCGTGGTAGCTTCTCCGTATGGTTCAAGTGCAGTGGAAAGGCGGAATGACGTTCGAATCTTCAAATGAGAGCGGCTCTTCTTTCGCCATGGGTCCGGAGGGAACGTCCCCGGTTGAGGCTTTGCTTGGCTCGTTAGCCGCGTGCTCGGCCATGGATGTGATCTCAATTTTAGAAAAGAAGCGGCAGGTGGTTACCAGCTATCGGCTCGAGGTTTCGGGCGAGCGAAACCCTCCGGGCGAGTGGCCCCGACCTTTTCTAACTATGCACGTGAAGCACCTTCTCTCTGGACCGGAACTTGATCCCGTTGCCGTCGCTCGGGCCGTTGAACTGAGTGACGAGAAATATTGCACGGTGGCGGCGACGCTGCGGAGCGCGCCCAAGTTGACAGTTGAATGGGTGATTGGGGAGTAATGCCGGCAGGGCATGTAGGACAGGTAGGAAAACAAGAGGTCCGACAAGTCCTACCAAGTCCCACTACCCCCTGAGACCAAACTGGTACCCTCTTTCAGCCAATGCAAGCGATCTTGGATTTCATCCTTCACATTGATGAGAAGGTGTTTGCGATTATTCAGGAATTCGGCACCCAAGCTTATCTGATCTTTTTTCTGATCATCTTCTGCGAGACTGGCCTCGTTATCATGCCTTTCTTGCCCGGCGATTCTCTGCTATTTGCGCTGGGCATGTTTGCAAATCCCGAGAAAAAGGCTCTTTCAGTCTTTGTTTTGATCCCGCTGTTGATTGCCGCGGCATTTATAGGTGATAACGTCAACTATCAAATCGGGCGACGATTCGCAAACCGAGTTTCAAGCAAAGAAAATCCCCGGTTTTTCAAGAAAGCTCATATCGAGAAAACTCAAGCATTTTTCGAAAAACACGGCGGGATGACGCTGGTTTTGGCTCGATGGGTTCCAATAGTTCGCACCTTTGCCCCCTTTGTTGCGGGGATGGGGCAGATGCCGTTTCGCACGTTTCTCTTGTGGAGCTTTCTAGGGGCCACGATTTGGGTCTCGTTATGCGTCATGGCGGGATTCTATTTTGGCCGCATTCGATGGGTGCAAGATAACTTTGAGCTTGCCATGCTCGCCATCATTGTGCTTAGTGTAATTCCGGTTATCTTGAAAATCCGATCGGCGAAACGAGAGCACTAAATGAGAGTTGGCGTCCTAGCGATTCAGGGCGATTATGACAAGCACATTGTGGCATGCGCGGTCATTGGTGAGCGTGCCATTGAAGTAAGGACGGCGACCGATCTTGACCAGGTTGATCGGTTGATTATTCCGGGAGGCGAGAGCACAACCGTCGGCTTACTCTTACAGCGCTTCGGCTTAGGCGATGCGATCATTGAACGCGCACAGGCGGGAATGCCGATTTGGGGTACCTGCATGGGCATGATTATCATGGCGGCCCGGGTTGAAAACCACCAGCAATACTCGCTCGGTTTGCTGGATATCACCGTACGCCGAAACGCCTTCGGCGCCCAAGTGCACTCGTTTGAGGATGAAGTTGCCGTCACATTCCTAGCGAGGCCCGTAACCGGCGTTTTCATCCGAGCCCCAATTGTTGTGGTGCATGGGCCTTCAGTTCAGCCAATTGCCCTGTACGGCCAACAGATTGTCGGGGTTCAATGCGGTAAGTTAGTCGGCACCGCCTTCCATCCCGAGCTCACGTCTGATACTCAGTTTCACAAGTGGTTCTTGGAACTGTAATCCGAACCAGATTTCCTAGTTAATCCGATCACAACCAAGAATCCACATGCATATAGCCACCAATCTCCAAGCATTTTTGAGATCGTGAAGCGGGATTGTGGTCGGATATTGCCTTTGAGCATGATCGCGCCCGGCTCGGCCTCGGCAACAATATGCCCCCTCGAATCAACAATTTGCGAGTAAGCAAGCGAATCCGTCCGGATCATCGGAATGCCGGTCTCAGCGCACCGAAACGTTGAATAAGCGGCGTGCATTCCGGCGATGAAATGATGGCTTGAAGGCGGGTCGTTTGTTGGCAACGTTAGGATTGTGGCGGTAGCCGCTGTTTCGCGCATGATGCTCGGAAAGCAGGAATCGTAGCATACGTTTAGCCCGACCTTTATTTCGCCCAGAGTAGCCGATGCCGCCCTACTTCCCGGAGCAAACATTTTGGTCTCGGCGCCAAAGAGCTTACGTTTTTGATAGCGCGCAATCTCGGCCCCATTCCAAAAGAGCGCTGCAGTGTTGTGGGGTAGCGGCTTTTGCCCATCGCCGAATGAAGTAACGAACGGGGCGGAAGACAGACTCATCACAACCATTTCAGCGGGATCGCCACCCTTTTCATAGAGTATCCCGGCAAATTCGGGCCAAACGATAAGGGTAGGGGATTCGCGAGAGGCATTCTGGTGCATTTTCCCAATATCTTCGCCAACGCTAACATCTGTTTGCAGCGCAACCACCTGCACCCCCGACTCCGAATCTCGCCAAGGGATGAGACAAGTCAAGTAGGCAATGACCGAGGTCGCAAGGCATGCTTTCAGCCACATCCGCGGCGCTTCTAGTCGGGCTAACCACAAGTTGAACCACCAAACCAAATACGAAACCAACCATATTCCGCCGACCGAAGCCACGATCATCATAATCGGATGGCGATACTGAGTTAGGCCAAGGTTAGCGGGCAGTTGCAGAAGCAGAACGGATTCAAACAAGACGGCCCACGCGGCGAACCACCAAGCGGGGCGTTTTTCGGCATTCTTTTCGGCCACCATCGCGGTAAGCAGGGCCGAGGCAAAACCGAAGAGTCCGAATCCGGTCCAAAGCCAACCGTCATTTGTACCGGGGTCGGGGTGGGCGTAAAGTAGGCCGAAAGAAGCGAGCAGCGCTCCGGTGAAAACGGTGAGGATTCCGCTGAGAAATCCGATCACAAAGCCACGCCCCTTCACCGCTCGCAACAAGGGCACAAAAGTGAACCACCCTAGATAGTGTTTTTCACCCATGGGCAACGATTGCTGAAGCAAGAGTCCGCTCAGCATGATTGCGCCCACCAATATCAACCAGCCTCGCATGCTAAAGAAGACAGGTTTCGCAAGAGCTTTGGTTCCTTCAGGTAGTAACCCGTGGAATTGAAAATGGTTAAGAATGGAAAACCACCGATGCTCTATGCAAACTCAAACTCGCCGAGAACCCGTCCAATTACCGACTGTCATCATTGCCAGTTTTTGGCTTTGCTACCACTCAACTGACTTGAAAGGAGGTCAATGCTTTACCCATGAATAAATGGCTCCGCTCCACGCTCGTCGCCCTCTCCTGTGTTACCGTTTCGATGGTGACCGCCCAAATTCCTCGATGGACCAAGGACTCTTCTGGCCCGGGCGTATATGGGGACACCTTTGTTGCCATGACCTCGGACGCCACCGGAAACATATACGTTTTGGGCAATGTTCGAGGCTCCGTCAACCGAAACATTCGAGTCATCAAGTACGATCCCGCCGGGACTCAGCTTTGGTTGAGCGATTACAACGGAAGTGCAAACACGGACGATTTTGGACGTGGTCTTGCGGTTGATGGCGTCGGTGACGTCTATGTCGCGGGGCAAGTTGACGGCGCGTTTGGCGCGGTAATCAAGCTAAACGCCGCCAATGGCACCGTGGTTTGGGATACGATTGAGACGGATGTCAGCGAATACCAGAAGGTAGTCGTCTCATCAGCCGCTACAATCACGGCGATAGGATATGCCCAATCTTTCAATGCCTATTTGCGATGCGCAAGGATGGGTACCGCCACGGGCGGGCGAGTCTGGACTTACGAGCTCGATACCCTCATGTCTCTGCCCGGTCAATTTGATGTGGTTATTGACGGGACCTCCAACACAACGTTTGTAGGATGTACGGCCGACGAAGATTACTACTGCGCCAAGCTCGATTCAGGCGGGGCGTTGGTTTGGCAAGCGCTTTTCGATGGGTTTCTCGGCCTTGATGAGTTCGCGGCGATGGCTTATGATGGGCCAAACAATGCCGTTTACTTAACGGGCACTGTGGATTATTACGGGTTCGATTTGGACTGGGATACTTTCAAAGTAAACGCCACAACCGGCGCTCGAGTTTGGGAAAAGGTCTACAACGGAAACGGCAGCGGCAACGATCGCGTCGCCGGAATTATTCTTGATGGCACGAGCAATACAATCGTGTTCGGAGAGTCCGATACCGGATTGACCCAAGATGCCACCATCATCAAGTACGGCCCAACTGCAACCACACTATGGACATCTTTTTACGATGGCCCTGGTCGAGGCGATGACTTCGCTCGTTCGATGACGCGTGATGCCACGGGCAACCTCTATCTGGCTGGTACGGCGAAGAGTAGCACCCGGTTTGATATGCTTCTCATGAAGCTGAATTCGTCGGGTCAGCAACTTTGGTCGGTTCTGAACAATGGGGCGGATAATGGCAATGACATTGGCAAGAGCTTGCTTCTTGATGCAGCCGGAAGCCTGGTTTTGGGCGGCGATCTCTTCCGAGTTTCAACCAACTACGACCTGCGAACCACCAAATACTATCAATCCAGCTTAACCCCGTCGGCGACCAGCATCTACGGGGCAACTCCGGTAACGTTCACGGTTACGCTTAACGAAAGCGCGGCCGCCGCAGTTGTAATTCCCGTCTCCGATGACAATCTGGATGCGATCACGCCATCAACAGTTACGATTGGACTGGGCTCAAACACGGGCACGTTCATCATGACAACCAAGGCGGTGGCGGTAACGACCCTCATCAATGTCACGGTTGGCGCGACTAAAACGACCATCACGGTCAATCCACCCGTGCCGACAACGCTTACGCTTAGCGCGGTAATCGTAACGGGCGGTCAATCCCTGATGGGAACTGTAACCCTCAGTGGGCCAGCCCCGGTTGGCGGTTTGGTGCTTGCGTGTTGGGATACTAACGCAGCGATCATTGCGCCAGGTTCGGTGACGGTCGCCGAAGGCGAGACGATCGCGACATTTACGATTCAAACGAACGTGGTTGCGGCTACTTCAAATGGCTACGTAAAAGTGGGTTTGAATAAGGTGACAAAGGTGTCCCCGATCCTGTCAGTTCGACCGTAATTCACTGCCCGGCTCTACAAAACCATCGCGCCCTTAGCCGAATTGATCAAGGGCACCAACTCCTTCTCCACCAAGGCTTTATCCACCACAACCTTCCCGCTAATCCCCTCGGGGGCTTCGTAGAGGAACTTCTCGAGTAGGCGCTCCATCATGGTGTGTAGCCGTCTTGCCCCGATGTTTTCGCCTTTATTCATCTCCATCGCGAGCCGGGCTACTTCGTCAAGGCTTGAATCATCAAACTCCAAATCCACGCCATCAACCGCGAGCAAGAGCGTGTACTGGCGAACCAGGGAGTTCTCAGGCTCTTTCAAAATGCGCCGGAAATCGAACTCACCCAGCGACTCCAACTGAACTCGAATCGGCAAGCGACCTTGGAGTTCGGGAATCAGATCTTGGGGGCTGGAAATGTGAAACGCGCCGGCGGCGATGAACAAGATATGATCGGTGCGGAGGGGGCCGTATTTGGTCTGAACGGTCGAGCCCTCGATCACGGGCAGGAGGTCGCGTTGGACCCCTTCGCGGGAGACATCCGGGCCCGAACCGCCGGTTTTGCCGCAAACTTTATCAATCTCATCAATAAAGATGATTCCAGTTTGCTCTGCGCGTTCGATCGCTTCGCGGTTGATCCCACCTTGATCAACCAATCGGCTGGATTCATCTTGGATGATCACTTCTTTGGCTTCCAAAACCGTCACCTTGCGCGTCATGGTTTTGGTGCTGTTCAGGTGAGGGAAGGCGTCAAGCCCCATCTCTTCAATGCCCTGATTGGTGAAGACCTGCAAGAAGTTCGTGCCCGCTTCCTCGGTATTCACTTCTACCAACGTGCGATCAAACTCGCCCTTTTCAATGCGCCGCCTGAGCTCGTATCGCTTTTTTTCGCGGCGAGCCTGCGCTACTTCCCAATCTTCCTCGGCTTCCTCAGGTTCATCATCGGGGGGCACGTGGTGTTCCAACATATCCACCAGCCGCTCATAAGCCAAAGTCTCGGCGATCGGGCGGACTTCTTCAAACTTCTCCCGCTCTACTAGCCGAACGGCGATTCCCGCCAAATCCCGCACCATCGCATCCACGTCGCGCCCAACATAGCCCACTTCGGTGAACTTCGTCGCCTCAACTTTGATAAAGGGTGCCCGGGCGATCTGGGCGAGGCGTCGCGCGATCTCGGTTTTTCCCACGCCCGTTGGGCCGATCATCAGGATATTCTTCGGCAAAATGTCATCCCGCATGTTGGCGGGAACGCGTTGGCGGCGAAACCGATTTCTTAGGGCGACCGCAACGGCTTTCTTAGCGTCGCCCTGGCCAACGATGTAACGATCCAGTTCGGCGACGATTTGGCGGGGGGTCAAGTCTTCGATGGGTAGGTGCATTGGCTCTATTGTGGCAGTTAGAAGGCAAAAGCGAGTTGGAAGGGTTTCTCCCATCTTTGTTGAAGGGCGGCGATTTCCAGCGAACAGGCACCCAAACGTCGGCGCAAGTGGTCCGCCGTCACGTCGCTACTCCTACAGGTAAAAACACTGGACAGTAACTGGGGAACCTGTCAGCAAGGCGACACCTAACCAACAGATGAGTTTGCGCAGTTCAATTGCAGAAATGGCAAGTGCTTCCTTGTTGACAGCATTTTCTCGTTCTATCATGATTTTCATTCCCACCTTGCACAAATGCGTCATCAATAATCTTACTGTAAACTGACGAATACCATGCACCTACTCGGCATGCTTTTCGGATTGCCGTTTTTTACTCCGGCGAAGTATCGCTCGGGCATGACGGTTTTGATGGCGCTTTGCTCGATGGCGGCGTCGGCTGTTTGGCTTCTCGCACCGTTCGTGCTGTGGCATTCTCTGGGCGCGGGCTGGGTGGCGTTATGGCTCATTCCCACAACATCTGCAATTTTTGGCCTCATGCATCTCAACAAAATGATCACTGGACATGGGTGAGGTCCAACCGAACCGGACAGTTTGTCCGAAAAAGAGGACTGGAATGGATGGGACGACTTAGAGCATGAAGGGCCAAGCTCTAACGAAGTTCCGACCATGCCATTTGGGATTAGCTTTGAGCCACCCGCCCCCTGGGCAACCTTGGTTTCTGGTGGTATCACGATGATTACCGTTCTGGTTCTGGCCGTCACGATCATGGCCCAGTGGTTTCTATGGCTCGTCTTCGGCACCGCCATTTGGAACCCATGGGGAATGATCCTTGCACTGCCGGTTATTGGTGCACAGATTCTGATGATGTTCATTGACCCAGCCCGAAAGGCAGCTTCTTGTAAAGTCCCGAAGATGTAGGCAGGGGGAGTTGCCAAGGGCCTAACCCCGGTAGAGTTTCACGCAGAGTTCGCAAAGTATCGCAATGGGGATTTTGAGAAATAGAGTTAGGATTTCTGGCACCCCTCCAGGGTGCTTTTGGGAAGCCCGTTGACCCCGGGCTATCCAGATTTGACCCCTCCAGGGTCATTTCTCAACAGACCCCGAAAGGGGTCACAGCCCGATAGCCTCGTGGACGAAGACCCGGAGTTCTTGTCAAGTGAAAGTCGCACCCTGGAGGGGCATGTTGAAAAATGACCCCAAGGGGGTCACGCAGCAAAGCCCAGGGTTGAGCGAAGCGACACCCTGGGTTCGAATCCGCCATTCCGAGCACCCTGAAGGGCGTGCCACAACGGTCAAGTCTCCACTTTCAACACTCACTGGAGGGGTGCCACGTCTTCTTGCACTCCCCAATGGGGCGGCAAGACCCTTGGTTCCGTGACTCTTCCTATAGCGCTTTGCTAAAGCTTCCCTAAGACATGTCTGAAGCCGCGCTTGTTGCCAATTCGATCTTCGCAATCCACGCGTCATCTAGTTTTTCGGCGATTTCGGAGGCCGCGAGGTTCTCTTTCAACTGATCCAAATTGCTGGCACCAAGGATAACGGTTGAAACATTTTGCTTCTTGAGGCACCAAGCCAAGGCGAGTTGGCCGACGGAGCACCCAAAATCGTTCGCGACCAGAGCTAGCCTCTTCGTTGCTTCGATTTTGTCCTCAGTCAAGGCGTCGCGAAGCCATTCCATGCCGGGGACGGTCATGCGCGAGCCTTCAGGGATACCGTCGGCGTATTTGCCCGTCAGAATCCCGCTGGCGAGGGGGCTCCAAACAGTTGTGCCCATCCCATACTCCTCAAAAGTCGGCGCGTATTCCTCTTCGAACCGTTGGCGATGAAAGAGATTGTATTGGGGTTGCTCCATCACGGGTTTGCGGAGGTTGTATCGCTCGGCAACCTCAAAGGCCTCCTTGATTTCGGCGGCGGACCACTCGCTGGTTCCCCAATAGGTGGCGGCCCCGCTCTCAACGATATCGCTCATCGCCCACACGGTCTCCTCGATTGGTGTTTCCGGGTCAGCTCGGTGGCAGAAGATGAGGTCAACATAATCAAGGCCGAACCGTTCGAGAGATTGATCAATGCCGTCTAGGAGTCGCTTTCGGTTTAAGCAGTTTTTCTCGTTTGGTCCATCATTTAGGCCCCAGAAGAATTTTGTGGAGACTACATAACTTCCACGCCGCCAATCCAGCATTCTGAGGGCTTCGCCCATGATTCGCTCGGATTCGCCCCGCGCATAAACTTCGGCATTATCAAAGAAGTTGATGCCCGCATCGTAGGCGCACTGCATGGTTTCGGCGGCGGCCTCGACGGATAGCTGGTTCTTAAAGGTCACCCACGAGCCCAAAGAGAGCTCGGAAACTTGGAGGCCACTGCGGCCGAGTCGTCGGTAATTCACCCAACGATTATGGCGGAACGGCTAAAATCAAACATGGCTTCGATATTCACCCGGATTATCAATCGGGAAATTCCTGCAGATATTATTTACGAGGATGAGTATTGCGTCGCATTTCGGGATATTGAGCCAAAGGCACCCGTTCATGTGATCATTGTTCCTCGCGCGGAGATTCCGGGCGTTGCGTTTGTGCCGGAAACGGGCGATCACACTCACTTGCTAAATGCGGCTCGCTCTGTGGCTGAAAAGTTAGGTTTGGAGAGCTTTCGGCTCGTGATAAATCAAGGCACCGACGCGGGCCAGACGGTTTTTCACCTTCATGTTCACTTAATAGGCGGGGCTCCGCTCGGGGATTTTGCTTAAAGCGCCGCTCATCACCGAATCGGTTTCGGCGCTGCGGCGAATTCCGATCAGGGAGAACGGTGAGCCCCTCGTGGATTTCCTTTTGGCCTGCCCATTACTGGTTTTGGATCGTCCCCGGTTCAGTTATCGCCGCGAAACACTGGTCCGCTCTTCAGTGGCCGAAATGCTTGATGAGGCAACTCGCCGGCTCCCTTCGGGATACCGGCTCGCGATCGTAGAGGGCTGGCGAGCTACGCATGTCCAGCGGCGAATGCATATGGGAATCAAGAAGCGGCTAGGAGAAAGAAATCCGCATTGGAGCCCAACAAAGCTAACTCGCATCGCTAACCAGTTCACGGCTCCGCTTAGCCGCAAAGTTCCGCCGCCCCATTCGACGGGCGGTGCGGTTGATGTGATCTTGATCAGGCCCGACGGAAGCTATCATGATCACACGAGTCCCTTTGATCGCTATGATGAAAAATGCTTCTTAGCCTCATGTTCAGGCCTCTCCGAATCTGCTCAAGAAACCAGGCGAGTTTTGAGGACGGCGTTGTTACCCACCGGGCTTAGCAACTATCCTTCCGAATACTGGCACTGGAGCTACGGCGATCAAGGCTGGGCCTATCGGGGCGGACACGATCTCGCATTGTACGGCCCGACAGAGCCTCCGGGCTTTCAACCCGAACCGGATGATTTATCCGATGAGCCTTTGATTTTGATTGAGAGTGTTTGAGGTTTTTTGCTTGGCTTTGCATTGCGTCCGTGGAGCCCCGGATGTATTGTGCCGGGGCGTCGGGAGGCAAAGTCTGCGCACAAGTGAGACAGTCTCATTCTTCCCCAGGCGACAGGATTGGAACTTTATTCCCAAGATGCCCTCCCCGCTGGTTGGGCCTATTCCCCGGATTTGAGGTGCTCTTCCAGCCCTGATCCACCCGGATTCTTCAGCTTTTGATAATGCGCCTGTGCGTCTTCAAAGCTCATTTTCGGGTTCTCATGCTTCAGCCCCTTGAGCCCCAGCATCAGCTCAAAAAACGCAACATTAGGAACTACGCCCTTGATGAGCTCGGACCCGGGGCCGATGGCGGTTACCATCACATGCTCGCACGTATGGTTCCCGCTCGTCCAGGTCACTTTGCAATGATTCCCCAACACCGCGCCGACAACTCCACTCTTCGAGTTGAGGAACTTCATGTTCTTCATCGGCGCGCCACCGGTCAGAGCATCGGTCACCGTTGCGGTCTCGTCCGCGGTCAACTCCACGCCAAGTTTCTCGACAAATTTGTCCTTAACTTGGGCCAACGTTGATTCCTTGCATAGGGAGTCAATCACGCTGGTAACCGAAGCCTTCATGTTTGAAAGGCTCTTCAGCCCCTTGGTTGAATCGAAGTATTCAGGGCCATCACCATTGAGGGAGGGGCCGCCGGTGGCATGATCGGAGGTGATTATCACCAAAGTCTCTTTGTCGGCCAAGGCGAAATCCACGGCAACCTTAACCGCTTCCTCAAAGGCAATCTGGTCAAAGATCATTCCCGAAACGTCGTTCGCATGGGCGGCATGATCTACTTTCCCGCCCTCAACTTGAAGTAAGAATCCATTCTTGCCGCCCTTTAGCGAATCAATCGCAACTTTGACCATGGCGGCCAGAGTTGGAACTTGCGCCGGGAGGTTCGGGTCGTTGTCGCG
>JANNCV010000014.1:0-144773 GCA_031386985.1 Armatimonadota bacterium
GACAAGGCTGGCCTAATAATTGGCGATGTGATTCGTGGGGCAAACAGCCTCAAGCCTAGGTCGCAGGCTGAGTTGAGAGACTATGTTCAAGGACTTGGTTCGGGCGCGGCACTTAAACTCGCGATCACCCGAGGGACTACTAAGAGCGACATAACCGCAACTCTGACCGCCACGAGCCGCCCCATGATTTTGAATGAAGAGCGCGCCGTCTTGGGTCTATCTCTCTCCGAGGCGACGGCCGACGGTGCGCCGATTCGCCGCATCACCGAAGGCTCGCCCGCTGAAAAAGCAGGATTGAAAAGCGGCGACCTTGTCACAAAAGTTGATGGTTCACCCTTAGCCGATGCCGCCCGTTTAGACTCGGTTCTCAACGAAAAGCGCGCGGGAGAAGCCATCACGATCACCTATATGCGGGAAGGCAAAGAGGGCGAAGCCCGCCCCGTCCTCGATCCGCCTGCTCCAAATCCGAACTCCCAAACCTTCTCAACGAGGAACATTTGGAAAAAAGACACGTTCCGCCTCGCGATTATCGGAATCGAATACGCTGATGTGAAACACAACGAAAAGATTACGAACAAGGATTGGGAAGAATCGCTTTTCAGCACGGGAACTTACGTTGGCAAGGATAGCGTGACGGGGCAAAAAGTTTACGGCTCGATGAACGATTATTACAACGAGCTTTCAATCGGTGCCCTCAAAGTCGCAGGCAAAGTCTTTGACTGGGTTGAGGTGAGCAAGAATCGGATGGATTACTCTGAAGGCAGCGGAACCAGCACCCGGTCGCGGGGATTGCTGTTTGGGGAGGCCATGCAAAAAATCATTGATCGCGATGGCGAAAAAGCGCTCGATGGTTATGATGGTGTCTTCTTTGTCTATGCGGGGGGCCGGGTTCAAACCGTTCGGGGCGGAATCTACTGGCCTCATCGCTCCAGCTATAGCTTCAAAGGCAAAAGCTGGCCCTATTTCATCGTTCAAGAAGGCGGCCCCCGCATGACCGATATCAGCGTGATGTGCCACGAGTTTGGCCACATGCTTGGCTTGCCAGACCTCTACGCTCGACCCGAGAATCCTGGCTCAGAGGGCCTCGGAATCTGGTGCGCCATGAGCAATCAGGCCGGGAGCGGACGTCCGCAGCATTTTGGGGCTTGGTGCAAAGTGCAACTTGGGTGGCTCAACCCTACTGTTATTGACCCCACCGTTCCGCAGAAACTCATATTATCGCCCGTGAACGGCTCAAAGACTGAGTGCTACAAAATCCTGATGCGTCAAGACGGAAGCGAGTATCTGCTCGTAGAGAATCGCCGCAAAAAGGGGTTTGACGAGAGTTTGCCCGCCGAGGGGTTGTTGATTTGGCACGTAGTAGGAAACCGCCCGATCCTGGAGGAGTCCCACGGGGTCGAGGGCCCTAATGGGCCACGGTCTTATCAAAACATGGTGCCTTATCCTAGTGCGGCGAACAACGCGTTCACGCCGTTCACCACTCCTTCAAGCCGGTCGCAACTGGGTGGAGGGCTGACAGTGAACATCACGAACATTAAGCAGTTGCCGGATGGAAGGGTGACGTTCTATATTGGCTATGATTTCGAATAACGCCGGAACCTCTTAGGCCCGTAGCCGCCGGTTGCATCGTACCGGCGCAAAGACGGGCTCCCATCCTCACGTGAAAGTGAAGCAAAACCACGTGAGAAAGGAGCAAACACAGGTGAAGTTGAGCCAAAAACAGGTGAATGTGACGCAATTACACGTGAAGATGAAGCAAAAACAGGTGAATGTGAAGCAAATAGAGGTGAAGATGAAGCAAATACAGGTGAGAAAGGCTGTTCCTCACATCGCAAACATCTTCTTGTGTCCAGCTTTACGCGAAAAACTTACTGTTATTGAGACGATTCACCCGTTTGGCCCTCACAATGGAAGTTTTACAAGAGGAGCCCCATTGCGAATGTGGACGAGTAGAGAGGCGCTTTTCAATGTGGCGCGAGGACGCCGAGCTGCCTTGGGGTTGCACGAGTTGTGGGGTGCATATCGTCTGGCTCACTTTTTTGAATTAGGCGCCCCGTGCTCATGTCACTGATATCGGGTTCCGTCGGCCCTGTAAAAGGACTTCTCTTCGTACACGATACCCCTTACGAGTGAAGCAAAGAGACTGACGAATTTGTTTACTTCCTCCGCGGACCCTTGGACATCACAATCTGTCACTCCACTGCAAGTTTCTAGGGCATGACAAATGCTCGCAACGGAGTCCCGGCTTAAGTTGGGTGCATTATCCGCTATATTGAGTGCGCCCAACACCATCATCGCCCCCTCATTGCCAGGCGCGACGACAAGCGAGAAGAAATCTGCTACGATCAAGCCCGTAGATACAATCCATCGCTCGTGCCCATCATCGTAGTGCCCGTCCTCTCTGGCCCCAAGGGACTGGCGTATTTCATTTGAACACACCTCACCATACAACACAATCGACCGCTGCACGTTCAAAATGTTGGGGGAGTTGCGCGCCCCTCGCGCCACATGGAGTCTCCCTCGATTCGGTCGTGCCACATGCCGACCCTGTCCATGTGGCTCCAAAACCTTGAAGCGATTTGTTCATTCGTCGCATCTCCCGTCACGTAGCCGATCGCCTTAAATCCTCGTCGTTAAGCACTTGCACGGAGTTTACATGAGGAGCCACATATCCAGGGGAGGTATTTGGCACGACTGATCAATGTGGCGCGAGGACCCGATAGGTGCCTCTAAAGAGTGGACCGAGTAGCACCCCTCATCCTTCATTCTGTAACGCGTAGGTGCCCCCCACGCGCGGGATGCCGGAACGAACCAGGGCCTCAATTTCGCTCTCAATCTCTTCTATCGACATGCGCCCGGAGACTCCGCCAAAATAGCCCGTGTTTCTCGCGCTACGAGCAAATCCCTCAATTTGGGACTCGTCATAACCCCAGGCGTCCAGTCGTTCTGCTTGGAGAGCAAGCTTTTCTGTCAAGCCAGCGCGCCGCAAACACGAGTTGTGAAAGCACTGAGAATATCCGTTGTTTGGGTATTCCGACAAGGCCATGGCCGCGGGAACGCATAACCTCTCAAGTTCATCAAACCGAATTCGCTGCTTGAGTCTCAGCCCCTCAACAGCAGTAACCTCGATTGGTTCGTCAATCCATGGATCTAAATGACCTTGGCAAATGTTACACAGAAAGGGCGGCGTTTCGACCTTCTCAACTAGGCTGGGTAGGTTGCGGACTCTGCTCTGGAGATCTTCGGGCAGAGTTGCCAAGCACTTAAGATGGATGGGTTCCCCCATTAACTTTTGGATGGGGTCAAGATTCCCATACACAAGACTGGGGACGACGAAGCAGTCGCTTTTTTGTACGGGCCGATGACAAACTGAACAAGTCATCATCAAATCCGAGCATCTACTGAAGCGGGTATAAGGCACCTAATGGGTCCTCGCGCCATACACTGCCCCTTTTGCCGATCCCTTCCAAATTCATAGTCATGTTTTCTCAAACCCTCAGCCGGGCTGTATGGCGCTCTGCCGACAAGCGATGCGGGTAGTCACTCCCATTCCCCCAACCCTTCCATGATGCCCGTTTCCTCCCGCCAAGCGCAATCCTCAAACAACCTCGCCGAACTCCAAGCGTAATCTACTGTACGTTCACAGAGCCCAGCACGGAGCGGATTCAAGTGGATGTACCGAGCGCAAGCCCAAAACATCTCCTCATCTTTGATTGCCTTGCCCTTGAATGAACGCATCCAAAGGCGATGGCCCTCCTTATCTCGATGCTTTCTGAGAATGAGCGTCTCGTGAGTATTGAGATGGGGCAGGATGTCGTCGCAAGCGTGCTTCTTGAAAAGTCTCATGAAGACACTCATGTCGCTCTGCATTGGCGATCTCAGCAGGAGATGGATGTGGTGGTCCATGACGCAGTATGCATGGAGAACCGCACCATAGTGACAGCTATCCGAGACAAGACGGCGCATTAGAATCGCCTTAACCTCGTCCCGTTTCAAGACCTTGGCGAAGCCCAGGCAGGTGGTCGTCACAAACATTGTTCGCGCCACCTCTTGGCTGTTCTGCCATCGCCGATGCCCCTTCATGCTCTTTTGAGTTTACTTGTCGGCTGAGCGCCACACACCCAGAGGGAGTGTGTGGCACGATTGCGTACGGCTCTGCTTTAGCACGACGGCTTGGATCTACAACTCCGAGGCATCAGCTTTTGCTCCGCCTCGCGGCTTAACCCCTCCCCGCCTTCAGCTGGGAGGGGTTCTTATCCTCCCACTTCACAAACTGCCGAGATGCTCACTTCTCCCAACGCCGCGGCCTCGGGGAACATGGACCAGAAGACTTCGCCGCTGAAGGGATCAACTTCGCCATCGGTTTCCACAATGCGGCCAGGGAGTTTTACGCTCATGAACATGCTTACGGGCGGCGATGAATCTCCGGGGCCGGATTTTTCGGCGTCGCTTTTCGTTTGATTCACGGTTTGATCGGTGGCAGCTTCGATGATCTTCTTGACCAGTTTGATTCGGGCGGCGGCATCCAAGCGGTCGCCGTAAACCTCGGTCAGCGTTTGCTCAAAGCTCTTCGCCATTCGGTTCACCATGCGGCGAACGCCATAATCAGGATTCGCCACGAGTTGCATAAGCATCGGATCGCCGGGGCCCATCAATATCCGCGTCAGCTTCGCCATTAACTGCGAACGGACCTTTGACAAATCTTCAGGGGTGGAAAATGACGGGAGCATTTTCTTGAGGTCCTCGTCGGTTAGCTCACTGCTTCCTTTGGGTTTGGCCTTACCGACCCACTTGAAAGTCTCGCGATACTTGAAGCGATTGGGCGCGATTTGTTTGACCGTGACCTCATTGACCAAGGTCAGACCATCTTTATCTTTGAGGGCAATGTCCTTCGTGATCACTTCATCAAGTTTCGCGTCGCGAGTGAATGTGAATGTGAATTCGTCGCCTTTCTTCGTGTTCGTTGCCTTCCACCCTGCGCCACTTGGAGGCATAGCAACATCGCTGACCGCTGGGGTTTTTTCATCCATCGCATTTTTACTCATGATGAACTTGACGGTTCGCTTCCAAGAGCCATCGGGATTGACTTCGGTGAGGGAGTTCGTGCGAACGCAACCGACAAGAACGAGTAGGAACAGGGGCGAAAGTCGCAGTAGATGCTTCACGCGTCTAGTATAAACGCAACGTTGCCGAAAATAACGCGTAGGGAATAGCAAATGTCAGAGAGAAAAATTTTAACGGGAATCTCAGCCGCGAGCTTTGTGGCCGATACGGACCGAATTGCGTTGGAGAGTTTAAAAAAAATCCCCCTACTCCCAACCATCATCCAGAAATTTTATGAAGTGGGAATTGACCGCTGGTTGTATTGTTACAACATGAGCATGTCGGTTCGCTGCGGCCCGAACCAATACAAGACGCTTTACGGAATCTTGAGCGAATCTTGCGAGGTTCTGGATATGCCGGAGCCCGAGCTTTACATCACGAGCAATCCTTTCCCAAATGCACATGCCGGAGGCGTCGAGCGGCCCTACATCACGTTGCGCTCTTCGATTGTAGATACTTTGACCGACGAGCAGCTCTATCATCTCATCGGGCACGAACTCGGTCACATCAAAGCTGGGCACATTCTCTACACTTCGGTGGCCCGTGTACTAATGCCGCTTTTAGAGATGGTCGGGCGGCGCACCTTTGGGCTTGGCGATGTCGCCTCCATTGCCCTCGTTCTGGCACTTTACGAGTGGTTCAGGCAGGCTGAAATTACGGCAGATCGGGCGGGGTTATTGGTTTCGCAATCGCTAGATATCTCCATTGATGCCAATGTGAATCTTACGGCGGGACCGAATAGGTTAAGCCATGAAATGAGCCGAGATGCCTTCATGGATCAAGCCCGGGCCTATCAAGACGCCGGGCCCCTAGAGAACGCCGGCAAAATTCTTATTTTCCTCTTAATGAGTTCAACCTACACGCACCCAATGCCCGTTCATCGTACGCAGGAGTTGGAACGATGGGTTCAGAGCGGGGCCTTCGATAAGATCATGAGCGGCGACTACATCCGCGAAGAGACGAAGAAGGCGAGTTAGTTTTTGGGTGCGCTCGGTGAAGTTCGGTGGCTTCGCCGTTCGGTGCTTCGCGTTCGGGTCCGAACCCCCGAACTACCAATCTTGCAGTTCAGTGTCAGAACGTGAGCGAGAGTGTGGAGGGAGCATCCTTGCTCCGACCTCCGTTTCCACCCATCCGGGGTGACTCCGCTAATTAGGATACCGCGCTTGCCGCTAAGCCCGCATGGGATCGGTTTCGTGAGGACCCGCAACTTCTGGCCCGGGGGTATCCGGCATGATCGCCTGTCGAAACTGCCGACCCAGGAGGCCGATTAAGCTAGCAACCATCGTTCCGATGCCCATTGTGGCGAACATAAAGACAATTCCAGCTTGCTTGATGATGCTGCCCGCCGACGCCATGCCAATCGGCATCACGGCCGTGGTAGTCATGCTTTGTACGCTGTTCACCCGACCTCGGAATTCGTCAGGAACGGTGGCTTGAAGGTAAGTTCGCATCGGAATATCGGCAAACGGTACGGCGAGCCCGCAAAGCAAATTCCAGGAGCAGTACACCAGAAACTGGCGGCTGAAAGCCATAAAGAGAATGCCTCCGCCCACGATTGTACAGCCGACAATAAAGGCAAGTCCGGGGCGCTTCACCGGATACTTGCTCACGAGCGCACTACCGCCAACCATGCCTAGAAAAAACGCGAACTCAGCCCAGGCAAGGGTATCCGGCAAACCTCCGAACCACTTATCATTGGCGGCGACATAGGTGACAAAGAACGGCGCAATGCAAAGCCCGAACAGCATCGAAACCGTTAGGAGGGTAATTAAATCGGCCCGCTTGCGGATGAAGGAAAGCCCTTCACGGAATTCGACTAGGGCGTGCTGCTGCTCGCCCGTCTTTTCGGGAACGATGGGTGGAAGTTTCTGGACAAACCAAGCTGAACCCAAGAAGGTAGCCGCGTTGAGGATAGAGATCATCAACAGGAATGTCTGCGTCCCGTAATTTTTGTAAAGTGGCGTCATAAGAATCGCCGAAAAGGCCGTCCCCGCCATAAACATGAGGTTTTGAGTGCCGATTGAGAGGGCGAAGGCGGGTTGAAGTTGATCGGTAGGGACGAGCCTGGGGATGGCCGCGTTCTTTGCGGGGAAGAAGAAGGTCCGAATCACCGCGATGCAGAACCCTACAGCCACCATCAGCCAACCCGAAAAAGGGTAGATAAACCAAGTCAGCGCGGCAAAGACGAGCAGAATGAGAGCTGAGCCGAGGTCGCTCCAAAGCAAAATCCTCTTTCGGCAAATCCGGTCCGCGAGGACGCCGGAATACGGTCCAAGCAGGAAGAACGGCAACATTTCCGCTGCCCCAACGAACCCAACCATGCTATCGTCGCCGGTCATTTTCTTCACGGCAAACATGAAGCTGACGTAGTAAAGGGCATCGCCGACCTGAGAAATGGCTTGGCCGATGAAAAGATTGCGAAAATCGCGGTTGTTTTGAAGCAGGGGTGACTTGAATAGCATCTAGAAGGAAATTCCGAAATGACAGCGACCTGATAGGCCAAACGTCGAGCGGGCCGGAATTAGATGCGCTTCATAGTTCCGAAACTATACCCTTGCATCAAGCCGCATTCGGGCCAAAGGACCCGGAACGCGCCAAAACCTACCAGTGAACGACTTGATCATCGGCCATGGCTTGAATGAAATTTAGCTGCCCGTCGTGATAGGTCATGTGGATGCACATAAAGTTGGCAAGTTCAAACATGCTCATCTTGCCGGTCGGGAAATCCCGAATTTCACTAAAATCGGCGCACTCTGCGAACGCGGCCTTTACCGTTTCTACCGACTCCGCCAATCCGGCGAGGCAGGCTTCCTTGGATTTGAAGTCCTCCGGTGCAACCGTCCACCCATCGGTAGGGGCACCGGGGTCTTGGCCGCGCACCCGCATGGCAACTCGATTGTTCACGTTTGCGACTTCGTAAGTGAAATCATAAGCCGAACGAGCCCCGCCGTGACATGTATTCAACTGCTCATGAGTGAGCGATTCGATATCCTTTCGGTAACGATCGTGGGCTTTGTCGAGATTGGTAAGAGCAAGTTCCTTGAGGTCCATTCCTCAATTATGGCAAAGGGAGCGCCAAAATCACCCGATCGTGAACTTTTGTAGGTCAAAATAACGTTAGTGTTTGCAAGGCCCGGAAATGCGGTTTGATTTCGCGAAAAAAATAAAGGTAGTAGCCGTTGCGCTGGCATCAATGGCTGGGGTCGCATTCTGTGCCGATATCTCGCTTGATGTCGGTCCCCTGTTCGTGGGCATCAGCACCCCTCGTGGACTCTCCCCTTACATCCTTACGGCAGAAAATGTTGGGCGAGGGACGCGAGGCGCGTTTGAAGTTGAGTGCCAAGGAGTTATCACACGAATTCCGGTTGACTTGCCTCAAGGCTCAAAGAAACAGGTGATCGTAAACCTCGAGATGGGTTATCCGCCACCGACCGCGAAACTCGTAACGGAACGCGGCACCTTTGAGGCTAAAATTCCCGAAAACGTGGGGTCCGAGGCTGGCGTCCTTTTGGTCTCGGATAACGTTGCCGGGCTGGGCTTGAGAAGAATTCAAACAAACCCCAATAACGGGACTTTAGAAAATCTCCAGGAGTTCTTTGTCAAGCCGGAGATGATTCCAGAGCGAACCGCTTCATATTACGGCGTTGCCGCTGTGATCCTAGCCGATGGATCGGAACGAATGACAGATGCCGCGTTTGAGGCTCTGCTTAACTATCTATTGCTGGGAGGAACGGTCATGATTCCGGGCGGCGCAGCTAATCCCCTCTTAGTTGATCCGCGATGGAAACCTTACTTGCCTGTTTCGGATACATCCCCCGTCACGCTGACGGCGAAGAGGGGCGAAAAAATATCGGGGCTCAGCCTAAACGGCGAGTTTACGGTGCGAAAGGGCCGCGTTCATCCTAGCTCGTTGATTCGAGCACATTACCGAGGCATACCCGTCATCGTTTCGCGTGGTTTCGGAGCCGGAAAGGTATTGTTCACAGCTTTCAATCCCTTCGAGCGTCCGATGGACGCATGGTCAGGCAAGGGTGATTTGCTGAGATCGCTTCAGTTTGCAAGAAGCTACCGAACAACGGCTTCCTTCTTGAGTAGTGCGAATATCGGCGACCAATACGGAAACTATTATTCTTCCGGGTCTTACGGCGGACCTAGCCCGTATCCCTCAGGCTATCGCATGCCGGGGGAACAGAGCGATCCATTTGAAGCAAAACCTCCGGACACATCAAGCGTAATTAGCATCCTTTTGGTTTACATTGTGTTGGTTGTTCCGCTCAATCTGCTCATTTTGCGAAAGATGGGTAAAGGAGAATGGGCTTGGGTCTCTACGCCCTTGATTAGTTTTGGCTTCGCCGCTATTTTCTTCCGCTTCGCGGCTGGGCTTTATAGCGCAGATATGAGTTTGATGTTGGTCGGCACGCTTGTGGGTGACGAGCGTAGTAATTCCGCCTACTTTTTGGGAAACACTCAGATGTTCTTCCCTCGCGGCGGCGCCTATGATCTAAAAATGGAGGGCGTTGAGATGGCTTCCAATCGCAACCAAAGCTACGGAATGGAACGGCGAGGGACTCAGGCCATTGAGCTCGTGGATACGGGCCAAATCAGGGTGCCAGCTATGCAAGTGACTAACTTGGCATTTCGTGAGTTCTCGTTTGGTCAGCGGCTAAAAGCGGGAAAGTGGCTGAGCATTTCGCGGGTCGGTCCGCGGCTTCGGTTAACCAACCATTCACCTCACACCATGGCTGGACTTGAGATTCGCTCGACCAAGGTTCTGGGACTGGTGGGCTCATTGGGGCCGGGCGAAAGTTGGGAGGGTGTACCTGTAAAATCGAGAGTAGCAGCAGACTCGGTTGCGGCCTTAAGCACAGGCAAAAACCGACTCAAAATTTCGGGAACTATTGTTGGGATTCGTCCCGGGCCCCAAATAGGAAAGCTCTCAGGTCGCCGCACTGTCATTCGGATGGTCTATTTTCTTGATGGGGGTGACATATGAACTTTAGGGAACTGCTTCTGGAAAACCCGCTGCACATCGAGTTCAAGCGCAATATGCGCAAGTTTTTCATGGTCGGGCGCGGCAAGGGGGCAAACCTTGGCATCTTCATCATGGCGATTCTGATTTACCTTTTCATCTTCATCATAATTTTCGCGGCTCGCAGAGACCTGCCGGTCAGTGCTATCGCCGTCACGCAGTTGGTTCTGCTAAGTTTTATTGTCCCGGCTATGATGCACGGTAGTATCGCCGGCGAACGTGAACGGCGCAGTTGGGACATGCTACTAGTTGCTCCCATAACGAACAAACAAATCGTTTACGGCAAGTTTATGAGTGGTGCGGCCCTGATCGGAGTGATGTTGGTGCTACTCTGGCCGATGATTCTGGTCTTGTATCCTTACGACGTAAAGGCCCCGCTTTCAACGCTGATCGGTCAGCAAATGACCGTCGCTGCTTATGGTTGCTTTTTGGCGG
Source organism: Armatimonadota bacterium (assembly GCA_031386985.1). GTDB lineage: Bacteria > Armatimonadota > Fimbriimonadia > Fimbriimonadales > Fimbriimonadaceae > JANJUB01. The sequence continues at coordinate 10,568 of JANNCV010000014.1, forward strand.
GGCTCTCCCTGTATGTTTCAAGCCGAAGCAATCGAGCTTTTTCTGCCAACTTGATCATTTTTGGCGTCGTCTTTACGCTCCTTGTCATTTTGCCGATTTTTCTGGGAATGGCCTTTAATCGAAGCACCGATCAGACCATAATTTTTTTCTTTCATCCATTTTGGGTCGTGGTGTCAATGGACCCAACGGTGGCAGAATATGCATCGGGTCGAGACCAAGCCGGGGCCGGCTTTGGCATTGTCCAATCATTAACGTATTTGGCGGCCGCGTTTGCCCTGCTCTCGTTTGCAGAGGCAAGCTTCCGCTCCATTGATCAGCGAGTAGGTAACTAACAACTCATGCTTGAAGTCAACAACCTTTTAAAAGTTTACGGCCCGCTTACGGCGGTGAACGGCGTCTCCTTCAAGCTTCATCCCGGTGACGTTTTTGGGTTCATCGGTTCGAACGGAGCGGGCAAAACCACGACCATTCGAATGCTGGCAACGTTGCTTGAACCAACTTCCGGCACGGCTTCGATCAACGGTGCCGACGTTCTGCAACACCCCATGGAAGTGCGAAAGCAGATCGGATACATGCCCGACTTTTTCGGCCTCTATGACGATGTCAAAGTGTGGGAATACCTCGATTTCTTCGCGAACATATATCAGATTCCCTCGCGAGAGCGAAAGACCGTTATTGACAACGTGTTAGAGTTGACCGACCTGACGGTGAAGCGTGAGTCCTTTGTTCAGTCGTTGTCTAGAGGAATGCAACAGCGGCTTTGCTTGGCCCGGTGCCTGGTTCATGATCCGGCATTATTATTGCTAGATGAACCGGCAAGCGGACTCGATCCTCGCGCTCGCGCTGAGCTAAAGGAGCTAATCACCGAGCTCGGTCGCATGGGCAAAATCGTTATTGTTTCTTCGCATATCTTGCCCGAACTTGCGGATTTTTGCAATACCGTCGGAATCATCGAACGTGGCAATATGCTTGCGTTCGGCCCGGTTCAAGATATTGTCAAGCACATTCAGCCAACTCGAGTGTTGGCGGTCGGAATTATCTCTAATCCTGATGAGGCTCAGAGCTTCCTCCGGGACCAAGCTCATGTCTTGAGCGTGAACGCTCAGGAAGATTCAATGCTAGTCGAGTTTGATGGTGATCACGACCAGCAAGCCGACTTGCTCGCCGCCCTCGTGAAGAAAGGCCACCGAGTGATTACCTACGAAGAGCAACAAGCTAATCTCGAAGATGTCTTTATGCGCCTAACAACCGGTGCCGTGCAATGAGAAACTTCTGGCGAAACGCTCGGTTTGCCTATTTTGGAAACGCGACGGTCACCCGCGATTTTCGGACGCAATTGCGGGGGAATCGCTCGCTTTGGCTTTGGCTCGGCTATCTGCTGTTCCTCGTGATCTTTGGCGGGATGGCCTATGCCAGTCAAGTTGACAACGGTTACAACACCACTGTGTCTTCGCTGCAGAACAACCTCTGGCAGTTTTATGGATTGTTAATCGGCATGATCGCGGGAGTAATCTGCCTTGTTGCACCCGGATTAACGGCGGCGGCCGTTACCACGGAAAGGCAGCGACGCTCGCTTGACCTCTTGTTTTCTGCGCCTGTTTCACCTCGCTATTTCCTAGTGGGCAAGATGATTTCTGGGTTCCGATACCTGTTGATGCTTCTCATTTTGGCTCTGCCCGTGATCTCGGTTTGTGTAGTTATGGGGGGCGCGACATGGTCAGACGTTATTGGCGCAGTCATCATTATCCTCAACTCGGGAATTGTGATGATGGCGATTGGGCTCTTGTGTTCCGCAATTTGCCCGAACTCGATTGCCGCGATCTTGGCTTCGTATGCATCAATAGTTGGCTATTTCATTGTGGCAGGCCTGGCGGCTATGTCAATGGTCAGTTTTTCGAGCTTCTCTGGGCCATCGGGACCAACGAATTGGATGTTGACGCTCATTCCTTTCACCGCCACTTATTCGGCTCCCACCTACTCCGATATAGCCGGGTATCACGTTCCAAACTGGGTGTTTTTGACGATCTACTCGCTTTTATTCGCGAAGTTCGCGTTGGTGGCCGCGGGGAGCGCGCTAAGCCCGGCGGGCTCGGCAGAGACTAAGAGCCTACGAATTCATGGGCTGGTGGGCATGGCGGTTCTGGGCATGTTGATTGGTTCGGCTACGGTGGGGACCGGCACATTCGGAGGAATGATGGCGGCCGGTGGCCCCGGCGCGATGAGCGGGCCTGCCACTCCGCCCTTAAACATCACTGGTTCCATGATTGCTGGCCCTTTCTTAGCTACGTTTTTGCTGTGGCCGCAGATTTTGTGTTTTGGGGGCGAAGCGAGCCGTCGCTTTTGGGATGACGGATTGTTTAGTTTTAAGGCGGCTATAAAGGGCACTCCGGCGGGTGGCCTCATTTATATGTACGCCATGATTGTTAGCACTTGGCTCGGGATGAATCTGGTGGTGCCATCTGTGATGATGTACGACGCGAAAGTCGGATTAATGATGTTTTGGGTTGCCTCCTTCGCAACGATGTGGTGGGGCCTCGCGAGGTTCATTTCAGCCCGAGCCAGCTCGGTAAGGGCCGCTCGGATTGGCTTCATTTCGACCATGTTGCTCATCGTCGCAATTCCGGTTCCGGTACTCACTATGATCGTAGAAAACAACCGATATTCGCACGCATTTGAGCCTTCGAAGGTCTGGAGCATGCATTTACTCGCTCCACTTTTTTTGCAGGAAGATGAGTTTAAGTTGTTTTTTGGTGTGATTGAGTTGTTCATTGGGATATTGTTTGCATGGCTAAGCGTAAAACACACTAAGAGAAAAATGGCAGGAGTAACATTTGATGTCTGAACTAGAAGGAAAACTAAGTAGATTTAACCGACGGGTACGTTGGATGACCGCTTGGAAGGGGGTTGCCGTTGGTGGAACCCTAGGGGCAATTGTATGCCTTGTCATTGCGGCTCTAGATTATTTCCGGGTTGTATTGGTCGAATCAACGTGGCTCATGGGCGTCGTTCTTGTGGGTGCGCTCGTGGGTGGAATCCTCGGATTTTTCCGGCGGATAAGTAGCACGTTGCTCGCCGATAGCATTGATCGCCGGGCCAACCTCTCTAACCGTCTCGGTACCGCCGCCGAAGACAAGGCCGAACAATTGCGCGACGTCCAGCGCGAAGATGCCATCGCCCACCTTGCAACCTTGAAGCCTTCAGAGGTTTATCCTATCAAAGTGAGTCGCTGGCATATGGGTTGGATGGTTGCGAGCGTACTCGCGGCGGGAATGTTCATTCTTGGTAACAGCCCGATCTTGCGATCTAAGGAAGATCAAGCCGAGCGTGAGGCTCTGAAAAAGGTCGCCGAGCAAGTAGAACGGGTTGCAAAACCTTTGCTGGAGCGAAAAGACGAAATTGATCCCGAAACCAAACAGCTCGCCGAGCAATACAAACGTCTCGCCGAGGAACTGAAGAAAGCGAGGCTTCCCAAGGAAGAAGCAATGCAAAAAGCAAATGAGCTCGCAAAGGAAGCCGACAAGTTATCTAAGCAGAATTTCAAGGAGAGCGAGCAAAACATCGCCAAGGCCGAAGACTCGATGAAGGCGATGGCTCAGCAAAAAGCGATGGCGGAACTTCGAATGTCCGAAGCCGACGTTAGCAAAGAAGACCTCGAAAAGTTTGAGAAGATGAGCGAAGAGGACCTCAAAACTGAAAGCGAAAGCATCAAAGACATGATGAGCGAGCTTCAGAAACAACTCGAATCCGGCAAAAACGAAAAGGGCGAGGAGCTAACTAAGGAAGAGCAAGAGGCGCTGAAGAGCCAAATGCAAGACCTCAAGAAGCAGATGAAAGGCCTTGAGCTTAGCCAGAAAATTAAAGACTTCATGAAGAAGCTTCAATCCATGCCCGAGTTCAAAGAAATCATGAAACTCTTGCAGCAGTTGAAGGCTAAGAATGCCGAGGGCAAGAGCGGCAAGAACCCTGAGCTTACCGAGCAGGAGCTCAAGGAGCTTCGAAAGGCCCTGGAAGCAGCGATGAAAGAGTTTGAGAAGAAAATCGCAGGCATGTCCGACGCCGACATTAAAAAGATGCTCGAAGAAATGAAGAAAGCCATCGAGGAGGCCATCAAGAATGGCTGCTTTGGCTGACAAGGAGCAGGTTTGCTTCCCGGTCTGGGAGGCTTAATACCAATGTGGGGACCCAGCGGTCCTGGGCAAGACAATAACTTCCGCGACATCGGCATGGTGCCGCTGAACGATAAGCCGGAGGATATCAAGGCCACGGCTGATCTCAAAGTGATCAAGGGCGAGCGCCAAGATCAAGGGGATGAGCGATACATTGAAATCCGGGGCCCATCTGGTCTTGGCCAAAAATCGAAGACACCCTATTTCAAGGTGCTTCCTCAGTACAAGAAGAAAGCTGAAGATGCACTTGACAAGAACAAAATTCCGCGCGAGCATCAACCGCGAGTGAAGAAATACTTTGACTCTTTAGCGGGAGGAAAGTAATTCGCTCGGTTCGGATGTTCCTGGGCTTAGCGGTCATCCCGTTCGTAGCGGGGTGCCCATCCTCGTCGGCGGTGGCCACCTCGGCTCCGCCGCCCGCCCTCGTCGTGGCTCCCGTAGAACAATGGAGCTACCGAGTTGTGAAGGCCTATCCCCATGACCCTCTGGCGTTTTCGCAGGGCTTGGTTTGGTATGGAGATGGGTTTCTAGAGAGTGCAGGTCAATACGGGCAATCGAACATCCGCCAAGTCACCCTCACAGATGGCTCCGTGAAGAAGCGCGTTAACCTGGATGACAAGTTCTTCGCCGAGGGGGCAACCGTGATGGACGACGTTTTGTACCAACTCACGTGGCAAGAGAAAATCTGCTTTACCTACGACCCGAAGACCTTGAAGCGGACCGGAAAGATCAGCTACGAGGGTGAAGGATGGGGTTTAACCAACGATTCGAAATCACTGATTCTGAGCGATGGCACTAACAAAATCAGATTCTTGGACCCAAAAACCATGAAGGTTCAGCGCGAGATAAGCGTCTTTGCCAACAACGATCCTAAGCAACCGCAATACGATCTAAACGAACTTGAAATGGTTGAAGGGCAAATCTTTGCGAACGTTTGGCACGCCGACGTGATCTACAGAATTGACCCTAAGGACGGTCGTGTTCTGGGCGTTATTGATATGTCGGGGCTCTCGGCGGAAACTCGCGGAGACGCCGATCGAGTATTGAACGGAATCGCTTATGATCCTGCAACCAAACGCCTTTTTGTGACCGGCAAATGCTGGCCCAAACTCTACGAAATCAAACTAGAAAAGAAGTAATGATATGTCAAACGAACAAAGCACCGTGTGGTTTAGAGAAACTTACGATAAGATTCGCGTTGAAATTGCCAAGGCTGTCGTAGGTCAAGATGCTGTAGTTGAGGGAGTGCTGATGGGGTTGGCCGCGAATGGTCACGTCCTCTTAGAAGGGATGCCGGGGCTGGGCAAAACCTTGCTCGTGCGCTCCTTGAGCCAAGTGTTGAGCATGTCGTTTAGCCGGATTCAGTTTACTCCTGACCTTATGCCCGCCGATGTGACTGGCACCAGTATGTTTCGAGAGGGGGCGTTCGAGTTTCGCCGGGGCCCGATCTTTGCCCACATTTTGCTCGCCGACGAAATCAACCGCGCTACCCCAAAAACCCAATCTGCCATGCTTGAGGCGATGCAAGAGCGAGCCGTAACGATTGGCGGAACTCGGCATACGTTGGAAGAGCCCTTCCTCGTGATGGCGACCCAAAACCCGATAGAGCAGGAAGGCACATACCCTCTACCCGAGGCCCAACTTGATCGCTTTTTGTTCAAGCTGATCGTGCCCTATCCCACGCGGACAGAACTCGCAGAAATCGTTACCATGACAACCGGCCGAGCTCCGGAAGATCTTCAGCACGTTGCCGATGCCGAAACCGTGCTCAAGCTTCGCCAAATCGTAAGGGATGTGCCGATTTCGGATACCGTATTGCAGTATGCGCTCTCGCTCATCTTGGCTCTCCATCCGGATTCGGCGGAAGGTTCAAATGTCGCTAAGCGCTACGTGCGATACGGGCCGTCGCCCCGAGGGGCCCAGGCACTAGTTACCGCTGGAAAAATTAAGGCACTCTTAGCCGGTCGCTACAATGTATCGAAGGACGACATTAAGGCCGTTAGCCCAATCTGTCTGAGGCATCGTTTTGGACTCAACTTTGAGGCTGAAGCTGATGGCATGACGACGGACAAATTGGTCAGCGACATCTGTGAATTTGTGGAGCGCGGCGATCGCGATCCAATCGCCGTTTGAACTAAAGGGGCTCATTTTTCGTGTCACTAGTTCTATCACCTGAAGAATTTCGTGTTCTAGATGGCTTGAGGTTTGCCCCTCGAAAGAGCTTTTCGGGTCGAGTTCGCGGTGAGCGACTCACCAAAAAGAAAGGAATCAGTATCGAGTTCGCGGATTACCGCGAGTACAGCGAAGGCGATGATTTGCGTCACCTGGACTGGAACGTCTTGGCCCGGCTTCAGACTCCGATGATGAAGACCTACCAGGACGAGGAAGACCTTGCCGTCTACGTGGTTGTTGATTTGTCGCCTTCAATGGAGTTCGGCGAGCCAACGAAACTCGCGATTGCGAGGCAGCTCGCGTGTATGTTTGGTTATATCGGGCTCTGTAATCAAGATGCGATCTATCCCGCAACTCTGCCCATGGTGGCAAATCCGATCAAGGGGATATCCGGGGTTGGCGCGGGGCTGCGTGGGCGCACAAATTATCCTGCGTTGGCGCGCTGGACGACTTCTTTAACTTCGGCACGAGGAAACTCGCTTGCGGCGAGTTTGAAGGAGTTTGCAACCGCGAGGTTGCGACAAGGACTCGTCATCCTGATCACTGATTCCCTTGATCCTGATGCTCCCGCTCTGATAAGGTCGTTGGGCGGTCGTGGGCATGAACTCTGCTTGGTTCAGGTGCTTTCCGTCGAAGAAATTGACCCGGATATTGAAGGCGATCTGAGACTTCTGGATGCAGAAACTGATGCAATCGTTGAAATCACGGCGAACAGTTTGGCCCTAGAAGGTTATAAAAAGAATCTTGCGGCTCACCTGACATCAGTCAACGATGCCTGCCGCCGCATTGGTGGGCGGTACACGCTCGTAAGAACGGATGAATCGCTGACGAATCTGTTCAAAGACCGTCTGCGGCGCGAGGGTTGGTTCGCATGAGTTTTGCCAATCTTGGAAGCCTATTGTGGTTACTGCCTCTGGCGGGAATCATCATCGCCCTTTACCTTCTGAAAATGCGCCGAAAGGATATGCGTGTTCCTGCAACATTCCTGTGGCCGCCGCTCATTTACGAAATTCGAGCCAACGCCCTCTTCCAAAAGCTCAAATTTAGCTGGCTCTTATTCCTGCAGCTACTCGCTATTCTCCTAATTGTAGTTGGCTTGGCCGAACCCCAGATGCGGAGGCGGGGGCTCGGGGGCGCGGTTACCGTCGTGGTTTTGGATAGCAGCGCGAGTATGTCGGCAACGGACGAGTCGCCGAGTCGCTTCGATAAGGCGACAGGCGCCCTCAATAGCATTATCGAACAAGTGAAGGCGGGAGATAAACTTGCCTTGGTCGAGGCGGGCCCAACGCCAAAGGTCATTTTTCCTCTTAGTTCCGATATCGGCAAGATGCGCCGGGCTCTGCAATCGGTGAAAGCGACAGACTCAGAGGGCGATGTTGGTGAAGCTTTGCGTCTTGCCGCAACAATCACCGCAAAAAAAGAAGGCGCTCGAATCATCTTACTTTCCGATGGCGTTTTTCCTGAGATTGAAAATTTCAATACCGAATCCGCCACGGTTATTTTTGAGAAGATCGGTAGCTCCGCCCGAAATGCCGCAATTTCGGCGCTTGGCGTCGCAGAATCGAGCCGCGGGCCACAGCTTTACTGTGGCGTGAAGAACTATGGCCTGGATCCGGCCAAGGGAACGCTAACATTGTTTGCGGACGGCAAGTCGTTTGATTCCGTAAGCTATGATGTTCGGCCGAATCAGATTTTCGGGCATTCGCGCCCAGTTCCGGTCGGGGCAAAGGTGATTGAGGCCCGAATAGCTTCCCGAGACATTTTGCAGGCCGACGATTATGCGGTTGCCTTGGCGTCCCCCGGTGCCGCAATCAAAGTTTTGCTTGTATCAAAGGGCAACATATTCCTAGAGCGCGCGCTCGCTTTGGATCCGCGGGTGATCTTGGACAAAGCCGCAATCGTGCCCTCAGTTGGGAGTTGGGACGTCGTGGTTTTCGATGGAGTTCGGGAGGAACCCGTGGGCGCGAGCGCGGTCTTAAACTTCGGATCGGCGGGGCAAACTTCGATCGTCTCCAAGCAAGGCTCGCTTGCCAAGCCGGGAGTGGGAGCGGTTGAACCCGGCCCTCTGCTTGCCGCCGTCGGATTTGATGGCACCTATGTTGATGAAGCCGAATCCGTTGTGCCGCGCTCGGATGGAAAGGTGCAGGCTACTTTTTCAGATGGCAAGCCCGCGGTGGTGACTTCAAACACGAGGGGAAAACGCGCGGTTTACGTGGCATTCGAGCCCCTGAAGACCGACTTTCCATTGCAAGTTGGCTTTCCCATTTTCGTCGCAAATGCGCTGGAGTTTCTGGTTCCAAAGGCGGAGCAAAACAATGAATTGGCAATAACGGCCGGACGCACTATATCCTTGACGGCCGGGTCAGAATCAATCGCCCTAAGCGGCCCAACCGGCAAATTCGACATCCGCCCGACCGCCGGGCGCTATGTAATACGGGAGGCTACGAGCGTTGGCGAATATCAGCTAGGGAAACGCCGCATGTTCGCCTCTCTGCGTAGTGACATTGAATCCAACGTTGGACCTCGCGATCAGGTCTTGCTTGGGGGCAAGAAGGTTGATTCCTCGGGCACGATCATGAGGTTGGCTGGATTTTGGCGACCAATATTGCTGATTGCGCTCCTCGTTCTAGCGTTTGAGTGGTGGCTTTTCATGAGGAGGTCTTAAGAAATGCTGAGCTTCACTCATCCCTTCTATCTTTTGCTATTCCTCCCCGCCGTCGTCGGGTTGGCTTACAGTTACCGCCGTGTTGCGGGGATGATGAAGAATCGAAAGAAAGTCGCTTTTGCCATTCGATTCCTACTTGCGGGAGCTTTGATTATGGCTCTGGCCGGACCCGAAAGCCACCGAAAGAACGAGGGGCTTTGTACGATTTTCTTGCTGGACCGTTCCGATAGCATCACCGAGGCGAGCCGACGCGCTCAAGTTGAGTTTGTAGATAAAGCGGTCAAGGGTCTCGGGCCCCGCGACGTTGCGGGAGTTATCGCCTTTGGAAAGGACCCCGTAATGGAGACCTTGATCGAAAAGATTGATGGGATTGATAAGATCCAAAGCACGGTAACGAGTTCGGTAAGTGACCTTGCCGCGGCGATTCGCCTCGCGGGAGCCTCATTCCCCGATGGAAAGGCCAAGCGCATCGTTCTGATGTCAGATGGCAACGAAACAGCCGGAGACGCCCTTGAGGCTTCAACCGTAGCCGCTACCGACGGCATCCCGATTGATCACGTTGTTCTCGGCAGCACCGGTGATCAGCGCGAAGTGACCGTAACGAACGTGGAAATGCCGAGCGAAATCCGGGTTGATCAAGCATTTGCAATCAAAGTGACGATTGACGCCTCCGAAACCGGGATCGCAACCTTATATCTCGACCGCAACGGCGTCACTACGCAGCAAATGAATGTGCGATTGAGCGAGGGAAAGAACACGTATGTCTTCAACGAAACTCTAACCGAAGCTGGCTTTCATCGCTATCAAGTTGATTTAAAGTCGGATCGAGATCATGATGTTCGAAACAACAAGGGGATGGGTTTTGTTGCGGTTCGCGGTCGCCCTCGCGCTCTAATCGTCCAAGCCAACACCCAAAACCGCGAGCTCGCCGATTCTCTCAAGAGCCAGGGAATTGATGTGGTTTTGACCGATGCCGGCGGCATGCCTTCAAAGGCGGAAGACGTTCAGATTTACGACACGATCCTGTTTAACGATCTCAACGCCTCGTATGTTAACCCACGCCAACAGAAGCTCATTCAATCTGCAGTAAGAGATACGGGCGTAGGGTTTGCGATGGTGGGAGGCGAAGACTCGTTCCTGCCCGGCGGCTGGTATGGCACTCCGGTTGCTGAAGTCTTGCCCGTTGACCTAAATATACGCCAACGTAAGACATTCCCAAGCACCACAATTCTGATCATTTGCGATACCAGCGGAAGCATGGGAATGATCGAAGACGGGCTGCCCAAAGTTCGCCTCGCCGCCAAAGCCGCCGAGCAAACTGTGAAAATGATGTCGAGCGTGGACAAAGTTGGTGTGGTCGCGAGCACCGATGGAATCGAATATGTTGCGCCAATTCAAACTTTATCCAACAAGGATTCGGTGATTGCGCAGATTCAAAAGCTCGGGGTTGGCGGCGGAGGAATTTACTGTTTACCATCCATGCAGTTCGCTCAAAAGGAGCTGATGCTGGATAACTCGAAGGTTCGACATCTGATTTTACTGGGCGATGGAAGTGACTGCGACTCCCAGGAGGGATGCCTGGCCGTCGCCGCGTTCATGAGGTCCAACAAGATCACAACGACCTGCGTTTCCATTGGCCTGGGCCCTCACTCCCCATTCCTCAAGGCCCTTGCAGCAGTCGGAGGCGGGCGTTATTACTTAGCAACCAAGGCAAGCCAACTCCCCGCGATTTTCACGCAAGACGCGGCTGTAATGTCGCGCTCTGCTATTGAAGAAGGCACATTTGTTCCCAAAACGATGATGGGCGACGAAGTGCTACGTGGCATTGATCCCGGGAGTATTCCTCCCCTTTTTGGCTATTGCCTAGCCGATACGCGACCCTTAACGCGAGTCGGTATGCGAACTCACAAGGACGATCCTTTGCTTGCCACTTGGCAATACGGATTAGGCAGTTCGCTTGCCTTTACCAGCGATGCCAAAGCTCGTTGGGCCGCGAGATGGGTCGAGTGGGGCGGATTTGGAAAGTTTTGGGGACAGGCGATCCGCTCCATTGCTCGCCGGGTTACCTCTAATACCTACGAAATGGTGACAAATCAATCGGGCGGGAAGGGCGAGGTCACTATTACAGCTCGAGACCCCCAGGGAAATCCACTGAATACTCTGCCAAAGGAAGTGAGGGTGGCCCTTCCCGATGGTTCGTTTCGGGCCTTGGTGTTTGCTCAAACTGGCCCCGGCGAGTTCCGCGGAAACTTTAATGCATCGGAAGTGGGTTCGTATATCGTTACGGTTGCGGAGAATGGGGTTGAGGGGAGCAAAGTTTCAACTAGCGGTTTCTCCGTAGCTTATCCACCGGAGTATCGTAGCTATCGCTCAAACGAGCCACTACTGACCGAGATTAGCTCAATATCAAAGGGAGAAAAACTCAAAGATCCTTCTCAATCCGTTCGGCTCGCTTTGAATCCAGGCTTTTCCATTCAAGAGCTCTGGATGTTCTTTGTCCTGTTTGCGGCGATTTTGCTTCCGATTGATATCGCCGCTCGTCGAATCGCGTTGCCGTTTGGCGAAATCGTTGCGAAACTTGTTGCTTGGTTCAAGAATCGTCGTTCCGAAGCGACCGTCGCACCTGCCCACGTAGAAAAGCTCAAAACGGCCAAGCAACGCTCGGTTTCTTCCACCCCATCGGCGGCAGAAAAAGGCTATATTGCCGACAACGAGAAATCGAAGCAACCTCTCTCAAAGCCATCCGAAGGCGGAACGGCTTCCACTCGATTGCTTGATGCGAAGAAAAAGCGCAAATCTGGCGACGAGTAACCGGATCGTTTGGGGCCGCCAATCCGTATTCGAGGTTGATAGATGGCAAGGCGAACTAAAATTGTATGCACCCTCGGCCCGGCCGTGAACTCCGAATCCAAGATCAAGGCGCTAATTCGTGCGGGAATGAATGTTGCGCGAATCAACTGCAGTCACGGTGACTGGGAAACTCGTAAGCAATGGATCGCGTGGATTCGCAAGCACAGCCCCGTTTTGGCGCCAATTGGCATCCTTGCTGATCTACAGGGCCCTAAGTTTAGATTGGGTGTGATTGAAGGAGGCGTGCTTGAAATCAGAGCGGGCAGGACAGTTGAAATCGGCCCATTTGCCGCCGTTCCGATCACTCAAGAACAGATTCTAGACAAAATGCGGGTTGGCGACCGGCTCTTGCTCGGTGATGGCGACGTTGAACTTAAGCTGATTTCTAAGCAAGGCGAAAATTTTACAGCCCGAGCAATCTCCGGCGGAAAAGTAAAAACAAAACAAGGCGTGACCCTTGTTGGCAAGGTTTTCAAAACGAGTTGCCTCACCCCCAAAGATATTGAAGACGCGCACCAAGCGGCCGCATTAGAAGTTGACTTCATTGCGTTGAGCTATGTTCATGGCGCAGCGGACATCGAGGAGCTACGAGAACTGCTCAAACCGCTCAATCCCCACATAAAGTTGTGCGCAAAAATCGAAACACGGGATGCTGTCAACAATATTGCTTCCCTTGCAAAAGTTTCGGATGTGATCATGGTCGCGCGCGGCGACATGGGGCTCCAGATGGATATCGAAGATGTGCCATTGGCGCAGAAGCGGGTGATTCGAGCGGCCCAAGATGCGGGCAAGCCGGTAATCACCGCCACTCAAATGCTAGAAAGCATGACGAACGCTCCCCGCCCAACCCGGGCGGAAGCGACGGATGTGGCTAATGCAATCCTGGATGGAACCGACGCGGTGATGCTGAGCGGAGAGACCGCCTCGGGGGGTTATCCCCTGGAGGCGGTTCGGTACATGAGCCGCATCGCCAAGAAGGCAGAATCAGCTTTTGATCATGAACGATGGTTGGACGACCATGTTATCAGCTCTTCCGAAGAAACCTTGGCGGTTTCTCGTGCCGTTGCTGATTTGGCGGCTGTTCTCAGGCCGAAGGCAATCCTAACGACCACGACCAGTGGTCAAACCGCCCGTCTCGTAAGCAAATTCCGCCCTCGCTCGCCCATCTTATGTGCAACTTGGAGCTCTTATACTTATAGACAACTATCAATAGTCTGGGGAGTTGAGTCGCTTTTCATGCCATTGCCGAGCACGACAGATGAGCAAATTTTTAATGCGATCGAGCGATTTGTACAAGTTAAGCGCTTAAAAGCGGGGAATAATGTAGTAGTATCAGCAGGAGTTCCGGCAGGAAGGCCGGGCAATACGAATCTAATCATGATTCAAAGGGTGGAACTTCAAGGATGAAAACACGTCTTTTACTTAACGGCATTTTTCTATTAGGGGCGGTGGCACTGGGAGTCGGATTGAGTTTGCGACCATGGCAGGTCTACCGCGAGCAACGCACGAAAGCAGACACCTATTTGGTGGAGGCCCGAAGGGCAGAGGCCCAGCGCATAGACCTCGAAGAGCAAAAGGCCCGATATGAGTCACCTCTGGGTCGGGAAGAACTCGCCCGCGAACGTGGCTACCGCAAACCCAATGAACGTCCTCTTGATCCTGGCGATTAACTTACAGGCAGCACCGTTGCCGTCCGTTCGTATCCCTAATGGAGCCACATGGGTTCAAGAGTTGGATTGCCGGGCCGAGCCCAAAGATTCTTCGCTACCATCTGAGCGGATCATTTTTCGAGATACCATCGAGCGAAAAGCAATCGAAGAACTCACGATAAGCCGCATACCCATTCAATCTTGGGTTGGCGAAATGTTGCTAACTCTCAGCGATAAACCATCGCCTTGGCAATTGGTCGAAAGGCGCAAAGCCGGATGTTTCCCCGTTCTTGAACCCGATCCCGGTGACCGATTCACCAAGCGCCTGTGGCGAGCGACGCGTTACTGTGATGTCTCCTCACTCAAAATGGAGGGTGAGAATGGCGCGGGGATTCCCGCCGCTGAATACCGTGCCGAAGTCATCGAATCTAAAGATGGGAGGATTCGAGTGAAATCTGTTTTCACTGAAATTCCAGGGATCCGAGCCAAAGGCGATTGGACATTTGATGAGCACGGTCAGATTCAAAGGGCCGAAATCATCTGTGAAAACGCATTCAACCCCGGCGGAGATGGCTCGCCATACACCTACCGAGTGAGCATCAAAAAGGTCAGATAAAAAATGGTGCGCGGAAAAGGACTCGAACCTTCACGCTTTGTGGGCACTACCACCTCAAGGTAGCGTGTCTACCAATTTCACCATCCGCGCACACAGTGAACGAGCATTATACCTTGGCGTGAATTGCCGTCTATATACCTATGGCGTAGGTATGTAGGACAATTTATGGATTGCTCCAGTAGGGGCCGATGCTGCAACTAGTGAAAACCGACCCCGGGGCTGAGCCGTGGACTACACATTCAGATCTCAAACTAAGTGAAGCGGGTGAAGCATCGGCACCGGTGTCGGGATTGACCTGTTTCAACCCATTGAGCCCGTGTCGAGTGACGGCCAAACTAAGAGCGCCTTAGGAACTCGCACCGGAGAGCCATACAAAACCGCAAAAGACCAACACGGGAACATTGCTGGGCCGTCTAGATGTAAACTCAAGGCGTGTGGAGCAGGGGCGGATCAATGAGTCGGCAGAATTTTCGAATAACATCTATCACTTCCTTATGCGTTTTGGCGGCAATTTCGGCCGCTCAAGGCGCGGGAAAGATCACCGAAATCGTGATCAACGGAAACAAGAACATCAATAAAGAGGCAATCCTTGGGACAATGCGAACCAAGATTGATTCTGTTTACGACGATAAACAGTTAACCCGTGACCGAGACTCGATCCTGGGAATGGGCTTTTTCAAGGCGGCCGATGTTAGACCAAGCTTGATTGACGGTAACAATTGGCGCGTGATCGTTGATGTCGCGGAGTTCGACCTTGTGAAGGAAATTCGCATTGTTGGCAATACTGTGGTTGCGACCGAAGATATCCTGAAACTCGTTCAGATGGAGGTCGGCAAGGTTTTTAACCTTAAGAGCCAAAAGCCAACCGCCGAAGCCATCCGAAAATTTTACGTTGAAAAAGGCTATTTAGTTGGGATTCCACAACTTGAGCCTCTCGAGGATTCGCCCGGGACGATCAGCATCGTCATCCAAGAGTTAAAAGTTGGCACGGTTACGGTAACGGGAAACGTGCGAACTCGTCCAATTGTATTTTCCCGCATGATCAAAACTAAGCCGGGCGATGTTTACAACGATCCCAAGTGGATTGAGGACCTTCAAAGACTCTTTTCAACGCAGTGGTTTGAGAAGATAACCCCTACCGAAAAGCTTTCTGAAAATGAAAGCACGGTGGACCTTGCGATTGACATCAAAGAGGCCCGGACTGGAAATATTGTTTTTGGCGCGACTATGGACCCGCGTGCGAGTTTTGGTGGAATGCTGCGTCTCTCGGAAAACAACTTTCGCGGCACCGGTCAAACGATAGATATTGAATACAACCAAGCCGTTACAACTGGCGGTGGCCCTTCCGTTAATCTCGGCTTCAGCAATCCATTTATGGATGCGCGTGGTACTTCTTTCAACGTTTCGCTTTACTCGCGTGTCATCAACCGCTTTGGCAGTAGCTTGACGAACTCTTCTTCGACGGGGGATACCTATACCGAGCGTCGAACGGGCATTTCGGCGGGAATGGGTCGGCCGGTAGGTTCGAAAGCCAGTTACAGCATTGGAGCGAGGTTCGAGGGGATCAAGACAACTGATCTTAACATCGCAAATCCGCAGAGTTTTGTGCGTCAAGATGGGACCATGTTCATGGCCCAATTTGGCTACATTCGCAATAATCGCGACCTTGATATTGACCCCTCGCGCGGCGATTGGCTAAGTTTGTTGATCGAGCCTGGATTTGCGAACATCACCGAAATCGGAGGCGCGCTCACCGATCCGAATGCGCTTGGCCCGAATAACTTTGTGAGGAGCACGGTTGAATACAAATCTTATTTGACATCGCAACCTCGCCGAACCGCGAAGGATTTCGATGCCTCTCGTCGAGTTCTCGCTTTTCGCGCGAAGTTTGGCACGATCACTGGTAAGGTGCCGTTTTACGAGCAGTTCTTTGCTGGTGGCTCGGATACGGTTCGGGGGTATTCGGACGACCAGTTTTGGGGAAGGCAGACCATGTTGTTGACTGCAGAATATCGCCATCCGATTCAAAAGTCGTTCAACATCATTCCGTTCGTAGATTACGGCGGAGCTTGGGGCGGATTTGGCACAGTGAATGGCCTGACCCAATCCGACAAGTTCAAACTCCACTTGGGTTTTGGCCTTGGATTTAGCTTCAAGACTCCTCTGGGTCCGATTCGACTAGATTTCGGATTCAATGAAAATGGAAAAACGCGGACGCACTTCCTCATTGGAACGTCTTTCTAACTAGGAAACAAAGTATGACCATAAAAATAGACAAACTAGGCTGGCTGGTTGCCGCATTATTGCTCGGCGTAATGTTGGGAACGGGATTTCAAGAGGGACCCCTAAAATTTGCCGTCGCTGACATCACCTCCGTGGTTGAGAATAGCGACTTTGGCAAGAAGAACCAAGGTGATTTCAAGGCAATGAAAGACGCCCGCGAAGCCTTACTCGCCTTCATTGACCAGTATCGGATATTGAGCGTCCAGCAAGCTTCAGAGCTTAAACTTCTTAGCCTTAAGGTTCCCTTGACGGCCGAGGAGAAGGCAAAACTTGAGCGCATAAAGGCGGATGTAATAGCGGCAAAGAAAAAGAGCGACGAAATCGTTCAAAAACAAAATTTGACACCGGAAGACCGAAAGCTGCTGGATGAAATGGGAAATCAAGCGGCTGCAATGGAGCAGACGGCGCAAGAATGGCTTCGGGAATTCACGAATGAGTTGCAAGCGTGGGCCGACAGTAAGAAACTTGAAAGCTTGAATCGCGCGCGCGCCGCCGTTCAAGAAGTAGGCAAAGCTCAAGGCTTTACCCTCGTGTTTGAACTCGGAATCGCCCCTTATGGTGCAAACGATATCACCGATGCCTCCCTCAAAGCGATGAATGCTAAGAAATAACGCGTTCGGTTTTGTGATCTTATTCGCAATGGCGGGTTGCGCCCAGACTAGGGTGCAACCCGTTTTTGTTGACCTTGACCGGATTCTGAAATCGGAAAACCAGAGGGAGGGCGTCGTAATTGCCTCGCCGCCGCCGGCCGATCACGTGAGCGGGGCCAACAAAGGTCTTCCGCAGGAGCCCATGCGCAAAATAGTAGGATCAAACACCCTAGCCCGGCGCAAGGAGATCGAAGAGCTTATCGCCTCAAATCGCAGGGACGCCGAAGCAGACTTGTCCAGTCGCCTGCGCCAGGCCTATCAGAACGAGGTCGCCTTGGCGGAATCCGACCTCCTCACGAAACACGCAACCCTTAGCCGAGAACGCTTAGAAGTAGCACTTGGAGGGCTGCGCCCAATTTTTGATTCCTACGCCCGCAAGCGATCCCCGAAAGTCGTTCGGCTCTCCTTGCTCGCTGGCTTTCCCGATAGCGATCCCCAGTCAACGAGGAAGCGAACTGGCGCGATGAATACAGCTCGCCTGGCCGAAGAAGCGAAGTCATTAAGGGCGGAACTCGCGGTGATTCAATCGGAGTACGAACTGGCCGCTCAGGCTTATATCTCCTCCGCCGATGTTGTCCTCTCCGAAGCGTTGATCGCAATTCGACTAGACATTGAGGCTCGGCGCGTAGCCGCCGATCAGCGGGCGAAAAAGGAAGCGACTGATCTGGTCTTGAAGCAGACTTCAACTTTGGACGACGTGGCCATGGGTCAAACCGCGATCGAATTCGCGCCTTCAAAGGCCGAAGCCCCCAAGTTTGTTGCATCCGATCCCGTTATCTTCGGTTCACCCGGTGCGTTGGGTTCATCAGATGTCAAAATGAAGAGGCGTCAGGCCCTAGTGCTTGAAGCCGAAATTTGGGCCGCAACTAACGGGTTCAAGCTTTCGGACTCTAGAACTTCACCCGAACGCACTTTGGAATTCCTCAAATGGAGACAAAAGCACCGCGCTGGACCCTAGCCCTTCTTGCAGAAGCGCTAGGAGGTGACCTCACTGGTCCCGGCGATATGCCAATCGCCCGGCCCGTTTCGGCTCAGACTCCAGACCCCTTGGGTATCGCGTTCGCGGAAACCGAAGAGTATCTGGTAATCGCCGAAAACTCAGCGGTTGGAGCGTTAATTATTGGCCGAAATGATCGGGCAACAAGTAAACCAGCGATCCGAGTTGATCGCCCGCGCGAGGCGTTTTTCAAGCTACTTCACCTTGCCCAGCGGGAACGACAGGTTGTCCCCGGAATCCACGAAACGGCCATAGTATCTCCTCGCGCTACGGTTCACGAGTCCGCGGCGGTCGGTGCATACGTTGTGATTGAGGACGACGCTTTCGTCGGACCCGGCGCCTCTGTCATGCCGTTTTGCTTCGTCGGCCCAGGATGCTCCATCGGCTCTAATTCGCTGATTCACCCGCGCGTAACCTTAGTTCAGGACGTGAAGATCGGAGAGAGTTGCACGATTCATCCGGGCGTGGTTCTGGGTGCGGATGGGTTTGGATTCGTGTGGGATGGCGCGCGCCGAATCAAGGTGCCACAAGTTGGTGGTGTTGTCATCGGCAACCACGTCGAGATTGGCGCAAACACCACGATAGACCGAGCCACGGCGGGATCAACCACGATTGGCGATGGCACCAAGCTGGACAACCTCATCCAAGTCGCCCACAACTGCCACATTGGCCAGCACACTGTAATCGCCGCCCAATCGGGAATCGCCGGCAGTTCATCCATCGGCGATCGGTGTGAACTAGGAGGGATGACTGGCCTCAAAGATCATATCCGCGTTGGAAACGATATTCAGATTGGCGGGATGTCTGGCCTAGAAAAGGACCTTTCCGAACCTGGCGCTTACATTGGCCGCCCCGCTCTGCCGATTATGGATGGGCTGAGGGTGCTGAAGGCGTTCGCAAAGCTGCCGGATATTCTTTCTCGCTTGAGAGCGTTGGAGAAGAAGGCTGATAAAGAATGATTTTCGAGCGGCAAACCCTTGCTCGCGAGGTGAAAATCGAGGGATTCGGGTTGCACTCGGGGGAGCCGGTAACCGTGACCGTCCGCCCCAGCGACAATGGGATCGTTTTTAGGCACGGGCCCGGAAAGTGGCAAGCTGTTCCTCAGAATGTAACCGACACACGCCTTTGTACGCGTTTAGGGGATATTTCGACAATCGAGCACTTGATGAGTGCATTGGCGGGGGCCGAGATAACCGATGTGGACATCGAACTTTCTACTCCCGAGCTTCCGGCGCTAGATGGGAGCGCCAAGCCATTCCTTGAAGCAATTCTCGCAGCTGGCCGAACCAGCATCGGAAAACAGGAACTACTCAATTTATTCACCCGCATATTTGTGCAACAAAATGATTCTAAGTTAGCGATATCAAGAGGAACCGGCCATTGGAAGTACATTTTTGAAACGGGCGAGCGGTGGCCCGGTAATCAGGAATTTGAGCTTTCTAACCTTCCAGCGCAATATGGCTCCGAAGTCTCTGGTGCCCGCACTTTCGGTTTCGAGGAACAGATTCCGCAACTCTTGGACGCCGGGTTTGCCAAAGGGCTAAATCTAGACACCGCCCTTGTTTTGGGTGAAACGGGTTACAAGAATGAAGCCCTTTGGCTGGATGAACCCGCCCGCCATAAGCTTCTGGACGCGATCGGCGACCTCTATTTGGCCGGAGTTCCCCTGAGGTTCCTGAACGTGGTGGCAGATCGGACGGGACATACAGCTAATGTTCAAGCCGCAAACCTGCTGTTTCAAGCAGTTCATCCGACCTAGCACGGGCTGGTACCCTTATAGGAAGCCAATGACCGCCCGTGAACTGCGCCAGAAATATCTGAAATTTTTCGAATCAAAGGGGCATTCGATCTATCCTTCGGGCTCATTGGTGCCTTACGACGTCACTGGCCGCCTCGATGAATCGCTTCTTTTCAATGGCGCCGGAATGGTTCAATTCAAGCCCTACTTTAGGGGCGTAGCTCAGCCACCAAGCAAGAGACTGACGACTTCGCAAAAGTGCGTGCGAACGGGCGATATTGAAACCGTTGGCAACCTAACCCATTTAACATTCTTCGAAATGCTCGGCAACTTTTCTTTTGGGGATTATTTCAAAAAAGTTGCGATTGACTACTCATGGGAGTTCATGACATCCTCGGAGTGGTTAGGATTGGACCCGAAGCGACTCAGTTTCACCGTTTTTGAAGAGGATGATGAGGCCTTCGAGCAATGGTGTGTTCACCTTAATGCCGCCGGTCTTGATCCTCGAACAAGAGTCTTTAGGTTGGGTGAAGAAACCAATTACTGGCCGGCTGGTGCCTTCTCAAATGGCCCTCCCGGACCCTGCGGCCCGAACTCTGAGATGTTCTATTGGACGTCAAACGATGTTCCGCCGCCTTCTGGGGACTACACATCCGAAGATTGGCAAAGGGACGATGAGGCCAAGAACTGGCTCGAGATTTGGAACGACGTATTCATCCAATACGAATGGAAAGGCACCCTTAAGAACCCCGAGCGACCGGGCGAGGGTTACTCCAAGGAAGGGATGCCTAACCTGCCTTTCCAGAGCATTGACACGGGCATGGGCTTAGAGCGAACCATCGCCGTGCTAAATGGTTTTGATTCGGTTTACGAAACTGACCTCTTTGAGCCTATCATCCGCCGGATCAAAGGGTTGATGTCGGGGCAAGTGGTAGGGGAAAGCGAGGCTCGGGCGATTCGGATTATCGCGGATCACATTCGCACCGCTTGCTTCTGCATAGCCGATGGCGTGATGCCGGGCAACACCGGCCGCGGCTACGTGTTAAGGCGCTTGATAAGGCGGGCGGTCCTTAAGGGCCAGCGCACCCTAGGCTTTGATGATCCCTTTTTCCATCTCGTTTTTGAGGGCGTCGTGGAGGCCATGGGCGATCATTACACCGAGCTTGTCGAACGGCAGGAAATGATCGTGGAGACCCTCCTTAATGAGGAGAGTCTGTTCCGGCGAACTGTTGAAAACGGAACAGAGATGCTCGCCGATGAGCTGGCGAAACTCAGTCGAATCCCGAATGCCACAAGGGTTTTGGACGGGTATCTGGCATTTCGCCTGTATGATACGTTCGGGTTTCCGCTCGAAGTCACCCGTGAGCTTTGCGAAGAAGCGGGAGTAAGCGTAAATGAAGCCGCCTACGAGCAAGCCCTATTGGAAGCTCAGGAGCGGAGCCGGGGCGCCAGCGGCATGGACACAGTTTACGGCGGCGTTGAAATCGTAATCCGCTTTGATTCGAGTCCGACTCCTACACACTTTGACGGGTATGACAGTATTGAAAGTAGATCAACCATCGTGGGGGTAGTTCCCGCAAACGCGGACGGTTCCGAGATTGCGGTGGCGCTAGATCGTTCGCCGTTTTACGCTGAATCCGGCGGGCAGGTTGGCGATACCGGCCTAATTGTAGGTCAAGAATTCGAACTTGAAGTGATTGAGGTTGGGAAACAAGACGGGGTTTGGATCCATCTTTGCCGCCTCTTGAAGGGTCCAGATGAGTTTTATGGCAAGCCAGTGCGAGCGATTGTAGACGGGGCCCGACGAGCTAGAATCACGCGAAATCACACCGCAACCCACCTGTTACACGCCGCCCTGCGTCAAGTGTTGGGCAAGCACGTTGCCCAGAAGGGCTCCCTCGTCGAGCCGGGGCACCTGCGATTTGATTTTAGTCACGGCAAGGCGATGTCCGCTGATGAGATATCCCAGGTAGAGCAAATTGTGAACACGCAAATTCTGAGCGGGTCACCCGTGAACGTCCACGCCGACGTTCCCATCGCACATGCTAAGGCGCTGGGGGCGATGGCCCTTTTTGGGGAGAAGTATGGAGATCTGGTGAGAGTTGTCGAAATCCCCGGCTTTTCCACCGAGCTTTGCGGCGGCATTCATGTTCGAAATACGGGTCAGATCGGGTTGTTCAAAATCACAAGCGAGTCATCGGCGGCCAGCGGTGTCCGCCGCATTGAGGCTATAAGCGGAGAAGGAGCCTATGAGGCCATGGTCCATCAATATGAGGTCATTCGCGAAGCCTCGTCACTGCTCAAGTCAACTCCGGGGCAACTGGTTTCTGCCGTTGAACGATTGAGCGATGAGCTTAAGGACGAACGGCGTAAGCTTGAGAAGCTTCAAGCAAAAATGGTGAGCGGTAGCTCGCAAAGCTCATCCGGCAATGTTCAAACCGTCGGCCCGTTTGAAGTTTGGACAGCCTCGTTTGAAGATGTGGATCAGAAGATAGCGGCAAATGGTGTGGACCAGGCGGTGCACTCGAATCCGAAGATCGTGGCCCTAGCGGCGGTCGTGAATGAAGGAAAAGTTGTCTTCATTTGCAAGATTGGGGCCGAGGCTTTGGCCAATGGCGCTCATGCGGGCAACATCGTGCGAGAAGTCTCAAAAATCGCGGGTGGTGGAGGCGGAGGGCGGCCAGATTTTGCCACTGCCGGTGGTCGCGATCCCGGTAAGGTTAGCGAAGCCCTTGCTATTTTGCCGTCTTTGCTCGGACCGGCTAACCTTCGCGCATGAAAAAACCCTGTCACCATTGGGGTGACAGGGTTATTCACTTTTTTGCTTTCGCAGATTTACTTGCGTCGGCGTCGGAGGAGAGCAGCTACGCCAAGGCCAAGAGCGGCCATGGTTGCAGGCTCAGGAACCGCTTGTGTGTAAACAACGTCATCAATACCGATGAAGTCGCTGTTAGCACCAGCCGGGCCAGCGTTAGGCACGTTGTAGTTGAACGCGAAGCGACCCGTACCAGCGTGTGCGGCAGTAAGCGTAACACTGAACTGAGTGTATGTGCTCGGGTAACCAGCCGTTGTAAGCCCGTTGTTAACGGTCAACAGCGTTTGCGTGAACGCCGCAACGCTTGTACTGGCTCCGCTCGTGCTGAGCTTCAGCATAAGACGGTCTGGGAAAACGGGTGCCGCTACGGTTCGCGTAAAGAAGCTGATCGTGTCGCCCGCCGAGAACGTTCGAACCATACTCATGAAGTAGTTGTCAATCGGATTTGAGCCCGTCGAGTTGTTGAAGTTAGCATTGAGCTGACCGGTACCGCTATTAGGGGCGAAAACCGTATTGTTGGTGAACCAGCCGGTCAGTCCCTGGGGTGAGCTGTTATTGAAAGCGAACCACGTTCCAGATGCAAGTGCAACCGAAGTGCCAGCGCCATTACCGTTGGTAGTACCAGTGAGACCGGGGTTAAAGCCCTCTGAGAAGCTTTGTGCGTTCGCGGCAACAACTGCACCAGCGAGTAAAGCAAATGTGAGAATATTTTTCATGTTTATTTGTGAGTCCTCCAAAAAAGTGAGACGGCCCTGAAACTAATCAGGGTTGCCTTATATGATAGCGGAAAACACGCCGAACCGCAAGCCCAAAACCCCAAATGAACTTAAACCTAGCATAGTTACCAGTAAAAACCCGACGCTTTTGTGGATTATCAGCGTCCGCCAAGGCCACTAATCGAAACCCCTTCAATAAAGTAGCGCTGCAACGAGAAGAACAGAGCTAAAACGGGCACGATCGCCATCGTCGAAAAGGCCATAAGCATGCCCGGTTCGTTGGCGCGATCTCCGCTAAAAAGCTGGAGCGCATATGAGAGCGGCATATTCTCGGGCGAGTTAATGTAAATCAGGGGCCCCATGAAGTTGTTCCATGCCCCCACAAAAGTCCAAACAAAAATTACGACCAATGCTGGCTTGATTTGAGGGAGCATCACGCTCCAAAACGTTCTAACAAACGAGCAGCCATCAATCTTCGCCGCATCCTCAAGTTCAAGCGGAATGCCTCTGAAAAACTGTCGCAACAGAAAGATATTGAAAGCTGAACCCAAGAATGCTGGGGCCCACAGAGGTAGCAATGTATCTATCCAACCCAGCGAGCGAAAAATCAGAAACTGGGGCAAAAGCGTTACCGCTCCCGGAAGCATCATTGTTCCAAGTAGCAGCTTAAAAAGCGCTTCGCGTCCTGGAAATCGAAGCCGAGAAAATGCGTACGCCACGATTGAAGAACTAAGCAGAGTTCCGATAACGGAGAAGATGACAATGACAAGCGTATTCCGAAGGTAAACCCAACCGTACAGGGTTTCGGGCGGCATCATTCCGAGAGCATCGGGATAGTTTTGCCACTTAAGCCCCGGATTCAGAATCGGCTCAACTTCTTCGGGAGATACAACTCTTTGTTGGTTGGCAAGAGATGCCGGTTCGGTAATAAGGATCAGCTTGCTTCCGTCTTCCAGGTCTTCCAGCACCTTGGCCTTAACCTGAATAGAATCAATCGTCGCGGTAACAAGGGGAACGTCTCTCGATGTTTCTTTCAGGTCCTCACGGGACGTTTCAAACACCTTCCCCCTCATCGAAAAGGGCTTGTTTGCATCCACTCTCACCCGGCCGTTCCCCAAGTCCTCAAGAATCTGCACCTCAACCGTAACTCCTTGGAACCGAGTGTCATAGAGCGGCTTCTTGGGGTTACGATATTCCGCCATTTGCTGCACTCGCGGAATCCAAATGATGCCCTTTTCAGACGACATATCTCGGTCCTCTTTGAAGCTCGTGACTAGCAAAAATACGAGGGGTAAGGAGAAGATAAACGATCCTGCCAAGAGCAGAAGATGGGTGAACGCCCCCTTCGCCAAACGGTGGGCCCGCGTGGTCCGAGCCGCCCAATCCAAGGCGAAAGCCGCCATCACGATGATCAGAATCGCAACCGCGACTCGATCCAACGAAAGGGGGACGTGACCGCGGACAATGCGGGCCTCAATCGGAGAATCCTGGTAAGTCCAAAACCCAAAGCCCCCGGCCAAGGCCAAACTGGTGGCGGCTCGACGCAAGCCTCGAACATTCTCCTCTTTCGAGAAGCCCGTGTGGGCGCGAAGAAATGCCAGAGCCGACATCACCAAGCAAGCAAGAGCGGCCCAAGCGGAAAACGGCAAGATTGGCCAAAAAATAGGCAATCCCCAGTTTCCTTTTGGCGGTGCAAGCACGATGCCGAGCAAGAGCGAAATCCCGGTGGCTCCAAGGCGCCAAAACCTCCAGCTAACCGCCACATTGCCCGGCCAGGCCGCCCAAAGTAGCAGACCCCACCCCGCACACGTAAAAATGCTTCCAGTGGCAAAGAGCAAATCTTGGGTCACTTGTCCACCTCATAATGAACCCACTTGCTTTGGAACCTAAACTGAAGCGCGGTGAGGCCAACAATGACTGCAAACACAACCCAAGCGATGGCAGAGGCGTGACCCATTTTGAAAAATTTGAACGCATCATTAAAGAGCAAGAAAACCGGCGTCAGCATCGAATCATCGGGTCCGACGAGGCCGTCTCCGGGCGGTTTCATCACGTAGATTCGATCAAACTCTTGCATGGCTCCGATGATCCCCATTACGGCATTGAAGAAGACGATTGAGCTGATTTGCGGAAACGTGACGCTCCAAAACATCCGCCAAGAGGTTGCGCCGTCTATTTGGGCCGCCTCGTAGAGTGTTGTCGGGACTCCCTTCAGGCCCGCCAACCAAAGGATCATTCCGCTTCCCGCTCCCCATAAACCCATTAAGATTAGTGCCGGCTTTGACCAGCTCGCCGAGTTCACCCAGGCCGGTTCGGATAGCCCGAGCCAAGCCGTAATAGTATCTCTCCATAGTGAGTTTATGAGCCCCTTATTGGGATCGGCCGCCAGTATCCAGCTCCAAAGGACAGCGCTAGCGATGCCCGGCACGATCGCGGGCATGTAAAAGAGGGTTCGGTAGTATTTCATCCCTCGCACTCCGACATTGAGCAAAAGGGCAACGGCGAGGCCAGTGATAAGGCCGAGCGGAACACCCACGGCGGCGAGGTAGAAGGCGTTGCCAAATGCCTTTTTCATGAGCGGCAGGTCTACACCGGCGAGGTCTTGGTAGTTTTTCAGACCAACCCAGCGGGCTTCGTTCAAAACATCGTATTGAGTAAAACTAAACACAAGCGAGGCGATCATGGGGCCGAGCGTGAACAGGGCCACTCCGAACACCCAGGGCGAGATGAAGAAATAACCGGCTCGAGCTTCGTGCCTAGCTAGCTTGCCCAACCGTGCCCGGCGGAAATTCAACCACAGCCATCCCAACCCGAGGCAGATCGCGACCACCGAAATCTGAACCGCGATCGAAACCGAGAAGACGGGATACTTCTCCCTCTCGTAAAAGGCATCAAGCTCTCGCTGCACCGCCGCCTGGCCCGCTAAAAGGGCTTCCTTGGGGGTCGCTCGTTTGTAGAGCGCAACGTCCATCGCCTTTGAGTGTTCGTTCCAGAGCGTTTGAGCAACAAAGGTTGGAGGGCGACCCCGGCACACCTTTGCCATTTCGATGTGCATTTTCAGGCCCTTGGCATATTGCTCGATGGGGGGCATAAAGTCTTTGAGTATTAGCTCATTTGTCGGGCGGTGGGCCACCATGGATGGAATAAAAATCCTTCCACGCCGTTTCTCCCACGCTTGCTGACCCCGGATCTCGATCAAGCGCCCTTTCTGGCTGGTCGTGAACTTTATGAAATCCCACGCTCCTTCGGGGTTCCTTGCCCCTTTTGGAATGGCGTAAGCAAAACCGCCCATCCAAGACACATAAGCATCTTTTTCGTTTTTGAAGGGACCGGTTTTCGACAAGCGATCATCGGGGACGGGTGGTGGGCCCACATCAATGGTCACTTGAGGGCCGTATCGAGCAAGGTCCTTGAGAATCCAATCCCCATCAACTTTCATCGCAACCTTTCCAGTCACGAAGGCGTCGTTGATGCCGCTTTGGAATCCAGATTCAAACTTCTTGGCGTTTTCATAGCCGCCGACAATTTCGTAGCCTTCGAGCATGAATTGAAGGGCCCTCTCGGATTCTGGTGAGTAAAGGGTGCACTTCCGCCCATCGGCAGACATGAAGTTCGAGTTGGTTTGGAAAGCGTACATATACAGCCACGAATTGCCAAAATTCGGCATGAAGCCAGCTCGAATCAGACTCCCGTCCGCCTTGCGCTCAGTGAGCACTTTGCTGTACGCCAAGACCTCTGACCACGTTTTGGGTACCCCTTCGGGGTCTAGGCCCACGGCCTTCAGCCTCGCGGCGGCCTTTCGAAACAACCCCCGGTTGATGTAGAGAATCCGATCATCGGCGGCGACCGGGATCCCATAGATCTTGCCCTCATAAATGGCCTCGTTCCACGGTGCCGGATAGTATTGCGCGGCCGTTGGGCAGAGCGGGTCGGCGGCTTGATCGCGCACTATGAACTCATCCAGCGATCTAAAAGCTCCTCGGCTAGCCCAGTCGGAAAGGGCAAAACGGTCCTGGACAACCGTATCTGGGGCGACATTGCCCACGATGCTGGTCATGAGCTTTTGGGGATCCATTCCTCCCGCGCCCATCCCCAGAACTCGAACCTTGTATTGGGGGTTCAAACGCTCAAATTCGCGGATTACAGATTGGGTTCCCTTGGAATCGGGGCCGATGTTGATTCCCCAGACGAGGATTTCGGTCTGCACCGATAGAGCCAATCCGGGAACTGCCAAGCCCGCCCAAATCAATAACTTACGAAACGTAGGGTTTACTCCTCGATTCTCTTGCCCAGGTACATGTCTTTTGCCACCTTGATGCCGGCCGGAGGATTCACCTTTATGATCAACCGGTCTTCACTGATTTCGATGTCTCCAGGGCTTTCGAGCCAAGGCAAGCGCTCTGGATTATCTTTCTTAACTTGGGCAATAGCATCCTTAAGATCAAGCCCCATGACTTTTTCGATTTTCAACTTAACTCGGCCGCCTGAAATTGACCATTTGCCATCAAATCCCGTTGGCAAACTGGCGGTAAAGGTGTCATCATCGCGCAAAAGCAAGGTGATAATGTTGTTCTCATAGTCGCCTTTCCAAAGCCCAACCATTTGCGATTTAAGCGATGGTTTTGAGCATCCCGCTAGAGCGAGAAGGCAGATGCCGAAAAAGATGCTTCGCATGTTCAAAGTTTAGCCTAAGATCCGCCCGAATTCCTAACGCGCGAATCAACATAGAGACGAATGCCGCGATTTGCAATCATTCCCCCTATCATCGCCATAACGCATAACATCAAAACCTTGACAATGATTCCAAAGAGAGTCGGAGCTATCTTGCCAAGGTCAACCGCGCCCCCGGTCCCAAGGTTTAGAGCGGTCTTAGGGTCAATGTTGAACAGTTCGAGCGCGAGTTTGAACGTAAGAACAATCAGGCCGATCCCAATCAAAAACACGAGTATGCCGAACAAGCTCCCCACTGTTCCCGAGGATTTGGGTTCCTCGCTCATTCGTTCCCTCTCAACATCTATAGTGAGGATACCGCTAGTTAGAGGCTAAGCTTACGCATGATGTCATACGCCAGAGGATTTAGGAGGATTTCGCTTGCAAACAGGTTCAATCTGGCCTCATCCTTGAGCTCATCGGGTTTGTACCCAAAGTCGGCAGGAGTAATTGAACCGATGGCCGTTTTCTTCTGCCCCTCATTTGCGGTGGCATTAAATGCCTCCAGCACTTTGGTGGTGTTGATGTCGGAGATGATGCGCCGCGTTGTTCTGAACTTTGCGAGCGTTTTCTGAAACTCGAGCAAGAGCTCCTTCTTTGGCAACTCGCCTTTTTCAATGGCGTTCTTGAACGATTCATCCATTCTGCCTTTCAGCTTCTGCAGTTCTTCAACTTCAAGTTTCTCCGTCTTTCTAACGGCCTCGCGGGCCGTCTCAATCGCCGGCAGAACTTTTCGCCATTGCTCTTTGGTCATCAGCAAGGGCATGAGTTGGTTGAGGAGTTGAAGTTCGACTCCTCGACTAAAAACGTCGTCGGCAACGTCGCCGGCGTTCTGGGCGGGGGCAGCCGTTAGGCCAACCATTAACAAAAAGAAAGCAGCAAAGAATTTCATAAAGGCGTATCCTCGTTAGGTTCAGACGTGTCTGAGTCAGGTTCGGTTACGGCCATGCTCATGAACAATCCGGCCGAAAGCACTTGAGCATGAATGAAGCCCGTTCCCGTGAGTGTAATGATGAACCATCCAAGCGGCGATATGCCTTTTGGAGACGTTTGATAGAGTCCATACATGACGAGCAAGAGCAAAACTGCGCTTCCGAAAAGCAGGAGGCTACCCAATGCGGTCCTTCGACCTCGTGGGATTTTCTTGAGATTGCCGAATACGCGGGCGGAGTTGCGCCAAAGCAGAGCGCCGTAAACTAACCAAAGCGCGAACACGGCGTATTGCACTAGACTTACTTCTTTGCAACTTCGTATTTGCCGACCCAAGGGGCGTCTGCTTCGCCAGGGAATGATTCGAGCAGCATTTCCTTCGTGTAAATGAAATCCTCGCGCTTATAATCGGCGAGCTCGAAGTTTTTTCTTAAAACGATTGCACCAGTTGGGCAGGCATCTTGACAATAGCCGCAAAAAATGCAGCGAATCATATTGATTTCGTATCTCGTTGCGTAGCGCTCACCCGGCGAGTACCGCTCGGAATCCGTGTTCTCGGCCGAAACGACATTGATGCAACGCGCGGGGCATGCTCCCGCACAAAGGGAACACCCGATGCATTTCTCAAGCCCGCTATCATAGCGAGTCAAGAAGTGGCGCCAACGGGTTCGCGGGAACTGTTCTCGACGCTCCTCGGGATACTGCACCGTGACTTTCTTAGCGCCAAGGCGCCTCGCCGTAATTCCAAAACCGGAGAGAATCGGCTTTGCGACGTGCTTCCACAGGCTAACGCTCACGCGAGCACCTCCACCGGCATTTCGTTGGCCACATTGCGCGGGGTGATCTCGATGATCTTGTTGAACTTAGTTTTCTTGATTTTGTCTTGTAGTTTCAAAACAGCGTAAATCAAGGCATCAGGCGAGGGAGGGCAGCCTGGAACATACACGTCAACCGGAACGACTTGATCGGCACCCTGAACTATCGCGTAGTTATTATAAACGCCACCACTTGAAGCGCAAGCGCCCATCGAAATCACCCACTTGGGCTCGGGCATTTGATCATAAATCTGTCTCAAAACCGGCGCCATTTTCTTGCTTAAACGCCCGGCGATGATCATTACATCGGCTTGCCGTGGCGTTGCACGGAAGGCCTCCGAGCCGAAGCGAGCCAAATCAAATCGCGAAGCGACCGTTGCCATCATTTCAATCGCGCAACAAGCTAACCCAAACGTCAGTGGCCAAAGCGAGTTGGCACGAGCTTGATTCAGTAGCGTGTCAATAGAGGTTACGACAACGTTTCCCGCTTTCTGGATGTCACCCAGAACGGGGGTGGAACTGTCATGCAAAACGACGGTTTCAATACGCTTGGGCATGGTCAATCTGATTGTACCGCGCCAGCCTAAGGCTTGCGGCAAACCGCCATCATTTCCACCTCGTCAAGCTTTAGATTCCGGCGGCCCCATTCGCCCGCGGTTCCACCCCATAGATGCAGAACCTCAAAGCCAGCATGACGCAAGAGCGCGATGAGCTCCGGCGGTATGAAAAGGCGTTCGCGGATTTGGAGCGTCTGCTTTCCTTCAGGCAAATCCCACTCGTTCTGGTATTGCGCCACCATTGTGGTGGGCTCAAATGCTCCCGCTTCCACATCCTCATCCTTCATATGGCGGATGGTTGCGTAGCCATTCATCGCCGTGAGCAAGAAGCCGGCATTGGGCCTTAGCGCCTGAAAAACGGTCGTAAGAATGCTCAGATCGTGGGTTACGGGGTCTTCGGCGTGCTCAATCAAGCCAAAGCCGCCTTCGCATACGCAAAGCCCAAAATCAAAAAGAAACCCCTCTGCTCGAAAGCTCGTCGCGTCGGCCTGAATGAAATGAACAGAGCCTGCTGGAATTATGTCCAGTTCCCAAACGGGTTGCTCTAAAATGGTTACGCCCGCCTGTAATGCGCCTTCTCTCGCCTGAGAGAGCATCCCGGAAGAGAGATCAATCCCTGTAACATGAAATCCACGCTGGGCAAGTTCGATTGCGTGTCGTCCGACCCCGCACCCAATATCCACCACGGAGCTGCCCGGCAACGGAGCAAACAGCTCCAAAATGAAGTCAACCTCAGCAACCGTCGCTTGAGTGAACGAGTTCTTCAAATAGTGCGGCGCGTGGCTATCAAAAAACTCCCGCCACATACTCGAAGCCACTTCCATTCCCGACGAATTGTATCAGTTATTGAAGTTAGGCGTTGCAATTTGCATTTTCTGTCGTAAACTATGGTAGTCAATGTTGATAACGTCTCTTCTTTTCCTGTCATTGAGCAGTCCGCGCCAGGCTATCACTCTAAGCAGAGTGAACAAGGCGGGGGAAACTCAGAAATACCAAGTTCGCTCGCACCTAGTTATTGAAAGCAAGGTTTTTGGTTCGGACACCTTCGTGCCCGAGGATTTGGATATTGATTATGATTTCGCGCTGGCCGTAGCAAAAGAGAAAGCCGACGGCTTTGTGGATGCTCGTTACACCCGCCCAACGATGACGATTACCGAAGGCGAGAACGCCGATCGGAGTAGCCTGAAAACTGTCGATAAGGCCAACTGGGACTTAAGCTTGGTCTTAAGCCCCGTCAACAAAATTATTGACGTCAAGGACAACACCCCCAAGAAGCCGGAAAAGAAGTCTGGCGGGCTTCTTGCTATTCGCAAATATCCAACTGCGGCTCAAGAGAGCATTTTGACATCGTTTATCGGCGAGCTACAACGTCTTTCGCTCTTCATCGGCTCACTTGAAACTTGCATGGACTTTCAGCCAAAGTTGCCAATATTTGAGGTCTCCAAAGGCGACACATGGAAGGAAACAGTTAGTTTTGCTCCACAGAAGCTTAAAAGCAAGGACAACAAGACCGTGATGCAACGCCTAGATTACACCTATACCTACGAGGGCCTCGTAGATTCGGGTGGGGCGAAAGTTCATCGAATTTCAGCCAAGCTACTGATCAATGCGGATATGACCCAGTTTTTGAAAGACAACGTTGACGGTGAGTCTTTTGGGCGGCTCGGACTCAAGGAAATCTCTTATCACCTAAACGCCAACGTGAATTACGACGTAGACCCAAAAACGATGCGCACCCTGAAAGGCGTGGGTGAGTCTAAGGGCGGCTTCAAGATCGTAACCAGTCAGTTTCCCGAGGATCCAATCATTGAGCAAAGGTTAACGGGCAAGACAACGCTAAAAATGATCGTCAAGTAATTTAAGCCGCTTGGCGACTCGCGAATGAAAGTGTAATTTCGTTGGGAGTCTGATTGGAGCCCAATAGGACTTCGCATTTTTCTTGCAATCGCGAGGCTTCGACCCCCGAACCTTCTTCGATTGTTACAATCGCTTTGAGGTGCCCTCGCGTGTACCAAACCGACGCATCAATGACGCTGGGTTGCATCTGAAGGAATCTTTCCGTGATTGTGGGGTTTATGCCATCTTCGATTGACAAGTGCATCAATCGTAGTATCGGTTCGGGCGTTTGATTTCTTTAGGCTAAACTGCCGCCATTTTCAATTGCGTTAGTCGTTCGCGTTGATCTAGCTTCTCAACTCGGTCTGCCATGATCTTCTTGCTGAAGTCAATCGCATTGTAAGAGCTGCGGATAAAAGGCCCCGAAGCCACAAACACGAAGCCCAGTTCTGCGCCAATCGCCTCGTACTCCTTGAACTCATCGGGATGAATGTAGGAGTTGACGGGAAGGTGTTTCATGGTTGGCCGCAAATACTGCCCGATCGTTACTGCATCTACCCCGACCTTTCTCAAATCTCTCAGCGTAACTATAACCTCGTCTCTGGTTTCACCCAGGCCCAGCATGATCCCAGACTTTGTATGAATGGCTGGGTCGAGTTCCTTCACAAGTTCCAAAACTTGCAGGGTTCTCGCGTATTTGGCTTGCGGTCTTACGAGCGTGTGCAGCCGCTCGATTGTTTCGATATTGTGGTTATAGATATCAGGCTTGGCATCACAGACAATCTTTATTAAGTCGCGTTTTGCCTTAAAATCGGGGGTAAGAACTTCAACAATCGTGAGCGGGTTCTTTTGGTGGAGGGCTCGAATCGTCCGAGCGAACTGCTCGGCGCCTTCATCTTTCAGGTCGTCGCGGGCAACGCTCGTCACAACGACATGCTTGAGTCCAAGGTCGTCGGCAACCTTGGCAACATTGGCGGGCTCGAACACATCCAATTCTTCACCTCGGCCGGTCTTGATCGCACAGAACCCACAGGATCGGGTGCAGGTGTCGCCCAAGATCATGAAGGTGGCGGTTTTCTTGCTCCAGCATTCAGGGAGGTTTGGACAGCGCGCGCTCTCACACACCGTGTGCAGATTCTTCGACCGCATCATGCTCTCAACTTCCTTGATCGTATCAGGGCGAGGCAAGCGAATCGTCAGCCATTCTGGCAACCGTTGGGACATCTGGGTTCATTATGACGGGTTCTGCTTACTTTGGCTTTGCGTTGCTTTGCATAGCCCAGCTCTGGCGCCCCCTGCCATCACCCGCGCATCAACCGATCGGCCTCAAAGCAAACCCGATGCACTTCCGCTATCTCGCTAAACGAAATCGGCGAAGGGCGGCCAGATTTTAGGGCCTCCACAAAAGCCGCCGCGCAGGCCTCCTGGCCCTTGTCCTGCTTACTGATTTTCATCTTTGAGAAACCCGGCCAACCAAATCCGCTCAGGGTTCGGTAGTTATCCATCTGCAAAACTCGCTCGCCACAAAAAACTTCGAGGCGTTCCTTGGGAAAAGAGCCATGCCCGTTTGCCAAATACTGAATCGTTCCGATGCTTCCGTCCGAAAAGCCCAACGTCACCACGCATTTGTCGGTTTTCACGGGGGTAGTGGCGGATTGCCCAAACATCATCGCCTGCACCGAAACAATTGGACACCCCGCCAGAAACCGCAAGAGATCCACAAAATGGCATCCTTCGCCAACAAAACGACCGCCCCCGACTGTTGGATCTTGGGTCCAGTGGTTGGCAGGAATTGCGCCCGCGTTTACAGTCATCACAAAGGCTTTGGCTTCGCTCGCCCCGACCAAAAGTTGTTTCATTTTGATGATATGGGGCGCGAACCGCCGGTTAAAGCCGACCATCACCAGTTTTCCCGCCTCGGAATAGGCACGGCTAATTTCGTCTAGCTCTTCGTCGCTCAAGCAGATCGGCTTTTCACAAAAAACGTGCTTGCCCGCTTTCAGGGCTTCAAGCGTGAATCGAGCGTGCGTGTTGTGCCGGGTGGCAATCGCAACCGCGCTCGTTCCTGCGTCGTTCAGCAGGGCCGAAGTATCCGTTGTGGCAAGAGTAAATCCGTATTTCTTCGCGAAGTGCTGAGCTGTAACGCCACCGCTGCTGGCTACCGACCGAAACTGGGCACCCCCTTTTTGGAATGCGGGGATAAGCACCCGACCGGCGTAGTTTCCGGCCCCAATAAAGCTCACCGTCGGCGCGGCTGATGAACCCGCTGCTTCCTTTATCTCGGCAACCGGGTTTCTCAGCTCTTCGTTCGTCTTTGAGGCCGCATACTCAAGGACAATGCCCAGAGCCGCTTTCTCGGCGGAAAGGGTCGCGTAGGCAGACTCGCCATCGGCGATCTTAAAACGATGTGAAATCAGGGGCCTCACATCCATTTGCCCCGAAGCCATTAAGTCCAAAACCGCCTCAAAATTCCTCTGTTCGGTCCATCTTACAAAGGCCAGTGGGTAATCGGTCCCTTTCTCTTCGTAACTTGAATCATAGCGCCCCGGCCCGTAAGAGCACGAGACTTGGAAGGTGAGCTCCTTCTCATAGAAATCTGCTCGGGAAAGCTCCAGCCCAGTCACTCCAATAAGAATGATTCGCCCACGCTTGCGGCACATATGGGCGGCTTGGGTCATGGGCTCGCTGCTCTTGGTGCTGGCGGTAATCACGACGCCATCAACGCCCTTTCCTCGACTAAATGAGCTCGCTGACTGCTCCGGGTCGCCTCCGGCACTCAGATCGCAAACTTCTGCTCCAAACTGCTTGGCAAAAGCGAGTTTGCTCGAATCAAAGTCAATCGCCAAAACTCGGCAGCCATTGGCCCGCAACATTTGGACGCACATCAAACCGATCAAACCCGCGCCCGTGACGACGAAACTTTCGCCGAGCGTTGGATTCAAAAGCCGGATTCCCTGTAGGCCAATCGAGCCCAAAACGGTGAAGGCAGCTTCTTCATCGGAAACCCCTTCCGGAATCTTCGCGCAGAGGTTTTGCCCAATCGAAACCACTTCGGCGTGACCGCCATTTGAAACAACCCGATCACCCGGTTGAAACTCGGAAACACCCTGGCCTACCTCGAGAACAATTCCGGCATTACAATAGCCCAGAGGCAGGGGCTGATCAAGTTTCGAACGAACGGCGTCGAGTGTAGGCATGAGCCCGTCGGTTTTGATCTTGTCGAAAACCTGCCGAACCTTATCCGGTTGCTGTCGGGCTTTCTCGATCAGGCTGGCTTTGCCGAATTCCACGAGCATACGCTCCGTGCCGGCGCTAACGAGCGTTCTTTCGGTTCGAATAAGGAGCGCGCCCGAGCGAACTTGGGGGCAAGGAACTTCAGCGAGCTCGGTTACGCCGTTGCTCATGTTTTGCAAAATCTGTTTCATGCGAAGGAGGTTGGAGGCACTATAGGGTACCCCGCCGTAGGATAGGCTTCCAGCCTTCTTCCCTAATGTTGAGCGGGCGCAGCGATGCCAAAAGGGGGGCCAAAATAGAGTGATGACGCCCACCGAGATACTTACCCCAGTTCGCGCAGTCTGCATGGCCTTTCCGGAGGCTACGGAGGACTACCCGTGGGGGCATACCGCCTGGAAAGTGAACGCAAAACTCTTCGCCATCGGCGATGAGAACTCTAATCAGCTAACCGTTAAGGCAACGTTGGATGAACAATCCGTCCTCCTTCTTCACCCCCAAGTTTCAGTTGCATCGCATATCGGCAGGCATGGATGGGTCACGATTGCCATTGATTCTCAGGAAACCTTGCAACTCGCATTGGACTTAGTTCATCGTTCGTACGAGCATGTCGCCCCGAAGAGGCTATTGAAGCTTATCTGATCCTCGCCCGGTAAACTGTGGTCATCTATGGCGAACGAGAATTTTGATGCTGATGTAGTGGTGATTGGGGCGGGCCCGGGTGGATATGTAGCCGCGATTCGAGCCGCCCAACTTGGGGCGAGAGTCATCTGCGTCGAGAAGGAATATCTCGGCGGAACGTGCCTCAACTGGGGTTGCATTCCCAGCAAAGCGATGATCGCAGGCGTTGAAAAACTCAACCACGTGAAGCATTCGAAAGAATTCGGCGTGACGATTTCCGGCGAAATCGGCTTCGATTTTGAGGTTTACGCCAAGCGTCGCGATAAGATCGTCGCCACCCAGCGTGGCGGCATTGGCATGCTTTTCAAAAAGCGTGGCATTGAGCATGTTGAGGGATTCGCTAGTTTTAAGGATGCAAATACGCTAGAGATCTTCCCGGTTGAAGACAAGCACTCTGGCAAACCCGGAGCCAAGCCGGCCCGCACAATCCGGGCCAAGAACTTCATTCTCGCGATGGGCTCAAGCGTTATCCACCTCCCCATCCCCGGTTTGAAGGGTGACGCAAACGATGGGATTTGGACAAGTGATGAGGCAGTAAGTTGCACAAAAACGCCAAAGTCAATGCTCATCGTTGGTGGCGGCGCGGTCGGAACTGAGTTTGCTTATGTCTTCAACGGGCTTGGAACCGAAGTTCATCTGATTGAACTGATGGAAACGCTTGTTCCGCTTGAGGATAAAGAAGTGGGAGCCGAACTTGGCAAGCAACTGGGACGCCAAGGCATCAAAGTTAAGACTGGCTCGGGCGTCGAAAAAGTTGAAAAGGTAAAGGGCGGTTGGAAATGCTTTCTTAAGGGCGGTGAGACGGTCGAGGTCGAGGTCATTCTGCTCGGCGTGGGCCGAAAAGCCAACACCGACGGCATGAATCTTGAGAAAATTGGAGTAAAACTCCACAAGCGCGGGGTTGAAGTCGTTGACGACTCCCTCCAAACCCACTGCCCGAGCGTTTGGGCGATCGGCGATGTCACGGGCCGAATCCAGCTTGCGCACGTTGCTTCGCACGAAGGCACTATTGTTGCTCACAACGTAGTCAAGGGAGATAAGCGCCAAGTTGAGTACAAAGCCGTTCCGAACTGCGTTTACACCGTCCCCGAGGTTGCCTCAGTTGGTTTGACCGAAGCCCAAGCCAAGGAAAAGGGCTATGACGTTGTCGTCGGCAAAGCCAACTTCCGAATTTTCGGCAAGGCGATGGCGATTGGAGAAGTTGATGGATTTGTTAAAGTCGTTGGCGAAAAGAAGTACGGCGAGTTGCTGGGCGTTCACATGATCGGCCCCCACGTAACGGACATGATTGCCGCCGCCGTTGCCGCGATTCGCTTGGAATCAACCATAGAATTCATGGCCGAAACCATTCACGCTCACCCGACGCTTGCGGAAGCGATGCTGGAAGCGTATGAAGACGCCATGGGTCACGCCATCCATAAGATGTAACACGAAATTGATCAAATACCTTGGCTCGAAGCGAACGCTGGTAGATGAAATTGTCGCTATCTCGCAGTCATTTCCGCGCGCGAAGAGTGTTATGGACCTCTTTTCGGGGACCGCACGCGTAGGTCTTGCGCTAAAGTGCGCGGGGTATCAAGTTTTTTCAAACGACCATAACGCATATGCTCACACCCTCGCTACGTGCTATGTGGAGGCGGACCTTGACAAGTATTCAAACGAAGCAACAAAACTAATCGCAGAGCTAAACAAAGTAGTTCCTGCCCCCGGATATTTCACGCAGACGTTCTGCCATGACTCGCGGTTCTTTCAACCCTTTAATGGCGAAAAGGTTGATGCGATTCGGGAGCGGATAGAGCTGATGGGGCTTGATCCCGTGCTTAAAAGCGTCCTTCTGGTTTCTCTCATGGAAGCCGCTGATCGGGTGGACTCAACTTGTGGGGTTCAAATGGCTTACCTGAAGCAATGGGCAGCCCGTTCTTTTAACCCACTTGAGCTGAGAATGCCAAGGCTCGCCGCCGCATCAGCCCATGGGAGCGGCCGGGCTGTTAAAATGGAGGCCCTGGATGCGGCAACCGAGCTTCAAGCGGACATCGCTTATCTTGATCCGCCCTACAACCAGCACTCTTATCTCGGGAATTACCATGTTTGGGAATCCCTCGTGCTTTGGGATAAGCCGGAAGTCTATGGAATCGCTTGCAAACGCTTAGATTGCAAGACAAGATCAAGCGTTTTCAACTCTCGAAAGCGATTCGCCGAGCACTTCGAGCAACTTCTGGGCAGGATCAACTCGAATCTAATCATCGTCTCCTTTAACAACGAAGGATATCTGAGCCAGGAGGCTCTGGAATCCATGCTCGGAAAACTGGGTGCAGTGACCACTGTTGTGAGAGACTTCAAGCGGTATGTGGGAGCCCAAATAGGAATCCACAATCTTCAAGGCGAGAAGGTCGGTACGGTTAGTCACCTCCGAAACAAAGAGCTGATCTACGTGTGCGACCGCCTTAGTAGTAGCGTTAACGAGTCGTTGGCGAAAATTCCAATCCTCACGCCCTGAACTTGGGGGAGCACCTTAAAAATGTACACTGTTAGCTCATGTCTGTACCTCTAACTTTTTTGGGCCGAACCGGCCTTGCCGTGAGCCGCTTGTGCCTCGGCACCATGAACTTTGGGCCGAACACGACCAAAGAAGATGCGTTCCGCATCATGGATCATGCGCTTGAGCTCGGCGTTAACTTCTTTGATACCGCCGATGTTTATGGGTGGGAAGTGGGAGAGGGAATCACCGAACGTATTATTGGCGAGTGGTTCGCCTTGGGGGGCGAACGCCGTGAGCGGGTTGTGCTCGCAACGAAACTTTTCGGAAAGATGGGCAAGGGAGTTCAAGAGAACTGGCCCAACACGAACCATCTTAGTGCTCTTTACATCCGAAGGGCTTGCGATGCTTCCCTCAAACGGCTTCAAACTGACTACATTGACCTCTATCAAATGCACCATGTGTTCAGACAAGCGCCCTGGGACGAGATTTGGGAGTCATTTGAGATTCTGCGCCAACAGGGCAAGATTCTCTACGCAGGAAGTAGCAACTTCGCCGGATGGCATCTGGTGCAGGCTCAAGAAGCCGCGAATCGCCGGAATTTTCTTGGGTTGGTGAGCGAACAGTCGAAGTATTCGCTCTTGCAGCGGGACATCGAACTTGAGGTTGGCCCGGCTGCCCTCGCTTATGGCATCGGCGTCATTCCTTGGTCTCCGCTTGCGGGGGGAGTTCTGGGCGGAGTGATGAGCGGGCAAGATGGCTCACGGCGCAAGGGTGAGTTTGCGCAATCGGTGATTGCTTCGAAGGGTGATCAGCTTACAAAGTGGGAAGCTCTTTGCGCTGATATTGGCGAGGAACCGGGGAATGTGGCATTAGCGTGGACGCTCCACCAGAAGTTTGTCACCGCTCCCATCATCGGGCCTCGAACGATTGAACAGCTTGATGGAGCGGCCCGGGCTACCGAAATCCAACTGAGCGAGGAAACGTTAGCGAAGATTGACGAAATCTTCCCACCCTTCAAAACTGCTCCGGAGCACTACGCCTGGTGACCCTGGACCCGCTTTCCCCGATTGAGCTACCGTTCGGTCTGAAGTTACGTAATCGCTTCGTCGTCGCTCCGATGACGACTTACTCGTCGCAGGAAGACGGCAACATATCGCCAGACGAACTGCCTTACCTTGCTCGAAGAGCCCAAGGTGGTTTTGGAATGGTGATGACGGCGGCCTGTGCGGTTCATCCTCGCGGCAAGGCGTTTGATGGTCAGTGGGCGTGCTGGTCCGATGAGTTTCTGGGTTCGCTTTCGGCGGTTGCGCTTGCAATCAAGGCTCGTGGCGCTGCGGCGGTGCTACAAATCCATCACGGCGGACGCCAATGCCCGTCCCGGCTTTGTGGGGGAACACCGCTTTCGGCCTCTGCCATTCCGGCCGAACGGCCGAACGCAGAGACTCCCACAGCCATGACCGAAGGGGAGATCGAGGAAACGATTGCGGCCTTTGCGCAAGCAGCGGCGCGAGCGCAGCGCGCGGGGTTTGATGGGGTCGAGATTCACGGGGCGAACACTTACCTTCTTCAGCAGTTTGTGAGCCCTCATTCAAACCGGCGCGACGATAAGTGGGGACAGGATCGCTTGAAGTTTCCTTTAGCGGTTACAGATGCCGTTCTGGCGGCGGTTCCTGGTTATCCGGTGGGCTACCGTTTTTCTCCAGAGGAGTTGGAAACTCCCGGCATTCGCCTTGAACAAACCGAGACACTTTTGAACGAGCTGTGCATGCGATCCCTCGCTTGGTTACATGTTTCTTTGCGAGAGTTCCGCCAGGAGTCTGCCCACGGTTCGATTTCGGGGCCGATTCTAACCCACTTGCATCATGTTGTTTCGGGCCGAATCCCCTTCATCGGAGTAGGCGGAGTGCGCAATATGGCTGCGGCCCAAGAGTGTTTGGGCATCGGCTGCGACCTGGTGGCGGTGGGCCGAGGCGCAATTTACGAGCCGTATTTTCCCACCGCGGCGAACCCGAGAACGAAAATTCCGGCGGATGGAGCTGCCGAAAAACTGATCTTGCCAAAGGCACTGGCCACGAAAATCTACAACACGCCCGGCTGGTTCGAAGTTGAGGAGCCTATTCCGTCAGATCATGAGATCGGAAAAAGTCCAGCGACGCTTTAACGCACTCAATCTCAGGTCCGGGGCAGGTGTCGAACTCGATTGAACCAAACTCAACCCCCGCCTTCTTGCATGCTTCTAGCACGGGCTCCCACTTTATCATGCCTTGCCCCGCGATCATTTGCTTGGCGCTATCCTTGCGCGCGTCCCCGTCCTTCAGGTGAACGCATCTCACTCTCGAACCATATTGATTGACCAACGCCGCCGGATCGCCCATGCCGACATACGCCCACCAAAGGTCAATCTGGCATTTCAGATGATCGGGGCAGGCGGCGGAGAACATGATGTCAAAGCCGGTCTTGCCATCCGCCATCGCGAATTCGTGGGCGTGGTTGTGGTAGCCGAAAACGTGGCGCTCCTTGGCAACTTTCTCGCCAATCGCATGAAGCCGAATCCCGAGAGCCTCCCACTCGCCCTTGTTTTTACCCGCCGGTGCCCAGGGCACGATAACGTGTTTGCAGCCGAAGAGCGCGGCTTCATCAAGCAGTTTAGGCAACTCCTTCTCGCAGGCATCAATGCCTACATGCATCCCGCTCACTTTTAGCCCCGCCCCTTTAACCATCTTGCTAAACTCCTCCGCCGATTTCCCGGCGTAACCGGCGAGCTCAACATAGCGAAGCCCGATTTTGTACAAAGCGGCCAGGGTGTCCGCCGGGTCTTTGCCCATAAGGTCACGAACGGTGTAAAGCTGAACAGAAAGCTTCATGGCAATAGTCTAGCGCGAACAGGATTCGATTTGCGGATCAAGCAGACCAACTCGCACGTAGATTAACGTATGCTGATACTCGCACTGGCACTTTCCTGGGCAGACGATGCTAAGTTGCGGCATGACATCGCCGTGAAATTTCTGAAAGCGGCCGGGCACGTGAACTTATCCACGACGTCGAAAATCCATACGGTAGAAACCGCACCTCCCGGAAGCAAGTATCAGTACACCAACATTGAGGGCGCAGAGGCCTACCTGATGATTTCACATTTCACAAACACGGTCACTCATTACAGCGACGGCAGAATTGACGTTTACAACCATAGCGGCAACCCAAAGGTAAAGAGCGCGCAACAGGCGATAAGGGTTGCGTTTGATTGGTGCAAGCGCACGGGGGCCAAGATGCCTTCGCGGTTCTATGGGCCAAATCCAGCTCAACCCGTAGCCAGAGTTGGACGCGAGCGGGGCGGGGTTACAACCGAATACTCAGTTGAGTTTCGGGATGAGGTGCGCGGCTATCCGGCTCCCGGCGGGAACCACGCTGTATTGGGCGTTAGCGCATTTGCTGGCCGGGTAACGAATTATTCTGGAATGGCTGGAATTACTTACAATTTCCCGAAGACGTTGATTGGCAAAGCCAAGGCGATTGAGATAGCCAAAGCGGAATACTCCAGATCGGTGCCTTCAATGGGATTAAACACGACCAAGACCAAGCCCCCACAATTTCAGGTCAACAGATTCGGATATCACACGTCATCTGTGCGCGAAGCTGATCCCATTTTCAAAAATCTGTTTTTCGATCGCAAGGCGCGACTCAGCTATAACGTGGAAGGAACCTTCCCGGGCAAGGGGTGGCCAAGCGTCTGTAGCATCCTGGTTGACGCAGAAACAGGAAAGTTGATGTCTGGCGTCGAGTTCGCTAAGTAACACTAACTCAACAACTCAAACAACCGAATATCATCCGGCGTGGCCGCATGACCATCGCCTCGGCTATAGGTCAAGCCATCCCGAGCCCCAAGCCCGGCCAAATCCGTTGGCATTTTCTTGATCAGATCAAGCACAACGCCCTTGATTCGCTCCGCATTCATGGTGAAGACCTCAAGAACGCTCATGGCATTAACCGCCTCGGCTCCGGCGTGAACGCCGCTATCGTAGTCAGTAATTAGGGAGATGTTGATCACGGCCATTCCCAGTTCGCGGCAAAGATAAGCCTCGGGATATTGGGTCATGTTGATCACTTCCCAACCCGCGTCGTGGAACCATTTGCTTTCCGATTTGGTGCTAAAACGGGGGCCCTGGATGACGACGACCGTGCCGCCGTCGTGGCACTCAATCCCATGCTCCCGAATCGTCTCGACCGCGAGCTTGCGCAAAACCGGATCGTAGGTATCGGCGGGGGAGACGTGGGTAACAATGGGGCCATCGTAGAAGGTGTCAATTCGGCCATTCGTGCGATCTACAAACTGATCACAAACCACAAAATCGCCGGGCTTAACATGAACTTGAAGCGAACCGGCAGCGCAGGGGCTGATGATGGCTTGAACCCCCAGAGAGCGCATAGCCCAAACATTGGCGCGATAGTTAATCTTGTGCGGCGGAATCGTGTGATTTCGCCCATGGCGGGGCAGAAATGCAACTTTGCGACCGCCAACCGTCGCGAGCATCAAAGCATCGCTAGGAGGGCCGTAGGGCGTATCAATCTTAACTTCACGAACATCGGTAAGCAAGCTGTAAAAGCCGGAACCACCGAATACACCAATCTCTGCCTTTGTTTCCATGTTATTTCCGGTTCATCAAGTTGTAAATAGCGACGTTAACGTTCTTGATTGCGGACTCGACTCGTCCGCCCCTTCGCATAATCATCTCGGGGGCAAAGCGATAAACTCGCCGATTGACAACCGCCTTCAGCGTCTTAAATCGAGGATCATTTTGAACGCTATCCACATCTCCCGGCACAAAAATGATGTCGGGATCGGCCGATTTGAGCCATTCTGCGTTTAAGGTCACAAAATTCGGCGCATCGGGGCCCACGGGTTCGCTCTGGGCTTGGCGAACCACATCCGCCGAGAAACTGTTCGTCCCTGCGATCATGTGCTCAGCGCCGCTGCCCCCGAGGAGGATTGCGACTTTTGGTTTGGGTGAAACGGTGTTCACTTTAGCCGCGCCGATTTCGCTGTTAATCCGGTCCACATACTCCGCGAGCGGCTTTTCGCCATGAGTAATGGCGCCGATATCTAGGAGATTATCGCAAAACCCTTTGACGGTGTTTGGCTTACCGCCCGTATCTATGGTTGCAATTTTCATTTCGGCAAACTTCGCCAAATCCGCTTCCGAAATCAAATCGTGATCGTAAAGGATGGCTTCTGGGTTAAGGGCGAGGATCTTCTCATAATCCGGCTTAACCCCATTCATAACAACGGGGATTTTGGCGGCGGTGGGAAGTTCGCAACTTGCGGTTCTGCCAATAATCTGGACAAAACCGAGCCGGGTTGCGATTTCGGTCGAACTTGGGCTTAGGCTTACAACTCGCCGATAAAGGACGGGCGAAGTTGCGATGCGAGCGTGGGTAAGTTCTTTGCCGCAACCGATTAAACCAAGCGAGGCGGTTGCTACAAACAGCAAGACAAATAATCGGTTCATGATAGATCAAGCGGAACAGAAAACTGGCAGGGGCAACAGGGCTCGAACCCGCGACCTACGGTTTTGGAGACCGTCGCTCTACCAACTGAGCTATACCCCTGCGTCGGGTTGGATTCAGATTTTACCTCAGGAGCTGCCTTCTCTCGGACTATTCCTGTCGAATTCGATCAGCCGTGGCCTTAAGCTCGTCATCGTTACGATCGCCTAACAAGAGGAAAGCCATTCCGCTCTTCGACCATGTGAGGCCCATCGCCTCACCAACTCGAATCAAGCCATAGCCATCGCCGTGTCCGCCCGAATCTTGGAACTGAGCCGCATCGGATGCGATATAGAGAATCATATTGCCCTTGGCATCGGCGACATCCAGCCGCACGACGTTATGGCCGTTTAGGTTGCCCCGCTGTGCGGACAGAACCCTAAGAACATCGGTTTGCAAGGGAACATTGCGATCCGCCAACCCGCGAAGCCATCGTGCATTTTCGTTCGAACTTTGAGACTGAGGCGTGGCAATCGGCATCAGATTCGCGCCCAAAACATCCGAAGTTTTGAGGTTCATTGTTCCCGAGCGATTGAGCATCGCTGCGGAAAAAATCGCAACGAAGAATATTC
This sequence comes from Armatimonadota bacterium, assembly GCA_031386985.1. GTDB lineage: Bacteria > Armatimonadota > Fimbriimonadia > Fimbriimonadales > Fimbriimonadaceae > JANJUB01. The sequence goes on from JANNCV010000014.1 coordinate 55,237, forward strand.
CGCACATTCCCCAAGCTGATCTACCGACGAATCGTTCAATCGTGCTTCGCCGGTCAAATTCTCCGAGGCGACGCTGGCACTTTGCCCACGTTGCGTCGCAGGTAATAGGAGCGCACTCCTGGCTTACCATCGTTTTTAGCAAGCGCGCCGACTCAAATTCAAGGCGAGCTTCGGGGTCAGCTTCGATCCAAGCTTCGACTTCTTTGCGCTCAGCATCGTTCAATTGACCATCCGCCAATGCGTGAATCAGGGACCAATCTTTCATAGGTCCACCTCTGCTCTAATAAATCCTTCTTTCATTGCGTAATCCAACAGTGCTTTTCGGAGTGCAGATCGGCCTCGCGCAATGCGCGATCGAACGGTTCCAATTGGAACATCGGTTGCCTCTGCTATTTCCTGATAGCTCATTCCTTCAATATCACTCAAAACCACGGCGACTCGAAACTCATCGGGCACTTTCGCCAACGCAGCTTCTACCTCACCACCAACAAGATTGTCAAACAAAACCCGGTCTGGAATTTCGCCCGCATAAGACATCGGCTCGCCAACGTGATCGTCATCGAGGGATGAAAGCGCAGGGCCGCGCTGACCGCGTCTGTATTTGTTGATATACAGGTTGGTTACAATGCGCAGAATCCAGGCCTTGAAGTTTTGCCCGTCAAAGCGTTCCCACGCTTCATAGGCTCGGACGATTGCCTCTTGGGCAAGATCCTCAGCTTCCTCTCGCGATCGAGTTAGGCGTAAAGCCGTACCAAAAATCGCAGGGAAAGCTTTTTCGGCCTGCCGTTCGAAGGCCTCTTTCGAGTTCCGTTTTCCGAACAACATTGCGGCGGCAGTGTACCTTCGCCTCAGAAGTGAATCTGAAGTTAAGCCAATGTTTTCAGCTTTTTTTATCGCGCCGCCTAGCACGAACTCAATTAACACCAAATTTTCCCGTTTTGCTCCCGAACTGCAAAAATGTCGCGAAAAACCCGGTGAATGGGTCTTGTGACCTGGGCGCTCAGCTTGCACGGGTACCATTTGCCCGCTATGACACCTAACCGGATTTCACGGAACATCTAGCTATGAACGGAGCAAGGACCAGTTCATCCTGATGCTCCGATCCTAAAAACTCTCCCACCATTGGCGTTCCGCCAATTCTGACCCGTTGAAGGCAGCGTTCCTTGCATTTGTTGCGCCTAAACATGGTATCGCGACGTGCAAAAATTTAGCAATTTAAGAGAAAAGAAAGCCGCCGAAGCGGCTAAGAACGAGGCGATTCAGGTCGCACTGAGGGCAGCAAAAATCGAGGAAGTCGCTCGCTCAACGGCGCGGCCCAAGCGAACACAAAGCACAGAGCTGCTTCGCTTTGTTGCGTTTGGCAAGTGCGATCCAACCGTCTTGAGGGGGCCGGACACCTTCAGAACGCGCACCTACAATCTCGGACGCCGAACCATCGAGCTATGCCGGCACCTCTACGTGAAGTACCCGGTTCCGCTGTTTCTTTATCGAGCGATTTTGTCACCGGAAGGCGTTGCAGAGGCCCTCGGCGGGGCTAAACCAAGCGCCGACGAGGGCATCTATCGGGATTGGTTCATTGCGGTGGCTCAAGGCGGCTCGTTTGCCAAAGTTGTCGCCAGCTCAGCCACTCTACTTAATCGGAAGGAGGCGCACTGGTTTCTGCAGGCGCCGAACACCAACGATATTAGGACAAACCTGATATGGTCTCGAGCAGCGGCGGCCGAAGTTCCGTTAACCGGATGCGATTACCTCGTGAATCGGTTGATTCAGGTTGACTGGGATCTTGCCGCCAAGCGCACGCCCGACCTCTTGCGCTTCTACGCAAAGGCATGGAGCACGATGAGGCCCAGAGATAGGGATGAGATCACCGATTTTGTTCGGCAAATGCTTCGAAACCCCGAGTTTAGTTTCAAGGGTCGAACCTACGGCTCCATGGTCAAGCTCGCGACGCAGTGGCATCGTGAGGCCTACCGGAGTCGAGCTTTCGAGTTTAAGAGCTGGACGCCGGTCCTCGGAGACTATGAGTTTCGCGTAAAGGAAAAGCTCGTGCGCTTCATCGAGTTGGTATCAAATCGCGCCATGGCCGACGAGGGAAACCGCCAGAGACACTGTGTGTTTGGATACACGCAGCGGTGCATTGATGGGGCCACGGCGATCATTTCGCTGAGGGTCAGCGATCCAAGTGGTCTGGAAGCGAGCAGGTTGACTATTGAAGTTAGTCTGGGCGAGCGCCGGGTTGAGCAGGTCCGGGGGCGCATGAATCGTGACGCGACGGATCACGAGCGAAAACTCGTTTGGATGTTTGTTGACGAGGCTGGACTGCGACTCTCACCGTGGGCATTTTAGGGGTTCGGGTAATGTCAGCAGATGAGCTTGCCCGATGGCGTTTATCCCGCGATGGTTACCCCGTTTTTGCCCAGCGGGGCGATTGATGAGGCGGGTGTTGTCAAGTTGCTCGCTTGGTTTCGTGCCGCTGGCTGTAAAGGGGCGGTCATCGCCGGAACCAACGGCGAGGGGCCTTCATTGAGCGCCATAGAAAAGCGTGATTTGGTGGACCTCGCGTGCCGACTTGCACCTGAACTTGCGATTATTCTCGGAATCGCAACGCCGAGCCTGAATGAGGCAACTTGGTTGTCAAAGCAGGCCGCAAGGTCTGGCGCTGCCGCGATCCTCCTGATGGCGCCGTCGTACTTCAGGGAAGCGACATCCGACGGGGTGGCGCTGTGGTTCCGGGCGGTTCTTGATGCTTCGCCCGCGCCCGTACTCGTCTACAATTTCCCGCAGCGAACGGGTTTCGAGTTTGATGCCCCGTTTTTGGCATCGTTGGCTGACCACAGTAACTTGCTCGGGGCAAAGGATAGTTCCGGCAAGGAGGGTAATCTCGCCATGTTTCGTCAGGTGCTGCCGGGCAAGAGGCTCTACGTCGGCAACGAGTTGCTCCTTCTGAAAGCTTTGGATGCCGGTTGGAACGGGACCATTTCTGGCGCAGCGAACGTCGTGCCCCGGTGGCTCTCGCTAATCGTGGCGGATCGGGACGAAGCGAAGTTTGAATTTATTCGACCTACGATTGAGACCCTTCGTTCTCACCCTCAGCCCGGCACCAACAAGGCCCTGCTCGCCGAGCTGGGCGTGATTGATCACAATCTAGTTCGGTTGCCTTTGCTACCCGGTGTGGTGGTGCCCCTTCCTGTATCAGACTAAGTTCGTCACGGGTATATTTGGTTCATGTCTGACCTCAGTTCGATTCGACACGCTATCGAAACCGCGCGGGAGCGGGGTTTTGCGACGGTGAGCCTTCGCGATGGTGAGCTGAAGTTTGATGCAACGCTTGCTTGCGCGAAGCCCAAGTCGGCGAGAACCTCCCCGAGGTCATCCGATTCGGCTCCCGATGAGCCCACTGGCCCGGTCGTTTTTGAGATCAAATCTCCGCTTGTCGGATACTACCGGCCGGCAGCGATACCTTTTGCAGTTGGTGGAAAAGTGCAGGCCGGCGACATCGTAGCAATTATTAGCCAGCTTGGCATTGCGAACGATGTTGAGGCAAAAGCGTCTGGGGAAATCGTAGAGATTTGTGTAGAAGAAAATCAAGCGGTTGGTTATGGCCAGGTATTAGCGCTTCTACGCGAGGACTAGTTTTATGAAACAGCGCGGCCAAACTCTTGCAGCGACTTTGATTGTTTTAGTGATCATGGGGATGCTGGTGATGGTGTTTATGTATGGCACAGGCGGCGGCAAAAGCTCTCGAAAAGACGGCAAGGGCACTACCGTTCCGGGGCAAGCCATGTTCAAGGCCCGCGATGAAGTTTGCAAAAACAACATCCGCCAGGCCCGCTCTGGCCTCGAAGTCGCGCGCGCCACGGGGGGCGATGTGCCGCCTCAATCGCTTTCCGACACCCGACTTTCAGCGGAGTTCCTCCAGTGTCCAATCGGCAAGGAGCCGTACACGTACGATCCGGCATCTGGTGAAGTGAAGTGCCCCCACCTGGGGCACGAAAAATACTAGAGCTTGATGTCTACAATGCCAGAGACGCCAACTCCGTCTACGATCTTTATTGACTTCGTAACGTTCTTGTCGGAAACTGGAATCAACGCCTTGATTCGGATTTGACGGCCCAACAGATCGGCTTCGGGTTGAGCGACGGCGACAACTTTATCCACCAAAGCTGGCGGCCCCATAACTTGAGCCGCTCCGACGGCACTGCTCTTGCCGATTCCCACGCTGAGAATCGTGACAACTTTTGTCTTTACGGTTTTCGAATCGGTGTGCTTGGTGAGCCGATTCAGGCCCTTGTTCATTTCGCCGCCGAACTGATCAACAAGCAGGGCAACGCCGCCGATCTTGACGAGCTTGCCGAGATCGCCAAGCTGACCGATAGCGAATGAACTGACAGCAACGAGGGTGAAAGCGATGAAGAGCTTATGTTTTCGCATGGGTTTAGTTTACTAGGATAAACAGGACATGTTGGGCTTAGAAGACTTATGAAACTCATAGGTCTGATTCGACAAAAAAGCCCCCCTGATTTCTCAGAGGGGCCGTTCTTAGTTTTAAGAGAATGCTCTTAGAACTTGATGCTGAGCTGGGTAGTCAGCAAGTTACCGGTGAAGCGACCAGCAAATCCTGGTGTAGCCTTACCGTCGTAGTCGCTGATTTGCCACAGGAAGCTAAGCTTCGCATTGTCGCTCATGCCATAGCCGAGGCCGATGTTGTACCATCGCTCCTTTGGCTTGCCATTCAGCGCGCCGAGGGTACCGAGGTTCCACTCAACGTTCTCAATGCCGAACATAGCATTCCAGCTCTCGTTGACCTTGTAATCAAGTCCAACTTTGAGGCTGCTTACCTTGTCCGCTGTTCCCATGCCGCTAGCTCCAGTCTTACCGAGACCGGAATACCATTGACCTGATGCCCAAAGGCTCATATTCTCAGACAAGCTGAAATGTGCCTTAGCATTTACGCCCTTGATGTCGGTTGGATTCCACCACATACCGATTCGACCCCAGTCACCTGCGGCCGCGAATCGAGGCTGAATCTCGCGGAAGCCTACGTTAAGGCCCCACTTCTCGGCTTCGTAACCGAAACCTGCATGCCAAGCTGCGTTCTGCTTGGTTACGACCGAAGTCGAACCTTGGAACACATTTGACTGTGCGTAGCCAGCATTGAACTTAATCATGCCGAAGTCCCAGTTCAGGTCGCCACCAAACACGTGAACGCGATTGAGGCCAGACTGACGTGAGCCGTGGAGAAGGTAAGCCAAGTTAAGGCCGCCCTTTTCGCCAAGAGGAAGACTCAAGTTGAAACCAAGAGTTTGGTCAACAATTGTCGTTCCGCCACCGAGGCCGACTGGTCGAGGACCGCCAACTACGAATCGAGGACCGATTGCGCCAACCATCATTGGGTTGATGTCAACACCACCCGTTGATCGGCGACCATCGTTGCGACCAACGAACGCGTTGAGTTTGGCTGAACCGAAGTTAAAGCCGAAAACGCCGCCGTCCATTGTCCACTCGTGGTTGTCCCAGTTCTCATTCTTGTAGTAAGGAGTAGCATCTGGGCGCTGATAGAGGTAAGGGCTGATCTTGTAACCAAGTCGTCCGACCTTAGCGTTGAAGCCTTGGCCGATCAGGCTTGTGTCGAACTCAACTACGAAGCGATCAAAAACGATGTCAGTGTTACCTTCATCGTTGTGATTTGCTCCAGCAGCTGTGCCGGACATGCTACCGTAAGTAGGGCTACCCAAAAGGTTGCCAATGCTCATAACTGCCCACCACTTAGGACCGGAGTCGTTCGTGCCAGCAATCTTGAAATGAGCCTCATGGAATACGGAGAAGTCATTCTCCATACCAACAGCGTTAGGGCCGTTAGCACCGAAGATTTGACCGTCTACGCCGATACCGAAACGGTTGCTTGTGCTACCGCCGGCCATCATAAGGAAGTTGGCATCGCCGTGGATTGTGATCGGAAGCGCGTTCTTTTCGAGCTTCGATACACGATCATTCAGGCTGGCCATGTCTTTCTTCATAGCTTCCATATCTACACCCATAGATGCAAGCTCCTTCTCGAAAGTAGAAGCCATTCTCTTCAGGCTAGCAATGTCATCGCCCCAACCCTTCATACCGTCAACGTCTTTTCTCAACTGAGCGAGAGCAGCGTTAATGGCTGATGGATCGAAGTCCCTACCACCGCCAGGTCTGTTCTTCAGCTCTTCAATAGCGCTGGCGAGACCATCGGTGATGTTCTTGAGGTGCATGTAGGTTGCGTGAATCGCAACAGCCATTTCATAGCGAGTCGCCGGACGAGAACCGCGGAACAGTCCATCTGGATAACCCATGAGCAGGCCATTTTGCTTCATGCGACCGAGTGCTTCGTAAGCCCAATGATTTTCCGGTGCATCCGGAAAATTATCTTGAGCGAGTGCGCTTGTCATCGTACCTAGCGTGAAAACTAGGCCGAGCGCGTATTTGAACGTCTTGTTCATTTGTTTTATTTAGCTCCTTGTTTTTTAGTTTTGGAGCAAAGCAAATCGGCTTTCCAACCTTCCCTCACAACTTTCCTTCAGTTTCCTATGAGTTCGAACTAGATGCTTCCCTGCGTTGTCTCCGATAGGTTCAGACGCTCTGAACCCACCCTAAGTATGGTTCATTGAAAACTACGTGTCAATACCCACGGCAAAATTATCGGGGTTTTTTCACAAATTGTTTAGCCATGAAGTTAGGCAACAGCTACAATTAACCTAATGAAACGCCACTCAACGCCCTCACTTTTCGATAAACCCACGGTTTTGAGCACTAAGGCGGCCAAGAATTGACTCGATGTCCTTGGGCGGAGTCATCAGAAATCTATCAGCGTTATCATGACGAAGAATGGGGTGTACCTGTTCACGATGATCGGCGATTGTTTGAGTTCTTGATTTTGGAAGGAGCCCAGGCTGGGCTTTCATGGATAACGATTCTAAACCGCCGCGAGGGGTATCGCCGGGCCTATGAAGGCTTCGATCCATCCGTCGTCGCTCGTTTTGATGAAGCGAAGAAGCATCGCCTTTTGCAAGACTCTGGCATCATTCGAAATCGGCTGAAGGTCGAGGCGAGCGTATCAAACGCAATTGCCTTTCTGAAGGTGGTTGAAGAGTTCGGCACGTTCGACGCGTATCAATGGGGATTTGTTGATGGCAAACGGGTTGTGAATGCGTTCAAAACGCTCGCCGAGATACCGGCGACTTCGCCCATCTCTGATGCAATGAGCAAAGATATGAAGCAGCGGGGATTCAAATTTGTGGGTTCGACCATTCTGTACGCTCACATGCAAGCATGCGGCATGGTGAACGATCATTTGGTGGATTGCCCGCGGTATTTAGCGGTCTAGCGTTCGACGCTGGCTTCGATTTCTGATCGCGGAAACTGACTTAATCGAACAATATCTCCATTATTTCAGCCTTCGTCTTGTGATGATGAAGCGATATCTCATTCAAGACAGCACTGAGTGTGCCGACTCTCAGCATGGGGTGCAAGGGAATTGTCACGTGATGCTGACCGTTTACGGATGTCGTCAAACGGCAATGACTTCCAGTTTGTCTCGTGGACTCATAACCCAATTTAGCTAGCAACTTAACGAAATCTTGCCCCGACAAGTCGCGAGGCACCCTCAAGCAGCAATCACCTCTTCGCGGATTATGATCAACCGAATTATCTTAGGCTCCGCGCCCGGATCGAAGTGGCATTTGACTGCATCCAAAATGTTCGTTTTGAGTTCGACAAGGCTATCCGCCTCCGTAAATATAGCGGACCCTAGCGCCTTCGCCTCGAATCCGCCTTCGGAGGACTCCCGGACTTCGAAAATTAACTCACTCATACCTAACTTTACTTTACGCGCCGAAAGACAAGTTGTTTCTGAGCTTATTGGGACGCAGGTAAAGTCGTAGTGTGATGGTCCCTCTTGTTTTAGCGATGCTCCGTGAACCTTCCTATTCCATCGAATTCGACCGTCCGGCAAGCAAGTTCACGGAGAGTTGTCCGGTCGGAAATGGGCGGTTGGGTGCGATGATGTTTGGGGAGGTTCACGAGGAGCGAATCATCCTCAACGAAAGCTCAATGTGGTCGGGTCGGCCCCTCGATCAGAACCGCAAGGACGCCTCGAAGAATCGGCAGAAAATCGTTGATTTGCTTTTGAAAGGCAAGAACCCCGAAGCGGAGCAACTCGTGAACCAGACCTTTACCAGCGACGGGCCGGGGAGTGGGTCGGGCAATGGGAAAGATGGGCCGTATGGGTGTTACCAGGTGTTGGGCGAGCTGAAGATCAAGCATCTTGGCTTGCCGGAAAAGCCTATTGGCTATGCGCGCTTTCTGGAGCTGAATACTGGACTTGCCGTTATTCGCACGGTGGACACGGGCGACCATACGACCTTTCGACTCTTGTTCGCTTCGCACCCCGATCAGGTGATCGCATATCGGCTGTCAAATTGGAGCCGGCCGATAGATTGCGATATTAGCGTAGCTCGCAAGGAAAGAGGGGCTAGTTCCATCGTTGCTGGAGATCTATGCTTGGACGGCGCGCTGAATGATGGCTTAGGCGGCAACGGTGTTGTTTATCAAGCGCGTGTTCGAGCAATTCCTCAGGGCAAAGGAACGGTTGCCCATGATGGCTCAACACTCAGGGTTCGTGGTTGCGATGCCGTTGTGATCCTAATTTCCGCCGGAACCAACTATTCCGGACCCATCGCCGGCAAGCACATGGGGGCCGCTTACAAGACGGAAATTAAGGCCATCCTTGATCGGGCTGCAAATCGCACCTGGGAAGACCTCTACCAACGTCACGCTGACGACTTTGAGTCCCTTCAGAGCCGGGTTTCACTAGACCTCGGCGAGGAACCTGACGTCAGAAACACACAGTCCCGACTTTCCATCGCTGCGGCAGGCGAATCAGACCCCCACCTAGCAGCTCTTTTGTTTAACTTTGGACGCTATTTATTGATCAGTTCCTCCCGAGAAGGAGGACTCCCCGCCAACCTCCAGGGCCTTTGGGCGGAAGAATATCAGACCCCTTGGAATGCCGATTACCACCTAAACGTCAACGTCCAGATGAACTATTGGTTGGCAGAATCAACGGCCTTAAGCGAGTGCCACCTGCCATTGACGAGCCTCATTGAAAGCCTCGTAGAGCCAGGCAAACGCACGGCAAAGGCGTATTACAATGCGCCGGGATGGGTGTCGCATGTGATCACTAACCCTTGGGGTTACACGGCGCCCGGCGAAGATGCTGGATGGGGATCAACCCTTTCTGGCGGGGGATGGCTTTGCGAACATCTTTGGGATCACTACGCCTACACCGGCGACCTCCAGTATCTCAAACGCATTTATCCAACCCTGAAGGCATCCAGCGATTTTTTCCGCTCGATCTTGGTTGAATTGCCCGACAAAAAGTGGCTCGTCACTGGCCCGTCGAACTCCCCAGAAAATGCATTCCGAATGAAAGACGGACGGACCGCGCACACGTGTTTGGGGCCGACCATTGACATGCAAATCATGCGAGAACTGCTCGGAAACACGGTCGCGGCAGCGGAGAAACTAGGCATTGATAAGGCTTATGCCAAAGAACTCAAAGCAACCCTATCCAAGCTCGCTCCAACCCAAATATCGCCGGACGGGCGGATCCAAGAGTGGCTTGAGCCTTACGAAGAACTGGAACCTCAGCATCGCCACGTTTCGCACCTTTACGGCCTTTATCCGGCCAGCGAGATCACCCTTCACGGCACACCGGAAGTAGCCAAAGCCGCGCGAAAATCGCTCGAAGTACGCGGCGACCGTAGCACCGGCTGGAGCATGGCATGGAAGACCTGTTTCTGGGCCCGGTTGGGCGATGGGAACCGAGCCGAAAAACTCATCAGGGACTTCTTGCGCCCCGTTGCGGACGTGAATTTTAACTACCATAACGGCGGCGGGGTCTATCCGAATCTCTTTTGCGCGCACCCGCCCTTTCAAATTGATGGGAATTTTGGTGTAACCGCCGGAATTGCCGAAATGCTCATGCAGAGCCACCCCGAAAAGCCAGGCGAGCCTCCGACCATCAACGTGCTTCCCGCCTTGCCCGATAGTTGGGCTAAAGGAAGCTACACGGGGCTACGGGCGCGGGGCGGATTTGAGGTATCGACAACTTGGGTCAACTTGAAACTAACCAAGCTCACGATCAAGAAACTCACGCCAGGCAGGGGAAAATTTTACTTGAGATTGCCGGGAAAGGAGCGTCGCCAAGTTCAGTCTCTCACAAAAGGGCAAACGTTCACGCTTTAGGCGCGTCTGTTATGAGGATGCGCGGGGTACCTTACATCTAAACAACCGACCATGCTTGCTTTCCTACTTTCCGCTATTATCCCGCAGCAGACTCAGCCTCTGGGGGTTTATGACATCGGGGGCGAGAAAGTGCCCGCTGTCTTGCCGACTTGGACGGCCGAGCGCAAGCCACCCCAGTACTTGGACTCCGGCGGGTATCGCTATCATTTTTCGGGCGGCAATCTGGTTGGAAGGACTCTGGGGACCGGAGAGTGGTCCGATCTTCCCGCGCTCGTGGCAAAGGCTAATTCGCAACCTGTGATCGAGTGGCCGCTGATGATTTTTGTCTCCGGTGAATCGGAGTCTCTCGCTCGAACCGAGTACGGGTTCTGGGCCCAAAAGCGAGCGCTAGTTGAGAACGAGGAACTGCGCCAAGTTCGCCGGGAGGTCGCACTTTTTTGTGAGTTGGTCAAAGCTCACACGGGCGGTCGAGTTGCGATCCGGCCCCAGTTTGAGGTGGACGCCGAGGTCATTACGGTTCCAGCGGGGCATTCCTTGATGGCTCCCGCCTTCGAGCAAGTTCTGAGCAGACTAACGCATAGTACAAAGTCAGCGTTTGTCTTAACCTCGGAACTTGATGACAAGATTGGAACTATGGACGGTCGGAATTCTCCAATTCCAATCGCCTTTGTCCCGGTTTTTGCATCGCTTGATCCGCTAAATCGGGGCAAGCTTGCGCGATGCCTGCTAACTCAATGGACGCGGCAAGCTCAAAGTGTCGCGCGGCACGGCGGATTGCCAATAACGGTAAGCGGGCTCGAATACCACCCGATGCTACGAGGACGCCCCCTTGAGTTCCCGGTCACGCCCGATGACGTGCTGAGGGGATTCTCTGTTTGGTCGGAGCTTGCCAAACCGGATAGCTTCGGCACACCAAGATCAACTGCACCGGGAGCTTGGAATTGGTTGGAAGTTTCGGATGATCCGTGGGTCAAACTGCCGCTACTTTCACAAGAGCAAATTCGGGCCCACAATGTCCTCGAAATTGGGCTACAGAACCGCGGCACCGCCCAGTTTGGAAACTGGCGAGTCGTACAAGATCGCTACGCAGACCTAGTGGGCGAAAAGTCTGGCCTAAAGGCAGTGGGTTACTTCGCCTTGGGTGGTCGCCTTGTCGTGGCATTCGAGGGAGGCTCACCGGCGATGACCGACGCCCAACTCATCGGATCGCTCGCCTTACAAAACCAACCTGAACCTACCAGCACCATACCTACCGCCCTACCCTTCAACGCCGGAGAAGCCGAGAAACTTGCAGCCAGCGGTTTCTGGCAAGTAACGACGGTTGTGGACTCTGACCGGGGCGCCGTTGCCGAGATTCGCGAGTTGCCAAGACCGCGCAACAACTGGCTTCGCCTTATTGGAAACGGTGGAAATGCCACCGCGATTGACCTTGCGAAAACTCCTTACCTTGAGTTCTGGATCAAGCCCAGAATCGTCGGCCAGCCCGTAGATATCGTGGCGGAGGGGCCCGGCATCAAAACGCGCATTCGGCTCTTTGGGCGCGCAATAGAAACCGAAGTAAGAAAGGACGTTCCCAAGGCGCATCTGGACCTCGGGTTAGCGGCTAGCTCCGATTGGCAGTTTGTGAGTCTGGATATGCGCGCAATGGGGACGGGGGAGATTTCGAACCTTTACCTAGCAACACCGGATGAGTCCTACTATTGGTCCAATTTTGGTCCAACGTTTCAGATTTTTCTGGATGATTTGAAGGTCGCGGAGAAGGCGTCTGCCACCGTCTCCGAACTTAAGAAGCCAACGGTGGTTCCGGCGATAGCCGAGGCCAGCGACCCGCTTTCTCGGGCGGCGGCCGTGGCTAACGCCGACCCCGAGACCCTCTTGAAATTGATGTCCGATTCTCATAGTTTGGTCTCCCTAAATGCTTTTTTGGCATATGAAGCCAAAATTGTGCCCGGTGCCGAAAAGCTCTTGACTGAAGGCACGAAATCGCTTTCTCATCGGGTTTCTGAGATTTGCATACGAGAACTTGCCAAAAGCCAGAACCCCGAAGCAAGGGCGCTAATCGGCACGATCTTAAGGCAGGGTCCCTTTGATCATATGAAGCGATTTGCGGCCACCGCCGTCACCACTTTTCGAACGGACAAAACCCTTGCCGCGGATCTTTCGATTCTGTTGGCCTCGCGATCTTGGCAAACGCGGCTCGCCGCCGGACTTTCTACGCCTCGGGTCGAAGGAGATACTTCGAAAATAGTGGCGATGGCGTTTGTAAATGATGCCGAGCCTTACGTCCGATTTTTGATTACTCAGTCTGCTTACTTAGAGGTCAAGGAGGTTGAGGCGCGGGTCATGTCGCTTCTCGATCCGGCGATTGAGTCGAGTGCGATGGTCCGTATGGCGGCGGCAGTGAAACTCAGCGCGACCAAATTTGCCGTTGTCACAAAGTTCCTGGCGGCGGAGTCGCGGCTCGCGAAAATGCTGTGTGTTTGGCAAGCGGACCCGGCTAAGCACCGCGCTCTTCTGGAGTTCCTGGCCACCGATTCCTTGGAAGAAGTTAAGCAAGCGGCTCTTCAGAAGTTACGCTAAGAAAGCTATCCCTAATCGGGCTGAACGGGTACATTCACTAGAAGCCGCAAAAACGGTGAATGTTCTGGGCGCTTCGACGCGTCAAATAGAGCGCGGTGAACCCGCAGGAGTGAGATTCGAAATTATGTTGGCAACCTCGTTAGCCTTGGCCTTGATGAGCATGGCGCCCGTCAAAATTGATATCGTTGTTCGTGACCTCAAGGATGGCGACACTTTAACCGGAGTTCGTAAGTTCAGGGTAACGGTCGAATCAGATCAGCCTGTAAACCAGGTTGAGTTTTACGTTGGCGATAACCTTCGCAGCAATGATACAAGCACGCCCTATGAGTTCGATATTGACCCCCTGAACGAGCCGGACGGTTCGATAAAGCTCACCTTTGCCGCCTACTCTGCTCAAGGCGAAAACATCAAGAAGACCTATACCGTCAAGGTGGACACCGGCGTTTCAAAGGGTGCAGCGAAGAACGTTGAGGAAGGCTACGTCTCAATGACCAAGAGCTTGTTTGATCAAGCTATATACTCGGGTCGGGTGGCTCTTAAGGCTACACCCGGTCACAACCCCGCGCGGATTCTGCTGGCACGTGCCTTTCTTTCAAAAGGAGTCTACGACAAGGCTCAAGCGTTTGCCGAGGACGCGTTGGCGGCGGAGCCTAACTCGGACGATGCCAACGAAGTGCTATCAGGAATCAATCTACGAAAAGCCCTCGAAATCTTTCTCAGCACGGATCAGGAGCGCGATATCACGCCGATTCGCGCCGCCATGGAGCGCGGCGTTGGTTTGCGGCGCAAGGGTCTGATTAAGCAGTTTGAGGCAATTGGTGCCCCAACCGACGCAAACTTCCTGCAATACAGTCGGGCCGCAATTCGAGCGGGTCGCTACAATGCGGCCATCCAGGCCCTTTACACCCGATACCGCAAAGACATTAAACAGACGGAGCTTGCCAACCTATTGGCATTCGCGCAAATCCGAGATGCCGACAATGTTGGGGCGGCCCTCACCCTCAACCTGCTTGAGAAGGCCCAGTCCATGGATGCTTACTCCTACAGCTTGAAGTCCATTTTGTTGGTTCAATCTGGAAAAGACGCGGACGCCGATGCGGCGATGTCCGAAGCTATCGGCAACGATCCCGATTCGCTTGGAGTTAAGCTTGCCCAGAGCGCCATTGCGCTCAAGCGTAACCGGACCGGTGCGCTGGGTAACTTGGTGGCGAGCCTTTCAAAAGACGAGAGTCAAAGACCAGAGGTGAACTACTACCTTTCAATTTTGCTCAACTACACCCAATCCTTCGCCGAGGCCGATAAGCGATTCCTGAATGCAATCCTGACCGAGCCCGGTAGCGTAGATCTTTTGATTGAGCGCGGAAATCAATCGGTTCAAATGATGACATCCGGGCGAACAAAAGACGAAAAGCAGCTCAAGTATCAAGCAGAGCTTGCGGGGGCTTTCTTCAATGCTGCGCTGACATCTCAACCAGATTCGCCCCAAGCGCTAACCGCAATGGTGCTCTATTACACTTCGATGAAGGAATCTGACAAGGCCTTGAGCTTTGCAAATGCAGCCGTGACCGCGGGCCCCGGATACGCCGCCGCGCATTATGCGGCTTCGATGGTATACACCGCGAGCTCAATAAACTGCGAGCGCACCGTGGCTCAGATTCGAAAGGATACAAAAACCGCGCTCACCGGCGAGCAACTCACTCGAATCGGAATACTCGAAGATGAATCTCGAACGCTATCCAAGAGATCGGCGGAAGCCATGAAGAAGGCGATTTTGCTGGACACGTACGGATTGGACGGCCGAACCGTGCCCTCGCTCAACGAGGCGTTCACCTATTTCGCTCGTCACGGGCGAATACCGTATCTGGTCGGGCCCTAAGGTTCTTTGCCATCCTTCGTGCAAAGCTAGAATCGGAGTTGGCCTGTAAGCCGGATTCTGTATTTGTGCGGCGATTTATCTACGCGGCCAACCCGGAGGATCGGCGAGCCGCGTCATCTCCTCCCTATTTGGCCTTGCTTCCAGCGGGGTTTGCCCGCCCGCACGTTGCCGTGACGGGCCGTGAGCTCTTACCTCACGATTTCACCCTTACCCTTGCGGGCGGTTTGTTTCTGTGGCACTTTCCATCGGGTCACCCCGTCCCCGATTGCCCGGGGCGCTGCGCTCTATGAAGTCCGGACTTTCCTCCCCGTATGATCAGGGCCGCCACCCGGCCAACTCCAAGCTTATTGTGAATGATTTTGCAAAATTTCTTCTAGGATCATAGCATGACGGAACTAACTATTATCTAAACGGCGTCATGAACAATACAGACTCCCGTGCCCATTTATCGAAACGCCACGATTCCCGCTACGGCTGCCACAATCCAGGCGGATATTGATGCCGTGGTGCTGGGGGGGGGGGACGCTTCATTTCCCTGCTGGCGAATATGTCTTAACAACGGGAATCACGCTTAAATCGAATGTCAGGATGATCGGCGACGGTATGTATGCGTCGGTTTTTAAGATTGATAACAGCTACTCCCTTGTTGGCGCGCTGTTCAATGCTGCAGACAGGGAAAACATGGAGTTTGAGGATCTCGGCTTTGAGGGAGCAACTCTAGCCACCAATCCTTTCATCCTTTTGCGCTTCCAGTCCCTTAATGGTGATCATGGCGGAATCGCAATCCGACGATGCCGTTTCTATGACTTTGACAAAGCTGGCCGCGTCATGGTTGACCTGCAGGGGCCTGATGACGTGTTGTTTGAAAACTGCCTGTTCGACAAACTGTATATCGGGATTCGCAGTTCAGGGGCTAATCGCATCGCGAATAGGATCGTTTGCATCGGTTGTAAGTTTCGTCAGTTCACGCAAAATGCTTCGGCGCTTAATGTCGACAGCTTCGAAACCCGAGGCATTCAGTTTTATGATTGCAGGTATCACACGCTCCATGCCGAAGACGTAAACTCCCCAAACAGCAGCGCATTCCAACCTCTTCAGCTAACTGGCTCGAAGTCAAACGAGAAATTTCACGATTACGCTTCGATTTCGGCTTGCTACGTCGAGGGAAGTGGCGAAGTTCACGACACTAATCCTCCATACACCACGCGAGGTACAGCCGACCAGTTTGCCGTGTACAATATGCGCGCATCAAGTGTTTTCGCTAATGTCTCGATAAAAGGTGGGGATAACGGTATGGCCCCCTGGTATAGCCGCAAATCGACCATTGCGGGAAACTATTGTGACCGTAATAAGAACCACGGCATCGTTGGCCAAGGCGTGGATCGGATGACTTTCTTCGGAAACGTTTCAACTGACAATGGCGTGGCTGGCAATCCGAATCAAGGCGGCATCGCTTTGGTTACGCAGTTCGGAAGCGCCAACCTGAGTTGCACCGGCAACCACATTGCCGGGAACGTTTTGGTTGGCGCGACCCAAAAGGGGATTTCACTTTACCTGTTCCCAGGTTCGACGTCCGGGGTTGGAGTATTTGATACTTCATGGGGATTCTGTGGCTTTCCTACTGGCAGCTCACTCGAAGCTGAGTCGGCACTGGTCCCCGCGAGTGCAAACACACGCATAACCGGCACCACACCAATAGACCGTCAGTTTGTGTGCGTGGACTTAGACGTGCCGCTCGGTACGGCCGCCTCAAGTCACGAGATCAGTAGCGAGTCACCTCCAGTACCCTTAGTCATTCCTGCCGGCTCAGTTGTGCGTAGCGTTCAAGCAATCGTTCGGAAGCCGGGCGGATCAACGGGCTCCCTTGGGGGCTCTGCCCCCAAGTTTGCGATCGGGACGGCGAGTGACGCCAAGAAGTATGGATTGTCCAGCGGCAAAGCCTGGAATCTCGGCATCAACCAGCGTCTGAATCTCGTGGTTCCTTCTAGCGGTGACGCGGTGAAGCTATATGCGGTCGACTCTAGTGGCAACTATTCGGGCACGTTAACGATTGGCGGATCCAATAATGTCGCACGAGTAAAGATTATCTACGAGAGTCCAGTTGCGGACCTCCCAAATTACGCATCCCCTTAGCCTACTGTGAATTCCAATGAGCATCAATCCTCCACTGATACCTATAAATGTCCTGATTTGCCGAGGTGCTACCCTTGCAGTTGTACTTGCGTTGCTTGCAAGCAACAGGGCGCAGGCCCTAACGCTTGATGTTTACCCGTACAACGATTTGCAGATCACTTCATTAGCCACCGCCTCGAACGGCAGCCTGCTGTTTACGGGCAGCTCAAGCCGCCCAAACGAGTGCGAGCTCCGGGTCCTCTCGCCGACTTCTGGTCCTTCTGGAAACATCTACAGGTTTTCATCGCCTGCCGTAACGGGAGAAGTTGCTCATATTCCTGAGCGGCCCGGCTTTTACCCTCACTTGATCATGTCCCTAACCACTCCCGCAACGAGGGGAGTAAGCGTGGTGTATTCCGCAGTCAATGGCAGCGGTGGCCGTATTCGCGAGTTTACGGACTCTCGAGGTCCCCTCTGGGCATTAGAGGACGGGATATCCGTCACGCCTCAGCATGATGCAAACGTGTTATGCGAAATAAGGCCAGTTTCGGGCGCAAGGTTAATCGCCCTGATTACCGTTCCGAACGAAGACTTAGCGGGGGCAACGATCAGGTTCTTTCCTTTGCCAGAGGGGGCCGTTATTCTTGATCGTGTGCCCACACCAACCGGAGGATTCGTCTTGTTGGCGGGGAGCGAAGCGGCCGCATCAAGCTACAATTTCGCGCCCGACGGAACGCTGAGCGGCCCCTTTTTCGTGGGCCCGGCTTCGCAGGTGACCTACTCAGATCGAAACGGCGGGACGATCCTCACGGCGGGGCGCACGCCAAGCGGCAACATGTTCTTTACGAAAGGGCCAACAAACGGCCCATTTACGGGCTCGCGGACTCAGGTTCACCCGTTCGGAGCCCTCAACTTTGCATTCAAGTGCGCCTTTGTTCAGTCTAACGGAGCCGTATGGTGGGGAGGTTCTTTTACAACCCTTGTCGGAGATACGGATGGCTTCATCGGGGCTTCGGATGACGCTAACTTGGTGCCACTCGAAAACGAATCGGTGGTTGGAAGTACTTCAGCTGACGAATCCGTTCGCTCCATCGCCGTTGAGCCGGGCGGGGTGGGCGTGGTCGCGGCCGACGGGGTTGTTCGGATGTTTGATTCGCTCACAGGCTTGACAATGGCCATCTATCCCCCCGTTCCCGATCCATCCATTGAGTATCGTGAGGTCGCAATGAAGCCCTATGCCCCAGCCCCATTTGGTTCGGTTGGTCAAGGTGCCCCATTTTCTCAGTTCGGTGTAAGCGGCTTCGACCGGCGAACGGGTTCAAGTTCGATCGTAACTTTATCGCTCAAAGGAGAACTAAAACAAGCGACCACGCCGTTGCCTGCCTACATAGGGGGCACCAACCCGACGATGCACGTCGAGCTTTATCAATATCCAGTTTCGCCTACTTCCTACCCGCTATCTTCGAGTTCAGCGGCAGTGCGCGGACCAGCGACGGTGGACTTCTCCGGGTTCATCCGCAGAAAGTCCGTATCCTTGATCACGGCTCCAGTAGCCTCGGCTGAGGATGTCGAAATCACTCTTGGCGGGCCAAACAGATCAACGATCGCGCGGTTCTGCCTCTTGCCGCCGACGCCCTACTTCTTCACCCCATCCTCCTTAACTCTGCGAGGGGGGGATTCTGGCGTGCTGCGTCTTTCGCTCAACGGAAAAGCCCCTACGGGGGGCTTGCCGGTCCCCTTGTCATCTGATGGCCCGGAAGCCATTCCGCCCACGAACGTGATCGTGCCCGCTGGCCTGTATTCTCGTAGCTTCATCGTGCGCACGCTCCCCGTTGTGACGACCGTTACCCGTGCGGTAACCGCCACTTATGACAGCGTAACTCGTTCGGCCACCGTAACCATCAACCCCTAAGTTCAACCCGAGTAAATCCATGCCAGCCTACGTCAACATACCCACGGGCTCGCCCCGAAGCTACATCCAAACCGCGATTAACGGAATGACCGCTGGTGGCACCATGCACTTCGAAGCGGGCGAGTATACGATTGATACCGCGCTCAGCCTTCTCCCGAACATCCGGTTTGTTGGAGACGGGATGCGTGCCTCGGTGTTCAAACTCACCGCTGGGAGTGCCACTCCCTTCGAGGCCGTAAATCTTAGCAACATCTCTTTCGAAAACCTTGGATTTGTATATGAGGGCGGAACGTTTAGCTACATCGTTAGAGGCACAACCACCTCAGGCAATCATGGGAACATCGTTGTCAAGAACTGTCGATTCTCGAATTTCAACGCAAGCAGTAGATTCTGCATCGACTTTAAGGATGTCAACGACTGTCGAGTAGATGGGTGCCAATTCGAAAACGTGTGGTGCGGAGTCAGCATTCGCGCGGGAACCAAGGACGTCTATCGAAACACGTGCTTCAACTGCGACTTCAAGAACTTTGAATATGCGGGAGTTTATGCAACGTTGGTATCGCCCTATTGCACGTTTGGCACTTCCGTGATTGGTTGCCGCGCTTCCAAGACAAATGTGGTTGCGAGCGGCGGCCTAGCCAACCCAATTCTGTTCAACGGTCCGCGCGCAACTCCGATCGTGGCTTGGCATATGGATGTCCTTATCGCCAACAATGTGATCATCGGCCCTGGGGCTGCCTACTCAGAAGGAACGGTCTCAACCAGCGACCAGTTCTACCTTTCAAATCTGAATGGAGGGGTGGTGGCTGGAAACATTGCTGCTCAGGGTGGGGCGAACGGGATGCTCATTTGGGCGAGCAAGAAAGTTGCGATTTGCGCGAATCAGTGCGACAAGAACTATGCGAATGGCATATTGGGCACAGGCATTTCCAATTGTGCGATGACGGGCAACGTTTGTACAAACAATGGTTCGTCCGCATCAAGTGAAGACGCCGGGATCGCTCTCAACCCAGATATGGGAGTCGATCTAGCCACCTCGAACAATCTGCTTGTCGGCAATTTGTGCACCGACGATCAAACAACAAAGCTTCAGAATTACGGCATTTTTACCTTCCTGTCCGCGGGCAGTGGAGCGAGCGTATCTAACACCACCGCAGGGGCCAATCGCGTTACTGGCAATGTGACGGCGGGCGAGGAGGTCATTGACCAAAGCATTAACGACTTTGGGAGCGATGGTCTCTACGGATCTTTGGCTCAAGATCCTCAATTTGAGGTGTATGATGCGGAAATCACGATTCCCGCTTCAACATCAATTCCATCTGCTGGATATTCGCTGGGATATGCGATACCGGCGGGGACGGTGCTAAGGTCAGTTCAGGCAATCATTCGCAAACCAACTGCCAGTGTGTTCACAAGCGGCAGCACCGGTACGGCATTTAGCATCGGATATGACAGTAGCCACGCCGCAGAGTATGGAACTTCAACCGGAAAAGTTTGGAACTCGAAGATTACGCATCGCTCTGTTGCGCTGAATGCGAGCGCTGTGCCCTTGCTCCTGTTCCCCGTAGGAGGCACGCTAACCATCGGCACCTCGGCCTTGGTCTTGCGATTGAAAGTGACTTACGAACGTGCCGTTGACCCGCTACCAATCTACACCTAGTCAGTTTGGCCCTTCCAAAACAACACACGCGCCTGGATTGCGGCTTCCTTAATGTCGCCTTGAGTTGCATTGATGTGCCCGACTTTGCGGCCGGGGCGGGGGGACTTGCCGTACCAGTGAACGTGAGTTCCAGGGATGGTGAGGCCACGGGAGATGGCGGCGGGGAGATCGAATTTGACCTCACCCCCCGGCCCCCTCCCCGCATGCAGTGAGGGGGAGAGCAAGTTTGCCATGCAAACCGGATTGCCTTCCATTTGCGCTGGCACGGGAAATCCCATCGCCAATCGCATATGCATCTCGAACTGACTAACTCCGCCCCAATCGAGCGTGTAGTGGCCGCTATTGTGGGGGCGGGGGGCTATCTCGTTTACCAAAATCTTGCCCTTATCATCTTCAAAAAGCTCAACCCCAAAAAGTCCAAATCCCTGAACGGCCTCAACGGCGGCGATTGCGACCTCCGAGGCATCAACATCACTAGGGAAAACCAGATCGCATACGTGATTGGTTTGCAGAGTTTCCATCGTGGGATAAGCCCCCGTAACGGAGGCAGAGCGGTAAACCATCACCGCCAACTCCCGACGAAAAGAGACAAATTCCTCGGCATACCAGCCGGGTTGGGTTTGGTCAAAAGTAAATGCGTGATCCCAAATGGGCCGCAGTTCATCAAACTCCGCACGGGTTCGGGCGAAGCGGGTGCCCTTGCCATCATAGCCGCCAAACCGCGATTTCAGCACAACAGGATAGGGGAGATCATCATCAATTCGAAAAGCCTGAGGGCTAGGAACTCCAGCCTGGGCCAGGGCCGCGCGTTGAGCAAACTTATCTTGAATCATTGCGAGGGTTTGGATGGAAGGCGTTACCAGAGCAGGATCAAATCCGGCCAAATCGCTGGCTTTCTCCAGCGCAAACGCGGGAATGAACTCATTTTCAAGCGTAACATGCTCGCTCACGCTCATCAGCTCGGAGAGTGCCGCGGGATCACTCAACGAACCTACGATTGAGGGCGCAACTTGGCTCGCGCAAGCATCCGGAGATGGATCTAGCGATACGCAACTCAGCCCCATTCGCTGCGCCGCCTGAATGCTCATTCGCGCGAGCTGACCGCCCCCAAGAAACCCAAGATTCGCCTTTTGACTCAAGGTGGGAAGTTTACTGGCAATCTTTGCCTCCAATGTTAAATGCGCCAAGCTGATTTTTGGAGCCGTATCCTATAAGCCACGGGGTTGCCCGGTACACTTGAACCTGTGGCATTTCTTCCCTCGCTAATCGGAATGACCCGCGCTGAGATCGCGGCGTTTCTGGGCGAGCGAAAGGATGCAAAAATGCGAGCAAGCCAGATTGCAAGATGGATTTACGCGGAGGCCGTAGATAGCTTCGAAGCTATGTCCGACCTTCCGGCGAGCCTCCGCGCAGAACTTGCCGAAAAGTGTGTCATTAACCCGCTAACCATCGCTCGGCACGCTCGGTCTTCAGATTTTGTTGATAAGTTATTGGTTCACGGCGGCGACAATCAGGTTTTTGAATGCGTCTTGCTCCCCTATCAAGATCGGGTGAGTTGTTGTCTCAGTTCGCAAGTCGGATGTCCGATGGGTTGTACCTTTTGCGCAACCGGCCTTGGCGGATTTGATCGTAATCTGAGCGCGGGCGAAATCGTTGGGCAATATTTGCTTCTTCAGAAGCTTAGAAAAGATCAGATTAGGAGTCGAATCAAGGTGATGGGGAAGGACGATCGAGTTAGCCGGGTTGTCTTTATGGGCATGGGCGAGCCTCTCCTAAACTTGCCGAACCTATTGAAGTCTCTGGCGCTCTTGCACGATGAAGTCGGCCTAAGCTACCGCCATATCACGGTTTCAACCGTCGGGCTCGTGCCCCAGATCAACGAACTGGCCGAAATCAAGCTGCCCATTCACCTTGCTCTGAGCTTGCATTCGCCGGACGATGAGATTCGAGACCGGCTGATGCCTGTGAACAAACGATGGCCGGTTGAAGAGGTCGTGGGCGCGATGAAGGCTTACATGCGCAAGACAGGGCGCAAAATCACGCTCGAATACCTATTGATTGGCGATCTAACTGATTCCGCCGATCAGGCGGCCAAGCTTGCACGTCTGATTTCTGGTGTGCCAAGCGTTGTTAATCTCATCCCGTTCAACTATGTCTCAACCGAGCAAGGCTACAAACGTCCGACTCGCGAAAGCATCAGTGCGTTCAAGAATGAACTTAAAAAGCGGGGAGTCAACGTAACCCAAAGAGTCGAACGGGGCCATGATATTGCCGCCGCTTGCGGCCAACTAGCAGGTGAACATACCGGAAGGTTTGCCAAGCGAGAGAGCCTGAAGGTGGCGGTGCTGTGAAAAAGGGCGCGTTCGGGGGTTCGGTATTGTTCGGTGCTTCGTTGTTCGGATGGTGCACTCTAAGCTGCGCCCCCAACCGCAAGCTCCCCGAACAAGTCGCCATCGAAAAAGAAATTGCCAGCGAAGCCAAGGGAACCGCCAAATCCGTCGTGAGCGGCGGAGGCGATTTGGAGCGATTTAGCAACGACAAGGAGCGCAAAAAGCTCTGGACCGTATCGTGGAAGAAAGCCGCTCTCGACTTCGATCTCACTGAATCTGAATTTGGGGGTCAAATTCAGGAAGTATCTGGCACTTTTTGCGAAAACGGAAAGGTTGCGAGCACGTTTATTGCTCGCGAGGGGTTTATAGATAGGGGCTCAAAAGTTATTCGTTTAAAGGGGGGAGTCAAGGTGGTTTCGGTCAAGGAAGATATTTCCATTGATTGTGGCGAGCTAAGTTACGATGGGGCTTCTGGAATCATCGAAGCGCCAGCCGGAATAACCGCCCGAATGGGCGGATACCTTATTCGCGAGCCTGACTCCGTCCTTGCCCAAATGGGAAAAGAATCAAAAGCAGTTTTGGCTAAGCCCGACCTCAAAAAAATTGGCACCGCAGGACTATTTGACAAGCCATGAAAAGACTCAATGTTTCTCTCGGATTAATCGCTTTAGTGACGGGCCTCTCGATCTCGCAGACGCAAAGCCCGACCCAAAAGGGAATCTTTGACAAGAACGGCACCGAGTTACGTGTGACTGGATTCGATGAATGGAGCGTGGAAAAGCTTCCGAAGGGCCAATTTCAGCTCATCATGACGGGGCGGCCCCATGCCGAATGGCTCAAACAAGGGCTTGATTTAAAAGCCAAAACCTTGGAAATGAGGGCTACGAGCGACTACAAACTGATTGCTGCCGAACTAAAGGGCGGTATCGAGTTTAGTGCCGATAAACAGGGGAGCAACGGGCGGGTAGTCGTAAGGGCCGAAAGCGCAACGTACACCGATGCCGACGAAAAGCTTGTCGTTCGAGGTGGGCTATCTTTGGATCAAAAAGGAGCTTCGAACGGGCAAGTTTTGCATGCGGAGGGCTCCGGCGGAACCGTCCTTTTGGATCGCAAAGGAACCGATCAGAACCTCATTAAATCGGCCACACTGAACGGACCGATCAAGTTCAAACTGAGCGGAATGCGCGACGATGAAGACGCCAAGAAAAAGCTCCCATTCTTCGTCAACGCAACCGCCGGAATCTTAACTTACGTGAAATCCGAAGGCAAAGTTGTTCTGAAGGACAACGTAAAAATAGATGGCAACGATCCTTCCATTTTTGGCGAGATCAGCGGCGTGCACACGGTCACACTCTACCTAACCGAATCTGGTGAGATCACAAAAATCGTGATGCAAGGCGACCCCGGCGCGACAAAGATCGAGCAGAAATCAAAGGGCGGGGGTGGCCGTTGAAGATATCTGCCAATGACCTCCACAAACAATACAAAGGCCGTCCGGTTGTGCGAGGGGTGAGTATCGAGGTTGAACAGGGCGAAATCGTCGGTTTGCTTGGCCCTAACGGTGCTGGAAAAACAACAACGTTTTACATGGTTACCGGTTTGGTCCGGCCAACTTCCGGCACCGTCATGTTTGATGATGTCAATGCCACGAAATGGCCGATGTTTCGGCGAGCTCGGGCGGGCGTCGGCTATCTCCCGCAGGAACCGAGCGTGTTTCGAAAACTAACGGTTCACGATAACTTAAAGCTCGTTCTGGAGTTGGCGGGAATTAGGGGCAAGCAGGCAGAGGAAAGGGTCGCCAAGTTGGCCGAAGACTTGCACATAACGGCCCGATTGCAGTCTCCCGGAAACGTTCTTTCGGGCGGGGAACGCCGACGAGTCGAAATCGCCCGCGCGCTGGCAACGGAGCCTAAATTCATACTCCTTGATGAGCCATTTACCGGCATTGACCCGGTTACGATTGAAGAAATCCAAGAGATCATCTTTCGGCTGAAGGGTCAGGGAATTGGGATTTTGATTACTGACCATAACGTGGCCGCAACCTTGCGTATCACCGATCGCAATTACATCCTCATTGATGGCGAAATCATCGCGCGAGGAACGGGAACGGAAATCGCTAAAGATGAGAATGTGCGCAAACATTACTTGGGACAGCAGTTCGGCACCGACGCCTGGAAGCGGGAAGAATGAAGCGGATTGACAGGCTGATTATTGGCGAGCTTGCGGGCCCGTGGGTGTTTGGAACGGCGATTTTTACGACTCTGATCATGGCCGGCACTTATCTCTTTAAGATCACGGATTATCTTGCCAACGGGGTCTCATTGATGGTTGTGTTGAAGCTGACACTATTGCTCCTGCCGGGTGTGATTGTCAAGACATTTTCGATGGCGGTGCTACTTTCAACTCTTCTCGCGTTCGGTCGCTTGAGCAGCGATAGTGAAATCGTCGCTCTTCGAGCGGCGGGGGCTAGTTTGGGGCGGATTATGCTTCCGGTTGGGGTTTTTGGGGTTGTCGTTGCCGCGATCGCATTTGGTGTGAACGAGTTCGTAGTTCCGCGCGCAGCTTTCGAAGGAACCGGTGTGGTTCAGGGCATTGATAAACAACTCAAAGGCGGCGGCGAACCGATCTTTAGATCGGTTTATGAACCCAAATCCAACAAGCTTCAAGCCATGATTGTAGCAAGAGACTTCAGCCTGGAGCGGCGATCGCTGGAGGAAGCCTGGGTCATGGGCTACGGAACCGACGGCAAGCCCGTTGCGATCATGCATTCACCTGGACTCATTTTTAACTCTGAGGATGATTGGGAAATTATGCCTGGAGCCAAGCTGTTCGCGTTTGATCTCTCCTACGTTATCAATCTTGATCGTATTTGGCCCGCCCAGATTGCCAAACCGGGAAAACTGGAGGATATTGTTGCGGCTGGCCTGAAGGATCTTGACAGCTTTAGCATGGAGGAAATGAAGAAGCGAGTCGAGATTGCTAAGGGCAACAAGATGTTCAATAAAGCCCAGGTCATCAACCTTGAATATGGCTATTACAATAAGATCGCCCTCCCCCTTTCGGCGATGATTTTTGGGCTTGTTGGAGCCCCGCTTGGCATTCGTAACCACCGCACGGGGGCAGCGGCAGGTTTTTGGATGTCGGTTCTGATCATCTTTGGTTATATGATGCTTACGCGAATCGCGGCGATTATGGCGATGGGAGGGCGAATTCATCCAGCTTCAGCAAGTTTTGCGCCTTTGGTGATCGGAATGATCGCCGCCGTCGTATTAATATGGAGGAAGAACGCTTAGGAAATGGATTTCACTAGCTCTTGGTTTATTTTGGTTCTGACGCTGGTCGGCGGCGTGGTGGCTGTTTTCGCCGATTCCTTAGGTCGAAGACTAGGCAAACGCAAACTGCGTTTAGGCAAGTTGCGTCCCCGCCACACTGCGATTTTGCTTACGGGGGTCTCGGGGGCGCTAGTCACAATCATCACCATCACGCTTGTTGCGGTATTCAGCGCCGAGGTTCGACAGCTCCTCATTGAGGGACGCGAAGCCGTCAAGAATGCTCAACGAAGCAAGGGAGAACTAGAGAAGTTGCGGGCTCAGCTCAGCGACCTCTCTGTCCTGAAGAATGATTCAAACGAGCAGCTGCGTAAGAAGCAAGCGCAACTTGGGAGCGCAAACAATGATCTTGAAAAGCGACGGGTTGAAATCGTTCAACTAAAGGGTACGTTTGAGAGAGATAAGCTCCAGTTTAGCCGCCAATCAGCTGCGTTTCAGGGCCGGCTTGTCAAGCTAGAGCGACTCATGAAAGACCGCGAATCGGCTCTGCGCAAACTAACCGCCTCAATGGACCAGGCGGATAAGATTTACAAGCAACTCGACGCCGTATATAAGGGCTTGGAGGCTAACTACAAGACGCTACAAGCAAACTTCAAAGCTCAGTCCGACATGAACGGCGAGTTGGATGATCGAAATGCCGAACTTGACAAGAGCAACGAAAAGTTAGCCCAGGATAACGAAAAGCTCAATGCTGAAGGAAAGCGGTTGGCTGAACAGTCGAACGACCTTAATCGTCTCATAACCACCCAGCAAACCAAGTTGTCGCTCATTGAGGAGAATTTCAAGACTGAAAGTGTAAACACGCGCCTCCGGCCGGTTACATTCGAAATGGGCGAAGAATTCACACGCCGGGAAGTTGCCGATATTCTGACACTAGATGATGCGCGGGAGACGGTGAGACAAGCGTTGGCAAGCGCGCGGGGCCGGGTTGACCAACGTTCGGGCATGGGTGCCTTCTTGTTTTACAGCACTGATGAAAAGGGAGTTGCGATCACCGAGCAGCAACACCGAGAAAACTTAGCGCGGAAGTTGCTGCAGATTAGGGGCCAATCGGTAGTCGTCGTATCTGCCCTAATTAACGTTTTCACCAACGATCAGAGCGTTCCGCTGGATGTGAATATTTATGCCAATCCGGTCGTGTTCCAACAGGGGCAAGTCTTGGGAGAAACTCGGGTTGATGGCGGGCTCGCCGAGAGCAGGATTGTGCAACAAATCACCGATCTGCTCCAGACCACGGTTCGCCAAAAGGCAATGGATGCCAAAATGATTCCAAACGGGATCCGAAACTCCACGTTTGGCAACATTGACCCCGATGAGACGATTCGCATCGTGACCCAAATCAAAGAGTTCGGTCGAGCAGTTCGGCTTCAGGTTTTGGCGAAAGATAGCACCCGCGCCGCGGGGCCCCTTAACATTGAATTTCGAGTCAGATAACTTTATGCACCGCGTTGTCCTCGCCATAGATCCCGGTAGCTCAAAGTGCGGCATGGCCCTTGTTGAGCGCGATGATGACCTGAAAATCAAACTTCTCTGGAAAGCGGTTGCACCTCGATCCGAAGTCGTGCGTCGGATCGAAGAAGCCGCAAAAATTAGCCCCTATCGTTTCATTGTGGTCGGTCAGGGCACATCCTCACGAACCCTTGTTGAGGAAGTGCGCGAGATGTACCCAAGCGCCGGAATCCTTCTAATAGATGAGACCAACACGACGGTTGCCGCACGTGAGCGCTATTGGGAATACAACCCTCGCAAAGGTTGGCGAAAGCTGTTGCCCGCGAGCATGCAGGTCCCACCCGAGCCTGTTGATGACTACGCGGCTCTGATCCTTGCCGAGCGCGTCCTCGAAACTCCTTAGAGGGGCGGTAAGATAGCCAGGTGATTTCCGCTCTCGTCGCGTCGGCGGTCCTAGCTCCCATGACAATGATAGATCGCCTCCGCCAATATGAATCCGACCTGGGTAGCCTTACCCGCTTCTACAATATCGAGTTTTCGCCCGCCCGAACCGCTCGTTTGCAGAAGTTCTATGCCGATCAGCTTGCCGAACTGGGGAAGGTTGATTTTGATGCGTTTGATCAAGATGGGAAGGTTGATGCAATTCTGTTTCGAAATCTACTCGAACGAAACCAAAGCCAACTCAAAACTCAAGAAAAGCAAACCAAAGAAGCGTTCGTGTATCTGCCCTTTGCCGAAGAGATCTTAGGTCTGAGCGAAGCGCGCCAACAAATGAAACCAGTTGACGGCCAAGCGTCGTCCGCCTTGGTCGCGAAAATCGAAAGAGAGATTACCGACCTCAAGAAATCCCTGGAAGCCAAGAAGGATGCGGATAAATTCGTGGCGTTTCGCGCGGCGAAAATGTCGGACCGGCTCAGTGAGCAGTTCACCGAGTGGTATGCCTTTTATAACAAATACGACCCGCAATTTGGGTGGTGGGTCGCCGAACCGTACGAGCGAACATCAAAAGCACTCAAGGAGTTTTCAGGCTTCATTCGAGAGAAGCTATGCGGTATCAAGCCGGGCGATTCCAACCCAATCGTGGGCGATCCGATCGGGCGCGAAGCGTTGCTCGAAGAGCTCAAATACGATATGATCCCTTACACGCCCGAAGAGCTGATCGAAATGGGCAAAAAAGAGTTCGCGTGGTGCGAGATTGAAATGAAAAAGGCGGCCAAGGAACTGGGCTATGGCGATGATTGGAAGAAGGCCCTGGAACATACCAAAATGGATTTTGTCGCCCCGGGTAAACAGCCACAGCTCATCCACGACCAGGCGATAGAAGCGATCAAATACGTTGAGGATAACAACTTGGTAACGGTTCCTCAACTGGCCAAAGAAACCTGGCGCATGCAAATGATGTCGCGCGAGCGGCAAAAGGTTAGCCCCTTCTTTCTCGGTGGTGAAGCTATACTGGTGAGCTTTCCCACCGATGAAATGGAGCATCAGGAAAAACTGATGAGCTTGCGCGCAAACAATATCCACTTTGCACGAGCCACCGTTCACCATGAGCTCATACCTGGCCATCACCTGCAGCAGTATTCCAACGCGCGCCATAAGAGTTACAGGCGCCTCTTCACAACCCCATTTTGGACGGAAGGTTGGGCGCTGTATTTTGAGTTTCTATTCTGGGAAATGGGATTCCCCAAAACCCCCGAAAACAAAATCGGAATGCTGTTTTGGCGCATGCACCGTTGCGCGCGCATCATCTTCTCGCTCAGCTTTCACATGAAGCAAATGACCGCCGATGAGTGCATCAAGATGCTCGTGGATAAGGTCGGTCACGAGCAATCAACAGCAGAAGGCGAGGTCCGGCGATCGTTTGGCGGCGATTATCCGCCGCTCTATCAGATCGCGTATATGGTCGGGGCGTTTCAGTTTTGGGAAATGCGGCGAGAGCTGGTTGAATCCAAAAAGATGACGAATCGGCAGTTCCACGACGCGATCCTGCAACAAAACAACATCCCGGTGGAGATGCTGAGAGCGCTCCTGACCAACCAGAAACTAACGCGGGACTTCCAGACGAATTGGAAATTCTACAATCGGTAGCCTTATTGTATAGGTCTTATAGGGTCGCATAAGACCTATACTGAAACTAGCCAGCCGAAGCCTTTGCCGTTCCATTGGAGTTCGCTCCAACCGCCGGAACGGGCAGGTTCTGATACGTTACGTCAAGCTTTTGAACTTGACCGAGCGTATCCACCCAGTAAGTGCCATCGGTTGTGAAAGAGTTGCCCTTCTCAACCATCTTAACCTTGAACTTATGGAAGTCCTTGCCGCCAATCGCTTCGGTGCCCAGATAAGTTCCTTCAACCGTTCGCTCCCCAACTTCAAGCTCCTTTGATTCGGCCAAAACTTGTTTCCAGGTGCCGTCTTTTGTGATGGCCTCTTGGGGGAGATAGCACTGCGTCAAGAGGAATGTCCGTGCGGCATCCGAACCCTCGATGCCGCCTGTGGCAGACTTGATTTGACCCTTGGCATCGTATTTGAGCGCATAAGGGGCAAAGGGGATGCCTTGGTCGGCGCCCTCAACTTCGATCTTAAAGCCATCAAGAGTAACCGCCGCTTCAGTGCCCTCCGCACTTACAGATTTGGCTTCGTGAAGGGCAGTCCCGGTCATTTTCGCCGCCGTCCCGCCCAAATCAAACGTGATTTCGAATTTCAGACTGTGTTTTTGCCCTTTCTCCCATTTGGGTTGTATCAGCACCTTGTCTTGGGCAAATCCAAGGGTAGCAACGAGAACGAGTGAGGCAAGGGCGCGGACTTTCATTACATTGAATTCTATCAGATGGGCCAACAGCTAAGGCAATTTGACCTACGCTCCAACTGAAAGTGGATGATTTAGCTAGA
The DNA here is from genome assembly GCA_031386985.1 of Armatimonadota bacterium. GTDB lineage: Bacteria > Armatimonadota > Fimbriimonadia > Fimbriimonadales > Fimbriimonadaceae > JANJUB01. The sequence continues at coordinate 85,652 of JANNCV010000014.1, forward strand.
TTCAATGTGGCTTCTCAGCGTAGTGGAGCCAGAAAGGATATCAATCGGCATCTTCACGTATTCATATTCGTAAGGCGGAGATTTCCAAAATGACTGATCACGGTTGAATCGCCACAATTGTGCGAGCAGCAAAACGTAAGCATGAACCGAGCGCACCGCATGGGGATTCGTGACGTGCACAAAGCAACCCTCACAAACCTCGCCCGCAAACTTATTGAAAGTAGGTTGAAACTGGACCGGGCGAAAGTGGAGCCCCGGTAACTCAAAGTCGTTCATCCGCCGGCAAAGAGCAAACGCATCAACATAGGGTGCGCCGACGATTTCGAAGGGCCGCGTCGTTCCGCGTCCTTCGCTCACCGTTGTTCCTTCAAGCAGACAACCACCTGGGTAGAGCAGGGCGGTGGTTGGACTCGGCATGTTTGGCGATGGTAATGCCCAGGGAAGCCCGGTTTCGTGCGCCAACATTGTCCGATCCCATCCCTGACACTCTTCAATGTCGAGATTTAGATTCAATCCGCGGTACTCGCAAATCCACCGTGCAAGTTCTCCCAGCGTCATTGCGTGGCGAATCGGAATGGGATAGAGCCCGACGAACGACTCAAAGCCGGGCTCAATCAGCGGTCCCTCGGTTACTACTCCACCCAATGGGTTTGGCCGATCAAGGATGAACACGTCAATCCCAAGCTCGGCGCAAGCTTCCAAGCAGTAGGCCATCGTCCAAGCGAACGTGTAGTATCGCGTGCCGATGTCGGGCAGATCAACTACCAAAAGGTCAACTCCGGCGAGCATCTCGGGAGTCGGCTTTCGATGCTCGCCGTAGAGCGAATAAATCGGTACTCCGAAGCGCGGATCAATTGCGCCCTCCCACTCAATCATGTTGTCTTGAGTGTGGCCAAACAAGCCATGCTGGGGGCCAAAAACAGCCCTTACATCCAGTGATGACGGCAAAATATGCTCGAATAGGTGCTTGCCGTCGCGGGTAATGGTCGCCTGGTTACAAAGAAAAGCTACCGAGCGACCGTGCAGCGAATCAAAGCCCCGCGAAACCAGACAATCTAAGCCAGAGCTAACCACGAAAGCATTTTAGCCTTCGCTGTTCCAAGTTCGCGATTCGAAGAACGCTTTACCTTGGAATTTCGGCACAAGAATGATCGTGTACGGCGACGTTGCCTTCTTGTTTACGCGTTGGCTTTTAGATGGCGCTTGCTTAATGTAGCTCACCTCAATCCCGCTCGGAACCATCCGAACCTGCTCAACCAAGACGGCAAAACCGTTCGAAGGCTGGGTTCCCAGGTGGATGACGATGATGGCCTCGTTCCTAAAGTCAACCGTGGTCGGCGGGGGAACTTCGCCAAAGACTTGCTTCCAATATTCGCCAAGTTCTCGCTCGCTAGAAATCAGTTGCTCAAAGGCCCGCCCGCCGCCGCCAGTGATGTCAGATTGAAGCGTCGTCCAAGGGCAGTTTTGAATTTGAGGTCGTAGCGGAACGGTGGTTGAAGCGCGGGTTACCTTGCGGAATTTGATGTCGCCGGCAGTGCGCTTTACCAAAACAATTTCCCAGGGGCTGGTTAGCACCTGTGCGTAAATGCCATTCCCCGGTGTTGTTTCAGCGACGACGACTTCGATCTCGCTGGCTTTGACTCGATCCATGCTTTGAACCATCACCTTGTAACCAGCGGTGCTCCGGCGGCCGAGGTGTACTGCGATTGCGAAATGCGTTCGCCAGTTAACATCCCGTGGAGCCAGTGCTTGCCCTGAATGTTCGCGCCAATACGTTTGGAAATCGCCTTCGGTGAGGAAGATTCGATTCTGTTCGGTAGTGATCTGGCTTTGATCGCCGCTTTGATAGGGGCTAAAATCTATCGGCTGGAGTGGGTTGAATTGACCGAAAGCCAAACCAACAAGTAGTAACAAAAGGGTGAGCATGGTGATGCGCATAGTTGTTTGACGGTTTGTCTCGCAAAAATTTACGTCGAACATATTCATCGCATTAGGAAAGCCAAAGCCAGGGCCGGCATGACTTGACACTAGCCGAGAGCGGCTCAACTCCGTGGCGGGCAGCCCAGGGCACGAATGCCCATGCTACGCTGGCAAAAAGTCGCAAAAAGCACCGAGGCGAAACTATGTTGGGCCCCGGTTCGTATCTAAGGCGGGTCAGAATGCAAGGCCATAATATCTCGGGGAGAGATGGCCTGCCCTGGCCCGTTTTGATGCTAAGCTGGTACCTTTAAGGCTTGAGTAACCCCGTGCAAGTGATCCCGCTCGGCGGCGTCGGCGAGATTGGCAAGAACTGCACCGCAATTCGCCAAGACGACGACATCGTTGTAATTGACGTTGGCCTGAGCTTTCCCGATGATGAAATGCCGGGCATTGACATCATCGTCCCCGATTTTTCCTACCTGATCGAAAACCGCGACAAGATTCGCGGCATCTTCCTCACCCATGCCCACGAAGACCATGTTGGCGGCTTGCCCTATCTAGTCGAGCATATCAGCGCCCCGATTTACACTTCGGAGTTTACTCATGCCCTCATTGCACAAAAACTGGAAGAAAAATGCGACGCCCGCCACCTCAAAAAGATCGTAATGAAGCCCGGCGAGATCGTGGAGTGTGGCTCGCTTTCGGTTGAGCCCGTGCGCATTACCCACTCAATTCCCGAGACGTTCGCAATGGCGATCCGCACTCGGCACGGCATCATCCTGATGACAAGTGATTTCAAGTTCGATTTCACTCCGGTGGATCACAAACTCTCAAATATGGCGAGACTTGGTGAACTTGGTGAGGAAGGCGTTTTGCTTCTCCTGAGCGATAGCACCAACGTTGAGAGGCCAGGCTGGGGGCCTAGCGAGCGCGAAGTTACGCACGGCTTACGAAAAGTTTTCACCGAAGCCGAGGGCAGAGTCCTGCTAACCACCTTTGCAAGTAGCATTCACCGAATGCAACAGGTTTATGACGTGGCCGCCGAAACCGGGCGAAAGGTCGCAGTTGTAGGGCGCCGGATGGAGAGTAATGTTGATATTTGCTCTCGAATGGGCTACCTCAAGATTCCCAAAAATACGAGGATCATGTTGGACGAGATCAGAATGCATGAGCCCCACGAGCTCGCCATCCTAACTACGGGAAGCCAAGGCGAGCCCATGTCCGCCCTTGTTCAGATGTCCAAGGAAGAATATGGTCGGCTTCGTCTCCAGCGTGGTGACACCCTAATCTATTCTGCCCGCCCCATCCCCGGAAATGAATCGGGCGTCTGGACCACTATCAACCGCCTTTTCCGAATGGGCGTGAACGTGGTTTACAGCTCAAACATTGATGTTCCGGTGCACGTGAGTGGGCATGCTTATCAAGAGGAGTTGAAGATGATGATCAACATCACCAAGCCATTTTACGTCGCTCCTGTTCATGGCGAACCTCGGCATCAGCATCAATATCTCGATATGGCGCGAGAAATGGGCTATCCCGAGCACCGCACGTTTACCTTTGAAAACGGGCTCCCGCTCTGCTTTGATGAAACCAACGCTTGGCTGGGCGATCGCGTTGAATCGGGCGCGTTCTTGGTGGATTCGTCCGGTTATCATGGCGTGAAGCCGGAAGTCCTGAAGGAAAGAATGCAACTTTCGCACTCAGGAGTTGTGTGCGTGGCTTTGCCCGTTTCTGGTCGCATGACTCTCACCAGCGCCCCCAAGATAACGGCCAAGGGGTTTTTAGGCGATGATGTTGACCTTGATTCCGTGGTGGACCTGATTAGCGATTACCTCGGGAGTGAACCTAACCGCATCGAAAATGACGCGAATCTCGTGTCCGAATGCGAGGGCCTTGTGCGCCGGCATCTGCAAAAGCGCACGGGCGCACGTCCCGTGGTTCTTGTTTCCGTAGTAAGATAACCTTTCTGAACCAAACGGCACAATCAAATGTCGTACTGGTAGGCAAGGTTATGCGAACACTATTCTTTTTCTCCCTCACGATTTTGGCTTCGGCGGGATCGGCTCAACCGTTTGTTGAGCTGTTTTCGGCCCAGGACATCAATGCAACCTTTCAAGCCGTCGCGGTAGACGGCGGACGCAACGTATACATCGCGGGAGTTGAAGACGGCAACTTTTTCGCCCGACGCCTCGACCAGAACGGCTTCGAAATCTGGTCAACGGCCCTCTCGACGGCGAACGTAGCCGATGTAGATTCACTCGTTGTTGACAATGATGGCAACATCCATATGTCTGGTCGCACCGATGTCTCTGGTGCGACCGCGAAAATTTTCTTGGCTTCGTTCAACCGCACGGATGGCTCGGTGCGCTATACGAAATCCATTCCCAACATAACGTCTCAGTTGGCGCCAGTCAGAATCGCGGCGGCCCGCAGCGGTAACTCAGTTCTGCTGTATGTTGCCGCCACTTTCGTGGGAAGCACCACCGGCCTTGATGCACTTGCCCTGCGGATTAACCCGGCCACTGGTGCAGAAGTCTGGAGACGGCAGATTGATGGCGGGGCTTCCGCTGTTGATTTTGGCTTAGATATTTTCACAAACGCAACGGGGTCTCCCTTTCTTAACGCACGCCTAAGTAGGCCAACGGGAGTGGTTGGGACGCTTCTGAGGTTATCCGGCACAGATGGCACGACGATCTTCCAGAGAGACCTCGGCCGCGGGTCTGTTCGAAACGGAATGGTCTCGATCAAGGGCACGAACAATATCGGTTTTCTGGGAGTTCCGGTCGGAGCGAATGATACGTTGTTCGCCCTCATTAACGGTTCTACCGGGGCCGTTATCCGTCAATCGGAAATTGCCGACTCGCCGGTCGGTGGCTTTTCTTCAAAGTCAGGGGACATGGTGGCCGGGCTGCTGAACTTGGGCGTTGCTAGAATGAGCGGTTCTACCGGCCTGTTTGCGACAATGTCAGTGGGGGAGCAGATTCAACGAGTTCTCTGTATTGACGGTGCTGACCAGCTCATCCATGCACCAACAATTGTCGGCGGAGGCGGCGGACTCTTGCGACGCGGGCCAGCCGTAGCCGAGATACTCATTGCATTTGCGCCCCGGGCGGCCGTGGTTGATAATTTGAACAACATTGTGCTAATCGGCACGATTGGCGGTGTGAGTCACATCTTGAAGCTAAGCCAAGCGCTCGACGCAAACGCCGATACCATCGTTCAGCCATTTAGCACGACGCTAACGGCACTTGCCCCCGGCGTTCTAGTAAATGACGCTGGCTTTGGCGCAACCCTTGCAATAGAACAACAACCAACCAAGGGCACAGTCGTTCTGAGCCAGGATGGGAGCTTTGTCTACACTCCCGGCCCCCAGTTTATTGCGACCGACTCGTTCAGCTATCGCCTCACGAAGGGAGCTGAGACCGATGTGGCCAGCGTCACCGTTCGACGAACAAGCTTTGAATCATTGAGTTTAAACCTGAGCGGCATCGTGGGTGGACAAAATGTAAACGGAATCGTACGGATGACTCAGACTCCTACCGTTGGCCTGGAAGCCCTAATTTCTGATAACTCGACCGCGATTACTGTTCCAGCCTCAGTTTCCGTGAGCACTTCGGGGCTGATCACTTCCTTCCCAATTTCGTCCATTCCCGTGTCAAGTTCTTTTAGTGTCACTCTAACCGCTACCGTCGCGGGTGTAACCAAGCAAGCAACGCTACTGATCAATCCGGGCGGATTGAAAGCGTTGACGCTTAATGCGGGTAGCTCAACGGTCGTCGCGGGTGACTCAAGGTCAATCAAGGTTGAAACAACCGGCATAAGTTCTTCCAAGACGGTTGCGATAACCGGATCAGGTCCCGAAGCCACTTTCCCGGCGAGCGTTGTCGTTCCAGCGGGAGCGACAAGCACCTTCTTTGTTCTTTCGGTTCCCCAGAGAACGACACCGGCAAGTTTTACGTTGACGGCCAAGCTGTTTGAGACCACGAAATCGCTCACGATTTCAATCGAGCCGATGTCGAAAATCGCCACGCTTGCCGCTCCCCAGGTTGTTGTCGGCGGATTGCCCATAACATTCACTGTCACGCTCGACAAACCGACGCCGTACCTGCTTTTTGGAACGACACTCTTAACGCTAAATCCCGGAAATGTTGCCTCGATTTCCGGCGGTTTTGTGGTGGGAATTGGAAATACAACCGGTATCTTCCAAGCCCAAACTCAGGTGACAACAGCGTCGAAAGTCTTTACTGTTCAAGCAACCGTCGGCGGAGCATCAAAATCCCGCAATGTTCAAGTCATTCCTAGCCCGCTGCTCTCTATCGTGGCGTCTCCGTCCAGTGTAACGGGAGGTCAACCCTTATCGGTGACTGTTAATCTAAATAATCTTGCCCCCACGGGAGGGCTTGCGGTTGGATTATCTTCAAGTAGCGTGCTCGTTTCGATACCCTCTTCCGTTGTGGTTTCGGCTGGATCTTGGGCGGCAACTGTGCCCGCGACCACGCGCACGGTTGCTTCGCCGCGCCTAGTTACGTTAACGGCAACCCTTTCTAATGTAACAAAAACGGCGGTTGTAACTCTAACGCCCTAGCCTTGCTTATCGCGCAGCGCAGCACTTTCGGGGAATCGCTCATAGAGGAAAGATTATCAGCAATACTCGAAGGATGTTAGATTATCTCTTTCTTTCGTCAAGAATTTCTGAGGGCGTGAACCAAGGGGAAGGCTCGGCGACTCGGGCCGCCCATGGGGCGGTAGATCAGGCTTTGATCCCGATTGAAAGTCGAATTGACGCGCTTGAACTCGCTTGCGCCGCAATGTGGGATATTTTGAAGCAGAAAGGCGGCCTAACCGACGCTGAACTGATCAAAGCGATTGAGCACGTTGACGGTCGCGATGGAAACGTAGACGGCAAAATCAGACCGGTTGAAGCCGTATGCCCGAACTGCAACCGAAAACTCATGACTAGGAGCCGCAAAGCCTGTGTTTGGTGCGGGGCGACTCTCAAGATGTCCCCGTTCTGAACTCCCGGTGACGGCCAACTTCAGCCAGCTCGCTCGCCATTAGCTTTCAGTTCGATATTCAGGAATTGCGCGCGGATGGCATCCACAGTTGTTCCCTAGTTCAGCCCCAAGCGCGGTCAGAGCCCGCGCATTCTAGAGGTCTATGGCTAATCGCCGCGTGCCCCGAAAATCCATGATCCCAAAATTAGGTCACTTTCTTATCAAAATCGGTCAACATGCAAAGGAAATCGCTCCAAATGCCAGTAAAATCGGTCCAAGTATGAAAATGCGTTCGCTGCCGAAGAGCTCAAGGTAAGACACGCCTCAAATGGAGTAAAAGAAGCGTAGGAAAAAAACGCGATGCTCACCTTACTGCTAACCCTTTCCCTTCCCGGCCAAATCGAGTTCAAGCCCGGCGTGGCTCGCATCCCCTTTATCGTCGCTCAACTCGCCGAAAAATCGGGCCAAAAGCTACGTTCCAGTCTGAATCTTCAGAATGACGTCGTTGGGGTCATTGCTCCAAGAGCCTCGAAAGAAGAGATCATGGCTCAGCTCGCGGGAATCGTTGACGGCGAATGGGTGACTCAGGGCGATGAGAAAATTCTGATTCGCACAGAAGCTACCGAGAAACGACAGGCCGCCGAAAGTCGCCAAAGGCTGATCAAGCGCATTCAGGAAGGCCTCGACAAACTTCCCGGCGACTACTTGCCCGAGGGCCCGGAGCAACAAAAGGCCATCGCGGAGTTTAAGCGATTGAACAGCCTCATGGACCCGCAGAACTTTGATGCAGCCGTCTGGCGAAAGCGCGAAGCGGCATCGAATTCGGCGCCCTTGATGCGATTCATGTACAAAACTCTGAAGAAAATCGGAGCCTCGCAACTGACAGAAAAGAACGCATGGGGCCGACTTGTGTTTACGTTGAATCCTAACCGGCTTCAAAAGAAGCTACCCATTACCCCGATCGAACTAGAAACCCTGTCTAAAAGGCAGATGCAGTTTTCCGATGAAGTGGGCGAGATAGATAACTCGATGCAGATATACTCCCCCGTTTCTAAGCTAAAGAGCCCGATAACCAATGTCGTGATGAGCGTAAAGCAAAATTCAATCCTAACTAACGGTTCCCTGACTTGCAAGATGAGCATTGTGGATGCCAAGGGCCGGATTTTGACCAACCTAACCCACAGCTTTAGCTCATTTCTAGCGGAGGGCCCGCCGACAGTGCTGCCCGCCGGCAAGGATAAGGTGATTGAACTGGACAAACCGAGCAAGCTCCTATTAGCGCTGGCTAAGAACATGGAAAATGGCCCGGTTTCGGGGGCGGTTCCGTCGGAGCTAACGGGCTTCTTTATGCGGCCCGATGCAAACGAACCGACCGCGCTGATTACTAACGAGATTCTTCGCGAGGTCGCAGCCGCCTCGCAAAAGAACGTGATTGCATCGCTAGATGATATACAGTTTTTTCTACTCGCTTACAGCAGTGCCGACGGCAAACCTACCGTTCGGCGTTTTGAATCCGCCCTCAATCAGACGGATGGCGTGCGCGATGAGAAGGACGGTTGGATTCGATATCGCCCCCTTGATCCAACTCAAACACGTACGGTACGAGTGGATCGGGTGATGTTGGCCGACCATTTTCGCAGGGTTGAAAAAGGGACTTCCCGGCTAGAATCTTTCGCTGAAATGGCGCTCAAGCATCGCGAGCTCTTGGAGGATACGTCCTATCCCATCTTCTTCTTGCTCCTCGGGCAAGAGCCTCCCGGTTCGTACGGTTCTTCGCTCAATACGATGCGTCTGTTCGGCTTGCTCTCTCCCGAGCAGAAGAAATTGGCCGCAACCGAACGGAGGTTGAACTTAACGCCGCGCGATCTCACCCGTGATCAATACAAGATTGTAGAGGCGATTGCTTATGGCGAGGAGAATGTGATGAGCCACGCGCCCGTCGAGCAGTCCGACGCAGACGCTCAGGACGGCTATGTGGCGAACCTAATCGAGCCCACGAGCTTGTTTCCAAACGGGCTAACCGACCCGTTCTTGATCATGGTTGGTGCCACCGATAAGCCCTCATGGTTCGGCTTGCATCGCTACGGATCGCGGCCCGCAGATCCTAATTCGATGGCCTGGGAGCTGATCCAAATGGAACGCCAAGATTTGTTCCCTTACGCGGCTTCCATGGATATTCAAAACACGAAATACGCTCAAGGACACATGCGACAATGGGATTTTTCGTTTACGCTAACCCCGAGTGGCGCGATTAACCAACAGCTAACCGATAACACGATCCCCACTGGAGCGGGCAAACCTTATCGAGACCTGCCCGAGGATCTAAAAACTGAGGTTCAGAAAGCCCTCGCGCAACTGAGAGAGGCTTACAAAAACACAAAGCCAGGTGAACTCGGCCTTGGTGGACGCAAAAACCCGCCGCCCAGAGCGAATCGAAAATGAAAGCTCGATTCTGGGTCGTTTGCGCGGTTGTTCTTATCGCTCCGAGCGCGAGTGCAAACGGAGCGATGGGGCTGGGGCTGGAGATGTTCGACCTGACGTATTGGTTCGCTTACGTAGTTGTTATCATTGCACTGGAAGCTTGGCTGATCGGCAGATACGTTAAGGCGACGACCTTTTCCAGCATCGTTACGGCGATCATCGCCAATTTGTTGACAGGTGTGTTTTGCGGCGGCCTCGGGTGCATTGCGCCGTTTCTTCACTATCCGATCATCGGCACCCTCGATAATCCGAGGCCGTTTCCAAACGCGATTGCGCTGCTGACTCTCTTTGCGATTCCATCCGGGCTGATGGAGATGATCCTTTGGGAGCGAGCGGCGCTGGTGAAGAATAACTTCAAGAACTATCGCTATATTGTATTGATTCACCTTCTGACGGTTCCGGTTGGTTTAGGGGTTTTGTTGATTCCGGAAAGGCCGTACCGTGGACTTGAGGCGTTTACAATGGGGGCACGGCGCCAGTCATTGCGAGATGCGGAGACCGCTCTCACTGTGTACATTTCTGAACATGGCCGATTGCCCCTTGGAAACTCGCCAAAAGAAATCCTGCGCGAACTTTACCGTTTTGACCCCGACCTCAAAGAGAGCGATTGGTATGCCCCTCAGTTCAGTCGGTTCAGCCTCGGCGAATCGTTTGAGCATCCGTTTGAAATGAACCCGCGCTTGGTCGGTTTAAGATTCACGGAATATGTAGCCGGCCCGGACGAGAATTGGGTGTGGTATATGCGTTACCGCTCCTCCGGCGGGCACGGGTTTGGGCTCCGTGTGGACGTCAATTCGGGCCAGGTTCAGAAGAGTTTCGTTGCGAATGATCTGGATTTTGGCAAATGAACGATCAACAATAAAGGAGCCCATAAGGCTCCTTTAGAATTTTATGATTTCAAGAAAGTTAGTCTTTGAAACCCGGCAACCGACGACCCTTATAATAGCCGTCGGGTGTCGCATTGTGTCGAAGCACATAAGGCTCGCCGCCAACTTGCTTGTTCACATCAATTTCAGGCATTACGGCCTTATAGTTCGTTCGGCGCAGTGCGGTGCGCTGGTGGCTAAATCTTCGTTTTGGATTTGGCATTTATTTCTTCTCCCGGTGTAGCGTGTGTTTACGCAACCTGCGGTTGTATTTCATCAATTCCAAGCGCTCGGTTGTGTTGCGCTTGTTCTTGGTGGTCGTGTAATAATTTTTACCGTCTTCGGTACACACGATCCGAATGATTTCTCTAATATCGCCTTTCTTTTTCGCCATGGCGGTCCACTGATCCTTAAAAAATGCCCACAAAATTGGGCAACGCTCAGATTGTAGCAGATTAGACGGAGGCGGCGCAAGCATACGCGGGACGACCGCCGCGCTTTGGACTGAAAGAGGCTTGATGCACTGTGCATCTCGTCCAAAAATAGATTCCGTGGAGCTGGAAATGTTCTTCACTGTGACGAAGCGGCCGAAAGACTTCAAACACTGGGGTAGCATCAGCGCCTTTGAACCAGCGTTACCCCATCCCCGATGGGAGCGAGGCACACATCAATTCGCTCATCTTGATGAATGAACGCATTCAGCTCGCGAATGGCGATGGTGCTTTCATCTTGAGCAGAAGAATCCACAACCTTTCCGCCCCAAAGCACATTATCAACTGCAATCAAACCCCCTTTACGCACCAGCTTCAGGCAAGCCTCGTAGTAGCCACGATAGTTGGGCTTATCGGCATCAATGAAGGCAAAGTCGAACTCTCGACCCCCAACGATCAAGGCCTCTACGGTTTCAAGCGCCGGTGCAATGCGAAGTTCTATCTTCGATGAAACTCCCGCCCTTTCCCAAAACGTGCGCCCAATTGAAGTGAACTCTTCACTAATATCGCAAGCCGTGATCGTTCCATTTTGCGGAAGGGCGAGGGCAACGGCGAGTGCCGAGTAACCTGTGAACACCCCTATTTCAAGATAACGAGTCGCCGAAATCGCCCGAGCCATGAAAGCTAAGAACTGGGCTTCATCCGGAGAAATTTGATACATTGCGTCTTCTCGCTGGGCGGTAAGCTCCCTCAACTCGCGCATGATGACGGGCTCCCGTACCCAGTTGGCGACAATATAATCCCCGAGCAAATCAGGATAAAGAAATGAACTACCCATGCCGATCAGCATACCGGGGATGGCTTTTGAAGAAATCCGGCGGGTAATGTTCTAGAACCATGTCAAGACCATCAAAGAAAGAAATCAAAGCGGCTTTAGAGAAACTTCGCGAGCCAAAGGCAGCCTCTGACGGTAAAGGGCCAGTGGGCGGATCGGATATTGCCAAACCTACGGGCAAGGCGCCGAACAAAGGAAATCGGATTCGCAAGCAGGGTGTTTAGCGCGGGATCTGGAAAAACGATCCGACCGAAATGGGATAGTTGTTCGTTTCTGTGTCCCGCAGCACCAGCGTTGCATTCATCCCGCTTTGCCGCGCGGCTTCAACTTCCTCCAGGATGTCACTGAGAAAGAGAACTTCTGAGGAGGCTTTCCCGATACTGGAGACAATCTTGACGTAGCTAGCGGGCTCTCTCTTCGGTCCGGTGGTTGTATCGAAAAAGGATGTAATCAATGGGGTGAGATTGTTATGAGGAATGTTTCCGAAAAGCAGTTTCTGAGCAAGGACACTGCCCGAAGAGAATATATGGATCGTAGATCCTTCCGAAATCCATCTCTGCATCGAAATCCCTACATCTGGATAGACCTCGCCCATCAACTTGTGCGCCCCATAACCTTGCTCCCAGATCAATCCTTGGATCGTTTTGAGGCCAGTTGACTTCCGATCATGATCCATTAGCCACTCTAAGTAGCCGACAAGATCAGTCCAATGCTCTTTCGCATCTTCTTCCTCGGCAAGTCCTTGGGCAATTTCGGCGAGTTCGGCTCCGTGCGCCTCCACGTACTCTCGCAAATGCTTTCGAGCGTATGGAAACAGCGTTCGCGTAACGAAGTCAATCGGCGTGGTTGTTCCTTCAATATCCAGTAAGTAGGCGGCGAATCTCATCTTAGAGTGCGCGGGCTCCCGACCGCGCTTGCGATCAACTACAGATTCGCCAACTGAGCCGGGATGTAGTCTAGCCCAAAGCAAATGGGCATATAACCCGAATCAACCCCGCTCTCGGTGTAAAAAGGCGTCCATCCGCCGGGATCTTGGAAGAGCCGGATCGCGCGGATGCGCTTGTCCTTTCGCAAATCAAACCAGTGCCAGGTACCGGCGGGAACTCGCGCAAGGTCACCTTTCTCAACATAAAGCCCAACCACATCGCCGTCTTTTGGTCGAATGTGAAACACCCCGTTACCCTCAACAATGAAACGAATCTCGTCCTCATCATGCCAGTGCTCTTTGCTAAATTTGGCGAGCATGGTATCGAGGTTTGGCGTATCCGGATAAAGGTCAATCACATCTGCGGCTTGAAAGCCACCTTGAGCCTTCAGTTCTTCGATTTCTTTAGCAAATGCTTCCAAAACGACTTCACTCGAGCTGCCATCTGATACCTCGTGTTCGGGCTTCCAAATCTCGTAGCCAATGCCGATTTTGGCGAGATAGTCCTTGATCTCGGCGTAGTCGGTGATGGTCTGATTCTTGTCGGGAATGGTGAGAAAGGCCATATTCTTAATCCATACGCCCAGCGCGCTCATTGAGTTCAAAAAGGAACTCCAAAACCTCTAAGTGCCGCCGGGCTTCGAACATATTATGACCCCAAGTATAGAGGCCATGACCCCGCAACAGCACACCGTGCGAGTCTCCTAGCCTGGGTCTCAACTCTTGAGAGAACGCAACCATGTCTTGTGAGTTATCGAGAATTGCAATGTTTTCGACGTGCTCGTGGGTAGTGACTCCAGCGAGACCTTTGAGCATTTCAAAGCCGCTTATCGGGTAAGTATCGCCGCGCAACGAAGCCAATGTGTTCCAAATCGAATGCGTATGAGCGATAACCGTTGCCCCCGTTTCCTCGATAATCGCAACATGAATCATCGTCTCCGCCGAAGGGTTTCCCTTACCCCTCATTTTCGCGCCAGTGGAATCAACAATGAGAAGATCGTCCGCTTCAATCGAACCCTTATCCAGCCCACTGGGGGTGATCAAAAGCTGAAAAGGATCGCGCGACAGCAAGCGGCTAAAGTTCCCCCCCGTCCCTGGTGCCCACCCTTTGGAATGCGCCCAACTCACCAGGGCGGCAAGTTCAATCCTAGCTTCAATCTCCACTGGGCTGAGTCTACCAGGCATAATATTTCCTTCAGATGGACATTCAGTCTTTGCTCTCTCGCCAAACCCGTACCTTCCAGTCTCCGGCTCTGCGCCAGGTTACGTTGGAGGTCTTGAAGGTGAATGGAGTGAACCTGGGGCAAGGCGTGTGCAATCTGCCCGCGCCGGCGTTCATCTTGGAGCGAGCTAATCGGGCCGCGATTGACGGAATCAATCGGTATACAAATCCTCGGGGGCTTGCTTCATTAAGAGAAGCTTTATCGCGCAAACTTGCTCATTTCAATGAAGTTGAGGCCGACCCGGGAAAGAATATCATGGTGACCTGCGGAGCAACGGGCGCGTTTGAAGGCGTCTGCGGCGTCCTCCTGGACCCCGGCGATGAAGTGATCGTTTTCGAGCCATCTTATCCCTACCACATGCAAGCGCTGAAGCGGTATCAGGCAGACGTGAAGGTGATTTCGCTCAAAGCCCCTACGTGGGAGATTGATTTTGATGAAGTGAGAAACGCGCTAACCTCGAAGACCAAGTTTATTCTCATCAACACCCCCGGGAACCCAACCGGCCGCATTTTCTCGCGCGCAGAGCTCGACCAGCTCGCTGAAATCATTGAACCCACAGCCTGCTTGGTGGTCACAGACGAGATTTATGAGTACATGACGTTCAACGGGGAAAAGCATCTCTCTCCCGCTTCAGTTCCCAGCCTAAAAAATCGCACGATTACGATGGGTGGCTACTCCAAAACTTTTTCAATTACCGGTTGGCGAATCGGCTATGCGGTGGTGCCGGAGGCGATGGGGGAAGCTATGGCTTCATTTTTGGATGCCGTTTACGTCTGCCCTCCTGCACCTTTGCAGCAGGCCGTTGCCGATGGGATTGATGAGTTCAAGGATGAATTCTATGCGGAACTTTGCCAGAAATATCAAAATAAGCGCGATTACTTCGTCGCAGAGTTGACTAAGCTTGGTCTCGATCCGCAGTGCCCAGCGGGGGCATATTATATGATTTGCTCTTACGAACGCGCCTTTCCTGGGGTTTCAAGCGGCGATTTTGTCGCGCGGATGATTCGTGAAACCGGGGTCGGCGGAGTTCCCTCTAGCGATTTCGTTCAAGATCATCAAAGCGCGCGATGGGTGCGATTTTGCCTCGCCAATGAGGATGAGGTGTTAGAGGATGCAATTCAGAGGTTACAAAGATTATGAAAGAGCTTCTTATCAGCAGTGCCGAACTTGCATTCCAAGATGTGATGACTTCGCTTGAAGGCGTAACCGAAGGCCAAGCATGGGCAGTTCTGCCGCAAGGCGGAGCCGATTATTTACACACGGATGGTTCTATTCACAGCATCGTGCTCCACATGGCCCTTGTTAAGTTTATGTACGCCAGCATCGGTTGGAGGAACACTGAAATTCGATGGAGCCATACCGCCATGGAGGTCGAGTCGTTTGAGCCCTCGTGGGAAAAGGCTATGGACTATATGCAACGCTCGCACGAATATTGGATGTCAAGTTGGGCCAATTGTGATCTGGAAGCCGAAATCCCAACCAACTACAACAAACCCTGGCCCGCCTGGAAACTCATCCAAATGATGAATCACCACGATTCGTACCACGCGGGTCAGATCGCGGTGTTGCGATACGCCTCGCCGGAGTCCGAACTGATGCCTCCGAGCGTGGCCGAGGATATTAGAAAGTATTGTTCTGGTTCGGTGGCTTGGTGACGGCTGGTGTACAGCCGTTACAAACCCCACAGCCTTGGCGTCACAAACTCAAGAACATTTCCCGCCGGATCGCAGAAGTAGATTGACTTTGCTCCGTTCGGCCAATCAATCTCTTTGATTATCGGAACTCCCGCCGATGGCAGCTTCGCCTTCCAATCCTCAACTTCCTGATCGCTGGCGGCGAAAGCCGCATGGCAAATTCCAACCGCTCCATGAGCCGGAACTTGGCGGTCGGGAATGATGGTTTGACTCGCTTTGAATACAATGAAAACGCTATCTGCGAGCCTCAGAAAGAGCGAGCGGGTTTCGTCAAATGACATCACCTCCAAGCCAAGTACGCCAACGTAGAAGTCTCGAGCCAAGCTTAAATCTTCCGCATAGAGGACAGTTTCCAGAATTCGCATGCTCTAAGATAGCTTTTTCTGAGTGATTGCGTTCACGTTCGGCGTTTAGGGGTGTTTTGCGAATTTCCCGTGAGATAAAGC
The DNA here is from genome assembly GCA_031386985.1 of Armatimonadota bacterium. Taxonomy (GTDB): domain Bacteria; phylum Armatimonadota; class Fimbriimonadia; order Fimbriimonadales; family Fimbriimonadaceae; genus JANJUB01. The sequence goes on from JANNCV010000014.1 coordinate 101,467, forward strand.
CGGGTAGGAGGATTACCTTGCCGTGATTCGCGACAAACGGTACACTCCCGAACCTGAATGAAGCGCGATGATTTGCTTGACCTAAACGATGTTCTCCAACATCCTGGTCGCACGATTTCGGTGGAGATTGGAACCGAAATGGAGACCGTTGAGGACCTAGATTTGGTCACGGCCCTTGAGGGCACCCTCGAAGCCGTCTCAACCGGAAACATCTTGCTTGTAACCGGACACTTTCAAACGACGGCCGTGGTCGAATGCGGGCGGTGCGCTTCACCGGTTGAGGTTGAAGTTGAGTTCGACGTGGATGAACAATTCAAAGTTGATGGAACCCCAAGCTCGTTCAACGCTCAGGATATGGCCAAAATCGTAGACGATGAGCCTTATCCACTCTTTGAAGGCAACAGCTTAATGGTAGAAGAGCTTCTCCGACAAGATTTGCTCCTCGCGATGCCGATCCACCCGGTGTGCCGGGAACCTGGCCCCGAATGCCTGAAAATCGCCTCCCAGGCGAACGAAGAACTTGAGGCGGGGCGGTTAGAGTTCAAGAAACTAGAAAAGCTGATTGGTTCCGATGGCTAGAATCATTTTGGATGCGATGGGAGGAGATCAAGCTCCGGCACAGATTGTTGCCGGTGCGCTCGAGGCCGCCCCGCTCCTCAAGCACGATATTGTTCTTATCGGCGATCCCGCCGCCATCAGTGCGCACCTGCCCAAGCCCTGCCCGGCAAACATTCACATTCATCCGGCCTCGGAGATCATCGGGATGCACGAAAAGCCGATCGAGGCGATTCGCAAGAAGAAGGACAGCTCCATCGTGGTTGGAGTGGATTTGGTAAAACAAGGTGAAGCCGAGGTTTTCGTCTCAGCTGGAAACACGGGTGCTTGCTCAGCGGCTTCGCTACTGGCTTGGCGACAGATGCCCGGCTTTCACCGCCCCGCAATTGCGAGCGAATTCCCCAACTATCATGGGCGGATGTTGCTCATAGATGCCGGCGCAAGCCCGGATATTGACCCCGAACAGCTTGTCGAATTTGCGATCATGGGCCGAGCCTACGCGCAGTTGGTGATGGGCCGCACGAACCCCCGGGTATGGCTACTGAACATGGGAGAGGAAGAGGGCAAGGGCAACGCTTTTTGCAAAGCCGCTTTCCCAATTCTGGCGAAACACGAGTGGTTTGCCGGAAACATCGAAAGCAAAGAGATGTTTGATAAACCGATTGATGTGGTGGTTTGCGATGCGTTCGTGGGCAACATCGTGCTTAAGACCGCCGAAGGTGTCGCCGAAATCATCATGCGGATGATCAAAGATCAAGTGCCTTCAGGGTTAGCCGCGTTGCCCTACGCTCCGTTAAAAAAGCTCTTTCGACCCCTGCGTGAGAAGATGGATTACGCCGAATACGGCGGCTCCGCCTTGCTCGGTTTGAACCACTTGACGATTATCTGCCACGGAAGAAGCAACGCTAAGGCGATCAAGAATGCCTTGCTGTTGGCTCAAAAGGCGGTTGATATGGGGTTGCTCGCTAAGATCCGCGAAAGCGTAGCTTTGGAATTGCCTAGCTAGGCGATGAAACTGAGACTGGTTCCTAACTACGTGGCTCTACTTTCTCCACAGCGAAACCACACGGATAACGAACACGCGACCCAATCCAGCTTTGATCAAGTCGCTTTGAATCGGATCATAATATGGCTTGCCATGCGAAAATTAAGCTTTACTGGTCTTCTTCTTGTTGTTGTTGTTTGCGCCGCCGTTATCATGGGGTTCGCGAGTAGTCAGGATGCGCAGCTCACCCGTCCTCGTCTGCGCGAGATGCTTGTCGAACTCGGTTATGAGGTGACGGATATCGTGAAAGAGGAGGGCAAAGAGAAGTTCTCGGTCAAATTCACGAAAAATGACCTCAACATTCCCGTTGGCTTTGAAATCAGCCCGAGCAACACCTACATTTGGCTCACCGTGAATTTGGGTGACGCCCCCAAGGAGGCCACCACGAAATGCCTCAACTTGCTCAAGCAAAACGGGAAAATCCAGCCCACTTTCTTCTATTTCACCGATTCGGGCCGGCTAATGGCCGCGCTCCCCGTCGAGAATCGCAACGTTTCGAACGCAATTCTGCGCTTACGCGCCGAGAGCGTAAGCGACAACGTAGGGAAAACCAAGGAATTCTGGCAAGCGCAATAGACAAAATTTGCGAACACTTACCTTCTTAGTGAAAACTCTAAATAGTTAGTTCGGCGTTGCTTCAAATCACCTTCGCTCGATTCACCTAAATAGAAACTGATCTTCATTGATCTTGCCGTAAGATCATAAAGAGCGTGCCAGAGGGTACGTCCAACTGGGCCCTTTACCACCGCGCCAGAGCCCCTTGGCATGAGGGATTGGTGCGTCTTAATGATTTTGCCTTCCGACAGTTTGGGGGTTGCGAACCCGGCTTTCAGGGCTCGGAAACGGTCAAACGAGTTGCCTATTGGGAGTTGGGCTTCTTTGTAGTCGCTGAGCAGGTGGTTAGTTACGGCTTGAGGTTTTCGGGAACCACGAACCACGCGTAGCTTCTTATCGCTCACCCCCCACTCCAACACAACTGAATCTCCGGACGCATCGCCGACGATGTAGTGGCAGGGGATGAACGTGTAATAGTAAGGAATATCCTTGGCGACAGCAATAGCCTCCTCGACGGTTTTGCATCGCTCTAAGAGGAATCGTGGCATTTCGATTTCGCTGATGCCTGCCATCGCACCCTTCGCAGGTGTAGCATTTCCGGCTTGATCATCGGCGAGAAGGGCAACGCCCAGTCCGTGCTCGTTCATACCATCAATGCAACCCGCCAGCAAATCATAAGCCACCATCATCATCGTTGCGTAGCCACCTTTGGGGTGGATTTCCATGAGATATGGATCGGCGGTAAATCCTCGCTGCCCCTTTCCTTTCTCAGGTTGACCAGTTAAGTCTGCCAGGGTGCCGGTGGAGAAGTCGTAGTTCCGACTGAGTAAGGCGTGGCCCGTGGCGGTGCGATCCGGTGGATAATAGGAACACGAGCAACCGGCCGCAAAGTTGGCGTTGTACGAAAGGGAAAAGGCATCCACGTTCTCGCTGAAAAAGTCGGTTTTGAGTTCGGCGCAGGCTCCCTTTCCCCGGGCGGCGAGGGCTGACCAGTTTGCATCGTACCAGGCGCGCCGAGCCTTAGCCGAGCCATGGGTAAGCGATCCCAATCGCGCATTGTGGATTGCGCCAAGTTCGGCTATTGCCCGGCCGATTTCGGTTTCGGTTCCAGAAAGTACGACCTGGCGGGCGATGAGTGCATCGTTGGCGGAACCTGCGATTACCTTGGCGTTTGGTTTGGAATTGAAAGGAAAAGCCGCCGCTCCCCCAAGGGCAAGGGCTCCTGTACCGACAAGCATATCACGCCGAGAGATTTTCATTAGATGATCATACGCCGAACTGGCGCGGCGGGCCCTAACATTTCGGGCCGCGTTTGTGGTTCATCGGGCACCGATCATGGTCGAATGGGCGCGAAGACCACCTTTGCCCCGTGCCTGAAACAGTGACCGTAACATCGGCCCGGCTCGCATTCCGGTGGTCTGATGCAAGTACAGCTTATCTGGGAAACCTGACCTAGCCATCGGTTTCTTGACTTTGCCATGCCGGTAGATTATATCCCGGCGCCAGATTTCAACCTCCAGATTAGCGCTCAAGTGTGCTTGTGTTGGTGTCGTGCTTCCGAATCACCGCCCAAAGTCAGCGATCCCGAGCAGAATTTTCGCCGGGAGGCTCCCGAAAGCGTATCCGTGCCAAAATGTAGCTAATGCCCCCGGCCTTTGCGTCCCCGGGCCTTCCTGCTGCCGTTCAATCTCTCATCGGCGCTGAGGAGGCTCTTATTGCGGTTGAGACGGACCTCACTTCATTGGGGGGACTTGGGGTTGCCTGGATGGTGGTGTGCGCCGAGACGATTTACCGGCTGGAGCAGACTCCAAACGGGCTCGAAGTAATTGGAGCGCACCGCATCGAGGAGCTTTCTCATCCCGTAACCGAGGATTTGGTGGATGCGCTTGCGATTTCCGTCAAATCGCGACAAGGCACCATTGAACTGATCAGGGGAACGACCTCGAAACGAACGATCTTGGTCGCCGCTCAAGAGCAACTTAAGAGTTTTTGCGCGGGCAAGGGAGTTCCCGAAATTGAGATCAACCTTCGGGTTTGCGAACGATGTTCGCGGCCATTGCCCAAAGATTCGGACATCTGCCCGGCGTGTCTGAACAGAGGCAAGACCCTTTTACGGCTATTTGAGTTCACGAAGCCTTACAAAGGGCGATTGGTTTGGGGAACGTCGCTGATTGTTACAGGCGTTGCTATTGCCCTTTTGCCCCCTTACTTTACAAAACGGCTGGTGGATGATGTGCTTTCGCAAGGCCAAACCCAGTTCTTCGGACCGCTCATTCTGGCCATGTTGGTGAGCCAACTCATGTTGAACTTGATTCAGCTCGCCCGGGGGCGAAACGTGGCTTATTTAAGCCGTAATGTTGCTGTAGACATTCGAACCCGCCTATTTGGAAAACTGCAAACCCTAAGCGTCGCCTTCTATGATAAGCGCAACGTCGGCTCGATTATGAGCCGGATGACGAATGACACCGGCGCGCTTTACGATGTGTTGGTTGACGGAATTCCGATCACGGTGAACAACGTGGCGATGCTCATCGGCATCCCGATCGCGATGTTCTTGATGAACTGGCAGATCGCGATTTGGGCCGTCATTCCTATCCCGTTTGTGCTCTATGCGGTCAACCGTTTTCGGCGCAATATGATGCGGGTTTGGAGTCGCTTCTGGCACTCCTGGTCGCGAATGAACTCGGCTCTAAATGGCGTTTTGCAAGGCACGCGCGTCGTAAAAGCGTTTCACGGTGAGGATCGAGAGAACGCAAAATTCGGTCGACGCATTGTGGATGTCGCTCACACCGGGTACATCGCCGAGCGCAACTGGTCCACCTTTTTCCCGATGGTTATGTTCGTGATGGGCATGAGCGGCATCGTTATCTGGTACGTTGGCGGCCAGGCCGTTCTCGGCAATCGCATGACCATCGGTGAGTTGACGGCGTTTATTGGCTATGTTGCGATGATGCGTGAGCCGCTTATGCAGCTTCAACGAATCATTGATTGGACTTCGCGCTCGCTCACCGCCGCTGAGCGTGTATTCGAGATATTGGATACGCCGATTGATGTTGAGGACGTCAAAGAAGCCGTGCCGATGCCCGAAATGAAGGGCGCAGTGAAGTTTTCAGACGTGCACTTTGGCTACGAGAAAGGCCGTGAAATTGTTCACGGGATTGACCTTGACGTGGGGGCGGGAGAAATTATTGGCCTCGTCGGTCATTCCGGGGCGGGCAAGTCAACTCTCATCAATCTGCTGCTGAGGTTTTATGACCCCAGCCAGGGACATATCGAGGTTGACGGCGTGGACTTGCGCGAGATCAAGCTCGATGATTTTCGGCGTCAGGTTGGCGTGGTCTTGCAGGAATCCTATCTCTTTCCCGGCTCAATCAAAGACAATATCGCCTATGGTCGCCCGGAGGCGACGCCCGAGGAAGTGATGGATGCTGCTGTCGCCGCGAACGCCCATCATTTCATCGTGAATTTCCCGGATGGGTATGACACCTATGTCGGCGAGCGCGGCCATCGCCTTTCCGGCGGAGAGCGTCAACGGATCGCAATCGCCCGGGCGATTCTGCACAATCCTCGCATTCTGATCTTAGATGAGGCAACCGCGAGTGTGGACACCGAAACCGAACGCCAGATTCAAGAGGGCCTCGAGCGCCTGGTCTCCGGCCGCACCGTCTTCGCTATCGCCCATCGCCTCTCGACGCTGAAAAACGCCGACCGGTTGGTGGTGATGGATGAAGGTCGTATCGCCGAGATCGGAACCCACGAAACGCTGATGGAGTTGCCCAACGGAATCTACGCCAAACTTGTGACGATGCAACTAGAAATGAACCAAGTTAGGCAAATGGTGGGGGCAGGTGACGAAGAGGCGACGGAAGAAACCCCCGTCTAGAAGTTTGGGAAAATTTCACGTAACCCCGCAACGTAAATCTCGAAACGTTGAGAACGCCGCGTGCAACACAAGGTAAACCGAAACATCGCGATGCTTGAACTTGATCACTACCTCTCCCTGAGAACGCGACCCGCTGGCCGCCCCGTTATGCGTCAAAATTGGCGCGATCTCTCGTTCCTTCACCTCCGATATGAGCCCGAAGAAATCCAAAATTTTGTGCCCCCCAAGTTGACCGTAGACACTTTCCCTGATGAAAATGGCAAGGAATGGGCTTGGCTCGCGATCGTTCCGTTTTGGATGACTAGCATTCGCCTCCCCTGGCTCCCGCCCATTCCGGGGACTCACACGTTTTGCGAGACCAATGTGCGAACCTATGTTCATCACAAAGGGCAACAGCCGGGGGTTTGGTTTTTTAGCCTTGACGCGGCTAACGCACTGGCTTGTCGCGTTGCGCGACGGTTCTTCCAGTTGCCCTACTTTTTTGCCGAGATGAATTGCAAGCACGAGGGAGATAACGTACACTACGAGAGCACCCGGTTATGGGGAGAGCCCTATGGATTCTGCGGAACAACGCAAATCACCAGCCCGATCCAAACCGCCACCCCCGGAACTCTTGAGTTTTTCCTGGCCGAGCGGTATCTCCTCTATGCTCAAAGAGAGAGAAAACTCTTCACTGGCATTGTAAGCCACGTACCGTATCCTCTCCAAAGCGCGACATGCGTAGCCCAGCACTCGATGCTACGCCAATTCGCCTTGCCGGATCGTGAGGATTGGGATCACGTTCTGTTCAGTCCGGGCGTAGACGTTGAGATATTCCCGATCAAACCCCTTTGAGTGGTTAATGGAAATAACTCGCGCCGTTAATATCAATGGCAATTCCGCTCATGTAACTGGCTTCATCGCTTAACAAAAATGATGCTACCGATGCACAGTCTTCCGGCTTTGCCATGCGGCCCAGCGGAATTCCGGCGAGGATATCCTCAAGGCGTTCGTTCATGCCATCGCGGGCCATTGACGTATCCACCCATCCCGGGGCTATAGCAAATGTTTGGATGTTTTTGGGGGACAACTCGACCGCCAAAGAGCGCGTTAGGTTAATGAGAGCCGCCTTGGAAGCGGCATAAAGAGCAGCCCCCCCTTCACCCTTAAAGCCGACGCGGCTGGCGATGTTCAGAACCTTCCCACCCCCTTGCTCGGCAAACTCCTTGCAGGCCGCTCTTGTGAGGAGAAGCGGAGATTCAAAATTTGTGACAAATGTTTTTCTCAGGTTTGCCGTAAAAGCGGCGTTCCCCGAGTTCACAAAGTCCAGCGGCATATAAACTCCCGCGTTGTTCACAAGCGCGTGCACTGGCCCATCTTTAAGAGCCTTGCCAAAAAGTTTAGCTGCTTCATCCCCGTTCGAGAGATCCGTCTGATATACGCCAACGCACCTCTTGCCCAGTGCCCTCTTGGTCTTTTCGGCTTCGTCTTCATCAAAACCGTAATGCAGGGCAATATCCCAACCATCTTTCGCGAGTCGCAACGCGATTGCTCGCCCGATTCCGCGAGAGGAACCCGTAATTAAAACACGCCGATCGGCCACGCAAATACGTTACCCGTTCAGGCCGAGGTTCGTGAGGTCTTCGGGGCTTGGCGTCGCGACTCCAACGTGGCGAACAACGCTTGCCGCCGTCTTCGATGCGAGTTCAAACACTTCTCGCTTGAATCCAACCGCCGCGATTCCAAGTGCGACGGTTGCGATGACCGTATCGCCCGCTCCGGCAGTATCGGAGACTTCGACGCGAGTAGCCGGAACAAAAAATTCCTCGTCTTGGCTAGCGGCGGCCATTCCGGCATCGCCAAAGGTGATCAAAACGCTTCCGAACCCGAATCCTGAGCATAACTCTCGTGCCGCCGCAGTTCCTTCTTCGAGTGATAACGTCCGATCAAGGGCCGCGCTTGCTTCGGCTTTGTTTAAGCTCACCAACGTTGCGCCTCGATAGTTTTCGAGAGACTTGGGCTTGGGATTGCAAATGACCGGCCGCCCGGCCGCCAGATCAATCACGGCGCGAGCGATCGGGCCGGTGATCGCTCCTTTGAGATAATCGCTGAACAGAATGACATCGGCATTTGCGAGTAATCGGGAGGCAGCTTCGAGCACCTTCCTTTCGGTATCGGCAGCGATCGGGCTGCGAGACTCATGATCAATCCGCAAAATCTGATGTCGTCCATCTGCCACAACTCGGGTCTTTCTTGTCGTAACTCGATCTTTAGCACCAATCAACTCGTGAGCTAAGCCCGAATCCGAAAGCGCGGCCTCGAGCATTTCGCCCGCTTCATCATCTCCAATCAAGCCTACAATGGTGGTCTCGGCACCCAGGGCGCGGAGATTTAGAGCAACATTCGCGGCCCCACCGGGCACCGCTTTAGTGCTCTGCTTTTGAAGGACGATTACGGGAGCTTCGGGGCTGATCCGTTCAGCCGTGCCGAAGATGTATTCGTCCAGCATTAAATCGCCGATCACGAGCGCGCGGATGCCTCCGAAGTTCATTCCTTAACCCCTGAAGGGACCCTTGCGCGAACAAAGTACAAACCAACTCCGACTAGTATCAAAACGACCGCCATTACTTGAGCCTCGGTGATTGGCAGTCCTGGAATCTGCGTTGATGAAGCGAGTTTGGCTTCCACCTCGGCGACGGTTCCGGCTCGCCAGAACTCATAGATGAAGCGAGTTACGCCGTGCAAAGCGATCATCGCTCCGAACGATTGCCCCGGCTTCAACCCACGTCTCTCCAAGAGAATCAGCAAGCCAAACGCCGCAAAATTCATCAGGGAATCGTAAACTTGGGCAGGATGAACACGGCCGGGCACTCCGTGTACCACTATCGCCCAAGGGAGGTCACACTCTCGCCCGTGGCAACAGCCGTTGAGGAGACAACCAATTCGACCGACGGCGTGGCTGATCAAGAATGCGGCCCCGGCTGTATCTAGCAGGCTCAAAAAACTGAGTTTCTTGCGGCGGGAATAGATGTAAATCCCCAATCCCCCGAAGATGATTCCGCCAAAACTCGTTATTCCCGCAAATTGCAACGAGAACAACTCGCTGGGATTGTTGGCGTATTGTTTCCATTCTTGGGCGATGAAAACGAGGCGGGCACCTAGTATCCCTAACCCGACCGCCCACATCGCCGAATCTGTGAACTGATCCGCTGTAATTCCGAACTTAGGCGCGCGACGGCGGCCAATCAGAACTCCCAAAAAGAAACCGATGCCTAACATCAGCCCAAAGCTGGGGAGTTTGAAATTTCCAAATTCGAAGATTGTGGGGAGCATTTTTCTATTGGTCGCTCGAATGGGCTCGCGATTGGGCAAACAAAAGCCGCCGCACGTATCCCTACGCCCGGCGGCTAGAGTTTATGTCTTTAGTGAGTTACAACTCGTGGCAAGTTCTTGGCTTCGTCAATCCATCGCTCAACCTCAGAAAGGCTGGGAGTTCGATTGGCTAAATTCTTTGCGGAGTTCACTTCATCAAGCTTTGTAGCAAGATTTTCAGCGTTTCTTTGGGCCAGTTCAGGCACTGAGTCAACTCCGCTTGCTTCCAGCATTTCGGCGAACTGGGGGCCGACGCCGGTGATGCGCATCAAATCGGCATGGTTCACCCAATCTCGAATCAGCGATTCGCTAATTCCGCTGGTGACGGCGAGAGCTCCTCGTCCATCAGTCGACGCTCCCTTTTCAAGTAAACCTTCGACGGTAGTAACGCCAGCGGCACTCAGTTTTTCGGCAAAAGCGGGGCCGATCCCTTCAACTTCATTAATATTCATTCTTTTCACTCCTGTGCAACATTGTGCACAACACGATAATGCTACCTCTCTCGCCGCGGGAAAGCTATACTCCTTCATAAATGTCAACCCTACTTCGCACCGCCCTCTTTGATTCTCATGTTGCCCTTGGCGGACGGATGGTGGACTTTGTCGGTTGGGAATTGCCCGTGCAATATCAGAGCGTTATCGCTGAAGCCAAGGCCGTTCGCGAGGGAGCGGGCATGTTTGATGTTGGGCACATGGCTCGCCTCTGGTTCCGAGGGGAGCGCGCATTGGAGTTTCTGGAGCATATCACAGCAAACGATGTAGCCAGTCTGGAGGATGGAAGAGGGCATTATTCGTTACTTCCAAACCCGAATGGCGGTCTGGTGGACGACATTATCGTTTATCGAATCGAAAACGGCGTGTTTCGGATGGTTGTGAACGCTGGGAATCACCAGAAGGATGTTGCGTGGATCCGTAGGCAAAACACTTTTGGAGTTGATATCGTTGATGAGACGATGGAGACGGCCATGATTGCCGTGCAAGGCCCCGAAGCGAGCGCGATTGTCGCCGGGCTTAGCGCTGACCCCAAAAAATTTGATGGGTTACCTTTCTTTGGCGTTGTCAACACTGCCATCGCCGGGGTCCCGTGTTTTGCTCCGCGAAGCGGATACACCGGCGAGGATGGATTTGAACTGATTTGTGCAAATTCTGATGCGTCCGCGCTTTGGAGCGCTTTGCTTGAAGCGGGGGTGAAACCTTGTGGTTTGGCTTCCCGTGATACGTTGCGGGTGGAAGCAGGCTTGCCTCTTTACGGTCACGAGCTAGGTGAGAATATCAACCCGATTTCAGCCGGCTTAGGTTGGGTCATTTCGAAATCCAAATCGTTCATTGGATCAGGGCCGATTAACGAAGCCCGCTTGAGCGGCACGTCAAAAAAGCTTCAGGGCGTAAAGCTTGAAGCAAAGCGCCTCATCGCCCCTGGGATGAAAGTCTTTGTTGAAGGCGTTGAAGTCGGCGAAGTATCAAGCGGAGTCGTTTCGCCCCTATTGGATTGCGGAATAGCATTCGCGTTTATTGACTCAGCCATCAAGCTGGGCACTTCTTGCGAAATTGACGTTCGCGGCAAAATGGAACCGGGAACGGTTGTGAATAAACGGTTTTTTGTTCGGGCAAAACAAGAGGTTGTTTCGGTACTCCGCCATTTCCGGGAGGATCCTGCGGAAAGGGCGAGCGTAAACAAGCTCACCCTCCTTTTCTAGATGAGGGTCCGCGTGCGTTGGAATCCTTAGTTACGGGGGAAGAACCACCGCGGTGCGACCCCTACCACAAACCCTGCGAGCTAAACGGCTTGCGTCTTCCCCGGAACCGCGACGGCGGGCACCTCAAGGTGCGCGTCCATCGAAAGGTGCTCGGGCACGAGGCTGGTAGTTGAAGCCATCGCCGCATCCCATGAGACTTCTTTGCCTGAATAAGCCGCCATCCGACCCAGAATCGCCGTCATCGTACTCTCGGCAACTTGCTTGGCTTCGTTAAAGCCGGCTCCATCTCGGATTGATTTGATCAGGTTGCGGTGCTCAAGCATATAAGGATTCGGGCTATCGCCTTCCCAGCGCCAGGGGTTTTCGCCCTTGATGCTACGGTTGGCGTCGGACTTGCCCTTGGTTCCAACGATATGCTCGGAAACGCGCGAGTCGGTGCCATCAATCTGGCGGCACATGCTCAGCATTTTTACGCCGTTAGCGTATTCGTATTCGGTGGCGAAGTGATCAAATATATGGCCGTAGGCTGGATCAGTTCGCACCTGACGTCCGCCAAGGCTCACGGCTTTCACTGGGTGCCCCTTCATGGCCCAGTTGCACACGTCTAGGTTGTGAATATGCTGCTCCACGATATGATCGCCCGAGAGCCAAGTGAAATAGAGCCAATTCTTGAGTTGCCATTCCATATCCGACCAAGCCGCCTCGCGGGGATGCATCCAAAGGCTGCCTTGATTCCAATAAGCGTAACAGGCAACGACATCGCCGATTTGACCGTCGTGAATGCGTTTCATCGCTTCAAGGTAGGGTAGCTCGTGGCGACGCTGGGTACCAGCTACTATTGAGAGTTTCTTTGTCTTAGCAAGTTCGCCTGATTCGATAACCGAGCGAATCCCGGCGGCATCTACAGCGACAGGTTTTTCGAGGAAAACGTGCTTGCTAGCTTCGATCGCGGCCCTTAAATGAACCGGTCGGAACGCAGGCGGAGTCGTGAGGATAACATAGTCGCATCCACTTGCGATAACTTGCTTGTAAGCATCAAAACCGCTAAACTTTCGATCTCCAACGTCAACTCGGGCTTTCTGTCGCTCGGTAAGAGAATTCAAAGAGCCGGTGACGCGATCTGGGAAAACGTCCCCAATCGCCCAAAGCGTGATCGCCGGATCAGCCGCAAATGCGTTCATCACGGCATCGGTTCCCCGTCCGCCACTTCCAATCAAACCAATTTTCATCTTTTCGTTACCTTGGGCAAAGACGCCATTGGGAAGCAAAAGGGCGGCACTTGTTGCAGCACCCGCAGCTAAGACATCGCGACGCGAGAAGTTATCCATTATCTGTATTATAGCAAGCAATTTTTGAAGAGTGTTCAAAATTGCGCGTTAGCCAATGCGATCGTGTCCGATTTTGGAGTGATCAACCGTTTGATCTAAAGCTAGCGGCTGGATCTCTCCGCGCCTCATAATGTCAAAGCATGGATGCGCTAACGGCAGGAGATTTGATTGAGGTTGTGAGCCCGGCTTCGGGCCTTCCCAAAGAGAAAACTGCTCGGGCTCAGGCCCTTTTGGAAAGTTGGGGATATCGCGTTCGATTCGGCGAACACGCCTTTCAGCAAACGGATTACCTTGCTGGTAGCGATCAGGATCGAGCGCATGATTTGATGCGGGCTTTCCTTGATCCGGAAGTTAAGGCCGTTTATTGTTCACGTGGCGGCTACGGTTGCGCTCGGCTTTTCCCCTTCCTTGATTTGGACATAATGGCGAACTCGGGCAAGATGTTTCTAGGGTTTAGCGACATCACCACCCTTCATCTCGCCCTAAACCGGCGCGGGCTGGAAACTTACCACGCCCCCATGATGATCACCCTGATGCCAGATCGCCCAGATTGGGTTTATGAGTCGCTGAAATCTGTGCTTTGCGGAGGAAACCCAATCCCGGAAAGCGCGCCAAAGGGGGAGTGCATCGTTGAAGGTATCGCCGAGGGCGAAGTCACCGGCGGTTGCCTCGTATTAATGTGCGATTCCCTTGCGACACCTGACTCGATTGACTGCCGGGAAAAGATCGTGCTGATTGAGGATGTGGATGAAAATCCGCATCGAGTTGACGCCCTTCTAACCCACCTAATTAACAGCGGGCAAGCTCGAACTGCGGCAGGATTTGTGGTTGGTGAAATGACAAGAACCGACGAAAAGCGCGATCCAACCATTGGCGGAATGCCCTGGCGAGACATCGTGACAGATCGCCTCGCCATTCTCGGCAAACCCATGATTGTCAATTATCCATTTGGCCACGCCCCCGCAATGTTATCGTTGCCGCTTGGCCGAGTTGCTCAGTTGGATGCGAACCGTGGCACTCTATCGTATTAACAATTTGAATATGGTTCGTTTGTTTCGTTCGTTGTTGGGTGCGTTTGCCGCGAGCTCCTTGGTTGCCGCCTCTTCGGGGCAGGTTTGGGAGAAGTTGGTAGTGCCCGGTCTCACTTATCGAATGGAGGTGGATTCAGCCCAGCCACGAATGATCCATGCACTGCGTTGGAGCCCCGGATCGGACGTCAAAGCCCTGCCTGAACTTGCCGGAGGAACCGTCTTCGAGGCGAATCCAAGCTTTGGTCGCGAGACGATTTCGGCGATGGCGAAACGAACGGCGGCGGTGGCCGTCATTAACGCAGACTTTTTCCCATTTACCGGCGATCCGATCGGCCTAATGGTTCGCGATGGCGAGCTCCTGAGCTTGCCGTATCTTAACCGCTCTTCGTTTGCTTGGGGAGCCGGAAAAGCGCACGCATTTGGAGGGTCTTCGGCATCCGTGCAAATGAGAGTTGCGGATTCATTGCCACTTTTGATTCCGCAGCTTAACGAAGATTGCAAAGCTGACTCTATATGCATAAATACGCCCGCCGCCGGTTTGGCTAAATCTAAGGCGACGGCACTTCATGCAATTATCCGCGTTTCCGCCGGAAGCTGGAAAGTTGGCGCAAAGGCGGTTGGTGAGGTGGAGCAAGTCGTTTCTGGTCAAGATTTGCCAATTCCGGTTGGAAAATGCATCTTAACGGGCACCGGGACCATGACCGGCGAGGTTTCCAAGCTAAAACCTGGAATGCAAGTCGAGTTCGAGTTGGGCATCGGCCCATTTGACTGGACGAAACTAGACCAAGCCATTGGAGGGGGCACAAACCTCGTAACCCGGGGCCTAATCTCCACGGATGCAATCGCTCAAGGATTTGATGCCGATTTCACGGAAAAACGCCATCCCCGGACGGCCGTGGGTCGCACTGTCGAGGGCGACCTGTTATTCGTCGCAATTGATGGACGGCAAGAGATTAGCACGGGTGCAACCATCGAAGAAATGGCGCGCGTGATGCAACGCCTTGGGTGCATGGATGCGATCAATCTGGATGGTGGCGGCTCGACGACATTAAACGTTCTTGGCCTTACCCTCAATCGCCCCAGCGGCGGGCGCGAACGTGAAGTTGCCAACGGAATCGCGTTTATTGGGAAATCGCCGGTAGCTGAACAAGCCGCCTTAGTGATTGACGGGCCAGCAAAGATGGCACCCAAGACTCAGACCTATTTAAAGATTGTGGATTCGAACAAGACACCGGTTGCCAATTCTGAAATCCTTTGGTCGGCGAGCGGAAGCGGTTGGATTGATCAGGGCGGATTCTTGAGGGCAACGGCGGCGGGCACGATTTTTGTCAGCGCCTACGTACACGGACGAGCAGTCGTGCTTGGGGTAACTGTCGCCGCGCCTTGACGCTTCGTTTCACGCCCCAAAGCTCCTCAAGCATGCTCAATGCCTCCGGGTCGTGCTCTGCAAGTTGCTTGCGATCATAGGGAAAGAAATCGTTTCGTGAGAAGTACGCCTCCGTGCATTCAGCAAAATACTCCATGGGGTTTGTGAGGGCGTAGGCCCGGTCTATTCGTTTATTACCTTCGGAATCTTGTCGCTCAATCTTTTCGTATTTGCCGCTTGCCTTAGCTTTCTCGTAGGCGGCTCGAATCGGTTCATTCTTGAATCCCTTAGCCAGAACTTGATCGTGGTAAGCGTGCGCGAGTTCATGAAGTGCAAAGTTCGGCATTCGGCGGGTTTCTGCCTCGAAAGTTTGAATATTGGTGAACTCTATCCCCTTAACCATAGCGGGGTCGCGCCCATTCTCGCGAAGCCAATCCGCCCCGGGATGATATTCTGCGCTGGGTCTGATGTTGGGGTATTCGGGCGAGAAGTACAGCGTGACTTTTTGAAGCTCGACCACGGCTGGCTTAGGCACCTGTCTCTTGATTTCCTCAAGCTGAGATTTCAAAAGGGTAAGGGCTTTTGTCGTAAGGTCATCATTGGCAATCGTGCGGCTAATCTTGACTGTCCAGCCTGCGACTTCGCGCACGTCCCGGTCCAGGGTCTGTGCGCTTAACGCTCCAAGCAATAGAATGCAAATCACGAGGTTAACTCGGAAGCAGCCATGGTCAGTGCCGTTCGAGGCATCCATATCGTTGCGCCGGTCTCCATCACCATTGCTTTCTCGGCGCCAATCGCGGCGGCGCCACCTGGGATTTGGGTGGCAGCGGCATCGCTAACGCTGATGCCACCGGGCGGACAAACCTTTTGGATATGGGCAGCCATGTCAATAACGTGAGCGAAGTTGAGCGACGTGATATCGCCCGCTTTAGGTGTGACGACTGAGCCCGAATGAATCCCGACTCGCATCACAAGCGGGGTCCCCAACTTGTTTCGGAAGGTATTGAATTCAAGAATCGCGGTTTGCAGAAATTTTGAAGCGGCGAAAGCTTGGTGAGCGTGATCGAAGGCCAGCGTCACGCCATCACCCGCCGTCGAGTGAATGCGTCCCTGAAAGCGCTTGGCTGTCTGCTCGACGAACTGGTGGTATTCGGTAAAAGTAAACTCAACCGAAAGCGGGTCCGCCCCGGATTTCAACTGGGTCGAGCCCACCAGATCCACCGAAACAATCGTGATATGTTGTTCCCCAGATTTGAGTTTGTCCTGTAAGGTGACGAGTTGGCGGAGCAAATCTTGGCGCTCTCGAACAGGGTCCACCATGCCCAATTTCTTGCGAAATTTCTTAACGAAACCGTGCATGATCGCGCCGAGCGCGGCTCCCCCTAAGATAAAAACGATGAGCAACGGCGAGGCGATACTGGTGCCCCGAAACACATATGCAAAGAGGCTTTCGGCGAAGAAGAAGATGCCGCCAAATAATGCACCACACATGATGGCAAGGCGCGAATCGCGCGATAAAGATAAGTTCCAGCACCCAACCCCTATCATAATCAACATAATTGTATGAAAGAAATCTTTCGCCGTGCTGGCAGCATTGCGATCGGCCGCCACCAATGCAAGCGCCGCTATCGTTGCGCATAAGGCGGAGGCAACGTGACGCCTAGTGTCCGGCTCGATTTCCATAAATGCACTTCGAACTTGTTCTACACTAGACTGGTTACGCTCGGGCATCATTCGAGCGGCCAGCCGAACGTATTCGGCGGGAGTGTTCGTGGCTTCTGCAACGGCTTGGATGGCGGCGTCGTCAAGCTCACCGCCATTGGCAGCCCGAAGGCGCTCCGCGAGCTGAAGCATCTGACTAACGTTGTCATCGCTCAGCCGTTCGGCGTGGTCTACTTGCGTTCCGAGTTCGCCCATTTTGCGCGCAAGCTGAATTCTACCGGTGAATTGATTCGCAATAGTTCATTGGGATCATTCACGATAGGCCCAATCAACATAAACCTTCTCCCGCACAATCCCAAATTGATGAGCCGATCCAACGCCGCCGACCGTTTCGGTCGAACTGCCGGGTCACTTGCGGTCTTGGCGCAAAGCAAAAGTGAGTTTTCATTGAACCGCTTCAACCCATCAGAACATTCATATCATCATGAATGCCATGGAGAACATCCGAATCGCAAAACCATGCCCCGCCTCTTGGGAGGAAATGAGCGGTGATGACCAAGTCCGACACTGTCAGAAGTGCAAGCTCAACGTTTTCAATCTCTCTGGAATGACAACGCTGGAGGCGCGCGAGCTTATCCAAAATCGCGAAGGGCGAACTTGCGTGCGATTTTATCAACGCGCCGACGGCAAGATTTTGACTCAGGATTGCCCCAAGGGCGTGGCGGCCGTTCGGATGCGGCTTGGCCGAATGATCGCGGTTACAGCGGGCTTGGCTTTATTTTGCATCGGCCTGGCAAAAATGGATGAGAATGTAAGGCCGGGACAGCTTGCTCGTTACAAAGACAAGGCACGCGAGATTGAACCGATTCGAAAGATCATTGATTTCGTGAGCCCACCGCCGACCGTTGTAATGGGGAAAATGCCCGTGATCATGGGCGAAATGCCTTGAACCATTTTGTGCGTTTGCAACATCCAATAGCTATGGATATTCTCGACAACGTTCGCGTCGCGAAACCCTGCGACATGGCTTGGGCTGAGATGTCGGGCGACGATCAGGTTCGTCATTGCGAGAAATGCAAACACAATGTGTTCAACCTGTCCGGGATGACCTCAGCCGAGGCGCGCGAGCTGATTAAATCGCGAGAAGGGCGAACATGCGTACGCTTTTATCGCCGCGCCGACGGCAAGATGCTCACGCAAGATTGTCCGGTTGGAATTGCACATTTAAGAATGCGGTGCGCGAAACTGATTGCGACGGGGGCGGGGCTTTTGCTGTTTTGCCTCGCGCTCGCAAAGATTGATGAGAACGGCAAAGAGGGCAGATTGGAAGATTTCAAAGAGAGTGCTCGTAATTTTGGGCCAATCCGAAAGGTTATTGACTACGTTGATCCGCCGCATATTACGGGAGTTATTGCTTTCCCGGTGACTCCGACCCCTTCCAAAATAAAAGGCCCGTAGGTTTACTCAACCCAATCGGCGACAAAAATATTGGTCTCACCTCTAACGCTACCGTTGCGGTTGGAAGCAAAAACGACCTTTCCGCCGTCCCGCGAAAACATCGGGAAGCCATCAAAGTCCGGCGTGTGAGTGATTTGCTTTAGCCCACTGCCGTCGGTGTTGATCATAAACAAATTGAATTCCCTAGACTTTGGATCGCCGTAATTCGAGCAGAAGATGAGCCGTTTGCCGTCAGGGTGAATGAAGGGAGCAAAGCTGGCGGAACCGAGCTTTGTTACCTGGCGCTTATGGGCGCCGTTTGAATCCATCAGCCAAATTTCCAGCTTGCTTGGGCGCACCATGTTTTGGGCAAACAACGCCTGAAAATCATCGAGTTCAGCCTTGGATTCGATCAGATCACGGCGATAAGCGATTTGTTTGCCGTCCCAACTTACAAACGGACCGCCATCGTATCCCGGCTCGTTCGTCAATCGGCGAATGTTAGAGCCATCAATATTCGCCCGGTAAATCTCCAAGTCGCCTTCAAATCCGCCGGTAAACGTGATGTATTTGCCGTTCGGATCAACGGTGGTTTCGGCCAGGTAGCCGCGCTTCTTGATGAGCGCCTTTAGCCCGGAACCGTCGGCATTAGCTCGGTAAATGGAGAATTCTGGATTCACCATCCATACGTAACCCTTCGTCATGTCCAGCGGTTTCTGGGCACCCTTGTTTAGTTCGTGGGTGCTACTGAATAAGATGCTCTTACCATCAGGAGTGAAATAGCTACAAGTGCATCGCCCGTGCCCGGTGCTGACCAGCTTCTTCTGAGAGCCGTCGGCGTTCATTGTGAAAATTTGCTCGTCCGGGTACTCCGCTTGGCGGGTTTGGTAGATAATCTTTGTGCCGTCTTTACTCCAATAAGCCTCAGCGTTCTGCCCGCCGAAAGTCAGTTGGCGAATGTTCGTCAGATGGGGCTCTTGGGCATTATTGGGGATGGCACGCCAAGTGGGCCAAGCGGCAAAGTGGGGTTGAAGGGCCAGAAAAGCAAGCGGAGCAAGCACGTTCCTTAGAGTAACCCGCGTCGGGCTTCGATGGCTTGATCAAGGTGACGAATCGTTGCTCCGGTTATCTTGACGTTAAATTCTTTAGCCTCGATTCAGGGCAATCCTTCCCCGAACCACAGAGCTAGTTCTGTTCCGGCCGCTTCGAGGTCGCTTGAACTGTGCGTCAAATTATCATCTATCGTTAAGGCAAAGTCACCCCGAATGGTGCCAGGGTCTGCATCGAGCGGGTTTGTAGCTCCCATCATGGTTCGAACGGCTTTGATGGCGTTTGTTCCGCGCACGGCCATGGCAACCACCAAACCACTCGTGAGATAACTCACGACGTCTTCAAAAAACCCCTTGCCTCGATGCTCGCCGTAGTGCTCTTCAACGGTGACTCGGTTTGGTTTCACGAGCTTCAGGCCGACGATGGTTAAACCACGGGCCTCAATTCGGCGAATAATCTCGCCATTCAAACGCCGGCTCACTCCGCCCGGCTTAATCAACACTAATGTCGTCTCTTCCATTTCTCTAAGAGGATACCTTGGGGGCTAGGTAGGATAGGTCATCTCGATCGGGATAACCCAAGCATCGAACTCAGCATCGGTCACATAGCCTGACTTGACCGCGGCTTCTCTCAGGGTTGATCCCTCCTTATGTGCCTTCTTTGCAATCGCCGCGGCTTTATCGTAACCAATGTGCCGGTTCAGGGCCGTGACTTGCATTAAATTGGAGTCCAAGTTAGCGTTTATTTTTTCAAGATTGGGCTCGATTCCGATGGCGCAGTTATCGTTAAAGGCTTGGCAGGAATCGCCCAAAAGCTGAATCGAAGTAAGCACGTTATGCACCATCACTGGCTTGAACACATTCAATTGGAAATTTCCCTGCGATCCCGAAAAGGCAACCGCCGCATCGCAGCCAAAAACCTGTGCAACCACCATCGTGAGGGCTTCGCTTTGGGTGGGGTTTACCTTGCCCGGCATGATTGAGGAGCCGGGCTCGTTCTCTGGAATGGTAATTTCGCCGATGCCGTTTCGGGGGCCACTGGCAAGCCAGCGCACATCGTTTGCCATCTTCATCAACGCTCCTGCTAAGGTGCGCAAGCTGGCGCTCACTTGGACGAGCGCATCGTGCGCGCTAAGTGCCGCGAATTTATTCGGGGCAGAAACAAAAGGAAAACCCGTTTCTTTAGCAAAATAGGAAGCCGCCAAGTCGCCAAACTTGGGGTGGGCATTGAGCCCGGTGCCCACTGCGGTTCCGCCAATGGCAAGTTCGTACAGTCCCTTCTCAGCGTGTCTCACTTCTTCCAGGCAGTAGTCAATCTGAGCTACCCATCCGCCGATTTCTTGGCCGAGGGTGATCGGGGTCGCGTCTTGTAGGTGGGTGCGACCAACTTTGCAGATGTCTACGAATGCCTCCGATTTCGCATGAAGCGTCTCGCGCAGTAGCAAAACGGAAGGGTAAAGCTGACGATGAAGTTCCTCAACGACGGCAATGTGCATTGCCGTCGGGAAGGTGTCATTGCTACTTTGGCCCCGGTTTACATGATCGTTCGGGTGTACCGGCGTTTTGCTCCCCATCGTGCCGCCCGCGATTTCAATTGCGCGATTGCTAATGACTTCGTTCGAGTTCATGTTGCTTTGCGTTCCCGAACCGGTTTGGAAAACGACGAGGGGAAAGTGATCGTTGAGCTTGCCGTCCACAACTTCCTGGGCCGCTTTAACGATAAGATCGGCGATGTCCTGGGGCAGTTCGCTGAGCTCGGCGTTAGCTAGCGCCGCACCTTTCTTGAGGATTCCCATCGCCCGAATAATCGCGCGAGTCATCTTAAAGCGGTCGGTGCCGATAGGGAAATTTTGGATGGATCGCTGGGTTTGGGCTCCCCAATATCGCGTGCTCTCAACCGCCATATCGCCCATGGAGTCTTTCTCAATTCGAACGCTCATTTGAATCCAAATGGTACCGCGATCTTGTGATTTCGAAACCTAGCCGCGAATAATCGAGGCTTTTTTGACTCTATCACCCTGCTTCAGAGCCGCCAGAATTTCGTTGCCAAAAACAACTTTCCCAAAGCACGTATAGCTTCCATCTAAGAAAGTAGCCGGGCCGAGGAGGATGTGAAACTGAGAATCGCCGGAATCGCGATCATTGGGCTTGGCCGATAAACCGACCATACCCGCCTCGTTGAAGCTCTTTCCCGTGTCTTCAAACGGGATGCGAACATCGCCGGCCTCAGTGGAGTTTGTGGGGCCAAACTGAGCCAAAAAGGGCTTGGGGGAGCGCTCGACGCGATGAAAAGGTTTGCCATCGTAGAAGCCTTTCTGGGTCAAATCCATGATATGAGCCGTCGCTCTGGGGGCTTCCTTTGTGAAGAGGCGAATAAAGAGATTGCCCCGACTCTCGATTTCGAGCTTCAAAAGCGTCTCACCTTTAGCGGGCGAAAACGTAGCTTGAGCCAACCCCAGGCTTGCGAGGAGAAAGAGCACAAAACCTACAAAGGATCGAAAGGCGTTCATTTACTTTCAATGATACGACGATTGGGGCGGGGAAATGTTGCGGTCAAGTGATGCTAGTCAGCCAGCACCCTCCCGTATCCATCAAGCTTAACACTGCCGGTGAGCATCAATATCCCGTCAATAATTGCCCACAACCAAAAGACTCCGCAGGTCATTGGAGTCAAAATGAACTGCAACACTCCCGTCGCCGCAAAACCCAAATACATCCGGCCAACGCCCGGAATGATGATATTCAATATTCCAGCCAGAACCCGACTTTTGTCGCTCTTTATTTGTGCCAACCCTGAATGGGTGTATGGATTTACCGCGTAGCTCGAACCATAGGGCTGATAGGCGGGAGCAGCATAGCTGGGAGCTTGTGCGGTCGCGGTAGGAGGCAACATGGGCGCCCCCGGCGATGGCGGCGGCGGCGGCGCCATCATCGGGTCTATGGAACGAAAGGCGACGGCCAATTCGTTCACATGATCGGCCGGTATCCATTGGGGCATTCCGGATTTCCAGACGTAGGTCTCGCGCATGATAACTCCACCCTCAATAAGCTCATCGAGTTGGTCCTTTGTTAGCGGGCCCAGTTGCCCATAATGCCCGATGTAATACCAATCTGCCACGGTTCCCTTGATTGTAACTTGAATTGATGCCCTTATGGCGGCGGGGGGCACAAAAGCCTATCAATACGCTTACACAGTGCGCAATCGCTCCGCCGTTTCTTCAGGCAGCGTATCGTTGATCCAAGCTCCGGCTCCAGACTCGCTACCGGCAAGATACTTCAGTTTCTCGGCCGTGCGGTAGGGCGGGTAGAACTCAACGTGAAGCCAGTTGAACTCAAAACCGGGGGTTGCGGGCTCTTGGTGCATCGCCATAATGTAAGGGAGCGAAAAACCAAAGAGGCGGTCGTATTTCTGGGTAACAAGCTGGAGCATTCGGGCGAAGTCGTCTTGCTCCTTTCCGGATAACTCCGCGATAGAGCGCCGTTGCTCCTGCGGAACGACCCACACTTCGTAGGGATACCGCGCAAAAATTGGAACAACCGCTAGGAATGAGTCATTTTCGGCAATGATTCGGGGACCGCTACGCTCTTCGCGTATCCAATCTTCGAACAGAGTCCTCCCCGTTTGCTCGAAGTGTTCCCGTTCGGCCTGCAACTCCGTTTGTAACGTAGCGGGGATGAAGGGGTAGCCATAGATCTGCCCATGCGGGTGGCTCAACGTTACTCCGATTTCTTTGCCCTTGTTTTCGAAAATGAATACGTATTCGATTTCCTCACGAGCCGCAAGTTCCAGGTATCTCTCTCGCCAAACACGAACGAGTTTTCGGATTTGATCGGCGGGAAGGGTGGCGAAGGTTGCGTTGTGGTCGCTCGAATAGCAGACAACTTCGCAAGCTCCTCCAGCGCGCCTTACCGGCACAAGAACTGAGCTTTCTAACGCAGGTTCCGGGGCGAGCGGGCTCAGGGAAGGGAACTTGTTTTCAAAAACGGCGATGTCGTACTCAGCGACGGGCACCTCGGTGGGAAAGCCGCCGGCTTTCGTCGGGCAGAGCGGGCAGTAATCGGCAGGAGGATGGAAGGTGCGATCTTGCCGATGTGTCGCGGTAATGACCCAGGTTTTCAGGAACGGGTGATAGCGCAACTCAGACACTCTCCAAGTGTATTCGATGCAATAATCTCATGTGCAGTTAGGGGAACTCCGACGCTTAGAAATGCTCGAGTGCGGCAAGTTGCTCTGGCAACGCAATCTGATTGGCGCTTGCGAAGGGAACTTGAGCTGCCGATTGGATGAAAACCGCCTACTCTGCACCCGAAGCGGAGTTTCAAAAGGACACTTAACCCTTGACGATTTGGTTGAGATTCACCTAGACGGCAAGCAGATTGACCCAAATTCGCACAAGCCGAGCAGCGAAATTCGGGTTCACCTGGCGATTTATCGCGAGTGTCCACACGTCGGGGCCGTGGTTCATGCTCACCCGATTTTCGCAACCGCCTTCGCCCTCTCGGGGGTTCGTATTCCGACCGAAAACATGCCAGAGGCGTTGGTGGAACTTGGGCCCGTAGCCCTGGTTCCGTTCGGGATGCCGGGAACCGACGATCTTCCAGATGCGATGAAACCCTTCATTCCGGGCCACCGCTCCTTCTTACTCGCCAACCACGGCGCGGTCACCACGGGTAGGAGTTTGCTTGAGGCAAGCCATCGAATGGAAACCTTCGAGCGCGTCGCTCAGATCGTGTTTTTAAGTAAAGGCTTAGGCGGCCCGGCGTTACTTCCGGCGGGAGTTTTCGACCGACTCAAGGGGCCAGTTTGAGCGATCATCCCATCGAACCGCCCGTGATTGGAGATGCGCCCGGACTTCACTTGGAAGATCGGGAGAGCGCGGTGAAGGTCGTTTGGGCACTAGCGTGGCCGGCGGTTGCATTGAATTCGATGCAGGTCATCAATACCCTGTTGGATTCATTCTTTGTGGGGCACCTCGCTACGCCTTCGGTTACGGCTTACGGGGGAATGACGCCTGTTCTGTTTCTGATGTTCTCGCTGGCAATGACCTGCGGAACCGCTGCAACCGCGCTCGTTAGCCGTGCGTTCGGGGCGAAAAATGTAGAGGAATGGAAAACCGCATCAAGACAATGTAGCGCGTTTGCCTTCATGTTCGGGTGCCTGTTTGCCGTGCTTTGTTGGATGTTTGCGGAGCCTGCCGCTCGGCTTATGTTGCCGGAAAATAGCGAGGAAGCCGTTGGATTAATGGCTCAGTTTTTCCGGACCTACGCCCTAGGTTTACCCGCGATTTACCTGGTTCAAGCTTTGGCTGGCTCGCTTAGGGGAACGGGGGATACAAAGAGCCCGATGGTCATCAGTGGCATCACCATTTGCTTGCACATCTTGTTTAATCTCTTTCTGATTCGAGATACCCTAACCATCGGCGGGGTTGTGTTTAGGACGGCAGGTTTGGGCTTACAAGGTGCGGGAATCGCCCTCACAACCTCAGCCTGCATCTCAGCTCTGATCTACGGGTTCTACGCATCAAGAACCGCTATCGGCAACCAAAATCCCTTTTTGATTCCGAAGATCGCGTGGGCGAAGCGCATCGTTAACGTCGCTATACCGGCGGCGTTCATGAACGTGCTGAGGGTGGGTTCGCTTGGAGCATTCCAGTTCGCTCTGAAGTACGTTCCCGATGGCGGGCACGCGATTGCCGCCCTGCGACCGGCTTTTGCCATCGAATCCATCATGTTTATGCCCTCCTTTGGGCTTTCGATGGCGGCAGCGGCGCTTGTTGGCCAGAGCCTCGGGATGCAAAAGCCAGAGCGAGCGGAGCGACTTGGATGGGCGGCAGCGCATATGGGCGCCCTGATAACGCTTGTTCTTTGCATTCCGGTTGCGATCTTCGCGCCTTTTATCTCGGAAACTCAGCTTGGGCCGGATAAGCCGGAGATCGTTGCCCAATCGGTTTCTCTGCTGCGAACTCTCTGTACTACGGAGGTCTTCTTTGCTTATGCCATGGTGATGATTGGGGCGATGCAAGGGGCAGGAGATACCCGGCGTCCGTTATGGGTGACCATCGTCAATCTTTGGTTACTTCGTGTGCCACTTGCCTATGTGCTCGCGCTTCAAGCGGGATCGCTAGCTTGGCTTCCATTTGGTCTCGGAATGGGGGCGATTGGCGCTTGGATCGCGATGGCAGTTTCGCAAGCCACCCAGGGAATCATGTCTATGGCTCTGTTCAAAGCAGGAGCCTGGAAGACTACGCGAGTTTAGAAAATTCACAGTTGAAACCTACGGAAACTGCTCTTTTCTCCCAAGAATATTACAGAGCGTTAAACGCATCTTAGCCTGAATCCTAGCAAGACTACGGTTTCAGAGACGATGCTTGAGCGGAAAAACTGAGTCAGGCTGTTTTTAGCTTAGGAATATTAATTGGTATGAGAAAGAACAATCAGAGACGTGCATTTACCCTTGTCGAAATCATGATCGTCGTATTGATCATTGGGATTTTGCTCGCAATTGCCGTTCCGAATTTTGTAAAGGCGCGAGAGAGTGCCCGCGTCAAGACGTGCATCGCGCAACTTCGGCGCATAGAAGCTTCCAAAGAGCAATGGGCCATGGAAAACAAGAAATCTGGAACAGATACGCCGGTTCAAGCGGACCTTGCGACGGATTACATGAAAGGCTGGACAGAGTGCCCAGCCGGTGGAACCTACACGATTAACAACGTTGCCACCGCTCCCACCTGTTCGGTGGGCGGAACTCACGTAATCCCGTGACGGATTCCTTGTTTAGCAACAAAATAATAAGAGATGTGAGCTTGCTCGGATCTCTTATTTCTTTTGCACCAGACGAATGACGTTGTCGGGGTCGTTTAGGGCGACGTAAATCGCGCCATCGGGGCCAACCGAGACTTCGCGAACTCGGCCTAGGTCGCGAATCAGCACTTCGCTCTCAACAAACTTGCCATTTTTCACTCGAATCCGGTCCACATTCTTGCC
Organism: Armatimonadota bacterium; assembly: GCA_031386985.1. Taxonomy (GTDB): domain Bacteria; phylum Armatimonadota; class Fimbriimonadia; order Fimbriimonadales; family Fimbriimonadaceae; genus JANJUB01. Next base: position 127,409 of record JANNCV010000014.1, read on the forward strand.
GGAAAGCCCGCCTGCTACCAGATCGCCTTTCCATTTGGGGAACATCTTTCCGGTCAATACATCAAGCCCGCAAGCTCCGATTGAAGGCAACCAACGATAAACTGGCAGGGTCAGCTTTTGGTCCGCCGTTGGCCACGGCACCCACCCCGCCGAGTCGTTATAGTTGATGCTGTGAGCGATCAGGGGCCAACCGTAGTTCGAGCCTTTCTGGATGAGATTAACTTCATCTCCGCCACGGGGTCCGTGCTCGGTGTCCCAAAGGTTGCCGTTCAAATCAAATGTAAGCCCTTGTGGATTGCGATGCCCATACGACCAAACCGCCTCAATCCCGCCTTTGCCGACGAAGGGGTTGTCCTTTGGAATCGAGCCGTCTTCGTTTACTCGGTAGATTTTTCCGTTGGGTTTGTTTAGTTCTTGGGCGAGATTGCCATTTCCCCGCTCGCCGATCGAGAAGAAAACGTGACCCTTGCCATCAAACACGATCCGATTACCAAAGTGGACGCTCGACCTGTTATAGGTGGATTGATCGTTTGCAAAGATCGTTTGGGTTGAGGTCCAGTTCGTTCCGCTGAGTTTGCCGCGAACGATCTTGGTCATACCGCCGTTGCCGCTCTTTGCGGGATCGGTAAATCCAAGGTAAATCCAGCCATTTGTCGGATGAACAGCAACATCCATCAGGCCACCCTGCCCAATTTCAACGCTTGCGGGTAGCCCTTCCACCCATGTGAGGTTTCCCTTATCATAAATCGCCATCGTTCCGGGGCGATTTGTGATAAGCATGCGACCATCCTTGAGCCAATCTATGGCCCATGGAACCTTTAAGCCCTTGCCTTCGATGATCGTCTCAACGGTGTAATCATGTTCGCTTCCGTCATACACACCATCAGTGACTTTGGGTGCCATTTCCGCTCGCAAACCATCTCGCTGGAGCTCTCGAATATGAACGACTTGACCCCAAACTTCAGCGTCAGTGAGGGTTTTTCCGAAGGCTTCCATTCCCGCGTCAGCGACACCAACTTTTATTGCATCGAAATACTTGCGGTCGAGATCCTGATGGTATTTCGCTTTACTTAACAGGGATTGAGTCCCGGCTCCACCGCCTTGACCCTTGTCGCCATGACACTTAGAGCAATACTGCTCATACACCTTCGAAACGTTGGAGGTCTGGAGCCGAGCTGGGTTTGAATCGGCAGCTTCCGACGCCGAGTTCATAACCGTCGAGCACGCAACAAGCACCAATCCACCCAAGCCTAAAGGAAGCAACTTTACCACCCTCAAACTGTACCTGGAATGGACGCTGATTGAACCTTTAGCGAGCAATTGCGTATGATCTAACATGAGTCTGCAAACGGATCGCGAAAGGGTCGCCCATCTTCTCCGGCGATTTGGCCTGGGATGTAGTGAGGCCGAACTGGACTACTACGCCAAAGATGGCGTAAAGGGCGCGATTGACCGTTTGCTGGGCTTTGCCGAAGTTCCAGTAATCGGAGATTGGGACCCGGCCGTATTTGCCAACAAGCAGGGTGTCGTGAACATCCGGGTCGCGCAAGGGCTGTGGTATGCACGGGTTTTGGCAACGGCCAGACCGTTAGAAGAAAAAATGACAATCTTCTGGCACAACCACTTTGCCACGAGTGCTGAAAAAGTTGATAGCTCACCCGCGATGATGAATCAGATTTCTACTTTGCGATCGAACTGTCTCGGCAAGTTTGGCCCCCTGCTTGAGGCCGTCAGCAAAGACCCGGCTATGATTTTCTGGCTTGATAACAACGAAAATATTGCCGGTAAACCTAACGAAAACTTCGCGCGTGAAGTAATGGAGCTCTTCACGTTAGGAGTTGGCTATTACACCGAAAAAGACGTTCAAGAAGCGGCGCGTGCCTTTACGGGGTGGACGTTTGGCCTCAATCAGCGCTTTGTGCGAAAAGTTGGAACCGCGCCCCGAAGAGACCGTTTTGTGTTCGATTCGAAGAACCATGACGGGGGCGAAAAAACCATCTTTGGGAAGACCGCGAATTTTGGGGGTGAGGATGTTTTGGTAGCGTTACTCAAGCATCCCCAGACAGCCCTCGCAATCACCAAAAAGTTTTTAGAATGGTTTGCTACGCCCGAACCGGATAAAGCGTGGGTTGAACGCCTCGCGAAAAAATTCTCCGAGAATGATCTTGACATCAAAACGCTTGTCCGGGCGATCATGGAGAGTGAGGAGTTCTATAGCGAGCCGAGCGAAACAAAATTAATTAAGGGGCCCATGGATTTCTGCATTACGACCGCTCGGCAGCTGGGAATTGGCGCCCGAATCAGTGCCGGCGTGGATGATGCCATTGCAAATCCGCAAATTAATCCCGATAATGGCTTGAATCAGAAGGCTTTACGGGCGATCACGCCTGCCTTTGCGTGCCACCAGTCTACTGATGCGATGGGCATGGAGCTCTTCTATCCGCCCGATGTTTCGGGCTGGAAAGCTGGAGCTAGCTGGATAACCACGAGCACAATGGTTGAGCGCATTAAGTGGGCGGATCGGCTATACATACCTGCACTGGGCGCCGCTCGCCCCCAGCCTGGTGCTGGCCCTGGAAATCGAAACCCCTCGCTTGGATATGATGCTTTTCAAATCATCGGTGGAATTTCTGATCCAAAGGAAGTAGTCGCAAAGCTTGTAGGGGTATTCGATGCTCGGGTCGGCCCCGGAACCATGAAGATAATGACGGAGGGGGCCGCCTCGGAGATGAGCGGCGTGATGACTCGGGTTCAGGCAAATGCCGTTGCGAGAATCGCTAGCCGGCTTCTGTTTGCTTCACCGGACTTTCAATTCATGTGAGCATCAAAACGCTCGTTTGAAGTTCTGGGCCCAACGCAGCCCGTCAATGCGCGACATTTCGCGAATAGCAAATCCGTGCCTGAAACTGGCGGGCGAAGCGGCTGCCCGAACGTTAACTACCTCAGCGCTCAAGATAATCTCGCCCACAATAGAGCTAATCTGAAAGTTAGCAATCGCACCCTTTGTGAGTTCCACGGGCAAGACTATTCCCAATCCATTCTTGCTAATATCTGCAATCTCTAGTGGATTTGGATCAATGAGAACATCATCAACCTTGATGAGGGCGAACATGCCCTGATTTGACATGCGCGCACATTCGTCGCCATTTATGATTGAAATGTGACACTGCATGGCAAACATGCACAGCGATACCGAAGAGTGGTCTCCCAGAACTAGGGTGCCACTTAGGCGAGTCGTCAGCTTCCCGGGAAACTTCAAATTCTGCCCAAAACCGAAGACCTGAAACACAAATTCGTCGCCCTCCGTGAGAACGGCGTCACCTCCAACCCGCAGAGTTATCTCGCGGTCATCCAGCGATTCCACCCACCCATGAAAAATGCGGGCGTCCTTTAGCCGCTGAAATGTACAACGCGTGTTTAAGAATGTTGAAGGTGAAAACCCGCTTTGAATTGAACTCATTCTGTTCCTTCTATAGCTGTAATATGCCACTCCCCGTTAGATTCTCGGTTGAGTCGTGTCCAATTTGCATATAATTTAAGGCGTGGCGACACTCTTTGATAAGGTTTGGGATGCACACGTTGTTTCCAAACTTCCAAGCGGCGGAAATCTGCTCTATATTGACCGGCATCTGGTTCACGAAGTAACCTCGCCACAAGCCTTCGATGGCCTTCGCGACGCGGGCCGAAAGGTTCGTCGCCCGGACCTCACGTTTGCAACGGTAGACCACAATGTTCCCACCGATGGGCGCGAGATTGATGAGTCTAGCTTGAGCGGTAAGCAGCTCGTTGCTTTGGCAATAAACTGCAAGGAGTTCGGCGTCCCTCTGTATGGATATGGAGAAGATAACCAGGGCATAGTTCACGTTATCGGTCCGCAATTAGGCATCACCCTCCCCGGCTTAACAATTGTTTGCGGCGATAGCCACACCTCAACTCATGGCGCATTTGGAGCCCTGGCTTTTGGAATCGGGACGACTGAAGTTGAGCATGTGCTCGCAACCCAAACGCTGAGAGCCCCGGCCAAGCCAAGATCACTGGGCGTTGAAGTGACCGGATTCCTCGGCCCGGGCATCACAGCAAAGGACGTCATTCTTTCCATCATCCGCAAGATCGGAGCAGGTGGCGGCACGGGTTTTGTTGTGGAATACTTTGGGGAAGCCATTCGCAGGTTGGATATGAGCGGTCGCATGACCGTTTGTAATATGTCAATCGAAATGGGCGCTCGCGCGGGCATGATTGCCCCTGATAACATCACCTTCGATTTCATTACGGCCGAGGACCGACCGATGGCGCCGAAAGGGGCCGAACTACTTGAGCAGATCGAGAGTTGGAAATCGCTAAAAACCGACGCCGATTCTTCCCACGCTCTGCAGGTTTCGCTCAATGCCGATAACTTGAAGCCACAAGTGACGTGGGGAACAACTCCAGCAATGACAGTAGACATTGATGAACCCGTGCCCACTCCCGCAAACGCTTCGGAGGAACGCGCCCTGGGCTATATGGGCCTGAAGGCGGGCGATAGAATGGATGAGCTCATCGTGAACACCGTTTTCATTGGATCTTGTACGAACTCTCGAATCGAGGACTTGCGGGCGGCGGCGGCGATAGCTAAAGGAAATCGCGTTGCCCCAGGGGTACGCGGGATGGTTGTTCCTGGCAGTGAAAAGGTAAAGCGAATGGCCGAAGCCGAAGGCTTGGATGTCATTTTCAAGAATGCCGGATTCGAATGGCATTACGCCGGTTGCTCGATGTGTTTGGGAATGAATGGTGACATCTTACGCCCGCAGCAGCGGAGCGCTTCAACTTCAAATCGGCCCTATGAGGGGCGACAGGGCCCGGGTTCGCGAACTCACTTGGTTTCTCCGATAACCGCTGCGGCTACCGCTTTGAAGGGCAAATTCACTGATCCCAGGGAGTTTCTTTAGTTCTGAATGCCCTCTTCCGAGATTAGCCAAGCCAGCATCGCCATTGCCATTGCGCCGAACTCAAGCTCTCGCGGATTGACCTTGTCAATCGTGTCATTGCGCGAATGATGGTAATCAAAATACCGCTGGTTTTCGGGTTGAAGGCCAAACAAGATCGCCCCGTGAGCGGCGAGAGGTGCGATGTCAGCGCCACCGCCCCCCTTGCTGAATCTCTCGATGCCGAATACTTTGAGTCTTTCAGCCCAAGGTTGAACGGCTTCGAACTTAGCTTCGGTGACCCCGAAACTTCGCGGCATGAAGCCACCAGCATCTGATTCCATCGCCGCATAGGCGATCTCTTTTGATTTGCCCACACGCTCGGCGTATGCCGCCGCGCCCCGGCCCCCGTTTTCCTCGTTCATAAAGGCCACAACTCGAATCGTGCGCTTGGGTCTCAATCCGAGTTTCTTAAGAAGCCGGAGAGCTTCTAGCGATTGAGTTACGCCCGCACCGTCATCGTGTGCGCCTCGCCCCAAGTCCCAACTATCCAAGTGCCCGCCCATAACGATTACTTCTTCGGGCCTTTCAGAGCCAACGATCTCGCCGATTACGCTAGCTGATGGCGCGTCGGGCAGGGTTTTGCACGACAAGGTGAAAGTAATCTTGATTTCAGGATTCGCTTTTAGGGCCGCGCTCAAACGATTTGCACTCTTGATACCTAGGGCGGCGGCAGGAACCTGCTTGACCTTCTCGGTATAGCGCATCGCCCCAGTATGCGGCTCATCGTCTTCGGCTAGGGTCATCGAGCGAACCAATACTCCGACGGCACCAACGGCAGCCGCGACGGAAGCCCCGCGCACTCTTTGATCATTCGCTCCTCCATAGGCCCCAAAGGTATTGGGCAGGGAAGAATCGAAAGCACGGTTAAAGAAAATGATCATGCCCGCCGCCTTTTTTCCGAGTTTTGTCGCTTCTTCGAGCGATTTCACCTCGATCACGCCCGCCGTAACCCCGCCCTTCGGCGTTGCAACCGAGCCGCCCAAGGCGCATAAACTCAGCGGTTGCTTTTTCGAGCCAATGAATCCACTCTCGACATCGCCTCGAACCCAATGAGGGACCATACACGGCACCAGACCGACATTCGAAAACCCCAGCTTGAGCATCTCTTTTTGCACCCAGGTGACACCCTTGGCCGCGCCAACTGAGCCGCTTAGGCGCGGGCCAACCTTGGCCGTGATGTCTTCCAGCATTCGAAACGCCCCTAAATCGGCAAGGCCGTGCTTCAGGAGATCGGTCGAAACATCACGTTGGTTGGTAGTCAGGATGGCGAGGAGCGATGAAATCACGATTGGCAGGTTACCAGACCGTCGTGAATCCATAAATATGAATTCTTGAGAGTGACGATCTCATTGTGCGCAGACTTTTCGTTCCCGACGCGGCGTCGTGGGGCCTGGGTGCAACGTGTGAAAAAGGTGCTTGAACAAGGCACCAAATTTGAAAAGCCCCGCTGTAATCAGCGGGGCTTTCTCAGACTATCTAACTTAGAATTGGATGTCCAGTTCGCTGGTCATTTGGCTACTTGCCGTGTAACGTCCGAACTTGATGTGAGCTTTTCCGCCCCATTTGAGACCGGAGAGCGCTTGCCTGATTTGGTCACCCGTGGTAACCGCTTTCCCATTCAACTCTTGAATGATCGAACCAACGCTGATGCCCGCTTGCTCAGCCGGCGAGCCAGGTACCACTTCCTGAACGAGAACTCCCTTAACGCCATCCGGAATGCCACGAGATTTTCGCAGCTCGGGAGTAAGATCGGCGACGCCGACTCCAAGTCGAACCGCGCCAGTTCTCTCAAATTTTGGAGCATTCGGATTGCCCCTTGGCGTTGGCGGGCTAAGTCTCGGGTCAAGTTTGTCGAAATCAAAGCCACCAAACGGATCATTATTTTGCGGAGGTTCTGGTGTATTCCTTGGTTGCGACTGGGGCTGCAATGTGCTTGCATCAACCACAGCAACATTGAACGTTTGGCGCTTGCCATCTCGAACAACTTCAACGGCAGTCGTCGTTCCGGGAGCGATGCGATACATTGCGAGTCTCAAGTCCATTTGACTCTTCACGGGGAAACTGCCGATTCGAACGACGACGTCACCCTTCTTGATTCCAGCCTTGGCGGCGGGACTGTCATTGGGCACTTCGAAGGCCAAAGCTCCACCCTCAAGATTCTTTTCCTTCAGTTGGTAGGGCTTGAGGTTTGTGGGTCGCAGGCCAATGGCTCCACGAACAACCTTGCCTTTCTCAATGAGGGTCTCGGCCAGCGTACGAACAAGATTACTTGGAATAGCAAAGCCAATTCCAACGCTTCCGCCAGACGGCGATGCGATGGCTGTATTAATTCCGATAACTCGGCCATCAATATCGAAGAGTGGCCCACCGGAGTTGCCCTGATTAATTGAGGCATCGGTTTGAAGCAAATCTGGATAGTAGCGACCGCGCGCTGCTAACTTCATGTCAGGGATTTCGTTTTCACGCCCCACCGCACTCAGGTGACCGAATGTAACTGTGCTTTCAAGTCCTAGCGGAGAGCCAACGGCCATCGTGAACTGGCCCACGTTAACGGCGTTGCTATCGGCAAAGTTTGCGGCAGTTAAGCCCGTCGCATCAATTTTAACGACGGCAACATCGCTTTCCTCGACTCGGCGCACTTTGCCTTTGAATTCGCGGCCATCGGCGAGCGTTACCGTAACGCTCTCGAAACCGTTCACTACGTGGTCGTTTGTGATAATCCAACCGTCAGATCGGAAAACGACTCCTGTACCCACTCCGCCGGAAGGGTCCATTCGGCGACCCATGATATCGGTGCCGCTCGTGGTTTCGCTTCGAATATTCACGACCGACGGCTTGACAAACTCGGCGAGCGAGGCGAAAGATTTATCGAGGCCTCGGAGCGTTCCCATTTCCTCGGTTGAGATCGCATTAACGAGTTTTGCGCTCACCAGCGGATCATTTTGGGCGAGAGCCGGGCGAACCCAGCTATTCATAGTGGCAATACCAGATACGCCAAGAACGACTCCGGCCGCCAGCGCAATATAAAGAGTTTTCTTATGTGTCATGTTTCTTTCTCGCAGATCACCTTATCAGTTGATCTGAATAAGGCTGAAAATCTGTGCACTATTCAACGCAGGAGGCGGGCCATCGGTGCCCGGGAGGGGATTAAGTCCCTTTATGGCTTCCTTTACAAAGAACTCCAGGATACGTTTGGTAACCGAATCGGGTAAATCTCCTGAAAGCCGGAACCGGATGCCATTGGCCTCGCGGCGATTAACGCTCGTATGGGCTGTGCTTTCGGTAGTTCCAAACTGGCTGTTCGAGCTGATTTGATAGATCGTTGCATTTGCCAATCCATCTGAAATCCGGATGGCAATAAATCTTCCCTTTTCGCCAGCAAGCTGCTTATCAATGATCTCGAATCCAAAAGGCAGATTTGTGGGAATCGTAGGCTTGAAACCGACCAGATTCTGAACCGTCCGCGGCTCCGTCCAACTAACGGGCGGGCTTTTCTCAATGCGCCTCACCGATTGCACGATTTCCTTCTCAATATCAGCCACCGGGTTTGAAGTTGGAAACGCGATCGCGACGGTGTCGTGAAGCATTTTCATTTCGCCTTCAAGTTCGGTTTCAACTCGAAGTAGATACTGTTTGGCCGCATCAAGCGAGTAGCGGCGGGTTGGCATTTCGCCATTTTTAGGTGATGCGATGATGACCGATGTTTTGCGACCGGCGATCAAATCCCCGGATTGCAGGGTAAATCGGTAATTCCGAGAGCTGAGATCACGCCGCACGTCATTGTTAGCTTCGCGATTAGGAGCCGCCATGAACTCCAAGCGCTTCTCTGAAGGAATGTATGTCTTCCAGGTTTTGCCATCCTCCGTGTTCACGATGCCTTGATCGCAAAGGGGAGCGAGAACGGTGAGCTTGGTGATTCCGGTTGAAGATTGCTCAAGTTTCAGTTGAATCGGATCGCGACCACGACTGTTTCGCTTCAGAACGATTCCCTCAACGTTTAACGCGCGCGAACCGCTTAGAGCTTTGAAGAGCAGGGCCGCTGCGGCCGATGAACGTGAAGAGAATCCACCTGGCCGGGGCAAGGCACTTTGCGCAATGCTAAGCACTGAGGCGCCCACCGAAATCGCAATGAACAAAGAGCGCTTAAGGGCCATAAGAAGTATTCACAACAAGTCCGTTACTAAACGGATCGGTGGCATCAACATATGCCTCATCGCGGCTCACATCAATATTGGCAAAGCTTGAATTAGACCGTTGAAGCCTGACGGATGCGAGAGTGACGGAAAAAGCGACGAAAGCAACCAACCCAATCATCGTTATCGGCACGAATCTGCGATTTCTTGCGCTTTCTTTCAAAACGTGAGCAAACAGCCTCTCCTCAAAACCGGCAGGGGGCTCCGCTATCGGCGCTTGGCTAACGCTGGCTTTCACCGCCCGGGCGATTTCAAGTTCACCGCAACAATCGGGGCATTGATGCAAATGGGCGCGCATCGCTTGCATTTCGCGACCGCTTAACTCACCATCCAGGTAAGCCGAAATCAAAGATTGGAGGTGATTACAATTCATTTATTGCCTCCGTAGTGCTCTGGATCTTGATCAACCAAAGACTTCCTCAACTGCCGCCGGCCCCGATGAATACGAGAACGAACGGTGCCAACCGAAGTGTTCATCACTTCCGCGATTTCCTCATAAGCCATTCCTTCCACATCGGCCAGCAGAACAGCGGTTCGGAACTCGGGAGTCATCGTGGTTAAAGCGTGTTGCACGTATTCGCCCATGCTGTCATCCATCATCTGTCGCTCAATGGTTGGCTGGGAGTCGGCGACGTCTAAAGTGGTCCCCGTACTTTGCAAGGGTTGGTCTAAGCTTGTAACTCGCAGACGATTCTTGCGCCGCATTGAATCAATGTGCGCGTTGCTCATGATTCGGTAGAGCCAGTTCAGAAACGGTAGCGTATCGTCGTAGCGATGAAAAAATCTGAAAGCGCGCAAGAACGATTCTTGCACTAAATCCTCTGCTTCTTGACCGGGGCCAGAAAGGCGCACCGCGAAGTTATAGGCTTGGCGATAGCTATCGCGCATCAGGCCTTCAAACAGCTCTTTTCGCTGCTCTTGCGTGGCTCCCTTTTCTTTAAATAGCGACCCTATCATCTTTTAATATCTACTTACATTACCGTTTGACGCTCGAATACGGTTCCCGTTCACAGATTCTAACCCAATATGAGCTTAACAAACAAGTCGTCGAGTGCATACCCACTGTGACAATTTCCCAGAATGCGGCGATGGACCTCGGCAATGTCGCCTCCGAACCTGCGGTAGTTATTATCCTCTAACCCAAGAATCGTGCCGAATAGCTCCAGCGCTCTGGCGTATTTGAGTCTGGCCGAATCGTTATCTACGGCAATCTTTTCTGTGAGTGACCGAAACTCTTCGGCGAGTTTGAGAGCCATTATTGGTGGCGAACTACGGATCTGATCAGCTAGCTCGCAGAATCCAGACAATACCTCCGGGGCTAAGTCTCGACTCCATGGAAGCTCATACATGACCCGCCCCTGCAGAGAATCACTTTCCAAAATTGGGCTTTCGCAGCAAACCGTAACGCACCGCGACCGAATCGTTGGAAGCACGCTTCCGATTGAGTTGGTCGTCAAAATGTATCGCATGTAGGGGGGAGGCTCTTCCAGCATTTTTAAAAACGCGTTGGCCGCGGTGGCATTGAGGCGCTCACAACTCTGGATGTTCACGACCTTTGACCTTGCCATCAGCGGCATTGATCGGCTAAACACGCTAATCGGCACGATTTCCTGATCCTTATTCCCCTCAACAATAGCTCCCGACAGAATTTGATTTTGCGAGCTCGAGGGAACGATTTCCTGAAAGTCCGCCAAAACTCGCCGCCCGAATGCACCACAAACTTGGCAAGCTCTGCATGGCCCTTCGGAAGTCGGCTGTTTGCAGAGCCATGTCAAGGCCAGCCATTTGGCGAGTTCTTCCACCGCGGCACTCGCCGAACCATACAGCAAAATCGCATGAATCGGCGGATCAACGGCAATCTTTGCCAGGAAGCCCTTGGCTTCCGTTAGGCCGGGTAGCTCGGCAAGGGTTGGCATATCAGAAACGCTCGAACCTCTCGACATCTACCACGAAAATAACCGCGCCACCGACGGGCACCTTGACCGGTTCGCCCATCAATCCGCCCGGAGTTTCGATAGAGCCCACATTTACGATTTGTTCCCGCGCACAACAGTTTTCCTTGAATAGGGCCATCAGCGAATCAACCTCGGTCAGGTCGGTTCCTATCAAAAACGTGGTGTTACCCTCTCGCAAGAAACCGCCAGTTGACCCAATAATCGTAAATTTGAATCCAGCTTCAATGAGCTTGTCCGTGATGCGGTTCTTATCCCGATTGTGAATGATGCAGGTTACGAGTTTCATCGCCCCTCCTACTACGCCGTTTGGACGGGTTCAGGATCATCAAGTTGCTCAATTGGAGTCGCCGCCCTCAGTTTTGCGATCTTTTCTTCGAATTGAGCCAGATTTCTTCCTTCTAGTTCAACCGGATTGCCACTCATCATGGCCATCAAAGCCAGAGATTCGGCCCGGGAAAAGGTAACCGATCCCAGAATGTGCTCCTCAAACGCCTCATAAGCAATCGGCGCAACCGCTTTGGCACATTCAGCCATCGCCTCGGCAAAGACCCGAATCTCATATTGAGCGTGCGCATCCATTCTTAACCTTAGAAAGTGGAACAGGTTGTGCAAATCAATCTGCCAATACCATTCGGTGTAAAGCGAGAGCGGCAAGTTTGCCCGGGCCAGTTCCCTTGCAACCCCGCTATCAACTAGCTTCATGTAGTTGTCGTAGTTGGATCGTTGCTCATCTTCAAACTGCTTGATAATGGCCATCGCCTCATCGAAGGGAACCGTATCGCCTCTACCTTGTTTGTTGGATTCGCTCTGAAACTTCACATGCTCGGGATCGGGCACGTAGAACTCATCCTTCATGATCGAATAGCGGCCGGAAATCTCGTTCAGCCTCGCCGTTCGATGCCGAACCCACTGACGCGCCACAAAAACCGGCATCTTGGTGTGGAAGGTGAGTTGAACTTGCTCAAACGGAGACGTGTGCCAGTTCTTGATGAGATAGTGGATGAGGCCCCGATCTTGGCGGTAGGATTTTGTTCCCGAACCGTAACTCACCCGCGCCGCCTGCACAATCCGCTCATCGCCCCCCATGTAGTCTACAAGGCGCACAAAGCCCTTATCTAAGACTTTAATCTCTTTATCAAGCAAGGCCTCCGCGGCCTCGACAACGCTATGGGACACGCCTAGATTATGGCGCGTTGGCGCGAAAATGCGGCGCAGTCCGTTAGGCTTCTTCGGACCATGATGCCCCGGATCATCTCGTGATAATCCCAAAGGGATTACGTATCATAGCCCAGGGTTGGGCCGAGAATCGGGGCTACCCTGGGTAAGGTCGCCCGCCCAACAACCCCAACGGGGTTGCGTAATCCCTTCGAAACTATCCGCCAGACGCCAACCGAAACAACTCGACTGTCACGCCGTAATACTTGCTCGTTTGGCCAACATGCGCCATACCCAACCGCTTCGTCACTGCAATCGAGGGCAGATTCTCGGCATAAACAATCGCGTAAATCTCGTCCAACCCGATCACCTGGAACGCATGCTGAACCGCCGCCAAACCCGATTCCGAAGCGTAGCCTTTGCCCCAATGCTTTTGCTTGAGATGCCAGCCGACCTCCCATTCGTCCGTCTGCTCGCCGATTTCGTTGGGTAATCGCTTCACGATCACTGCTCCCACGACTTCTGGCTCATCCTTCAACTGGAGCGCCCAAAAGCCGCTGCCATTGGCATAACCCACGTACCGCTCGTTGATTTCCGCTAGCCGAATCCGCTGAGCCTCGACCGTCGTATCCGCCGAGTGAGTTTTGCCCAGGAACCGAATCACGTTCGGGTTGCTGTACATCTCGTAAGCGTGCTCGGCGTCGGTTTCGGGGTCCCAATTTCTGGCGATCAACCGCGAAGTTTCAAAGACCATTTAGGAACTCCAAATGAGATCGGGGCGGACGATGATCGTCTCATCCCGAGCGGGGCCGACGCTTACGATCGCCACCGGAACCCCCGTGTAATCTTCCAGATAACGAAGGAAAGCCCGCGCGTTGGGGGGCAACTGCTCCAAGGCTCGCGCCGAAGAAAGATTGCCCGACCAGCCCGGCAACTCCTCGTAAACCGGCTTGCACTCGGCAAACTCGTGAGTGTTCGTCGGCACATGCGTTATCCGCGTGCCGTCAAGTTCGTAAGCCACCGACACCTGAACCGTTTCGAAATCGCACAAGATATCCAACCGCGTCACGATCAAACCGCTAAGCGAGTTCATGCGACACGCATGCCGCAAAGCCACCAAATCCAACCAGCCGCATCGCCGTCCGCGCCCGGTCGTGGTTCCATATTCCTTGCCCTTCACCCGGATATGCTCGCCGAGTTCGTTGTCGAGTTCGGTGGGGAAAGGCCCGGAGCCAACGCGTGTGGCGTACGACTTACAAACCCCCAAAACCCCATCAATATGGCGCGGACCGATGCCCGTTCCCAGGCAAGCGCCGCCCGCGGTGGGATAACTCGAAGTGACGAACGGATACGTGCCGCTGTCCAAATCGAGCAAGGCCCCTTGCGCGCCTTCGAACATCACTTTCTTGCCGCTCAGAACGGCTTCTTGCACCAAAACATCCGCGTCCTTTACATAGGGCCGCAGTTTTTCCGCGTAAATCTCATATTCCTCGATCAACTTTTCCAAAGAAAGGGGAGGCTCCCCAAACATCTCCAAAAGCCGGTTTTTGTAGGCCAAAACCTCCGTCATCCTTTTTCTAAAGATCGCGGGGTTCACAAATTCGCCCATGCGGATGCCGTGGCGGGCGACTTTGTCTTGATACGCCGGACCGATTCCGCGCGAGGTCGTGCCGATTTTGTTTTCGCCGCGGGCTTCTTCTTCCAGGCGGTCGAGCATACGGTGATAAGGGAAAACCACGTGGGCTCCCGCCGAGATGATCAGCGTGCCGAGTTTGGCGCGTTTGGCCCGGGTTGCGCCCAGCTCATCCAGCAAACCTTTGGGGCAGATCACCATGCCGCCGCCGAGAACGGAGGTGACGTGCTCATGCAAAATCCCCGCCGGGATCAGGTGAAACTTAAACTCTTCGGTGCCAACGATAACGGTGTGGCCGGCGTTGTTCCCGCCCGAATAGCGCACGACCATATCGGCCTGGCTGCCCAGAACGTCCACCATCTTGCCCTTCGCTTCATCGCCCCATTGGGCTCCAACAATGACTACAGTTGCCATGATTTCAACTCCTTCGTCGGGCACAAATAAAGGCCGACGATTCCGCTGAGGATCCGCCGGCCCAGGGCCAGTAGCCTTATCTCACGCAACGTTTATTGTACCGGAGGGGATGTGAGTGCATACGTGCCACATACCATTCATAATCTTTCGGGGCCGTAGTATCCTGCAGTAGTTTCAGGGGAGAACCCAAGTGACTCTAACAGACGGCCCCAAATCTATTTTTTCTCGAACTCGTTAAACGCCTTGAGAAGTTTCATGGCTGCTTCGAAGCCCAAGTCCGCGCCATTGTATCGGCACTGATACAAGCCAGCGATGTTGGAGGGCAGTTTGAGACCTTCTTGAACGAGCAGGATGTAGCGGCCAGGATACAAAGCCATGGCCGCTCCAATTTCAATTAGAACATTTTCGTTTAACTTCGTTTCAGTTCCACCCTCTAAGGTTTGCCATTCTCCCTCTGAGTGAACATTGATCACGCCAGCGAAGCAACTTCGCATGGCATCAAAAACCTTTTGAGTCAGAGGCGTCGCCGTTGTTTCTCCCTCGACCGCTACTATAGGTTCGTACTTTCCGTATTGTAGAATTTGTTTCAGCTGGTCAACGATTGCTTTGTTTCGCCCATGTGAGATAAAAACACGGTTGTTTGTGGGAGCCTGAGCTTCGACACTCATTACTGCTCCGCCAGAGCCCCCAAGAATCGATGTGACTTCCTGAGTCGCTTGATCAACCTCTGGCTCCTCGCTTCCACTGTCAGAAGCAATGGCTCCCGAAGGTGGTGCGGTGAATCCTTGCGAGCCAAGATCGATGTATGTATTTCCCTTGCTTTCCACCAAAAATCCAACTTCGCGAGCGTTCTCCTTAATTAGTTCAAATGTGGCAGCAGCCCTATCCTTAGGAACACCCAATTCGATGAGGATATTTTGACCGATAGCCTCCGGAGGTAACTTTCTCTGGTCCAGCCGCCTGAGAAAATCCCCAACAATCCGGGGTCGAAGAACGCACTCTCGCAGGGCAGCCTGATCATCGCCTACGCTGGTCGGTGCAACTACACGCCTTCCCAAGTCGGTTAGCTTGATTTCATCGGCATAAGCACCTCCATCAGTCAGGCCATAGGCTATCGAAGCCCCCGTCAAATAACGCCAGTTGCTACTTTGGGGAGAAATGTTGAGGCTTGTTGCGAGGCGTAGCGGAACCGCATTGCGTCCGCCATGATAGTCCCAAAGCGCCTGAGGGATTATGAGGCATTTGGCAATTCCAAAAGTAGGGAGGTCTGCCTGGGCGATTTGCAAACGTTTCGGCTTCGGAACGACAGATCCAGAAGGGGGGGCTTTTTTCATTACGTGTCCATTATATCATCAAGAGTGGCGCATTGTCACGGCCTGATTATTATACATCAAAGTTTTGGCAGATTGCAATCTAGATATCAGGATAGTAATCGAATACAAAATTACAACTTCTGGCTTTGTGTTGCCAATACAGTTGACATTGATTCCCAGTGATGTGCGTGTTGCCGTATTAGTAATCTGCGCCGTTGGCGACATCCGCCCTTTAGGCCCGCTGAAGTCTGAGTTTGGGCTCCTCCGCGTTAGTCATAACCTGATTTCCAGTTTTTCGGTTCTCCGGGGCGGTTGGAGGGTTCTCCGGGCGTCCGGAGGCGTGATACGTCAGCCGTATCGTAGAATCTATGCGATGGAACCGCTGGCACGTTGGATCCGCAAGGAAATCAACCGGGAGTTACCGTGGCCTTACATCGCAATCCTTGCCCTCACGATCATCCCATGCGGCGCTATTCCCGCTCTCTCGATATTTACGAGCCAAAATCCGAACGCCGCATATAAGATCATGGGGCTGCTTCTACTCGCGGTTGTAGGCATCATCCCGACGATCCTGCATGTGCGTAAAAATCGCCACCGTCCCAAGATGGGCCCGCTGCTCCATGCTCACTTACGGGGCAACCTCGCCTCGGAGATCGGACCCAAAGCCGAACGACTCAATCGAGCGGCCGCCGATCTCGAACAGATCACGGTCTCCCTCGAGAACTTTCACACCGATGCGGTCAACAAGAAACTCCTCGTTCTGGCGGCGCAAGCCCGCATGCGTAGAAGCCTGGAGCTCACGGTCGGCGCACCTGCGAACTATGGCCTAACCCAGGACCATGCGGTTCGGCAAGTCGAAGCCGATTGCGAGTGGCTCAGCCATGCTCGCGAGATATGCGAACGACTGACGCTTCCTACCGCAGAGCGCGCTGGCGACGCGATCCTATCCGAACTTCAGGAACTCGCTGAAGCCCGCGATCAAGCGATCGAAGAACTTAAACTGAGAGGGTAGGACTCCTCAGTCATCCCTTTCACCGCCTCATCCCCGATACGGGTTCTCGCGCCACACTGGCTCTCACGCTCGCGCCATTGCCCGCCGCCCATATGCTGCCCCTGGCCATGTGGCGCATTGCTTGTAATCGTGCTGAAATCTCAGCTTGCGGCTTTTACTGGGGGAGCTACATGGGCCGGGCCGGAATGTGGAATGAGGACCCGCAAGTTCGTAAAATTGGGAATTTAGGTTCAAATGTGCGAATTCTGAGCTTCCGCGGAAAAGATGTGCTAGAACGGCGACTCGGCGGGACATTCCGCTGGGTTCGCGGGGGTTCCCGGGAACTTGTCGGGATATAACGGGGACTTGGCGGAACCTTCCGAGAACTTCGCGTGGGTTTCCAATGACCTCCCGGGATATCCCGCGAATTTGGCGGAACTTTCCGAAACTTTCCCGTTCTGCCACAAATTCGTGGCGGAAGCCGTACACAAAGATTCAGGAGAAACAAAAATGCCAAATGATCCCTCTCGACTCAGTGATACCGAACTTAACGCTTACGTTACCGGCCCTTATGGAACGGGGCTAACCGCCGCAATGGCGGCCCTCACTTTGCCCGCTACTTTCGATGATGCCTTCGTCGCGGCGCGAACGGTTTTCGGGACTTCCCTCCCGATCCATCTGGCTTCGCAGACGACGGCTAGAGCGAACCGAACCGCCAAAGATGTGGCCCGGGATACGCTAGAGGAT
>JANNCV010000006.1:0-90583 GCA_031386985.1 Armatimonadota bacterium
CCCAAGAAATCGCGACGTTCTGCTCAATCGCAGGTTACAAGTCGGCGTTGATAGCCGATCGGTATTCGTTTGTTGGATCATTTGAGTTCACGAAATCCTGCCGTGAAGCGGGAATAAAGCCCCTAATTGGAGTCACGATTGGGCTTGAAGACCTCGGCGAAATCGTGTTAGTTGCCGCAAGTAAGACGGGTTACTCCTGTTTGAGTCGTATGATTACGCGGTGTCATCTAGATCGAGAGCGTATGACTCCGGGGGCAACTTGGAATGAAATCGAGCGTTACTCTCGCGACGTGATTTGCTTAACTGGTGGGGATTTAGGACCGATCAACCGCGCTCTCACAAGGCGCTCATACGAAACCGCCCTTAGTATTACCGAAAGGTTGAAAACCGTTTTCTCGGGGAGGCTATTCCTAGAGATAGATCGCGCATTCTTGCCATGGGAAAACTCAGTCAATGAGCGCCTTTGCGAGCTATCTAAAAAGCTCCAAATCCTGTGCATTGCGGGGGGACTCATAACTCATGCGCGACCCGAGCATTTTCCCGTTCAAGACATTATTGTCTGCACTGAGAGTCTTTGCACGGTTAGTGAGGTGATTGGTCGAAAGGATATAGAACGAGGCATAACCAGACCATCCAGATCACTAAATGCTGAGCGATTTATCCGAACGTGCGAAGAGCAACGCCAGCTTTTCTGTGACCGCCTTGAGTTGCTTGAAGCCACCAATCTGCTTGCTGACCTGTGTGATGAAGACGTTTTACCTTCTCGTACGAGACTTCCATCAATTTATTCAGACCCATCCCATGCTTTCCGGGAACTTACCTATCTTGGCGCAAACGAAAGGTACCGCACTCTAGAGCCCAAACTAAAACAGAGACTTGAACTTGAAATTGAGCGTATCTGCCGTCTCAACTTTGCTGATCATTTTCTCACCATGTGGGACGCATGCCGTTGGGCGAATGATCAAGAAATCTTGTTTAGCGGGAGAGGATCGGTTGTAGATTCCGTGGTGGCCTATTGCCTCGGCTTCAGCCGAATTGATGCCTACAAAAGCAAGCTCCATTTTGATCGCTTTTTGCCTGATGACGGGAGCAAGCGCCCGGATATTGATATTGATTTCGAGGCGCATCGTCGTGACGACGTAAGAAATTACCTTACGAATAAATATGGGCAGGATCATGTTGCAACGGTATCGGCGATCGGGGCATTTTGCACACGAGGGATCATTCGCGAGGTTGGAAAGGCTCTTGATTTGCCTAACGAGATGATTAGTTTTCTTGCCAAACGGATTCATGGTGGTGTCTCTCCCGCGCATTTAGAGTCTTCGATCCAGTCTCGCCCCGAACTAAGGGGAAGTGAGGTTCCGGTAGAAAGGCTGAAATGGGTATTCACACTTGCCGAGCGTATGATGGATATTCCTCGAAACATGCGGGCTCATTCATCCGGAGTGGTTATATCGAGTCAACCTCTATGTGAGACCGTGCCTGTCATGTGGTCAGCCTCGGCCGGTGTTGGCGAAGATAAGGGACTTAGGATCATTCAGTGGGACAAACGAAGTTGCAAGCATTTCTTCGATAAGTTCGATTTGCTCTGTCTTCGGGGCCAAGATGTTTTAAGCGGCACCCAAAAGCGTATCCGCCTTACCGATAAGGATTTTCGGGTCGAGCAGATCGCGCTGGATGACCCAAACACCTACGCGACTATAAGAAGCGGCGAGCTCATTGGTATTCCCCAATCGGCATCGCCTGCAATGCGGCAGGCTCATATTCGCCTCAAGACGACGGATTTACACGAAACGAGTTTGGTTCAAGCGGGAATAAGGCCAGGAGTTGGCGGTGCTGTGAAGCTAAACGAAATGATCGCTCGCCGGCATGGCAAGCCGTTCACTTTTGCCTGCCCCGAACTTGAGGAAATTCTTGGACTAACCTATGGGATTATTGTCTTTCAGGAACAAGTTGATCAGTTGCTGCAAGTGTTTTGTGGTTACACATCGGGTGAGGCCGAAGATATTCGGGAAGAGATTCACAAGAAAAGACGAGAGGAGTTTGGGAAGCAAATCGCGGATGAAGTGCGCGCTCGAATCCTTGCCAATGGGTTTAACGAGGCGATTGCGAACGAGGTGTTTGAGCTCACGAGTGGGTTCAAGGGTTATGGGTTTGCCCAGGGTCATGCGCTTGCATTTGCCGAAATTTCGGTGCGCTCGGTGTACTGTCAACAAAACTTTCCATCAGAGTATTTTGCATCGCTACTCGATGCTCAACCGGCGGGCTATTACGGGCCGTGCACCTTGGTGAATGAAGCTAGATCAAGAGGAGTTGCAATTCTGCCCCTTGACATTAATCTTAGCGCCAATAGCTTTCAGGTTGAAGATATTTATGTTCCAAGCCCAGCGGCGAGCGAGATGGTTCTGGCACGAGCTTCCGAATCTCGTCTTGCTACGATCTATGCCGAAGGCTCAACTCGGCCATTAAGGGTTCCAAACGGTGGGATTCGCGTTCCATTTTCTCAAATCAGTGGCTTATCTTCTGAAACGAGATCACGAATTATTGAGCAGAGAGGACACGGATATCGCTCAATGGCCGACTTTGTCGCGCGAGTTCAACCGGAGGTAGATGAGCTTGAAAAGCTAATCTTAACAGGAGCATTTGATAGTCTTACTCCGAACCGCCGCTCGCTGATGTGGGCGATTCCAAACTCGCATTCTTACCAACTCTCAGTGAAAGAGCAAAAGCGAAACGCCAATCAAAGGAAGCTCCAACTAGAAGTTTTTGAGCCAGAAATCCTAGATGTCCAAGATTTCAATTCGGTTGAAAAAGCGATTCACGAGCGGAGGATTTTGGATCTAGATGTGGCGCAGCATTTGGTAGCATTTGAGCGAGAGCGAATTTCGAGCCGAGGTGGTGTTTCGACCGAGGACGCCAGAAATCTTGAACACGGTAGAAAAGCTATCGTTGTGGGGAATCCGATCAGGCTGAGGTTTCCACCAACTCCAAGTGGAAAACGAGTTGTTTTCTTCGATCTTGAGGATGAGACTGGTTTACTTAACGTGACATGTTTTGATGCTGTTTATCAGAAGGACGGGCATGCGATCGTTTGTTCGCCTTACGTTACGGTTATTGGTGAAGCTCAAGTGCGAGATGGTCATCTCGCGTTTCTAGCAAAGAGAGTGTTTCCGTACCGCCCGTGCATTCTTGATGCCATCGCGGCGATGCCAGAATCGGCGGATCAATCTGGGCACTTTGGCTGGGGGAAGGCACCTTTGCCCCAGAAGACCGCGGATTTCCTAGTATCCTGATTGGGTGGACAAAATCACGGTTGGAGCATTTGGGGCTTCTTTTGAAAACGTCATGCTCCCGATGGGAATGATGCTTAATCATGTGATTATCCAAGGGACGACCGGAGTCATCACAACCGATCCGTTCCACATACAACTTAGCTCGCTCGGGACCATCGAAGCCCATGTCTCCGAGCAATCACTGGCCGCCTTTCTAGAAAAACAAGCCCCTGGCGGCATGCGCGACGTTTCAATATCCGCCCAGAATGGCCGGATCAGCCTTAACGCTACAATCAAGATGATGCTCTTTGATATCAAAGCCGAAGCCGTCTGCACTCTTCGAATTATTGATGGCAAACAGCTCTTCATTATATTGAGGTCAGTCGAAATGGCGGGAGTTGGCGCAAAGAGCCTCGCGGAGCAGCAGATCGAAAAGATAAATCCGGTGCTGGACGTATCCGATTTACCTTTGACGATTGTTCTTCGAGACGTTAAGATTGAAGGTGGCGAGGTTATCCTATACGGGACCGCCAGCCCAAAAACCTAAACCACTTTCTCAAGTTTTTTTATCCCCCAGGCTAAAGAAGCTGGCACATTTGCCGATAACGATACTGACAACCCAGAGAGGAAGCAGAATTTCTTCAGCTTTGGGTCCAAAGGATCAATCAAGGCAGTGTCGAACATTCTCTCGCAAGATGAAATAGAGGCGTTACTGAACTCGCTCGGAGATGGGCCAGATCAGGCTGCCTCCCCTGCTCCAGCAGAGGCCAGTGGCAAGCAGAAAGAGCAGAACAAGCCGAGCTGGATGAAAGGTGGCGACAAGAAGCCCGCCCGAAGCGATATCCCTTTCGAAGTTTATGATTTTCGTCGTCCCGACAAGTTTTCTCGCGATCAACTTCGCACATTGCAGATGCTCCATGAGACATTCGCGCGCCTTGCTGGTTCCTCGCTTTCGGCGTATCTGCGGACCCCCGTCACAGTAGAACTGATCTCACTTGAGCAAGTTCCTTACGAAGAATACATGCGCAGCATCGGCGGATCGGTTTTTACGATTATCTCAATGCCGCCTCTTACCGGGCAAGCCGTTATTGAAATCGAGTTTGGTCTTACGTTTTCGATCATAGATCGGCTGTTGGGCGGGCCCGGTCATTCCATCAGCCGCATGTCTCTTTCCGACATTGAGCGCCCACTAGTTCGAGCGACTCTTGAGCAGATGTTTGGGTCTCTGAAGTCCGCTTGGGAAGGAGTCGTTATTCTTAATCCGGGCATTGAGGGCATGGAGACTAGCGCTCAATTTGTGCAGATCGCGCCGCCGAGCGACATTGTTATCACAATGCTTTTTGAAGTAAAAGTTGGCGAGCAGCGTGGTGCCATGAGCATCTGTGTGCCCTACCTCACGCTGAAGCCGATAACTCCCAAGCTAAGCGCTCAACGATGGTTCGTTAGCGCAAACAAGAAACAAGGAAATGGCGTTCGCAAGAATATCTCTCATCAGGTGCGCCATGCCGAGGTTCCTTGCACGGTTGAGCTCGGGAAGGCCCATATCAGCACCCAAGATTTTCTAAAACTCGCGGTTGGAGATGTTCTTCGCCTCGAAACAAGGTCCGATGATGACATCAAGTTCCTTATCGGGCCAACTCCCAAATTCAGTGGTCGAATTGGTCTCAGCGGAAGCAAGATGGGATTTACGATCACAGACACTATCAAAGGAAACTAGTAACAAAACAATGAGCAACACCGAGATAATCACGGCCCTAAGCGATCAGCAAAGCCAAATTTGGGGAACGGTTTCGTCCGTATTCTCTGAGGCCTGCGAGAAAACGATCAGCATGACTGATCCTTTGACCCTAGAAGCGAGCGCCGCCTCAATGTCAAACGAGTTTTCAACCCCGATGCTCGTTATCCAGTTTTCTCTCTTTGATGATCCGGACCAAGTTTCCGTAATTTTGATTCCTTCCGACACTTTCGCTGATCTTGCTTCGCAGATAAAGAACGCGAAGATTGAGGAGGTAGACGATAACACGGTGGTTGACTGTAGACCGCAGCTGGAAGGCATCGTGCAGGGCCTGTGCCTCGGTATCGGCAACGTTCGAAACGAACCGGTTGTAGCTTCAAACATCTCTATTCGTCACCAAGTTTTCGCATTTCCGGCAAATCTCCAACGAGCGGAGATGATCGCTCGAACCCAGATTGTGCTCAGCGTGGGCGATGTGAGCGGAACAATCGTCTGGCTTACCGACGAAGATACGGCGCGCGCCATTTTGGGAATGGAAGCTGAAGTCGAAATTGATGATGCGATTTCGGCGCCCTTTCTCCAAGTTGAGAGCGGAAGATCGGGAGATGTTTCCAGCGCAATGTTCGAAGATGGTGGGCTTGGAATGCTGTATGACATTCCGCTTGAGATCACTGTTGAACTTGGTCGCGTTCGCATGATGGTGAGAGAGGTTCTGGATTTGGGCGTAGGCTCACTTGTTGAAATTGACAAAGCCGCTGGTGAACCTGTAGATGTCATGGTAAACGGCCGCTTAGTGGCCAAGGGCGAAGTCGTTGTTATCGAAGATAACTTTGGTGTTCGAGTTACCGAAATCGTATCTGCGCTGGAGCGACTCACTCGCCTCGGCGAGGCAGCTTAACGGGAGAAAACTATGTCCTTCTTTGATAAGAGAACGTCTCTGATTTTTGTTCTATTGCCTGGGTTTGCCGGCGCGCAAAACCTCGGCACGAAGGCCGAGTTCGCGGGAAAAACCGCCGCCTCGACCGGTCCAGGCCCCTTCTTGCAAATGGTCTTTGCGCTCGGCGTCGTTCTGCTGATTCTCAAGTTTGCGCTTCCAAAGTTGGCGGGCAAACTTCACAAGAAAATTGTTACCCCTCTCAATAGTTCGCTCAGGATCGAGGAGTCGGCTCAGTTTGCGGGTGGAGCCCTATACGTAGTTTCCGCAAGAAACAAAGCGATGCTCCTCTCCGTGTCAAGCACTGGCGTTCAGTATCTGGCTGATCTGACCGATGAAGCGCCGAAGCCGCCCAGTCCCCCCCTCTTTATGGAGGTGCTTCAGCGCGAAGTTGAGCAACCAGAAATCCCAGTGATGGCGATTGTGAATGAGGATTCGATGGATCGTCATCGTGCGCAGGAAGCTTTGGCCCGCTTGGCAAGGTTGGTGGGTTGAAAAACCTGCGACCGCTAGCGATCATTAGTTTGCTTGGGCTGACGGCCCTCGCGTTTACGCAGGGCATTCCTCAGGTCAACCTAACCTTTGGCCCGGATAAGAAACCTGCCGAAGTAAGCAACTCACTGCAAATTCTGGCGATGCTGACCGTGCTTAGCCTTGCGCCCGCCATCATGATCCTCACGACCGCCTTTACGCGCATTGTTATCATCTTTAGCTTTGTTCGTAGCGCGCTCGGCACCCAGTCCATTCCTCCCAATCAAGTTTTGATTGGCCTCAGCATCTTTATGACGTTTTTTGTGATGGCCCCTACCTTTAATGAGGTGAATGCCAAGGCTCTCAAGCCCTATCAAGAAGGGAAGATTGGCTACGACGCCGCCATAAAGGAAGCTCAGAAACCCGTTCGCGCCTTTATGCTTAAGAACACGTACGAGAAAGATCTCTCGCTTTTCCTTGATATGCGTGCCGAGCAACCGCAGACACCAGAAGACGTGAGCTTGACGTCGCTTATCCCGGCATTTATCATCAGCGAACTTAAAACCGCTTTCATAGTGGGTTTTTACATCTTTGTTCCGTTCATCGTGATTGACTTGATCGTCGCTTCAGGGCTGATGAGTATGGGCATGATGATGCTCCCGCCAACGGTAGTGTCCTTGCCCGCGAAAATCCTTGTGTTCATTCTTGCCGATGGGTGGCACACCATTGTCCAGGCGATCATGCAGGGGTATCAGTGATGAATGAAAGTGTAGTTGTTGACTTAGGCCGCCAAGCGCTTCAAGTTGGGTTTATGGTTTCGCTTCCCATCCTTTCAGTTGCCTTATTTTTGGGCGTCGCCGTAAGTGTTTTTCAAGCGATCACTCAAGTCCAAGAGGCGACTCTTACCTTTGTTCCAAAACTGATAGGCATCGGCGCCGCTCTGGTTATCATGGGCAATTGGATGCTCACAACCATCGTAAGCTTCACGCAGACCTGCCTGAGTCACGCGGCCAATGTGGGAAGGCTATGAACCTTGACGCGGGCACGTTTTACGCTTTCTTTCTTGTTTTCGTCCGTTGCTCGGGGTTTTGTCTGGCCGCGCCTATGTTTGGCTCGATGGTTATTCCCGTTCGGATAAGAGTTTGCATGGCGGGAGCTTTAGCGTTCGCTCTGACGTTTTTCGTTAAACAGCACTTGGGCGCCGTTCCTCAGGACTTGGTCTCGATGGTCCTCGCGATTGGAAACGAGGCCGTTAGCGGCCTTCTCATCGGTGCATTTTTTGGAATGGTCATGCAAGCGGCTACCATCGCGGGTGCGTTTTGCGATCTTCAACTCGGTCTGAGCATGGGGCAAGCCTTGAATCCGATCTCCGGAATTCAGGTGTCTGTCATCGGTCAGTTCAAAACCATGCTTTGCCTCGTCGTTTTTTTGGCGGCGAACGGGCACCACATGATGTTGGGTTCTTTGGTTGAAAGTTACGATGCCATGCCAACGCTGAGCGCTTCGATGCTCGGTGATTTGCAAACTACCGCGTTTGATCTGTTCACGAAGCTATCCCTACTTTCGCTTCAAATCGCGATGCCCGTCATCGCCGTAAGCTTGATAGTTGATGCGGGTATGGCTCTCATCAACAAGGCCGTGCCTCAAATGCAGATTTTTGTTGTTGGCATGCCCGTCAAGTCCGGTCTTGGAATGATCGCCCTTTCGGTTTCGCTCCCGGCCATGACAGTGGCAGTCCAGTCTGGGGTTGAGCAGGTGATGCTCCACCTTCCATTTACGAGGTAACACGTTATGAGCGAAACAGGCCAAGAACGAACTGAAGACGCCACACCCCGTCGCCGCCAACAAGCTCGCAAGAAGGGGACGGTCACGAAATCTCAAGATCTTGTGAGTGCGCTAGTGGTCGCGGGGATGCTGGTTGCGTTGCCGGCTGTAATCTCGAAGTCGGGCGAAACCATGTCAAACGGCTTCCGAAACGGCATGCATAACGTTCCCGCCGATGTTTCGATGTCTTCCATCACGGGCTACTTTTCAATCGTGGCAACTGGACCGATTCTCTCGATTTCGATCTTGATTGGGACGATCATGGTGATTGGTGTCGCAGCCAATTTTGCGCAAGTTGGGTTTGTGATGAGTACAGAGCGAATCACCCCGAGTTTGGCGAAGCTCAATCCACTTCAAGGCTTTAAGCGCCTTTTTTCAATGACCGCTACCTTTGAAGGCGTAAAGGCTTTCGCAAAGAGTGCAATTTTCCTCTACCTGGGCTACGGAGTCATCGCCTCGAACTGGGATCGGTTGATTGGCACGTACGGATTGAGTGCCATTAACTCCATCGGGGTCATCGGCGACGTCATTCGGCTTATCTCGATTAGAATCGCCGTGGCGTGGCTCGCGCTGGCGGCGCTTGACTACTTCTTCCAGCGCAAACAGGTTGAGAAGCAGCTCAAAATGACAAAGCAGGAAATCAAGCAAGAATTCAAAGAGTCCGAAACTTCGCCTGAGTTAAAGGGAGCGATGGCAAGAAGGCGGCGGGCACTCTCGAAAGGCAGAATTAGGGACGCGATCAAGAATGCTGACGTCATCGTTACAAACCCGACTCACTTTGCGGTTGCCCTAGCCTATAAGCCGGGCCAAATGCACGCTCCGCAAGTGGTTTTCAAGGGCCAAGATTTGATAGCACTCAAGATCAGAGAACTAGCCAAGGAGTCCAAAATCCCGATTGTGCCTAACCCGCCGCTCGCTCGCCAACTTTACAAGAAGTGCGAAATCGGAGACTTTGTGCCTCGCGATATGTTCCAAGCCGTCGCGGAGGTCTTGGCGTTCATCTATCGCACAGTTGAAGAAATGAAAGCGCGAGCCTAGCTGGACTGAGGGGTATGGTTAGGGCATGGAGTCCTTCGTAATCTTGCTTCGCGGAATCAACGTCGGCGGGAATAATCTGATCAAGATGGCTGAGCTCAAGGAGATAGCTCTTGGCCTCGGTTGGCAGAATCCTCGGACCTTGCTTCAGAGTGGCAACTTGGTCGTTGAGACTCGCGCCTCCGCCACGATCGCGAGTGACTTCAGCAATGCCCTAGAGAAGCGGCTCCAGATAAAAGTCAGAGTGCTAACCCGCTCGTTAACTGAGTTCAAACACACCGTATCCGGTAATCCTTTTCCCGATGAGGCGGAGAGCGCCCCGGGGCATCTGGTTGTGATTTTCTTGTCCGAACCTCCTCCACCCGGATTGGCTGAACAAGTGCAGGCGGCAATTGCTGGCCCCGAGCGGATGATTGCAAAGGGAAGGGAACTCTACGTCTATTACCCAGAAGGTATTGGGCGGTCGAAAGTAGGGAAGACACCAGGTTGGAACGAGCTCACAAAGCACGGCACCGCCAGGAACTGGAATACGGTTTTGAAGCTGGCGTCACTTTGAGGTAGAGTTGCCCCATGAGCGTGCTTCCTGAAGCAGAACTGCACTATTCGGCTGGACTCGAAAACACCCGGCTACAATCGGCGATAGGCAGGCTCGAGTTTTTGCGTTCGATTTCCATTATCAACCGCTTCGCCCCCTCTAGTCCGGCCCGCATTCTAGATTTGGGA
This sequence comes from Armatimonadota bacterium, assembly GCA_031386985.1. Taxonomy (GTDB): domain Bacteria; phylum Armatimonadota; class Fimbriimonadia; order Fimbriimonadales; family Fimbriimonadaceae; genus JANJUB01. Next base: position 9,995 of record JANNCV010000006.1, read on the forward strand.
GGAGGCACGGGGCCCTACGCCTTTCACCTGTCTAAGCTCGGATACGAAGTTGATTTGGTTGACGCAATGCCTCTACACATTCAGCAGGCAAAGGAACATGGGGATGCGGGACGATTAAGGCATATAGCCGTTGGCGATGCCCGATCGTTGACCTATGCAGATTCATCTTTCGACGTTGTGCTACTGATGGGCCCCCTTTATCATTTAACAGAGAGGGAAGATAGACTCGTAGCACTAAGTGAGGTGCACCGAGTGCTACGTCCGGGCGGACTCGTGGTTGCCTCCGTAATCTCTCGGTTTGCATCGCTCTTGGACGGATTTGTCAGGGGCCTGATCGTTGATCCGATGTTCGAGCAAATTGTTCGGCAAGATCTCAAAGATGGCCAGCATCGAAACTCCAGCGGCCACCCCGACTACTTCACAAGCGCCAAATTTCATAAGGCGAGCGAACTCGCAGACGAAATGACCGAGGCAGGATTCGCTGACCCCCTGATCCTTGGGATTGAGGGCTTTGGTTCGGTAATGCCAATCCTGGAGGATCTTGGCGAAGCAGACTTCGTGAAGTTACTGGAGTTTTTGGAGCTGGTTGAGAGCGAGCCCGAGATGATCGGAGTCTCTTCGCATCTAATGGGCGTTAGCACCAAACCTAACGTGAAGCCAAGTGCGCCCGCCAATCCCAGTTAAGAGGGTCATCGCATATTCTCAACGGCTCATCTGCCCAGATTCGAGCCGCTAGCTCTTGAACAAGCTGGTTGAAGGTCGCGGAAGTGAACTGAGGGTCATTGAAAGGAATCGTGGTTGTGCATCGTGCGCAAACTGCGCGCAAATTTATCGGACGGTTTCACCCGCTACCCACGTTATCCAGCACCGTTGCGGATGCCCCGCACACCTCACAAAGACCACCCTTCTTGGCGATTATCTTGAGCTTATCTTTCTCGGAAATCAGGCTGATTCGAAGCGGATAACCCCCGCCGGCAATGTGCCAGAGTTTCTGGCCCAACGCCACTTGGCGCCCCTCGTTGAGGATTGAGCCTTCGTTGAGACCGTGACGGAACTGACGGACAAAAGCCGAAACTTCGCGGCAATAAGCGGAGCAATAGGGGCTTCGGGTCGAAGTTGCGGGTGAGTCGCAGTTTGGGCAACAACTCGGGCGTGCAACAATAACTCCTAAGCTGGGCGAGGGCTTTGCGAAAAGAAAACCAAGCACACTTCGAGCCTGGTCCTCTATCGTGAGGGAAGTCTCTGGGAGCGATGCGACGCATTTAGCCATGCCATCGTGGTGGGTCGTTTGGTCCGGCATTTACGTCTAATTGTGCACCAAACAGTACACTTCATCTTGCGTTATCCAGCGCACGGAGGCTTATCATGAATACCACCAGAACCGATCACGACAACCTCGACGAACTCGAAAGCTTTTGCTTTTGAGCTAATCTCAAAGCGCCGTCGCGGCTATCCTAGCGAAACGAATGTAAAGCGTGGCGAGCAAATTGTAAACGGCGACAAGGAGCTAATCGAGAAACTTGGCCGGAATGCCCCGTGCCCTTGCGGTAGCGGGAGGCGTTTTGAAAACCTGTTGCTTGCGCTCAAAACTCTACGACGGGGCCGAGCGGCATTACTACTTTTAGGGATTAAGCCGCGCCGAGCGTCTTAAACAATCCTTTAACCCAAATCGCCCGGCTTCGGGTAATCCCAGCTTGATTTGCTCGTCCGTAAACTTAGTTTGCGGGAGCAAGTCTTGCGGGAGCTCGTCGTTCGCGAGCAGCGGTTCACACATGCTTTCCGAGAGAATCCGGACCTGAGCCTTCGCGGAGAGGGGAATGGTCATGGTCCGCTCGAACACCCACGCCATTGCATAGTGCACCCAAACCGGGACCGCGAAAACCAAAGGTCGGCGCCCGATCACGCGGGAAATGCGACGGGCTACTTGGCGCAACGTTAGCTCCTCTGGCCCGGTGATCGGGACAGTTGCCTTGCGTAGCCGCCCTTCGGTGAGCGACTTCGCCATCACGAGCGTCAAGTCATCAATGGCTAATGGCCGCATTGTCAATTTCTTGAAACCGACGAGCAGGAAAGCGGGGAAGGTGTGGAGGGCGTGAGAAATGTGATCCAGCATATGGTCGCCTTTGCCGTAGATCACGCCCGCTTTGAAGATGGTGTAATCCAGCCCCGAATTCCTCACGAGTTCTTCAGCTTCCCATTTTGATTCATGGTAAAGCGAACCGCAGTCGGGTCGTGCTCTCAAGAAGCTTAAGAGGATAACCTTCTTGGCCCCGACGATTTTGGCGGCTTGCAATACATTGGAAGTTCCGGCAACATGAACATTGGCATAAGTTTGCTCGCCAATTTCGCGGTTGATTCCGGCAAGATGGGCAACTGCGTCGCAACCTTCCATCGCTTCGCTAAGCTCAACGATGTTGCTCATACCAATGGGGCAAAGCTTCGTGACGGTGGGCTCGCGCTTGTCAACTCCTCGTGAGATAAGCACAACCTCATGGCCGTCTTGAACCAATCGCTGAGCCAAATGCCGCCCAACAAAGCCAGTTCCACCCGTAATCGCAATCTTCATACATTCATTGTATCACAAGTTTCAGTTGTTTCTGAAAGTTAGTTGTAAATGAATTGCGCGGCAATCCCATCGCCAAACATGGCGACAACCCAAGTAGCCACGCTGGCGAGTAGGGCGAGCCGTTGCCACGCAAACCCCTTGGCGGGCAAGCGGTGCAAGAGCGACAACGCAAAAAGAATCCACGCAAACTCGATGAACGTCGGGATCAAAATGAATTCCAATCCGGTGCCGCAATTCCCGACCATCGCAATTGCCCGCGCCGCTAGCCCATTCCAAAGGGCAAGAATGGCGGCGCAGACTCCCAACAAACTCATCAAACCTCGGTTGGGTTCGCTAGCCATACTCATGCTACGTGCGAGATTTTCAAGAGTTCGCTTTGGAGCTGGTTACCCGATCTGCCGTCGCCAACGAGTTCGGCGCGCGCGGTTCAGGATCTCACCAAGCATCTTTGAGAGTCCATTAACCAAAATCAACAATATGGCTAGAGCCGCACCCAACGTTACCTCCCACTTTCCAATGTAGCGCCAGCGCTCAACCCAAGGGGTGCTGACAATGGACACCAAGGCGCGTCTCTCCTGGTCAACGTTCGTAATATCCTTCTTAAGCGCCAGTGCAAACTGGTCGCCGTTTTGCAGCCAAACTTGCTTTGCGAGGTTGAACTGGTCGTACGTATAATGGCCAAAAGATACTGCGTGGGGCCCTAGGTAAACCAACGGCTTCTGGCGGTTAGAGAATTGGATCAAGCTCCGATCGCCGCTAGAATTCCGTCCTATTGGTGCAAAGTAGCGGCCGGAGTCCTCGATCAGTTCCTTCAATACTTGGTCACCAGCAACCGAGTTTCGAGCGGCTCGCCATTTCTGCAACTGATTAAACTCGGATCGAGCTTGAGTTAGCCAGGCGACGCGAGTCTCAATCTCATTTGCGCGATTTGGTTCGTAGACGTAAAGAGTATCTCCACCGAGGTTGAAAAGTTGAATATTTGAGGCGGTCCATAGGCTCGTCAAGCCCGCCAGCCCAATCAAGATAGCGGAAGCAGAAAGCGATATCCAACGCTCCGTTCGAAATCCTATCCAAGCCATCACTACGAGTCCTAACCAGGGCACAACCAGCAACACCCTTATAGGGACAGCGAATGTATCGGGTTGGAATGTGGCGAAAAGCTGCGCGAGGACCAGACAAAAGCTAGCGAGGCCAATGGCTATTGAAAGGGTCCAGCAAGCCCTGCGGCTCAAGTAACCACGCCCGAGCACCGACGCAGAAACCGCCCGGGGATCACCGAAATCGGCGACGGCCATTCGCTCGGCGGTGACCTTGTCTATTCCCTTTGCAACAAGCTCGGCCGCATGCTCCTCAATGTGGGATTTTGTTTCGATGAGCAGGTCTGTCGTCGCTTGAGCGCTTCGCCGATTGCGGAGTTTGTGCTCAAGTTCGACGAGGTACCAGTTGATGTAATCAAGCATTGCTCTTCGCCTCCTTCGGAACTTCTTGCATCATCCTGCCTACAGCCTTAGAGAATGCTCCCCATTCGAGCCTTCGCTTCACAAGCGCACCGCCGCCTCTTTCGGTGAGAGAGTACACCTTGCGCGGAGGCTTGCCGTCTTGCATCTCCCAATCCCCCGAAATCTGCCCGTCTTCTTCCAGGCGGTGGAGAATGGGATAAAGCTGGCCCTCGCCAAGTTTGAGGACACCCTCCGAGCGTCCCCGGATCGCTCGCACGATTCCATATCCATGAAGCGGCCCCTCTTGGAGGGCAGCCAAAACGATTGATTCAAGGTCTGATCTAAATGCCATGCTTTATTATACATCATGTTTTGATATATATAGACAAATCAAAAAGCGTGAAGTCTCTACGGGGCGGGCTGCAACGGGTTCTCTGAAGAGCGCTCCGGATTATACGTGAAAATTCCGGATCTCGGGCTAAACTAGAAAAATGCTTGTAGGATTACTTTTGGCGACGGCCCCGATGCTGGCCGAAACGATGCTGATGCCGCCCGGCGAGAGACGCGGCGTTGAGCTGAAACAGTGTCAGTCCAGTTTTGGAACTGCGGCGCGGCGGTGAACGACGTAAATCCCAAGACGGGCGAAACGCCACTCATTTACTCAAATCTGATGTTGACATCGGCTACCTCATTGTGGCTTGGCGACTACTACAAAATGCTCCGAGGAAAATACAAAGGGAATTGACTAGCTTTTTGACTGCAAATTCAATAGGGGCGATCTTGTTGAGACATTTCGGGAGTCTCTTAATTTATGGTTAAGCCTTTCTTCATGTGGATTCGGGATCGTTGGGGGCAATGGGCGATTGATCGGGCGGGAATTGAAACGGGCCGTTATCGCATCGCCGATCTTCGGGAGATGCTTGATCGGGGCGAACTGGGACCCAAAAATTGGCTTCGCCATATCTGGACGCGCCGATTCTCACTGGTAGGCGAGACGCTTTATGGCAACGGATTAGCCTCTAATGAAGAGTTCGAACGGTGGTTCCCTGAGCGTAAATTCCAGCCATTGCAATCTCAAAAAAAAGTGTGATAGAATACATGCGTCTACTATCGTTGAGGACGCGATGAAACTACAAGATCATATGGTTCAAATCACCCGAGACGCCGCTAAGGAAGCATTCAGATATGCTCGGGCCGTTCCGGAAGACAAGCGCGACTGGAAACCGCTCGACCTCGGTCGTTCGGTGTTGGACCAATGCCGCGAGATGGCAATGTGCCCCAAGTGGGCTCTGGATCTCATTAGCGAAGCATCCCAACCAGAGTGGGATGAAACGACGATGGAGGCTGTCCACAAGGAAGGTGAGCAGTGGAACACTGTTGACGAGTGCGAAGCCGAATGCAATCGGCGTTTGGAACTCCTCTTTGAGTTTTTCGGAACCATGACCGACGAGCATCTTGCCAAGACGAAGTGGCTACCCTATGATGGCGGGCGAGACTTTACCATGGCTGAGATGATGGATTATCCACGCTGGAATTTCACTTATCATTTGGGGCAGATTAGCTACATTCAGACCCTTTATGGTGATAAGGAAATGCACTAGATGCTCCATGTGGGTGGATCGGGCAGGTAAGCGCCCGCGTCCACGAGATGGAGATTCGGATCATCTTCGATGAGCTGCCGCAGATAGTAGAGATGCCCTGAGCCGTAGATCACCAGAATCCGGTCGTTAAGTGTGGCCTGACGGCGGATGTTCTCAAAGATGATTAGGTTTCTGCCGTACCAACCGGCTACCATTTGGGCGGCAGGTTGGGTTTGCACGGTGTCAATGGCGAGAAGATCGGTATAGAACTGCTGTGTCTCCGTGATAAATCGCTCATCGTTGTGAATGGCGAGCAATTCCGAGACCGTGAACTCTTGGTCCCATCGGGTCATGGTTCCTCCTAGTTGGGCGATTCTTGCTGTGATGCGGGCACCAAGGTCACCCTTTCCGCATTGCTCGGCGAACTGCAAGAGGGCATCAAAATCCATTGGGGCCCGGTGGTCAACTGCGATGAGTCGGCCCAAACCCAAGTCCGCGGCTAATCGAAATCCGATTTGTTGAATCTCATTCGAAGTGAGTTCCGACTCCCCGGAAATGAATCGGGCGAAGTCTTCATCAAGTTTAGATTGCTTCTCCACCGGAACTTCAACGCAGACCTTGCTTGGGTCAAACCCTCGGAGTCGCTCAAGCAGCACCGCTATCTCTGTTTGGCGTGAGGGACCAAGAGTGTCGCGCAGCGTTACCTTAACCGCATCCTGCCCTGGATTTGCGAAGTGGTAAGTGCCAAGTATTATGATCTGCGGTCGGGCGCTCACCCCAATAGCATAACAAGTTTCAAAAAAACGGTGCTTTTGAGTTTGACTACTGGTATACTGGATGCGTTACGTCTTCTCTGTCTTGGAAATCGCCTTGTGGCAGCCTTCGCGCCGGTTCAAACGATCTCTCTGCCTTCGAACCGGAAACAAATAAAACACAAGGAGGCCACATAAAAATGGCTAATAAAACACTCTACGTAGGCAATCTGCCTTATTCTGCAACTCAAGAGCAGCTGATCACCATGTTCAGCGCTTACGGATCAACCAATGCTCGCATCGTCGAAGGTCGAGGATTTGGATTCGTTGACGTTGATCAAGCTCAACTCGATGCTGCAATCACCAGCGCAAACGGAACTCAAATGGACGGACGAACTCTGACCGTTAACGAGGCTCGTCCTCGCGAGGATCGAAGCTCGGGCGGCGGCGGCGGCGGCGGCGGTTATAACCGCGGCGGCGGTGGCGGCGGCGGACATCGTCGTTATTAAGATCAGATAACTCTTTTGAGTCAAAAAGCCGGGCAACTGCCCGGCTTTTTTGTGCTAGGATGATTCAATGTCTGATAACATTACACGTCGAACGTTTGTAGTTGCTGGTGCTGGGCTCGCCGCCGGTCTGGTTTCTGGCCAAACGGAAGCCCAAAGGAAAAGCCCCATGGAAGCACCTTTCACTCGCGATTATCCCGCTCCCGATTTCAAACCATCCTGGAAAACCCCACAAATCAATCGCGAAATGGTCATTGATTTCGTAGTCTACGCCCACTCTGATCTTGAGATGGTTAAGAAGCTCCTTGACAAGGAGCCAAAGTTGCTCAACTCCACCATGGACTGGGGAAATGGCGACTGGGAGGCTGGCCTCGGTGGAGCTTCGCACATGGGTCGGCACGATATTGTCGAATACATGCTGGAAAGGGGCGCACGAATTGACATTTTCTGCGCGGCCATGATGGGCCAGTTTGAGGTGGTTAAGTCGTTTTTGACTTTGCAACCCAAACTGATTGATGCAGATGGACCTCACGGCTTTAGCCTTCATTTTCACGCCCAAGTCGGCCAGAAACGATCCGTCAAGGTTTTGGATTATCTGCAGAGCGTAAAAAAGGTCGAACTCAAGCCGATTCCGTGGCTGAAAGGTGGCTAGCCACATTCGGTTTAGGGTCTGAACTTTACGAAGCTCTTACCATCGAATCTGTAGGCACCAGCATGATGCGTTCCCGCCCACAGCACGCCCTGCGGGTCTTTGTAAATGGAGTACACCGTAACTTCCGCGTCTCCATCTCTCACTGGGTAACGGGTGGCTTTCTTTCCGTTATATCTCCATATGCCGTCTCCGTAGGTTGCCATCCATAGATCGCCCTTATCTTCTAGAACAGACATAAAGTAGAGGGGGGCACTACTCTTTGAGTGCTTGAGACCCGGAATGCCCTCGCTTCTCGTGTAGCTTATTAATCCCATCTTCGCTCCTGGGCGGGGGCTGATATCGTAACGATAGCGGGTATTACAGAACCAAAATTTGCTATCCTTGTCTTCTATAATGGAGCGAATTCCGAAGGATCCGCCCCCAGGGGGATTAGTAAGGTGATCTTCATAAAGCCAGCTAAAGGTTTTGCCGTCACAACGGCCAACGCCAAGGTCGGTAGTGCCGAACCATAAACTACCCCTTTTGTCTCGGTAGATCGTGTAAACGCCGTAAGGGCTAAACGACGGATTTAGCGTACGCGCTGCTTCAAGATGGTGCTTTGGGAACTTCAAAAAGTGAAGTGTTTTTCCATCGTAACGGTATGGCCCGTTCACAATTGAGTTGCCTTTGAACCAGAGGTCGTTCGGATTTAGCCGCCACTCATTCGATCGTTTTGGTTGCAAGGTCTTGAAGGTTCGACCATCGTATTTGCTAATGCCATCCAAAGTTCCGACATAGATGTTTCCCTGTTTGTCTTCTTGAATCTCCCGGACTCTATCGTTGGGCAATCCATGCTTTGTGGTGAAGCGAATGATGGTTTTTCCGTCATAACGATAGATTCCATCGCCCTCGCTCCCAAACCACCGATTTCCATTACCCGCTTGAAAAACGATCCAAAGGCTGACGCTCATGTTTGAAACAACTTCGCCTTTTGCAAGCGATGGGACTTGGGTTGATGAGGCCAGCAGGCAAAGGAGCAGCATAGTTACCGTTGATAGAACGCGCGCTGGGACGCGAGAGTTCCCGGTGGACCCGATCAACTCTCGCAATAGGTTTTGAAGCAACCGTACAGGTAAGCCCATCCCTGCGTCACATCCTCTTTGCCCTCGCTCGAAAATCGGCCAAGGATGCTGTTGCTGAGCCGAAACTTGGTGGTTCCCGATTCACCTTCGGTGAGCGACATCCGCGACATCGAGAAATTCGGTCCGCCAAAGGCGGGAACTACGGCTCCGATCATATCCAGCGATTCGCCGGGAACAACCATAACGACTTGTCCCCAAAGGATGCTTGCGCCTTCGGGCGTGGTCTCATAGAGGCGACCTCCGGCGAAGGGTTCAAAGTGCAACACGGCGGTTTCACCTAGGCAGAGGAAGTCTCGCGGCCACCACTTTTCAATGTGATTGAGCATCTTGTCCCAAACGACAGACTTGGCTTGGGCGATCTCAAGCTCGACGACGATTTCGTTTACATCACAACTCATTTTCTTGGTCCTCACTGAGGCGCTTCAGCTGAAACGCGCTTTGCGCAAGCCGGGCAGTGTGGCCAGAGACCCAGCGCTCGACAATCTCGTGCAGGGGGGCGGCGTTCAGAAAATTCAGCCGATTCCGACCGCGCTTTTCCGCAACCACCAGTCCCGCGGCGACGAGCACTTCGAGGTGCTTCATCACCGTGCACCGATCGCGAGTAGGGAAGGCATTGCACAGATCGCCCGTCGTTCTTGGATTGGCTTTGAGCTGATCCAGAATGTCCCGACGGCTCGAATCGGCGAGGGCTTTCCACACTCCGTCTTGCATCGAGAGATGTTACTGCACGGTAACATATAATTGCAAGGGCCATAATGAAGAATGCTTCTTCCCTTATTGGCATGTTTCGTTCAACAATCGCTAGAGTTACCCAAGCTCGCCGATTTGATCAAAGCTGACCCTATGTCGGCCGCCGCAGCGATTCGGGCAAACATTGGATCGGATGAGCTTAAAAAGGGCTCGGTTCGTGAGTCAGGAACAACCGTACTCTTCGCCGTCGAAACGGATCAAAGCAACCACGACGTCATTCTGAACAGCCCCGATTTAGTATGTTTCAAGCTCGTAAAGTTAGACCGTTCGCTCTATGCTGCGGTTGAGTCACTGGCAGACGGGCAAGCGTTTCTGGCTGAATTCCAAGTTGATGGTAAGACCTTACGGGGAGGCATTCAAGTTGAAGTTTATCAGCCTAACCCCTATGTGCAAGGCCCGCATGAGGGCATGAAGGGCGAGTTGCGCGACATGGGCGAATTCAAAAGCCAGGTTTATTCTGGAACCTCTAGAAGATGGTTTGTTTACTTGCCACCCAACCTCGACCCCAATATGGAATATCCGGTGCTCATCGGGCAAGATGCCCAGTGGGACCGTCAATGGCAGGCAAACGCCTTGGAGAACTGCGCAAGGGACGGCAAAATCCCGGCTACGGTTGGGGTTTTCATCGAGCCCGGCCAGGCAACGAAGATCGGGGATTACACCAATCGCTCGCATGAATATGACTCGCTAAACGCTGACTATTCTAAGTTCTTGCTCAATGAAATCCTTACTCAGGTTCAGAAGCTCGTGAAACTCAGCCCAGATCCGGCAAAGCGCGCCCTAGTGGGCATGAGTTCCGGTGGCATCTGCAGTTTCACGGCTTGCTGGGAGCGCCCAGATCAATTCGGGGTTGCCCTCAGCTTCATCGGCTCATTCGCCAACATCGCGAGCGGGGCGAGCAAGCGAGAAGGCGGTCACAACTACCCATTCTTGATACGGAAAATTGAAAAGAAACCCATAAGAGTGTTCCTGCAAGACGGGGAGAACGATCTCAACAACGCCCACGGAAACTGGTGGCTCGGCAATCTTCAAATGGAGTCGTCGCTCAAGTTCGCGGGTTACGATTACAAATGGGTGGCAGGGAAGGGGTTTCACTCCAGCAAGCACTCTCGAAGAGTTTTCGATCAGGCGTTAGTTTGGTGGTTGGGCTCGGCGCGCTAAATTGAAAGGGCAGGGCCACACTCAAAACTATTTACATAATTATGTAGCGACATTTTGGATTTTTGGTGCAAAATGAGGTTTGCGTTACTTCGCTATTCTCGCGCTAAACGTTTGGGTCGCGTGTGCGGTCGCCGATGAATATGACGACCTGATCCAACAATGCATGAAGGTGTGGGACCGCACAAAGATTGAGAAGTTGTTGAAAGGACCTGCATCAGTTGACGAGAAAATTTTGACTCGTTTGCGGATGATTGCAAATGATCGAAAAATGCACCCGCAAGGTGAAGTCTCAGCTTTGCTGCAAATCTACAGTGATCGCTATCTGAACTTGTCAAACCTCCCAACTACGTCCCGGAGCAACCTCGATCCAAGCGATTTCGCTAGCGTACGAGTCTTAATGCGCCTGGCAACCCGCTATCCAAATTCTCGTAGCTTTATTTATGGTCGCGGCCCTAAGTTCTACACGTTTCTAGTTGAAGTTGCCAAGTCTGCGACGCCGGAAAGCAAAGTCGCGAGGCGCTACCTCGTAACGACAGCGCTCAGTTGTAGAAAGAAGAAAGACACTGGTGATCCCGCACTCATCCGAATTTTTCGTAAATCACGAGACGTTTTTGCTCTGGGTGCGCTTCGCGACAGAGAGTCCATTCCCTTGCTTCGAGCCCAACTGAAGGATACTGGCCCTCACGATCGCTATCGGCGCATCAAGGCCGTCGCCCTTATGGGAGATTCTGGTGCCGTTCCCTTGCTATTGCCATTTCTTGCCACCAAGGAAGAAGTGGCAATGGGTCCCACCGACCACTTTGAAATCGCCGCCTCAACTCTTCGTCAGGTTGCCCAACCTAGTAATCGTCCCGTGTTGTTGAACTACATCAAGTCTCACAGCGGGTATCCCAGAGCGTTCGTAATTAATACCCTTGGGTATGTTGGCGACAAAAGCGATATCGCGCCCCTGAACGCATTTGCCAACGATCCTGAACCAAGGGTGAGGCGCGCCGTAGTCAACGCGATTTCACGTATCCGTGGCACATTGAGCAAACAGAGATTCAGTTGGTAGCATTCACAGCATAATAGGTTATGTTAGCCACGTTTCTCGCGCATGTCGGTTTGCAGACTGTTTCCATGGAAATTCCGGGGCGGCCCTTGTTTGAGGTCTTAGCGAAGCTCGAACCGCTGGCCAATGAGAAATTGCTACCCTCAGCCGAAATCAAGCACCTCCCGATCATCTTACGGGATCAGAACCAACCTTGGTCGCAAGTTAAGAAGCAAATCGCTTGGGCAACGTGGGCGACCTGGGTTGAGCGGGAGGGGAAGTGGATTTTAGAGCGAACCAAGGCGAATCGCGACGCCTATGCGCTCGCTCAGGTAGAGCGACGCAAACACTATTTGACGGCGTTTTTTGAAGGCGTTGTCAAGCGTGCTGAGGCAAGTGGCAACTGGAAGAAGGAAGCCGCGGTTGGGCAAGATCAAACGGATCGCGAGTTCACCGGCAACTTCCGCGCCAACACATGGCGCTTGATCGCCGGTATTGGCGAAAATGGCGTCGCGCAATCTGAGCTCACAATCTGGTGTTCTCCGGCACGATCGAACGAGACTCCCTTTCCAAGCGCCTGCCAACCAATCCTAAATGAAGTTCTGGCTGAGGTCAATGCGAGCCGTCGAAGGGCTGAACTCACTGTTCCCAAAAAGAACGGGTTTCAGTTAGCTACCCAAGTTGTTCTGATTAAAGACGGCGTCAACAGTTTTAGTCTTATGGTGGCCGATCAGTTTGGGAAGGTTGTCGCCAGTTTTGGCGATAGCGTCGCGGTAGGCAGTCTGAACCCGGTGAGATTGGCAAAATCAATGCCGGTGGCCCTGAGCGCGCTCACGCTGAGTTGGGCGGACGCCCGGCAGATAAGACCGACCCGCACGATTAACTTAACTCCTGAACTGCAAGCGAGCCTGCTCGATCCCGTGAAGACTGATCCGACCGAGCTTTATGCTGGTCCGGTGTTCACCGAGATCGGGAAAGGGCTCGACGTTAATGTTGTGGCTACGATAGCCCCACCGAGCACATTCCGGCTGGTTCGGCTCTTGGCCGGTCCCCTGAGAAGCACCATTTTTTTGAATGCACTCCAAAATTACAACGAAGTTGACGTCACGAGCAACTGGTTGCGCAGCCGCCCGATTGTGGGCGATATTCCGACAGCGATTGATCGGGCGATTCTCAAGCAAATGCTGAGCGCAGCCTGGAATGCCAAAGGCGATGATGAGCGGGCTAATGCTCTATTCGTTTCCCAAGGTTTTAGCGTAGAAGCCCTACTCGAAACTATGGGTTCTGCATTCGTGCTCTTCCCCGGCTCCGAGATCGCCGGGGATCAAGCTCCAATGATTCGGCTTTTCGACCGCCAAAGGGAGTCTTTTCGCAAGATGGTTCGGCTTTCGCAGGAAGAGCAGCGCGCCGTCGAAGCTGTTTTCCGAGACCGGATGATGTCGGTGATGCCGGCAAATGTGACCAAACTTGATCCGACCGACAGGCCAACTGGGGCGCTGATGAGCGGTGGGTTGGAAACAAACCTCAGCTTTTTGCCCACTCGCCTCTATCCAAATGGCATTCCCGCCGACATTGAAATCGAGTTCGAGCCTGCCGTTAAGTCGGGGCCAACTAAAGTCAGGATGGCGTTCACGGAATCCATGGAAGATGCAAAATTGATCTATCCGTCAAGTTACGCGATTCACCTTCGAGAGCTTAATGCGGGGAGTATAACCAAGGCATACAAGTGGTTCGCAAGCCCAGGTTCGGCCGGAGGCAAGATCATCTACCGTATACCGGGCATAGCTGAAGTTGAGATCAACGCATCGGTCTTCGCAACAAGCCCAAGTCCAAAGGGCCGACCCGTTTCGGAGCTTCCTGATGGATTTTTGCAGCAGGTCAAATACTATGAAATGATGCTGCCAACTGGTCAAGGCGGTGTGGGCCGGCCACCACCCCGAAAGCTCAGGGGTTATACAAACTAAGCGAAACGCCCATCGGCGCCGGGCCCTTGTCCTGCTCTCGCTGATTGAACTGCCAAGCCCCAGAGCGCATCCCGGTGGCGACCAAATCAAACTTCTCAAACGAGCCGGAACTCGAATTCCATGTGCTTTGGCCGTACAACTTTGCGCGATACGAATTGGCCCCTGAATCCATCAGGCATGAACCGGTGTATTCGACTTGGGTCAGGCTCCCTTTTTGGCTCTGAATGCGCATGGTCAAGTTTGCCTCCTTGATGGCTTCGGGCTTCCATCGCGGCGCTTGGCCGCGCACGTTGTCCACCAACACTTCACGGCAAATCCGCTCAATGACCGTCGCGCTCACGTTTTCAACTGCACCAGTACTAGGAACCAACGAGCGGGCATCAGGCAAGCCGATCCAGTTTTCGTTCCACGCCCATTTGGTGAACTCGTTCCATTGGCCGGTACGGGCTTTCACTTCTTCTATTCGAGAGCCGCTAGTATCGCCGCCGCCGCGCGGTAGATCGCGCAGATTCACTTTCAGAATCAAACTTCCCGTTATCCCTGGGGGAAGAGAAGTTTTCACGCTGGGAACGGGGGAGTTAGCGTAGCCATTTGATTTGGCTAGAGCCGTCCAACGTTCCAGCGCCCGGGTCATTCGAGCGCGCATGTCGCCGGGGTCGCCAGATGCCGCAAAGCGCCCTTCCAGATACTCGGCGTTCGGCCCCATCATATAAATCCCTTGCTTAGTGCCTGGATGGTGCCAATCGCCGGCGGGCATTGCCTCGCCGTATTTCTTGAAAAACTGATGCTCGGGCCGATCTTTCACCCGGTTCAGGTTGCCGGGATCCTCGGGATAAAGCATGTAAACTTCATCCGCCACCGTCACAAACTCGCGACTCATTTTTCGGATTTCAGGGTCTGACCAGACCAATTGGCGTCCGCGAACGCCGTTGTTTCACGTACAACCCAGCGGATGCCCGTTCATTGTCCAAAACAGAATGGGCCGCCCCAACTTCTTCGCCTCTTGAACACCGGGCCAGAATTGGTTTCGCCAGCCAATTTCTTTGTAAGCGGCTTCCTTCACACTTGGCTGGATAAGAGTGAGTAAAGCCTGATAGTTTTCGGCATTGGGTTCGCCGGCTTGCGGAACAACGAGTGCACTCAACAGATAGAGGAGCATGGCTCTATTATAGGGCAAAAAAAACGCGCCCGCTGACTCTCAGCAGGGCGCGCAAGTTTTGTTTGTCAGAATGCTTACTTGTTGGCTTGCTCGAAAACCGCGATGTCTCCGCGCAATACTGGCCCTGAGAACTGGACAGGCGGGTTACCGTCCTCGGCAGTGAATCGGAACGTGATGCTGTCTGGTGTCCCATCGGGGACGCCGGCGGCGCGCATATCAGAGACCGAGGCCCAGAGGCGGCCGGGTGTTGTCGTGATCATCACGCCGTTCTTGTAAAGGTTGGTTTTAGCCGCCCCTTCAAATGTAGCCGTCGTGCCAACCCGTTGGAAAGCCTTTGCCGTCGCCATGGCATATTCCATTGTGTATTTGTTGCCGTTGAGCACAAAGTTTCGGCGGAAAAAGGCGCTGCCAAAGGTGATCGGACGGCTACCGGCGGTGTCCGACGTGTATTGCTTGACATTCATCGAGAAGGTGAACTCATTGCCCGAAGCGTCTCTCATCGCTCCGTTGCCTTGGGCCACGTGGGTGTTTGAGGCGGCGAGCGCAAGGCTGGCCGCGATTACTGTAAGTGCGAGTGTAATTCTTTTCATTGGATAGGTGATCCTCCGAGAGAATCTTGTTCCCTCGCCTCGTGCCAAGCTTCCCAATGCATTTACCAGTTGCGCTAAATCACAGTAATCTCAGGGGGCCACCGCTCTGCCACTAGGCAAATAGCGGCACAACGAAATTGCCAAACTCCGGGATTTGCACAGATTCTGCATGGATTCCAGTAAATATTGTGCTACTCTTCGGTTCGGTTAAGCGAATTGTCCTAATGTGCCATTGAAGGGGCGGCAAAACCGGCCCTCGCTTGGCTTGAACCGTCAAGCGGATCACTTTCTTAGAAAAAAATGTCGCCTCCCTGTTCAATTTCTGCGTTATACTAAACTCTGGCGTCTGCCAATTTCAATCATTTGAGGTCATATATGTGTAAATCAATATCTCGTTATTGCCTACTGGCACTTTTGTCGGCTACATCAGCCGTGGCTCTTAGTCAAACTTCAATCTCCCCCGGTGCGGTTTATGAACGTTCCTCACAAGCGGCTATTTCGGCGAACCCCTACCTCTCTTATGCTCCCTTTACTGTGATCGTTAGGTTCAAATCCGGCGTATCCACCTCGGCTCGGGAATCAGCTTTTGCTCTATCGGGCGGAACCCACGTTCGCCCCCTCATGAAGAGCCTAAACATTGAACTTGTTGGAACTTCTAATCCCGGGCAAACAATCGCTGCGCTCAGGGCTCGTCCTGATGTTCAATACGCAGAGTTCGATTTTGTTCGACGCTCAGAAGTTATTCCGAACGATCCGTCTTTCACCTCACTTTGGGGAATGCATAACACCGGGCAGACCGGTGGCGTAGTGGATGCCGATATAGATGCTCCCGAAGCGTGGGATATATTCACCGGCGACGCCAACCTGGTTATCGCCGATATTGATACGGGCGTTAACTACACTCATCCTGACCTTGCGGGTAACGCCTGGCTCAATCCGGGCGAAGTTGTGAACGGCATTGACGATGACGGCAACGGATTTATTGATGATATTCGCGGTTGGGATTTCGTGAATAACGATAACGATCCGATGGATGATAACGGTCACGGTACCCACACTTCCGGCACGTTTGGCGCAGTTGGCAATAATGGCATCGGAGTTACCGGCGTCAACTGGAACTGCAAGATCATGGCCCTGAAGTTCTTGAGCGCGTCTGGTAGTGGATCGACCTCCGCTGCCGTTTCGTGTGTTAACTATGCAGTGAACAAGGGCGTTAAGATTTCGAACAACAGTTGGGGTGGCGGCGGATTCTCCCAAGCGCTCTACGATGCGATCAACGCCGGAAAGGCCGTTGGCCACGTCTTTGTCGCTTCAGCCGGTAACAGTAATCTCAACACCGATGTTTCGCCCTCCTATCCGGCTTCTTATGACCTGGACAATATCATCTCGGTCGCTTCAATCACGGCATCTGACCTTCGCTCGTCCTTCTCAAACTACGGTGCGACGACGGTTGACCTGGGCGCCCCCGGTTCGAGCGTAAACAGCACCTATGGCAGCGGCTATGCTTCCCTCAGCGGAACCAGCATGGCGGGACCCCACGTCACCGGCGTCGTCGGATTGGTTTACGGTCAAAACCCATCGTGGACTTACTCTCAAGTTCGATCCCGCGTTATGAGCACAGTGCGTCCAACCGCCGCAATGGCTGGAATCACGGTCACAGGTGGAGTTGTGAATGCGGCCGCCGCAGTCGCGGGCGGTTCTTCGAATACACCTCCAACCGTTACCATTTCGTCTCCGGGCGCGGGCTCGAGCTTCGCCCAAGGGGCAACCGTCACGTTTACGGGAACAGCAACGGACGTCGAGGATGGCAACTTGACCGCGAACCTCGTTTGGACATCCAATGTTTCCGGCCAGATCGGGACGGGCGGTACGTTCACAAGAAATGACCTTGCGGCCGGAACTCACGTGGTTACAGCCTCAGCTACCGATAGCGCAAGCGCGACGGGTAACGGGTCGGTTTCGTTTACGATCACTGTTGGCCTTCCGGCAGCCCCGTCGGGACTAACCGTCGTTAAACAATCGAATAACGTGGCGCGATGCAACTGGACCGATAACTCGACCAACGAAACAGATTTCGATGTCGAGCGACAATTCCGCTCCGGCGGAATATGGGTCAACACCACAACGATTTCGGTTGGGGCGAATGTAACTTCGCTCGTTGATGCGGCCGGAAACGGCCGATTCCGATACCGAGTCAAGGCCCGCAACGCGGCTGGTTCGTCAGCGTTTACAGGGTGGGTTCAAGTTAACCTGTAACCGAAACAAGGATTTAGACGGCACCTCAAAGTGCTGTCTAAATCCTTTTAGGCTCTAGGCAAGCGATTTCGCGCTAGAGTTCACCTACTTCAAAATCAATCCGACCGAGAAACTGCCTTCAAGCCCATTCGTCGAGTCCTTGACTTTCATCGTAAGGTGAGAGCCAACCGCCGTCCCATCAGCTTGTTTCGCTGAGTAGATTCCGTCTTGGGCGTTCGTCATGGATCGCTTGACATAGCCTTTCTTCCCTGCAAATTTGTCGTTCGTTGCTTCATCAAAGAACCACTGCGACGAGAAATCGTACGTTTTGTCGCCAGATTTGGAGTAGAGACGAATCTTGAAATGGATATGGTTGGTCCGGCCGCGGTAGTAGCCAGGGAAGATCGTTTGAATCTCGCAAGCCCCTTCCTTATCTGTTTTTTGGAAGCCGCGCAGCCACATTTGCCCGCTCGTATCCTCATCTTGGATTCCCGAGCTCGGTTCGCCCGAGTAGGTTCCACTTGCATCGGTATGCCAGATATCTACCTGAGCATTTTCCAGTGGGGTCGTTTTCCCTTCCACGATTTTGAAGACTTTGATCTTGAGCAACAGCGGCTCGCCATCAACGACCGTTTTGCGGCGGGTCCCCTCGGTGACATTCTTGCGGTTGAGCTTATTGTCCACAAAGAACGGTCCCTCCGTTAGCTCTGGCGTCGCCACCAAATCGAGAACAGGGGCAGCTTCGGCTTTAGCACCGCCCAGGAATAGCCCAAATCCTGATAGGGCGGCGGCGCGCAAGGCATCGCGCCGGGTTAGAATCGTGCCGATTGGTTGGTCATCATGTTCGCTCATGAAGCTATTCTACGCGGTCTCTCGTTTCGTTTGTTCGCAAGAGTAGCTCGGAGCAGTAAAATAGAGACATGCCCCGTTACCATCGCTTAGGCAACGTCCCCGATCAACGTCATACCCAGTTCCGCAATGGTGGCGAGAAACTTCTGCCCGAACAGCTAATCAGCACCCGAGGATTCAGCGGACCGATGTCGCTCACCTACCACCTCAACCAACCCACCGAGGTCGCGAGTTGGGAAGATGGCGGCTATGTTCAGCCGGAGTTCTTAAAGGATGAAGCCCTTCACCATCGCCACCTCAAAACCGCCCGAATGAAGCCGATGGGCGACGCGGTTAGCGGTCGAATTCCGCTAATGGGAAACAGCGATTGCATCTGGTTTCAGGCTCTGATTGCCGAGCAGATGCAGGATTTCTACAAAAATGCCGAGGGCGATGAAATGCTGTTCATCCACGATGGATCGGGCGTGGCAGAGACGATGTATGGCAACATTCCTTTTGCGCCCGGCGACTATTTGGTTATTCCCCGCGGAACGATTTATCGCTTGGTTTTTGATTCTCTGCCCGTGCGCATGATCGCGGTGGATAGCCATGGACCGATCGAGATTCCGCGCCGTTACAAGAACGAAGTTGGCCAGCTCTTAGAGCATGCGCCGTATCACGAGCGCGATATTCGGCCGCCATCAGAGTTGATTACCCACGACGTAAAAGGCGATTTTACGGTGAGAGTGAAGGCGCGGGGCCGGATCACGAACTACCATTACGCCACCCACCCCTTCGATATTGTCGGATGGGATGGCTTTGTTTATCCGTGGGCGTTCAGCATACATCGCTTTTCACCGATCACGGGCAAACTCCACATGCCGCCACCGATTCATCAAACTTTCCAAGGAGCGGGGTTTGTTATCTGCTCGTTTTGCCCGCGAATGCTCGATTTTCACCCGGATGCCGTTGTCGTTCCTTATGTTCATTCGAACGTGGATTCGGACGAGATTTTGTATTACTGCAACGACAAATTCGGCTCACGCAAAGGCATCGAGGAAGGCTCAATCACGATTCACCCGCTCGGAATTCCGCACGGCCCCCAGCCTGGCGCAATGGAAGCCTCCATCGGAGCCACCAAAACTGATGAGCTGGCGGTGATGCTCGACACCCACGCCCCCCTCTATCTCACGGCTCAAGCCCTCGAAATAGAAGACCCGGATTACTGGAAGAGCTGGCAAAAGCGAGTAGACCCCACTCCTGGAGTGCCTCACACGACGGGGGATTAGTGGAAAGCTACCCGTTCCCGCACCCGATTTATGGGCTCGCGGTAATTCCGGTCAGTTCAAAGAATTCAGTGTAATGACACGAGTCGCAGCCGAGTGTCGCATACGTCGGCAAGGGGTCAACACCGTTCGCCTTGGGGTCAAATCGTTTTGACCGAGTCATTTCCACAACGGGCCCCCTCCGGCTCATCGTGCCTCGGTTACAAATAGGGCAAATCCGTTGCGCCCCCGCTATCCTGGTTATCTCAGCCGCGAAAAAACGATGATCCATCCCCGCCAGTATATCTCAGCCACCCTCCCAAACCTCGTCGCAGCCTGAGCCCACCTTGCCGATAACGAACCCCCAAAAGGCGCAGAAATGATTTCTGTTGTTCAGAGCACCTTTGCCGTGGAGCAGGCGGGGGCCAGGTCTTTCCCAACTCCAGAGATCGTCACCGTCGTCTCGCTCGATTCACCGAGGGCATTGATTTGATCCAAATAGAGCTTGATTCGTCGGAACATCACCCATTCGTTGCCCCTTTGGTAGAGCCACGCCAAATAGAAAAAACGCCGCCCATCGCCATGATGATAAACCGCGTCGCCGGTCCAATGCATTTCGCCCTTACGATTAGGCTTCAACTGGATCACCGGGCGATAAGGGTCGGGTGAGTAGCCCGTTTTGGATTGCAGTAGAAGCTGAATCGCTCCGTAGGGCAAGAACTCTGATGGCGCATCCGAAACTTCGATGTTAACGACAACAGATTCCATCGCCAAACTGTACCATCCCGTTCGCCGTTCCCCGGGGCTTGCGACTAGCAAGCTCGAATGGGCGCATGGTACAAAGTGGGCGAAGCTCGCAACAGATTCACGAACCCCACGAATGCCTTGGAACCACATTGTGCGCCCCGCGAACGCTTTAGAGAGGCTCAGAGCCGCATCCCACGAGAGCCTTCGGAAAGCGGGACTTAGGCGATGTTAGGTTCAAATCAAGCATTCGAGGCGATTACTAGCGAGGACGCGGAGTTGCCTTAACGCGGATACGCTGCAACCCGCGGTTTCGGGATGGTTCGAATTCGCGAGAGCCGGGTACGATGCCACCCGCGGTCCCCACCCTGGAAGGCGTGCCATCGTTTCTGAACCGTCCCGAGGAGGCCCGGACTCCTTCCGGAACCGCTCGGAATACTCAAGCCCTCGCTCCGAATCTTCCGGGGTTCGCTCCGAACCATCCCGGCCCGCCCTGGCCCATCCCGAGCGCTCCCTGAACCAGTCGGAACATCCTACGAACCACTCCGAGCGCGCCCGCCCCCGCTCCGGCTCGCTCCGAACCTCCCCGGTCGCGGACTAACCCATCCCGGGCTCGCTCTGAATCATCCCGAACATGGTCCGAAGGTCCCAGAACTGGCCCCGTAGGTTCAAACTGCGTGCGTTAGCACCCCGAGCCATGCACCCTCGTTCCCGCGATCTCTTGTGACGCTGTTGAAATCTCCATAGCCTTGCTTCACGAAGATGGTTGCACCCGGTGATTCCAAATTGCTCACTCGTGAGTGAGCAGAGGAAGGCAGGTAGCGCAGGCGGCGTATGGCGCGAGGTGCGCGGAGCTATCAAAAATCCATGTTTAAGGCACTTCGGGTCCTCGCGCCATACGATCTCTTTCCCATTGCTTACTCCCGCCGATTGGATCACGTGGCGCTTCTTGTAGTTTTTATGAGGCTGGTATTCTGGGGATTCCAGTTTGAGTTTACACCCGGGCGAATGCTAGAGCGCCATACGCCCAGGGGGATCGTCTGGCACGAAATGCGCGAAGTTCATTCAAAATCGGAATGGGGAGCGAACGGGTTCGGCTACCTCGGATGGAGCTGGTGGGGGCGGAGCGGGAGATGTGTTTGGGGGTTTTGCGGCAGGCGATGCCCAAGACGTAGGGCTTCATCCGCAACCCCGTTGTGGGTGGGGCGGGGCGGCCGCCTGTTACCCAGTCCCCGTCCCGGTCTCTGGCGTCTCAGGAAAGAACTGGTCCTCGTTATAGCCGACCGAGCGGAGAAGCAAAATCATCTCTGGAAGAGTCTTCTCTCCCAGCTTAGTTATCTGGGACTCCACTTCCTTGACGATCGACCCGTCACGAGTCGATTTCATGCGCGAGACGCCATTCTGCATGATCTCCATCGTCTTGGCCCTAAGTGAGAGATGCTTTTCGTGGAACTCGCGAAGGCGCCTTGGCGGTTTAAGGACCGAGAGGTCAGAAAGATAACGTCCATAAGGGGGAAGCCCCTTCTCCATGTATGCAATGAATGCATCCATTCCGCGTTTTTGGTCGTTACGCATGAGATCAATGACCTCTTGAGTGTTCGTTTGGGCCACGGCGGATTCAGACTCGGACCGCATCCACAAGCTTCTTAGCTCATTAATGTAAGATTGCTCTACCTCCTTCTCAGTCGGCATATACTGCATGTAAGGGAAAGAGTGCAGTGGGCCGTGCACAATCGACGGAACGAACGCAAAGAGCAGGAACGCAATGGGGGCGGCGTACGCGGCTAACGTGCACGTCGCTGCTCCAACTTTTTCGGGCGGCTCTTCTCCGGGTTCGCGTCTTGACATGCCTCGCGCTACCGTCCAGTACAACCCAAACACCATGAGCAGCATCTCAGGCCAGAGAAGCCATGAGGGGTAAAACGCAAACTGAGAACGAAGGAAGTAAGTGAACGCAACAACGAAACCGACTAGAAGAAACACACCAACAAGTGCGCCCAAAAACGCGAGTAAGACGCCGACTTTACGACGACGTGGGTGCAAATGCGCTGTCTCATCCGGGCCAGCTATCATGGCCCCAGGGAGCCACAACAGACACGAAGGCCACATCAGGATCGCCAGGATCCCCTGCAACCAGTTAAAGATCACATAGAGACCGAGCAATCCCAGGACAATCTGGAAAACAACTTGCATTTAAACTACCCCGTAACCCTCCCCTTCGTGGGAGGGGTGGGCCGTGTTGGAGACCAGATAACCTAGGCGTACTCGATCGCTCTTTGGCATGCCCCCGGTTGTACCTAATGTAAACTCGAGAATGCAAGTTTATGACGAAACTTCAGGCGGCTCCGCGTCCTCGCGCCGATACGATATCTTCCCATTTGCCTGCTTCCAACCGATGGAATAACGGTCGCGCGGCAGGTGGCGGCCCAGAGCGCCATACGCCCGGGGGGGATCGTATGGCGCGAAATGCGTCGAGCTCATTCAAAGCATGGATTGGAACCGAAGTTCAGTTGGGCCCCAGATTGGGTCCCCAAAAACGATAGGCGTCGTTTGGCGTCACGAGGCAGCCCCTGCACCTTGTTTCGGCCCCCGCGGCTAAAAGGCCAAGAGCTAAATAAGTCGAAATTTCTCTTACCTGGCAACTGGAATCTTGATTTGGAATGTTTTCGATCATCCTTTCGGCGTCGCTCCGTGTCATGAACAGTGGAACGATTGTTCCATTTTTCGTCCGAAGTGACGAATGGCATCGGCACTCCATCTACCAATTGTAGAACGAAGTATGAAGTCGAGCTTTCTGGAACGTCGCTAATATCCATGTTTCAGTTATGTAGGATACTTCGTGGCTACGCTAGCTACCAATTTTTGAAACATCAGATCCTCGCACCATGAGAACGCTTTCCCGTGCGTAACCCCACGATTCAGGCGCCTCGCGGGTCTCGCGCCATGCACTGTGCCCTTGCGAATCGATTCATTTCTTGTTTCCTTAAACGCCAGCCGGGTGTATGGTGCCACACGCCCACGGGGATCGTATGGCACGAGATGCGCGAAGCTCATTCAACATATCCGTCAGCGTAGAAGCTATGCTATTGACAGAATGGTTGTGATCCTTGATACCTGCTGCATCATGCCTGAATTCTGGTTCGTGGACGGAGTACCTAACAAACTATTGGAGAAAGCAGAACAACTCGGCTATACATTCGCCTTGCCAGAAATCGTTTTGCAAGAGTTGGTGGCAAACTTCCGCGATAAGTTAGATTCTGCAAAGAAAAAGCATTCAGAATTCAACTCCCTAGCGAGACTCGAAGATGTGGATTACGAGTCGTTGATTCACCAACGAACCGAGGAGTACGACAAGATTCTGCGGAAAGTGTTTGATGAAAGGGAAAATGAACGTAAAGTGCTTCCCCTACCCAAGGTCAAGCATCAGGATGTGATCAAGCGAATTTGTGACAGGCGCAAACCATTTCGGCACGAAGGCGACAAGGGTTACAAGGACTTTCTCTTGTGGCGAACGATTGTTGCCGTAGCGAAAGTGGAACAAGTCTGCTTCGTTAGCGAGAATACAGCTGACTTCGGCGACAGGAATCAATTGCTTACTGACTACCGTGACGATCTTAGGAGGGCAGGCATACCAACGGAGCGTGTCTTGTATTATTCATCACCCAAGGACTTCTACGATATTGAATGCAAACCCAAGCTCGATCGGTTGCGAGAGATTGAAGAAGGTGTGTCCGAAGGCAAGGTCGGATCATTTGATCTGGAAAAATGGTTGTTGCAAATGGGGCCCCAACTTTACGAGGATGTTAAGCTGAATCCCACTTATTTCTTCGATGAGGAATGGCTCACATCAGCTACCGTCATTCATACCGGCATTCCTGAAGGATTCAACAGCGATTCAGCCTATCGCTTGGACGACCAACTTGTTTGGATAGACATTGCATTCAGGCAGGCACTAACGATTAAGGCCGTTGGTCGAATCCCTGATGGACCTGTGGAAGGCTGGGCATCATACGAAGAAGACAGTTTTGAGCTGGACATTCTAATGCGGGTTTTCTTTGATGAAGTTGCTCAAACGATTTCAAATTTCGCCATCCAGTTAGTGGAGCACTCACCCAAAGATTCTTAGGCACTTCCGAACGCAACAATCCCCACAATCCCCCAAACGCTTCATAATGATCTAATGCCCCAAAACATTCGAAACGTCGGTATCATTGCCCACGTTGATCATGGCAAGACCACCTTGGTAGATGCTATCTTCCGCCAATCTGGCACTTTTCGCGAGAATCAGCATATGGCTGAGCGCGTTATGGATAGTAACGACCTTGAGCGCGAGAAGGGGATTACGATTCTTTCTAAGGTCGCCAGCGTTCGCTATAAAGATTACAAAATCAACATCGTTGACACCCCCGGTCACGCTGATTTTGGCGGTGAAGTCGAACGGGTTCTCTCGATGGTGGATGGGGTTTTGCTCATCGTGGATGCCAACGAAGGGCCGATGCCGCAGACGCGTTTCGTGCTGAAAAAAGCCTTTGCGAACAAGCTCAAGCCGATTGTTTGTATCAACAAAGTAGACCGCGAGGGCGCGCGTCCGCTGGAGGCTTACGATAAGACGATTGATCTGTTTATTGACCTCGGCGCAAGCGAAGACGACATCTTTTTCCCCCATCTTTACACGAGCGGAAACGCCGGTTTTGCGCGCGTTTCGCCCGATGGCAGCGAGCAGGATATGCGCGAGCTTTTGGAGATGATCGTGAACGCGATTCCGCCCCCCGATGTTGACCCGAACGGCCCTTTCCAAGTTCAAATCAACAACCTCGATTACAACGATTACGTGGGGCGAATGTTCGGCGGCAAAGTCTTGCGCGGCGGCGTAAAAGTCGGCGATCGGCTGGTTCATGTAACGCCGGAAGGCAAGCAGAACGGCTTCAACGTTTCCAAGCTTTGGAGTTACGAGGGCATCACGCTAACCGAAGTGGAATCGGCTTCGGCGGGCGAGATTATGATGCTGGCCGGTCTGGACGATGTTCACTTGTTCGATTCGATTTGTTCGGCGGAGAAGGTTGAGCCGCTACCCGCGATTGAGATCGAACCTTCGACTTTGACGATGAACTTCTACGCCAATAACTCCCCACTGGCGGGCAAAGATGGCGGCAAGTTCCTCACGATTCACAAGATTCGCGAGCGCATCCAAAAGGAAGAAGCCGTCAGCGTCAGCATCAAGATTGACCCGGAAGGGGCATCGGACTCCGTGAAAGTAGCGGCCAGAGGCGAGCTTCAGTTGGCGATTTTAATTGAAACTATGCGGAGAGAAGGCTTCGAGACTCAAATCTCTCGACCTCAAGTTATCTTCAAGCGCGATGAGAAAGGCGCGATTTTGGAGCCGTTCGAGTCGGTAACCTTGGAGCTTCCCGATGATACGGTTGGCGGAGTTATGGAAGAATTGGCGCGCCGAAAAGGCGAGCTTAGAAATATGGGCAGCGAATCGGGGACTTCTCGGCTGGAATATTCCATACCGACCCGTGGGCTTATCGGCTTCCGTTCCGCGTATCTGACCTTGACGAAAGGGCTCGGAATTCTCGGCTCGATCTACGATGGCTATTATCCGTACAAGGGCGAAGTGGCTTCGCGGGTTAACGGTTCGTTAATTTCGAAAGATCCAGGCAAGCTCACGCGCTACGCCTACGAGAATATCCAAGTTCGCGGCCAACTTTTCTTCCCCATTGGTTCTGAACTTTACGGCGGAATGATTGTGGGCGCGTGCGCCCGCGATGAGGATATGATCGTGAATGCAACGGTTCAAAAGGCCGCAAACAATATGCGTTCAGCAACCAACGAGGCGACGACGGTTCTGGACGGGCACAAGGAGTTCTCGCTTGAGCAAGCGCTGGCTTGGCTTCGCGATGACGAACTGCTAGAGGTAACCCCCAAGCAGCTTAGATTCCGAAAGAAAATCCTAGATCACAGCGAGCGAAGGGTTTCGGAAAGGCGAAGCGAAGTTGTGGTGTAGCGTCGGGGTAAGTTGACGTTATCTTGAGCTCTTCAGAGTTTGCGTTGTCTTAATTTCAACAATTACTTTGCCAGCGGGTGAGTCCATTTCTTGGTGTTGATTTGAACGAGCGCCGAAGATTGAACCAGTAGCCGTATCGTAATCGGTCTCACCTTCCAGTTTCCAGTCCATTTTCAGCGCCTTCCTGTTAGCCAATAGCTCCACCTTGTTAGAACCTGAAAAGGCCACAACCGCAACTTGCGCTCCGTCTTTATTATCAATTCTTGCCAGCGAAAGATTTAGCGTCAGCCGGTCGCCCTTTGTAACCTTTAGGTTTCCTTGGCTTAGCTTATCGAACATTTCAGCAAGGTTAAGATCGGACGTCCACTTATCGCCTATTGCCAGCGCCTTTGAAGGGAATGGGGGAGTCATTTTCAAGCCTTCTCCAGCGTTTGTGAGCATGGCCTTAAGGGCAGGATCGGACGACGGGCTAGTCACCGACTGAACTTGGCCACCCGGTGACATTGTAATATTCATGACCACGCCCTTTAGCTGGGGATTATCGGCCGATTCAACCGTTGTTTTGTACAAGACATGAGTCGAGTCAGACTCAATGACTTCCATTGTGGATTGCATGCTTTGAGTCCTTGAAGCCGGCGCACCCCCCGGAGGAGTCGTCGTCTGAACGGTCGTTTTTTCGTAAACGTAAATGGCTCCAACTTTGGGTTTCAAGACCAGCGTAATCGAGGTTCCTGAAGGAGAGCTGCAGGAAAACAAACCTACCAAGGCCAAGACGATAAGGAGGGAACCTTTGAGCATAGATGAAGCTTACTCCGGTTTGGTTAATGATAATGGCCCCCAAAACGAATTTTTGGGGGCCATTGCAGGTTTGCCTTACTGCCCGAGCGCTTTCAACCCGGCGACCATCGCCGTTCGCTCAGCATCGCTTGGTTGCTTCCCGGCGGTAGCGGGGGGCATTTTCTTGGTCTCTACTTCACTAGCCATCTTGGCAAAGGCGGCTTTGTCAATATCCGCTTCGGACTTAAATGCCGTCATATCAATGCCGCCCTGCTTGTTCGTGGCATCGTGGCATGGCATACAAAAGCTATCAATTCCGGTCTTCACCGAGGCAAAATCAACTTTGGGTGCTTCAGTTCCGGGTGTCGTATCCGATGGTTTGGTCTCGTCGGCCTTGGCCGTAACCTCGCCGCCAGAGCAACCGATCGCGAACGCAAGAATGATGAAAGCCCCGATGAGGCCAAGTAACGATGTTCTTCGCATAGAATAGCTACTTTATCAAATCCAGCCATCAAAACGCAAGGCCCTCCGATGAATTCATCTAACCGGGGGCGGATTGCCTCGCCGATTAAAGAATGCTCCGCCAAACGACATCATCTTTTCAAAGGTCTTCATGCCCTTTTTCATCTTTTCCAAAACGCCGTCAAATTCGGGCCCCATTTTATTGAAGTCAACCTTTTCGGCCGGATCATCTGTTGTCTCAAAGAGCTCCTCTTTGGCTCCATAATTGGGCATGCAGACCAGTTTCAGCTCAATGCGCTTGCGCTTGATGTGTTCGAAGGAAGTCGGCATTTGCGCTCCAAACTCGCCCACGAACATGGGTAAATCTTTCATTGCGATTACGCTTGCAAGCTGGGTCTGACTGATTGAATCTCCCATGCCGAACAACTCGTTCGCGTCACCTTTCCCTTCGCCAGCGGGCCGATATCCATCTTCTAAGGTCTCTGAAAGCACAATAAACCCATCGGGTGGTAAGCCATTGGGCAGTGCTTCGGTTGGTTCACCTAAGTAAGAACTGCGGCCCTCAAGGTCCGCCATCTGCTTCTTAAACATTGATTCCATATCAAACATGCTCTCGAACATGTCGGATTCATTCACGCTGTTTCCAAAGCCAGCGGCCGCCGAGTGATGAGCACCATAGACGATTGAATCTGCCAGCTTTCTCTGCTCGGAACTTAGCTGGTTAATCGCTACGCCCTTGGCTCGGGCACTCAGCTTTTGGCCCTTACTCAGAGTTCCGTAGAGCTTGAGCAGCTCGGAGTTTTGACCGTAAAGGTTGCCTCCGAATAAAGTGATTGCATAAGTCGGGCGCATGGAATTGCGATCAAAAGCATCGTATTCCGCCGCAAGCCAAGCGCGATCATCCAGCGTGAGCCGAGGTTGGCTTAGCCTCCCCAAAACTGCGGAGAGACGATCGCGGTCGAAGTTTGTTTCGTCGTCCCCGAGCTTTCGTGTCAGCCAAGGACCTTTTTGTTTCAAATCAATTCCGTGCATCGTCAGCACGTCAGCGAAGGTGAGAGAATCAGCGGTAAACAGCTCAGAATCGGCAAGGCCGAGCACGATGCTACGCTTTTCTTCAGCAAGCACCTGATCCAAAACCTCCTGATCAAACTTCAGAAATGGATCGGACTCGGCGATCTTAAGCAGGGCATCGCGGGTCGGGCTTTTCTTGGCTTTGCCCGGCATACGGCTCGAAAAATCGGTGAGACCTTTCGCGAACTCCGCCGCCTCTTTAGAGAGCTTTACCACGCGGGTGTCCTCCTTGTCTTTTTCTTGGCCCTTGTCCTTCGTTGGTAGGGTTTCTCTTGAAATCACCTCCGGCATAGCTTCAGTTGCCATCACCTCGTCATAAAATCCGGCGTTGCCGCTGATGATCATTTTTCCGTTTGCATCAAATCCTTGCAACGCCGTCTGCACGTAACTATCTATCGTAAAAACAAAGTTGAACTTCGCGACGGGAGTCGTGATGGCCTTAGGGCGCTCGAAGTCGTTATACAAATCAATGAGCTTGATCATTTCAGGTGGAAATGACTTTTTAAACTCGTCCATCTGGTCGTCCTCTTCTCGAGGCTTGTTCGCTTGTTTGTTGTGCTCCGCGATCAGCGCTTGAATCAAGGTGCTGTTGATGGAAGGAGCCTGCCGTTGCATGCGAGTGGGGTGCGTTGAATAAACCACTCGCGTTCCATTTGGCATCGCTGCAAGCGCGTTAACGCCCACTGCGCGAATGACCAGGGCTAAAACTTTGGACTCCGAGTCTTTCGATTTATCGGCTTGGGTTAAATAATCGTTGATTGCTTTTGTTGTCTGAGCCTGTCGAGCCGCCTTGATTCGGAGTGCCCGAGCAGGATCCGGCTTGAGAATCCGAACACCTTCGGAGTTAACTTCCCATTTTGATCCAACCGCCTCCGCCACCTTTTCGAGTAGGTCGTTTGCAGAGACATCCTTGGTCTTAACGTAGATTGACTTCCACTGCTCACTTCGCGAAACTTCGAGCGGCACCCCCAGCGCCTTGCTCAGAGCGGGGACGAAGTCACGAAGACTGGCAACCGGGTGTGAAAAACTCAGTGTCGTCTGAACGAACACAAGGGATAGCGCACTAATCATATTTCCTTCTCTATTATATGTGCGTTTGATTGCGGGTGCGCGTTGCAAATCACAAACGCCGCACTGACTTTTTGTTGAAATTACTTGAACCGCGAAAACTTACCAGGTAGGCTCTGCCTTAGAGCGTGGAAATTACGCTCTATGGCGATGGGTGGGTTTAGACGTTCGATTTCATGCTTGGCCGCAATTTGCGTAGCTTCATTTGGAGCTGCGCAGTTCAACGATAAAGAAAAGAGCAATATTCAGGCTTACTGGGCTTTAGCAGACCGATACCGAATTTGCACCCCAGAATCAATCAAAAACTCACCTTATCAGGTTCGATTGACACCAGAGGGGAGCTTGTGGCTATGGGCGTACAATCAAAAACGCGGACTTGGCAAAGTCCTTCAAACGCCAACTCCACAGAACGAAGATCAAAGAGAGTGGGAGACTTGGATTGAAAACAAGATTGCCTATGACCGGTACGTGGCTCAGGTTGGCGCAAATGTTACGAACAAGGCATTAGGTTTTGCTGATCAACCAGCGGCGACGGTTCCTTCACCGGGTCCCACTCCCGAGGGACTGCGTTTCCTAGTGGGGGATGCCCCACTGTTTGCGTCATCTGTTCAGCCCTCTCAACACGAGATAACCTTTCACGATGGTGTGACCCTCAAGTTGACTGACAATCCCGCGATGCGTCCGCGCTACGCGTACTATCGGTGGGCTGAGGGCGTGATGAGTGGGGGCACCCAGGTCAAGAAGCTTGCCCAATCCACCCTCGACGGGCTCTTTGCAAAAGCCCTTATTGGTGAGTCCGTTCAACGCGTGATGAAGGCGGTTTCAATGCTCGAAGGCGGGTTTGACTCGATCAACACTTACGATACTGGCTTTGTGTCCGTCGGATTTATTCAGTTTGCTTGTTTGTCAAAGGGCGCGGGCTCATTAGGCTCGGTCTTGCTTAAAGAAAAACAGACGGATCCGGTTGCCTTCGAGAAAGACTTCCGGCAGTTCGGGTTGGACGTGAGCAACGACGGGCAACTCGTTGCGCTAAACCTGGCAGTTGGAGAAAATCTAACCGGGTTTGATGCCGCAAAGATGATTATCAAGGACAAGCGCTTGATTGCGGTTTTTCAGCGCGCGGGCCAAGTGAGTGACCCTTTTAAGGTTGCCCAGTTGCTGGTAGCAAAGCAACAATATTATCCGGAAGACGATACCGTGCCGCTGACCTTTGGCAACCAAACTGTAAACACGCGAGTGGGGGACATCTTTAAGAGCGAAGCCGGCATCGCGACACTTATGGATTGGAAAGTGAATACCGGCAAGTTCGGTGATTTAGTTGGAAAGGCCAACGCCATTGCAAAGGACAATGGCCTTAAGTCAGCAAGCGAGCTCGCGGATTACGAAATTGACCTGGTGCGCCAGATGCGGTTTCGCAAAGATTTCTTAAGCGATGCTAGTCTTTCCCAGCCAGTGGCTAAGAAGAGATTAGCGAGTCGCAAAGGCTCACGAAAGAGCCAGCGCCGCTCCTCCTAGCAAGCCTGCATCTTCGATTCGTTCGGCTTGAACGATGCGAGCATCTCGGAAGAGGCTGGGAATTGCCGCATCTCGGGCGGACTCCCTCGCCGGTTCAAGCAGCCATTTTCCTGCCTTGGCAATCTGCCCACCGATAGCAACCACATCAGGTGCAAAAATATTAATGCAGTTGGCAATGCCGATGCCCAAGTAACCACCAATTTCCCGCCAAACTTGAATTGCAAGTTCGTCGCCCTTTTCGGCGGCATCGAACAGAATTTGCGGGGATAGTTCGCCCAGGTCACCGTCAACAAGATCAGGAAGGATTGAGGTCCGCCCACGTCTGAGACGATGTAGCGCCCGCTCGACGATCGAATCCCGTTGACAATGGCCTTCAATCGCTCCGTACGAACCCGCTGAACAATCGAGCCCATCCGCGTGAATAACCATGTGACCCAGTTCGCCTCCGCCCCCATTTCCTCCAACCAAGAGCAAGGGGCCCTCCGATTTTCCGGAAACGGAGCCTGGACCAAGAACCACGCCTCCGCCGATTCCAGTTCCAACCGTAAGCATAACCAAACACTTAGCCCGGTTTTGCCCGACTCCAAACCGATATTCGCCCAGCGCGGCTAAATTTGCGTCGTTTCCTAATCGAATCGGGCATGTCAAGCCGGTTTCGGCGAGAATTGCGTCGCGTAGGGGGACTTCGCTCCAAGCAATGAACACTCCATCGTCGTAGAATCCAAAGTTGGGTGACCAAATGACGACCCCACGCTCATCATCTATGTGCCCGGGCACGGCGATTCCGATCGCACATGGAGCTGCTTGAGCAGTTTGGAGGGCTTCGGTGATAACATTAGCTATGGCTTTAACGACGGCGGCGGTCCCTTCAATGGCATTTGAGGA
This sequence comes from Armatimonadota bacterium, assembly GCA_031386985.1. Lineage (GTDB taxonomy): Bacteria > Armatimonadota > Fimbriimonadia > Fimbriimonadales > Fimbriimonadaceae > JANJUB01. The sequence goes on from JANNCV010000006.1 coordinate 42,122, forward strand.
TTGCGAGAACGATTTGCCTAGCTGAGTTCCGTCTTCATTAAAGACCGCGGCGCGAACATTTGTTCCGCCCAAATCAACACCAACGACAATTCGATCTGACATAGTGTGCGATTTTACGTGAAATCGGGCACTTCGCATCGTTCGGGCGCATTATGACGTAGGGAAAGGTCAAAGGGATCTGGGGAAAATAATTTGCAAGTTCAAGAAATAGCTAAGCACGCGAACGCCATTGTGGCCGAAATTGACAAAGTAATTATAGGAAAAGCTGAGACGATTACCCTCGCAACAATTGCGATGATGTGTAATGGCCACGTTTTGATTGAAGACATCCCGGGAGTTGGGAAGACCACATTGGCCAAAGCGCTCGCGATGGTTATTGGCGGTGAGTTCAAACGGATGCAGTTTACGCCTGACCTTTTACCTGCCGACATCACCGGAAGCTCTATCTATAGTCAAAAAGACGGCACTTTTGAGTTTCGCGCGGGTCCGGTTTTTGGCAATGTTGTCCTTGTTGACGAGATTAACCGGGCGACTCCCAAAACGCAGTCTGCCTTGCTCGAGGCCATGGAGGAGCGACAGGTTACCGTTGATGGTGTTTCGAGACAGCTACCAAAGCCATTCTTCGTAATTGCCACTCAGAACTCGGTTGAAATGACTGGCACTTATCCGCTACCGGAAGCACAACTGGATCGGTTTTTTATGAGAGTGTCCCTTGGCTATCCAAGCCGAGAGGATGAATCCCGCGTTTTGTCCGAGCAACGTAAGTCTCACCCGCTTGAGAACGTGAGGACTACGATTGATATTCCAACTCTACTTGCGATTCAGGAGGGAATTCGTGACGTTTTCGTGCATGACGCCGTTCGGGATTACATCGTTGACCTGGTTCGGTCTACTCGTGATAACAACCAGCTCGTCATGGGGGCTTCCCCCCGTGGTTCGCTCTATTTGATGCGCGGCGCTCAGGCTCACGCGGCAATGAACGGCTTAGATTACGTTCGCCCGGAAGACGTAAAAGCTGTGGCTCCGGCGATTTTGGCTCACCGGGTGATTCCGAAGGCCGAGTTGAGGGTACGAGGGGCCTCCACCGAGGCGGTTGTGAGTCGGATTTTGGATGAAGTCGGTGGTCCCGTTCCGGTTGCATAGATGTTAGTTGCTCGCCTGTACGCGCTTGGTTTTGTGTTGCTCGTTATCGGGGCCCTCTACTTGGGTCTTCGTGCCGTCGCCCGAGAGCAAGCCGAACGCAAGGCGTCGCCATACTCCGTCCGCCGAGGAATGCGTGGCGTTGCGGGGGTCGCCCTTAGCACGTCCTCCATCTTCTTGCTGATCGTCGCAGTGATGCTCAATTCCCCTCCGCTGTTCTATATGAGCACCGCCTTGCTCGCTACGCTTGGCGTCTCCAGGCTGCAAGCGTTTCTTTCCGTGCGCGGATTGCGATTTGATCGGTTTGTCCCCGAAAAAGCTTCAGTGGGCGAGCTCATTGCAGTTGAACTGTCGGTTTGGTCTGATCGCCGCATACGAAGGCCTTTGATCACCCTCGTCGATCAACTTCCAAGTCGAATGGCGTTTCGGGATCGAACCTCCAGTTTGCCCCTTGCCCCCGCCTTCGACGTGCCCATGAGAACGCAATATCTCTTTCGGCCCATGCGCCGTGGTCGCTTTCGCTGGAAGACACTCAAAATTTATGGAACCGATGCGTTGGGATTAACTACGATCACACGAAACTACGATCTTGAGCAGTCTGAAATGTTGGTAGTGCCAAATCCGATTCCCTTGGATATTGACTTGCCTGGTGCCGCTGGATTTGGAATTTCTGAGGCCGAAACCGGCCTTTCGCGCGGAGCAGGATTGGAGCCACGCGGAATACGAGAATATGCGCATGGGGATTCCATGCGGTACGTCCACTGGCCGACCGTTGCGCGAACTGGGCGCTTGGTCGTTAAAGAATTTGAAACGGGCTCGCACTCCACGGTTGCTTTCTTTCTCCAGCGAACACGCGGTACTGACATCGGATACGGGGCGAACTCGACTCTGGAACACATGTGCTCCCACTGTGCCTATCTCAGCGACCGAATGCTCCGAAACGGGGCGGGCATTGTCATGCCGACAATCGAGTTCAACGCGAACTCGATATCTTCGCCCCATGAGCGGGCTCAAGAGATCTTGATCGCTCTGGCTGGCATTGATGGCGATGGAAGCGAGACTATTGCTTCAGAACTGTTGCGAGGAGCGGCAAAGCTCCCTTTTGGTAGCCGCGCCTATGTTTTCGTCGCCGTGGCTGATCCGGAACTGCCGGCCGCCATTCGAACCTTGAGCGCGTCTGGAATATCGGTCGCGGCCCTGCTATATGATACAGAGCAGTATCGAACAAAGAGTGATCCCAGCTTCGAATCTGCGATGAGTCCGCGCTTTATGGATTTACTCACGGCCAACGGAGGCGCGGTGATCTCGGTGCCATTTGTGAGGGTTCAATGAAGAGGGAAGTCGGCCGATTAAATTGGGTGGATTTCCTCCTTTCAGGGGTTTCGAACTGTCTCGCCCTTTACGCCATGTCATTCGGCCTGCGCAAGCCGCTCATCGGCGTTCTTTTCATTTCGATAACGGTGATTGGAACCCTGTTCAGCTCAATCGTCCACCGCTATCTGCCGCCAAGGGTGGGTTGGGTCGGGGCCGCTCTTTATTTTGGGACGGCTGTCGCCTGCATGGGCTTGAATGGTCAACTCAACCAACTTCTACCCGAAGAAGGCTTTGATCGGTACCTTCTCATCGCGGGCGGGCTTGCGTGGATGCTTACTTGTTGTAGCCTATTTTTGTGGCGAGAAGCGATGCTACTCTTTCAAGCTGTCCCGGCCATTGCTCTGTTTGGATTGGTTGGCGCGTTCGACACGCTTTCGGGCGCGCCATTCGCCTTCTTTGGATTCCTGCTGTGTTTCGCCACGATGTTTGCCCGCTCAAACAATCGGACGATGATGAAACAAGCTCAAGACGCTGGCTTTGCGAGTCGCGAAAGTGAAGGGCAGCTTATTTCTGATCTCAAGCAGGGCCCGTGGCGCTTTATGGCGGGAGCGGAATGGGCGCTCGGCTCCGCCCTTGCTATCGTCCTGTTTAGCTTTCTGGGTGCCCCCGTTGTTCAAGGAGCTATGCAGGGGGTTGCTGGTCAGATATCGGTTGCCCCACCGCCGGCGCAACCGCTTGCTCGCGCCACCGACGCCTTTACCTCTAATGGCACCACAACTACGATAGGTAATGGGCCCAGAGGCACACTTTCCACTGAGCGGGTGTTTCGAGTCTTCGATGGGGTGGATGCCTACTATCGAGTTACAACCTTTGGGGAATACACCGGTCGCGGCTGGGCCCAAACTGGGGACTTTGAAAGCACGCAAGCAACACAAGCGGCCCTCGATGATCCAAAGTCAGACCTGAACAAGAACCTTGCGCTGACAACGGCGAATCACAACTACTTTCGTTACCGAATCCGACTTGACAAACGGATGAGCCGAATCCCAGTTGCAGGAGCGGTTCGGTCGGAGGATATCATCACCTATGGCCTATTCCGGCCTGATGGGACCCTCAACTGGCCGGAGCCTGGAATCCAAGTAAACATGGCCAGTGAGATTCCGACAAAGGAAGCCGCCATCACCAATTGCCCCAAGGGGATGGATGCGAAGTACACCCGGTTGCCAAAAATCCCCGCGCGAGTTACGACCTTTGCCAAAAATGCGGCTGCAGGTCAGACTGATTTTGAACGAGCTACGGCCCTATGCAAAGCGATTGGAACAGCGATTGTTTATGACTTGCAGGCGGAGCCCGTACCGATTGGCGTTGACCCCATCGAGCATACGCTTTTCACTTCCAAAAACGGCTATTGTGATCTTTACGCCTCAGCGATGGTGGTGTGTGCCCGGTCTGTCGGCTTGCCCGCCCGCTATGCAACTGGCTTCTATCCTGTGCATCAAGAATTCAACGACGGAACGCTAACGATCCGCGAATCAGAAGCTCACGCTTGGGCCGAAATCTATTTCGAAGGCATTGGGTGGGTCGAGTTTGATCCAACTGAATATGCGGTAGAGGGTCGAGACGAGATCGGTTCGGCGCTAACCGGCGAGGCGATTTGGAACCAGTTCTGGTTCCGCATCCTCATCGTGGCTTTGATCGGAACGGGCCTATTCTTCACGCCGCGTCTTATCAAGTATGTGCGCTCGCAAAGCGCAGTTATTGCCGATACTTCCCGAATTCCAGCGGCCGTTGCGTTCAAAATGCTTTATCGCGGTTTAGAGAAAGTCTCGGGTCGGCCAAAGCGTCCAAGCCAGACGGCGAATGAATACCTACAGTCAATCAGCCACAACCTAGACTCGAACGTTATTGAGGCTCAGCTAATTGCAGATCGGCTGAGCTACGGGATGTTCGCAAAGGTTCCGCTGGAGGCAGGCGAGGTACAGTCTTTGCGCGAGCAGATTTCGGGATTGCTCCCAAAACTTCGTAAATGAGCCCATTCTCGATCGAAAAAGCGATGTCCCACCGCATCGTCTTTCTTGGCGGACAAGAAAGCACGCTGAGGCGGCGCGCGCTGGCCGAACTTGTTGCGGCTGGGCTTGGGGAAGACGATTTTGATCTTGAAATCACGAACGGCGATACCAAGGACCCGGCTCGCTGGTTGGGAGCCGCTGGCACTGCGCCTTTTCTTTCTCCTCGACGCGTTGTTGTCGTGCGCAACCTGTTTCGTTGTCCTGAGCCGGCGCTGTTGGGAAAACCGGATCTGCCACAGACGACCTTGCTGATTCTGGTTGGGGATGAGGAGCTTGTCGGCGATGACCGTGAGCGTGGGATGGCCCAAATCGCAACAAGTTGGGAAAAGGCGGTGCAAAATGCCCATGGGTATTGTTGCCTCTTTAACGTAACGAGTAAAGCCGTTATTGAGACCATTCGGGAAGAAGCCACCAAACTCGGCAAACAAATGGCCCCCCAAGTTGCCGAGCATCTCAACGAAATGTGCGGCGGAAGCCTTAGCCATGCCCTGGATGAACTTCAGAAGCTAAACCTCTACGTCAGTGGCACAAGCATTAGCATCCGAGACTTGGATTCCGTTGTCGTGCCCGCTCGCGACTGGAATGTTTTCAAGTTGCTGGATGGAGCCATGCAGGGCGATGTGGCCAGTGCGCTTCGGCAGTTGCGAATCCTGATCGGTGCAAATCCCCGGAGCGACAGCGCGATCCACGCCCAAGTGTTTCCCCAAGTATCTCGTCAGTTGAGGCTACTTTATCAAGCCCGGTGCGTTTTGGATTCGGGCGGTTCTCAGACCTCTATCTCACCAGCAGTGAAGCAGAGTTTGCCGGGAAAGAACAACTTGTTGAGCGAAAAAGAGTATCCCCAGCGCCTTGCTTTTCAGCGCGCTCGAAAACTAAATCTTGATCAAATCGGAGCGGCAATGAAGATACTGACGGACACCGACGCACGAATAAAGGGGCTCCTGCCGGGCTACAGCAATGTTGAAACCATGGAGCAAATGGTTATGCATCTCGCGAAAGCTCTCAACTAGCGCGGATTCGGAATCCACCACAAGCTGTTATCGGCCGCATTAACGAGAAAAGTGCCATCTTTAAAGAGACTGTCAATCACGTTCACAATCTGACCGGGTAGCCCCATGAAATCAAGGGCCGTGCTTAGCTCTGGCGATGTTAGCCCACGTCCTTCTAGCATTCCCTTAACAAAATAAGGGTCAGCCCGACGAATCTGAATTCGCAATGGCTTCGCCCGTTCTTGACTCGCTAAAACGGAACTGGCGACCAAGGAGGCAACAACAAGGAGCAATACGCGCTTCATGAAAGTGAAACGAATAGGGATCGCAGGCGTTACGGTTTTGGTAGGGAGAAATGAAGTTTATGAAGTGCGATTTGGCCGACATGATACGACTCATGTTGAAGGAGCTTCAGAATCAGCATCCCGATCGCAACTTCGCCAAGATGAGGGTGGGTCACAACTTCCGCGGTGCTGCCAATCTGGCGTAGCGTTCTCACCGTGTTTGCACGAACCCAATTCTGGATTTCATAGTAACGATAAAGCGGCTAAGGTTCGGGATCTGGCCAAATCTCGAGAACGTGCGGTGATTGGTCCGACTTTAGAAGTTCGCGTGTTTCAAGCGTTCGACTCTTCCCACCGATAACCTCTTCCGAACAAAGCGATTCTTCGTCGGCCATATGGATCAATAGACCACCAATACTGTGCCCTTGGTGAAACGGCTGCCACATCATTGCGGCATCGGTAATCTCACTGATTTCGCTTCGCCAAAGACGGGTGTTCTCCTCAAGCAATGAAATCAATGATTCCATCGGCATGGCTTGCCAAGCTCTTAAAATCAGAGCGCCATCTTTTTCCATAACTTATCTATTGTCGGAAAATTCTCTAGCTAATCCTTAGGTTTACCGATCTGAATCATTCGTTCAAGGGCTAAACGAGCAAACTGCCTCGTTTTGTCGGGGACGATGATCTCATTTAGAACGGTTCCTTCAGCCAAATTCTCTAGAATCCACAAAAGGAAACTCGGGTGGATACGATACATTGTGGAGCAAGGGCAAATCTGCGGGTCGAGGCAGAAAATCGTCTTGCCGGGGTTTTCTGTTGCCAAACGGCTCACGAGGTTGATTTCCGTTCCAATCGCCCACGTTGACCCAGCAGCCGCATTGGTGACGGTCTTAAGGATGAACTCGGTGGAGCCAGCGAGGTCTGCGGCCTGAACAACATCCAAGGGGCACTCAGGATGAACAATTACCTGGCAACCGGCGTGTTTCTGCCTCGCTTCCGCAATCTGTTCGACCGTAAATCTCTTGTGCACCGAGCAGTGGCCTTTCCAGAGGATGAACGTAGCGCGCTTGATGGCTTCGGGAGTGTTTCCACCCAGAGGCTTGAATGGATCCCACAAAACCATCTCGGTTTCCGGATCAAACCCGAGCTTGACTGCGGTATTGCGGCCCAAATGTTGGTCGGGAAAGAAAAGAATTTTCTTCGCTCCTTGGTCTAGTGCCCATTGAAGCGTGGTCGGGGCATTTGTCGAAGTACAAACTGTTCCACCCTTCTCGCCGACAAACGCCTTGAGGTTGGCGGCGGAGTTAATATAGGTGATGGGAATCATTGTTTCGCCCGGAATCATCTCCTCCAGTTGTCGCCAGCAGGCTTTTACTTGGAATTGGTTCGCCATATCCGCCATCGAGCATCCCGCCGCAAGATTTGGCAGGATCACACGCTTATCCGTGAGAATGTTCGCGCTTTCAGCCATAAAATGGACGCCGCAAAACACAATATACTCAGCTTCAGGTCTGGCATTTGCATCCAGGCATAGCTTATAACTATCCCCACGAAAATCCACGTGAGCAATAATTTCGTCCCGTTGATAATGGTGGCCGAGAATCACGAGTTTTGGACCCAGTTTGGCTCTAGCGGCCGTGATCCGGTCGCTCAGCTCGGCGTCCGAAAGATTTTGATATTCTGTTGGCAACGGAGCCTGATACACAGCCTATTCTACTTTCCCCCGTCGAAGTTCGGCACAAGAAGTCTCTTGCGTCGCTAATTCTTAACGAGTTGTTTCTCTTTCTTGGGCGGATTATCCAGCTTCTTGGTGAAAACAACCTTATTGTCATCATCAAGTTCGGCAACAATGACATCGCCAGCGGAGAAGGAACCCAACAGGAACTCTTCGGAAAGCGGGTCTTCGATAAATCGCTGAACTGCTCTTCGGAGCGGCCTGGCACCAAGGTTTGGATCGTAGCCCTGAGATACGAGCATGTCTTTAACCGCTTCGCTCAGTTCCAGCGTTATGCCGATGGCAGCCGCTTGCTCATTCACGCGCTTCAGGTAAAGCTCCGCGATTTGCAAGATTTCTGGCTTCGCGAGGTGAGTAAACACGATCGTTTCGTCAACGCGGTTCAGGAACTCGGGGCGGAAGGTTTTCTTCAACTCCTCATTCATTCGGTTCTTCATCGCTTCGTAAACCTTAGGATCGTTCGGGTCTTCACTTCGGGTTCGGAACCCGAGGCCACCGTCAAGCTCAATCGGACGAACGCCGACGTTGGAAGTCATGATGATAATCGTATTCCGAAAATCAACCGTACGGCCCTGGCTGTCGGTGAGCTGTCCGTCTTCCATAACCTGGAGCAGAATGTTAAAGACATCTGGGTGGGCCTTCTCTACTTCATCCAGAAGCACTACGCAGTATGGATTGCGGCGAACCTGCTCGGTGAGCTGACCGCCCTCATCATAACCGACATATCCGGGAGGTGCACCGACGAGGCGGCTGACCGCGAATTTCTCCATGTACTCCGACATGTCAATTCGAACCATGTTGCTTTCTTTCTCGTAAAGGTACGCAGCGAGGGCTCGGGCGAGTTCGGTCTTTCCAACTCCCGTTGGGCCGAGGAATATGAAGCTTCCCATTGGTCGCTTGGGATCCTTGAGGCCGCTTCGGCTTCTTCTGATTGCTCTAGAAACGGCGGAAACCGCGTCTTTCTGGCCAATGATTCTCGTATGAAGGTCTTCTTCCATTCTGAGAAGTTTTTGAGTCTCGGCTTCGACCAGCTTCATCACCGGAATTCCCGTCCAACTTTGGACAATCTGAGCGATTTCGGCTTCATCAACCTTTGGCTCAAACTTCTCGCGCGAGTTCCAAACTTCTTCGCGCTCGGCGATGCTCGATTCAAGTTCCTCAAGCTGCTTCTGCAAACCGCTAAGGTGCTCGGCATTGCCTTCGTTGGTTCGCTTTTCAACGTGCTCAACTTCTGATTTGAGCTTGTTCATTTTCACTCGATCAGCCCGGACATCAGCGGGGGGCAGACTCTGCTGCAATCGCACTCGCGACGCGGCCTCATCAATCAAGTCAATCGCTTTATCGGGCAAGGTTCGATCAGTGATGTAGCGTTGGCTAAGCGTTACCGCCGCCGTGATAGCTTCATCGGTAATCTCGACCTGGTGGTGCGCCTCGTAGCGCTCGCGCAAGCCCTTCAAGATGTCAATCGCTTCCTCGTCGTTAGGTTCTCGAACCTTAACCCCTTGGAACCGTCGCTCTAAAGCGGCATCTTTTTCGATGTACTTTCTAAATTCGTCTTGGGTAGTCGCGCCGATACATTGCAGTTCGCCGCGAGCCAAGGCTGGCTTCATGATATTGCTTGCGTCAATCGCACCTTCGGCGGCGCCGGCTCCGACAAGCGTGTGAAGCTCATCAATGAAAAGGATCACTTGGCCCTCGGCCTTTCGAACTTCCTCCATCACCTTCTTCATGCGCTCTTCAAACTCACCGCGATATTTAGTTCCGGCCACGAGGCCGGCAAGATCGAGGGTTACGATTCGTTTGCCGTTCAAAAGCTCGGGGATATCCCCGCTAACAATTCTTAAGGCAAGGCCCTCCGCAATCGCCGTCTTACCAACTCCGGGCTCACCAATGAGGCACGGGTTGTTCTTCGTTCGGCGGCAAAGAATCTGCATGATCCGCTCGATTTCGTTCTGGCGACCTACGACGGGGTCGAGTTTGCCTTCGCGGGCCAACTCGGTGAGGTCACGCCCAAATTCATCTAGCGTTTGGGTTTTCGTTCCCGAGCTTGCGTTCGAGCGGCTAGAGCCTGGTTTGGCTTGAGACTCGGTATCTTGCAGTCCCATCACCTCGGCGCGGGCTCGTTCTAATTCAACACCGAGCTTTGCCAACACTCTGCCCGCAAGTCCATCACCCTCGCGAATCAAACCTAAAAGCAAATGCTCCGTTCCTATATAGTTGTTATTCAAGCTTCGAGCTTCATCGTAAGCAAGATCAATGACTCGCTTAGCTCGAGGTGTCAGGGTCATGTCTTGGCTCGGTCTTGCATCGCCACGGGGAAGCTGCTTTTCCACTTCCGACCGAACTCGATTTAGACTGACGCCTAGTTTCTCCAGAACGCGTGCGGCAACGCTGTCCTGTTCTCTTACCAGCCCGAGCAGCAGATGCTCAGTGCTGACATAGCCTTCGCCAAATTTCTGCGCCTCTTCCTGCGCATAAAAAACGACTTTTCTTGCTCTTTCAGTAAATCTTTGCCACATATTTTTTTCGCTTGGATCACGGGCATCCGGTTATACGACGTCCGAACTCCACGTTTGTTCTTACGTCTAGGCAAGCCGACTCATCGCGGCCACCTTGATTGTATTTTAGAGACGCTTCAGACTCGCCGAACGACTCTCCGTGCCACCTAGAGGGTACCTGCCCAGGCAAGCGTCTCACAGTAATGTTATCGGGAGGTTTTAGAGGATACAGAGGGTTAATCGAGATTAATTGAGCGAACGATTCGATTGAACTCGGCGACAGTTAACTGCGGATCAGTCGCGGTTACCCCGATTTGTATCCACGTGCCGTTGTGATGAACATAGAGACAATAGCTTTTAACCGGTGGCTTGGAGAGCGTGTTGACGAAGGAGACTGCCTCCGAATTTGGTGGTTTGGAAGGGAGGCTAACCATAGTGCCACGGAACTCGCTCCCTAAGTAGTCGCGTGCAAGGCCGCGGCGCTGCTGCGGGTCATGAAGCGCATAGTCTCCTACTTTTGTGAGCCAGAGGGTTGTAATCCATACGGTAACTTTGTCGTCCCAGCTGCAATGGCGCGTCAAACTGGTGCCCCATTTTCCTAGCTCTTTAGACGAAACAATTGGATCCCACGGCTGCAGTTGCGGAATCGAGGGCAAATCCATCGTCAGTTTCATCCTGTCGAAGGTGACGCGATAGTTGCCGTCAGCCGTTGCTTTGCTCGTGTAGGTGGCACCTGTAGGATTTGGAACCACGTCTCCCGTTCCGACAACCTGTCGGTAGCAAAAACTGAAAATGATAAAGAAGGTTAAAGTGAAGAGGATGGCGCCGCCAACGACGAACCAAATCACGCGATTTGAGCGGGCCGGGAACTCGGGTTGAAGAATGGGTGGAGGTTGCATCAGTCATCAATCCCATCAATGCGCCGCACATGCCGCCCGCCCTCGAAAGGTTCGCTCAAGAACAGGTCAACAATCCTCAGCGCCATCTCCTCGGTCATCATGCGCTCGCCTAGGGCGATCATGTTGGCGTCGTTGTGCGCACGGGTGAGTTTCACTGATTCCTCGTTCCAGCAAACCCCGCACCGAATCCCTTTCACCCGGTTCGAGACCATCGCCTCGCCATTCCCGGAGCCACCCAAAACAATCCCTCGTTTTGCCTCACCCGATGCAACCGCAAGGGCCGCCGGGCGGACGAAGGTCGGATAATCGCAGGATTCAGTGGAGAAGGTGCCGAAATCCAAAACCTCATGACCATCGGCTTCCAGCTTCCGTTTGATCGCTTCCTTATAAAGAAAGCCAGCATGGTCCGATCCGAGCGCGATAATCATTGGGGGAATGGTACCGCTTATCACAGGCCCGACCGAACCATCTCGAACCGCACCCTAACGCACCTAAAAACCGTACAATCATTCAAGGAATGCCCAAACAGATTTACAGCGAGTCGGAAATCAGCAAGATTCTGCAGACGGCGGCGAAGCTCCAAGAGCAAGAAGCGGCGTCAGGCTATGCCCCCGGTGTTACGCTCGAAGAGCTCCAGAGAATCGCGGCAGAGTGCGGCATCAGCGAAGAAGCACTCCGAATGGCTCTGGTTCAGCCCGAGCAAAAGTCCGAAGAGAGTTTTCTGAACTTGGTGGAGACGCAAGAGCGCGTGTTCGATGGCGAACTTGACTTTGATCGATTGGATGAAATTGTCGATGCCCTCGGTCCGAATGTTAAGTTGCAGTTCTCGCAACAGCTTGGTCGTTCGATGCGGGCTCGTGTAACGTCAGGGACGGTGTTTGGCGATATGGAACTGTCCTCTCGCAATGGCCGCACCAAGCTCAGATTTAGGCAAACTCCCTTTGTCGCCTATTTTGCCGGCCTACACGGACCGTTAATCCTGTCGTTTGTGGTGGGCGCGAATATGATCGCTCGCGGTCTTGTCTGGCCCGGATTGATTGCTTTAATCGGACTCCTTACCATCGGCGGATTCGTGTTCCGAATGCTTGCCGAAGGCGGCAAGAAGAAGGCGCGCAAGCTCATGGATGTCGTTGCTACGGCGATTCAGAACTGTATCAATGCCGATGTTCGGCAGAACTTGAAAGGGGCGGTGGAGCCGGTCGAGGAAGTCTCAGACATCGCCAATCAGCTTCAATAAATAGCGTCCATAACCATTGTTCTTGAGCTTCAGTCCCACATCGCGAAGTTTCTCCGCAGGCACCCAGCCTTGTCGAAATGCGATTTCTTCGGGGCAGGAGATCATAAAGCCTTGGCGGGATTCAACCGCGTGAACAAACTGAGCTGCCTGTAGCAACATGTCGTGGGTTCCGGTATCGAGCCAAGCGTAGCCGCGACCCAAGGTTTCTACGTTGAGCGCGCCTTCTTCTAAGTAAAGGCGGTTTAGGTCGGTGATTTCTAGCTCTCCCCGGGCCGAGGGTTTCAGCGCCAAAGCGCGATCAACCACAGTTTCATCATAAAAGTAGAGGCCAGTCACGGCGTAGTTTGATTTTGGCTCGGTCGGCTTTTCTTCGATGCTGACGGCGGTGCCGGTGTAATCAAACTGAACCACGCCATATTGGGTCGGATCGTCTACGTGATACGCGAAAACGACCGCCCCCGATTCGAGCGATGCGGCTTTTACCAACTGCTCCTGCAATCCGTGACCAAAGAAGATGTTGTCACCCAATACCAAAGCGCAAGGCTCGCCGCCAACGAAATCCGCTCCGACGTGAAACGCCTGAGCCAAACCACCGGGGTGAGGTTGAACGGCGTATTGAATCGAAATCCCAAACTGCGAGCCGTCCTCCAAGAGCGATTGAAAGGCAGCCTGATCGTGGGGAGTGGTGATAATGAGAACATCGCGGATACCAGCCAGCATCAACACGCTGAGCGGGTAGTAAATCATCGGTTTGTTGTAAACCGGCATGAGCTGCTTGCTCACCGCTCGCGTTACCGGATAGAGCCGGGTGCCTGATCCGCCCGCTAAGATAATTCCGCGTTTCACCACTCTTACAAATCCTCCCCTAGCGTTGGACCGTAGAATTTCTTCACGAAAGCCTGAAAATCGTCAGTTGCAACGAGCGGTCGCCACCAATCTTGATTAGCGATGTACCATCGCACCGTCTCTCTTAACGACTCCTCAAAGGGATGAATGGGCTTCCATCCCAAGCCTGCGGTTTTCAAGGCCGTCATTGAATAGCGCTTATCGTGAGCGCCCTTGCGCGGGTCAGGAATCTTCTTGACCAAGCTTTCATCTCGTCCTGTTTCTTCAAGAAGAATGTTTACAACAACCCGGTTGGTTCGCTCGTTCACGTCCCCAACATTGTAAACCTGCCCGTTTTCGCCCTTAAGCAAAACCGCCAGAATCCCGCTGGCATGATCCATGGCGTGAATCCACTCGCGCACTTGGTCGCCCTCTCCGTATAGCGGAACCTTTTTGCCATCAATCAGCCGGGTTACGAAGAAGGGAATGAGCTTTTCGGGGAATTGCCAAGGGCCATAGGTGTTTCCGCCGCGCGTGATAAGCGCGGGGGTTTTGAACGCCTTTACATGGGCGCGGATTTGTAGATCACCACCCGCTTTGCTTGCGCTGTACGGGGTGTTAGGTTCAATCGGGCTTTCTTCGGTGAAGTGCCCCGCGTCAATAGAGCCATACACTTCATCGGTGCTGACATGCACCATACGCTCCAGCCCGAACTTGCGGGTTGCTTCGAGCAACGTGTAAACGCCGAGAACGTCGGTTTCGATAAAGCTCCCAGCGTGGAGCAAGCTGCGATCATTGTGGCTTTCGGCGGCGCAATTCACGATATGAGTGATCTCTTCTGCCTTGACCGTTCCTTCTACGACCGTCGCATCCTGAACCTTGCCCGCCACAAACGTGATTCGGTCGCGAACGTCAGCCAGCGTGCTGAGGTTGCCCGCATAGGTTAGGGCGTCGAGTACCACAATTTTGGCTTCAGGAATCTGCTTGAGGGCGAGACGAACAAAATTTGAGCCGATGAACCCGGCGCCCCCGGTCACTAACAATCGCATCGCTATTAGTTTGTCACTTTATGTGCCAAATCAGCTTAGTGGAGCTTGAAAGGGGAATCGGGGTCGGCCTCGTGGCGAATCTCATCCACCGGCTCTTTCTTGCCTTGACCCGCATAAAGTTGGTTGGGGAGATTCACAACAAACGCATCCCGATCTCCGACATTTCGGTACGCATGAACCACGCCCGGCGGAACAAAGACGACGACGGAGTTCTCCGAGCCCACCCGGTGAACTTCGGCCTGAGCCGGTTTTCCGGGGCGATTCTCCCACAGAAACAGCTCGTAAGACCCATCCAGGAACGCGAACAGATCGGTTTGATCCACATGCTCGTGCGGCCCACGGGCCACGCCGGGACGGGTTACGCTGAGGTAGCTCATGGCGGGTTTGAAACCCTCAGGCAGCTCGTCATCGCGATAAATCTCCGAAAGCCACCCCCGCGAATCGTTATAGCGATTGAGTTGGCGAATAATGACACCTTCGATGTTTGAGGACATGGCTATTGATTTTGGCATGGCGATGCCATACTCATTTCGCTCTATGTCGGTCGCGGTTATTATTGTCAACTTTCGAACGCCTGATTTGACGGTGGCGGCGGTTCGGTCGGTTTTGAGCGAGCCCGAGGCGACGGAGATTATTGTGGTGGAGAATGGGAGCGGTGATGACTCTCTTGCTCAACTTGCGAGCGCTTTTGAAGGGGAAGTGCGGGTTAAACTCGTAGAGAGCAAAGAGAATCTCGGGTTTGGGCGCGGAAATAACTTAGGCGCAAAGCATGCGACCGCCGAGTTTCTGTTTCTTCTCAATAGCGATGCCACCCTTCATCCTTCGTCACTCTCGGCATTGCTTTCCAAATGGGATGAGCTAAAAACACCCGGGATTCTGGCCCCCGCGATCCGAATGCCGGATGGGAAAACTCTTCAGTTAGACACGTTTGGACGCCTGCCCACGGCCAGCCGTTTGCTAACCCGCGCAACCAAGCGCTACGATCTCGAATGGCTCGAACCCGACTGGGTTTCCGGCTGCGCAATGCTACTTAAGCGGGCGGACTTCGAGGCCGTCGGCGGGTTCGACGAAGATATCTTCATGTACTATGAAGATGTGCTACTTTGCCAAGCGATTCGGGGGTTAGGCAAGACCATTCATCGGTGTTTGTCCGCTGGCGTAACTCACTTGGGCGGCGCCAGCGCATCGGGCTCGCTGGCCCAGAAGAAGCAGTATTACGCAGCCCAAGATTTGCTCTTAAAAAAGCTCGGGGAGCCGTCGTTCCCGCGTGCCTTGGTTAAGATGGCGAGGTGGCCAAACCTGTGGATTGGAAGGCTAATCGGGAAGTAACATCTAGCCGCCTAGACGTTTTTCTAGCTCATCCAGTTGCCGATCTACTTCGCTGGCGGGGGGTTCGGGCGCGGCAGGGGCGGTTACGCCATCGCCCGCGGAAACTGAGACCGTTTGGGTGGTTTCGGTTGCTATGGGAGCGGCGGCGTTCATGCCGAGGCGCTCTTCTAGCTTTTGCAGTTCAGCTTCGGCGGCATAATCCATCGCCTGATCTTCCATTTGCATAACCTGGCCTTGTAGGGAAGTGCCGAGCATTTCGGTCCTAGCGGCGGCCTCGCTCTGGGCTTCCTTGATACGCTCTTCGGCTGCGCCAAACCCTTCGATCTGGTTCTCAAAGGTAAGCCCTTCGAGGGCTTTGGAGATCGAGTTTTGAATCTGGGCCTGCTTCCATTGGGCCTTGAGGGCGAGGGCTTCGGCGGTCTTTTTGCGAACCTCTTCTTCTTGTCGCTTGAGCGCAACTTTCACCGATTCTACCGCCGCCGTTGCGGCCGCCAAAGAGGGCTTAAGCTGCTCCATGATCGCGTCGTTGCTCGCCTTTTCGCGAATGAACTGGCGCGCAAGATCGCGGTTGCCTTGCTGAAGAGCTAAGGTGGCCTGTTGTTCAAGCTTGGCTGACTTTTGCATCGAGCTATCGTACAAGTTTTGCAAGCGATTCTTTTGCGTTATCGCCTGAACCGCCTTTTCGCGGTTACTGATAATGGCTTCCTGCATATCGCGTCGAGCCTGATCCAGCATAATTTCTGGATCCTCAAGGTTGTCCATGCCGCGATGAAACACAGCTTTAATCCATCTGAAAAGTCGCTTTAGCACGTTGATAGTCCCGCCTTGAAGTAAGGCAACAAGATTATACACGGCAGGTTCGCCGTAAAGGTTGCAAAGACCTATACGAGGATTACTCATTCGCCCATTTGTTGATGAGCCACCAGTTGCCTTGGTCATGAGGCATGAACTTGGGGTGGGTGAGGATTTCGAAGGCGGGGAGGTAACCGAGTTGACCGTCGCCGTACTCTTTGATTCTGAGGATCACGGTTTCGACGTGCTTCCGCGCCGCTCGGCACCGCTCAATGTCGGCCATAGAACCTCCGGCATTGAGCAGAGTTGCTCTCGCTACCTTTTCCAGATCATCAAAGATCTGGCGGCATGGCGATAGGGAAGATGCGGCGAGGCCGGGAAGGTGGTTTGCATAAGCTTGCCGCGCTTGCTCGGCAAGCCTTACGAATTCGATGGTTTTGTAAACAAAAACGGATACGCCCCGGCAACTTACATCCGGCGCAATCGCGATGGCATGATCGGCGATCCTAAGCGCATGATCGCCGATTGGGCCGCAAAGCTCTTCGGCGTGGTGCATCCAAGCGAGAAACGGATTCGAATAGAGGAGCAACCGGCACTTCAAGCCGCTTCTGATTCGGCTCATGGCGAACGGGCCCCCAAGCTTTTCGAGCTCTACCCCCATAAGTTGATCCCATTCCCCAGTGGGTTTTTCTTCCTTTCCGTTCAGCGTTCGCCCGGCGTTCTTGATGGGCGGAAAGAGCGTGAGGTAGTTGCCCATGAGCGCGCATTCCCATGTTGTCAAGCAAACTCCGGCTTTCCCGGGCTGGCTGATGGCTTCCTGGAGGTTTTCGCGGCTTCGCTCAATATGCATCCACGCAGCGTTGTAGGTGTGCAGAGTTGGGCAGCAAACGACCTCAAATCCCGCTTCAATCAACTTTGGTGTAGATTCATTAAAGCCATCGAAGTACTGCCAATCGAAGAGTAGCGTTTGCTTCGGGATAAGATCAAGTAGTTCCGGGTGTTCCAAAACCATATCCGCCCAAATGGCGGGGCGTCTACCGGCTTCGATCACAGCCTGAATCAGGGGCAGGAAGTGATTAGCAAACAACTCCGCTTTCCCTTTTAGGGCGCAAACCGAACATTGACCAAGCTGCGCGGTTTCATCGCCGCCGACGTGGATGATTTCAGAATCGAACGTATTCAGGGTGTCTTGCAGGAGCCCCGCCGCGAACTCGGCGAAACCAGGATTTGAGGGGCACGCTTGCAATCCCTTGAAGCGCTCCTCGGCAAATCCCTTGCCTTCCTCGGCGTAAATGAATCCCTCGCAGTGACCAAGCAAGTTAACAAACGGAATAATTTGGAGGTTGGGAAACTGGTTTTGTAACCTGGTGACCACCTCGGGCTGAAGGGCCTCGCGCCCATGTGCCCAAGGCGCGGAAGGATAGGCGAAGCGATGTTCCAAATAGAGCCCGATTCCGTCGTAGCCAGAATCCACCGTAATCTGGCAGAGTCGATGCAAGAACTCCTCCGTTGGGCACTGCTCGCGGGCGAGATCATATGACCAAAGCTTCAGCACTAGTTTCCTCCTTCCGGACCACCGCAATTCGCGAAGGCACGAGAGAAGAAACGCCGGGCTCCGACATGGTAACGCCCAACCAAACTGGCGCGGACTCAATCGTCGCCGGATTATGAGTGATAACGATGAACTGGCTGAGCCGCGAGAAATCGTGGAGCATCTCCACAAATCGCTCAACATTGCGCCCATCAAGCGGCGCATCCACCTCATCAAGAACGACGAGCGGCGAGGGTTTGACCTTTAACAGCGCAAAGAGGAAAGCGGTGGCGCATAGGCTTCTTTCGCCGCCCGATAAAAGTTCTAAACGTTGCTTCTTCTTGCCCGGAAGTTGAACGTCAATGTCAATTCCTGAGTCCAACAGGTTCTCAGAGTTCGTCAACCGCAAAGCGCCCTCGCCGCCTGCAAAGAGTTGTTGAAAGAGTCCGGCGAACGCTTCTTGGACGGCCTGGAAGGTCGTGATGAACTTCTCTCGGGTTAGTTTGTCCAGTTCTCTGATGCTGGCGTTCACTTGTTCTATGCTAGCCAGAATATCTTCGCGCTGAGTGGTGAGCTCATCGTATCGGGTTGTGAGTCTTTCGTAAGCCTCAATCGCGCCAAGATTGACTTCGCCCATGCCTCTGAGTTCACGTCGTAATCGCCCGACCAAAGTTGCGGCATCCGAGGGAACTTCAATCCCAGGGGCGAGGGCAATCGCGTCTTCCTCGGAGATGTTGTACTCCTCAAGGAGGCGTTGGACGGAGTTTGCCTTTCGTGCATCGGCTCGCGCGCGTCCGAGCTCGGCCTGGTGAGATTCTTCCAGGCTCTTGTTTGCGCTTTGCCTCGCGAGTCTGGCCTTCTCCAACATTTCGGCGTTACCTTCTTGGAGCTTTATCCTCTGATCGGTTGCCCTTTCGACGCCGACGGTCGCCTCGTCCCGTTCGATTTCGGCTTCGGTGAGTTGCTTTTCTGCTTCCTTGGCTTCCTTTGCAACTTTGTCTCGTTCGGGTTGGAGATTGGCGATGCGTTTGGCTCGCATTTCCTCGTGTTCAATTGCGGCGACCAGTCGCCTTTGGGCGAGGATCCCTCTAAGTTGAGCTTGCGAGAGCCTCGTTTCTGATTCCCTAAGTCGCTCTTTTGCCGAGTCCGAATCGGCGGCCCGAGCCGCCAGAGTTTTCATCAATTCGTCCCGCTTGGCTTCGATGTCTGGTATGTTTACTTCGGCGATCTGACCAAGTAAGTCGGGTTGCAGCGCTTGTAGCTCTTGTTCTAACTTGACTTTCGCGCGTTCCGTGCTTTGGAGTTCATCGGCGACTTGGTTGCGCCACTTTCGGGCTTCGCTAAGCTCAGATTCTAGCTCGCGGTGAGCATTGGCCCAGTTGCCTAGATCGAGTTCCAGCCTTTCGCGGTTAGCTTTGCGTTTCTCGTCGGCAGATTCGAAAGTAGAGAGCTTTTTCTGGATGGCATGACCTTCGGTTTCGAGAGCCTTGAGATCAGCTCTGCGCTGGACAACGCCATACATCTGCTTCGAGCCCTGCCCACCCGTAACCGCGCCGCCACTGGTTATGAGTTCGCCCTCAATCGTTACCAGCCGATGCCAGCCTTGGGTTTTAGCCAACTTAAGAGCAGTTTCAAGAGATTCTATGATGAGGACGCGGCCCAGCAGCGAATCAATAACGGGGCGATAGCGATTCTCGCATTGGATAAGCTCGCTCGCTCGACCGATCACTCCACGTTCGCCTTCAACCCGTCGGAATTCGTGGTTTGGCTCTTGCGGTCGCATGAGGGGAATGGGCTGAAATGTTGCCCGCCCCAAGCGATTCTCGCGAAGCAAGCTAATGGCGGCTTTGGCATCGCTTTCGTCGGGAACGATCAGATCGTTTATGGCTCCTCCGAGCGCGGTCTCTATCGCCAGCGCGATGTCTGATTCGACCGTGATCACTTCGCCTACGGGCCAGTAACTGTTGGCAAGCAAGCCAGCCTTCGCCATCTCAAGCACGGCTTTTGCGCCCTGGTTAAGGCCTTCATGCTCGGCGATGGTTGCTTCTAGACCTTGACGGCGGCCTTCGAGGGAACCTAGTTTAACGAGAAGCTCACGCCGCTCGGTTTCTTCGTCTTTCTCGGCCTTTCGTATTGATTCGATTGCAGCCAGAAATTGTTGTCGCTTAGCTTCGGATTCTTGGACCGCTGCATCCTTTTCGTCAAGATCAGCGTCAACTTCTGCCATCCCCTTCTTCAGGTCAGGCAGACCCTCTATGATCCCTTTGAGCTCGCGACGAATCGTCTTCTGGCGCTCGGCCCGATGAGCAGATTCGGCTTCTAGTTTGAGTCGTTGTGTGTGTTGGTCCCTGGCTTTGGTGAGCTGGGAGTCGAGGTCGGCCAGTTCTTTGCGAAGGTCGGCCGCTTGATCTCCCGCGCCCGACAACAAGATTCGAAGTTCATCAAGCGCTTTCTCTTCTTCATTGAACTCTGTCGTCGTGGACTCGACTTCCTTTTTTGCCTCATTGAGTCGCTCGTGGCCCTGACCGCTTTCGTCTCCCAAATTCTTTTCTAAATCATCAAGGTTTGCGAGTTTCTGGTTGCATAGTTTTTTCGCCCCATCTGCTCGCTCGACCTTCATCAGGGCCTCGTTGAGCTTGGCTCGCAGTTCGTCAAGCGCGACATCTAGCCTTCGGAGCTCCAATGCCGTGTTTGCCGCTTGCTTGTCGAGGCTTTCGGCGAGGTTGTTCTCTTTTTCAGCTAGGCGCTGGGAGTCGTTTACCTTTGCCTCAAGTTCAGCAACTTCTCGGCTTGCCTTCGCGATTTCAACGACGAGCAAATTGGACTCAACCTCTCGAAGTGATTGCATGATGGAGCGATAGCGGCGGGCGACCTCGGCTTCGTCTTTTAGTGGCTCGCGTTGAGTTTCAATCTCAGCGACAATGTCTGCGACGCGTTCAAGGTGATTCTGAGCTTGACTCAACCGTCGGGCGGCATCAAGTTTTCGCCCCCGATAACGCTGTACGCCCGCAGCCTCATCTATCCAAGCCCGCCGATCTTCGGCGCTGGCAGCTAGGGCTGAATCAATCTCCTTTTGGCCAACAATTGAATACCCAGCCCGCCCCAATCCCGAGTCCGCGAGCAAATCCAGAACGTCGCGCAAACGGCAAGTTTGGCGGTTTATCGAATACTCACTCTCTCCGGCCCGCGTCAGCCTTCGCGAAATCGCAACTTCCGATGATTCGATGGGCAGGGCACCGTCTTCGTTATCAAAGAGAAGCGTTACCTCGGCGAATCCAACCGGTTTGCGCCTTGAACTGCCCGAAAAAATGACATCTTGGGAGCTTTGCGCCCTGAGTTGGCGGGCATTTCCCTCGCCCAGCCCCCAGAGGATCGCATCAACAAGGTTCGATTTCCCGCAACCATTCGGACCCACAACCGCGATAACCCCACCGGAAACATCAAATTCGGTGCGGTCAGCAAAGGTCTTAAAGCCGAAGAGTCGGACTCGTTTGAGGCGCATGGTGGAGCTAATGTATTATGTCGCGGAGCGGAGGGCTTTGCTTGACGAAGATTTGCGGTCAAATCCTCATGACTTCCTCACAAGTCTTCGGGATGATAAGGGGTAATCATGGCAATCTTTCCCCTTGCACTCCTTCTTGCGACCCCTGCAATAGAGCCTCAAGTAACGAAGCCTAACGCAAAGGTGCAGGAAATC
Organism: Armatimonadota bacterium; assembly: GCA_031386985.1. Taxonomy (GTDB): domain Bacteria; phylum Armatimonadota; class Fimbriimonadia; order Fimbriimonadales; family Fimbriimonadaceae; genus JANJUB01. The sequence goes on from JANNCV010000006.1 coordinate 63,510, forward strand.
GAAGGCCGGTTCAAAGCCGCTCGCCCCGATGAAAAGCGCTTGGCGTTCTACTCATTGGATTGGGCAATGAGTCTTACTGAAGCCAAAGCCCGAGCCAAGAATGAGAACCGTCCGATTTTGCTCATCTTGAACACGAACATCACGGCGGGAACCAATTTCTTCTCAGGACACACTTGAGCCAATATGGATCACGTGCGGGGGAGTTCCCTTGCTTGGCCCGATTCACTGGAGACGCTTCGCCCGTTTATCGTGACTTGGTGGAGCGGACGGACGATTGAGGACATGCCGGCGGATATCGCCGCCGTCTTTTCCGCATCCGGCATCCAACACTCCCATATAAATCTCGCGCTGGTTGCACTTGACAGCAAGGGCGAAGTGCTTCGATCAACAGTGCCCTGGGTTAACCCGCCCTCGTTCGGGTTTGATGCCGAGGCTCAGGGCCGCAACTTCAATGCCCAGCTTGACGAGCTTCTCTCCGGGTTAAAGCTTCCCGTTGCAAATAATCCAGCAAAACCAAAGCTAACGCTTCCCGATGTTGCAGGCAAAACTCAGCCCTCGGGCGTAAGGATTCTTCTTACCTTCGCCGAAAACCGGCTCAATCATTACCGAACTCCAATCGTTGAGGCAGTTGCGTTGACCGATGCGCTGCGAAAGTCCCTTCGCTATCCTGCGGTTGGGGGCACTCTGACTGCGGCCCAGTTGAAGCCTTGGCTCGAGCAGATCTATCCCGCCGCAATCATGGACGGCCAAGGCGGATTCCAGAAGATTGCTGGCAAGTTAGAATTCAAGGCTGCAGGGAGCGACTCAACGTACCACTATGCGGTAGCGGAGGGAGACGTTCAATTTGTGCTTGATAATGCGAATGGGTCAAGCTATCACGGAACGCTATCCATAGCGCTTAAGTATCGCCGTTCAGATAAAGGCCTCTTCTCGGTTAGAGGTGTCTTCGAAGCGGACGTGCCTAAAGGGCCCGAGTGGATTCACATGACGGCGGCTCTCGAATCATTGCCTAAATAGACTCATGACTCGGAGAGTGTCAAAACAGGGTTTTGAATTTCTTGGCAAGCCAGTCATGCACATGTTGATCTTCCTTGCCGAATCCGGGAAGGTGAACGTCGCGCAAGCCTTCTCGAACTAGAATGTAGCATCGGGGGCTTGCGCTATCTGATGAAACATGTTTTATCTCCGCCCCTGCTAAAGCGTATTCGCCATATCCAGACCTAACGTAGATCTTTTGGTCAAAGCCAGCAAAGTAGAAACCTTTGGCCATGTCGCCTTTCAAACGAAGGTGCATGTATATGTTAAGAATAGCAATGAGCAAGATGAATGCAGCTGGTAGGGCATGAAGAAAACTTTGGAACAATAGAACACAAATGCCATTGGCAAAGACATATAACAGAATGACTTGGAAGTAGAGTGGCTTGCCGTCCCACTTGCAAAATACTTCGGCTTGCGCGGGGTCAAACTCCTCTCCGGCACACGATATAAGCTTCCCACTCATCCATCATCTCCTTCCGCGACGACAGCAACCCAATCATAAGGACAGTTGCGGCACTTGTTGCCGCAGCATTCGCCTTGGCGAAGCAGAAAGTCACGAGTGAGCGCGCCATCTTCGTCGAAGATGTTCTCACTTTGAACAGGCTCGTCGGTATCGAAGGAAGACTTCATCGGCAATTTGCTCACAGGAAATGATCTTGAAACCCATCACATCGGCTCGGAGCAAAGGTTCGCCTCCGGCATAGGTTGGCGTGGTTCGACCCAGTTTGATTTTTGGGGCGAGAGTAAGAAAGAGCTCATCAACGAGATTCGCCCTTAGGAAGATCGCGTTGATTTCGCTGCCCCCTTCAATGACAAGGCGTTTGACGTTGTGGTCTTGGCGTAGCGATCTTAGGAGCTCGGTATGGTCAGCGGGGAGAGTTTTGATAATAGGTCCTATTGGGCCCATAAGACCTATAGGATCACCGCAAGCCACAAAAGCCAGCTCCGGGGCATCGGCGAAAAACCGCCTAAGCTTCCCCTCATGATAAAGGACATCACCGGATCGCGTCATCACAATCCGCTTCAGGTGGGGCGCATAATGCAATCCTGGCGTCGCTCTTAGGGAGCCTGCCCCGATTAGCACGGCATCGGCGGCGGCCTCAATGTTTCGCATTGCAGCATGATCTACTTTGCTCCCCAAATCCATCACCGGTTCATCCCGCGAGCCCGTGATGATCTTTCCGTCAATCGTCGTGACCATGTTGATGAAAACGTAGGGCCGATCGGGGGAAGGTTCGGGGAACGTGAGATTGGCGTAGGGTGCCGCTATCGTGCCGCCTCCAGAACAATCTCATACGCCAATCGAGCCGTATCCACCAAGTCCTTGCGCGAAATGAACTCATCATGCGTGTGAATCTTGTCCATTCCCGTAGCGAGAACGATGCTCGGGACGCCCTTGAGGTTGTAAAAATTAGCATCAGACCCGCCAAGGGTTGTGCGCAAAACGGGGTCAAAGCCGAGGTTGCGAGCCGCCGCCTGAGCAACGCGAACCACTTCGGAGTCGTGGGGAATATCGTAGGCTCCATAGTGCCGCGCATGCTCGATTTTCACTTCCGCGCCCCAATTGCCGGCGGCTGATTCAAACCGCGTAATCATGTGATCAATCTGGGCGTCGAGCTCGGCTTGCGACGTTGACCGGGCTTCTCCCCGAATCTTGAGGTTTGCGCAAACCACGTTTACGGCCGACCCGCCCTGAATCAACCCGAGATTAGCCGTCGTTTCGGGACCGATCCGGCCCAGTTTCATCCCGTGAACGGCTTCCGCCATAACCTGAATTGCGCTGATCCCCTTCTCCGGGTCCTTTCCAGAGTGTGCAGGCTTCCCGATGATCTCTATTTCAAGCTTATCGTGGAAGGCTGTTCGAGTCACGAAGGTGCCGACGGGTGGGCCGGTATCCAAAACATAGCCGAAATCGAGACCCAGGGCTTCAATATCCAGTGCCTCCGCCCCCTTCAAACCAATTTCCTCAGCGACGCTAAACAGCAAGCACACGTCGCCATGAACGGGTCTGTTTTCGATGAGGCAGTTTACGGCCTCGATCGCCGGGGCCATACCGCCTTTGTCGTCCGCGCCGAGAATCGTATCGGAGCTGCTGTAAAAAACACCGTCTCGCTCTTCGATTACGAGGCCGGCGGTGGGCTCAACCGTATCGAAATGGGCACTAAGGTAAACCCGGGGGGCGTCCGGCTTGTTTCCCCTCAACCATGCAATAACGTTATTGGCGTTGCCGCCTATTTTTGCGCCCGCATCGTCCTCGCTGACCTCTAATCCCATTTCGATCAAAAGGTTTTTGACGTAAGTCACGCTCTCAATTTCCTGCAGAGCAGGCGCGTTGATGAGGCACAGGTTTTTGAAGAGGTCCACCAGTCGGGTTTCGTTGATCATCGGTTTAGCAGGATACCGCCTCAAGCGGCGTAACATTCTCCCGCGTCATCCGTATAGAGAGAGTATGATCGCGGCCCTCGTATGCGCACTGGTGGTGCCCCAAGCAACCCTGACCCCTTCCCAGATTAACAAGAAGCTCAACGTTCCAATCTTCCTCGCAATGAACAACCTTGGCCGCCCGATGATGGCCGCCGATCAGGGTCGCCCGCTTGTTCTGGTGTTCTTTCGGAAGGCTGATTCGGACGCCGCAATTAAGGTTGCAACCGCCGAGAGTGGGCTAAAACAGGGTCGAACTGCGGTCGGAACACTCTCGGATTTGCAAAGTATGAAAGGGGCCAGCGCGTTTTACGTGCCGATCGCCTCTGAGCAAAACAAGGCTTTGGAAGTAGGGAAGCTAAAGGTTTTGATCACAACCGCAGTTTTTTACGTTTCCGCTAACAATGGAACGCAAGTAACTTTGCAACTTGAAGGGAAAACCGTCGCTCCATTTTGCTTTGCGTGGGAAGATGCCGAACAAATCCGCAAGGATGCGATTGAATCTAAGAAAGTTGTTGATCCCGTGGTGAAAATGACTACTCTCGTTCAGTTGATCGAGATGCTTCGAACCAAACCCGCGGCGGAGGCCGAGCGCATCGTTCTCGTCGAGCATCGCGCCGCGCGTGAGGATGTGAAACTGATGACGGGCGGCGGTTAGTGCTTGAACTCCGACCAAATTGCGAACGTTGCGACCGCGATCTAACCCCGGAATCCGTTGATGCTCGAATCTGCTCCTTTGAATGCACATTCTGCGCCGATTGCGCCGAGAACTTCTATGGCGGGGCTTGCCCGAACTGCGGCGGTAACTTTGTTGCCCGACCGATTCGACTCCAAAATGAGCTTGCCAGGCACCCCGCTTCCACGATCCGAATCTATCCAAAAGGGTAGCATCGGGCTATGGTTCTACTTGCCCTCATTCTTAACCAGGTCACGGTGAAACTGGAGCCCGTCACCCCGAGCGATAAGGCGCAGTTGCGGTGGAGCCCCAAGGGTGCGACCGTGGCTCTTACACTTGACGGCGACGCCCTGGTCGGCTCGTTCAAGCTGGGACCTCAAAACGCCGCGCCAATCACAGTCAAGCTCACAAAGGGCGCAGGCGCAAGCTATTACGATCATCTTTGGGTAGATATGAACCGGGACGGCCAGCCTTACGATAACGAAATTCTAACCACCACACCCAACGAGAGAACAAAGAAATGGTGGTCGAGCTTTGGGCCAACTTCGGTGCCGATTCCGGTTCCAGATGGCCCGACTCGGTCCTATCCCCTCAATTTCTGGTTCGTGTTTGATCCGGCCGAGCCCAATGCCGCCCCCCAACTGCGGTGGTCGCGAAGTGGATGGCATGAGGGAACCGTCGAGATCGGAGGCAAACCGGCGTGGGTTTTGATTACGGAAATGAACATGGATGGCGTCTTTGATCAACGCGATGCTTGGTTTCTCGCCCGGAGTCGCGAGGATTTGCTGAAGGCAATGTCCCGAAATCTTGAAGATCATGCCTGGCTCGACGGCATCGCCTATCGGCCCACAAGCATTGATCTGCACGGAAGAACGCTGACCTTTGAGAGCTTTGATCCGGGCATAACGGAAGGCGATGAAACCCAAAAGCGCGACACCCTCGCCCCCGACCGAGAGGCTCCTCGGGCTGAGAAACCGATGGTGTTTAGCCACGATTTTGCCGCCGCCGAAAGGCAAGCCCGCGCTGAAAGGAAACCACTCTTCGTTGATTTCGAAACCACCTGGTGCGGCCCCTGCAAAACCATGGATCAGTGGGTTTACACGGCGAAATCAGTAGTCGAAGCCGCCAACGGAGTAGTTTCGGTGAAGGTAGATGGCGACGAGCATCGCGATCTCGTCAAGCGATTCGCCGTGGGCGCTTATCCAACGTTGATTTTGCTGGATGCAAATGGAAAGGAACTGAAGCGGGCGGTAGGATACCGTTCCGTGGCAGAAATGACGAAGTTCTTCGCCCGGTAGCCGCATGGAAATCATCAATCTATCCGCCGAACCGCTCGGCCGTCTTCATTCGTGGATTCCCCATGATCTAGAAGCCGAGAAGGTTGTGTTTCTGCCGGACGCATGTCCGGGTAAGTCACCGTTACCGACGGGCACTGCAGTCCTAACCCGTCAATCCAACTGGCGCAAATTTGCGGTCTCGGATTGCGGTTGCGGAATGCGGTTGATTCGCTCCAATCTTAAGCCAGGGGAACTAAAACAACGGGATTGGGATGAAATTGCTTGCATTTTACGAGCCAACAAAGGTGAACTCGGTGATCTGGGTGGCGGAAACCACTTTCTAGATGCCATTGAGCCTTACGATGATCAACCCTTGCACTTCCTCGTTCACACCGGCTCGCGAGACGAGTCCGGTCACGTTGACGCTTTTGTTGAGGACCCAGAGCGATTTGATGCCGAATTTGATCGCGTGGTGGGTTGGGCTGCCCAGAACCGCGCCGCCATTCACGAGGCTGTTGAGCGAGTCGTCGGAAAAACCGAACTCGTTCTTGATCTGCCCCACAATACGTTCGAGCCCTTGCAGGAAGGAGGCGCAATCATTCGAAAGGGTTCGGTAAGAATGTCGCCAGGCGATCTATCTGTACTTCCATCGCATATGATGGGAGATGTAGTCCTCATTCGCGCACTGTCCGATTTAGATTCCGTATTGAACTCGATGAGTCACGGAACTGGTCGAACAATGTCGCGAGCCGATTGCAAACCGCTGGCCGATACATTTGACTTTGAAAACATGCGAAAGCAGATCCATGCTCCCGGCGGGATTGCACGATTCCTCGCTTCGTACGGACGGCCCCTACGCTTATCGGGATTTGGATCAGTGCCTCGCCTTGATAGACCAATATGTTAGCGTAGTTCAAAGGTTTAGCGTTGTGGCATATATGGGCCATCTCTAGTTCGAGTGAGCTCCGCGCACCTCGCGCCACATCCTCTCTCACGCTCGTGCCACCATGCTGCCCCTGGCCATGTGGCTCCTTCCCAGCGTGAAGGGTTGTCGCCAACACTCAGGAGGTGTGCGAGCGTTGTTCGTTACTACCCCTATTCAAAGATATTCAACTAAACCCGGTGCGTGCGGGGATATGCGCTCGTATAACAGGTTATCCTTGGAGCTCGGCAAAGCTCTTTGAAGAAGTGAAATGGCAAGAGGAAGCGGGAATCTTGGAAACTTTTGCAGATGGGACAATGACAAGCTACCGAGCCACATGGCCCGGGGCGGCATGGTGGCACGAAGTGAGAGAAAGGCACTGATGTGGCGCGAAAGCGCGCAGCTCCCCAAAGCTATGAGACTGCCTCAATGTTGTTCCCAAGCGCGTCCCGGCACGTTGCATCCGGGGCTCCACCGTAAATTTCAGACTCCGTGGAGCCGGTGATGTAACGTGCACCGGCGTCGGAAGGCAAAGGCACACAATCGGGCGGATGGCATGAGAGTGGAAAAAGTGGAAGGCGCAACCCTCCAATGGACCCCTATCGGAAGTTAAGGCTAATCCGCAGAATCCTCAAACATTTTTCGCAGCCGCTCATTCTCCGCTCGCTCCTTCTCGCGAGAGTAAACGTCGCCCAGATATGCTTGGCTTTGGGCTTCTTTCTTGGCCCGGTATGCCGCCTTCTCCTTTCTCTCGCGACGATCGGCGGTTAGTTCACCAAACCGAATGCCTCCGGTTTGAGCAAGAACCATGTATGAGCTGATCAGACCCATGATGCCCATCAGAGAACCATACGGTAGCTCGAAGTACAGCCCTACTAATATCAGAAGGGGGGTGAACAGAAGCCCAATATGCCCTACTATCCGGCGAGCCTTGAACTCGTGATGTCGGAAATTCAAGAGGGCGGCCAAGGCTTGTCCGCCGTCAAATGGCAAGCTCGGCATGAGGTTAAGAACGCCCATCCAAAGGTTGATTACGCCGAGCGCAAAAAGGAGTTGTCCTTGATCAGTGACCCTATGAGTTCCCGAAAAGTAGAAGAGAGCGCCAACCACGAACGTTACCGCTGGCCCCGCCAGAGTAATCGCCAAGGCCTGCTTCGGCGTTCTGTATCCAAGTGAAGTGGCAAAACCTCCGAATCCGTGCAACATGATTGAGAGCCCGCGCATGTTATAGCGTTTCGCCATCAAAGCGTGGCCAAGCTCATGCAGCAGGATGCTGACAACCATCAAAACAACAAACTCAAGAGCCAACGCTGGCCCCCAGCCTTTGGTCATTGCCAAAGCCGGAAAGAGGAAGAACAAGAGCGTGATATGCAGGTCAATCGGGATGTCGAACAGCCGCCCCACTCGCCAATGCGCGTCTAGCAGTGTGTTAAGTGGTTTAGACCTCATGGCGTCCCCAATTATCGCACTTTGGAGGCCCGCTAGACTTTTTCGCTCTTCGTTGGTGGATCGAAATCTCGTTCAACCACCAAGTCACTCATCATGCTCGAGACCCTTGCGCTAACGCCGAGTATCTGGGTTTCGGTCAGGCCCTGGCGACTTTCAATCCAATTCGTGCGAATCCACTTGGCCACAATCGTCGCGCCTTCGGGCTTGCCCCAAACCTTGTCATCTTGGGTTTTCGAGTAAGCGAGAAAATCGGGATGTTCGATGATAACCTCGCTTACAAATTGGATTAAGCGTTGGTTGTCGCCGATTGCGACTTGCGCTCGACGAGGTAGCACCGCCCCAATGTACAACCCAACCATGCCAATGCTTGCGCAAATCAGAACAACAAAGAGCCGTGGCGAGCTGATCGGCTTCACTAGCATGAGTTTTTACCCCTAATAGAACGAGCAAGTCAATGTTCTTCCGGGCATGTTCAGATGATGCGAACTCCCATTTGGAATCCAAGTTCGGACTACGATCGGAGTTGTTTCTCTATTTTCCGAGCGGTTTTTGTGCATTTCGAAAAGCGATTCGGCTAAGCTAGGGCATGAAGATCGGTCGAGTCGCGTTTTTTGTCATGATCATGGTCATTCTCGCTTGTGGCGGGGGTGGCGGAGGAGGCGTGGGAACGGGAACCCAGATCACGGATGCTCGACGTGAAGTAGTGCTCGACTCGGTAAAGGCGGAATTTGAGCGACTTTTGGCGGCGGGTGGTTCGCCTGCTACCCAAAACACGCAACTTGCCGCTTTCATGACTAGCAAGCCGGAGTTCGAGGCGGCGGGTGCTAACACGGATGATGGATGTGCCTGGGGGCGCTTCACCGATGGCCGCTTGTTAATCCTCGCGAACAACAGATTTCCTGATCGCTCCCCGCCCGCTCCGTTTGTTTGGGGCAAGAGAGCCCTGAAAACCTATGTGTCTAAGTCTCAGCAAGCCCGCCTCATGCACGCTTTTGGCGCGAACTTTAGCCAAGTACAAGTGCCAATCACGGATATGGCGAATTACTTGAGAACGGACGGGCAGTTTACAATTGCGCCCGGAATCGAGGGCGATGCACGCCTTACCGCACTGAGAGCGGTCTCGGGTGATGCTTTCTTCTATTTGAATGCACACGGTGGCAGGGGAGACACGAAAGCGGGCACGCCCGTTTACAGTGTTGGATCGTCTACTCTTCAAAACGCGGCCACGGACGCTCAAGCTGAGGTGAAGAGTGATTTCGACAATAACTTAATCGTTTACTTTGAGGGTCAAACCGGAGATGTCCCTCCACGCGTTGAAAAGACCTATGGAATCACCGCCGCGTTCGTAAACCGGTACATGTCTTTTAGCCCCAACGCAGTCGTGTTCCTGAACGTGTGCTTTTCCGGGGATAGCCAAATTCCGACGGCACAGTTCCGTAATGCACTCCACAACAAAGGCGCGGGCGCTGTCTTGGGTTGGACGGTTTCTTGCGACGCCAGGACTGCGTTTGATTCCGCCCGATATTTTGTTGATCGGATGGTTGCAGCGAATACTTTCGAGAAGGAAAACCCAGAACAGCGAGCGTTTGGAGTGAACGCGGTGCTTGCGGACATGGGTAGAAAGGGTAAGGACCGTGATGGAGGCTCTTTTCTGAAGGCCGCGTATAAGGCCGGAGTTAACGACGTCGAACTTAGACCCACAATCGAACGGATGATCATGGATGAGTTTCGTGATGTTCTGGTCTTGTTCGGTAGTTTCGGCGATGAACCGGGAGAGGTGACCGTAAACAACGTTCCGGGAGCGCTAGTGGGTTCGTGGGCGAATGACATATTGGAAATAAGAATTCCACTGTCGGGCGTAGGGTCGGAGGGGCCGGTCGTTGTAAAAGTTCACGGCAAGAAGAGCAAAGAGCGAACCCTTACGAGTTGGCGAAGTACATTTTCGTTCAATTTGCCGCCTCCAGGGGGACGTAACACCCTTACCGAAAGCGCAACTCTCAACGTGCACATTCGCCTCGATGTTGACGATATCCGAGATGAAGCTGGTGGGGTCAAAAAGACTAACCCATCCTTTATCGGCTTTGCGTGCGCTAAGGACACGACCTTTACATGGGCGACGAGTGGCGAATCGCGCAGCATAACTGGCGCGCTAGAGGAGAAGTGGACCGGAGGAGGATCGCCGCCGCTGGTGCGAACGGCGATCACCGGCCCACAAAACGCATTCTCATGCCAGGGCGCGTACGATCCATCCACCAAGCTGATTAGCTTCGGCATCCAAAATGGGGGGCCAAAGACCATCTTCCGGAAGGACACAGGCACTCATGATGAAATGCCGTTAGGTCAATCCGCTTATCAGAAGAACTTGGATGCGAACTGGGTAGGACCAGTTTCAGATATGGGATCCGGGACAACGATCATCCGGTGGACGCAGTTGCTACCGACGTTTTCTCCTCCCAACAACTTTTATCGAAAAGTCGGAACGAAATGAACCGCTCACGACATAAACTATGTTAGGAGGCGTTCTCATGAAGAAGCTATTTCCATTCGTCCTCGCTCTGGCCCTCGCCGGATGCTCTAACTCCCCCAAGACCGTGACCACAAGCCCGAAATCGGCCCCGGGCGCTAGCCTGGACACCACCCAAACCGCAAGTGTTCCCGACTTTGCCCGTTTAACCCTGGCGGGATCGATCACGAGCGGTAATGTCACGATTTATCCCATCACCAGCACCCAGCCCTCCCAAAAAGAGTTGGATGATATGGTGACTCTTGATGAAGCAAAGCGTAAAGATTGGGTCGAAATCACCGAGCAAGCCGATGAAACGGTTGAGTTTCTCGAAGTAAAAAACACCGGTCCCAAAGCAATCTTCCTCATGGGTGGTGAGATTCTTCTCGGCGGAAAGCAAGATCGGATTGTCTCAAAGGACACGATCGTGAAGCCCGGGGAAACGGTTAAGGTCCCCGTTTACTGCGTGGATCAGGGGCGCTGGTCGGAGACTTACAGCGAGTTCAAACCGACCGGAAAAATGGCTCCTCACGAAGTTCGTAGAGCCGCGACTGTGGCTAAGAATCAAGAAGCGGTTTGGAGCGATGTTGCCACTACCAACGCAAGGGGCCGTCGAGTTCATGTAGATGATATCGGCGGCTATGCGTTGCGCCCAGACGGTGATTCGAGCGGGATGCCCGCCCTCGGTGGCTCTGAATCCATCAAAACAACCCTCGACACCAAACTCGTCCAGAAACGGCAAGCCGAAGCCGACCCCATCATCGAGGCTCTGCGCAAGCAAGATAATGTGATCGGAATCGTGATTGTCGTCAACGGCGAGATTCAGGGATTCGAGTATTTCGGATCGAACACGTTCTTTGAAAAAGCCGTATCAAGCATTCTCAAGGGCGTTTTCACCGATTCGCTTGTCGCTGAAAAAGGCAAATCCAAGGTCACGGCAACGATGAAAGATGCGAGTGCATTCGTAGCCGATTGTCTGAAAGGCAAGTCTACGAAGGTTGAATCATTAGGCGGCTACTCGGTCAACAGCATGGATTCAGCCGACAGCGATGGAGTAACGATTGGCGGGAGCCCCAGTGCGGCGGGAAGCGACAGTGGCCTGTATCGGGGCAGTTATTTCAAGAAGAAATAGGTGGTGTTCAGGCTAGATTGCCGCTTGCGCTGAACATGATGATTCTCGGAACAGCACGGATTTGCTTGTCCATGGTTTCGGCTCCGACCGCAATTGAAACTGGGGAACCGCCAGTAAGATTTCCGGGTTACAATGAGGTATGAACCTCCGCGTCACCTGGTTCCTCATTCTCGCCCCCAGTTTCGCCTCAGCGGACCTTAAAGTGGGAGACATTCTCCCTGACTGCTCCAAGATTCCGCTTCTTGACATCAACTCGGAATACCGTCCCAATTTCTCCTCCGTGGCTTCCTTAGAGTCATCCCTTCTCTCCAACGGAGTGGCGATTGTTCATTTTTGCTCCCCTCGCCAAGCGGGAACCAATAACACTCGATTTATCGAGGAACTTGCCGACATCAAGCGTGCCGCCATGAGCGTGAGCTACATGTGCAACCCCATCGCGATCATCCCCTTAGGTCAGAAAGGACGCGATGACGTCAACACAATCCTTTCCCAAAACCAAACCAGTTGGAGCCAGCCCCAGATTTTTTATGAACCAACTTTCCCCCGACCTGGGCTCTATCGAACGTTCAGGAGCAGCAACAACGAAGGCTCCTCCATTGCGACGCCCTGCACCTACTTGATCGGCCCTGGTCGCACCATTTTAGCGGTAAGGGGCCCCGAAGATAAAACCCCGCCCCTCGCGGAATGGCTTGAAGCAAACCTACCCAGCAAAGTAACACCCATAACCAACCCACCCAGCACAAACCTATCTTTGCCGGCGACTACGCCTTGGAATTGGGCAGCTTTTCGTCGAAATGCTCAGCGCCAACCCATCGCGTCTATGCTTCCCGATGTGTTGCCGTACACCTATCTCGCCTGGCAAGCCACTGTCGGTCGCACGTTCGCTTCCCCCGTCGTGGTTGATAATGTGGTTTACGTAAACACAGATGCGCGGGGGCTGCAAAGCCTCGCCCTTGATTCCGGCCGACCGCTTCAATCCTTTGTTTCTGGCCCTTCGTGGTGGAGTTCGCCCGTCGTTGCGGGAGATTTGGTCTACACAATTTCGAGCGAAGGGATGGCGAACGCCGTAGATCGGGGCACTTTCAAGCCTCGCTGGCGCAAAAATCTGAAGGGGTTGGTCACTTCCTCGCCCGTTGTAAACGAGGGAGTTCTTTACATTGGCTCTCGTAACGGATCGGTTTACGCCCTCGATGCCGCCAACGGAGAGATCCTCTGGCAGTTCCAGACGGGCGGTGAGATAAGCTCATCTCCCGCGCTCGCGGATGGAATCTTGGTTATAGGTTCGGGTGATCGGAGCGTCTATGCCATAGATGCCAAGAACGGCGGCCTAAAGTGGGTCACTCCAACCGATGGCCCCGTAGATTCATCGCCAACAATCGCGGGAGGTGACCTTTACGTTGGTTCATTTGATGGCTCGCTCTACGCGATGAAAATGGTTGACGGCAGCATTACTTGGCGATGCCCTCTCGGGGGATGGGTGCACTCCTCGCCCGCTGTTGACGATGAAAATGTCTTTGTGGGGACTGTTAGTCGCCGGGGGGATGAGATCGCCACCTTTAACTGGGTGAACCGTAAGACGGGGAAGAAGTCGGGCAGTTTTGATACGCCTGATTCGGTCTATTCTTCGCCCACGGTTTGGGGGGATATGGTGCTCGTCGGATGTCGCGATCATCGGTTGTATGCGTTCGATCGCAAAATGCGCCAAGTTCAACCGGCATGGTCTTATAAGATGCGTAGCTACATCCATGCGTCTCCGGTTGTAGTGGGCGATACGGTTCTGGTGGCTTCGTTCGAGGGAGCAATTTACGCCCTGCGCCAGGCCAAGCCGATTCGCGTTTGGAAAGATGAGGATATTGTCCCTCGCTGGTTTGTGGCAGCCCTTTCAAAGGAACTCCACAAAGGCGTATCCGACCTCATTGCTCGGGCCTCCAGCGGCAAAGTTGGCGAAGAGCACTCGTTGCGTAAGTTCGATGCGGTTTTTGGTGAGATCCGAAGCGGGGTCAAGGGGGAAGTGCCCAAAGTTCTGCCCAGCGATGTTCCCGTCGAACATCCGGGCGCTTCATACATTGAATACGCGCTGACTTCGGGCCTCCTTACCGGTCACCCCGATGGTAGCTTCCGGCCGAACGAGCCTACAACCCGCTACCAGTTTGCCGGTGGGCTCGCAACTGCTTTGCAAACGATCAGCCGCCCGACTTCGCTTGGAAAACTAAGTCCGGGCAGGTCGGAGCCCAGGTTGAAGTGAGGGTAAAGCCCCAACTCGGTCGCCCCCAAGCCATGCCGCGTGATGTAAACGCTACTCATTGGGCTTACCCCGCTCTTTCCGACCTCGCCCCAAAGGCCCTAATTCCGATGGATGAAGACGGGAACTATCGCGGAAACAAGGGGCTAACTTTGAAGGATGTAGCCGCTCATTGGAACTTGTTTGTCGAAACGCTGAAGGTGGTTCGGATAAAGTAGGGAGCGATGAGGAGGCGAAAGTGGCTTGTGCTGGGGATCGTCGTGATTCTCGCCGCCGGATTTGGTTTTTGGAAAATGACCTCCGGGCCAATCATCCCTGCCTTCATGATCAAGGCCGGGGGTACCGTAACCCTGTTGGACTCTTCACGCGAGGTTGAGCATGGAAGCTGGATCACTCACGACAAATACACGATCACGAACCCACCGAGTGAGCTTATCATCCCTTTGGCCGATCAGATTGGCGACGATAACGTCGTCCTAAATCCAAACAGAGTTAAGGGCTGGTTTCAAGATGCAAATTACGAAATCTATAACGAGAGCCCCGGCGGAACTCGGCGAACGATCGTGATCGTAAATGCGATTTTGCCTGTTTCAAAGGTGGATGGGATCATCTTAGGCCTCTTGCCACGTTGGCGGTGCCACCAAGGTGAAAAGAAGGTAGATGGTTGGTATGGCAGTAGCTATGGGCCTGCGTTCGACGTAGATACCGCGCTCCAAAGACGCCCAAAAATGAATCGGGAAGGAGCCTCGTTCTACGACCTCGGTAGGAAGAAGCCATGAGAACCTTTCCGACAATATCGGCTAGCATATGAACATGCTCTCGGCGTTGCTTGGCACTATGATGCTCACCCCCCAGACGATTTCAGTTAGCACGTCGGCGGAACTTCAACTTGTTGTCCGACGGGCTAAACCGGGCACGACGATTCTGATCGAGGCCGGAAGCTACGCTGGTGGAGTCAGCATTTCGAACCTCCATGGAACAAAAGAAAACCCGATCATCATCACCGGGGCCAAGCCGCTTCAGCGCCCTCGATTCACTGGCGGCAACTCCGGAATTCAGCTATCGAGCGTCAGCCACATCGAATTGCGCGACCTTATCATCGAGAAAGCGAACCACAACGGGCTTAACATTGATGACGGCGGAACGATCACAATACCTTCCCACCACATCACGCTCAAACGCATTGTCGTAAGCGATTTGCCCAAAGGCAACTACGATGGAATTAAGCTCTCGGGACTCGATGACTTTCGGGTTGAGGATTGCACTGTTTGGCGTTGGGGCGGATCGGGCATTGATATGGTCGGCTGCCACCGAGGAGCAATTAAGGGTTGCACTTTTCGGGAAGGGGGCGATAGCGGGATACAGGCCAAGGGAGGTTCGAGCGACGTAAGCGTTGAGGCCTGCCGCTTTCTTGATGGTGGTCAGCGTGGTGTTAATCTCGGCGGCAGCACAGGGGCAGCTTTTTTCCGGCCATCGCTTTTGGCAATGGGCGAAACCAAGTACGAGGCGAGGAACATTGTAGTTGAGGGCTGCACGTTTGTGGGTGGGGGCGCGCCGATTGCATTTGTGGGTGTGGATGGCGCGACCGTTCGCTTCAACACCTTTCAAAACCCTGGGCGCTGGGTGATGCGTGTCCTTCAAGAGACTAGCGAGCCAGGCTTCGTTCCGGCTCGACGTGGTGTGTTCAGTGATAACATTGTCGTGTTCACTGTCACCAACTGGGCCTCCGGGGGCGTGAACATTGGTTCCGGAACGGAGCCGCAAAGCTTCAAATTTGCCCGTAACTTCTGGTTCTGCTCCGATCAGCCAGCTCGGAGCAAGCCAGCATTGCCGACGGTCGAAACCAACGGAATCTACGGAGTGGACCCACTCTTAACGATTTCCACCGATGGCATCGGGAAGGTTGCGCGCCACAGCCCTGCCGGAGAAGTTGGTGCCCACGCCTGGGTTCCGTCTTCGAAATGAACAGGGCATCACCGAGCGGTAGAATAAAACGATGGTGAAGAACTTCCGCGGGTTACTCGCTCCCGAAACCATTTGGATTCACGTGGGTCTCCTAGGGCTGTCCATCTTCGCCGCGGTTTTGTTCCAAGATCATCATGTGTTTCATGCGATAAAAGCTGTCCTGCTCTACGCCACTTCGACAACCATTGCCTTTTGCATCAATCCAAGTTCACGGAAGTCATTTGCACTCTTCATGCTCGTGATGGTCTTCGCCATTTTTGGGGCGATTTACATCACCCGTCAAATGGGCCTGTTTCTATACAATGAGCCGCAGAAAACGCAAGCATCACTCATGATTGTCGGTCAGGCTGCAGGCTTTCTGTGTCGGCAGAAACGTGGGGAGAGGGAACGAATCGAAGCACGTTGGTCGGGTAAAGAGTAGTGCTGTGGCGTTTACCATCCGTCGGGGTGATTCAGGGAAAGGTTCCATGCAAGACTAGTGCACGCGCGGTGCTGGGCAGGGTTGAGCGTCTGGACTGGAATCTCATAATCCCACAGCCCAGGACATCCTTGCAACCTCGCCAAAATCCTGAGAAGTGATGTCCGGAAGAACTCTGGCACCCCTTCAGGGTGCAGAAATACGCTCACACCAACCCCGGGCTATTCAGATTCGACCCTTCCAGGGTCATCTTCCTCAGAACCTGAGGCATTGTTTAACGGACTCACTTCTTGGGTTGGTATGATGCGACCCTACCCAGGGTGCCTATCGGGTCACCGGGACTTTGCGAAATCCCGTTGAGATTGGTTCCAAGCCATAGAGCAGCACCCAGGCCCACCCGAGATTCGATACCCTCTACCCGAAACCCGTAACAAAGAAAACCGTGTAACATCCGCCGTGGAGCCAAACCATGGACACAAAAACTGTCATCACTTCCGCAATCGTTTCCGCCCTCATCTCAATTCCCACCGTCGCTGGATTCGTTTCTTTGCAAGACGCAACCCCAGGGACCGCTGAGGTTGGGCATATTAACATCTCGGGCACCATTAAGGCCGCGAAACTCGACGCCATCACCGCAACCGGAACCGCGATCAGAGGCGAAAACACCGCCGCGACGGGCGCAACCAGCGGCGGAGAGTTCCGAAGCGCAAGCAGCACGGGCTGGGGAGTCCTTGGCGTCGCCACCGCATCCTCCGGACTCGCCGCAGGGGGCCGATTTGAGAATCGTAGCAGCATCGGGCGTGGTGTTCATGGCGTTTCCGTGGCCGCCTCAGGAATAAACTACGGCGGCTACTTCAGCAGTATCAGCGATTCCGGACGCGGAGTTTGTGGGAGCGTGAGTGCGCTGACCGGCAATACCTATGGAGGGGAGTTCGAGAGTAGTAGCACCACCGGCCGTGGAGTTCGCGGCTACGCATCGGCGACCACAGGTTCGAACTATGGAGGTCAATTCCAAACCAATAGCTCCGGCGGGCGAGGCGTTCTTGGGAGCGCAATCGCAACTTCGGGAGTGACGCACGGCGGACAGTTCTATGCTATTAGCCCCGGCGCACGAGGAGTGGCCGGATACGCTAGCGCCCTCACCGGCACGACCTATGGAGTTCACGGAACCACCAATAGCCCCAACGGTTACGGCGTATGGGCGCAAGGGAGAAGCGGAGCGAGTGGTACGAAGTCCTTCCGAATTGATCATCCCGCCGATCCTGAAAACCAATATCTGATGCACTACAGCGCTGAAGGCCCTGAGCCCTTGAATATCTATCGCGGCACCGCGATTACCGATGCGAAAGGGGAGGCCTGGGTAACTCTGCCCGATTACTACGAGGAAATCAACACCGATCCAAGCTACCAGTTGACTGTGATCGAAAATCAGGACACAGACCAATTTGTGCAGGCGAAGGTGGCGATCAAGATCAAACAAAGCCGCTTCAAGATAAGAACGAACGCGCCAAGGATTGAAGTGTGCTGGGAAGTGAAAGCCCGGCGAGACGATCTTTGGGTAAGGAAATACGGCGCCCCGGTTGAGGTAGACAAAGGGAACTTCGAGCGAGGCAAGTACCAGCACCCCGAACTCTACGGCAAACCCAGCAGCATGGGAATGACTCCTGACCCCTCGAAGGCGGAGGACATCAAATCGCGAATGGTGCCAAACTAGAGCTGTGATCCCGTACGATCCGGAGCATCCGCTTTCCCAGCTATTCAGCCTTACTCGGCGCGAATTTTTTGGGCGCACGGCGCAAGGCTTTGGGGCACTAGCCTTGGCTTCGATGATTCCGTCGCTTGGCAACGAGCAGAAACCAGCGCCCCAAGTGCATCACCCCGCCAAAGCCAAGCGGATTATCTACCTTTGCCAGGCGGGTGGACCCGCAAGCCAAGACCTCTTTGATTACAAGCCGATGCTGAATAAGATGCACGGTGAGCCTCTGCCCGAGAGCGTGAGGCGAGGACAGCGGCTGACGGCGATGAGCTCAAATCAGGCGGTGCTACCACTCGCGGGTTCACCGTTTAAGTTTGCCCAGCACGGGCAGGGCGGGGCTTGGATGAGCGAGATATTGCCCGAACTGGCGGGCGTTGCCGATGAATGCTGCTTCGTCAAGTCCATGTTTACCGAGGCCATCAATCACGATCCGGCGATCACGTTTTTTCAAACGGGCAGCCAAATCGCGGGACGTCCATCCTTTGGGTCTTGGCTGGCGTATGGCTTAGGTTCCGAAAACCAAGATTTGCCCGCTTTTGTTGTTCTGGCGAGCGCCGGTCAAGGGGACCAGCCGCTTTATGCGAGATTGTGGGGAAGTGGGTTTTTGGACTCAAGGTATCAAGGCGTACGGTTCCGATCCTCGGGCGATCCGGTGCTTTATCTTTCGAATCCTGATGGCGTTTGTGGGTCGGGCCGCCGCGCGATGCTCGATCGCCTTAGCGAACTCAATCAGCATCAGTTCAAAAAGGAGCTTGATCCTGAAATCGAGAGTAGAATCGCACAATATGAAATGGCCTTTCGCATGCAAACCAGCGTGCCCGAGGTGACGGATTTAAGCAAGGAACCGAACGAGGTTTTCGAGCTTTATGGCCCTGACGCCCGCAAGCCCGGAACTTACGCGGCGAACTGTCTGTTAGCTAGGAGGCTTGCCCAGAAGGGCGTGCGATTTATCCAACTCTACCACCAGGGTTGGGATCAGCATGGAAGTCTGAAGGGCGAAATCAGCGCCCAATGCAAGGAAACCGACCAACCTACGGCGGCGCTGATAAAAGACCTCAAGCGCCTCGGGATGCTTGATGATACGCTCATTCTTTGGGGAGGCGAGTTCGGGCGCACAAGTTATTCCCAAGGGCCGCTTTCTCTCGAAAACTTCGGGCGAGATCACCATCCTCGCTGCTTCACCGTTTTCATGGCCGGCGGGGGAGTAAATGCGGGGACGACGTACGGTCAAACGGATGATTTTGGCTATAACATTGCTGACGAGGACGGTCGCGCCCTTAATCCGAGCAAACACGAGTTTACGGAAGGCGCCGTCCACGTTCACGACTTGCAGGCCACCCTCTTGTGGTTGATGGGCGTTGATCACACGAAGCTAAGTATTCCTTACCAAGGGCGAGACTTTCGGCTAACGGATGTTCACGGGCACGTCGTAAAGGAGTTGATGAAGTAGTGGCTCCCTCACATCCCAAACGCATCGGCAAATACACTCGGCATCGCCGCATTTAGGTGAACAGAATCAATTTTCTGTAGTTTGCTCCAGCCCTTTGCGTCAACATTGGTTCGCGATGCCCGAGGTATCCAAATTCCTTTAAGTCGCTCGTAAGCCGAATACTCCTCGACTACGGATGAAACCGGGCCAGCATGCCGATCCAGATAACGGATTTGGGAGATTCTGCCCGTCACCGAATCTAAAATCACGTCAAAGACCACGTCCCCCCGCGCCATCGAAAATCCCAGCCTGTCCGCTGTTGGTCGGATTGGGGTGCCTCCGACTCCCTTCAAAATACCAAAGGGACTTCGCGCTATTCTTGCCTTTAACTCCCTCATTTCGGCGGGATGGACGATGTAGTTTTCCCCCGGTTTACCATCAACCGCGCGACCGCTATCGGCGGCAAAGTAGGCTCGGCCCGTGTCCCATTCTTCCCAGTTCGCGAATTTACTTGGGTTTACAATGGCGTTCCGGGTGTGCCAAATCAGGTTCTTACCACCTTGCACATATGGAGTGTCAACTGTCCAAACGACAGTGCCCGTGAATCCGATGGCTCTCTGGCCGCCATGGGCTTCGATCATTTTTTGGTAAAGGTCAGCCGCGTCTTGCCGCTCCATCGTTGATGCGGGCGGAACTTCGGCGATTGGGGCGAAGTATTTAGCTCTGTTCGCCAGAAAGGTGGTTCGGCATCCTTCGGAAGCGAAAAGGAAAATTTTGCCGCCAACAACGGCCCACCGGTCGGGAGCGCCTTTGCCCGTGAGCGCGCCCATCTTGCCGCAAGCCCCGCCCGTTTGGACGGCGTGCTCAACGGGGCTCCGCTTGAACTCGGCTAGGTTTTCGGCGCTCCAGAAGCGATACTCATGTCGGCCATAAACAGCGGAGAGCTCCGGTTTACCCGGAACTTCAACCCCCAATGCGAGATTGATTGGATCAAGACCTTTGAGGACGAGAGTCGCGGGGCCCGGAGTGACGGTGATGGCTAAAAGAAGCGTAATCATGGTGTTCTCAGGTGGTTGAGTGTCTAAATCGAGAGGCTAAGGCCACTCGGTTCCATCTTGAATCACGATCGAAAAGAACTGCACAAATGATCGTCACCACCACCTGCCTCGGATTTTACCATGCACTTAAACGGCGCGAGATCAAGGCTAATCTGCCGAAAGTTCAAGATGCGCGCCATACTAAGCCCCAGGCGAGTTGGCTCACCGGGGATTACGAGCAGCGCCGTCTCGGCGTGATCACGGTTTTAAGTTTGGCCAAAGCCTTCCTGGTCAATATCTCTGGCCGTTCTACCTCACCGGGCTTTCACGAACTGATAATACTTTTTGCCGTTCTTCACCACCGTCTTGCGGTTGTAGCGATGACCGTCGCGATAGAAATAGGATTTGCTAAAGTAAGTCGCGCGCAAGCGATCTGCTTTGCTTTGGCTCTTGCGATCTTGTTCGTAGCGATAGAGCGAGTAGAGGGCTCCGGCGCCGCCGACAAACGTCAAGCGGTTGTCACCTTTCAGAATGCCCAAAACGGCGAGTGCGCCTGCCGCTGTGGCGATATTGCGCCACTCGTTCTTACTCTTTTGGCGGCGCGAAGATTGCGAGCTTTTCGGCAACGTAAACGCCCGTCGAACCCCTTCGCCAATCTTCTCTAAATCGTTCTTTTTGTGTTGCGCATAGCGTTGCGTCGTAGGATCCCCAGCCGCGAATGAAATCACAGGAAGCGCAAGCAACCCGGTGATCATTAACGCACTGACAACGGGATAAATCTTTAACAGTCTCATTTTTGATTCCTTGTTTCGATTGTTCGAATACACCTCTTCCTACGCCTCTGGGGCTATGTAAGGTGCTTGTTTTGATGGGTACAGTTTTTGGCAAGGTCAAGTTTGAGCATAATTGCTGGTCCAGATTGCTCGCTAGTAATCAAGCTCTCTCTTCTATCTCCCGTACGCGCTCGGATGAGGTCATGGCTTTGCTCAGTCCGACCGAAAGGCAAGCGCTCGCCAGGTTACACGACCAAGAATGGCTCAAGCTGTGGAAACGCTCATTCAAAAGAGAAGCGATCCGGGATGGGGAGATGTTTTGGCGGTGCATTCGATACCTTTGGGCACCCGTAGGTTGCCTTAGGACCGCCTCTTTGGATCACCGAAGGCTCGCCGAGAACTTTTGAAAACTCGCCGAGAATCATGCGAGAACCGCCGAGAACCCCGGGAAACTCTCCTGGAACCATTCCCGGCGCTCCGAGACTCATGAAAAACTCGCCGAGACTCACCAAAAACTCTCCGCGAACCACTCCCGCCCCTCCTGGAGTCACAGAAAACTCGCCGAGAACCGCGGAAAACTCGCCGAGATCCATCCCCGGCGACCGGGAACCACTCCCGGCGTTCCGCGACCCACTCCCGGCGTTCATCCAGCGGTCCCAGGCTGGCACTGCAGACTCAAATCCCCTTTTGGCTGTGGAAGCCCTAGATTCAACGGAAATAAACTCGACATCGTGTTAGCTAGTGGATGCACAGGAAAATGGACGCTGATTACAAACAGCGCCACACGTGAACCGTGGACGGGAGAACTCGGTAGGCAATAGAGCGTATGCGCGAGGGACCCGAAGGCGCCGGAAAGCGATCCGGGATGGGGCGATGTTTTGGCGGTGCATTCGATACCTTTGGGCACCCTTCGGGTCTTCGCGCCACATTGGACATCACGCCAAGCCCTCGTGCCACATTCGCAATGTGGCTCCTCTTGTAAACTTCCCTTGTGAAAGGTTCTCACCGGTGGCAGAATACCCAGGAGGTGTACGGAACGGTGTTTGTTACGACCACTAACCTCATCCACCTAAACTCCGGTGCGAAAGGAGCTTTGCGAGCGTACAATAGATTACGAATGGAGTTCCGCGATGCTGTTTGAGGAGTGCCGCTGGCGGGAGGGAACGGGGATTATGGAGGCGTTTGATTGACTTACGAGCAAGCGAATGGAGCGAGTCTTGGAGCCACATTGCGAATGTGGCACAAGGGACCTGGGCACTTTCAATGTGGCGCGAGGACCCGTAGGTGCCTTAAACCATTCCTACGCTTCCGGCAGCCTGAAAGGTGCTGGTTTGATGAATTCGGGTGTGGAAAGACAAGTTTGAGTAATTTTACTAATCGAGATCCTGAGAATCTTGAGGAAACGTCCTTTCACTTCTCGACATATCCAATCTTGTCTACAAACATCGGGCGCGGGTCTTTTTTGTTGTCGTCGAAGTCAAAAATCAGGGCGTGTTTACCATTATCGGCGACGTAAATCGGCTCGGTGAGGTTGTAGGGGATGAGGGCCCAATAGTAACTTAGCTCGTTGGCCTTCGCTTTCCGGATTTTGACCTTGCCTACTTTTGAAAGAGCCATGTGAACACTGATCCAGGTGAGTTCTTGGTCGTTGGAGGTCGTCGGCATCATGCCATTCAACTTCTGAACGCCGCTTTTGTTTGGAACCATGAACTCTACATTTTTGGGTTTCTCGAATTCTCCACGGACCCCTTTCATGGCGGCCCAGAGGCCTGGCCCAACAATCAATGTGGAATGCGCCATCGGCTTGAAATCGGCTTTCACTACGGTCTTTGAATAGAAGGCTTGCAACTTCTGCATTGCCAACTTGTTAACGGCATCAGTGGCGCGCTCGTACTTCACATCCTTCGGAACATCTTGAGCAACGAGAAGAAGCAGGTAGCACCACATGGCATGACTTTACCTACTCAACAAAAAACAGGCTCCTGCCAAAGAATTGGCGGGAGCCTGTTGTTCTTAGGGGAAACCCTATCTAGTGGTGGTGATGATGGCCGTGGCCTTCGTCTTCTTCCTTCGGAATCTCCGCCACGATGCACTCGGTCGTCAGAAGTAATCCGGCAATCGAGGAGGCGTTTTGGAGGGCTTGGCGAACGACCTTGGTGGGGTCAACCACGCCGGCCTTCATCAAGTCTTCGAAAACTAGGGTTTCGGCGTTGAAGCCCTTGCCCGTTTCCTTAACTTGCTGAACAACGACGCTGCCTTCCGCACCCGCGTTCTCGGCGATGGTTCGAAGCGGGGCTTCGATGGCCTTGCGAATGATGTTCAGGCCGATCTGCTCGTCGCCTTCAAACTTCGCCTTCTCAAGCGACTTGCCGGCGATGAGAAGAGCCGTTCCGCCGCCGGGGACGATGCCTTCGGCGAGAGCGGCGCGGGTGGATGCCAAAGCATCTTCAACGCGGGCCTTCTTCTCTTTGAGAGCGGTTTCGGTGGCGGCACCAATCTTCATGACGGCAACGCCGCCGCTCAGCTTGGCTTGTCGCTCTTGGAGCTTCTCTTTATCGTAGCTGCTATCGGTGTTCTCGATTTGGCGCTTGATTTGAGTCAAACGGCCTTCGATCGCCTTCTTTTCGCCCTTGCCATTAACGATGGTGGTTGTATCCTTCGTAATGACAATCTTGTTGCAAGTGCCGAGCATTTCCGGCGTTACGTTCTCAAGCTTGAGGCCGAGCTCTTCGGAAATAAACTGACCACCCGTGAGGATCGCCATATCCTCAAGCATGGCCTTTCGGCGATCGCCGAAGCCGGGAGCCTTAACCGCCGCAATCGGCAAGCTGCCGCGCAATCGGTTGAGGACCAGGGTCGCCAGGCACTCATTCTCGACATCTTCGGCCACGATGATGAACGGTCGGCCCATTCTCAGAACCTTTTCGAGCATCGGAACGAGATCTTGAACGTTGCCAATCTTCTTCTCATAGAAAAGGATCAGCGGCTCTTCGTAAACGGCTTCCATTCGCGTGGCATCGGTTACGAAGTAAGGCGAAAGGTAGCCCTTATCGAACTGCAAGCCTTCGACCAACTCGTAAGTGGTCTCGGTGGACTTGCTTTCTTCGACGGTAACAACGCCGTCCTTTCCGACGGTGTGGATGACTTTGGCAACCAATGCGCCGAGCTCTGGATCGTTGGCGGAGATCGTTGCAACTTGCTTGATGCTATCCTCGCCCTTGATCGTCTTGCTCATCTTCTCAAGGTCGGCCACGATCAGGTCTACAGCCTTTTCGATGCCGATTTTGATTGAAGTGGCATTGCTACCAGCGGCCACGTTTCGGATGCCTTCCTTGAAGATGGCTTGGGCCAAAACAGTAGCGGTAGTCGTACCATCGCCCGCGGTGTCGTTGGTCTTGCTGCTCACTTCGCGAATGAGCTGCGCGCCCATATTCTCAAAGCGATTTTCAACCTCGATTTCCTTGGCAATCGTCACGCCGTCATTGATGACGGTGGGGCTGCCAAACTTGCGTTCGAGAACGACATTGCGGCCGCGTGGGCCGAGGGTTACCTTGACGGCATTGGCGAGTTTATCAACGCCAGCTTCGAGGAGCTTACGCGCCTCATCTTGATATTTGATTTCTTTTGCGGCCATTACTTCTTGGCTCCCGCAAGCTCTTTCGTGAGCACGGCAAGCACGTCTTCGGCGCGCAGGATGATGTAGTCTTTTCCGCTAACTGTAACCTCAGTTCCGGCGTACTTACCATAGATTACGGTGTCGCCAACGGCTACGTCGGGCGGAGCGAGGGTGCCGCTATCGAGGCGCTTGCCGGGGCCGACAGCCAAAACGGTGCCTTTGAGGGGCTTTTCCTGAGCGGCGTCAGGAAGGATGATGCCGCCTGCAGTTTTTTCTTCTTTTGATGCGGCTTCGATGATGATCCGATCGTTAAGTGGTTTCAGATTCATAGCTAGTTTTGTTTTCTCCAGTTGCTACGGGATAGGTTCCCGAATGTTTAGCAGTGTACCCGCTTGAGTGCCAAAATGGGGAGCTTTGCTTGGCAACGCGCTGCTTTGGGATTGCCAACTCTTCTCATTCAGAGGTGCGGATAAACGACCGTTCTGGCCACACAATCATCAGCGCCAAGGCCGCCAACGTTTTAACCAGCTCATCATGCTCTCCGTGAATTCGGTAGACCTCCAAGACCTTCCTCCTCACATCACTATCTCGCCAGGCAGGATGTGAGGTCATGACCAGATGACCACTGCTCAAGTACGCGGCGCCGCCGGAATCTTTTCTCCAGACCCTCAGGGTCAAATGAGGGCCTGCCTCAACGCGATCAGTTTTTGGGTCAGCAACCCTCACGTTGGCTAAAGTCGCGGCGCTTCGAGTATCCACAAAATCAAAGCTGAGCCAGCCGGTGTAGAGCATTCCATCCTCGGTGATCATGCGAATCGGTTGGAGATTACGGAGGCATACAAACTCAAACTGAGATTGCGACGCGCACTTCAAACCGGATTCGTTTGGATACATATCCTTCAGATTGGCGATGAGTTCTCCGCCGCACGTGAGCTGTCGCTGCCCATCCCACCACGTTCCCCCAGTTACTTCGAACTCATAAGGCTCGGGCCCGGTCTCTTCCACAAACGATCGGAGTCTGGGCATAACTTTAGCGGAGAATACCCGCCAAAATGAACCCATGCGACCCGGT
Organism: Armatimonadota bacterium; assembly: GCA_031386985.1. Taxonomy (GTDB): domain Bacteria; phylum Armatimonadota; class Fimbriimonadia; order Fimbriimonadales; family Fimbriimonadaceae; genus JANJUB01. The sequence continues at coordinate 89,236 of JANNCV010000006.1, forward strand.
TTCATTTCTTATATCCCCGAGCGAATACCTCTGGCCGAAATGCAGCGACGCATTTCCGAGGATTATCGGAGTGCTGATGAGCGGCGAACAGTTCGGGAGTTCTCAACCGAACCCGTACCCAACGATATCATCGAAACCGCGATTCGAATTGCCGGTACGGCCCCAAGCGGTGCCCATCGCCAACCGTGGCACTTTGTCGCCATCTCTGAACCCGAACTGAAGGCGACAATAAGAGAGGCGGCCGAGAAGGAGGAGCGAGACTTCTACGATCACCGCGCCCCGAAGGAATGGATCGAAGCCCTTGCGCCCCTTGGGACGGACTTTGAAAAGGCTCACCTAATCGATGCCCCGTGGCTCATCGTCGTCTTTCGCCGCGATTATGATGTGCGGCCGGACGGGACCAGACTCAAAAACTACTACATGACCGAGTCTGTCGGCATCGCCGTTGGCTTTTTGATTCAAGCTCTGCACCGGGCAGGTTTGGCCAGCCTTACCCACACTCCCGCGCCGATGACGTTTCTGCGCGAGATCTGTGGGCGGCCCATGAACGAGAAACCGTTCTTGATCTTGCCCGTTGGTTATCCCGCCGAGAATTGTGGTGTGCCGAATATCGCGCGAAAGCCTCTCGCTGAGATTTCCACCTTCATTTGAGTTCGATGTGGGTACGCTTCAAAGATGGTTCACCGCTTTGTGACGACGATTCGTGGTTCAGAAACGATGGATGCGACGGGCATCGAGGTGCCCGCCACAGTCCTACAAAATTTGGCGAACGGAAAGCGCCCCAAGGTCGTGGTAACGCTGAATGGATATTCGTATCGGAGCACAATCATGCCGTACGCTGGCATTAACATGATTCCGCTGTGCCAAGAGCATCGGCGCGCCGCGGGAGTTGTGGCGGGAGAAGAAATCGAGATTACATTAGCCCTTGACACTGAGCCTCGAACCGTTGAAGTCCCCGATGACCTTCGAGTTGCGGTGGAGGCGGCGGGCGTATGGGAACGATTTGAAAAGCTCTCCTACACAAATCGGAAAGAGGCGGTTCGGAGTGTGGAAGACGCGAAGACTGAAGAGACTCGGGTTAGGCGCATCGCTAAAATTATTGATGGGCTACATACCCTCAAGTAACTTAATGGTCACCGTTCGACCTTTAAGATCAACATTCAGAACGAACTCCCGAACCACGGGAACCAGGTGTTCGCCGATTACGAATACATCGTGAGCGGGCATCGGCAGAACTTCGCTTACCACTCCTAACTCCTCTCCTTCTGGGGTTACCGCCCGAAGCCCGATGAGGTCGGAGGTGAGGAACTCATCCTCGTCCAACTCGGGTCGTTCCTCTTCGGCGGCC
>JANNCV010000020.1:0-302314 GCA_031386985.1 Armatimonadota bacterium
GCATCGCGCAGGCCCAGCCGGTCTGCGACAATCGCCCGGTCGGCATTCGTGTCAAGTACGCGAGCATCATGCCATTCGGAGGCTACGGTTTCCCGGTTTTGGTTGACACCGTCGAGGGCCGCCCGGTAAAGATAGACGGTAACCCCGATCACCCTTGGAGCAATGGCCGAAGCGATGCTTACGCGCAAGCTGAGATGCTCAACCTTTACGATCCAGATCGGTTAAGAAATCCGGTTCACGAAGGATTGATTTCTAGTTGGGATAACTTCTTTGGCGATTGGCGCAAGATTCTGGAAGCAAAGAAAGCGGGCGGGGGAACTGGCCTCGCCTTCCTGACCGAAACCATCAGCTCCCCCACACTCAAAGTAAAGATGGAAAAGCTGATGAAGGCCTATCCAAATGCTGAGTGGTTCCAATACGAGCCCGTTAACTCCGATGGCGAGATGGCCGCGATTGGCAATTTCATTCCGATTTATGACTTCGCGAAAGCTGGAGCTATCCTTTCACTCGACGGCGATTTCCTTAGTGGCTCTCCGCACAATGTTCGCTATGCCGCTGATTTCGCGGCCAAGCGCGATCCCGCGCTGGGTGAAGCCATGTGCCGACTCTACGCGGTTGAAAGTTCGCCCAACCCAACCGGGGCCTTCGCCGATCACCGCGTGAGCGTGAAAGCATCGGAAGTGGTTGCCGTCGCCCGCTTAATCGCATCCTCTCTCGGCGTTCCGGGTGTCACTTCCAACTCACTCAAGCAGGTATCGGTGCAGTGGGTTCAGGCGGTTGCCGAGGACCTCAGGGGCCGCCAGGGTTTAGTGCTCGTTGGCGCCCACCAGCCTCAAGAGGTTCACGCCCTCGCGTACATGATCAACAACGCGATTGGCGCGCCCGTCAGTTATCAGCCGCGGGCTGAGGCCCGGCCGACCCAAAAACTCAGTTCGCTGAAGGCTTTCGCTGCTTCAAGATTTGATAGCTTGATCATTTTGGGTGGCAACGTTGCTTATTCCGCGCCCGGTAACGTGAACGTAGCGGATCGCATTCTCGCGGCTAAGAACTCGGCCTTCTTGGGATCGTTTGAAAACGAAACCTCGCGACTTTGCAAATGGCAGTTACCTGAAGCCCATTGGCTTGAGGCTTGGGGGGATAACTGCACTCCCGCCGGCACAGTCTCGGTTCAGCAGCCAATGATATTCCCACTCATGGGCGGAAAGAGCGCGCTTGAAGTTGTGATGGGGCTCATGGGCGATGTGATCGAGGCACGCGAAGCGATCATGGCAAACACCAAGCTTGATGAACCGGCTTGGAACAAAGCTTTGAACCAGGGATGGGTGGAAAAAGCGCCAAAGGGCACAAATTGGGCCATGTTTTCCCCAAATATCGGAAACCCAGTCGTCGCGAAGGCAGGCACTGAAGCCATTTTTCTACCCGATCCGTGCATTTACGACGGGCGCTATGCCAACAACGGTTGGATGCAAGAACTGCCCAATCCTTTGACCAAACTTACTTGGGACAACGCCGTGCTAATGGGTCCCAACATGGCGATCAAGCTCGGAGTTTCGGATGAAGATATGGTCAAGATCACCGCTAACGGAGTTAGCGTTGAGGCCCCCGTTTTTGTTCAAGTTGGACACGCCGACGAGTGCGTGACCTTACATTTCGGTGGTGGACGATCATTCGGTGGACGCGTTCTGCATAACTGCGGTTTCGATTTCATGAAGCTCCGGGGTGATCTAGACTTCGGCCCCGTTCAGATTGATCCTGCCAGCGGTACTTACCCGCTCGCAACGGCCCAGGTTCACCACTCCATGGAGGGCCGGGACATCATTCGCGAAGGATCAGTCGCTCAACTCGCCAAAGATCCGGAGCTGTTGCCCGAGCATCATGAGGAGTTTGCGGGTGAAGGTCTGTATAACTACACGGAAGTGATGGCAAAGGAAAACCCCGACCTGCCTCAGTGGGGAATGACGATTGACCTGAACTACTGCACTGGCTGTAACGCTTGCGTCACCGCGTGTCAGTCAGAAAACAACATTAGCACGGTCGGAAAGACCGAAGTTACTCGAGGTCGAGAGCTTCATTGGCTGCGAATTGATCGTTATTATAAGGTTTCGGCAGATCAAGAAAGGCGCGATATCCACACCGGCGTCGGCGATGCCTTCAAATGGGAGTCACCCAAGCACAGCACGGGCAGCGGCCCGATCATGGATGACGTTGCGCTGAACCCGAACAACGTTTCCACTGTCTTTCAACCGATTCCATGTATGCACTGTGAACTCGCCCCTTGTGAGCCAGTTTGCCCGGTTGCGGCAACAACTCACAGCCACGAAGGGCTGAATCAGATGGTTTATAACCGCTGCGTTGGAACTCGATATTGTTCCAATAACTGCCCCTACAAAGTGCGGAGGTTCAACTATTACAACTACCAACACGGGCAAGTTGACTTTGGATTTAAGAACAACGACAAACGCACCAAAGACGATCCGAGCCTAGGCAAACGCTATGGCAACGCGAACTTCCGTGGCGAAGAGGACATCCAACTTTTGCGCATGATCAATAACCCTGATGTCACGGTTCGGAGCCGAGGCGTTATGGAAAAATGCACCTATTGCGTGCAGAAAATTAACGCCGCGCGCATCAAATCCAAGAAGGAAAAACGAAAGATTCGAGATGGTGAAATCGTGACGGCCTGCGAGCAGGCGTGTCCCACCAAGGCGATCACCTTTGGCGATGTAGCCGATCCGAAGAGTGCCGTTTCACTGAAGAAAGCGGAGAAACGCAACTACGCGCTCCTCGCCCATGTTGGCACCAAGCCGCGCACTACTTACCTAGGACGCGTGCGAAATCCTAATCCTAAACTGGAAGGTGGTAAATGAGCGATCTGAACGATAACAGACCAAACGTTGACCTCCTTATTGAGGGCGAACATACCCACGAGACGATCACGCAAACGATCGGTTCCGTGGTCTTGGAACAAGGGAAATACAACGATCCTAAACACAAAGTCGGCAAGAATTGGATTCTGCTGGCCCTTCTGTTTTTCGGCCTTTTGAACGTGATGATGGTTGCCGTCGGGTGGCTCCTTTATCAAGGGATCGGCGTTTGGGGCAACAACCAGCCCTCAGGCTGGGGCTTTGATATCATCAATTTCGTTTGGTGGATCGGTATCGGCCACGCCGGAACCTTAATCTCAGCGGTTCTGCTTCTCATGCGCCAAAAATGGCGAATGAGTATTAACCGCTTTGCTGAAGCGATGACGATTTTTGCCGTTATGTGCGCGGGATTGTTCCCGTTACTGCATACCGGTCGCCCGTGGAACGCTTACTGGCTGTTCCCTTATCCTAACTGGATGGCGCTGTGGCCGAACTTTCGATCACCGCTCGTTTGGGACGTTTTCGCGGTCTCGACCTATATGACGGTCTCAATTCTCTTCTGGGGAATTGGCCTGGTGCCGGACTTTGCTTCGCTTCGAGATCGAACCAAGAGCAAGATCGGCAAGACACTGTACGGCTTTGCTTCGCTCGGCTGGCGCGGGTCAACCAAACACTGGATGCGCTATGAGCAGGCCTACTACATTCTTGGTGGCCTCTCTACTCCGCTGGTTCTATCGGTTCACTCCATCGTGTCCTTTGACTTTGCGGTTTCCATCCTGCCTGGCTGGCATACAACGCTTTTCCCGCCCTACTTCGTGGCGGGTGCGGTGTTTGCCGGTTTTGCCATGGTTCTCACGTTCCTAATTCCGATGCGAACGTGGTTTAACCTCACCGATTTTGTGACAATGAAACACATTGACTGGATGTGTAAGGTCATGTTAGCGACCGGCTTAATCGTATTCTACGGTTATCTTGCCGAAATCTACTTTGCGTTCTATAGCGGAAACAAGGGTGAAATTGACATGATGATCAATCGTATGTTTGGCCCTTACTGGTGGGCTTACTACACGTTGATCCTCACAAACGGCATCATCCCTCAAATGCTTTGGAAGCAGAAGAACCGCCACAACTTGAAGCTCGTCATGTTCATATCTTGCGTGATTAGCGTTGGAATGTGGTTTGAGCGCTTTGTTATCATTCCAATGAGCTTGCACCGAGACTTCTTGCCATCAAGTTGGGGCATGTACGTTCCTACCATTTGGGACATTGGGATGTTCATCGGCACGATTGGAATGTTCGCCTTCCTCATGTTCCTGTTCGTCCGCTTCGTTCCAATGATTTCGATCTTTGAGATTCGCGAGCTGCTTCACGTAAGCAAGCCTAAGAAAGGAGGTCACTCGTAATGCACGAAGTAAAGCGCGGAGGACAATTTGGCGTTGTTGCCGAGTTCGACAATCCCGATAGCCTAATCGAAGCCGCAACCAAGGCCCTCGATCAAGGTTATAGCAAAATGGATGCGTTCTCGCCGTTTCCCGTTCACGGCTTGCCCGAGGCGATTGGTTTTAAGGAAGCCAAAGTTCCTTGGACTGTATTTATCGCTGGTATCCTCGGAGGCGGCGGCGGAATGGCGTTGCAATATTGGGTTTCGGTTATTGCTTATCCGCATAACGTGGGCGGACGTCCTTTGTTCTCTTGGCCAAGCTTTATTCCTCCTGCGTATGAGCTTACGATTTTGTTTGCCGCGTTCGGCGCGGTTTTTGGGATGATTGGCCTCAATAAGCTCCCCCAACCGCATCACCCTGTGTTCGATGCACCGAATTTTGATCGAGCGTCGCAAGATCGGTTTTTCCTACTCATCGAATCTCATGACCCGAATTTCAATGAAAAGGAGACCCCTAGTTTCTTGAGCAAAACAGACGCCCTCAACGTAACCGTGATCAACAAAGAAGAGGAGGGTGATTGGTAATGAGAAAGCTGCTTTTGCCGATCACTGGGTGCGCGTTTATTTTGGCGGGTTGCCACAGCGACATGTGGGTTCAGCCTCGTGCGGAAATTCAGGGCCAAAACGAGTTCTTTGCCGACAAAATGGATTCCAGAATGCCCGTTCCGGGAACGGTACCGAGCGGGAAACTGATCGAAGCAACGCCTTATACCACCGGATTTGAGGTGGGGAAACTTGCTAAGACAATCCCGTCGGCTAGAGCGATGACTGATCTTGATATCAAAACGTATAAAGATTTCTTGCTTCGTGGCCAGGAGCGATTTGAGATATTCTGCCAGCATTGCCACGGGCAACTTGGAGACGGACAAGGCATGATCGCTCAGCGCGGATTGAACTTGAAACGTCAGGTCGCAACTTACCATACAGAGCGTTTGCGCAAGATGGCCTCTGGGCATTTCTTTAATGTGATCACAAAGGGCCACGGCGTCATGTTCCCGCTCGCGACAAAAGTTTCCGTTGAGGATCGGTGGGCGATTGTTGCTTACATTCGGGCTTTGCAACGAAGCCAAGCGCCGAATGCTACCGTGTCAGCTGAAAAGGCCCCGCTTGGCATCGAAAACGACATTGTGATGGAGCCCAACAAACTACCGGTGACACCCAGATGACAGAGACCACAAACTTGATTAGTTTTAAGAAACTGGCCCCGCTGGGGGGAGCCATTGCTCTGCTCGGTGCGCTTGCGGTGGGAGCCGGATTTGGCACGAACGCCACGGTCGCTGCTCAAGGCTATCTGTTCGCCTGGGTATTCTGGGTCCTCATCGTTCTTGGCTGCCTAGGCTTGACGTGCTTGCACCATACACTCAGGGCGAGTTGGGGTCTTTCGATTTTGCGTATTGCCGAGGCCGGCAGCAGCCCCGTAACGCTTGGCGTAACCGCCTTGGCGTTTATTCCGATTGCTTTGAACCTTGACAAGCTCTACTGGTGGGCGAAGGAAGGTGTTCATGAAGCCAATCATCCCGCCTTTATGCATATCCGGATGATTTATCTCGATTCTGGGTTTTTCATTGGGCGATTTGTTTTCTATTTCCTTCTTTGGGCGGCGATGAGCCACATTTTGCGTTCTTCATCGCGAAAGCAAGATGAAACGCTCGATCCTCAACTTGGCATCAAGCGTCACACTACGGGGCCTGTTTGCCTTGTCATCTTCTTTGTCAGCATGACGTTTGCTATTACCGACTGGGTGATGTCGCTGGAACGCTTTTGGTTCTCCACCATCTTGCCGCTTCTATCTTGCGTTGGAGCTGGCCTTTCCGCCCTCGCCCTTTGTTGCATGTTGATTCTCAACAAGAAGAGCAGTGTTCAAGAGCCTTACGCCACCGCGATCACGCCCCAACTCACAAAAGACCTCGGCAATATGCTGTTCTGTCTCACAATGTTGTGGCAGTACATGACGCTCTCGCAATATCTGATCACTTACTCCGGTCACCTGCCCGAGGAAGTGCCTTACTACATTAGCCGAAACGGGCACGGCTGGGAATGGCAAATCACGATGAACATTATGTTCCAGTTCTTCGTGCCCTTCACCGCTTTACTTGCGCCGCGAACAAAGAGATATGCAAAGAACCTCATGTGGGTGGTCATCTTGATCTTTGTCATGCGCATCAGCGACGTCTATTGGACGCTGATGCCTTCGATGCGAGGGTTTGGTCACCATCGGGAGGTTGAGATGTCATTCCTGACTTCCATTTCGCAATGGAGTGATTGGGCGGCGTTTATTGGCTTGGGAGGCCTTTGGTTCGCGCTATTCGCATCACAAGTTCATCAGGCTTCGATTTTGCCCAAACACGATACGAGACTATTGGAGGTGGAACATGCACACTGAGCATGAGGTAACCGATCCGACCAAGAACTACGATACGACGGAACTGCCAATGAAGGGCGTTCTCCAAGGGCTTGGCGCGCTCGCCCTAATGGCGATCTTGACCCCCGTAATCTGCTACTACTTTGTTATGCATCCCTTGGATGCCCCACTGGGCAAAATTCAGTTCAGCGGGAGACCTGACCAATCGCAAATTCCCCAGGCAAAACTCCCCGCCGCGCCAAATCCCATCTTGCAAAACAACATCACGGCAACGTCAGATATTCGAAATCTGCGGCTGAAAGAGTCGAGAAAGATGACCGAAGGCTTTGATAACCCCGATACGAAGGAGCGCACGCTCCCCGTAAGCGAAGCGCTCGATTTGGAGGCCGCGGCAAACGGAGGCTAAGATGCAGATTCGCCCCGCCGTTTTGATAACCGCCGCCGTTGGCATCCTGGGAGCAGGTGCTATTTATCTTGGCGTGCTCCTCAAACAGGATCAGGGCGACGACCTAACCAAGCAACTTGGCCTCGAGCAGAAACCAAACGCCCAGATCGCATTAGATACGGTTTTGGTAAACGAGGATGGTAAGTCGGTTAAAGTTGCGGAACTCTTCAAGGGTCGCCCTGTAGTCATTAATCTAATTTTTTATAACTGCCAAAACACTTGTTCACGTCAGCTCGAAGGCGAGCTACGCGCCTTCACGAACATGAAGGTTGACAACATCGGCGAAATCTTCGATGTGCTTACGGTTAGCATTCATCCGGAGGAAACACCCGCGCTTGCTTTGGGCAAAAAGCGAGAATTGCTCAAGTTTTACCAAGCGGCCCGGCCAAAGGTGGCCCAAGTTGCCTGGGACAACTGGCATTTCATGACCGGAACCGAAAAGGAAGTCACAAAACTCGCCGAATCGCTTGGAATCAAATACACCTACAGCAAAGCCAAGGGGACCGTTGTTCATCCGACGGTTATCACTCTTGCAACCCCGGAAGGACGCATTTCGAGCTACTTCGAAGGCGACCAGTTCCCTAATCCTTTGCTTCGAAACTCTATTGTCGCAGCCGGCCAGAGGGCAGTTGCACCCTCCACTATTGTTTCCGTTTTTGGCTGTTTTACGTACGACACCAAAACGGGAAAGACTATGTTTCACGTTCAAAGTGCCACACAGCTTTTGGGAGCCTTAACGCTATTAACTATGATCGTCTCTATTTTCTCAATGAATAAGCGCTTCAAGCAAGAACATGCGGAGGATATCAAGCGTGTTTAACTACCCACTGGCTCCCGAGCAGGCTTCAACTTTTGGGCCCGAGCATGATTTCATTTTCTACTTGATTACGATTTTGGCGGTGTTCTTTACGGTAGTCGTAATGGCGTGCGTCATGTTCTTCGCTCTGAAATATCGGCGAGGCTCCAGTGCAAATCGGGACAACATCGTTCATCACAGCCAAAAACTCGAAATCGCATGGTCAATGCCTCCGCTGATCCTGGGGCTGATGATCTTTGGGCTTGCCACCAGTCTTTTCATTCGAGTTAGGGTCCCTCCGGCGAACGCGGCCGAGTTCTTCGTGGTGGGTAAGCAGTGGATGTGGCATATTCAACATCCCAGCGGCATTCGCGAAAATAATACACTTACCGTTCCGATTGGCAGACCCGTTAAGCTGACCATGATCTCGCAAGATGTGATCCACGCTTTCTATGTCCCGGCGTTCCGAACGCAGTTCATGGTTATCCCTGGCAGGTACACCACAATGTGGTTTGAGCCGACCAAGGAAGGTAAGTATCCGATTTTCTGCAATATGTATTGCGGGACGCAACACTCGGAAATGGGTGGATACGTTTACGTTGTAAGCCAGCCCGAATACGCCGCATTTGTGGCTCGGGGCGGCGATAAGAAGAAAGAAAATGTCGTTACCCTTGCCGATCAAGGAAAAGCCCTCTTTGCGGGTAATACCGGCTCGATGAATTGCGTGAGTTGCCACGGCGAAAAGGACACACCGCAGGGGCCGAGCTTAGCGGCGATCGCCGGAACGACGCGAAAACTCGAAGAAGGTCAATCAGCTCTAGCCGACGATGACTACCTGAGAGAATCAATCATTGCCCCCGCGAAGCGACTTTCGCTTGGTTATGAAGGCACGATGCCAACGGATTACAAGACTCAACTCTCAGAGGAGCAGATCAGAAACCTTATCGAATACATCAAGTCACTCGGCTCGGGCAACCCGGCAACAACAACTGGAGGAACAAGTAAATGAGCGCCACCGAAACCAAACCGGAACAGGCGGGGGGACTTTACGATAAGAACGCGCCGCCGAACTATCTCAACGTTGATCACACACTCAAATCCTGGTTGCTAACCGGCGATCATAAGCGCATTGCGATCCTCTATCTCATTGGCGTCACGTTCTTCTTTTTCCTCGGTTCAATCGCTGCCTCGCTGGTGCGAATCGAACTCACCTCGCCTCACGGCGTAATGCTAGAAAACGACACCTATAACAAAATGTTCTCCGCTCACGGAGTTATCATGGTGTTCCTTTTCTTGATTCCTTCGATTCCGGCGACCCTCGGAAACTTCTTGGTTCCCATCATGATCGGAGCGCGCGACCTGGCGTTCCCTAGGCTCAACTTGTTGAGTTGGTACCTCTATATGATCGCCGGCGCCATGATCCTTTGCGCGTTCTTTATGGGTGGCGTTGAAGCCGGGTGGACGTTCTATACTCCCTATTCCAGCCTGGCGAAATCGCAGGTTACGCTCACACTTGTGGGCGTCTTCTTAGGCGGATTCTCCTCGATTTTCACTGGCCTAAACTTTATTGCGACCGTTCACAAAATGCGAGCGCCAGGCATGGGTTGGTTCAAGATGCCGCTCTTCATTTGGGCGCACTATGCCACTAGCGTGATCATCATGCTTGGCACGCCGGTTGTCGCGATAACGCTCTTGCTCGTGGTCTTAGAGCGATCTTTCAATATTGGAATCTTCACCCCTGATAACGGCGGCGACCCGGTACTGTTCCAGCACATGTTCTGGTTCTATTCGCATCCCGCGGTTTACATCATGGTCTTGCCCGGTATGGGCGTTGTCTCCGAACTCATTGCCAACGGCTCCGGAAAGAAAATCTTTGGATACGACTTTGTGGCTTATAGCTCGCTCGCGATTGCCGCGATTGGGTTCCTCGTTTGGGGACACCACATGTTCGTTGCCGGTCAATCCATGTACCAAGGCATCATCTTCTCGCTCTTGAGTTTCGTCGTAGCGGTGCCTTCGGCGATCAAGGTGTTCAACTGGACCGCGACCATTTATAAGGGACAGGTAAAGCTCAATACGCCGATGGTTTATGCCCTTGGCTTCATCGGATTATTTATCATCGGTGGCCTCACGGGGCTTTATCTGAGCTCGATGGGAACCGACGTTCACCTCACCGCTACCTACTTCGTTGTTGCACACTTCCACTACGTCATGGTCGGAGGAACGGTAACCGCATTCCTCGGCGGCTTGCACTTCTGGTGGCCAAAGATGTTTGGGCGAATGTATCCGGATGGCCTCGGTGTTGCGTCGGCAATCATTGTTTTCTTTGGATTCAATCTCACCTTCTTCCCTCAGTTCATCGTGGGCTGGCTGGGGATGCCGAGACGTTATCACTATTACTACTTCGCCCCTGAGTTCCAGCCCTATCATATGGCCTCAACTCTGGGAGCATCCTTCCTCGCCCTCGGAATGGGACTGCCCGCTTGCTACCTCACATGGTCGCTCTTCAAAGGACGCAAGGTTGGCCCCAACCCGTGGGGAGCCAAGGGATTGGAATGGACGGTACCTTCACCCCCACCAACCACAAACTTCGAAACGATGCCTACGGATATCCCCGAAGCTTATGATTTTGATAGTGGCGTGGATGATAGCGAATACGATGAGATTTTTGGCAAACCAAGGGGGAATAACTAATGTCGGCTGAAGCCCACGGCCACGGCAACCACCTGGTTTATCACCAATACGAAGACCTCGAGCAGCAGCGCGAGACGTACATCGTAGGTATGTGGGCGTTCCTGGTCACAGAAATCATGATGTTCGGAGCCCTGTTCCTAGCGTACATGGTCTACCGGATGCAGTATCAGGAGCATTTCTACGAGATTCACAAGCAGCTAAGCATTCCCGTCGGAGCAACAAACACAGTTGTACTGCTCGTCTCCTCGTTCGCGATGGCAATCGCGGTTTATCATCACCAGATGAAGAACCCGAAAATGGTAATTCGTTGGCTTTGCCTGGTTCAACTCTGTGCGGCCACGTTCTTGGTTATTAAGATCGTTTGCGAATGGATTCCAAAGGCTAACTCCCACCTGACGCCATTCTATGGCACTTTCGAGTGGCACTATGGCGGCGGAGTTCCGCCTGAGATCGCTAAGCTCTTTTTTAGCCTCTACTTCGCTATGACTGGCCTGCACGGTGCGCACGTTGTGATCGGAATGATCGTTATCGGCGCCCTGCAATACATGATTTGGAAAAAACATCCCCTTGTTGAAGATTACATTCCGACCGAAATGGTGGGCCTCTATTGGCACTTCGTTGACATTGTTTGGATCTTCCTCTACCCTCTCTACTACTTGATGCCAAAATGAGCGAACACACCCACGATCATCACATTACACCGCCCAAGACGCTCAGGCTAACCCTGATTGCGTTAGCGGGTTTGATGGGGCTAACCATTTTGGCGGCCGTGTTTGACGTCGGGCACTTCGTAACCCGATCCGATGGCTTTTGGGCCTCCTTCGTAAACAATTCGGTCGCTTTGGCGATCGCCATTGTAAAAGCTGCGTGCGTAGTCCAAATCTTCATGGGCGTTAAGTGGGGCACACAACTCGTCAAAATTTGGGCTTATTTCGGCTTCGTCTGGCTCGCCTGCCTCCTCATTACCCTCGGCGATTACACTTCTCGATATTGGGAGAATAACCGCGGTTGGTATGCGAACTCAACCGAAGTGACGGCCTTCGAAAGCGTAACTAATCAGCGAAAGAAAGAGCAACAAGAAGAATTCGCGCGCGAACACGCAGCCGAAACCGCCAAGACCGGCGGGCACTAAGCGCGAGCGTTTTGAAGGCGTTTCGCTGCCGCAACTGATCCCGCCGCTGACGAACGAGGATTGCAACTGACTCGGGCAATAACTGGCAACCCTGCGGATAGATGTTGCCTGAAAAGAGCCAACAATTCCAGCATGAACCTTTACAAGAGGACAATCGTCGGAGCGCTCTTGGTTGCTAGCGCATTTTGCGGCGCCGATGTATCCTTCACCGCTGTCATTCGAGACCATAAGCTTTCGCCCATCGAAGCGGCCGCCGCTGTCGTTCTGGCCGATGCGTTTGGCCTTGATGCCACCTTCGTTATCTCCACCGGGCGCAAGTCGAATGAATCTCTGATTGTGTTTGGTCCGGCACTGTTGATTGCGAACGAGTGTCATCGTAAGCCCGATGAGGTTTGGAAGCTTCACAAAGAAGGCCATGGCTGGGGCGAAATTGCGAAGAAGATGGGTATGCACCCCGGCACTTTCAATAAGTTGCGCAAGGAAGGCGCCTTTGATGAGCGATTCTGGGGCTACGCCGCGAGTCGGAGTCACGGCGTGAGCAACAACGACTACGCGAACTGGAAACGATCAAGCGGGGGGACTAGCAACGCCCTCATTCTCATCGCCAAGAACGGCGGCAATCGCGGCAACATTCAAAACGAGCTAAATCGGAGCAAGAGCAACTCTAAGTCTCATAGCAACCACGCCGAAAACAAGAGTCACGGCAAGGGAAACAGCGGGCACGGGAAGGGCCACGGTAAAGGAAAGGGCGGCTAGACTGTCACCTTCATCCCATCGAATCCGGCCGTAACTCCTAAGGGTGCAAGCGCCGCGGAGAGTTCCGCGTAAGTCGCGTCACCGTTGTGAGAATGGTGCGTTGAGACAACAGGCGTGGCATCGCTCAGAGTCCCCTGTTGGCGCAGGCGCTCCACAACGTTGCCTAAGGTTGCAACCCCCAAATGGCCTTCATAGTCGCTATAGGCGACGCCATTAGTGCATTCGATTATCATTAAGTCTAGCTTCCAATTCAGCAGAAACTCCCACGTTTCATCAAGCCACCGGCCCGTATCTGTCGCGTAAAGTAGCGTCTTACCATCCCGCTGGAAAATGAGATTCTGGGCGTCTTCATCATCCATGTGGTGAGCACGGATGGGTGTCAAGCGGTATGACCCCATCTCGCTGGTTTCGAAGCTTCTCGTCTGCACCAACTCGAACGGCCAATCGGGATAATGGGTTCGAACCTGATTGCAAATCGCCTCGTTAGCATAGATCGGGAATGGCATTTTGGTTTCCGAGCTAAACGGATACAGAAAATACTGCAGCTCCGAATGGCTAAAGTGGTCATCGTGAGAGTGGGTAAACACAAGAGCTTCCCAATCCCGCGCATCTAAGCATTCCCGGTGGATTTGGTGCAGGCTATCCGGGCCAAAATCTATCTTTATTCGCCCATCCAACAGCGCCGAACAACGAGTGCGAATGTCTCGCCCCCCATTGGCGCGGGCAAAATCACTCACCCGTGTGCTGCTGTAAACAGCGGGGATTCCTTCCGCTGCTCCCGTGCCTAATAGTTGGATAGTCATCGTGCTTCAAAAATCGTTGAGTGACCAAATCACCAGTCCGCTCAAAATTTTCGGATAGTAGTAGGTGCTCTTTTGGGGCATTTTCTCGCCGCCAAGGGCGATGATGCGCATGTCTTCCACCGTCGGCGCGTTCATTAAGAACGACGCTCCGGCCCCATTTTCAACCGCCTGTAAGGCTTCCTCGGGGTCGCGGGTGTAACTGAAGAAGTCGAGGCCGCTCAGCCCCAGAATCTTTTCAAAAATTACATCGTGCAAAATCGAAACATCAAGCAACTTGAGCTTCGCGCTGTCGTCGGTTTGGATCCAATCAAGAGCGTCCTCGGGCCGATCCAAGGTCGCCAATATCCCATGGCCACCCGGAAGGGCGATGCCGAATGCGCGCGTATCTGGCGTGTTCATTGCTTCGAGTTTGTTAAGCAACTCTGAGTTGGGAACGCGTTGCGTATTAAAAAAGCGTTGCAGCGAGTTTTCCAACTCTTTGTCCTCAAGCGGTATTTTTTGAACGATGCGATGCGTGGGCAAGAGCACCAAGCCGGGGTCGGACATGGAACTCAGTGCCATCATCATAAAATCCTCGGCGATCAAGCCGTCGCGAGGGCCCTGGGCCTCGCGGAACGTCACTGCCGTTTCATAACGGTGATGCCCATCGGCGATCCAGACTTTCTTATCCTTGATAGCTTCGGCAAGCTTAGCGCATGTGGACGAATCGGTGATCGGTTCCAAAATGTGCCGAACGCCATCTTCGGTGGTTACATCAACCCCAGCTTGAGCGGAAGCCGCTTCAATCTGATCAAAAATCAGCCCACCGTCATCTTCAAAGAGCCCATAAATACACTCCAAATGCGCCCGGGTCGCCTCCAAAATCCGAAGCCGATCTTCTTTGTGTTTGGGAAATGTTTGCTCGTGGGGCAACACGACGCCCTTCTCGTAGGGCTCAGTTTTTATCAGGGCGATGAGCGATTGTCGTACGATTGGAGTTGAGGAGCCGGGAGTTGTGAAGGTCTGGGTATAGCGATAAAAAGCGGGCTCATCCTCAGGAACCACGGCCCCGTTTCTGCGCCAATCCGCCAAAAGTGAGGCGCTTCGCATATATTTTACGAACTTGCTTCTATCATCCGACTTGTTCTCGGGAAGAGTCACGTGAACGATGTTGTGATCACTACTACCAGCTAGCTCCTCCCGTTGCGACGGAGAAATCACATCATAAGGGGGTGCAACCAAATCTGCAAGTGGCCCTACGGCTTCGGAAAAACGAAGGCCGCGGAACGGTCGAACAAGCGCCATGCTTGGGAGTGTACCGCCGTCAAATGAGCCTCGCCGGTAAACTGCATTGGATGCCGATTGATTCAAGACTAAGGGCCTATCGCGATGCGTGCGAGCGGCGCCTTGAATCCCTGCTTCCTTCCGTTTCGCAACGCCCGGTTGAACTCCACGAAGCAATGCATTACTCCGCCCTCGCGCCGGGGAAGCGCATTCGCCCCGTTCTGTGCCTTGCAACTTGTGAAGCGCTCTCGGGTTCTTTTGAAATCGCCCTCGACGTCGCTTGCTCGCTTGAGCTGGTGCATTGTTTCTCCTTGATTCACGATGATTTGCCCGCAATTGATAATGATGATCTTAGGCGAGGGCGGTCTACTTGCCATGTGAAGTACGGCGAAGCCATTGCCATTCTTGCGGGCGATGCGCTCTTTGCTTTGGCATTTTCAGCGATCGGCAACTCCCTCGTTTCCAATGCCCAAAAGGCGCTATGTGTGACGATTTTGGCGAGCGCTTCGGGCTCGGGTGGGTTGGTTGGGGGCGAAGTGGTTGATGTTCTTACCGAAGGGAAACCCTTTGATTTGGAGGACCTGGAGTTTATTCACTCCAAAAAGACCGGAGCGCTCATCGCCGCGAGCTGCGAAATGGGAGCGATCTGTGCCTCCTCTGCCCTCTCGGCTGAACTCGCGAAGTACGGAGAATTGATGGGCCTTGCGTTCCAAGTTGCCGATGACTTGCTGAATGAAACTTCAACTTCCTCCGAACTCGGCAAAGCCGCTGGTAGCGATCGGGAACGAGGAAAAGCCACCTATCCCGCGATGTTTGGGATTGAGCAATCCCAAAGGCGTGCGGCTGAACTCACCGAAGAAGCAATTGAATCCTTGCCCGAAAAACTAAGAGATGGGATATTGGGTGATATCGCACGCTACGCCGTCACGCGGCGGAATTAAGATGTTCGAGCATTTGAGGGAAGTTTCAGCCCAGTCTCGCCCAAGAAGAAACCCTACTCCTTCGTCAAAATCTCTGGCCCGCTCGGGGTGATTGCGATCATATGCTCGAAGTGAGCCGCTAGTTTGCGGTCGCGGGTGAGCACGGTCCAACCGTCATCCAGGATGTCCACCTTCCACGTCCCCTGGGTCACCATAGGCTCGATGCAGATTGTCATGCCGTTCTTCAGCTTCTGCCCCGTTCGAGGCTTGCCGTACATCGCAATGTTGTGGGGTTCATCGTGGAGCCGCTCGCCAATGCCGTGGCCAACAAAGTCTCGAACAATGCCGTAGCCGTTCTTCTCCACATAACTCTGCACGGCGTGACCAATATCGCCTACCGTGTTGCCATCGCGGGCCTTGGCGATACCTTGATTGAGGGCTTCGCGAGTAACATTCATCAAGCGCTTGGCTTCCGTAGATACTTCGCCCACGGCGTAGGTCCAAGCACTATCCCCGTGCCAACCATCTTTCACAACGCCAAAATCAAGGCTGACAATATCGCCCTCAAGGAGTTTGCGATCATCGGGGATGCCGTGGATTACGGCCTCATTCACCGAAATGCACGTGGCGGCGCTGTAGCCTCGATAGCCCTTGAAACTTGGTACCCCGCCTTCTTCATGAATGAGTGCTTCGGCCATAGCGTCTAACTCGCGCGGAGTTATTCCCGGTCTGATCTCGCCGGATACGATCCTAAGGGTCTTGGCGATGATGCGGCCCGATTCGCGCATGAGTTCAATTTGCGCTTGAGTTTTGATTGCTGCCATCAGTCAGACCTAATGATGTCTTGATAGACGGCTTCGGGGTCGTGGCCGGCATCTACCCGCCGTAACGCGCCAACGCGGTCGTAGTAATCAACCACTGGTGCGGTGCTCTCTCGGAAGACCCGGAGTCGCTCGCGGATCGTCTCGGGCCGGTCGTCCTCGCGGGTCACCAAAACGCTATCGCATTTATCACAAAAACCTTCGCGCTTGGGTGGCTTGTTGCCTGAGTGGTAGATCTCACCGCACTTCGTGCAGCCGATTCGCCCAGCCAAGCGTTTCACCACAACCTCGTCGTCCACTTCGAGCGAAATCACGCGGTCCATCGTGATGTCCATATCAAAAAGCAACTGATCTAGAGCTTCTGCTTGGCGAATCGTTCGCGGGAAGCCATCTAAAACAAATCCTGATTTACGCGCTTCATCAGTTCGCAAGCGCTTCGCCATCATTTCGATGGTGATTCCATTGGGGACGAGTTCACCTCGATCAATGTAACTCTTGGCGAGCCGCCCGAGATCTGTCTCGGCTTCAATTTCAGATCGAAAAATAACGCCAGACGACAGAACTTTTGCCCCAAGCCTTTGCTCAAGCATGGCGGCTTGAGTGCCCTTTCCAACGCCCGGTGGGCCAATCAAAATGATGCGCATCTTCCTCTTATTGGTTGTACTGCTTCATAAGAATATTGGCTTCAATCTGCCTCATCGTTTCCAGCGCAACACTGGTCATGATAAGGAGAGACGTACCGCCAATGACTCGGAAGATATTCATTCCGGCGCCCAACCCAACTATGGCGGGGGCAATATACTGCACCAACGCAACAACGGTAAGGAACGCGGCTCCAGCGATGGTTACGCGGGAGATAACGGAATCAAGAAAATCCTTAGTCTGCTTTCCCGGGCGAATGCCCTGAATAAACGATCCGGCGCGCTTTAAGTTGTTACTGATGTCTTCAACGTTGTATTGAATCGCCGTGTAGAAATAAGTGAAGAAGAAGATCAGGGCAGTATAAACCGCAATCCCGACTAGCCCCTTCACGCCCAAGCCCGGCGTTAGATAATCTGCGATAACTCGGACTACATCGCCGAATGGATTCCCAACCGGGAAGAACGAAGCAACCTGCGCCGGCATCAACACGAGCGAAATCGCGAAAATGATCGGGATGACGCCCGCGGTGTTCACCGGAATCGGCAAGTAGTTCGTCTTGCCCCCCATCACCTTCGTGCCAACCTGCCTGCGCATATGCTGAACCGGGATTTGGCGAAGCGCCGACGTAAAGTAGACAATAAACCAGGTTGTCGCTAAGAATACGACGATTAGTGCCGCCGCCTGGAACCAGTTCATCGCCGCATCAACGGTGATGTTGGTGTACATCTGGGCAGCCAGCCCCGGCATAGAAACAACGATTCCCGCAAAGATCATGAGCGAGACGCCGTTGCCGATTCCCTTCTCACTAATCTGCTCACCGAGCCAAAGCACAAAAAACGCGCCCGCTGTCCAGTAGAGCAGAGTTGTATACATGGCGTACGTAGGCATATCTGGACCCGCCGCCTTGGCAAGCATTTGGACCAACCCCCACCCTTGAGCCAGACAAAGGGCGATGGTTAAGAACCGGGTGCGCTTATTTTGTT
Source organism: Armatimonadota bacterium (assembly GCA_031386985.1). Taxonomy (GTDB): domain Bacteria; phylum Armatimonadota; class Fimbriimonadia; order Fimbriimonadales; family Fimbriimonadaceae; genus JANJUB01. Next base: position 17,923 of record JANNCV010000020.1, read on the forward strand.
GCCGTCGCGCATATTCGCCGCCTTCCTGCAGTTCCTTTTTCCACTCGGGAAAGGCAGTAGTCAGGATTTGAATAATAATCGAAGCCGTGATATAGGGGTTCAGGCCAAGCGCGAAGATTGAAAGGCGCTTGATAGAGCCACCGCCGAACACGTCCATGACTTGGAAGATTGGATTGTCATTTAGCGCTTTGGTAAGAACATCATGATCAACATTTGGCAGCGGAACCGGAACATGGGCACCTAACACATAGACGCCAAACATGGCGAAGATAAAGATTATCCTCGACCTCAAATCTGGATCGGCCCAGGCTTGCTTAAGAGTCTCGATTAACGAGAGCTTAAGCCCCTTGGGGCCGCCCATATCACCGGTGCCACCAAACATACTCATAACTGAATCGCTTCTCCGCCTGCTTTCTCAATTGCTTCCTTTGCCTTCGCACTAAACTTGTGCGCTGACACTTTCAGCTTCTTGGTTAGTTCGCCAAAAGCGAGGATCTTGACGCCATCTTGCACCTTGCCGATAACGCCAATCGCGATAAGGGTTTCGGGATTTACATCCGCGCCCTTTTCGAACAATCGCTCGAGATCATCCAGATTGACAATTGCAAATTCTTTGTGATTGACGTTTCGGAAGCCCTTCTTTACCGGAAGTCGCCGGTGAATTGGGGTTTGGCCGCCTTCAAAGTGAGGCGGGATTTGGCGTCGAGCCTTTTGGCCCTTCGTACCTCGGGTTGCGGTTTTACCCATTCCCGAGCCGATACCGCGCGCGATTCTGCGCTTACGGTGCGTGCTGCCCTTTGGGGGCTTAATATCATGCAGTCCCATCTTGATCCTTACTCCTTCCCAGCCTTAGGCGTCGCTTTCTTAGCGGGTGCCTTAGGTTTGGCTGGTGCTTTTGGCTTAGCTTCAGCCTTTGGCTTTGCTTCTGCCTTCGGCGCTGCAACCTTTACAGGTGCTTCGACTACAGCCGCAACCTTTGCGACCTTTGCCGGTTTTGTTTCGCCTTCAACAACTTCCACGCTCAGCATGTGCTTAACGTGATGAATCATGCCCCGTATCGTCGGGTTATCGTCGTGCAATTTCAACTTGTGCATTTTGCGCAAGCCGAGGGCAGCGACGATGCGACGGTTATTGGCGGTTTGACCAATCGGGCTCTTGACCAGTTTAATGCGCAGCATCAGCTTCCTCCTTTCTGGCTTTGGATAGCCAAGGAATCAGCTCGGCTGAATCCATATCGCGCTCCGCCGCTCGCTTCTCGGGCGAACTTAGCGCCTTGAAAGCGTTGATCGTCGCGTAAGCCATGTTCACGGCGTTGCGGCTACCAAGGCTCTTCGCCAAGACGTTATGTATTCCGCAAGCTTCAAGGCACATGCGAACCGCACCGCCAGCTTTAACGCCGGTACCCGCCGATGCCGGCTTGAGCATAACTCGCGAGGAACCCGCATAAGCGACTACCTCATGAGGAATGGTGGTGCCGATCATTGGAACCGCGAACATATTCCTTCGAGCAGATTCTTCTGCCTTGCGGATTGCGTCTGGGATGCCTCTTGCTTTGCCTAAGCCAACGCCGACTTGACCCTTGTTATCGCCAACGACGACAAGGATTGACCAGCTCGCGGTTTTGCCGCCCTTGGTTGTCTTAAAGACCTTGTTGGTGCGAATAATCCGAACGTCGAGTTGGGGTCCGCCATCAGTGTTTCGGGATTCTCGTTTCCCGCTTAATCTCATTCTCATGTTAGAACTCCAATCCTCCCTCTCGGGCACCCTCAGCTAGACAGGCGACGCGGCCATGATAGCGATACCCGCCACGATCAAAAATGACCGCGCTGATACCCGCTTTCTTGGCTCGCTCTGCCAAAGTTGATCCAACCTTCTTTGCCCCATCCGCATTGCCCGTAGCCTTGAGATCTTTCTCAAGGCTGCTGGCGGCGACGAGGGTGTTTCCGGTCGAATCATCAATTATCTGAGCTGAAATGTGTTTCAAACTACGGAAAACTGCCAGGCGGGGCCGAGCGGTTGTTCCATCCATTTTTTTGCGAAGGCGCACGTGGCGCGCGACTCGCAATTCGTTTCTTGTTGCTTTTGCCATAATGCTCCTTTTTTACTTAGCCGAGGCCCTCTTACCCGCCTTTAGCTTGACCACTTCGCCGTGGTATCGAATTCCCTTGCCTTTGTAAGGCTCTGGTTTTCGCACCTTGCGAATGTCCGCTGCGACTTGACCGACCGTGGCTTTATCAATCCCGCTGACCTTGATCTGCTGGGTTCGAGCGCGCTCATCAGCGATGATCTCAAACGTGATGCCATCAATCGGATCAATTTTTACGGGGTGAGAATAACCAACCGCAAGAACCAAGCCCTTGCCATCGGGTTGAACACGATAACCGACACCGATGATGTCGAGTAGCTTCGTGTGACCGTTGGTAACACCCTGGATGCAGTTGTCAATAAGAGTTCGCATAAGGCCGTGCTGCGAGCGATTGATGCGATCGTTATCCGGTCGCGAAAGCTCAAGCTTGCCATCCTCTTGGGTGACGGTTAGGTTCTTATAAACGTTGACTTGAAGTTCGCCTTTGGGGCCCTTCACGGTTACGAGATTATTCTCGCCGACCGTAATGGTGACGCCGCTGGGAACTGGAATAGGAAGTTTGCCAATTCGTGACATTACCAGACCTCACACAAGACCTCGCCGCCGACGCGCCGTTTTCGCGCCTCGCGGTCTGTCATAAGACCTTGGCTCGTCGTAAGGATTCGAGTGGCGAGGCCACTTCGAACCGGCTTCAATGAGTCGCAGGGACGATAAATGCGAAGGCCAGGCTTGCTGACTCTCGCAATATGAGCGATAACGGGCTGGCGTTTCGCGTCGTATCGCATATCAATGCGAATCGCCGGGAACTTGCCTTCCGTCGTGATCTCATAACCCTTGATGTACCCTTCAGCTTGAAGGATTTTAAGAAGTTCTACTTTTATTTTGCTGTGCGGCGCTGTCACCGATTGCATCCGGGCGTGAGCCCCGTTGCGAATTCGTGTGAGAAGGTCCGCGATAGGATCGCTATGCATGGATTGATTCCTCCCCAGCGCTTACCAGCTGGATTTAGTGATGCCCGGAAGTTCGCCACGATGGGCTTTCTCTCGAACACAGATACGACACATTCCGAAAAATCGGAAATAACCGGAAGCCCGGCCACAAATCGAACAGCGGTTATATTTCCGCGTAGAAAATTTCGCTGGTTTTTGTTGTTTTTCAATAAGGCATTTTTTAGCCATTCATTCTCCCGCCGTTGTCGAGTAGGTCTGAGAGTTCAAGCTCTCACACTGCCCGTGGCAAAATTGTAATTCCCCGAAGACACGCTCCGAGGGCAGGATTGTACCTGAACGATGAATCCCAGCGCAACCCAAAAGCGTATACAGATGTAGGTGAACACGAAGCAGAAACGAAGAATGGCGATCCTGCTGCCCTTCGTTCTTGTTACTGGGTATGGTGCCTGGTTGAACTGGAGCGCGAGCCGAGCTTTAGATCGGGCGCTTGCAAGGGCGAAGGCGGTTGGCCTTCCAGTTACAGCGGAGGAGTTGAATGCGGCGATTCCGCCTGATTCGGAGAATGCGGCGGTTGAGTATGAGGCGGCTGACGCGCTTTACCGTAAGCTTGCAAAAGGGGACAAAGAACTGCTTCGAGCGCCGTATCAGTTCTTGGGGAGTGGTCCAGGCACAGCCAACATGCGCAATGAATACTTCGGGGGTCGCAGTGTGGGCTGGAGCGATGTGGCGGCAACCACGAAGCGCCTGGACCCTTACTTCAAATTGATCACCGCAGGCTCGAAGAAGCCTCGGTATCACAAACGCTTTGATTGGCGAGACTACCCTTACGATTTCAACTTGGGGCTCAAAGTGATCGCATTTTCGTGCAACAGTGCGGCGGAAGCGGCAGCACGAACCGGCGATCCGGAGCGGGGGCTACGTCTATTGGAATCATCAGTGCGGATTGCAAACCACCAAAAACAGCAACCAGATCTGCTGTCTGCGTTGCAGGGTTTAGCATGTGATCATGCGACTCTTTCCGCCCTTCGGGCCCTGGCACTTCTCATGCGAGACGACCAGAACGTTACAAAGCGGCTGGTGACGATTGTGACCGAAATTCGGCGCGTTGACTATCGAGTTTCCTTGCGCTCGGAAGCCGTAATGAACCTTCTGGGAGCCGAAACAATCGCAACGGGTCTGCCGGATCACAGCAGGAGCGGCGACTGGAGGGATCCGTTGTACCGGGAGGATCAGTGCATGAGGTTGCCCTGGATTCGGAATCGAGCCAAATCTTACTTTGTGGGCTCGGTGACCGCGGGCTATGCGCTTCTGCCGAAGACTACCGGTGACATTGTAGGTTTAGCCTCTGCGTTTGCTACGATTGACCGCTCCGCGTCGTCCAACGCGGACTTACCGGCCGTATCGTCGCTCGTCATTCGTTCAGATACTCAGAAATTTTGCGATCAACCGAGCGATCATTGACAGTAACGAAATTGACACAAGCGTGTGTTCGGATGCTCGCCTCTCAGCCGACTGGATTTCCCGAAAAACTACCAGCCTCGGCTCGGGAGATTCTGGACCCATTCTCCGGAAAGCCGTTCCTCTACAAGAAGCTGCCCGGCTCCTTCGTGCTGTACAGCGTCGGCCCCGACGGGCGTGACGATGGCGGAGTCAGGCCGAACGATGTTTCTTTGGTTTTCGAAGACGGCCGAATCGCAGCTCGTTATTGAGCGATGGTCGAACGGTTCTGATAACTGACTAGGACGCAAGTTGGCGATAAGTCTCCGCGTAACGCTTCAGACTTGGCGTGAATCCATAAAACTGCTCGTATGCGTCACAACCGCAGGGACGTTCGGTTTGAGTTGGATTCCCTATGGTTTTGGGCAGTATCTTGCCGACGTCTTAGCCGGGTTCGCGTTAGTCCACGTTGTTCGGAAAGGCAATCCAGGCATGCGAATTGAGTTCCGCCATGTTCGCGCCGCAACCCTTTACGCCGTCTTTGCCCTCATTGCGATCGGCTTCGTTGTATGTCTCGGAATGTACGGGGGATTGAACTCTAGTAGCGACGGACCATTGGGCTGGCCCCTCGCTTTCGTTTGGGCTGGCTTCAAATACTGTTTCCGACGCTTGATGGCTGGGCACTTTGGGTCGCCGGAGCGGCTCTCATTGTCATTCCAAAGCTGGTCCTCGGCTTATTCGGAGCTTGGCTGGGGCACAAAGAACTCAATTCTTGATCTTAAACAGCTTAGGGCGCGGGACAGATCGCAAAGTACAATGACCGATTCTGATGGCTGATATTCGCATTCTGCAATCCCTAGTCAGCGAGTGGGTGCGGGGTGATCGGGATCGTGATGCCATTTGCCACGAGCTTAACGGTTTGCTGTGCGAGGGGCTATGGTGCGAAGCTTTCATGGACTTCATTGATGAGCCACCCGTGGGCGGCAGCTACGATGAAGCGCTGGAAACATCGGCTACTTTTCTGGGGCTTGATTGGCCGTCTGGCCCTGATCAAGCGGCGTGGCTCATTCTAAGTGGCCATTGCGAGCGGCTACAACGAAACGAGGTTTCACCCTCAGAGTGGGCCTTGGCGGTTCGCTCCTTGCTTCATGGGTGTGAACTCCCTGGTCCGGTTAAGACCTTGGTCAACCTTGCGGTATGGCTCGATGATGTTTACGATTGGGGAACGACAGCGGACATCACCATTGCCGAGAGCGATTGCCAAGGTGCCGCAGAGACTTGGACCCTTGGCCAAGCTTCGAAGTGGAAGTCCTTGGGATTAGAGTGGGATGTTTAACGCAAAAAAGCCCCACGGGCTTTACTACGTCCGTGGGGAGGTTGGAGGCACTTTACGGCGACGGATCGTTAACTGGCTTTGCCGGCCGATCCTGTCTTGGTTATAAGAATTTGGCCCGAACTTGTGAAGGACCAGTTAAGGCGGGCCGCTTTGCAGAGCTCATCGAGGGCGAATTTTAGGGTGACGTTGTTCAGAACGGCGTCCATTTTGTAGGCCGGAATCGCAGAATCTAGGATGATTTGGACTCCTGCTTGCTTCCCCAGCGCCTCGCACAACGCCTTCAGCTCAATCCGTTTGAGGTTCGTTTTCAGTTTTGTCGCCTTAACCTTGTCTTCATACTTCAGATTGGCGGTTGGGTCAGATATCCGAATGGCCTGCGAGGCTTGTGTTTCAAGTATCGGGGCGCGCTCGGCCGTTGCCGGGGCAATGAGCACGATTTTAGTCGGCTTGGCTTTATCAATAAAGTAAACACCGCCTCGCTCCTCGAATCCAAGATTCGCGCCTTCGCAAACCAGCCTCAAAGCCTCGACAAATGGTTTCTCATTCAAAGAAAGGTAGAGGACAAAACGAGTGCCAGGAGCCAAAACGTAGTTCTGTTTTGCCTGGGTGAACAAATCGTGAATCACGGATCGAACATCATCGCCCTTAGCATTAATGCTTACGGATTGGGAGGAACTGATGGTGACGACCACGAGCAAAGAGAGAGTAAGGAGGATCTTTTTCATATTCTTAACCTTCAACGATGTTGATGAAATTATTTTTCTTGGGCTTGGTTACTCGCACGGAGTTTCTTGATGGCTTCTTAACGGCTTTCCTCGCGATGACTGGGGTTTGCTCTACACGAGTTCTCTTGGAATACTCAGTTAGCGCGTTCTCAAAGTCTTTCTCAGAAGGAAGCGGCTTGGTGAAGTCGAGAGATTCAAACAACGGCGGCAGATAGAAAGGCACTTCGATCGTGCTTGGTTCAGGCTTAATCACGATAGCTGAGCTGTTCCCGGTGGAAACCACGGGTTGACTTTCGATCCGGGGGAACTGCACTTTGTTTCCGCTCGTGGAGGCGCGATCTCCAAAGAGTCGTGTTGGGTCTTTTGCCACAAAGGACATCGCGACAAGAAGAATCGTCAAAGCGGCCGAGTATGCGATTGGCTTCGCATTGGGCTTTGGCTTTTCTTCGGTTGTGACGATTGCGCGCAACGCATCTACTAGTCTGGGCTTCGCCGGGGTTTGATGAATGATTTCTTCGAGGGCGGGGAATTCCTCTTTCGGGAGGGCGATGAGAGCTTCAAGTTCAACCCGGCGCGTTCTAAGCGCTGACGAACACTCGTTACAACTTCGGATGTGGGAGTCCAACTGAGAGACGGCTTCATCGGAAAGGCCGAGGCCTCCGAGATACCGTCCCATTTGGGCTTGAGCAATCCGACACTCGATGTTTTGAACTAACATAGCTGACAACCTACTTTAACTTTCTGCACCCGCTTGATAGGGGGCCTAATAGGATTGTCGGCACGGGTTTAGATTTCTTTAGGTGTTTTTACGGGCTTTTGATAAGCCGCTCCAATAACCCGCCATTCGCCCCCAATTCCGCTTTGGTCGTAGCGCTTCTGAAGGTTGACAAAGAAGTTTGTCAACTCCTGCATACACGCAATTCGGTCGTCTCGATCTCGAAAGGCGATGGTCAGGTCCTGGATGAACACGGGCGTTCCTTCGGGGCGCTTGGCAACCTCGCTCAGGCACTCGTTCGCAACGAACGTTAGCTTCGAGCTGGAAGATTCGGATTCAGTTGCTTTCGGGGCTAGTTCTCCGAGTGCCTCCAAGCCGATCACGTACGATCTCGCTTTGGCGGCAAATATTCGCTCTTGCATTCCGCCCGCCCGCCTAGCCTCAACGAACTCAATCAAACCCAGCTTTTCGAGTTCGCGAACGTGGTAGTTTACGACCTGACGCTTTAAGTTCAGCTTGCGTGCGATCGAGGAGCCTGAGCTCGGTTGGCGCAGCTCTTTCAGAAGGAGACTTCGAAGAGGATTCACAAGAGCCGCCGAGCCCTCCGGAGACGAAACAATCATGACATCAAGCATAGCGATGCGAAATTACTCGATGACAAATAGATTTGTCAATAGCGATTGCTTAAGAAACTTTATCGTGCAGCCGCCAGCAACGCTTCTGCCAGCGCAACGGGACTGTGCTGTCCGCTCGTGTTCGTTAAGACAACGACAACTCGCTTGCCGTCCCGATCAATCACCATCGCCGTTCGGCACCCTTGCTGGGCTCCGGAGTGCGATACAAAACCGGCATTGCCGATAGCAAATCCAAGCCCGTAGGCTGTGGGCGAACCATCTTTAAGCTTCGTTGGAGTCCATAACTCGTTCAACGAGGCGGCGCTGACAATTTTGCCCGCCAGCAGATTCGACCCAAAATTAGCAAGGCCCACGGCGGTCGCTTCCATGCCACCACCGGCATACTTCCACGAGTTGTCCTCTCGCGGTCCGGCCTGCCTCAAGGCACCGCAAGTGTAGCTAAAAACTTCGCTCCGATTGGGCTTTTTGTCCGAAAGAAGTTCGCAATCTAGCGCACCCTTCCCGGCAAAAGTAAAGACATTCGCGCGCATGTAGTCGGTAAACGACTTCTTTGTCACGTGCTCCATCGCCGCGGCCAGGATGGTGAACGCATGAGTGCTGTATTGATACTTCGTTCCCGGTTCGTTCACAAGAGGATCGTTAACAAACAAGGGCAGGGCATCAGTTGCTCGGGCAAAGAGCTTCGTCGAACGCCCGGTTGGATCAGGACCGACTGGTTTGTAATGTCGCACCCCCGCCGTGTGCGACAAGAGCTGACGAAGGGTCACATTGGGCCGATCCGCCGGCCACATGCCGACATAAGAGCGAATGCCGGCATCTAGGCTTAGTTTTTTCTGCTCAATCAGCTTCATCACCCCCACCGATGCCACGGATTTACTGATCGAGCCGAGCCGAATAAGGGTGTCCGATTTGACGGGTTGCTTCTTGCGTTCATCACAGTAACCCGCTTGATTCGAATAAATGACCCTGTTCCCTTCGAGAATTGCCACTGAAACACCCGCCACGAGCCCCTTGGCATAAAAAGCATCGAGGAGCGAGTCCAGCTTGGACTGGCTCGTGATCAGACCGGCGATCAGAGTCAACATGCCCCAACCATACCCAAAAACTGCCAATCCCTTTGACTAATTAGGCCAAAGGGATTGGTTGGATAGCGCCAGTCATGCAAAGTTACGGATTAACTTTGACTTTGATCGTTTTCACAACAGCTTTCTTTGCTCCGTATGCATCACTAATGGTGAGCGTTACGGTGTAATCGCCGGGCGCCCGGAATTTTCGCTTGATGACTTGGCCTTCCGCATCGGATTGAATACCGTCCTTCTCGTTGAAATCCCATGAGTATTTCAAGATCGAAGAACCACCGAATCCATTCCCGATGAACTCAACTTCATCGCCCAGCGCGAGGTTCATATCTTGTCTTGGGCTCACATCGCCCGTGATAGGTGTGGTGTCGTTGACAACTTTTACATCGCCAACATAGAACGTAGCAGTTGCATCGCCAGAAAAAGCAAGCCCGGAGACTTGTTTGTTCGTTCTTTCAAAACCATTGATAGAAGCCAGAGGGATCGCAACGGCGCGCCAGTTGTCGGCTTGGCGAACAGAAACGAACGCTTCGCTCTTCTTGCCATCGCTCGTCGAAATGATCACACGAACCGTCGAGAGCTGAACATCGGATGTTAGAGCCGTTGGAGCCGCCGGGGCTCCTGCGCCACCGCCGCCCTTGCGACCACCCTCGTCAAATCCACCGATTCCACCTCCACCCGCAGCTGCGCCGCCTGCTGCTGGGCCACCTCCGGCCGGCTTGCCGCCACCGGCGCCGCCCAGCGTGAGGCCGGAACCGGCAATTCGATATGAGAATCGAAGCAAATTGTTCTTATCGCCAAAAGCTGAGCCAAGGTCAATCGGAGTTTTCAAATTAATGATTCCGCCTTGGAAGTAGTTCCGAGTCGAGACTCGAAGCGAGTATGTGCCTTCGAAGGCCATATCATTGGCTTGGCTGATGGTGCCGCTTCCCCAGCCACTGAGGCTGATGCCTTGATCGGCGGTAGAGCGGGTAGGAGCGTAGATTGATTGAGCCGAAGCTCCCGCCACGGCGACCAATCCAAGGAGAATAAATCCAACTTTTTTCATAACTAATATTCCAGACGTTTTTTCACCGCAATCTGATACGGCGAATGTCGCTTGCGCGGCCCGTATCTTTTGAAACAGTGATAACTACCCCCGATAATACACCAGGTTCGTCCGCAACTTCAAACCTTGAGGGCATTTGAGTGAGAAATCTTTGCAAAATGATGTCTTTTCTCATGCCCAGCACGCTGTTTTGCGGGCCGCACATGCCAACATCGGTGATATAGGCGGTTCCGCCTGCCAAAACAGTCTCATCGGAAGTTTGCACGTGCGTGTGCGTTCCGACCACGGCGGTCGCCCTTCCATCCATGTAATATCCGAACGCGATCTTCTCGCTGGTGGCTTCGGCGTGAAAGTCTATGAAGACGTGCTTGGACATAATCTCCCCAAGGATCAGGTCAACTTCCCTAAACGGATCATCATATCCATCCATGTAAACCCGACCGCAAAGGTTGAGAACATGCAAGTCAATCCCTTGTTTTGAAAGGACGCAATGCCCCCGCCCCGGCGCTTCGCTGGGCATATTTGCGGGCCTAATAATGGGCTTGTCTTTGTCTAAGTAGGGATAAATCTCGCGCTTGTTAAAGGCATGATTTCCCAGAGTGATTGCGTCCACCTTCGCTTTAAACAGTTCCTCGGCGATGTCTGGGGTAATCCCCAAACCCGCCGCCGAATTCTCGCCGTTAGCGATGATAAACAGGGGGCTATGCTCGTTGATAAGCCCCGGGAGCTTGTCCAGAACCACCTTGCGCCCCGGCCGCCCAACGATATCACCCAAGAAGAGAATTTTGTAATTCGGCATTCAGACCGCTAATTGTGGGTGAGCTAAGGCTAATCCTGCCCAGTGAGGGCTAAAATCAACGCATGATGTTGTTCGTTCCCGCTTTGCTCCTAGCCACTCATCTTGCCGCCCCGGTGAAGGTTATCATTTTGGCGGGGCAATCTAATATGGAGGGGCACGCGGTTGTTGATCTCGTCGGCAAAGACTATAACGAGGGCAAGGGCACCTTACAAAGCCTGTTGCTAGACCCCGAGAAAGCCGCTGCTGTTAAACATCTCCGTCATTCCTACGGGCGTTGGGCGGTTCGGGACGATGTCTTTGTTCGCTACCAACGCGAGGATCAGCCCTTGCTGGCGGGGCCGCTTGCATTGGGCTTTTCGGTATATGGCGATCCGCATCACTTTGGGCCGGAACTGCAGTTCGGGCACGTTGTGGGAGCCCACATTGAGGAGCCCGTTCTCCTCGTGAAAACCGCCTGGGGCGGCAAGAGCCTGTACGCAGATTTCCGGCCGCCATCGTCAGGAGGCGAGGTTGGCAAGTATTACACGCTCATGGTTTCGCAGGTGCGGGAGGCAATAGCGAACCTGGGCACCGACTTTCCCGAGCTCAAAGGTCGCAAAACTGAACTCGCCGGCTTCGTTTGGTATCAAGGCTGGAACGATGGCGTTGACCCGAAAAACGCGATTCCCGAATACGAGAACAACCTTGTGAACCTCATCAAAGATGTTCGAACAGAGTTCAAAAAACCAAAGCTACCCGTGGTTGTAGGCGAACTCACCGGCCCCTGGGTGCAAGCTCCGCCCGAATGGGAGAAGCTACGCCAGGCCCAATCTGCCGCTACGATGCGGCCGGAGTTCAAGGGAAATGGCACGTTCGTCCCAACCCGCGATTTCGTGCGCCGCCCCGAAGACTCCCCCAATCCCGGCCACGGTCATCACGAGTTTGGCAACGCCGAGACGATTTTCCTAGTTGGCGATGCGCTGGGAAAGGGTCTTTTGAGGTTGATGAAATAGGCTTGAAAACCGTCTACAAATTTGCGGTTCTCCACGACGTCCCGGTTGATCCGCCACGGGGTGCCTCATTATAGGCTCCTTGAGCGAGAGCACGAGGCTCGAACGTAACCCAGTCAGAGTCCCTGGGAAGACGATTCCCAGGGCCAACGGCCCGGCTCATACCAGCCAGGGGCAACGCCCCTGGGGTGGCAACAATTCGAGAAGGGCTGAAGGCCCGAACCAGTTTGATCACCTCGGCTTGATGCGACAAAGAATTATGTCGGGCCTTCAGCCCTTTTGGGTTCTGGGTTTCTCTAGGGGCAGACCGCCCCCTGGCCGGTATGGGGGCGCACCTTTGGTGCTACAGGAGGGTTGGGTACAGGATTCCCTCTAAGCCCGTCTTTAGAGATTCTGAATCCGACATCAGCACGACTGAAGCCTCCGCACGAGCGGCTGAACCGGACAGAAGAGCGACTGAACCGGGCGGACGAGCCGCTGAACCCCAATTACGAGGCACTGAACCCGGCAGACGAGCGACTGAGGCCGACAGACGAGCCGCTGAGGTGGCCTCAGTCACATGTATTGCCGCCTCAGTCCCAAATCTTTCCGCCTCAGCCACGATTCTTTCGCCCTCAATCCCTCACCCTCCAACCCCAACGCAAAATCCGTGAACTTCAATTCCAAAACATTTTCTTGCAAAAATGCGTACTTCAAGCGCAAGGGTGTGATATGATGGTGGAGAGGCAACTCAACCATACGAACACCGAGCAAGTCGTAGCAACTCTGCCTCCGGGAACGCTGAGTTTCTCAACAAATGCAGGGCTGACAGTTCCGGGTTCGACCATGGGATTCAAGGTTTATGTCAAGCTGACAACCGGGAATGAGAAAGGAAGCAACGCCATAACCGTAACCCACACAGACGACGGCCCTCCGTAGGGGGAGTATTAACCCAAAAAATGTCAACTTCACGCATCATTGTCTCCTCTGTTCTAGCAGTCTTTTTGCCGATATTAGCTAGTGCTCAATGGGCAGTGATCCCCTTACACCCGGCAGGAGCGACTAACTCGTGGGCTAGTTGCGTCAATGCTGGTTCGCAAGTCGGCTTTGCCATGGTAAACGGAGTGCAGCGAGCGAGCCTATGGACAGGGGCAGCGTCGTCGTGGGTTGACCTACATCCGATTGGTGCCCAATCATCTCAGCTCTCTGGCACGGAAGGAGGGCAGCAAGTAGGATATGTGACATTCCCGGGCGGACAGTCGCGCGCAAGCCTGTGGGCAGGCTCCGCTTCCTCATGGCTTGATCTGTCGCCGAGTGGAGCAACGGTATCCGGGGCGAACGGCGTGAGCAGCGGACAGCAGGTTGGCTATGCCGTCGTTGACGGTAGGTGGCGAGCAAGTCTCTGGAGCGGCTCGGCCGCTTCGTGGGTGGACCTAAGCCCGATTGGGACGACAGAGACTTCGATTGCGCTCGCCGTGAGCGGCGGCCAGCAGGTCGGAAACGCCTTCGTGGCGGGTATCGGTCAGGCCAGCTTATGGACTGGTAATGCCGCTTCGTGGGTGAGCCTGCACCCGGCTGGTTCGACTGAATCAAGGGCTTACGGAGTTGACGGCATTCAGCAGGTTGGCGTCGCCGTAGTGGGAGGCACCGAGCACGCGAGCCTGTGGAGTGGGACTGCTGGTTCTTGGATAGACCTTCATCCTGTTGGCGCCACATGGTCTTATGCGTATGGCGTAAGCGGCGGAATACAGGCGGGTGAGGCAAGATTTAGCGGGAAGCGTCATGCTGGCCTATGGAACGGCACGGCATCTTCATGGGAAGACCTCCACCTGTACCTACCCGGTCACCTCGAATCATTTGCATCAAGTATCGCTCGAGATCTGTTGGGCACGTACGTTGTCGGCGTTGCGTCCAAGCCAACAAACCCTAACGGGGAGGCGGTTATGTGGGTGCGACCAGCACCAGGTAACTTCATGCTCATCCTAAACAAGTCAAGCGTTGCCGGTCAAAACTCGGTTCTAGGGACTATTCTCATGGGGGACGCGAAGGCGACAGACACGGTTCTTAGCACCTATGACAACAGTTCGTTGGTTACGACGCCGCCGACCGTAACAGTTCTAGCCAATCAGTTTTCGCGAAATTTTCAGATCAGGGTTACTGCGATTACCGGAACTGTTTTAACTACGATCTACGCAAAACTTGGGGGTATCGTTCGCTCTCAATCTCTGACCCTTACCCCTTTGATTCCAACCGCCGTGGTATGTACGCCAAACCCGGTGACGGGTGGACAGCCAACTTCGTGTCGAGTTGTGATCAACGGCGTGGCGGGACCGGGAGGGCGTTTGATCGCAACGTTCGATAACTCGATCTACGCCACTACGCCAAGCACGGTTACGGTTCCGGCGGGGGCGACCGATGTCACTTTCCCCATCACAACCCTGCCCGTGACCTCAATCAAAACCGTAACCGTAACCGCCCGAGTCTCAGCGGGCGAGAAGACGGGGACTTTTCGGATCAACCCGTAGGCTGGTGTCGGGCCTTCAGCCCTCTTGCGTTTGGCGGGCCGACCCAGGCCTACGCTTCGCTCCGACCTGGGCTGGTATCGGGCCGCGCCTTCAGCGCTTGCGAATTTCGGATTAACCCGTACCCGCGCTTTTCGGGTCGTTCAAAAACTGCGCAGGTACGATGCAACCTGCGGCCACACCGTGTTTCGTTGCCGAACAAATCAATAATGCCAGTCTACGTTTGCCGCAAGCTTCGCGTGCTTCTGGATAAAATCGCGCCTCGGCTCGACCTTATCCCCCATCAACCGCGAGAACATTTGCTCGATTTCCATCTCGAACTCGTGGTTCAAAATAACTTGCACCAGGCGTCGCTTTGCCGGGTCCATTGTCGTTTCTTCTAGGTCTTCGGCGTTCATTTCGCCTAGACCCTTAAATCGGGTTACTTGGGGGTCCTTCTTTTTGCGATGGGTCTTGATTAGCTCATCGCGCTCAGCTTCATCTTTGGCGTAATAGCGGTCATTGTTGCCGAACTTTACAACATAGAGCGGGGGCTGGGCCAAATAGATATATCCACCTTCCATGAGCGGCTTCATGTAACGATAGAAGAACGTGAGGAGGAGCGTTCGGATGTGCTCGCCGTCCACGTCGGCATCCGTCATGATAATCACCTTGTGATAACGGAGCTTGGTGAGATCAAAGTTTGCCGATTCCTTTTTCTTGCCGTTGCCGTTCTCCTCTTCCTCATCATCCGATCGGCGGCTGAGTTGGAGGTCAATCCCCGCTCCGAGAGCTTGGATCATGGACTTGATTTCTTCGTTATCAAGGGCTTTATCAATGCGGGCTCGCTCGACGTTCAAAATCTTTCCACGGAGCGGCAAAACGGCTTGCGTATTTCGGTCTCTCGCACCCTTGGCGGAACCGCCGGCCGAATCGCCTTCAACTAGGAATATCTCGCACTGAGTCGCATCTTTTGAAATGCAGTCTTGAAGCTTGCCCGGCAAACCCCAGTTATCCATCGAGTTCGAACGGCGCACGTTCTCTGCCGCTTTTCGAGCGGCTTCTCGGGCTCTTTGAGCAGTTTGTGACCGCTCAACAATGAGCTTGCCAACGCGAGGATTTTCCTCCAGGAACGTCGTCAAACCATCGCCAACGAGTGAGTTCACAATTCCCTGAACTTCCGGTGTTACGAGCTTCACTTTGTCTTGGGAGTTGTATTGCGGATTCTCAAGTCGCAGCGAGATAACGGCGGTCAATCCTTCACTAACATCGTCGTTGGTCAGGTTCGCATCCTTTTCCTTCAGGATGTTCATCTTTCGGCCGTAACTATTGATAACGCGGGTCATGGCTTGGCCAAAACCAGAAACGTGGGTTCCGCCGTCGGGCTGGTGAATATTGTTCGAAAACGCCAGGATCGTGAAGTTATAACCGTCGTGATATTGCATCGCGACTTCGATCTCGTATGTCTCGCGAACGCGCTTGAAATAAACCGTGCTGTGCAGCGAAATCTTGGCGTCGTTGATGTCCTCAACAAGCTGCGGAATGCCCCGGCTGTAGTGATACAACTCGCTCTGCTCTGGATCGGGCTCATAGATAAAATCGAACGTAACTTTTGGGTTCAAATAGGCAAGTTCACGAAGGCGGGTCTTGAAGATATGAACGTCGTAACGCGTATCCGAGAGAACGGTATCATCCGCAAACCAGCGCGTGTAAGTTCCCGTTTCGGTCGAATCCGCAATTGCCTTTACTGGGTTTTGGGGAATGCCTTTTTCGTAGCGTTGGAACCAAACTTTGCCTTCGCGTCGAACTTCAACTTCGCACCAACTTGAGAGCGCATTGGTACAAGAAACGCCGACTCCGTGCAACCCACCCGATGCCTTGTAGCCGCCGCCTTCGCCAAATTTTCCACCAGCGTGGAGTACGGTCATAACGACCTGGAGGGCCGAAACCCCCATTTTCTTGTGAATACCAACCGGGATGCCGCGCCCGTTATCGCGCACGCTCACCGAGTTATCGTCATGAATCGTGACGGTTATCGTGTCGCAATACCCAGCAAGAGCCTCGTCAACCGAGTTGTCCAAGGCCTCTTTGAACATGTGGTGCAGACCCTTCTTGCCGTTGTCGCCAACGTACATTCCGGGGCGCTTTCGAACGGCCTCAAGCCCTTCCAGAACCTGAATGCTGTTCTCGTCATACGATCCCTCGAACTGCCCATAAATTTCCTCAGGGAGTTCGCTGTCTAGGGGTTCATTGGGTAGGTTCTGTTCTTCGTTGTCGGACATGGTAATAGAGACGATCCAAAGGGAATTTTGAACCTAGATTGTACCTGCGGATCGGTGGTTTTTGCCGGCTCGAGCCCGACCTGCCTTAGGGTTCCACGAACGAGTTGATCCGCTCGACGACAATACTTGATCGGCCCTGATCCACGTGGGCTTCGATTCCCTCGACCCAGTAAGGTTGGCCCATTAGCATTGTGAATCGCAGTCTGAGATACTCGCAAATGGCAGGTTCGGCTACTAGTACGTCTTGCCCGATGCTCTCTCGCCCATCTAAGATCGTCACCACGTCCTCGAAGTCGCGGCTGGCAAACATGTCGCCGTTGCCTTCTCTTGCTGGAGAGTCAAACGCTTCGAGCTTAGTGGCCATAAAGCATGCCGACGTAATCAAATTGATCTTGGCACCGTTCTCAAGAGTGTAGGGATCCGCGCCGCGGATGGCTGCTGGATACCAGCGATTTGCAAAGCCGAGAATATTGGGGTCCGTAGGCATGACATCAAGAATGATGAGACCATTGATGTACCTGCAAATGGGGCCCTCCATAGCATTCTTAAACCCGCGATCCAGAAGTTGCTTTTCAAATTTGTAAAACTCTACAAGCGAGGCCATTTCGATCACGACGTCAACGTCTGTTGTTGCGCGCGGCGAGCGTGCCGCGGGGTCAGTTATGAGTAGGGGAACAACAGCTCCGCCAAGGAAAGTTACCTGAGCGCAAAGATCACCGAGGCATTTGGCCGCACCGACAATGAGTTCGATTGGAGGCTGCGGATGGCTCATGGGCGGTGCAGACGTAGGTGAAGCTGTTTTTCGGCGAGTTTGCTCTCTCTTGCTCCACCCTCCCTTAACACATCTACTAATGCGAGTAATTCGTAGAGGAGCGGATCTTGCCTCGCTGCCTTTGGTGCGGCCGGATACAAAGGCTCAAAAGATACCCCACGAACCTCGCCGAAGGGGTCGGGCCATACGGGGATCATCTCATCGCTCGCTGCAAGCTGGTCTCGAAGTGGTGGTCCCGCCCACGAGGTAGGCATGCCCCGAGCTTCGCCACCCCGCTTGGGCGCTAGGAAGTAGCGCGCACCGTGAACCAGGGCTTCTTCTAGTTGCGTACGGTTCACCGTTTTGCGCGCAGGATTGTAAAGCTTAAGGGCTTCACAAGTCTTCATGGCCCGATTCACGGAAGATTGGCTCATGAAAAGTTCGTTTGCAATATCCCTTTGCGTCCATGGCTGGCTTCCCTTGGCGCAGATTTTCAGCAAGACAACGAGGTCTAACGGTGCGAGCATGTGGCCAGTGTACCGTGATCCATGATCCAGAATCGGGATCGTGGATCAAATGCACTACTCCCCTAAGCTCGCCCGTGCCGCATTCACCACCCGGACACTGGTTTGCGGCCCGTAGAGCGTGAGCATCGCTTCGTAGCCGCCCAGCCAGTAGTTCGTTGGGTCAACGATATAGCCGATCCAACCATTCACGTGACTGATCGGCACTACCCAGGGTGACCCTGCTGAAATTTGGCGCCCCACGTGAGATGTGGGTTCTCCAGGAACGCCGACCAGTTTCAATTTCCCCAGACCGAGCGTGACGATGCTCGCCTCGGGAGGGGCGAACTTATCAATTAGCCGTTTCGCAATCACCTTGGGAACGCCGTTTGTGTTGGCGAATTCTGGATGCAATTCCTGGGTTTCGAGCTTGATACTAGCGGTTGTTAGCCGCATTGTGAGGGCCAAATCAACTTTGTCAGCTCGCATTGACGCAGCTTGAAATCGCGTCACGAACTGGCTTATCTTAAGAGCCCCCGATGGCCCATCAAGCGCGGGTGACACATCGCCAATCGCGCCCGGCAAGACCAATCCTCCTGCCTTCGCCATCAAAGCCCCCGGCCAATCGCCGCTGGTTTGGTTGCGCGCATCATCCCAAGTTGTGGCGTGCGCGGCGAAGACCGTAAACAGCGGTCGTTTATTGGCTAACACTTGGGTCGCCGCAGGATTAGGATAACCATAAGGAGTGCGGCTACGGTTGAGTTTGGGCTCAAACTGGATTGCTTGCAATGTCTGGATAACCTCTCGCTTTGCGGATACTGCGTTCTTAACAGAAAGTGATATCCGGTCTGCGTACCAGGTGAGCCACTTTTCCCGATAGCTCCCAATTCCAGGGATCGCGATCGTCATCCGATCATTGAGAATCTGGCTATCCGGAGCGCAATGGGTGTGAGTCGCCACCATGAACAGCTTAATGTCGGCGGGGATTCGAGCTTGCACTTCTCGAACAAGGCTCTCCGGCACTGTTAACATCTCCAAGCTAACTACCGCGACCTTTAGCTTGCCTTGCGAGAGCAATGCTACCCGGCTATAGAGAGTTTCGCCCCCAAGATCGCTTTGTTTTCCGCCCCGTTTTGTGTATCCGCCAAGGGGGAGCTGCTCCGGTGGGGTCAAGTCCAGCTTCGCCATTTGGAGGGTTAGCGCCGCCGGCAGTAAGCCAAGAATGGAAGTCACTCCATAAGGTTACAATTTGAGTGATGCCTAGTGCGCCTGAAATCCTCAAGATTGCCGAAGATTTTCTGCTAAATGAAGTCCGGCCCCGCAGCCAAGATATTGATCGCGACCCAGCATCGCTCCGATGGGCCTTAGATGGGCTTGCCGATCGAGGTTTGCTTGGCCTCAAAATTGCGCATGAGTGGGGAGGCCCGGGCCTTTCCGAGCCCGATTTCAGGAAATTTCAGGAACTGGTTGCCCGGGCTTCGGGCTCGCTCGCATTCCTCCAAACTCAGCACCAGAGCGCCGCTTCGCTCATTTCGAAGTCAGACAACCAAGGCTTGCAGGCTACTTACTTACCGAAAATGGCGAATGGTAAGAAGCGGCTTGGAATAGGCTTTAGCCAATTGCGCCGACCAGGCCCCCCGATGATGAATGCGGAGCCCTTTTCGGGCGGTTATTCTTTGAGTGGAGCGGTGCCCTGGATCACCGGCCTCAGTTTTTTTGAGGAGTTCGTGGTTGGGGCGACCTTGCCTTCGGGTGAGGCCATTTTTGGCGTTGTGCCCTTCGCGGATCAGCCGCAGATTAAGCTCAGCGAAGTGATGAAACTGTGTGCGATGGAATCCGCTCAGACCGTTTCCGGCGAGTTCTCCACCCTTTTTCTTGACGAACGGAAAGTGCTGTTTATCAAGCCCTCAAGTTGGATTGCCAACAACGACACGATAAACATCACATTACAGGGCCACTTCGCACTGGGTTGCGCCCAGGCGGGAATTGACATTGTTCGACAAGCTCACGAGCGAAAGCCCCTCGATTTCATTTTAACCGCCGCCGATCAACTTCAGAGCGAACTTGAGAATTGTCGCATCGCCGCAGTTAAATCTCAAGGCCAAGCCGAGTCAACGCAGGAGCGCCTCGAGATTCGAGCTTGGGCGATAGAACTCGCAGTCCGATGTGCTCATGCCGCCATCACGGCCTCAAGCGGAGCCGCCAACAGCCTCACCCACCCGGCTCAGCGAGTTTATCGCGAGGCTTTGGTGTATACAGTTTCGGCTCAGACCGGCCCAATCATGCAAACCACTCTGGAGCGGCTCATCAAGCAGAAGGGCTGAATTCTGCCCAGCTTGACAGATTTTCCAAGCCAGAACATTGGGTGCGTTGAACTATTCATACCGGGTAACGTTCACAGTGACATGCTCGCTTTGCTCTTGATCGTCTCCCAAGTTACGCCCAACCCGGTTGATCTGAAAATCAAGGTTGGCGATGCCGAGAGGTCGGCGATTGTTTATCGGTCGAATTCAACCAAGCCCGCCCCGGTTGTGTTTGTATTTCACGGCTTTACGGGCAATGCCAAACACGCGGCGGCGGCATACAAGCTACACGAAGCTTGGCCCGAGGCGACGGTTGTGTATCCGCAGGGACTGGAAGTCGAGTTACTTGGTCGCAAAGCTCCGGGCTGGCAAATCGCGCCAAAGATGCAAGACGACCGCGATGTGAAGTTCTTTGATGCCTTGCTTTCGCGCGTCAACAAGGATCAAAATGCAAATGCCAAGCAAGTTTTTACCTGCGGAATGTCAAACGGAGCGATCTTCTCGTACGTGCTTTTGGCAGAGCGCTCCGGTGATTTGGCCGGGGCCGCACCGGTGGCAGGTTACGCTGCCCCGGCTTTTCGAAACGCACCCGCTAGGCCGATTCTCATCATCCATGGAAAAG
This sequence comes from Armatimonadota bacterium, assembly GCA_031386985.1. Classification (GTDB taxonomy): domain Bacteria; phylum Armatimonadota; class Fimbriimonadia; order Fimbriimonadales; family Fimbriimonadaceae; genus JANJUB01. Next base: position 38,663 of record JANNCV010000020.1, read on the forward strand.
GTGATACCCTGCTCCCCATTTCGCTTGCAGAGCGGAGTTTTGAGTTGGCAAAGACCAACAACGGGGTCACAGAGAAGGGCATAGAGTGGATTCCTGGATACACGATCTATCAAGGGAGTAAGGGGAATAGCGTGATCTATCATGAGCATCCAGGCGGGCACATCTGGCCCAATGATGCCACGAGTTCAATTGTGAAATTCTTCAAGCGGTTGACGGGCAGTGAGTAGCGGAATCACCCGGTCCCCGATACCCAAATCCCGCCTATTGACCGGTGAGCCGCCGCATTTCACTCTCCGCCCACGCCATGATATCCTCCGGTGATGTGCTTTTATCAAACGACCGAACCTCTCCCCAACTCACCGAAACCAACCTAAAGGCCGGGCGAGGGATGAATTTCCCGTAAGGCATGATGCGATTCGTGTTCTTTATTCCACAACAGATCACGGGGACGGCCGCCATTCGCACGATCAGCCCTGAGCCGGCTTTTAGCGGGATCAGTTCCCCCGTTTCGCTAAGCTCGCCTTCGGGGAAAATGCAAACCACCTGACCCGCTTTCGCCGTTTCAGCCGCCCTCCTTAGGGACGTACGATCGGGGGCTCCTCGCGAAACCGGGAAAGCTCTGAACATTCGCAAGATACGCCCCAAAATCGGCCAAGAAAAGAGTTCGCTTTTCGCCATAAAGTAAACAGGGCGGCGGCAGGCCATTTGGACGACAATTGGATCAACGTCAGCAAGGTGATTTGAGAGAATAATAAGCCCACCCGTCCTAGGAACACGGTTTCGGTTCCGAACTGCGAACGGGCCGAGTAGCGTAAAAAGTGTCCATGTTAAGAGCCGACAAAGAGGTAGCACGAGGAGCGGGACAAAGGGGCTCTGAAGTTGCACCCTGTTCGGGGCCTCGGGGGCTTTGGGGGGAGTCAAGGTGAGTCCCTTTAGGGCTTCGATATAGGCCCTGTGTTCACATTCAAGCACCCGATCCGCCAGCGACTCCGGAGTATCCTCAGGATTTACTGGGCACTCAATTTGAACCAGAATTCGGCCCTGATCGTAGTGTTCCGTGACAAGATGAACCGTTGCCCCCGTGACACTTTCTCGGGCGGCGAGCACGGCCTCGTGAACATGGTGTCCGTACATTCCTTTTCCGCCAAATTTAGGTAAAAGGGCCGGGTGAACGTTGAGAATTCGATCCGGAAACGCCGCCAATACCTCAGGAGGCAGCAGGCGCAAGAAGCCCGCTAAACATAAGCAATCGCACCCTTCGAGGGCCTTGAGCAAGGCCGGACCAAACTGCTCATCAAAGGGAACACCGACCGCCTTGGTTCCAAGCTCGATGGCGCGTCCGAGGGCCGGGGCATCCGGTGACGGAGCTACCACAACAACAACTTCCCCGTTCAAAGTGCCCGATCGGCAGGCCTCAATGATGTTGACCATGTTCGAGCCCCGGCCCTTTGTTCCAACCAAAACTCCGATGCGCAACTTCAAACTAAGCCCACCAACAACCGCGCCTTGCGATCACATACTTTGATAGTAGCGTCCGTTCCGGCATTGAATTCAATAAAGTCTGACTCAATTCCATCGCTAAAAATGACCCCGCCCGTTGGCATCAGCGACTTCAGATACAACGGCTGACTAGGCGTGATGGTTCCGCTTACCAGAGTCGCCGCACTCGACTTTGAGGGAAACGGCTCGCGAACGTTGAACCGCAACTCGGGGCTATCCCAAGGGAAGCGGTGCTCAATCGAGGTTGTCGAAGGCATCGCGATTCCGAGACCGCGAACAACTTCGCAAGCCCCTGTTACGATTGAGCTATACCAACCGGATGAGCCCACTCCGGTTGAGATGATTATTCCGCTTGAGGACTGCTCTTCGCCAGTAGCTCCTTGGCGGATTTGATAGCGTGCCGACCCATGTGAACGGGGGCCAACAAACAAGTCGTTGGCAGCTAGCAGGACCTGGCCGTTGTTTAGCTCGGCGGAAGCGAGGGTAACTCCGGAAGCCCGCATCCTGTTGCTCAGCCCGGCCGCTATTAGCGATTTCGCGCTGCTGACTCTGTGCATTGAAAGGACGCCAGCGATCTGGCTTGGATCGGGGTTGAAAGGCAAAATGGGTTGCTCCTGGAGGTATTTGGCGACATTAATGACCAAGCCATCCTGCCCCAACGTTACGACGATGCAGTTTGGATCGAATGTATAGGTTGCGATGAACTGCTTATCAATTTCCGCAAGTCTAACATTCGCGGGAAAAGCCCGACGAACCTTCTGCAATGCGAGATGGTAAGTGTCGTGCGTGGCCTTGTACGCCGAAAAAGAGCCCCCCATGGACTCAACGTAGTATCGGGCTTGATCAACCGTTCCAAACCTCTCAACAAGTCCAGTAAGCTCCGTTTTTCGGGTTACAAGAACAGCGCGGTCCAGCATTTAGGAGTTCTTTCCACCCATGAGGGCCGAAAGAACTTCAGTCGTAATCGTGAGGTTGTCGGCCCCTTGTTTGGCCAAATCGCGGAATCCCATGGCCGCTAAAAGCCGAGGGTCTATAGACTGGTATGCGGTGAGTTCTTGCTTAAGCGCGTTAGCCTTGGATTCGGCCTCAATCGCCATCGCTTCGCTCCGTTGCTGAGCTTCCTGGAGAGCATTTTGCCCTTGCAACTCAAGGAGACCACGACGTTGCTCTTCGAGGGCGACATCGGTAGCGAGCTCCTTTTCTTTGATTTTGCGCTCTTCCTCAACGGCGGATGCCCGGCGCATATAGATGGCCTCATCGGCTTTTCGCATAAGGGTTTCGCGATACTCGGCCTCCAGCGCCTTTCCCACTTCGGGCGTTGGTCGGATGGACTGAATGTGAATCGCGATGATTTCCACGCCGATTTCAGCAAGGGTGGGGTGATTGCTCACGGCCGCAATCACTTCGCTGGCAATGGATTCCGAATCGCGGATGGATTCCTCCAGCGAACGAGCCTGGATTTGATCGTGCACCTTGGCTTGAATGGCGTTAGTGATGCGCTTAGGCACCATGTCGGGATCGGTGGTTAAGTAAGTGCGATCCCTCAGATCAACTCCAAAATTGAGCTGAGAAGCAGCCACTTGCGGGTTATTTACACGATACGTAAACTGGCCTTGAACGGCGACTTCTTGGAAGTTTCGAGTCATGTCGTGAAACACGAACATGGCATCGGTGCTCGTTGTCGGAACAACGACGATGGAGGTCTTGTATCGAAGGTAGCTAAAGGCGATTCCCGGGCCCTGTTTCTTGACCTTGCCTCCGACGTATTGAATGACGTATTCGCTTGGTTGCCCTTTGAAGAATCGGAACATATCCGATTATGCCTCAATCGCCAATTTTCTTCCGGGCGAGATAAAGGTCGCCGGAAAAGTCCCATTGGGCCCGGCTGTTGGGAGCCTCAGTGTAGGTGATGTACACGAACTTCGAGTCGGCAAAGCAGGAGTTAAAATCGAGCGGCGGCCGGAAGCTAATGAAGTCCTTCGAAACCGTTTCAGATTGCCCGAACTCTTTCTCATCGGCGGGCAAGTAGCTATACCTCGTATGCCATTTGTTGTAAAACTCGCCCTGAATTTGGCCCTGCCCATTGCGGTTTTCAACGAAACAGGCGTGGAAGTTGCCGTTGGGGTCCGGCGCTATCCAAGGCAGGGTTTGAATGTAAATTGGGTTGTTGATTGCCTTCTTTTTGGCTTGAGTGTAACTTCGAATCGCATCCTTTATCTCCTCCATCGGAATGATAGTCGTGGGCGACCCAAAGGTTTTGCCACCATCTTCACTGATTCTAATGTAGGTAAGAAGGGGTTGCCGCACTTGCCCGTCCACTTCAAGTTTGGCGTAATCTTGATAGTAGGCCACAACTCTCTTTTCGCCATATGAGGCAATTCCTCCCAATGTCCACCGCTCCTGGGTGTCACCGAGATCGCCATGAGTCTTGCCCAGGATCATGTGCCCCTTCCAGGTCTTTCCGCTATCCTCGGAATAGCAGAACTTGTAGCTGTTCACCGTATCGTAATCTAGCGATGTGGCGTAAGCTGCGTAAAGCTTTCCGCTCGGGGTGTTGATTAAGTAAGGGTCAACTGCGTAACTGCCGGCTGTTTCGTTGTCAACACGTCCGACACGGGTGAAATCTCGCCCGCCATCAGTGCTTTTTTCGATGTAAATTCCCTTCGATTTCGGACCGCCAATGTAGCCGTCCGAATAATTAAAAAAGACTTCGTTGCTTTTTGGATTAACAGCGATCCACTCCCGATCATACGGCCCAACCACCACGGAGCCCTCCTTCATCGTTCTCCCGTTATCAAGCGAGTAGTAGTTCCGAATCCCGTTTGCCGTGTTTAGCATGTAGGTTAGATGCAATTGATCCTTACCGTAGGAAACAATGTGCATGTCACCCAGCCCTTCCGGGTAGGTGTGTTTTTCCGTGAAAGTTTCGCCCCAATCCCGGCTAATCCTGAGTTCGCAAGGCTGATGATATGTGATGAAAACGCTACCCTTATTGTCAGAAGCAACGGTAGATTCGCCGCCCATACCGAGTCTTTTGACGTCCCAACCGGGAGTTTGAAGGGTAAGGGTGAGCAAAGTTAAGACGAGGGGCATCGCACAAGACTATACGCTTTTGGCGACAGAAAGTGTTGCCGAATTGATAAGCGCTCTAAGCCAACAGTCGGGCCGGGTTCTCTAGATAGGCTTTTACCAGATTCGTAAACCTTGCTCCGACCGCTCCATCAACAACTCGATGATCAAATGAGCACGTAATGTTCATCTGGCTACGAATCTCAATCTCGTCGTTTGCACCCGCAACCACTACCTTCTTGGCTGTTCCTACGGCGAGGATGGCGGCGTTTGGCTGATTGATGATGGCGCTGAACACATCAACATCGAGCATGCCCATATTCGAAATGCTAAACGTGCTTCCGCTGAGCTCGTCGGGGTGAAGCTTATTATCTCGCGCCTTACCCGCTAGTTCGCGCGATTTCGCGCCGATTTGGCGAATACCAAGCTGATCGGCGTTATGAATGACCGCGACTGTCAGCCCATCGTCAAGCGCGATTGCCATTCCGATGTTTACGTTGCCGTATTGTAAGAGCTTATCGCCTTGATAAGTGCTATTCACGCCCGGCATCTCGCGTAGCGCTAGGGCGCAAGCTTTAATTACAAAATCGTTTACCGAGACTTTTCCAGCCGGATCATCGGCAAGTTGGACTCGAATATCCAGCATTCGCTCTACATCTACTGCCACCGTGACATAAAAATGAGGAACTTGTTGCTTGGATTGAAGCGTTCTTTGAGCAGTGATTTGGCGCAGACGATTCAGCGGAACGAGCGTGTCTTCCCCCTTAGCCGTGATAACGGGCACGACCACTGCGCCTGGCTTGGCATTATGCAAATCTTTTTCGACAATGCGCCCATTGGGACCAGAGCCGGTGATCGAGGCTAGATTGATTCCTTTGTCCCGAGCGATTTTCTTGGCGAGAGGGCTCGCTTTTATGCGATCTCCCGAAACAGTTTCTGCGACCGCAACCGGCGCCGCAACTACAGCCACCGCTTCCGCTGGCTTTGAAGCCCCGCTACCCCAATCCGCAGGCAATTTCTCGTCACCCTTCAATATCGCGGCTATGGCTTTGCCAACAGGCACGGTCTCACCGCCCGTGAGCAAAAACCCGGTCAACACTCCAGCGCCCGGCGATTCGAGTTCAAGTGTGGCTTTATCAGTTTGGATTGTGCCAATGATCTCGCCCGATTTCACGGTCTCGCCATCTTTCTTTAACCATTCCAGAAGAGTTCCCTCTTCCATTCCGTCGCCCATCTTGGGCATGATCACTTCGGTCATATTTGTTCTCATAATAGGTTACCCGTGAAGGTGCGGTCAAGGAAGCGTCGGATTATGGTTTGGCTTGGAGTTGCGTTCGCGATTTATCTGGCAATTTGTTTCGGGCTTGCCCAAATGTATCTGCACCCGCCCCGGGTTGCAGAAGTTAGGGACAAGCATGTTCGTTCCATCGCGCTTGGAACGACCCCAGTTTGGGCGATTGATTGTAACAACCCCAAGGCCGTTTTTGTGCTTTGTCACGGCTACGGAGGGACCCGGCAAACGTGGGAGGAGGTGGCATTGCGCCTGTCCCAACGCGGCTACACTTCGCTAATTCCCTCGATGCCCGCTCATGGCGAAAACCCTGATCCCGACGTCGGTTTTGGCCCCAAGGAATCCAAAATGGCGACGGAGTGTGCCGCGTATGCTCGCGAGCACCATCCCGGTTTACCCGTGATCGGGGTGGGAATTTCGCTCGGAGGAGCCGCCGTTTGGTTGGCTTCGGAGAGTTTCGATGCGGTCGCTACCGAGGGCACTTTTCCCACTATGGATCAAGCCACCGACGCCTTCCTCGATTCCGCGCTTCCTTGGGGCCATATCACTTTTCGCCCCGTAAAATGGATTGCAGAGTGGCGTTCCGGCATTCCTTCACGTGGGGTCCGACCTATTGATGCAATCAAGAAATGGGAATACAAACCCGTCTTGGTGATGCACGGCACCGAAGACCGCCTGTTCCCCATTTCGTTCGGCGAAGAAATCGCGAAGACTCTCGGCACCGATCTGTGGCGCATCAAGGGCGCCGCCCATGCCTATGGATTCGACGTCGCCGGCACCGCCTATATTGATAAACTAGACCAGCTCGCCCAACAGTGTGGAAAACCTGGTAAGCCACATTCAACCGCAAAGCCGTCTTTGCCTTAGGTTTCCGATGTCCGCAACCCTCACCAAATCCAGCCAGAAACTAGAGCGATTTCCCGCCCTTGGCGTTTTTGCGCCGCCGCCCATCTCAGTTGACTCGCCCGAGTTCTCCGGCACCCTCGGGCTCCTTCTCCAAATGGTGAGCGAGCACAAAGTTGACCTAATGCGGGTTCCCCTGCTCCCGGTATGCCAAGCTTACTTCGAGTATTTGCTAAAAACTAATCTAACCGACTTGGACGAAGCCGCGGCCGCTCTGCTCGCCCTTGCTTATCTTCTGGAGCGCAAGAGTTGGCAACTCCTGCCGACCCCCGAAGAACAGCCCGAACTCGACGAAGCGCTGACCCTCCTCGATCCAACCGTAGCCGAATATCTCCCCGCGATTGAGGTTTTAAGAGTCTGGCGCGAAGAGCGCGAGCAACTCTTCTTCCGTCCCCAAGACGCCGGCCCCAACCCTTATGAGGTGCCATTCGAACTCGAAGACGTTTCCTCAAATGACTTGGCCCGTGCTTTGGAGCGAGTGCTTAGAAAGGCCAACCCCGAACCGGTTAAGCCCAGCCGCGCCCACCGTTCGCTTCAGGAGCAAATGGTTGTCGTGATGCGCGCCTTGAGCGCGGATTGGAAGGCAATGGAAAACCTCATGCCGCCCCAGTTCACCCGCGAAGACGCCGTCTTCTGGTTCCTCTCGCTACTTGAGCTTATCAGGCTGGGCCAAGCGTTCGTGCGTTTGAAGGGTGAAGAAGTAGAGTTTCGGTCTCGGTAACAATCGGACTACTTCGGATCGAGTGGAATATTTGTGATGATCAGTTTTTGAGTTCCGCGCCCAGTGGCATATAACGACTTGATCTGGGCCGGATCAATATTTGTTGCGATTTCCATCCGCCCATTGTCGTCAAAAAAACCGCTACCAACTGAATAGAAATAGGCTCGAAACATATCCTTCGGAGGAGGGCCACCCCCAACTCTTCCTCCTCCTCCTCCGCCCCACTCAGAGTTGGTTGGCAGTCGTTCCAGGGTAGGGGCATCAACATGGATTGGGCATCCTGATTTGTTTACTGTACCGATCCTGATGTCGCCCGATTGCAGCGGCACAAATGAGGGCCATGGGCCATTTCTTTCACCTAAAAGCCGCAAAGCGACCACCCATCGTGGTTCCCCGCTGGTGATCGCCGTCTCTGATACAAGCGGCGCTTTCACAAAACCCTCAATCCTGTAACTTGAGCCTAAATACTTAAGCTCAGCCCCCACTTTGAATTCAACGGGCTCGCTTGGTAGTTCCGTGTGTGTGATTGTGCTACTTATAGAAGTGGTTTTCTGATCATTGGCGGCCGTGATGTAGTATGCGGCGATCTCCTTGCTTTGCCCTGATTCTTGTTCTTTCATACTTGTGCTGAGCTCATAGCTCCTTTTTCCGGAGCCAATATCAGAGAGATGGCTTCGAAACGCGTCATAAGGGGGTATGGTTGCTTCCAAAATGACAATTCGGGTTTTCTTGCCAAAGCTGACACTTAAGGATGTTGGCTTCGCCTCGAATGCCATCTTAATTTTTCTTGTCAACACTTTGGCTGGCTTGCGGTCGGGACCCCAGCATGCAACATCAGTCTCGGATGCCCGGCAAACGCCAACAAGCTCAATCTTGCCATATGGCGCCTCCCATTTTTGATCGGCGATGATTGGCTCATAAGCGTCCCTATGAGGGGCCGCTACGGTAAATCCGACCGCACACACTACAAACAGAAAACTCCCTTTACGCATAGTCATGGGACGTTCGAAGTACGGCGGTGTTTCGCTTACAGGGTACGCCACTCGTTTCAACGCGACTTGAACCCCAACACCAGCGAACAACAATCTTGACAAAAGCGTAGAATTAGAACATCTCAATGGTCGCCACCGCCTACGATGTCGCTAAGATCCGGCAAGACTTCCCCATACTTGATCAAATCGTAAATGGGAAGCCGCTTTGCTACCTTGATAACGCCGCCTCAACCCAGCGGCCATCAGTTGTCATTGATAGCTTGACCGACTACTACCGCAACCATCACTCGAACGTGCATCGGGGGGTTCACACTTTGAGCCAACGGGCTACGGATATGTTTGATGCTTCCCGCCGAAGAATCCAAACGTTCCTCGGAGCCGAGCACGAATCTGAGATCATCTTCACCAAAGGCAGCACCGAGGCGATCAATTTGGTGGCTCATTCGTGGGGCCGCTCCAACCTCAAACCCGGCGACCAGATACTGCTGACCCAGATGGAGCACCATGCCAACATCGTGCCCTGGCAAGTGGTCGCTCAAGAAACTGGAGCCGAAATCATAGTCGCCCCCATTGATGATTCCGGTGCCCTTATCCTAGAGGAATACGAGAAATTGCTGACAGAGCGGGTGAAGCTGTGTGGAGTCGTTCATGTGAGTAACTCGCTCGGAACCGTGAACCCCATCAAATGGATTACCGATAAGGCGCACAAAGTTGGAGCCAAAGTCTTGGTTGACGGTGCACAAGCTACCGCTCATGTTGAACTCGATATGATGGAGCTTGGCGTAGATTTCTACACGCTCGCCTCCCACAAAATCTACGGCCCCACGGGACTAGGTGCGCTTTACGGTCGGCGTGAACTCCTCGAAGCCATGCCTCCCTACCAAACCGGAGGGGGGATGATCCGAAGTGTGACCTTCGAAAAAACCACGTATGCCGATTTGCCTGAGAAATTCGAACCAGGCACACCAAATATCGCCGACGCAATTGGTCTGAAGATTGCATTAGATTACTTGAGCGAGATTGGGGTCAAGAGGGCGGCAGAGCATGAGCATCATTTGACAAACAGGGCGATGGCCCAGCTAGGCGAAATCGAAGGCGTGAACTTGTACGGAACCTGCCCCGACAAAGCCGGCATCGTCAGCTTCACCATGGATTGCGCACATCCGCACGATATCGGCCAGATTCTTGACTCCGAAGGAGTCGCAATTCGGGCCGGACACCACTGCTGCCAACCGCTTATGAAACGATTTGGGATACCTGCAACTGCCCGCGCCAGCTTTGCTCTTTACAATACCGATGAAGAAGTTGACGCCCTCGTGCGCGGAATCCAAAAAGTGAAGGAAGTGTTCGAATGATGCGCGAGCTTTACCAAGAAATGATCTTGGATCACAACAAAAATCCTCGAAATCGGCGTACGATTCAAGGCACAAACCATCACGCCGAGGGCCACAATCCGCTTTGCGGAGATCATGTCGAAATTTATCTGGAGATCGAGAACGAGACGATCAAAGACATCAGCTTTGAGGGGCACGGTTGCGCGATTTCGACCGCATCCGCTTCCTTAATGACTGAAGCTCTAAAAGGTAAGCCCATCAGCGAAGCCAAACAGATTTTTCAGGAGTTTCACAACATGGTGATGGACGCTGGGCACATTGATTTCACTGACGACCTGGAAGCACTTGAGGTTCTGGGCGGAGTCAAAGAGTTTCCGATGCGAGTCAAATGCGCGACTCTCGCTTGGCACACGTTTTCAGCGGCACTTGAAGGCAAAGAGGTAGCTTCAACAGAGTAATGCCCGAACGAATAGAGATGCATGCCGAAACGCCCCGCGAACTCAACACCATTGAGCGCGCCGTGTTGGAGGGCGACGTCATGGAGGCGATTCGGACAATCTACGACCCCGAAATCCCCGTAAACATCTGGGACTTGGGTTTAATTTATGACATCCAGATTGATAATGAGAGGAACGTAAATGTGCTGATGACCCTCACCAGCCCAGCTTGCCCCGTGGCGGAGTCGCTTCCAGGTGACGTTCAACGGATAGTTCAACAGGTGGCAACCGTAAAGGCTGCGACAGTTGAACTCACCTGGGATCCGCCATTCTCGATTGATCGAATGTCTGAGGACGTGAAACTCATGCTGGGACTGATATGAAGTTTTCCGCGCAGGAAGAATATGGTTTGCGATGCCTCGTTACGGTGGCGCGCAATCACAACATCACGATTCCCGAAATCGGGCGTCGCGAGGGTTTAACTGAAGCTCATGTCGCCAAAATCTTAATGGAACTTCGCCGCGGCGGCTACTTAGAAAGCACGCGCGGCCAAGTCGGCGGCTACCGCCTTGCCCGGGAACCCGAAACGATCGTTCTGGGCGAGGTTCTGGCGCATTTGGGCGGTCGGCTCTATGACAAGTCTTTTTGCGAAAAGCATACAGGCAAGGGCGACACCTGTGGCCGCTCGGCCGGGTGCAGTATTCGCACGCTGTGGTCAGAAGTTCAGGACGCGGTTGATTCGGTATTGGGAAACATAACGCTGGCTGACATCGTTGCCGGTGAGGAAGAGGAGCAACGGATTCAACTCACTTCAGCACCAGATTTTGTTAGGGGACGAAGTTAGGCGCAATGTTCCCCGTAACTCTGACCCACGAAGCGATCACCCAGGTCAAGCGCATGCGCGACCGAAAAGGCGACCCAGGTGCCGTTTTGAGGGTTGGGGTTAAGGGCGGCGGGTGCTCGGGATTTGAATACGTTATGCGCATCGAAACCGAAGCCAAACCATCCGATTTGATCCAAGATTTCGACGGAATGACCGTAGTCTGCGACCCAAAATCGGCGAAAATTTTGGAAGGTGCCTCGCTCGTTTACACGGGCAACTTGATGTCCGGTGGATTCCAATTCGAAAATCCTAACGCCGCGAAGTCTTGCGGCTGCGGGACAAGTTTTACGCTGAAATCCTGAAAACTCGAGCACTATTCAAACCTAATCTTAGTTTACAATGTTGCTCGAAATCAGATGAAGATTGGATACGTTTATGGACGTTGATCGTCGCGAAGCAAGTGGGTGCCGAAAAATATGCCGAGAGCAAACGTGACCAACGAGTCCCAAGGTTGTTCTGAGCACGCGAGCGCAATCACCCTCTCTGTATTGGCCGTTTTGGCAACGATACTGGAGTTGTTCCTGGTGCAGTTTGCCCTAAATGACGGGCCCCTCCCTAATGATCTTTCGTCGGTTCGGTATTGGCTGCCCGCAGTCTCGCTCTTTTTAGCTTGGCAAGTCAGCAATTGTTTCCTGTACTTCAAAAAGTGGACCTTTGCAATGCTGACCATGGGTGTTGCTCTAGTGCTATTGCAATACGTTCAAAGAATCCACTTAGATTTCATTGCCGGATATTGGACAGTCATGCAAGCGATATTTCTCATTCTGATTTTTGTTGGAATTTGGCTTAAAAAGCGATTAGGCCCGGGGCTACATTGAAAGGATTGCTTCCAGGCTGAGCATGCTTGAAAGTGCAGCAATTTTCAAAACAAGTCCCATGCAACGGGTGGGAACGAGTTTCACCCTGATATCTTAGCGTTGGTAAAGTCACCTTATGCGAATGGCGCTGACGATCCTTGTATTGGGTTTCGCCGGATTTACAGTAGCTCAAACCGCCTACAACGGCGGATTGGCCCTTTCGCCCGATGGACGAACTCTGGCGGCTTCTGACTGCAGCGATACAGTTCGGCTCTATCGAGTTGCGGATGGTCGCTTAGTGCGCGGCTTTAGCGCACCCAATTACAACTTCCCCGGGCTCTTTGTTCAACCTGCGTTTTCCCCGAATGGGAAGTACCTCACCGCCGGAAACCTTGCTCCCGATGGTGGCTTGAATCCAGTTTGGCGGGTCTCGACGGGCCGAGTCGTGGCGGAGTTGGCGGTCTGGGAAGACGTACACTCACCTGAGGCAATGAGCGTTATCGGGTTTTCCGGGGACGGAAAATATGTGTTGGGGGCACTATACAAATTTTCGACACAACAGACGCTGGTGGCATCACACCTCTAATTGGCGGCTCGCATTTCTGTCTGATCGCATAGAGACAACCGATGTCAGCCAAAGAATGGTTGTTATCCCGAATCAAAGAGGAACGTTAGTGGCTAGTCTGGGAAACACGCTTGATCGTTGGGACCCGGTGCGCTTGACCAACAATGACTGGGGCATGTGGCCGGTAGCCACCCCGACCGGGATTCAATACAGCTCATTCTCGGGCGACGGCAACGTCTTGATGATGGCCGGGGATGGATGGGTCGCCTCAATTGATCATCGGCGAGTCCCCAAGGAGGGGCAGATAGAAATCTATGAACCAAGCCAAACCACCAAGGTAAGCGCATTCGTAGTTCGAAGCCTTGCCGCCTCCCACAACGGCAAAGAAGCCTTCATTGGTGCCCGCGACGGCCGGATCGTGCGATTTGACTTAGCCTCCAAGAAGGCGATTAGGACTTGGAAGGCATTCGCCAAACCCGTCAAAGGCCTCGCCGTCTCCCGCGACGGTTCTAAGCTCTATGCCACTGACCTCGAAACCATCCAAATCTGGAACCTACGCACCGGGGGTCTCATCCGTCGTTTCCGAAGGTAAAGAAAAAGAACGGTTAGCGATTCGATGCGGTTTTCGAACGCGGAAACCAGTCGTAGGTCGGAATCATACGACCGCTTGCAAATCTCGGCCCGACCCTTGCACAGAGCATACCCGCGCTAATTAACCCGAATCACGGCACCTTTTACAGCGGATACAGGTGAACGGCTCCGTCGGAACCCGCGATGGCCAGCCCCTGCCCCCCTGCATAAGCTAAGCCGATCGGGCGATAATCCGGGGTCTCGAAGCGGCGAACTTCCGTTCCTTTATCGTCCAAAAGCGAGAATCCGGTTACATCAATTGAAGCTAAACAATCACCTTCAATAAAGAGCATTTTGGGATAGCCAGCACGGGTATCAGCCCGACCGACTTGTTGCCAATCGCTAGCTCTCAGGATCACCACTTCGTGCAATGATCGAACCGCGACGAGGTCAGATTCTTCCGAAGAGGCGATGGCGAATATGCGCCGAGTGCCCTTGGCCCGATCCAGCAAACGCCCGGCCGAGTTCCAGACCGTGATCGAGAAGCGATCCGTTCCAACTAGCCGGTTGCCCGATAGAAAACTGATCATGCAGGGCGCGGAGTTATGCTCAAAACTCGATTGGAGTTCTCCATTCACATCATAAAGCTCAACGTGTGCGTCGGCATAGGCACACGCGATTTGGCCAAGACCCGAGCGCGCCAGAGCCACCGGCGTCGTTATGAGGAAGACCATGTTAGGATCGGCTTGGCGCGCCCACGCTTCTGCGCCCGAATAGAGATTGATTTTGCGCAGAATCTCACCCGATGCAATGTAGAGAAACTGCCCATCGCCCGAAAAGACCAGCGAGCGCACAGAGTCAAGCGGTCGCAACCGATGATCCTCGGTCTGAAAGTTGCCTCGATAAACAACTTCGGAACCCATAAACACGACAACTTCACGATCCACCGTCGAGGCGGCAATCAGCCCTCCATCGGGCGAAAAACAAACATGATTAACGGGCGAGAATGCGATGCCCGGCACTTCGAGAACGGCGGTTTCTACCATAAATCTAGTTTACGCATAAACTGCGATGCACCGTTGCAGACTAAAATAGAATCATGTCAAATTTCACCGGATGCGGAACGGCCATGGTCACACCTTTCAATCGTGATGGCTCGCTGGATGAAGCGACCTTTCGAAGGCTCGTTGAGCGCCAGATCAAATCGGGCATAAACTTCCTCGTTCCATGCGGAACTACGGGCGAAAGCCCAACTTTGGAGCATCATGAGCACATCCGAGTGGTTGAGCTTACGATTGAGGTCAATCAAGGTCGAGTGCCCATCCTCGCCGGCGCCGGCGGCTACAATACGGCCCGCGTCATCTCGCTGATTCGAGAGTTGCGGCAACTGGGAGTTGATGGCATTCTCAGTGTTACTCCTTATTACAACAAACCAACTCAGGACGGTGTTTTCGCTCACTATCAAGCGATTTCAGATTCGACCGATTTGCCGATCATGCTTTATAGTGTGCAACCTCGCACCAATGTGAACATCGAACCAGCGACGATGGAGCGGTTAGCCGTTTTACCAAACATTATTGGAGTTAAGGAGGCTTCGGGTAGCATCGCCCAAGTTGCCTCAATCAAGGGGAGAGTGCCAGATGACTTTTTGATACTCTCAGGCGATGATAGCGTTACAATTCCGGTGATCGCTCTGGGAGGGCACGGAATCATTTCCGTCGCATCAAACGAGATCCCGGCTGAAATGACCCAGCTAGCTCAAGCCGCACTGGCTAACGATTTCGAGCGGGCTCGAGCCATCCAAAAGAAGTTCTTACCCCTGATGGAGATCAACTTTGTTGAGGCCAACCCGCAGCCAGCTAAGGCCGCGATGGAGATGATGGGACTCCTTGAGGCGAACTTGAGATTGCCCCTGATTCCGATCAAAACGGAAAATGCCACGAAGATACTACAGGTGTTGGTGAACTGTGGCTTACTCGCTAGTAGCCCGATTGAGAATACGAGTCACGCGCTCCACGGAACCGTAGTCGCCTAATGAAAGTTGCGGTAATCGGCGCCGGCATTTCCGGGCTCTCGTGTGCGCGGGCTTTGCGAAAGGCGGGATTGGAAGTCGAAGTATTTGAGCGAGACAACAAGGTTGGAGGACGTTGCGCAACCCGAACAATCGGCGAGTACACGTTTGATACCGGCGCAACGAGCATCGCTCCCCGGGGGCGGTCAATCGAGAAAGTGATGCTTGAAGAACTTGACCGGACCGACCTTGTGAGCGTCGAAAAACCAATTTTCGTTCACCATGCCCTCCGAGTTGAGGCCGGGGACTCCAGCCATAATAGAGCCGATCGTTACTGCTACACCTCTGGAATTGCGAAGCTGCCCAAACTACTTGCAGAGGGTCTAAACATTCGGCTCAATACGCTCATTGAGCGCTTTGAAAGGCGAGATAATAACTTCAAGTTGTATGCGGGCGACGCCGAATTCAACGGATTTGAACGTCTCGTTATTGCCCTTCCCGCACCAACAGCGAATGCCCTTTTGAAGGCTTCGCGCGAGCAAAAATCCATGGATTTCGTCCATTATCGCCCGTGTCTCAGCGTCTTACTCGGCTATGATCAGCCGCTCGAAACCCCTTATCACGCGCTCGTAGAACCGGACCAAACTCACCCGCTAACGTGGCTTAGTATTGAGACCGTGAAAGTTACGGGACGCGCTGCGCCCGGTCACACTGCATTAGTTGCTCAACTAAGCCCCGCCCATAGCCGATTACATTTTGAATCAGAGGAATCGGCCATCATCCAAGGCACCACCGACTACGTTGGGAGACTTTATGGAAGCGAGTTCCGCTCGCCCATCGTCTCTCAAGTGAAGCGGTGGGCTTACAGTCTTCCGGAGAATATCGCGATGTTTGATTCAATGAACCCGCCGGGAACAACCGTTTTGGTTACGGGAGACGGACTGCTGGGTGGACGCATAGAGTTTGCGTTCGAAACGGGTGTAATGGCGGCCGATCGCGTTTTGGGAAATGTATGAAAATTGTCGGATTCTTCGGAGTGATTGGCATTTGCGCAAGCGCGGGAGCGCAGGTGAAGATGCAGGTTTTTGTGGATGGCAAACCAATCGGCACCGCCACAGTGACCCAAAAACTGCGCCCGGATGGCTCCAAACAGGTTCAAATGTCCATGGAGGGCAAGAGTGGGGCTGATACTGTTATCTTGAGATCTGAATCCATTTACTTGGCTTCGGGCGCGCCTCTTCGCAAGTATCAGGAGCTTTCAGTTCCGGCCCAAAAAATGCGCCGAACTACCATTGTTGACTTTTCTTCAAAAGGGGCGAAGGTTATCGTTGATCTCAACGGCACTCGAACCACCAAAGACGTGCCCCTTGCCGCGAACCTAAACCGTGAGGACAAGAGTGAGTTCTGGTTTGTCCGCGACAAGCCTAAGGCGGGTGCCTTTACCTCTGCCTACACGTTTAGCCTGGAAACCCTAACGTGGGAAGCTGTTAAAACAAGCTACGAGGGATCGGTGGAAATTACGGTTGGGGGCACGAAGGTCAAAGCCCACAAATCCGTAACCCCCCGCGGAGCCGCTTATGTGGATGACGCTGGGCTTCCAGTGAAACTAGAGTTGGGCAACGGCTCGATGGAACGGATTTGGTGAAAAGGGGTGGTTACAGGTGCTAGATGCCCGCCTGCTGTTTTCCCAAAATAATCGGTAACCTCACTGCGTGAAATGGCTCGCCATTTTTGGGTTCGGTTTTATCGCAACGATGTGCCCGGCGCAATCGCTCCCTCGCGGCACCGAAATTCGGGTGATGTTGTTGCGCCAGTTGAACTCGGGCGGCAGCGTTCTGCGCGAAGAAGTGCCCCTTATGGTGATGGAGGACGTTAAGATTGGCAATCGAACGATCATTCGGGAAGGCACGTTAACCGTCGCCAAAGTCAAACAGGTTCGGAGGGAGGGTGCTTTTTCGGCAATCGTATTTGATAAGCCTGCCCGACTCGCCATTGACCTGTCAACCATTCGCGATGAGCGTGGGGATGACCTCAAACTCGCCGCTAAGATGAACGGAAAGGACCGCCAACTTTTTCAATTCAACCGCGAGAACACCAAGATTAAGCGTGAAGCAGACATCGAGGGAGCCTTGGGAAGGGCGAACGGATTGAAAGCTGGCCAGATGTTGGTTGATGCCCTTCGCGGGGCGCAATCCATCGAGGATATTGACAACAGCGTGATCCGAACCGCCCTACTTGAACTCGCCCATGGTTTGCGCTTTGGCAATATCTACGAACTCGCAAAGGATCGCCGGTTGAGCGATTTGGTCGCTTTCGGGGCACTTTTAGCCAAACCCGGCCTGGCAACCGCATTGGCCATTCCCAACGTAGTTTCCGTGGGGCTCCTAACGATTAGGGCTGTAAAAGAGATCGCGAAAATCGGTAGACACCTGCCCAACTTTCTTTCCCGCAAATTCGGAGGGAGGAACATCAACGCCACGATTGGCCTGGAGTTTTCCGTTTTTGTCGACCGGTAGTCGGGAACTTCGCTCCCATAGTGGTGAGCATTCCGCGCAGCTTAAGCCATAGCTTTTCCGCCCGTTCCGGCTGAGCGTTCGTCAGGTTGTTTTGTTCAAAAGGGTCACATTTCAGGTTGTAGAGTTCCAGGCTTTCATCTTCATAGTTGTGAATCAGCTTCCAATCCTTATCCAAGATTGCGCTCGAAGGATTGTGCCCAGAGGAGTGGTATTGAGGATAGTGCCAAATGAACGGGCGGGTTTGGCGGAAACTTCCGCCAAGCAACCTGCCCCAAATAGATGACCCATCCACCGCCCTTGCCTTTGATCCCGCTGCTTCCAAAATGGTTGCGGAGAAATCCATGGAGATCACTCGCTCCTGGACTGCTCCAGACTTAATTTGAGCCGGCCAATAGGCGAACGCCGGAACCCGAACCCCGCCTTCGTAGGTAAACGCCTTCGAGCCCCGCAAGGGCGCATTGTTGGTAACTGGGTGCAGGCCACCATTATCTGAAGTAAACAAAACAATCGTATTCTTCATTCGACCCTTGGCCTCGAGATGGGAAATCAGGCGACCGACATTCTGATCCAGATTCCAAATCATCGCGGCGTACTTGGCATTGCCCTTGATACTTGCGAACCGGGCGATGTCTTCCGGTTTCGCTTGAATCGGAGTGTGAACTGAATATTGAGGGAAATAGAGGAAGAACGGCTTCGAGTCAGGCCGCTCAATCAACTTGATGGCTTCATCGGTGAGCCGATCGGTGATGTACTCACCATCTGCAATACCACTCGGCATCGTCACCTTTTCGCCAAATGGAGCAAAGTAAGAGCCGGGTTGCCCCGTATTGCTCCCGCCAATATTTACGTCAAAACCCTGATCCGTCGGAAGAAATCCAGCCCCGCCCAAATGCCATTTACCCACGCTATAGGTTCGATATCCGACTTCCTTCAGTCGCTCGGCGAGGGTGACTTCGCTGAGGGCGAGCTCGTTACTAATCGGTGGGCAGGTGAGAAGCCGATCGCTGGGCCGATCTCCCGGAATCCAATCGGTGACTCCCACGCGCACCGGGTTCTTGCCCGTCATGATTGCGGCCCGCGTTGGCGAGCACACGGGGTGAGCGCTGTATGCGCGTTCGAATCTAACCCCCTTCGTCGCGAGGCGATCTATGTTCGGAGTCTGATAAATGTCGCTACCGGCATACCCAAGGTCCTTCCAGCCAAGGTCATCCACCAGCATAAGAATGATATTGGGTTTGGCCAAAGCTAGCGTCGCGGTGAGTGCGAACAACATGCCGAGAGTATGAACCTAGCCGCCCCAAAGTCGCTTGGTGGCGAAGTCCGCTTGCTGATCCTCAACGGGAACGGCCGGTCGCCAGCGAATGCCTTGAGCAACTCCCTGCGAAAGGTGCGTTCGATGATCGTTGGTCCAAGTTTTGAATTTGGCCAACGCCTCGGCCAGGGCTCGCTCAACCTCATTTCCCTCAACCGTGCTCAGAATTGTAGTCTTGACACCATAAGGATCAGGTTGCACGATTGTGATTGAAGCCGGGCCAGCTTCTTCCGTGAACACGAATTGCCCAACATAGGATTCAGCCCAACTAATCGGAGCCAAAAGAGTTTTCGCTTGCTTTCGCTCCTCCTCATTTCCCTTTATGATCACAACGGGGCGACGATCACAGGCGGCAACGTTGAGGGCATATCTCAAGCCCGTTACAAGGGGAAGCTGGCTCGGGGCTGGGTCTTTGCTGAACTCTAGCGCGATTTTGTCCATCCCTTTCGCCATGATGCTTGGATCACTATCGCAGCCGGCGAATGCAAAATAGGGCATCCGGTTGGGCTGAACGTAATACTTCGAACGGCCCGAATCCATGATCGCAAAAACCGTGTTTTCAAGCCCGCCCCGAGGCGAGAACATCTTGCGCAGGTAGTCAGACTCTTCCTTATTCTCGTAAGTGAGGGGTCGGATGCAAACGAAATTTCGGCTTGCTTTGATGATGGATTCGGCGGACAGGAGACTCCTGTCAATATCTTGTTTGCCTGGTCACCAATCGCCGGGGACTTCGGAGCATTGAGGTGCGGCCGAGAGTAGCAAAATTGGACGCCCAGTTTCCTTAGCGACGGCGAATCCTTGGGCCATATCGGTGTACCACTGGATTCCCGGTCGGCCCGAGAGTGCGATGAGAGTAAGTGCGATCGTTAGCATGGATCTATCTTGAACCAAACTTGTGAGGGAGTTGTTTGAATTCTTGTGATCTTAGAGGTATTCTGAGTTAATGATCACCGCTTTTGTTGTTCTTGCCGTTAACACTTCTTTTTATGACTTCAAAATGAACGATATTGATGGCAAAGCGGTGGAGTTTTCTAAGTTCAGAGGCAAAGTTACACTGGTCGTCAATGTGGCGAGCCAATGCGGCTTAACTCCGCAGTACGAGGGCCTCCAGGCACTTTACAAAAAGTATCACGATCAGGGTTTCAACGTTTTCGGGTTCCCCGCGAATGAGTTTCGCGGACAGGAGCCAGGCTCGAACGCGGAGATCAAAGAGTTTTGCTCCGCAAAATACAGCGTCAAATTTCAAATGTTCGAAAAGAGCGTGGTGAAAGGCGAAGGAATAAGTCCGGTTTACAAGTGGCTACTTGAAAATGGCCCGCGAAAAGATGACATTGAGTGGAACTTCGCGAAGTTTTTGATCGGTAAATCCGGCCAGGTTTTGGCCCGCTTTGAACCCAAGGTTAAGCCCTCAGATGTCGTAATTACAGAGGCTATCGAGAAAGCCCTTGCCCAATAGCGGTTGTCTTGCGATTATTTGCCGGGTTGGCTCGTAATCGCGTAATCGGCTTGCGAGAATTTCTTGTTGAACTTGTATAGGCCAGCCCAGTGCGTAATCCATGGTTTCTTTTTGAGGTCAACGCGCATCTCTTTCACGGTCACGGGAAGAAATCGCGCCCCATCTACACTCACTTCGATCTCGCTCTTTCCAAGTTTTTTGACCGCCGCTCCTCCTCGCGTGGCTCGTAGCCTATACGTGAGGTATTTCTGACCCTGATACGCCATGACACGTTCTTCCATTTTGACTTTGTAGCCCGCTGCGCCCGATTTCCAGGCATTGAAAATGGGTGCCCATGAATCGAGGCCATCCATTAAGCCCTGGAACATCACCCTTCCGAACTCTGAGGGAAAGATCGAAACGAGTTTCTTGGGGTCAGCGGTTGCGGATGGGTGTCTCGATGCCGCGGGCATCCCGTTTTTCGGCACAAACTGCCCATCATAGAGGACAAAGCGAGACTTTCCATTGTTAACGTAAATGGCGGTGACCGGCTCTGACTTCACCACAAACGTGTCAATTCGATAGTGGCGATTATCGCCAATTCGCATGATCCCATCAAACTGGCCGCGGCCTTCGGCAGTCTGGGCTAGCATATTCACGGTGACTTCGGTGTTCTTCAAGCTTCTGACCGCCGCTTCAACTTTCTTGGCGAGTTGATCAACCGTCAGTTTGGATGGCTTCCACAACTTGTCCCCCGGTTGCGGACGGCTAACCTGCGAAAAGACGCGATCAAGATCGGCCCCTTTTTGTTTCAAATCTTGAGTGGTCGGGGGTTTTTGTTGGCCGAGAGCGGCGAGGAGTAACAGTTCAATCATGGTGAGTTTGCCAAAGGCTGAGATCCAACTCCTGAAACGGAGCATCCTTATCCTTACAATCATAAAAATACGTTTTTTCTGCCTCTGAAAGTTCGTTTCCGTTTCGAATTTCTTGCGACATGGTGGCGAGCATGTTAAATCGGTCGAGATGATCTTGAATTCGAACCTCGGAATAATCACTCGCCGAGAACGTTGAGATGAGGAATTGCCAGTCTGAAGATTGGGCCAACAACAGTTCGCGAGCTGCCTGTTCAACGAGTTCGCGCTCCAAATCAGAATCGGGGCTGTTCAGGAGTAGATTGGCAAGCCTTTGCTCCGCCCGATAAAGTTTTTCCCAAGTCCAGAAATTGGCGTCGTTTAGCCAAACATAGTGGTAGCCGCCCTCACCCCATGAGCCTTCGGGAAGGGAAATGGTTTTGTGAGCGGGCACCTCGTCCACGATCTCGCCACCCGACATGCAGCGCACCTGTCCTATCGCATCCAAGCGCGTTGCTAGCTCATAGAGAAACTCCGGGCCCTCCCACCACCAGTGACCGAAAAGTTCGGTGTCATACATTGCAGTGAGAGTTCCCTCATGACCGGAAACGCCGCGATAACTGCCGAGCGTTGCTCCCACTGTTTCCGCCATGTCTTGCGCGTGCGCGCCGAGACGCTCAAACGCTAGCCAAGGGTCGTAAGGGGCTTTCCTTCCCAAGTCTTGCTTATCCTGGCTGACCCGCCAGTAGCGCAAGCGCCCTGGATAAAGCTGCTTATGGAACTCAAGATAATGCTCATCGCCGGGATAGCCATGATCGCCCGACCACACCTTGACCGTAGTCTGCGGGTCCCTGGCGAAGATTTTCATGCCCGACGGCAAGTCGTAAACTTCATATTCGCTACGAATATCTGTGGGTGGCACGAAAAACTTGCTGGATTGGGCAAAGAGCTCGGCAAGCTGGGGAAACTTGGAGGCATAGGTTCCCAGAGGCTGCCCTCCCTTCACCATGTGGCTATCTACGAACATATACTCGATTCCCGACTCAACGAGAATCTCATCAACTCCTGCGCGTTTTGAACCAGGAATAACTTGGGCCGTTTCAAAAGTGGGCGGCTTCCAATCGTATCCGGGGCGGTAGGCACACTCGGGGAGCCACATGCCGCGCGGTTTTCTCCCGAAATGCTTTTGGTAGGTTCTCACTCCGAGCTCAACTTGAGCTCTTACCGATTCGTCCGTACCAAGTAGCGGGAGGTAACCGTGTGTGGCGGCACTTGTGATGAGTTCAATGCTGCCGTTATCCTGAAAGTGCCGAAACCCTTCTAGAATGGAGCGGCCCCAGCGGGTTTGATATTGGTCCAGATACTTCCGGAAAGTGCGTTGCCAAAACTCCGCGAGGCCAACATAACCGAGTTCGTTTTGCTTGCGAAACTTTTCGGCATCTTCCTCGGCGTAACCGATCTTATCCCGGCAGTAACCCTCGAAGTCGTTCTTAAAGCTTTCATCAGCAAGTTGCTCGGCTAGGATTGGGGTGATGTTGAGGGTCCACCGAGGCTTTATCCCCCTTTCTTCGAGCCTGCTCAGGACATCGAGTAAGGGCAGATAGCACTCCACCGCGGACTCATTAATCCAATCCGTACCGTGCGGCGATTTGCCGTGCGAAAGCACGTAAGGCATGTGGGAGTGGAGGCAAAGCTGAAAGCGGCCCAGGGCCATATATGATTGTAGCCGTTTAGGGCGAGCCCTTCAACATTGGCTCTGGATTCTTGAATCAGTTAGGGCCGTGTCAGGCTGCGGTTGGAAGGACCAGAACCTGGAGCAAAAAATTCCCCGCCGGAATAGAGCCTTCAAAAATAACGAGAATCTTTTTGTCGTAGAGCAATGCTTCACGGGCAGATTGGAACGCCCATTTTGGCCAACGGCTTGACCATCCTGTTGTTCCCTCGTTGAACTGAACTTGAAAGTCGCCATCGAAAACGCGCCCGGCATGCGCGATAAAACCGATTTTAGCGTCAAGTCCAGCTTCTCTCAATTGTGTCAATTGTTCGGTTGAAATCCCGTCTAGTGCCAAACCCGACACCAAGATCGCCTCAACCTTTTCTAATTGAGTTGTTCGTCTTGCTCTCATCAATCTATTATGAGCGAAACTGCAAGCCGGGTGGCTTCTAATTTTCAGATGCACTAGTTTGAATCGAGCCGATCTCGCTGCCAAACTAAGGCAACACGTTTCATGAAGAAGTTTCCGCTACGATGATGGATTCGATGCCGCCTCGCACATTGAAATGCCCGGTTACGCGCATCCATCGGGGACTACACGCCCCGGCAAGCTCGTCCAGCAGGCGATTCGTTACGGCCTCGTAGAAAATGCCCTCATTCCTAAAACTGTAGTAGTACAATTTGAGGCTTTTGAGTTCAATACACAGCTGATCAGGGATGTATTCTAGCTCGATTATCGCAAAATCAGGCTGCCCGGTCTTTGGGCAAACACTTGTGAACTCGGGGCAGATGTGGGTGATGGTGTAATCACGGTGGGGAGCTGGGTTGGGAAAGGTTTCGATATCGAGCATCTGATTTTGATTGTGCCCTTTTTCTTTTGGTGTGCGTTCGGGGAGGGGGCGGGGTAAGTTCGGTAGTTCGGGCGGGATTGGAACGGCTCGGAGAGACGGTACAACGCAGAAGCCAGTGGAGCATAGCCAGCGTGAGTTAAAGTGTTCCCCAAACCAACCCCCATCAAAAGAGCCACAATAATCCAATGGATCCAGTTCGAGTGGGTGTTATCGGTTGCGGGAATATTAGTGGCATTTACCTGGAGAACATGTGCTCCTATCCGGCGTTACATGTCTTGGCCGTCGCTGATCTGGACTTGGAGCGGGCGAACGGCAAAGCGACCCAACATGGAATCCCCAAGGCTTGCACGGCGCGAGAACTCATTGACGACCCAGAAATCGAGATAGTCGTGAACCTCACCGTTCCCAAAGTTCATGCCCCTATCAACAATGCCGCCCTCGAAGCGGGCAAACACGTCTACGTTGAAAAACCCTGGGCAACCGATGTTAATGAGGGCCGAAACGTTATCACATACGCCCAACTTGGAGGCCAACTAACTGGCGCCGCTCCCGACACGTTCCTTGGTGCCGGAATCCAGACGTGCCGCGAACTCATTGATTCAGGCGCAATCGGTCAGCCGATTGCCGCTAACGCCTTTATGATGTGTCACGGCCACGAAAGTTGGCATCCCTCTCCGGAGTTCTATTACGAGGTCGGAGGCGGCCCCCTCTTTGATATGGGCCCTTATTATCTAACGGCGATGGTGAACCTTATGGGGCCGGTCGAGAAGGTTCAGGGGCTATCGAAGATTACTTTTGAAGAGCGCGCGATCACGAGTGAGCCCCTAATGGGAACCAAAATCTATCCCGAAACACCAACTCACATTGTGGGAATCCTCGACTTTGAAAATGGAGCGGCCGGGCAGGTAACCATGAGCTTTGATGTTTGGCATCACACGATGCCTCATATTGAGATTTACGGTACCGAAGGTTCCCTGATTGTTCCGGACCCGAACGGCTTCGGCGGGCCCGTGAAGATCAAGAACGCAAAGGGCCAAGAATGGGAAGAAATCCCGATAAAACGCCCTTACTCGCACAATTCACGGGGGTTGGGAGTGCTCGATATGGCATCGGCATTAAGGAGGAATAGGCGGCCGCGAGCGAGCGGTGAGCTTGCGTTCCACGTACTTGAGATCATGGATGGGATTTTGGAAGCCTCAAAGCGACGAAATCTGGTCAAAATTGAGTCGCACGTTGATCGCCCGCTAAGCCTAAGTTCGGAACTCGTTCCGGGCGATTGGATTGAATGACTTGGAGTGCCATCATGGGTTTTCGTAGGCTGGGTGCGATTGCGATCGTCGCCCTATTCTGCTATTGGGTCACCTCCTCAATCGTGGGTCCGACTAAGCAAAGGGAACTCCAACGTGATCGTAGCGGGCGCGATTATATCACTCGGGCCGTTCCCGAATTCCTCTCATTTTGGGACTTCGATGAGTTCGAGGGTCGAGCCGCGGGAGAGCTAAAGGCAAGTAGAGACTATGAGGCGATAAAGCTGACATTCAAGCATGCGAGAAAGATTCTCGGCAAGCCCATAAAATATGGCCAAATCATCGGCCAGGTAACCGACAGCTTTGAAAGCGGGTATTCGGGCGAAGTTGTGACAGCCGTCTATACTCAGAAGATTGGATTCAAATTTGAAGAGGCCGACCTCGTGATGAGCATTGTAAAGCGCGAAGGCGGTTGGAAGTTCCAAAAGTTGGCGGTTAGAAGCCCCGCTCTGCCCAACGTTACAGAATGACACGCAAAAAAAGGCGGAGCTATTGGTCGCTCCGCCAAATATACAGTTCTTGCTCTCCTTTCGGATACTCCTATGACTGGGGCTGTTCCAGCAGTGTTCCCAAGTTTCCTAAGATTTTTTCAATTTTCCAGGTGAGCTCGCCATTGGTGACCAATACATCGCACCCGGCCCCTTCGCCTACCTGCAGAAGCGGCTTTTCCTTATGCCCCGCGTGGCCAATAACTTTGCAGCCCAGCTCGTGAAGAGCCCGGACCGCTTGGTTTGCGTCCTCTGCCGACTCAAAATTCGCCAGGTTAACAATCGCAGCTTGGCATTCTGTCTCGCTTGGAATCGTAGCGACAACGTGAGATTGATGACCGCAAGCCGCCACCGACTTAGCCAGCCTCGAACTCCACATGAGATTCGTTTCAACGATCAAGATTTGCATTTAGATGGTGATTCTGGCAGATCAGCGTCCTAAGTGTCGGAGCTCCAATCATCTGGACATTCAGATTTCTCAAGGTGAATCGGATCACGCTTGATCCCTTTGAAGGTGTTTGGCCACTCGTGATCGCCCGCACCTTCGCTGAACAATTCTGTCTTTTGAAAAGCAATTTTTTCCGATGCCCGATTTTTGGCTTTGTCCATTGAGGCTAGGAACACCGAGTTCTTTCCAAACCGACGATTCATTTTGTCAACGGCATCGTTGAACTCGCCTCGATCCATTTCCTCGCTGAAAAGGCTGGGAGTTACGGTGCCGGATTTCGCGAGATTGCTAAAAGTAATGCCCACCGCCCTCGGCTTTTCGAAATCGCACGTTTCCCACACGCGCAGAAACTCGCGGTTGAGAATTACGGTATCAGCGGTGGCGTCCAGCGTGATATGGGATTTCCAACTTTTCTCGAATCCGCTGACGAATACGTCCATGGTTCCGGCGACAAGAGCTTCGCTTCTTAGCCTTGCTGATGCTTTTTGGAGGAGCCGGAGAAGGATTTCGCGGCAGCCAGTGTCGGTTCGAAACTCGGGGGGTAGGACGTGGGAATGGCCGAGGGACTTTTGAGGATCGTCTTCGCTTTCAATCTCGTAGCCGCGAAGCAGATACCACCACTTTTCGCCGACGATTGATCCGAAAGCAGCTCGCAACTCCTGGCGATCACATTGATACATTTGAGTCGGATCGAAGATGCCGGCGGCGTTCAATCGCGCTTGCATTCTCTTATTGATGCCGGTGAAGTCCGTCAGCTTAAGCCCCGCCGTCCTTTGCTGAATCTCGTCGGCCATCAGAATGATGAGCCCATCCGGTTTCTGCATCTCGGTGGCGAGTTTTGCGAGGAAACTGTTCGGGGCAACGCCGACCGAGCACGTCATGCATTCGCCCACATGCTCGCGGATCGTCTTCTTCATCTTGATCGCAAGCTCTCGGGCTTCGCCCGGCTGCTGTTCCTTTCCGATCAATCGAAAACGCATTTCGTCAATGCTGCAAACCTTATCCACGGGTAGCACCATCTCGGCGACCTCAATGATCCGCTTGTGATAGATAACGTATTTACTATGATCGCCCCCGACAATTATCAGGTCAGGACACATCCGCTTGGCGTCACCAACTCTGGTTCCGGTCTTGATGCCGAAACGCTTGGCCTCGTAACTCGCGGCGATGGCGACAGTGGAGTCGGCATCTACGGGCGCAACGATGATGGGTTTGCCCCTGAGTCGAGGGTCATCCTGCTGCTCGACCGAAGCAAAGTAGGAATTGAGGTCAAGGAACAGCACCCGAAGCGGACGCTTATCGGTTTGAATGGATGGTAGAGTTGTGTCTACCATGATGGATTATTGTGGCATATCAACGCCTTGGGCGGGGGCAGTCTGGGAGCAAGTCGAGCAACTCGCGATTGGTGCTCGCGGCCAGTGCCCTTATACCCCTTCGCTTGGTGCGCGGAAACTCGGCAAGGACAAGTGAAGCCAACTCTCTGATATGTGCGGAGGGTTGGTCCTCACCCTCGCCCTTTCTATCATTCCAATCAAATCGTCTAACATCTGACCTCGTAACGTCGTGTCATTTGGAGTGTTCTTGACTAGTGCCGCCAAACAGCAACGCCTTCCTCAACATCTCCCCCTAGCATCGCAGCCGTGCCTTCTCGGACGAGAAAGTGAACCACAACGACACGGTCATCGCACGGTTGAGCGAGTACGGAGCGACATACATCGCGGGGCAAACCTGTACTCCTTGGCCCGGAGTGCGAGGGTTACTCCGAGGGAGGCGACGATACTAACTTCATAGCCTCCAACGACCCATCTCCCATCAATGAAAGTACGCTCATAGAGCGCCTGCCATCGTTCCCGCCTCTCGGAGTAGGCCAGCTTGTAACCGTTTGCAAGAACAAGTTGATCCCACTCTTGATAGATTTCCTCGGTAAAGGGTGACTTGTTGGCCATTTCAGTTTGAGATCATCCTCCAAAACATTGGACCAACAATAACCACGACAATAATCCAGATTATCACCCTCATAACTTTGATGAAATGGGGATCATCTGGCTCAACGAGTGGGCCACCAAACGTGTCACCTTCCTCGGTTCGCCATCTACTTGCGTCAATAATGCCCGCGATTTCTTCCGCTGTTTTCGGGTCTTCCAGAAGCTCGCTATCTTCGATCCACACCTCCCGATCTTCATTGACCCCCATATAGGCACTTGATGAGGATGACCCTAAAACCGTGACCGGGTACCCAGCCTCAACTAGCCGTTCAGCTAGTTGTGCCGCCTCTACAACGCTACCGCAGGTTCTCAGAATTCTTCGATTGGCCATGATCTAAGTGGTCGACATGACATGTTCCACGACTTCTAGAACCTCGGATTCGAGCAACTTAGCGGATGCGGCAAGATCGTCCGCCTCGTTCATTATCTCTGCAACAAAAACTTTGTCCTTTATGCCGCCTGCGTTGATTTTCACATTCAAATAGGCTCCCAAGACGGCGGATCGGGCGCAGAGGGCGGCGACGCCGGCATCGGAGACTGAATTCGGATTTCCGTCTTTAGCCATGGCTTTGATAGTCTCGAAGGAACCGTGGGCGGTCCGCATCACTTCGAGCGGGATTTGCATGGCGTACTTAGTGGCCGACTGGATCGCTTCCGATCTAGCCGCTCTCTCTTCGTCTGTGCTTTTTGGCAACCCGAAAGAAGCCATAAGCCCATTGAACGCGCGAGTGTCTTCGTCAATCAAAAAGAGCAGCCGATCGTGGGCGGCTTTGCCTTTTTCGGCCCAACTTGAAAACTCTTCCCAACGATCGTCCCACCCGCGCTTATGCGAGCTGAGATTTGCGACCATTGTTGCGAGGGCTGCGCCGAGGGCACCAAGCGTCGCCGCAACCGAGCCGCCGCCGGGGGCGGGGGATTCGCTGGCAGTTTCATGGACAAAGGCTTCGAGGCTCAGGTCAACCAGTCGCTTCTGTGAATCTTGGATCGCGTATTCGATGATTCTCTCTCTCGGGTGGAAAAGGGAGAGCTCATTTAGACCGAGGGATAGGATGGCGATTCGGATAAGTTCTTGATCGGAGACTCCGGTTGATCGCTTCTGCCTTCTAAGGAAGTGCTTTCCGGCTTCGAGCATTGAGCTGAGGGGAACCAAGCCGACAATTTCGGATCCGGTGACTCTTAGACCTCTGGCCCAGGCTTTCTCACAAACTTCCTCGAAAGCGATGTGGAGGGGCGTTTCGGAGATGTTGGTCAGATTCATGGAGATTTGGGCGATGCCGTATTCTTCGATAAACCAGCCGATGGCTTTAACGGATCTCAAAGTTCCAGGTTCGTATTCGGGGTTGCCGTCTTTGTCTTTCGCGATCTCTCCCACGATGGGATCGCCGATTCGCTTCATCCGACCACGTTCTCTTACATCAAAGGCGACAGAGTTTGCTCTGCGGGTGCTGGTGGTGTTGAGATTGACATTATAAGCTATAAGGAAATCGCGGGCTCCGACTACGGTAGCGCCGGATTTGGCGTTAAATTTGGCGGGACCGAAGTCGGGTTTCCACTCGGGCTTTAGTAGCTTGGCTTCGAGTCCCTCGTATTCGCCCTCTCTTATCGTGGCGAGGTTCCTTCGATCTTCCGATGTGGCGGCATTCTCGTAGTTGTAGATGGTCAGTCCAAGTTCATCGGCGAGACGTTGGCTTAGTTCTTTGGCGTAATCTACGGCTTCATGCATCGAAACACCCGCGATGGGGATTAATGGGCAGACATCGCAAGCTCCCATTCGAGGGTGTTCTCCCCTTTGGGTGGTCATGTCGATGAGTGCTGTGCCGATTTTGATGGCTTGGAAGGCAGCTTGCGTTACGGCTTCTGGTTCTCCGACAAAAGTGTAGACGGTTCGGTTTGTAGCTTTGCCGGGATCAACGTTGAGGAGTTTCACTCCTTCTGTGTTTCGGATTGCCTTTGCGATAGCTTCGATCGTTGCTTCGTTCTGGCCCTCAGAAAAGTTGGGGACGCACTCGATGAGTCGTTGGATCACGCCTTTGTTTGTACCTGGTTAGAGGGCTATCAGGCCTTATTGGACCAATTGACCAGAGAGCCCCAAAACAAAAAAGCCCCTACAAGAGGGGCTTTTCAAAAACATTATCCGGGCAACGTGCTTATCTCCCGGGCCCTTGCGAACCAAGTACTTCCGCCGCTGAGGAGCTTAACTGCCGTGTTCGGTATGGGAACGGGTGTTTCCTCCTCGCCATGATCACCCGAATAAATCGGATAGTGCTTTTTTAGCGAGCACTTAGAAAGTTGCACATTGAAGTTATCATATTTTGAATGAGATCGAGTCTCAATAGAAGGTGCTTAACAAAAGCCCTCGACCTATTTAGTATCACTCAGCTCAACACATTACTGCGCTTACACACGTGACCTATCAACCCGGTAGTCTTCCGGAGGTCTTACCTTGAAAGTGAGAAATCTAATCTTGGGGTGTGCTTGGCGCTTAGATGCTTTCAGCGCTTATCACTGCCCGACGTGGCTACCCAGCGTATGCTCCTGGCGGAACAACTGGTACACCAGAGGTCAGTTCACTCCGGTCCTCTCGTACTAAGAGCGAATCCCCTCAAATTTCTTACGCGCGCAGTGGATAGGGACCGAACTGGCTCACGCCGTTCTGAACCCAGCTCGCGTGCCTCTTTAATCCGTGAACTCCGGAACCCTTGGGACCTTGTACAGCCCCAGGATGAGACGAGCCGACATCGAGGTGCCAAACCATGCCGTCGCTATGAGCGCTCGGGCAAGATCAGCCTGTTATCCCCGGGGTAGCTTTTATCCGTTGAACCCTGGCGTGCCCACGCACAACCAGAGGGTCACTTAGCTCGACTTTCGTCCCTGCTCGACTTGTAGGTCTCGCAGTCAAGCGCACTATATACCTATACGCTCAGCGGCTGATTTCCAACCA
The DNA here is from genome assembly GCA_031386985.1 of Armatimonadota bacterium. Taxonomy (GTDB): domain Bacteria; phylum Armatimonadota; class Fimbriimonadia; order Fimbriimonadales; family Fimbriimonadaceae; genus JANJUB01. Next base: position 69,584 of record JANNCV010000020.1, read on the forward strand.
GCCTGAGTGCACCTTTAGGCGCCTCCGTTACCTTTTAGGAGGCGACCGCCCCAGTCAAACTACCCGCCTAACATTGTCTCCACACCCGATAAGGGCGCGGGTTAGTAAACCAGATATACGAGGGTGGTGTTCCATTGTTGCCGAAGCTCCCACCTACGCTCTACACGCATATCCAATTCACAATGTTAAGGTGTAGTAAAGCTCCACGGGGTCTTTCCGTCCTACTGCGCGTAGCCCGCATCTTCACGGGCACTACAGTTTCACCGAGCTTCTCGTTGAGACAGTTCCCAAGTCGTTACGCCTTTCATGCGGGTCCATATTTAGTGGACAAGGAATTTCGCTACCTTAGGACCGTTAGAGTTACGGCCGCCATTCACGAGGGCTTCGATTCAATGCTTCGGATTGCTCCTAACATCTCCTGTTAACCTACTCGCATTGGGCAGGCGTCAGCCCCTATACTTCGGTTTTCACCTTAGCAGAGACCTGTGTTTTTGGTAAACAGTCGCCTGGGATGCTTCGCTGCGGCCCCTTGCGGGGCGCCCCTTATTGCGAACTTACGGGGCCCATTTGCCTAGTTCCTTAACGAGAGTTCTCTCGAACGCCTTAGTCTCCTCGACTCACCCACCTGTGTCGGTTTACAGTACGGTCAGACACACTTAATATCTTAGGGCTTTTCTCGACCCCCCCTCATCCAACTTCGTTCACCCCGAAGGGATCCCTTCGCCGGTATCAGCCTTTATGCCAATCTTTCAAATGGCCTAGCCTTTACCTAGCCCGCAACAACCAACGGTGCGGGATTGGACCTGGAGAAGCGTCCTCCTTAATCCATGTGCCTGGGACTGGAATATCAACCAGATCATCCATCGGCTACGCCTTCTGGCCTCACCTTAGGTACCGCCTAACCTCCGTCTGACGAACATAGCCAGAGAAACCTTGGGTTTTCGGCGCAGGGGATTCTCACCCCTGTAATCGCTACTCATGCCTGCATTCTCACTTGTATGCGCTCCACCAGTGCTTCCGCTCTAGCTTCACTGCACATACAACGCTCCCCTACCGATCATCTTACGATGATCCCGAAGCTTCGGGAGTGGATTTTAGCCCCCATACATTTTCCGCGCGAAGACACATTCGGCCAGTAAGCTATTACGCACTTTTTAAAGGATGGCTGCTTCCAAGCCAACCTCCTGGCTGTTTACGCGATTTCACATCGTTTCACACTTAATCCACGTTTAGGGCCCTTAGCTGTCGATCTGGGCTATTTCCCTTTTGACGACGGGGCTTATCCCTCGCCGTCTCACTGCTACACTTAGATCATAGGTATTCGGAGTTTGGTTGAGTTCGGTAACCTGGTAGGGCCCCTAGCTCATTCAGTGCTCTACCCCCTATGATGAACATGTAACGCTGCACCTCAATGCATTTCGGGGAGAACCAGCTATCTCTGCGTTCGATTGGCATTTCACCGGACTAACCACAGCTCATCCCGAGATTTTTCAACATCAATGGGTTCGGTCCTCCATGGTGTGTTACCACCACTTCAACCTGGCCATGGCTAGATCACGCAGTTTCGGGTCTGCTGACGATGACTTGACGCCCTATTCGGACTCGGTTTCCCTCCGGCTTCGCGTCTTAAACGCTTAACCTTGCCAACGCCAACAACTCGCAGGCTCATTCTGCAAAAGGTACGCCGTCACACTTGATCGGATTGCTCCGAACATGGTGCTTCGACTGTTTGCGGGTTGCGCGGTTTCAGGTTCTATTTCACTCCCCTCCCGGGGTTCTTTTCACCTTTCCCTCACGGTACTGGATGCACTATCGGTGACAAGTCGTGTTTAGCCTTAGCCGGTGGTCCGGCCAGGTTCACGCGGAATTCCTCGTGATCCGCGCTACTCAGGTACCGTCTGAATTCAGTTGAACTTTCGAATACGGGGCTGTCACCCTCTATGGCAAAGCTTTCCAGCTTGTTTCTTCTAATCCAATCTTGTATCTTCTTTTCTAAATCCTACAAACGAAACTACGATTTGCATCGTCTCTTCGTTTGGAGGATTTAGTGACGGCCCTACAACCCCACTTGGCAAGCCAAATGGTTTGGGCTCTTCCGCGTTCGCTCGCCGCTACTTACGGAATCTCTTCGATTTCTTTTCCTCGGGTTACTTAGATGTTTCAGTTCACCCGGTTCCCTCCTCAAGCCCTATATATTCAGGCAAGGGTGATGGGGCATTCCCCCCATCGGATTTCTCCATTCGGACACCTCCGGATCAAAGCTTTTGTGCAGCTCCCCGGAGCGTTTCGCCGCTTACGCGTCCTTCATCGGCAACTTGTCCCTAGGCATTCACCACGCACCCATTGTAGCTTTCGTTAAGCAACTTCTATTGAGTGCTCGATATTTTTCAAAAATATGAAAACAACTCTATGCAACTTTCAAAGGGCTCGCGTTATTCACGCGTGCTACTGGGCTTTTACGTCCAGCGGCAAGGAGAAATGATACCAGGCCATTTCGCTAATGTCAAGGCCATAACCCCTTTTTCGGGCAGTTTGGGGAAATTTTGTGAAGAATTCGTGATTCTTAGGGGGTTTTCGAGGGGCAAATCGGTCTTTGGCGGCTCATAGTTCTAGTGGGGCAGATAAGCCTAATGGGGCCTGTGAGCTTATCCTCTTTCCTTAATCACAAAAAAAGAGCCCACCTCGAAACGAGGAGGGCTCTTTAAACCGGTCTAGCTTAGTGACCGGACGATTTGGACGCTAAGGCCGGGTCTACACTGATTCCAGGCCCCATTGTGCTGCTGAGCGTCAACGAGAGCAAGTATCGGCCCTTCGCGCTCGAAGGGCGAGCCTTCAGCAGGGCATCTACTGCAACATTCACGTTCTGCAAAATTGCCTCATCGGTAAAGCTCACTTTGCCCACCTGCAGATGAACAACGCCCGCTTTATCCACACGATACTCAACCCGAGTGGCAGCTTTGATCTCTTTCACCGCAGTGCCAATCTGGTTGGTCACTGTGCCGTTCCTCTTGTTGGGAGTCTTGGGACCCAGCATACGTCCGATCTTTCCAATCTGGGGAGCCATTTCCTCGGTGGCGAGCACGACATCAAAGTCGCGAAAGCCATTTTGAATCTTCGCAATCAAATCTTCGTCACCAACTACATCGGCCCCGGCCAACTCAGCTTCTTTGGCTTGATCACCCTTTGCCAAAACGGCAATTTTTTTAATTTTGCCCGTTCCGTTGGGAAGGTTGGTGATGCCGCGAACGTTTTGGTCGCCCTTACGGGGATCAATGCCAAGCCGAACGGCGAGATCAATGGATTCGACGAATTTCGCGGTGGCGGTCTTCTTGACCAAAGCGATGGCTTCGGTCACATCATGAAGCTGGTCTTTATTAATGCTGCCAGCAATAGCTACGTAGCGCGGCGAATGTGCCGCTTTTTTAGTTTTCTTCAATTTTTACCTCTCGTGGTGCGGGCGGGTCACGAGTGACTCTCCCACGGGATAGCATGAAGATACCTGATTGGTGGCTAATTTTCCTACGAACGATCCAGCTTTTTGCTCATGTAGGCTTGAACATCTTCGATCTTCGCGTAGTAGCCCTTGTCGTAAATTTCGTTGAAGGTGCCCTCTCCGAGCGCAAGTTCAACTTCATCACGGGCTTCATCAAACAGATTCGTGTAAAACATGCTTGAGAGGCAATAGTTCTCTTCATTTAGCCGATCGTGAAATCCGCACAGATAAGCAGCCTGGGTGTGCAATTTGACGCCGGCATAGGTTGGAACCAAGCAACGGCACGTAAAGACAAGGCCACGCAAATGCCCGATGCTCAAAAGAATATCGAAAGACTCAAGAAGTGCGCCTTCCGCCGAATCGAACTCCTGCTGCACAAGACTATAAATCCCCCATGTCATTCGCTCGTAGCCTCGAATCAGGGGGCTAGTGTCCCGGCCAAGCGAACAGAGAAAGTGCTGAGCGTCCGCAAACTGGCCCGTCTCAACACAAATACCAGCCGCATTACAACGCGCGAATTGCGCCCCAAGGGTCTCGCCTAGCTTGTCGGCCAAGGCTATCGTCTCCTCAAATGCAGAGAGTGCCTTATTGAGTTCACCAGAAAACCATGCGCTCAGCCCAAAATTGTTGTAGATTCGCGCCTTGACGGACTCCAGGTTGCTATCCATAGTCAAGCTGAGTGCGATGCGAAGATGTTCATTTGCTAGATCAAACTGCTGCACCAGAATCAGCATCGAGGCCGCCATGTTGTTCAATCGAGCGGCAAATTCGGAGTTATCAATCACGCACTCGGCGGATTGCCTGAGCCAAGCCGCTCCTTCTTCATACCACCCGCAGTGCATCCAAAAGTCATAGAGCGAGTCGCATAGCGTGAAGATCTGTTCATTTAGCCCCCGAACGTTGGCCCATCCCAGCGCTCCATAGAGGTCATCCAGGTTCGCCTCATAGTCCTCGGTGGCGCCCGTCTCAGATAGCTTTTGGGCAAACCGCGATGAGGATTCAGCGAAATGGCGGGCGTGGTTATCGCGAAATCTTCCGTTCCGCTTCTTGCTTTTAGCAAAAATGTATTCCCTCAAACCGGCGCTCAAGTAATAGCGGTCATCGAGTGCGTGCGTCAATATTCCCATTGCGGCGAGCGAATCGAGACTTATCTTAGCTTCAAAAACTTGAGCGTGGGCTTCGGAAGTGATTGATCCCGAAAAAGCCGCGCATGCGCGCAGCGCCTCAGTTTGCTCCTCGCTGAGACCCCCCAAGAGGCTCTTAAACGTCTCTTTCAGTCCGGGACGACCTCTCGTAAAAGCGTGGCGAGCAAGTTGGGAATTTCCATAAGCGGCGGCGGCGGCCTCGATTGCCGCTGGAATCCCGCCCAACTGATCGCAAATTTCGACTACCTCTTCGTAATCGGGATCGAAATCAGGAGATTGAACGAGGAGTCGCTCGCTAAACAGATCGGCGGCATCCGAAGTTACGCCGCTCACTGACATCGGCCCCAACCGGAAGTTAGAAACGCTCGAAAGGGCGATAGGATCGCGTGAGGTGAGCAATATCTGCAGATTCGGGCAGCCTCGGATTAACTCAGAGACCAACGGAACGACATCGCTCAACCGCGATTCACAAGCGTCTAAGATAAGGGTTTGCTCCCGGGTGGCAAAGAGGTTGGCGAGCCGTTCCAACGCGGGCAACTTCATGTCGGCGCGATAGCCGATTCTGCCAATGATTGCGCTCGCTAAATCAGTTTGTCCAATCCGATCAACGCGGAAAAACCACACACCGTCGGGTTGCCGATCTAATAGCTCGTTGCCGAACTCCGCCGCAATCCGCGATTTTCCCATCCCCGCTGGACCAACGATCGCAACCGCCCGGGATAGATAAAAGCGAATGCTAAGCTGTTCAATCTCAGCTTTTCGCCCCACAAAACGAGTTCCGAAAGAAGGCAGATTATTCGTGGCTAGGGGGTGGCCACGAGTTGCTTTTCCGCTATCACTCCAACGAGTTTGAACCTTGTAAAGAACTTCGGGGACAGGGAATCCGCTCAATTGGGTACGAGCAAGCGGAACAAATCGGCGGCTCTGAAACGCCTCGCCGATAATAGAACGGGTCGCCGAGCAGATAAGAAGCGTTCCAGTTGGAGTGACGGAAAGCATGCTTTGGGTCCGCAGCAGAACTTCCTCATCGTTGCTGCTAACCTCTAAAACCGTTACAACGGCTCGAATGTTTCCGTTGAGCTCGAAGCACTCCTCTGAGGCCATGATCGCCCCCGATGCGGTCGGAAACGGGGCGATGAGAGTGTTTACCGGAAAACCAGGCACCTCCGAATCCGGTGAGATATCTTTCAGCCGAGCGATTTGGGGCGGAGCTAAGCCTTCGACGAGCAGAAACGCTGTTATGCCCGTCGGACTTTGACCCATTAGGTCATCATCTTACCGCTACGCTGAAGCGCGCCACTGTCGTTGGAAAACGCCATGCACATATTCGGCTACTGTCACCCTTTCTTCGTGAGATTCGGGGGCGAACTTGAAGCCAGTGATATACATCCCTTCCTCGTCTGGGCTTGAGTACCGAGCGTTGCCCTTCATTTCAAGTGGTTTCTGGCCATCTTGCCCAAGCTGAATTGTAAGCAAACGGTCCGTGGGGAGCGGTTCCTTTGATCGCAACTGAACACCGCCCAAGCCAATGTCCACCAACATTGCTCGATACGGTTCCGTTTCTTCAGAATCGTAAATCATAACGCACTCGACATATTCAAATCGTGCGTAGAACCTTAAATCGGTGTTAAATGCCATTGCGAATCGCTCTCTCAATAGAATGTCGGCTCAATCATTCGAAATCTTTCGGTTGTTTCTGCAAAAATATTCACGGATTTACGGGCCGGCGCTGCGTATATTAAGCTGATAACTTGAAAAGGATCGGATTGATTACAAGCGGAGGTGATGCTCCGGGGATGAATGCGGCTATCCGGGCGGCTGTGCGAGCGGCTACTGGCCGGGGCGTTGCCGTGACCGGCTTTTACAACGGATACGATGGGATACTCGGCGAAAAATCCATTGAACTCACCTCAAAAGCTGTAGGCGGAATCATTACGATGGGCGGAACAATGTTGCGCTCGGCCCGTTCGTCCGAGTTCCGAACCGATGAGGGCCGAGCTAAAGCGGCTGCGAACCTTAGAAAGCTTAACGTAGAAGGGCTCGTTGTTATTGGCGGAGACGGCTCACTCACCGGTGCGCTAAAGCTCTGGGAAGAACATAATATCCCCGTCATGGGCGTTCCCGGCTCCATTGACAATGATATCTCCGGTTCGGACTTTTCCATTGGATTTGATACCGCCGTCCAAACGGCCGTGGGCGCGATTGATCGCCTCCGCGATACGGCTTACTCCCACGAGAGAGTATTCGTCGTCGAGGTGATGGGGCGTCGTAATGGATTTATCGCTCTCGAAGCCGGATTAGCTTGCGGGGCCGAGGCGATTTTGATTCCCGAAGTGCCTTACTCGCTTCACGAGATATGCGATCAAATGCAGAGTTCGGCAAGCCGCGGAAAGAAGAGTTCAATCATCGTGGTTGCCGAAGGCGCCGCCCGAGCTAGTGATATCAAAGACTTCATTGAGCGCAATACGGGATTTGAAGCCCGTTACTTGGTCTTGGGGCATATGCAGCGGGGCGGAACCCCGAGCGCTTTTGATCGGGTTCTGGCTCTTAGGCTCGGTGCGCATGCTTCAAGCCGTCTGATCGCGGGAAATGCGGGCGAAATGGTGGGGGTTGATGGCAGCAAACTCGTTTCACATCCTCTGAACTACGTCTTGGCGACGGAGCGAAACGTTGACCCCGAAAAGCTAGTTTTGGCCGGTGTAATGGCGCAATGATTCTCACGGTTACGCTAAACCCATCGCTCGATCACGCGCTGTTTGTCTCGGAGCTGAAACTTCATGACACCAATCGGGCCGTTAAGACATTCAAAGATGCGGGTGGAAAGGGCGTAAATCTCTCCCGCGTTCTGGCGGAGCTAGGCGCGGAAACCATGGCAACGGGTTTTTTGGGGGGCGGACCAGGGGCATACATTAGGGCCGTTCTGGACCGGCAGGGTGTCACCCATCAGTTTGTCGAAGTTGAAGGCGATACCCGCGTCAATTTCTCGGTGGAGGATGAAAGCGAGAACCCGCCGACGACCTTGAACGAGCCCGGAGCCTTTGTTTCTCCGGCGAAACTTTCGGAGCTGTTTTCGTTGGTTGGCGAACTTTCAAAGCGGGCCTCGTGGGTGTGCCTCGGCGGCTCATTGCCTCCCGGCGTTCCCAAGAGCGTTTACGCCGATATCATTGCGACTTTGCCCAACGCCAAGATCGCGCTCGATGCCGACGGCGAGCCCCTATCCCTAGCTCTCGGTTCGAAACTTGGCTTGCTCAAGCCCAACCAAGCCGAGGCTGAACGCTTGTTTGGCCGGAAATTGGACACCGATAGAGATGTCATCGAAGCAGTAAAGTGGCTCGGCGAGAAAGCCGATTACGCCTTTATATCGCGAGGCGAGCATGGCGCGGTTTTAGCGTGCGATGAGGGCATCTTTTGGGGCAAGACCCCGGAAGTAGACGCCGTCTCCACCATCGGAAGCGGCGACTCCTTCATCGCCGGGTTCCTCTGGTCGCTCACCGCCGGCCTCTCTATCCAGCAATCCTTCCAATGGGCCCTCGCCGCCGGAGCCGCAACCGCAACCACCGACGGCTCCGAAATCGGGCGAAAGCCAGTCATCGAGCGGCTGTTCGGTCAGGCATCCGTATCGCGGGCGGGATGACGCTGTTCACGCTCGCTTGTAGTCTGGTCGGCAGAGCGCCACACAGGCAGGGCCGGTATGTGGCGCGAATGTGCGCGTAGCTCACTCAAGGGCGACACTCGAGTGTCGCCACCCGCCCAGGACTTAGCCTCCGACAGTAGATATCGTGCCGTTGAAGTCAACCCTAACGTTGACGAAGTCGGTGCTTGCCGAAAATGTCGCGTTGCCAGTCGCGCCAACAAAACGGCCGGTCCCGCCGGTCATCGTATAGGTGCCAACCGCCGTTGTCCCAGTTGTAAACTGGCCAGCGACCGCGACAGAAAGCACGTCGCCGTTTGCGGCAGTGAAGTCAATCGTTCCGGTGAATGCTCCGGTGAACGGATTGAGCAGCAACGTTTCGACCCGCGTGTATTGGCCGAGTTGAGTCGCGTTTCCCGAAGCGTGGATCGTGAACACTGCTCCGCCGGGCGTCGGCACAATGCTGACAATGGTCCCAGCGGCGTGACCCTTGAATGGGACTTGCTCGCTCAGGGCAGCCGAATAGCCCCCCGAGACGGTAGACAGAAGAACGATAGCGAACGCGCAGATGCGCGCACATCGAGTGATCATTGATTTCATGTTTGGGCTCCTTTAAGCTCCTTGCGCCCTGGCTGCCTCCTAAGGGGGAGATCAGTTGCAAAGGCCTCTTGCTTAGGCGCTAGCATACCGCTAGGTCGACACTCTTGCAAAGAATCGACTGCAATCCCGTAAATTTGCTTGCAATGTGACAGTGGCCGCCCTGCCTCCGACCTTTAAGGCACCTCTGGGTCCTCGCGCCACACACTGCCTCTCACGCTCGCGCCATATGCTGCCCTCCCGTCGGACCGGGACGTGCCGCTGGCTATGTGGCGCATCGCTTGTAATCTAGTCGGCAGAGCGCCACACAGGCAGGGCCGGTGTGTGGCGCGAAAGGTGCGCAATCAGGGCCACGCCCGCGGCGTCTGGTAGAATCGCCACGAGCATGGCGACAGAATCAAGTGACCTTGACATTAGGTTTTATGGCCCCATCCTCGATTGTCTTCGGGAGCTTGGAGGCTCGGGGACGCCGAGAGAGGTTTTGTCAATCGTGATGCAGCGTGTCCCTCTTACCGATGAGGAGTTGGCATTAACCAACAAGAATGGCGGAAGCAAGGTTGAGAACGAGATTCACTGGGCCAGAAACGATCTCAAAGATCTGGGCCTACTTGACGGTTCAACTAGGGGCGTATGGCGGCTTACTGAAGACGGGGCAAAGAAGCGATTAGATGTTGATTCCGCAAGAGCCATACGCCTGGAATTGCGTGACATCCGGAAGCAGCACGGAATACTGCGCAGAGCTACCAACAGATCGGAGGAAGTGGCAACAAGTTTCGAACACGACGAAGGTGAGAGCAGCAGCCTGCTGACCGTTCTCATGTCCCTCTCGCCGGCCGGGTTTGAGCGACTGTCGCAGCTCATTCTGCGGGAGGCGGGGTTTTCGGAGGTCCATGTGACCGGGAAATCAGGAGATGGGGGTATTGATGGGCATGGCATCCTACAAGTTAATGAGTTGGTCAGCTTCCGCGTACTGTTTCAGTGCAAGCGATATCGGGATGCTGTTGGACCCAGCTACATCCGGGACTTTCGAGGCGCGATGACGGGCCGAGCCGATAAGGGAATCATTCTCACTACCAGTTCATTCACCCGGGAGGCGGAGAACGAAGCGACCAGAGACGGAGCCCCCCCGATCGAACTAGTTGATGGCTCGCGATTGGTTAAGCTCATGGAACGATTAGGCATCGGCGTCACCCCGCGAACGGTGTTCGACGTCGATGACGACTTCTTTGCGCCGTACCGATAACGGGCCGGAAAGGTACCAGACGGCGGACCTTTGAGCGAAGGATGCGGAGCCGTCCCCGCTCTTGTCGTCTGTCTCCCCACTCGTTCACGCTCGCGCCATATGCCGCCCCTGGCCATGTGGCGCATTGCTTGTAATCGGGTAGCCACCAGAGCCTGTCGTTAGCATCGAACCCTCGCTCGGGTGGAATTTGTCGTCTGTCGGCGGGCATATGTCGCTTGTCGGTGGCACCGACGCACGATTCTAGCCCCCCGACACGCGATTCTTGCCAGCCGACAAGCGACCCGAGCCCGCCGACAAGCAACCCAAACCCGCCGACAGCCAACCCAAGCCTGCCGACAGTCGATCCGAGCCGATTGACAAAGCATGCCCTCTATTTGGTATGCTCGCCCAATGCGCCGAGGGGCGCGAGCCAGGAGAATCTAGACATGCCTTTTAGCGGACCAAGCAGTTACCTTTCGACTACCGACGAATTTATCGCCCATTGGGTGGATGTCAATGCCGCTCTCACCCCCGATCTTGTGCTTCCGGGCGGAACTACGCTCGCGAATATGCAAACCAAACGGGCGACGCTTGCCGCCGATATCACCGCCCTCGAAGGTGTGATTAACGTGATGGAGAATCGGCGAACGGGCCGCGATATTGGGCGGGTTGCCATGGCCAGCTTTATCAATGCGTTCAATCGCTTCGTTCGCGGCATCCTGGCTAATTCGACTTACGTGGGAGAACTGCACAAGTTGCCCGATTTTCGGGCTCAATTTGGCCATTGGAATACGGCGATGGACGACACCTCGAATACGTGGACGACGATCAACGCCTCGCCTCCCGCCGGATTCACGCCGCCGCTCATTTTGCCTAGTGGAACGACGCTCGCCGCCTTCAACACCGCCGTCGCCGCATTCAAAACCCAGGCCACCGATCTCACCAACGCCGAGCAAGATGTCGTCCGCGAGCTTGAGGAAAGGGAGGCGACCTATCTGGACATTAGGGACGATCTCGCGCTTTATCGAACGGCGGTCGAAGGCTCGTTTATCGAGGGGCATCCGCTGGTTTTGTCCATCCCGCGCCTCGCGCCATTGCCGGGGCATACGCCCGATGCGGTCGTGCTGACCATGGTTTGGAATCCGGCGACGGGCAAGGCCGACGCCTCGTGGACCGCCTCCACCGACCCCGATTTCTTGCACTACCAAGTTCGCCGAGACGGCTCCGCGCCTTATAACACGAACACCGAGCAAGTAGTAGCAACCTTCCCGGCGGGAACGCTTTCGTTCTCGACGGATGCGGGGCTAGTAACACCGGGCTCGACGATGGGGTTCAAAGTTTACGTGGTGCTGACAACGGGGAATCAGAAGGGAAGCAACGCCGTAAGCGTAACCCACCCCGACGACGGCCCTCCGTAGGAGAAGGGTTCCATTAAGATGCAAATGAAAGCAATCTTAGACTGGTTCAAGGAGTACCCGTTCGTAGCCGCATTCGTTGGGGGATTCATCGCAATAGTGGGTATCTACCTTGCTGGGCGACGAGTGGACCGAAAGCACGTCCTTTTAGGTAGCGAGTTATTGGAAGGCTGTCTGCTGAACCCGCGATTCAAGATGGGCCACGACGATATTGAGCTTCGATACCGCGGTGATACCGTTAAGGGGCTGTGGACCTATGAGATAGCACTGAGAAACGTTGGCAATCGTGCACTTCGCGCCGTTGACATTACTCTTCCCCTAACGATCCAAGTTGCCGAAGCAGTTCGCCTCATGAATGTTAAGAGCTCGTCATCGTTTGACTTTGATGAGGCATGTATTTCACGCACCGATAACCAAATTGTTGTAGCCATTGAGCTCCTTCAGCCCGCGGAGTGGGTAAAGCTCTTAATCTTGCAAGATTCGAGGCAACCTCCTTCTGCAAAGTTTCGGGCGGCGGACTTTAGAGTAACCCCAGGTGATGTGGCTACGAGCCAAGGCGTACTCCGAAACAGCCTGTTGTTGCTTGGGGTTGCAATCGTATATTGTTTGGTTGTACAGAGGCCGCCGCCCAGCGCGCCGAGTGTTTCAGGGGAAGTCTTGACTCTTTCGATTCTTTGGCCATTCGCGGCGCTGCTTGGGTTTTTTGCAATGTGTGCTGCTCTCTTCGCTGGCATAGAGCTGTTGCGCCCTAAGCTACGTCAGTGGCGCGAGCGTTCTTAGAGCCCGCTCAAATCCGGCCGCTTTTTGAAATCATCTCCGGTTCGTTGGAGGGCGTTCCCGATGCTCAGCAACATCCCATCCTCGTAGAGCCGCCCAACCAGCGAAACGCTCAGTTCGCCGTACCGGAAGATCACTTGCGGATGCCCGGTTAGGTTCGTCGTGCGAATCGTAGCGTTGCCGATTCCGGTTGTTACGAGCGCATCGTAGTCTCCAAACTGCTCCTCAAACTTATGCATCAATAGCTTTCGGGCTTGTTGGGCGCGAAGGTATTCGACGGCGGGAACGAAGCGGTTGGAGCGATACGTTGCGGGCCAAGCAGAGTTCGTGAGCTTATCAATCGCATCCGTTCGGGTGAATTCGTCGAAAGCAACCGCCGCTTCAACGCCGAGAATAACCAACGCATCTTGGGCGAACGGGTCAATCGTGACGGGGGTCAGATTTGCGCCTAGCCCCGCCAGCGCTTTGAGATGGGGCGCGTTCATATCAACCTCGTTCTGGCCTTTGATCACGCCGAGTTTAAGTTTCTTGAAATCAACCTTGCCATCAAACTGAAAGGGCCGCGAAACGGCGGAAGCATCCATTGGATCAGCCCCGTGGATAGCCGAAAACACCAACGCACAGTCTTCCAGAGTGCGGCACATCGGGCCGATTTTGTCCATGGTCCAACTCACGGCCATCGCCCCGTTTCGGGAGACTCGCCCGTAAGTCGGGCGAAGACCGCTCACGCGGCATCGCTCGGAAGGGGAGCAGATCGAACCCAGAGTCTCAGTTCCAATTGCGAAACTAACCAACCCGGCTGCCACCGCTGCCCCAGGCCCAGCCGAAGACCCACTGCTTCCCTGTTGAAGGTTCCAGGGATTCTTTGTGCGCCCCTTGAACCAAACATCACCTTGAGCAAGTGCGCCCATGCTCAGTTTCGCAATCAAGACCGCTCCGGCTTCTTGCAGCTTCGTCACAACAGTGGCATCGTAATCAAAGACCTGGTCTTTGTAGGGCTCGGCTCCCCAAGTCGTTGGGATTCCTTGGGTTGCGAGTAGATCCTTCACCCCGCACGGAATACCATGCAGCGGCCCGCGGTATTTCCCTTTCGCGATCTCTTCGTCGGCTTGCTTGGCTTGCTTTAGCGCCAATTCCTCGGTAAGGGTAACCAAGCATAGCAACGCCTCGCCATACTTCTTCATTCGTTTAAGATAAACATGGGTAAGTTCAATCGAGGTGATCTTCTTGCTCCTTAGTAGTTCGCCCTGTTCGCGAACAGACATAAAGGCAATATCTTCATCGCTCGATTGCCGCTTCACGAATATTCGGGCCAGCTTGAGCCCACCGCCCTTCTCAAGTCTGCGTCCAGTGAGCGGGGTGAATACGAGTGGGAACTCGTCTCGGTAAGTTATGGGAAGAGCGCGTAAGCCATCGTAGCCGGCCTTTTGACGCCGAACGGCGGTCGCCACGGCCCGGATCTCCTCGTCGGTGAAATCTACGCCGATAAGCTTGAGCGTAGCCTTAAGATCATCAATCGCGGCGACCTGCTCTTGGGCGGTGCCCTGGAAAGGAATCGCGGTGGCGAGGGAGCTGAGGAGGAACTGCTTGCGGGTTAGCATGATTTATCCTAGCACGGAATCGGGTGTCGAATGGGACCGGTTGGACTTGTGGGACAGTTAAGCCGTCTTACCCGTCCCACGTGTCTCCCCCTCCCTAGACTCAAACCCCCTCAATCTGGTATCCTCTTGCAAAACTAAGGACCAGTTTTATGAAGAGAACTTTCCAACCGAACAATCGGAAACAGCAAAAAACCCACGGGTTTCGGGTTCGAATGAAGACCCGAAACGGACAAAATGTGCTTAAGCGCCGCCGCACTCGCGGGCGCAGTCGGCTCGCGCATTAGGGGCTAAAGAAACGAAACAAAACGGCCCAAACAAAGCAAGATTCGAGCATATTTTCAAATCTGGGATAAGAATCCAAGGAAGATACTTTCGAATCTTTTGTTGTGAGGGCACCGGCAAGATCGGATGGGCTACCGCAAAAGCGATTGGCGTTCATCCCCGCAGAAATCTAGCTAAGAGAAGATTTAAGGAAGCCCTACAAAATCAACAATCCTGCATCCCCCCTAATGTTGATCTCGTAGTAATGATCGCCGCCGTAGGCCTGGCAGCTCCGTTTGGAGAGTTGTGCGCCGATTGTGAGCGCGTTATGGCGGAATTGAACAAGCGATGGGGCGAAAAATTGGAGTGTTCTTAATCCGGGTTTATCAGAGGTGCACCAGATGGATGCCTCCAACCTGCCGATACACACCCAGTTGCTCGAACTACACGCTTGAAGCAATAGAGAAATATGGCCTCATGAGGGGGAGCTGGATTGGATTTCGCAGGATATTGCGGTGCCATCCCGGCAAGCCCGGCGGCCATGATCCCGTTCCCTAAGAGTTTAATCTATGGCACAAAAAGCACAGAAACCGAATTTCTTGAACATCATCATGTGGTCGGTCATGATTTTCTTGGGCTACCAACTGTTTATCGTTGGACCCCAGAAAAACCAGCAAGCGCAAGCCGAGTTTTCCGCAGATCAAATGCTGGTCAAGCTTCAAAATCTCAACGTTGAGATCAAAGATGTCACGTTCGCTCAAGCAATAGCCCCTTACCTTAGCAAAATTGATAATGATTCGGCCCTAAGCAAAGAGGAGAAGGCTGAACTGACCATGGCCGCCAGAGTTTTGCTCTGCGATACGCAACTCAAAGCTGCCGTCCAACGTCAAGATCTCAACCGTGTTATTCCCGCCACGGACATGATGACGAACTTGTCGCGGGAGTTCAATAAGTCGCCCCTTTGGAAAAAGCAGTTTCAAGTAGCCCAGCGAAAGGACTTTGGCGCAAAGACCACCATAAGCCCCGAGGAGCTGAAGGATGAGATCCGCCGCGAGGCAAGCAAACTCGGCAAAGAAACCCCCGTCTGGGGCTTCTTCCCTGGCTATGCACTCATAGATTTTATTGTTGGCATGACCGGACGAGTTTCCGCCCTTAGCTATGGAGTGTGTTGTTTCTTGCTCGCGCTTATGGTGCGGGCGATCGTTTTCCCGCTCTCGAAAAAGCAAATGCTTTGGGGGCGCCAGATGTCTCAACTTTCACCGCTGGTAAACGAGATTAAAGAGCAGTATAAGTCCAAAGATGGCAAGCCTCTGCCGATGGAAAAGCAGAACGAAATGAACCAGCGGGTGATGGGGCTGTACGGTGAATACGGTCTAAACCCGATGGCAGGATGCTGGCCCGCGTTCTTACAGATGCCGCTGTTCCTCTTGATATATCAGTCCATGCTCCACTACCGGTTTGAGTTCGAAAAAGGGACATTCCTGTGGATTAACGAGAGCGTGGGCAAAGCCACCGACGGCTTTCTCGCCGCTAACCTTGGCCAAAAAGACTACTTGCTGATCGTGATTTACGGCGCAAGCATGATCGTGACGACCTTGCTTACCCCGGTCAGCGATCCCACCAACGCCAAGCAATCAAGAATGATCGGCCTACTCATGGCCGTGATGTTCTCAATCATGATGTTTTTCTGGCCGGTTCCATCGGCGTTTGTCCTTTATTGGGTTTTCACGAATGTGCTCGCGACGGCTCAATCACTTTGGATTTACAAACTGCCTTTGGCCCCGCTTCAGAAGAAGAACACTAAACCGGGAGGGGTGATCCCTCAGCCTGGTGGCCTGGGCAAATTTGGAGGCCAAACAACCGTTAAACCGAGTGGCGAAGTGAAGACTGGAACCCCTCAAAAGCACAAACCAAAGAAGAAGAACTAACCTGGAGTGAACATAACTATGCAATCAATTGAAATCACCGCAAAAAACCTGGATGAAGCCAAAACCCAAGCCGCCGCAAAGCTTGGAGTAGATGCCAGCCAAATCGAAGTTACCGTCATCGAAGAGAGCAAAGGGCTCTTCGGCAAATCTCAAATGAAGGTCAAAGCGACCGTTACCGGAACAGCGTCGGTCGCTGAGGAAAAGCCCGCAAAGGCCGCTCCCAAGGGGCGAACCCCCAAGGCAAAGGCCGAAAAGCCCGTTGAACAAGAAGTTGTTGCCGAGGCCGCTCCCGCTCCCGTCGAGGAAGAGGCTCCAGCCGCCAAGCCCGCTCGCCCCGAGCGCAAACCGGCCGCGAAGGAAGCCGCAGCACCTGCCGAAGGAGGAAGCGAGGTCGAAGCCGACGAAGCCGCGGCGAACCAGATGTACGAACTCCTCAAGACGATTACGGATGCGAGCGGATTGGACGTTACGGTTACGATGAGCGGATTCCAAGGCCGCTATGTTAGTCTGAGCATCGGCGGAACCGACGCCGGTTATCTCGTGGGCAAGAACGGTGAGGTTTTGAACTCACTGCAATATGTTTTGAACGTTATGCAAAACCAACAAGTTGGCAACGGCATTCGTTCGACGATTGATGGCAACGACTATCGCCAGCACCGCGAAGAGCAACTCACTACCCTTGCCAATCGGATTGCCGACCAGGTTGAGAAACGCGGCGAAGAAGCTGTTCTGGACGCCTTACCCGCGTTCGAGCGACGCATCATCCACAAGGCCCTCAGCGAGCACCCCGGCGTCGTGACTTACTCCGAGGGCGAAGAGCCAACTCGACGAGTCGTCATCGGCCCGCGAGAGTAGAAAATGAGTGACCGGCTCTGGGCTCCGTGGCGTCTAAGCTACATTGAGGGCACTCCCAAAGCGGAGGGAGAGACCGGCTGTATCTTCGTAGATTTGCCCAATCAGACTGATGATCGGGCAAATCTCATTTTGTTTCGGGGCAACACCGCCTATGTCCTGCTCAACGCGTTCCCTTATACCAACGGGCACCTGATGGTCGCGCCGTTTCGCCACACTTCGGATATCACGACGTTATCTGACGATGAGTTACTAGAGATTAATCAGCTCATCGCGAGCGCGGTGAAGTGGATTCGCGAGGCGTACAAGCCCGACGGCTTCAACATCGGCGTGAACATCGGTCGCGCTGCCGGAGCCGGGATTCCAACCCACATTCACTGGCACATCGTGCCGCGTTGGGATGGAGATACGAACTTCATGGGGGTGGTGGGCGATGTTCGGGTTCTGCCGCAGAGCCTGGAAGAAAGCTACGATCGTCTAAAGCTCGCGGCCGACCGTATAGGCTAAGATAAGGCGTGAAATCGGTACCTACTCGGCGGGAATTCCTGTGGCTTTCGGCGGCCGCAGCATCGCTCCCAATCACTCAGGCGTTTCCAATGACCCAAAACCCAACTTCCTCTCCCCGCGTCGCCAATTTCGAGACCATGGCTTTCGGCATGTTTGTTCACTGGGGACTGTATTCGCAGTTTGGTCAGGGCGAGTGGGTTGAGAACATGCACCGCATTCCGCGCGACGAATACCTTCAGAAGATGAAGACCTTCACCGCGAAAGACTTCAACCCCCGCGCCATCGCAAAGGCTGCAAAGAGAGCGGGGCTCAACTACATTACGCTCACCTCAAGGCACCACGAAGGATTCAGCCTTTACGATACGCGCGGACTATCCAAGCTGGACGTGACCCATACGCCCTGCAAACGCGACCTTATCAAAGATTTTGTGGAAGGATGCCGCGCTGAGGGCATCTTGCCCATGCTTTATCACACGACTCTTGATTGGAATGATGAGCGCTTTGACTCAGATTGGGATGGCTATTTGCGGTACCTGCACGACAGCATTGAACTCCTCTGCACCCACTACGGCAAGATCGGCGGATTCTGGCTCGATGGCAACTGGAGCCGGCCCAAAGCCGATTGGAAAGAAGATCGGCTTTACGGAATCATCAGAAAATATCAGCCCGAAGCCATGATCATCAACAACACTGGAATCGATGCTTTGGGCAAAGCTGGCCACCCGGAGATTGACGCTGTCACCTACGAACGGGGCCGCCCGTCACCACTAAATCGAGCAGGCGCACCCAAATACCTTACGGGCGAAATGTGCCACACCATGAATTTCCATTGGGGCACTGCGACAAACGATTTCAATTTCCTATCGCCTGCCCACGTGATTGAGGAGTTGTGTTTTGCCCGCCGAGCGGGGGCGAACCTGCTTATGAACGTGGGGCCATTCGCTCAAGGTGCCATGCCCCCTTACGAGAGCGCGGTTTTGGCTAAGGTGGGCCAATGGCTTGAACTCCACGGAGGCAAAGACAGCGTGATTTACCACGGCCGTCCTTGCGGAGTTTCGGGCGAAGGGGAAGATTTCGCGCTCAAGATGGGTGACGACCTCTATTTGTTCGTGACCGACCTCACGGCGACGAGTAACACGATGGTTCACGGGGTGAAACACCGAGGCGCGGGAGTGCGCAAGTTCGTAGGCGCTATGCCTGGGTTGAGCAAGGCCACGTGGATGGATAGCAATGAGAATTTAAAGCTTGAGTACGATGGCGACACGCTCAACCTTCACGCAACTGCCTACCCCTACGGAACGAACACAGTCATTCGGATCGCCAAACTCAGCCGATAGGTTGGCTCGGTTTTCCCGGCAACTCTTGGGCGGCGGAGTTTGCCTGCAACATGAAAACTGTGCGCTCTAGGTGTTCAATGCGCGATTCCAACCCCTTGATCTTGCCGTCACTTGCCGCGCTTCCACCCATCATCGCCGCAATCACGTCTGGCCCTTCCTCAACCTTCTCGCCACGGATCAAGCGCACCATTTTGCGCTGATGTTCTAGTAGGAAAACAATCAGGGCAACGGCGCACACGAGGAAACCTACTGCGCAAATGGCGATGATCTTTAGAGAGCCACTATCCATCGCGTTGTTTTACAACGCCATTTTCGCAATTACGCCGAATTACCTACGTTTTTTAGTCAAGTACCGCAAAAAGGAGCCTAGGCCCGCAAATTTGAAGTTGGGATCTACATAGTGCTCAATGACGTAAAACATGAAGTAATACCATCGGCAAAACGCCCACAATGCGATCAAGAGTAGCATTGCTTTGGGCCAACTGAAGTCAAGGGCGACCAAAGCGGTAGCCGCAATCAAGCCGAGCAACAGGAATAGCCAACCTTTTGCGAGAATAGCCCGAGGATTCGAGAGATCGTCAGAGAGTTTCACGCTTCTGTCTACGATTGGGGTTCGCCAAATCGCGGCGCTTCATCTTGTATTTCTGGTCCGCTTAGTCTTCCTTCGCGCCGTTAGTTATCCACAAGTCAATGGATTCGATTTCCTGCTTGCTTAGGCTGCGGTTAGGGGGCATTCGGTCGCTGAGTTTGGAGTGAATCACGATTGAGAGGCGACTCCCTTTGGGGTCTCCTCGTTTAATCAGCGGACCCTTTTTTGGTACTCCCCAGCTTGCGTATTGCTCTTCCCTTCCGTGGCAACTAGCGCATTCGTTTCGAAAAATCCGCTGGACGCTAGCAAACGATCCAGAAGGGACTGGCCTCATGGTCAAATAGCAAAAAAAGGCAGAAAAGACAGCGACTAGCCCAAACACCGCCACGCTTAGCTTCGCGGGAGTCACTCCGGACACTCTTTCGGTATCACTCATGCTAACTTTCATTTTACGTCACAGCGGTGAAGGTCCTTTACGAGCTGGGAATGTCAAGGGTGCTCCAACCCGGTCGCCCAGATAAGGTCTCCTTGAGCTGGTTTGAAGGCATGAGCCAAGAGATTCGGGTCCCGTTTCGAATAGACTTTCGCAATGGCGCTACATGGCGGGGGTTGGCAGGCGATTATCTACAGCTTTCACAAGGGCCGCCAAGTGGGGTTTCTCAAGCTCTGGCGAGCAATGCGGGCCAAAAACGCATGTAAGACTTGCGCGCTGGGGATGGGCGGGCAGCGCGGAGGGATGGTGAACGAGGCGGGGCACTTCCCTGAGGTTTGCAAGAAATCACTCCAGGCCATGGTTGGCGATATGCAAGGGCGAATCGAGCCTCAGTTCTTTGAAAAATATTCACTTCAAGACCTGTCCGGGTTTTCGTCGCAGGAATTGGAGGCCTGCGGAAGATTGGCACAACCGGTTATCGCCCGCGATAGAGATACTCACTATCGGCCGATTTCCTGGGAAGATGCCCTCTCTTTGATTGCCCAAAATATGAACTGTGCCGCCCCCGAGCGTGCCTTTTTTTATGCGAGCGGACGAAGTTCAAACGAAGCCGGATTTTTGCTTCAGTTGCTGGCCCGCTGCTATGGAACCAACCATGTTAGCAACTGCTCATTTTATTGCCATCAGGCTAGCGGAGTCGGGCTTTCAGCGTCAATCGGCATGGGAACGGCAACCGTGGCGCTTGATGATTTGGAAACCTGTGATCTCCTATTCCTGATCGGAGGTAACCCAGCTTCGAACCACCCGCGATTGATGACTGCTCTAGCAAAACTTCGAAAACGGGGCGGGAAAGTTATCGTGGTAAACCCCGTTCGCGAGCCCGGATTGGTTGAATTTCGAGTCCCTTCGAACCTCAAATCCATGCTGTTTGGCTCGCAAATCGCAACGCACTACGCTCAAGTCGCGATTGGCGGCGATATCGCGTTCCTCATTGGCGTGGCAAAAGCTCTCCTCGTTAAGGGGTTGGAACCAGGCTTTATCCTGGCGCATACCACCGGTTTTGAATCAACTCGCTCTCTCATCGAAGCGACGAGTTGGCAGGAAATCGAAACCGTATCCAAGGTATCACAGCCTGAAATCGAGGAAATCGCCCTAGCCTACGCCCAATGCGAGAGGGCGATTTTTGCTTGGACGATGGGCATAACCCACCATGAACACGGTGTTCAAAACGTTCAGTGGATTTCGAATTTGGCCCTCATGCGCGGAATGATCGGCAAGCCGGGCGCGGGGCTCATGCCGATTCGGGGGCATAGCAATGTTCAGGGCTTGGGCACGATGGGAGTCTCCCCCAAAATCCAAGCCGCCGTGATCGAGAAATTGGGAATCGAAGCCCCCACCTGGAACGGCTATGATACGATGTCAGCGATGGAAGCCTCCGGCCGAGGCGAAATGGACTTTGCGCTCTGTCTTGGCGGCAATCTTTACGGTGCAAATCCAGATTCAAAATTTGCCAAAGGGTCATTGGGTTCGTTAGACACCGTGGTTTACCTCAGCACCTCGCTCAACACCGGCCACATTCGCGGTCGAGGCAAAACGACCATAATCTTGCCCGTTTGCGCCCGTGACGAGGAAGACCAACTGACGACTCAGGAGTCAATGTTCAGCCTCATTCGTGTGAGTGAAGGTGGCCCAAAACGCCACGCCGAGACTCGAACCGAAGTTTCCATCATTGCTTCACTTGGCGAGAAGCTGAAAGAACCCCAACTAGATTGGAAAAAGCTATCGAGCCACGATGAAATCCGCACTTTCATCGCCAAAGCAATCCCGTCGCTGGAGCAGATTACGAAGAACGAGGAGTTCCAGATTCCGGGCAGAGCGCTCCACGAGCCCGTGTTTTCAACGCCAACCGGTCGCGCGAACTTCTGCGCCCACCCCATCCCCGCACTTCCCGTTTTGCGCAGAGCTCAGCTTCGCCTGATGACGATTCGGTCGGAAGGGCAGTTCAACACGGTGGTTTACGAAGAACACGACCTCTACCGTGGCCAGGAGCATCGCGACGTGATCTTAATGAACCCAACCGACATTGACGTTATGGGTTTCACGAAAAAACAACTCGTTCAGGTGCGAAATGAGACGGGAGAAATGGTCGTCGAGGTTCAACCTTACGATATCGCCGCGGGATGCGCGGCTATGTACTACCCGGAGGCCAATGCTCTTATTCCTCGATCCGTTGACCCCCAATCGAAGACTCCGGCGTTTAAGTCGGCGGTTGTCTCGGTGTCGGCTTGGGATGGTGCCGTGATACGACGCGACTCGCTCGTGACAACCGAGAGGAATGAACGTCTGAAAGCGTGCTGAGACCTTATAACTTAGAGCTAAAATTGGGTCAATCCCCCTATTTTGTTAAGAGCTTGACCGCCGCAACCAAAAGAACTATTCCCAAAACCCGCCTTAGCCACGAGACCGGCAGATGCTTTGCGCCTACCCAGGATCCGACAAGCGCACCCGCGCCGCCTCCAATGATCAGCCAGATCATGTTCGGAGGCACATCAAGACCCGAGCCGGCCCGCGCAAAGAGGCCAACCGCCGAATTAGAAACGATAAATATGGCGGAGGCCGCCGAAGAGCGCTTCGCGTCTGCCCATTTGCTTAGCACCAAGATCGGACTAAGAAAAATCCCTCCGCCCACTCCCACCATTCCCGAAAGCAGCCCGACTCCGGTTCCGATGCCAAGCCCAACGACTGGTTTCGGGGAGGCTTCGAACTCCTCGCCCTCCTTATCTACCCTTGACAAGAGGAGCCGAATCCCGGCCCAGGTTACGACGATTCCAACGAGCGTAAAATATGCTCGCTCGCTCAGCTCAAGCTTCGCGCCCAAGTATGCAAACGGTGCGGCTCCGAGCAGAAAGGGCCAAGTAAGGCTCCAGGAAAAGTGCCGAGCTTGCCGAAACGCAAGAAAGGCGATCGTCGCCACAACTAGATTTAGCGTCAATCCGGTAACTTTCACTGAGCCGGAAGAGAGCGTAGTAAGCGATAGCAGGGCAACATAGCCGGATGCCCCCCCGTGCCCAACCGATGAATAGAGGCACGCTACCAGCGCAATGAGGAACGGCAAATAGGGCGCGGCGGCGTCAAGCGTCACAAGCTATTTATACCGCCCACTAAGGAAAAGGCAGTGATGCCTTGGGCGCGAAACTCTCGTGCTGTTTGGGCCGAACGCATGCCGCTCTGGCAAACTAACAGGCAAGGTTGGTTGGCTAACGCTTTTTTAGTTAGCTCTGCCAGAGTGCCCAAGGGAACCCGATGGCACGGAAAAAGCGCATCAGCCTCCCATTCTTCCGGCTCTCGAATATCTATGATCACCAACTGAAGTTCATTGGCCTCGCCCATGGGAATGTCAATTCTTGGAGCTGCGTTAGTGTCGCCTCTACAAGTCAAACATTCGGACCGCTTGGTTCTCTTGATGCGCATGGCTTCATAGTTGCGCAAGTCCAGGGTCAATAGCTCCTCGCTCAAAACGTCTCCGATGCCTAAAACGAGTTTAATCACCTCGTTGGCTTGGAGAACTCCGAACACGCCAGGCAATACGCCCAGAACGCCCGCCTCAGCACAAGTTCCCACGCACCCATCGTAGGGCGCTTCGGGCCAGATGCACCTCAGGCAGCCACCATCCGATCGTGAATCAACGACCAAAAGTTGGCCTTCGTATTGATGCAAACTTGCTTGAACTAGCGGTTTTTTCAGCTCGACGCACAGATCGTTGAGCAGAAATTTCGTAGCGAAATTGTCCGTTCCATCAATTACAATATCATATTCACGCACTGTCTCCCGAGCGTTTTCAATGTTTATTCTAAAGGGATGCTCTTTTACCTCGATAAAAGGATTGAGTTGCCGTAGCCCTTGGGCGGCTCGCTCCGCCTTGTTTAGACCTTGATCACCAAAATCGTAAATAACTTGCCGATGTAAATTGGAAATTTCAACCGGATCGCCATCGCAAATCCCTATATGCCCGACGCCCGACGCCGCCAAATAGGGTAGGGCAGCGGAGCCAAGGCCGCCGGCACCGACCACCAAAACCCTCGCCCCCGCAAGTCTGGCTTGACCAACTTCACCGATGCTTGACAAAACAGTTTGTCTTCGATAGAATTCTTGCTCTAAAGCGGGAACGGTTGCGTCGTGGCAACCAATCCACTCCGAAGCACCATTCACGTAATGCTCCTTTTTCCAAATGGGGACGCGCTTCTTGATTTCGTCAATCACATACGCGCAAGCCTTGAAAGCGCTTTCCCGATGAGGCGATGCAACGCCAATCCAAACCGCAGTTTCGCCGATTTCGAGCAGTCCCACCCGGTGAGACGCCTTGGCTTCTAACAATCCAAAGATTGATTTAGCTTCGCAGAGAATCTTCTCGCCCTCGGCCTCCGCCATCGGAGCGAACGCCTCGTATTCAAGTCGTTGTACGGCCTGCCCATCGTTGCGATCCCTTACTTTTCCTTCAAAAGTTACAAACCCGCCCGCGCCCTTGTGATTCATGGGCATGGGTTCGATCGGTTCACAAACCATCCGAAACATGATTAGCCACCCGCCACGGGGGGAATGAAAACGACCTCAGCCCCCTCGCCAAAGCAAGAGGACATTTCAACGAACTCGCCTCGATTTGCAACCTTGACAAGGTTCTCTGTCAAGGTAAATCCATGCGCGGATTTTAACTCCAGGTACAGCTCGCCGTAAGTGCACGCTGAGGTTTCGAGCGTCTCTCGGCTCAATCCCCGCTGCTCTCGAAGTATCGCGAAATAGCTGACGGTGATGATCATTCTTTCCATTTGAACCGCAGAAGTTGCGGGGTAGGTTCCCATCCCCAAGTCAGCGGGAGCACGTCAACCTCGGCACCAAGCTCCATTTCTTCGACCTCCTCATTGAGTACGATCAGCCCGTTAGCCCCGACCAGTGAGGTTGTTTTGTGCGAAGCTCGGGCGGTCATGGGCTGAACATCATCGTCGTCAAAAGTCGCAGGCACGAATTCCATTCGCCCACGCTTTTTCTTGATGCTAGTAACCAAGAATCGCTTCACCACAGAAGTTGTCTCCGCGATCATCGGCTTTACGAAAAGCATAAACGCTACGAGCGCAGAAACCGGGTTTCCCGGCAATCCGTAAACTACCGTTTCTCCGGCCACGGCCGTAACGCGTTTGCCGAAAAAAACGGGTTTCCCCGGCTTAATGGCTACTCCCCAAAAAACCTCCTCGACTCCCAGCTCGGCAAGGACCGGGCGAACCAGATCGTAGTCACCCACCGAAACGCCGCCAGTGGTCAGCAGAATATCGCATGAACTTAGCAATTCTGAAATGACCTCGCGGAGAGAGTCCGAAGTATCACGGCAAAAACGAACTTCCGGCGGCGGCAATCCCAACGCCCGGATCGCGGCACTCAACGCAAAACTGTTGGATTCAAAAATCTGCCCAGTCTCCAGCGCTGAGCCCGGCTTTGCCAACTCATTCCCGGTAACCAATATAGCGATTTGAGGCTGGCGGAATACTTCAGCTTCAATGTGCCCGGCGGCCGAGATGACCCCGATTACCGCTGGGGTAACAATCGTTCTTGCTGGCACCAAACTGTCCCCGGCCCGGGCTTCCTCGGCCTCTCTCCGAACGTTTTCCCCCAAAATTACCGATTCTGCGCACCAAATCAGCTCACCATCTCGCTGAACATATTCTTGCATGACCACCGCGCCCGTCCCTATTGGTAGCGGCGCACCGGTAAAAACCCGAACCGAATGACCGGGCTCTACCACCATCTGATCCGCTGAACCGGCTGCAATTTCACCCAACACTTTGTACGAAGAATCACCGAGACCGGACCGAATGTCGGCTTCACAAAAGGCGTAGCCATCTACCGCCGAACTATCGAATCGGGGTTGATTGTGGCGAGCTAGGATAGCTCGACTTAGTGTCCGGCCCATGAGAAGATCAAGCGGCAAGACCTCTTCTCCCAATCGCAATCTATTCTCTGAGACCAGTTCTAACGCTTCCTCATAGCTCCGCAAGCCGGCTTGATCACTCACCATGATCGCCCCCTCCCATAACATGAAAAGCGTGGGTGATGGCAGGGAAGAGGGCGCTCACTGCATCCCCCACCGCGCCCGGAGAACCGGGAAGCCCGATTACAATAGTTGAACCAATCCTTCCGGCAAATGGTCGCCCCAGCATCGCGGTTGCCTTACGATCTCGACTATAAGCCAAAAGTTGGTCTTCGATGCCCGGCAACCGGGAGTCTAGCCGCGGAATTATCGTTTCAGGCGTGATGTCTCGCGGGCCCAGTCCGGTTCCCCCGGTCGTGAAAATGAGATCAGGCTGACTGTGGCAAGCGACGAAAACCGCGTTTTCAATGGCCTGAGCGTCATCCGCAACAACAACCAAGGGCTCAACTATCGCGCCTTTGCCCTTCAACAGGGCAACAAGATGTCTTCCCGAAACATCTTCGGCGATTCCGCTCGAAACGCGATCTGAAACAACGATTACCACGGCGGAAAAGTCGGAAGCCACGCCCGCCTGAGATTTGCCACCCGTCTTATCGAGGAGCGTAACGTTAAGGATTTCCATGGTGTCGTCAACCGGCTTGAGTAGGTCATATAAGTTCAAAACGGCGGCGGCCGCCCCCGTCAGAGCCTCCATTTCGACGCCAGTCTTGTAGATCGCCTTTACGTCCACTGTTACCCGAATTGAAGTTTCCAATACTTCAAATTCGACGCCAACATAATCAAGCGGAACGCTGTGGCAATACGGAATGAGCATGGGCGTGTTTTTCGCGGCTTGAATCGCCGCGACCCTAGCCACCCCCAATGGATCGCCTTTGGGTGCCTTCCCTTCTCTAATCAAGCCGATCGAGTTCGCCGAAATTTGAATGACGGCCGAGGCCCGCGCCGTGCGAAGGCTGTTTACTTTCGCCGAGACATCTCTCATTCCAGGCTTAGCCACCGATGCTCACCATACTGCGATTCGATACCTGGGATAATAATTTCATCGGCGGATGTCCGCGCCATTTTTTCTCCAAACTTTCCCTCACGATCTTCGCGAGAGCTTCGTCGTCAGCTCCAGCTCGCATCGGATCTCGTAGACTCACCTCTGAACCTGAGAATAAACACGGCTTGAACGCGCCTTCGGCCGTGAGCCTCACTCGATTACAAGTAGAGCAAAAGCTCTCAGTCATCGAGGTGACGAAGCCCAGTTGGCCGGCATAGCCGGGAATCGAGAAATCCTTTCCAACTGCGTTCCTTTCAACCTGCACAGGAATGAGCTCGTGCTGTGATTCAATGATCCGGAGCATTTGCGCGTAAGAAACCACCGATTTCGGCTTCCAGCCGTTGCCTTCGAACGGCATGAACTCAATAAACCTCACTGTAATGGGCCGATTCCGCGCAAACTCGACAAAATCAAGCAACTCATCGTCATTCACGCCGTCCATAACTACCACATTTATCTTGACTGACTGAAATCCGGCACTTAATGCGGCATCAATGCCATTAAGCACGCGCGGAAGTTCATCTCGGAGAGTAATTTTCTGAAACTTTGCGCGATTGAGTGAATCCAGGCTGATATTTAGGCCCGTCAAGCCGGCTTCGGCGTATTTCTTGGCATGACTTGCTAGGGTGGTTCCGTTCGTCGTCATGAGCAGCGAGCGAACGCCAGGTAATGATGAAAGCCTCGCCATCAAATCGGGCAACCCCTTTCGAACCGTGGGCTCTCCTCCTGTTAGGCGAATTTTATCCACGCCCATTCCAACAAACATTCGAGCCAATCGCTCGATCTCCTCAAAGCTCAGGATGTCTTTGCGATCAAGCCAATCCAGCCCATCCGGTGGCATGCAATATTGGCACCGAAAATTGCAGCGATCCGTCACCGAAATCCGCAAATAGGAGTGCACTCGCCCGAAGCGATCAACGAGGGGTTCGGTCATTGTATTAGCTTGGGTCATTTTGAGCCTGAAAACTATGATCGCGGTCATCACCCGAAGATTTTTCTTGCCTTAGTATAGAACCATAACCCAAGCAATCATAATCATCAAGGGATGAAGCCAAAATCTTGGGTGGTCGTTTTCATTGCACTTGCCTTAATTTGCGGTGCCATGGCATGGGTTGGGTTGCCCCGCCCCCATGACCCTATAAACTGGGGAATGGTAAACCAGCGGCAACAGGATGTCAGGGACTTTGCGTCGTTGAAACATGTTACAAGCGAGGGTGCTGGCGTTCTAGCCGAGCGTCTGCTCGAACTCAACCGCGCCAGGCCAGCTTCGCTCGGATACTCCAATGGCCACGCCTACCTTCAGATACCCCATGAGAAAGATTTGTGGGAAACAATTCTTAGCCCTAGATCAATTCGAACCCGAATATTTGACCTACCCGATAGGCATGGCAGCTTCGAAAAGCGATGGAACGCCTCACTCAAAGCGGTGTTTTACGGTCCTTGGCGCCCTCGATTCGGTCGAGTAACATTGACCAAACGAACCAGTTCATCCACCAATCCGCTCGAACATCTTGACTTCAAGTTTGCGCCCTAGCCAAACCCGGTCATAATCGCTGAATGCGCAGTGAGCCCCGAACGTTCACGTTCCTGTTCACCGATATTGAGGGAAGTTCCCATCTGTGGGAGGCCCATCCGCGCCAGATGAGGGCCGCCATAGACTTGCACCATTCGATCCTGCAGACGTCGGTCGAAGCAAACGGCGGGTCAGTCTTCAAAAGCTTGGGCGACGGGATTGCGGCCGTTTTTGAGACGGCTCATGAGGCCGTTCTTGCCGCCGTTCAAGCTCAGCAAGCGCTCCTGAATGCGGAGTGGAAGAATGCTACGCCGCTTAAGATTCGCATCGGCGTTCACTCCGGATTTGCCGAACCGATTGAGGGAGATTACCTCGGTGCTGCCGTAAATCGAGTTTCGCGCATCACGAATCTGGGCCACGGTCAGCAAGTGTTAGTCTCTCAAACAACCCTCAATTTGGCCACTGATTTGTTGCCATCCAGCATCAACTTTCGAAATTTGGGTCCGGCGCCTTTGGATGGACATGAGCGCGCAGAGGTCATCCATCAAGCCTTCGCCGAGGGTATGCCTTTTGATTTTCCGGCGTTACGTTGTGAGACCATCCAACAAACTCACAACCTTGTCTTGCTCGATCGTCCCTTTGTCGGTCGAGCCCAAGAAAGGGAGAGCCTGAACAAGCGCCTGAGAGATGGCAAGCAACGTCTCATCACGATTCGCGGATTCGGGGGAATGGGAAAGACCACGCTGGCCCGCGTTTGCGGTTGGGACAATGTGAGCGATTTCGAAGGGGTTTGGTGGGTAGATTGCGAAACGCTTGACAGCCGTGAGGAAATTGTAGCAAGTGCCTTTGCCGCTCTCCGAAAGCCATCTGATCCAAGCGACCCAGAGCGTAGCCTCGCCGAGACCATCGGGGACTCCCGCATTCTCATGATTTTCGATTGTTTCGAGAGGGTCGTGCTTCACGCGGGAGTTTTTGATGGACTATTGAAGCATTGCCCCAACCTGCAGATACTCGTGACAAGTCGCGTTGTACTTGGATTAGGATGGGAATACGAGTTTGAGCTCAGAGGTCTCTCTACTAAGAAACGGCAAGGCTCGACTACAGACGGAATAGATCTCTTTTTTCAAGTTGCAAGTCAAAGTGGACAACCACTCGCATTTTCCAGTAGAGCCGCCGTACGCGCAATTGTCTCGATGCTTGATAGCATTCCGCTGGCCATTGTTCTGACATCGAGCCGCCTCCGATATCTTAACTTGAAAGAGATTCGTGAGCAACTCGGTAGGAGCCTCCTTGGTAGCCGAAGCGTGCCCATCAACCAGGGCCGCCACTCAAACCTGAGAAGGGTTATTGAGGCATCCTTTGAGCTTTTGCCCGTTCATGATCGAAAAGTGCTCTTGCAGCTAACCGTTTTCGAAGGCGGTTTCTTCCTTTCGGATGCCCTCAGTGTTCTCGGGGGGGACGACGAAACGTTTGAATCCATTTGTCGGCTCCGTGATTGCTCGCTGCTTTTGTGTGATAGGTACGCAGATGCAACGCGTTTTAAGATGCTGGACACCATCCGAGAGTATTTAGCTGAAGTTGAGGCTCCGAACGAGCTTCGCGACTTGCAAGTGAGACATGCAAAACACTATCTTCACTTGTCAGATGAGCTCAAAGCGAAATTCGATGCTGGCGAGTGGACCAAGTCCGCACCCATGTTAACTTTGGAGGGAGGAAACCTGAAGGTAGCGGTTTCGACTGCAGTTTCGTTGAGAGACGCCTGGCTCATATCCGAATTGGGCAGACGGCTATTGAGGCCCCTTTTAGAGGCCGGGATGTCTAGCGAATTTGAAGTGCTTGTAACCGCAGTGCTGAGTCATGCGGGCAGTGAGAATGATCTTGCCTTAAGAATTGAAGCAACGAGCTTGCAAGGCGTGGCGGCCATGAGATCGGGCCGATTGAATGAGGCGGCTTCGTTCTGGGAACAAAAGGCGGAACTCTGCGGGGAGTTGGGCTTGGACGAGTCAAAGGCCGACACTTTGCTCGATTTAGCCGGTGTATACCTGAGCCTAGATAATCTGGATCGAGTTAGGTCACTAGTCAGCGAGCTTGAGAAGATGGCTTCTTCACTGAAATCGCCAACCTTTCATTATGAGTTCGACGTTACCAAGGCACGGCTTATGTTGGCGGCGGGAAACATCAGGGCAGCGGGCGAATTGATGAGACACTCTCTGTCTCAAATGAGCGGTCGCCCACCTTCCGACTCCTACTTCTACGTTCTGCGATGGGCGGCTGAGATATTTCGTCTGCTTGATGAAGTTGAGGAGTGTGAAGCAACTTGCTCAACTTGGATACGTTTAGCGATGGAGGGAAAGTTTGCCCACAGAGCAGCAATGGGGCTCTTGGAGTTGCACAAACTCTTCGTGCGCACCAACCAGAGGCAAAGAGGTGAAGAATGTCTCGTTGCGCTGGGCTCAATTGCTTCGTCAACGTCCGGCATCCGGTACGGTAGTTACGTGCAGTCCGAGTTGCGCTTAAAGTATGATGAAGCATGTAGGGACCGATTTCAAGGGGATAAGCCAGACTGGTGCAAACTCGTTGGCGAACTTCTTTAGATCGAAGGAGCGCAATGCCAATATCAGATTTTCGACCAATGTCCAACTTCCACAAAGGGGCTGGCGCGATTGTTCGCCTAGACTATGGCTCCCGGGATGAATTTTCCTTCGACTTCTTGGGTGATTCTTGGGAATCCCTCTATGATTTGATTGTCGCCCCAGGAGTGTTCATGGAGATGATCCGGAAGTCGTACAAAGGGGTCCCCAAGAGTTCGTTCCCCTTCGAGTCACCCATTACGATTATTCTTGAACCCCTAACGATTGGTTCGCCACAGAATTTGGCAGTATTGATGGGACTGAGCCCACTTTATGACTTTTCAGGAGCCATCAAGGGGTCCGGACTTTTCCCTCTAAGTAGACCGAATAAGCCTTCACCTAATGAATCACCGCGTCCGGCTGGCACACTGGAATCATTTAGAAGTGCCGTTATAGGGGGAGCTTCGAAACCAGTTAGCCCAATTGCTCCGATATCCGATCTGAATACGCCCGTAGTGCCCGCTCGGTTTTACTACATTGCGGAGTTCGCTCTTAACACGAGAACATTGACCATTCGTTACGTTCCACCTGCTCCCGGCCAGGTGACTTGGGCGCGGCGCTATGCCGGTGACCTCACAACCGTGACGATGAATGAGATAGCTTTTACCAACTTGAAGTATATGCATTTTGATGCTGACCTGTCGAAAGTGCAAGCGCCAAATCGAACCGAATTGTTGATTGCCCAGACGCGCGCACAGCTAGTGATGGATTTTGTTGATAAACCCAGCGGCTTGGGAGATGCACTGGCTGCCCACCAATTGACTTACAAATGGAGTGGCGGAGTTGTTACTTGGACAGACCCACAGAACAATGTGCTGCCATTGACGATTCCTCCTGCTGGTACGACTACTCCCGACCTAACCAAGAAGACTTACGATTCGCGTGTGGTGATTGATTCGGTTAAGCCGAATCCGTTCGACCCACAGGGAAATGATATTCTAACGGCGTCATCTCCCTGCATCATGATCACCTTGGTGCCCAATCCGAGCCCTCCGCCCAACTACTTGGAAGTTCAGATACTTGTAAAGAACTATGAGCCGACTCCGTGAATAAGGTTTAAGAAGCAACAGTAGCTTGCCCGATAGTTGCGTGTGATATGTGTCACACTATTACATGCATTCAAACGCCCAACTTCTATCAGAAGTTCCGCTCTTTAAAGGCGTCGGCAATTCGAGCTTAACCCTCTTTGCCGATGCCGCGGTTCGTAGGCGAACTCAAAAGGAAGAAATTCTTTTTCGCGAAGGCGACGAAGGGGGTGCCCTTTACATCATCCTATCGGGCAAAGTACGAATCGAGCGCACAACCAGGGCCGGGGAAACCCACATTTTGGCCCTCCGCAAAGCCGGCGAAGTGATAGGTGAGATGTCACTCGTGGAGCATAAACCACGCTCGGCCAGCGCGATCTGCGAAGTTGATTGCAAACTGCTCATGTTACAGCGGGCAGAATTTCAGCGGCTGATTATGATTGAGCCGTCGGCAAGTCTCGTGATTATGCAAACACTCTCGCGGCGGGTTCGGGAAGCGACCGATATGCTCCTTGACTTTCGCACAAAGGAGGTACCCGACCGTCTCCTAGATCTGTTAAAGCGCGAAGCTGACGCCGATGGTTCGGTGAATGTGATGCGCTCTCAAACGGCCTTGGCAGAGGAGGTCGGCTGCAGCCGGGAAGCGGTAAACAGAGCAATCACCGAGCTCATAACCCGCGGCAAGATCGCGAGATTGGGAAAAAGGCTGTTTCAACTTCGATAGATCGCCTTTCGAATCTAACACCGCTAGATTTTCGTCAGAAACTTCATGGGTAAGTTCAGATGGGCAATTCTCCTCGCAAGTATGGCTCTAGGCGGTTGCGCGAGCCGAGACCAGGTGATGAGCGAGAAGGCGGGCGAAAAGGTTGTGTCCATGGAAGCAGGCGATCCCGCAATGGAGGCCGCAGTTGCGGAAGCGAGAAGAACGCTGGACGATTTCATTGGAAAGCTGGCAGCTCCGCAACCGGACGCCGATTATATGGTCAAAGCCCCGTTCCCCACCGATGATGGCAACGTTGAGTACATGTGGATCGGTGCTTTGAAGTACGCGGATCAGGGATTCACGGGCAAACTCGCGAACCAACCGGCAAGCATCAAGGCCATGAAAATGGGCGACGAGTTGACTGTTAAGAGGAGCGACGTCACCGATTGGGTCATTTTAACACCGAGCGGCCAAGAAGGCGGCTTTTCACAGAAAGTGCTGGAACAACGGGCCGGAAAGTAGATCCGACCCAATGCCTTGGTGTTCCTACCTGAATCTTAACGAATCTGGTCAGCGATTGCTCGGCGGATCATGGAATCAGCGATTTCATCACCCGATGGATTGTAAGTTCCTGAGGCAATCTTGGCCTTCAGTTCATCAACACGATCTTGGCGATCAGGCATCAGCGCGATCTTGTCAACGATATCGTTCACCATGTCCACATCTTCTGGGCGCGGGTAGCTTTCTAGCGGCAAATCCATTTGCTGGATTTCTGCGACGAGGGCTCGCTTGGCGAGTTGCTCTTTTACCATCTTTACTTGTGCGTCCGAAATTTGCATTGTTGATTCCTGTTAATGCGATATTTTCCCGCATTACCGACCTATATTGCAAGACGTGTGCCAAACCACTGAAGATTCAATGCACAATTTAGGCAATGGCAAAACTGATCGGAACTGCGGGGCACGTAGATCATGGAAAAACCACCCTGATTCATGCCCTAACTGGCATAGACGCGGACCGATTACCCGAAGAAAAGCGTCGGGGAATGACGATTGACGTCGGATTTGCATATCTCGATTTCCCAGAAATTGGGCGCGTTTCGATTGTGGATGTGCCGGGGCACGAGAAATTTATCCACAACATGCTGGTGGGGGCTCACGCGATTGATGTTGCGTTGTTGTGTGTAAGTGCCGATGCCGGGGTGATGCCCCAGACCCGTGAGCATTTCGAAATTCTGCGGCTGTTGCCCGTGGACCAAATGGTCGTCGCGATGACAAGGGCGGATCTGGCCGATGAGGATACAAGAAGTCTCGTTCAGCTTGATATTGAGGAGCTTTTGGGCGGAACTCGGTTTGAAGGATCGCCGACTGTGTCCGTTTCCGCGATTTCCGGCGAGGGGTTGGACGTGCTTCGAAGTCAACTGTTGGAAGCTTTGGGGCGAACTGTCGCCGCTGAAGACGGCGATTGGTATCTGCCCATTGATCGCGTCTTCGGCGTTAAGGGGCATGGTTGCGTAGTCACGGGGACTCTCTCGCAAGGGACCGTCAAGGTCGGTGATCAGGCCGTAATCGAGCCAGGCCAAATCGAGGTCCGCGTGAGGTCGCTCCACAGCCACGACAACGCGTTGCAAACGAGCGAACGCGGAAAGAGAACCGCAATCAATTTGGGCGGGATCAAGCTGGAAGATGTGCATCGAGGGATGGTCGTAGGCGCACCGGGAGCGGTTTTTGAGACTCAGATTATTGATGCCAAAATGGACTGGCTCACCACGCCAAAGCACGGGGCACGCATTCGGATGAGCATCGGCGCGGAAGAAATCATCGGAAAGGTGTTTCATTCCGATGCCAACCCCGAAGTTTCCCAGTTTAGGTTAGAAGGTGCCGTAGCGGCGGCTCTTCGGCAGCCGGTGATCGTTCGTCAATATTCACCCATGAAACTTCTCGGCGGAGGACGAGTCGCCGTCCCGGTGGCTAAAACTCGCAAGAAGTCGGAAGCTATTCGAGTCGTAGAGGCAGAATCGGAGCCGGAAGGGGTTTTGCGAGTTTTAGGGGGGGTGATAAAGGGAGTTGCAACTGAAGAGATTTGTCGTGCTCTGGGGAGGGCACCGCAGGCACTAGGCACGGTCTTCGAGACCCTGCAACGAGACGGCAAAATTCAAGGTTTTGCGGGACTGTGGTTCGAATCAGAAGCCTTAAAGCTCGGCGTAAATGAGTTTCTAAGCGGCCTTATGAAGTTCCACGAGAAGAATCCTGCTGTTGGGCAGGTTCCGAGAGAGAAAGTGGTGGAGCTTACGGCCCTGGGCTGGTCGGGCAAACCGCTTGATCGGATTTTGGCTTGGCTTGCCCAGAACCAGAAGCTAATCGTCCACGGCAGCCTCATTCGGCACCCCGAGTTCTCGGTTCAACTCACCCCCAAACAGCGAGAATTCCTGGATCGGGTGGTCTCGACGTTGCGGGCCAACCTAGTAAACGTTCCCGCCGTCCATGAAATCGCGGCAAGTGTGCCTGCCCCGTTGCAGGCGGTAGAGCAAATCATCCAGCTCGGCATAGAATCCCGCACGATCACGCGGATCGCAGACGGGTTGTATTACACGAGTTCGCAGCTTCAGGAGCTGATCAGCCAAATGCGGGAGAAGTTCGGTTCCCGACCCTTTACCGCCGCGGATTTTCGCGATCTTTTTGGCACGTCGCGCAAATATGCAATCCCGCTCCTAGAGTATTTCGATTCGCAGCGGGTAACGCTGAGGCAAGGAGACAATCGGGTGTTGGTCTAATCCGGCGGAAAATCAGGAAACTGGTAGAGCCCGAATAACCAACTCCTGATCCCCTTGCATGACCACCATTAACCGCTCCTGCCACATAAACGCGTGGATGGCCTCCGGGGCTACGGCTGCGGCCACAAAAAGCGGGGCGGCGACTTTTGAGGCGCTCAGCGCAACATCAATCCGCATGGCTTCTTCCACTTTCTCTGCCAACCGATCATCAAACATTCGGGTTACCACCCGGCAATTTGGATTTGCTTCTTTCGTGGCGAGCCCGATTGAGAGGTTCACTGCATCATTATCCGTGGCGGCGATTATGGCGCTTGCTCGCTGTATTCCAGCTCTCTCGAGAGTCGCGGGGTCGCGCGCGTCGCCCATGATGAAAGTGATCTGGTCACCAAGAACTGAGCGATACTCGGGCTCAGAACGATTATCAATGACGACAACGTCCTGGTGCATTTCTGTGAGGAGCGACGCGATCCGGAAACCGACGTTGCCCAGTCCGGCAACAACCGTGTGGTTCTCATGGGTTGTACTTTGCCGGCCCATGAGTTGGTTGAAGCGCTCCGAAACAATGTAGTCAGTTAGCAAACTGTACATCGTTGCAATCGCGGCCGAGCCAAGGAGCATGAGCAAGCAACCATAGATCTTCACCCAGACGGCAGCATCTTTAGTCGTTATATCGCCATAACCCGTGGTGGTGAGAGTCGTGACCACGAAGTAAATGGAATCAATTACGCTAATGTTCAATCCCACTTGAAAAACGAAAACGCTTACGAAACCCACCAAACTGATCGTGACAAGAAGGTTGCGCAAGTAAGACGGAGCGCCCCGCCAAAACCGACGGCCCGCATCGGACAGGTTCGATTTCACGGAGCGACTTTCAGTTGCGGGTAGCGGAATCCACTGTTCAATCTTCAGATCGTCGCCAACTGCAAGGATGCCATAGGCCTCACCCTCATGCCAAAATCGCCCGATCCACTCGGTTCCGGCCGCCGCCGTCGCAAAGAGCGGCGCGGCAACCACCGAAGTTCCCAAGGCCCGGCTTATGATGCCTGTTTGTTCAAGCCGCGTCGCTAAGCCTTGATCAAAGATGCGCGCAACAATGTTTAATCCCGGATGGAGGCGACGAGCATCGAGCGCCATTTCAACGTTGGTGAGGTCATCATCGGTACACGCGATCATGGCATCCGCGCCGACGATGCCGGCTTCCTTCAAACTACGATCCGCCCGAGCGTCCCCCTTCTGAATTACCACTCCCAAGTCAACGAGTTGATACTCGAACTCCTCTCGAACTTCGAGGCTCACAGCCGTAACTTGGTGACCGGTTTGCGCCAGCAGTCGTGCAACCCGAAACCCGACCTGCCCTAAACCGCAAACGATAACCTTTGCCACATAAGGAGTTTATCCCCCTGAGAATATTCCCTGGTTCGCCGATAATCTACCGTAACCCTTTCTGGGCAGAGGATTGAGGAAAAAAACTTGGCGACGAATCAGTTTGCAAACGAATACCGGAAGAACTCGGTAAACGGGGCTTCCCCCCTCCAACTCATCGTCATGCTCTATGACGGCGCCCTACGAAACATAGAAGCCGGTCGAGTGGCGATGTCTCATCAAGACTACACCCGCCAGAATCAGGCCCTCCAGCAAGCCCAGAAGATTGTTTTCGAGCTTCTTGCGTGTGTAGATGTCGCCCAGGGTGGCGAGATCGCTGCGAACCTCGTAGCCCTTTACGAATACGTGATCAACAAGCTCGTGAAAGCGAATATTGAAGATAATCCCGAGCCGCTTGGACACTGCGCCAAGGTCCTCGGAGATTTGCGCCAAACATGGAATGAACTAGATACTCAGATTCGAAACGAGATTGCTCATGCAGCCTAACCCCGAAGCCATCGCCCAACAGCTTTACCTCGTCTCCCTCGCACTGGAGCGAGCCCTTTTTGCGGAAGATTGGATCGAAGTTGACGCCCTCTTTACGGGGCGTGCTACCTTGATCACTCGGTTACAAGACCTGCGACCCGTCGGTCGCGCTCGGGAAATCATTGATATGGTCCAAGCTCACGAGAAGGGGCTTTTTTCCTGCCTGAGCGCAATTCGTTCGTCAATTGGGCAAGAAATGGGCACCATGGATCGCGCTCGAACCGCCGAAAAGGCGTATCAGTCGGCATCCGCGCTCGTTTGAACCACCCACTTTGCGGCCTCAAGCAGATTTTCAAACACATGTTCCGGTGGAAACGGCCACCTCGTGAATGTGTCATCACTGGTCACGCCCGATTTCACCAAGAGGGGGCGGCACCCAGCGCGGGCCCCGGCTTCGATATCGCTCCACTTGTCGCCAATGAGGAAAGAACCGCGCGGATCGAAGGAAAATTCCTTAGCGGCGGAAAGAATCATTCCGGGCGATGGCTTTCGCCAAGGGTGGTTCTCGGAATCTTTGGCCGTACAGTGATAGAATTTCTGAATTTCAAACCCGTGGGGTCGAATCGCATCTTGGATGATGTCAACCATTGCCTCTAGCTCTGCCAACGGGGTTATTCCGAGGCTAACGCCCTGTTGGTTCGAGATCACAAAGAGATCAAAACCAGCTCGGTCTAGCATGGTCAGAGCTTCAACTGTATACGAAAAAAGCTTCAGCTTCTCGCGATGGCTGACATACGGCTTGATGTCCTCATTGAGAACGCCGTCACGATCCAAGAACAATGGCTTTCGGCTCAAAACCGCTCTATTTTGGCGGATTTCCTGAGGCGATCCACGGTTTGCAGGCGCATCCCGTTCACATACCAATCCTTAAAGGCTTTCAGTTGCTCATCCTTGGCGTCTTTGCCGATCGCATCAATCCGGAATACCTGAAGGCCGTTTACCGTTTGCGCAGGCTTGGTGAATTGCCCAACTTTGAGGTTAGAGATTTCCTTCTTTACGGCATCTGGGAGGGCGGATGTTAACCGCCACCCAATCTTGCCGCGAGACTTGACGGCATTTTGATCTTGTGTTACGCTCAGCAACACGGCGTCCCAGTTCTCGCCCCGCTGTAACCGTTGATAAACGCCGTCCGACATCTCAATTGCATATTTCAGATCCGCAGCCGAATCCGAGTTCGGCTTGATCGTAATCGTCGAAATCTCCGTGAAGTTCTCTTGCTTGAACGCAGCCAGAATCACTTTTCTGATCAAGATTTCAGTGGTTACCCTCATGTGAATCCTAGAAAGCGTCGTGCCTTGGGTTGCCATTGCCTGCGACATGTCTTGGCCGGCCTCTAGTCCCGCCGAGATCGCTTTGAAGAGTTCGTTGACTTCGGTTTTCACTTCCTCGTCAGTTACTTTTACGCCGATTCGAGTGGCTTCGCCTTTCACCAGGCGATAAGCGATGAGATCATCCAGGACGTCATCTTTGCGCCAATCCCAAAGCAGCGCGTCAATGTCAGAAACCTTGATTTCAAGTCCGTTTACGGTTGCCGCGATTCCGTTTGCAGGGCGTTGCTTTACGATCTCAATCGGAAGATCGGAGATAGGGAGCTTGGTCACTTGAAAAGCCAAACCGAGAATCAATGCGAGAGGAAACATGCCTTATTGTGGACGTTTAGAATAGAAAACGGTTCCCAATATGCTAGGATAAGAGTTCTTGGGAACCCCGGCGATCCTTATCATAAGCGTTTTCCTTGTGCTTGGCAACTTCTTTATGGTTGCCGCGGAGTATTCGTTGGTCGGCTCCCGCCGCGCGCGCCTAGAAGTTTTGGCGCGAAAGGGCAACCGGCGAGCTAGGGCCGCCATCAACGTACTCAAAAACATTAACGGCTACGTCGCGGCGTGTCAGATCGGAATCACCATGCTCGGCATTGCGATCGGCTCGGTGACGGAACCCTTTGTCCGAAAGCAGATAGGTTTGCTTTTGGGGCAATCCGTGAACCCCTCCGTTTCGTTTGTCATTTCCTACATCTTCGTCACCTACGTGCTCGTTGTGTTTGGCGAGCTCGTTCCGAAGTATTTGGCGCTGAAGATGCCCGAAAGAATGGCGATGCTCACCGCCATGCCCTTGGCCGCCATTGCCACCATTCTTCGACCCCTAGCCTGGCTAGCCCAAGTTTCGGCCGGCGGCGTGGCGCGACTCTTGGGAGTTAATGTTGCAAGCGGTCAGGGCACGGTTCAAAAAGAGGACCTCATGATGATGTTGCGAACAGGCGAAAGCGAGCTGGAAGACCTGCATGCTGACTTTGTCGCCCGGGCGCTCAAGCTAGACGACCTCATGGCGCGAGAAGTTATGGTTCACCGGCTGGACATGAAATGGCTTGACGTGGACACGCCAAAAGCGCAGCTTATGGGGCGACTCGGCAAGATCCCCTACACTCGTATTCCCATATGCCGTGGCGATATTGACATCATAGTCGGGGTTATTTACATCAACGACATCATCAAGCATTGGGACGATCCCGCCTTTAACCTGGAGAAACTTGCAAGACAGGCCGTTATCGTGCCCGAAAATCTGTCCCTCGACCGTTTGGTCAGCTTGATGAGAGAAGAGCGTTCACAAATCGTAATCGTGGCCGACGAGTATGGCGGAACCAGCGGATTGATCACTCTTGAAGACGTAGTAGAGGAGATTTTTGGTGAACTGGAAGACAAGCTCGAAGCCGAGAGACCACAGATAGAAACCTTCCCGAGCGGCCGGATTTCAGTTAAAGGAGAATTGCGGTTTGACGAGGTTGTGCGTGAGCTTGACATCGAACTAGACGATGAACCTGCGACAGAGACTTTGGCTCAAATGTTTGTGGATGAGTTGGGTCGCAACCCGAAAATTGGTGACCAAATCGATACACTCATCGGCAAGATGAGAGTAGAAAACATGGCGAGGCGCCGCGTTACGCGGGTCTCGATGAAGCTGAAGGATAGGAACTCAGAATAGGACCTATAAGTCGTATAGGTCCTATTCTTTGGGCTAAGGCGAGCTAGTAAGCCCTTTCGACTTCGCCTTGCAAGCCACGCCGAACGACCAAGAACTTGATGCGCTTTGGTTTGAACCTAGCTTCAAGAACTTCAACCGCTCGCCGGACTTTCACGGTTCCACCGCAGTAGAACAAATCTACCGCCGCGTAGCCGTGCTCGGGCCATGTGTGAATCGTATAGTGCGATTCCTGGATGATGACCGCACCGGAAACCCCGTAGGGTTTGAACTCATGAAAGGAATCGGCGACGACGGTCGCCTCGCTCTCCATTGCGGCCTCTTTCATGGCCGCACCTACGGTGATTTCCTGCTCAAGGGATGTTCCCTCACAGCCGTAAAGCTCAACCAAAAGATGCGAACCGAGCGAAAGCTCTTCGCCATCTTTAAAGGGCATACCTTCTTCATCCCGACCAAGCCAATTTCCAAAGGAAACCGGATCGTCGCAACGAATCATGGTCCAGCCGTTATCAGTAGTGACAACGGGACGAGAAGCGACCGCAGTGTCCACACGCCGTAAACGGCGGGACAGGCGGCTCAGAAAACCGGAGCGTAACCCAGGAAGGGCGATCGCGCTAAAGGCGACCAAGCTAACCAAAACAAGATAATTTGACAATCAAGCGAACCTCACTATTTTTTAACCGTGCGTAGACATCCCGATAAATCGGGGACGCGAGAAACCCAGAATCGGAGTCTGCTGCAAAATGTGCGGAAGCCAGAGGACGGCCAAGGGATAAACCTCGGCTGTGAACCATTCCACCAGTGTTCCTTAAAGGTTGCTTCATTTCGCTACGACAGCAAGTCTCTCCTACAGATAGCCTTTCGGCCCCATAGCCACCACGGCAAGCCGAGGCGCAACGCGGGAGTGTACCGCAAGGGACACTCTAATGCAATAAGAATGGAAAATTTCTCCAATTGTTTCATGTTTTTTGTGAAACTTAACAGGATTTCGCCTCGTCTGTGTTCGCCTCGCCCTTGACTCAGCCCGGCTCAATCGGATAAAACATGACCAAGGTTTATGGACGGGCTACCTTTTGATCGAAACAAGCTGGGACTCTTCGGGGTCATCGGGCTCGTGATTGTTGGCGCATTTGCGCTTGGGCGCACTCAATCACCCGACGATCCAATCGTTTTGCGCGAGTCACCTCGGGCCGCTCAGCCTAACCGATTCGCCGATCTACCCGCGCTGCCAAAATCGGTCATCGGCGACCCCCAGGCGGCCCCAGAGCTGCCCCCCGCGGTGACAAAGATGAGTATTCATGTTGTGGGCGAGGTGAAATTGCCTGGCCTTTATGAGTTCGAGCCCTCAGATCGGGTTTCAGACGCGCTTTCGAAAGCGGGTGGTGCCACGACAAACGCCGATCTCGAATCAATCAATCTCGCGGCAAAACTTGAAGATGGATCGCAGCTTCGAGTTCCGAAGAAGGGCAGGCCCACCGAAATCGCCTCACTTTACTCTGGCGCCGAGTCCGCTAGAACTTACACCGATGCGCCAAAGACAAAAGCATCGGAGAAATCAGGCGATCCGACCCCCGGCTCTATTTCCCTAAACAGCGCATCCGCGTCTGAACTAGATCGCCTCCCCGGAGTCGGCCCTTCCACCGCCAAGAAAATTATGGACTATCGGCAATCCCACGGCGGGTTTACTTCGATTGATGAACTACTTGCGGTGAAGGGAATTGGGCCAAAGAAACTCGCCGATATGCGTAAGTTTTTGAGGCTCTAGCGCGACCTATTGAAGACGGGGTCTACGCTCTCACAAAAATCACTTGGCGAGAGATTTTGCTCAGCACAGATCGAACGACCGCCAGGTTTGTATCCATTTTCACCTCGTCTTTTACAAGAGGTAACACCAGAATCTCGGCGTCAATATCTTCCAAAACCTCGGCCAGGGCCGAGGCCACGTCGCGGGCGCGTTCGATCCGATCCAGGTGCGGGATATTTCTTTGATCAAAAAAACTTTTCGCCCGATTCATGGCGTTTGCGGCGGATTCTTCGGAATCGGCCAGGGGAGCCGTTAACGGCAGATGGCGAGGGACCATTAAAGCGCAGACCAGGTGGATTTCCGATGGATGCGAATCGGCGATTTGAGAGGCCATCTCCATCGCGGAATTGTCCTCCTCAACCGAAGTGCCATCGTACAGGCAAACGATAACTTTTCGCGCTCCCTCTGCCGCCACGAGTTTCTTCTTCTTTTTGCCGTGGTCATCCTCTAATTCAACGCCTAAATCAAGCGAGCGGCGAGCGTCCTCAACGGTCGCGCAAATAGCAAGCTGGCTGCGAACCTCCGGAACGTTTTTGAGAACCTCCATGACGTGGGCTGGAACCGCCGCTAAAATGACGCGCGCATGGTGATTTTGGATGAAATCCATCGCATCATGAAAAGTCTCGGCCCCTTCCGCAGTGATTTCAGTGAGGCCGGACAGGTCAATAATTACGCCCGATGGATGGCGCTTTAGGGTAAGAGCAATAGCGGTATCAATCGTTTCCCAATGGTTACTCTCCAGCGAACCAGAGAGGATGATGATGTCGTTATAGGACTCAATAATCATTGAAGGAAATACCTCACGTTCGTGATCACAACGTTTTTTCTTGAGGCCAGGGCGAGCTTCAGACCAACGGCGGCGTTATTGTGTAAGAGGCCTTGCCACCAATACTTGGGGACGGCTTGGGGAACGATTACCGTAACCATGATGCCCGGATCATCCTCAATCGTTTGATCAATATATTCAAAAACTGGCTCGTTCAGCGACCGAAACGGAGAATCCAAAATCACAAGCGGAATATCCACATTAAATCGGTTCCAATCATCCTTGATCTGTTGGGTGTTCTTCGAGTCGAGCGTCACGTGGACAGCTCTAACGTCATCGGTCAGAGACTGGGCATAGGCAACCGCTTGTAGAACGCCTCGATGCAATCTCGGCACGAGCAGCAGCGCGGTTGTTTTGACTTTGACCAACTTGTCATCGGGTTGTAAGCTGAGTTGCTCCGCAAGATATTCATAGTGTTTGCGGATCATGGAGAAAATAACCAGCATGACCAAAAGGGCAACCACAATGAGCCAAGCCCCTTCCTCGAATTTCGTGATCAACAGTATCCAAAGAACAACAAATGTAACGATGGCCCCAATAGCCGATACTGCGAGCTTCCAAATGGGGGCTTTTTCTTTGAAGAACTTAACCGCCATGCCAGATTGGCTCAACGTGAACGAAATGAAAACTCCCATTGCGTAGAGCGGGATAAGCGAGTGCGTGTCAGCATGGTACAGTACGATCAACGCTACCGCGGCAAGGGACAACAGGATTATGCCGTTCTGAAAGACCAAACGGTCACCCAGCGAAGCCAGTTGACGCGGCAAGTAACCGTCTCGGGCGATAAAGCTGGAGAGCCGGGGGAAATCGGCGTAAGCCGTGTTCGCGGCCAAAAATAAGATGGCGGCGGTTGCAATCTGAATCGCAGTGAAGAGGAATCCGTCCCCCCAAAACCGAACTGCTATCTGAGCAATAACCGTTTTGTAATGCGGATCGGTGAT
Source organism: Armatimonadota bacterium (assembly GCA_031386985.1). Classification (GTDB taxonomy): domain Bacteria; phylum Armatimonadota; class Fimbriimonadia; order Fimbriimonadales; family Fimbriimonadaceae; genus JANJUB01. Next base: position 113,487 of record JANNCV010000020.1, read on the forward strand.
GTGCTGCGGCACGATACCCTGATGAAATGCCCAATAGCTGATTCCCAGAAACATAGAGAGCAAGAGGCCGACCATTAGCAAAAGCGTCAAACTCGCATTCCGTGCCTCCGGGGCCTTAAACGCTTGAACGCCATCGGCAATAGCTTCCGTTCCGGTGAGGGCCGTACAAGAAGCGGCGAATGCCCTTAGGAAGAGCAATGGCGTTAGCAAATGCCAACCTTCCGCTGGTATCGGAAGAACGGGCGGCTTGACTTGACCGATTGCACCTGTGGCTTTCAGAATGAAGCCGCTTGCAATCAAGCCAAGCACTAACCCAACGAAGCCATACGTTGGAATCGCAAACAGACCCCCGCTCTCTTTCGCCCCGCGTAGATTGGCGAGCATCAGGAGCAACACCGCACCGACGCCAATTAGGACGCCGTACGGTTTCACCCCTGGTTCGAGCGAAATGATTGCGCTAACACCCGAAGAAACCGAAACCGCTACCGTCAAGACGTAATCAATCAGGAGCGAAGCTCCCGCTGTTCGCCCCGCCATTGAGCCCAGGTTTTCTGTTGAAACCAGGTAAGTTCCACCGCCCTTCGGATAAGCGAAAATCGTTTGGAAATAACTAAAACCCACGATGAGCATGAGCACGCCCAGGTACCAACTTATATTCCAAACGTAGGGCAGGGCCATTGCCCCCGCGCCCACCAAGACAAGCAAAATTTCTTCGGTCGCATAGGCAACCGAGGAAAGTGCGTCCGATGCGAAAACGGGGAGGCCGGCCCAAACGGGCAACCGCTCGTGATGCGCGTGTTTTGTAGCAATCGGGTTACCAAAAAGAAAACGCTTGGCGGCGGCGAAGAAACTCATAAATTAGGGCTTCGTAAGTGTAACACAGCGGCCTAGAACTACGCGTTGCGCGAAGCAAATTCACCCATGAATTCGGCGAGGGCCACGCATCCTTCCAGCGGGAACGCATTGTAAATCGAAGCTCGGCACCCGCCGACGTCTCGATGTCCCTTCAAACCGTCAAACCGGGCCGCCTTGCTTTCTTTCACGAATAGATCGGTGAGTTCATCAGTTGGGAGCCGAAACGTGATATTCATGATTGAGCGGCAATCGCTTTTAGCGTGACCGCTATAAAACCCGCCCGACCCATCAATGGTTCCGTAAATCGCGGCGGCTTTGGCTTTGTTCACGCCGTTTATCCAGGTCAGCCCCCCGTTTTTCAACATCCATTTGTAAACCAAGCCGGCAACGTAGATGGACCAGCACGGCGGCGTATTCAGCATGCTATCGTTCTCAGCCGTGAGGCGATAATCCATCATCGGGTGCATATTGGCGGGGGTTCGGGCAAGCATATCTTCGCGAATAATCACAACCGTCAACCCCGCCGGCCCCATGTTTTTCTGGGCCCCAGCATAGATCAAAGCGTATTTTGAAACATCAACCGGTCGCGACAAAATATCGCTCGACATATCGCAAACAACGGGCGCATCCAAACTTGGATCAGCGAAAAATTCAGTGCCATGAATCGTTTCGTTCGTGGTGACATGAACGTAAGCCGCCCCTGGCGTGTAAGCCAGTGCCGAGAAATCTGGTTGTTCTGAGTAGTTGTTTTCAGCCCCATCATAAACCTTATTCACCTTTCCCACCAGGCTTCCCATCTTGTGAGACTTCTTTCCCCAAGCCCCGGTGACAACATAATCCGCCGTGCCATCGCCGAGCAGATTCATCGGAACCATGGTGTTTTGCAGGGTAGCGCCGCCTTGAACAAACAGAACCTTGTAGTTATCGGGAATCCCCATAAGGGCACGGAGCGAAGTTTGCGCTTCAGCGTGGATCGCCATGTAAGCCTTATCGCGATGCGACATTTCCATAACACCCATGCCCGCGCCTTTGTAGTTCAGAAGGTCTTCGCGGACCTCTTCAAGAACTTCCACCGGAAGAGTGCAAGGGCCAGCGGAAAAATTGAAACAACGATCGTAGGGTTGAGCCATATCTTCCTAAGTTGTACCCCCGAACGGGGTTTATGCCATATTAAGGGTGTGGAACGCCGCAGTGCACTCGTTCGGCTCACGATTTCGTGGATGCTTCTTGGCGCCTTAGTCTTTTGTTGCGTAATCCTGATTGTCAAGTTTTCTCGCGCGGGCGCCGTTCAGTTTGATCAGGCGGTTTTGCTTACAATTCTGTTCGGGGCGGTATTCGGCGCGTTGGTAGGAGCCCTGATTGCTGATCATAAGTTTCCACCGTAGGGGGACAGGTTTGACCAACAAAAAAGCCCCCTCCCGAGATTGGAAGAGGGCTAACCCAAGAACAGGAGTTAAACTTGCTTGCGGCGTCGGCGCATGATTCCGACAATACCTACGCCGATTGCGGCCAGGGTTGCGGGCTCTGGAACCGCCGTGATTTGATCTTGGTTGCAATCGCTGCTTAGGGCAATCACTCGAAGGGCGGATGCCGTTCCACCACCCGTTGTAGAGGCGAAAAGGTCGTTTAGATGGCCTTGAACTTCAGCCGTCAGGGCTCCGCCACCGTTCATTCCAGCTTTGAATCGGCCCGTGCCGAGGTTGAGGCTAGCCAAGGTGCCATCGTAGTCATAACCGATTTTCCAAACTGCGATTTGAAAGGCGGCGGCTCGGCTGTTGCTTGCCCCGGCGCCCGTTACAGAGTTAAATCCATATCGGAAAAGCTGATTGACCGCCGCCGATTTGGCCGCTCCATTGATTTGCCAAGCGTTGGGGTCGAGTTGAGGGATGCCGACTTGAGTGTAAGATGTCCCGGTCGTTGAAACGCGCTGAACAGGCTCGCTGCAGAAAGTGGTGAGGGTTTGGCCGTTCAGCCAAGCCAGCGAACCAACGCCGCCTGAAGCCTGATGCTTTAGAGCGCCAGCAAAGACATTTGCCCGGTTACCGTCATAGTTGATCGTAATATCAGATCGGCCCTTGCCAACGCCGGTGAAGCGAAGGTTAGTCGTATCTTGAGCGAACGCCGCGGTGGCGAAAGTTGCGATTGCGAGGATTGTAGTGATTTTCTTCATGGTCGTTCTCGTTAGTGAGAAACCATTGAGCAGTTTTCGTGCCGAAGGGGAATCAACCGTGCCAGAACCGGTGTTTTGCTCAGGAAGTTCACACGTTTGCGATTGAGGGACGGGCGTCACCGGGGGGAAGAACCACCACCAGTCCCTCGTCGGCTTTGGCCCTCTTTTCTGGGCAGGGCTGGTTCATTCAAACCTGCTTGCCGCCGGCATTCATCGTGCTTAAAACTTAAATCCGCTCGAAATCGCGAGTGGGTTTCTCTTACCGAACGAAACGTTGACTCCCGCGAGCGTGAAGCCCATGGTTACGCCGTTTCGGCCCGACATTCCGATGCGCGCCCCGAGCATATTGGCGACCATGAACTCGGCACCGAGGCGGATTTCCTTTTCGCCACGATGATTGCCGACATCTACCCAATCCGCCGCCAGCAGGATTGGCTTGACCGGATTGAAAGCGACGCCAACGCTCCACTTCGGCTTAAATGGATTCGCGGAATGCTCGTTTGGGTTTCCAAGCGTGAAATCCCTGGGCAAAGTCGAGCCAAAACCAACCGACGGCACAAGGAAATTATCAATCGTTGCGGCGTAGTAGAGATTCTTGTTCGTTACCATTTGGAAGCCCAAATCCAATCCGAATCCCGACTTTGTGAGCGTCCGCTGACCGTTCATTTCTGGCGCCGCCGTGCTTCCGCCACCGGTCAATATCTGGTTCCCCGACGCCGTGTGATGGGTGAAATGGCTGCTCAAAATCCTCGCTTTGAACCCAACCGCGAGTTCGCGTGACTTGTCTCCCGACTTAAACATGTGCCCGTATCCCAGATCAATACTTGTAAACCCGTAGCCGTAGCCGTCGAGCGCATCGTTCAAATCATAGTTGGTATTCCCCGTTGCAACTTTGTTTCTGAGAGAGGTGTTTGGAACCGTAGTCGCCTGAACATCGCCACCGAAACCGAGAGCGAAGGAGCCGTACGTGACGGTCATATCGCCGTAAACGCCAAACGACTTATCATTGCCGCCGAATTTGCGGGCGAAATCGCCAAGCTGGTTCACGTCTAATCCGCCCTTGCCCAAAGCCCCCATCACATCAATCATTTCCGAATAAGAAATGCCGCGTGTGTGATAGCCGAGGGTGGGGAATTTGGCGTTGAACCCCTTCTTGTTCCAGGCGAGGAGGGCCGGATTCGAGCGGGTTTGCCCAATATTCGCCGGGTAGGCAAGCCCAGCCCCTCCCATCCCGGCCGAGCGCGAACCGCCGAGCTGGATGTCTTGTGCAAAGCTAACGGAAGCAGCACCAGCGAGGCAAATGAACAACAGATTTCTCATAGAACTATGATGCCACATACGAAGCACGGCCTCCCCTTTAAGCAGGCTTCGCGCAACGGTCCTCAAGGCAATCGCGTTTTGAGCCACAATTAAGATGTCGGAGAGATGGCAGAGCGGTTTAATGCGGCAGTCTTGAAAACTGTTGAGGGTAAGACCTCCGGGGGTTCGAATCCCTCTCTCTCCTCCAGCTTTGCTGGCTAACTTCGATTCGAGCGAAGCCGATCTAATCCAACCGCAACCAGAATAATCACGGCCGTCACAATTGATTGAATCCAGTTGGGCCAACCGGATTGAGAGCCAATCGTGTTGATGGTTGTCATGATCAGGGCACCGATTAAGCTTCCAAATATGGAGCCGGTGCCGCCCGATAGGCTCGCGCCCCCAATAACGACCGCGGCAATGACGTTAAGCTCAAGTCCTTCCGCCACGGTTGGATCGCCAACGCTTAAGCGGGCAAACTGGGATACCCCCGCCAAACCTACGAAAAGTCCGGCAAGTAACATCACGCCCACTTGAACCCGCGCAACTGAGACTCCGCTAAGATGGGCTGCTTCCGGATTTGAGCCAACCGCGATTACATTGCGGCCAAATACGGTTCGATGCAAAATGAACGCGCCAAGGATGGCAAAAGCAATCACGAGCCATCCACCAATTGGCAAGATCATCCACCTTGTATCTTCGTTTAGAGCGGCGGTGAGATCATTGAGCCATGTCAGCTTCGCATCAATCTTGGTCTCGTGGGCCACTCCCTTTGCCATGCCGCGAACGGCCAAAAGCGAGGCCAACGTGACCACGAATGCACCAACCTTTAGCTTCGTGATAAGGGCACCATTAATCAATCCCACCGCGATCCCCGCCAAAACTCCTCCGCCGGCGGCCGCAAGCGGCGGATATCCGGCTTTCAGAAGTGAGGCGACAACGACGGTGGTGAGAGCAACGGCTGAACCGATGGACAGATCAATCATCGCCGCCGCGATCACAAAAGTCATTCCGATCGCGGCAAAGCCAACGATGATGGTTTGCCGGATAATAGTTTCAATATTGCGCGCCGACGAAAACGCCTCCGGGATCATGAGGAGGCCGACGCCGTAAAGCGCCAGCCATACAACGGGCAAAACAGCGGCTCGCAGAAGGCTCTTGCGATCCATCCCGTTTAAAATTTTGGCTTGATCAGAGCGAGGATCTCGGGGTCGGCCATGTTGGCTTTATCTACCACTTTTGCTCCAGTATCAATCCGCGTTTCAACTTTTTCACCCTTAATGTGAGCGACCAGATTCTTAACCGCAAGATAGCCCATTTGAACTGGATCCTGGACGACGAGCGCATTAATGAACCCATCTTCAATGCCTTTGACCAGTTGGTCAGATGAATCAAACCCAACGAATTTGACCTTGCCCGCCAGTCCCGCGTTCGTGAGTGCCCTAAGCATTCCGAAGGTGGCACTCTCGTTCGAGCAGAAAATGCCGTCAACACCAAAAGCATCGCCTTTCTTGTTTCCGTTAATCAAGCTCTCAGACTTGGTTTGGGCCGACTCAACCGATGCGCCGGCAAACTGGTTCGAACTTACTACCTCAATGCCAGGAAAGGTTTTCATTGCTTCAAGGAATCCCTCTTCACGTTCGATGGTGCTGGCCGAGCCTTCTTGATAGCGCATGAGGATCACCTTGCCTTTACCGCTCAGAAGCTCGCCCAAGCGCATGCCTCCCGCTTTGCCCGCGGCCTTGTTATCGGTTGCCACGAAGCTCACGGTTTCGATATCCTTGAGCCCCGAATCAAAAATGAGAACGGGAATGCCGGCATCTTGTGATTCTTTCACGGGAATACGCAGGGCCGTATCATCCAACGGCGCAAGGCCGATACCGCTGACTTTCTTGGTGATAAAGTCTTCGACGACTTTGATTTGGCCGTCTTTGTCGTTCTCCAAAACGGGGCCTTTCCAGATCACATCCACGCCCAGTTCTGTCCCAGCCTTCATCGCCCCAGCTTCAACCGATTTCCAAAAAACGTGCTGAGTCCCCTTCGGAATCATGGCGACGGTTAGCTTTTCACCACTCGCAACGGGAGTTGGAGAAGGCGTGCCCGCTTCAGCGGGCTTACTTGAACAACCGATGACCAAAAGCGAGGCTAGAAGTGCGAACGAAAACAAACTCTTCATGGGCTAGGTTTTACCCGCTTTGCTTTGCTTGCTTTGCGGTGGGTTTGCGTTGCTTTGAGAATTTTTACACGGCGCGCGCTATTGTAACCACTCGAATCCGACGGTAATCCGCGAACCACTCGCCCTCGCGGTACAGGGTTGGGCGCATCTTCTCAACCGCAACCTGAAGTGCGGCGGCTCGCTCCTCTGGTTCTAGATCGGCCGAAATCGCTGACCCAAACATCGTCAACCAGTTCAGCATCCCGCCTTCGCCCTCAAGTTTAGTAGGACGATCAAACAAGAAGGCTTGCTGGACTTCAAGCCCGTGAGCCTCTAGGATGGGCGAATACTCCCCGATGCTAGGGTAGTACCACGAGTGCGTTGGGTTAACTGCGCCTGCTTCCCTAAAGGCGGCCAAAGTGCAATCCACAATAGTTCCGACATTTCGGTAGCCCCCAAACTCAGCGACAAAACGTCCGCCCGGCTTGAGCGATTTCGCAATACTTGACACTGCAAGCGTAGCTTGAGGAACCCAGTGCAGCACGGCATTGGAGAAGACCGCATCAAAGTCACCTTTGAACGGCATATCGGTAACGCTCATCACCCTGAAATCCAACTCTGGATAACTTCCATGCGCTGCCTCGATCATGGTTGGGGAAGAATCAATCCCTACGACGCGCCCGGACGGCCCAACCGCGTCCACAATCTGCTTAGTAAGCTGCCCCGTTCCGCACCCAACGTCCAAAATTTGCTCACCCAGTTGGGGAGCAAGGAGGTCAAGAACGCCCTGACCGAGATTGAAAACAAAAGCGTGCTTTTCGGAATAAAGGGACGCGTCCCACGTTTGGCTATTCGACATGAGACACAACCCAGCGTTTACCGCTTCGTTCAAAGCTAATCGTTACCTCTGGATTTGCCCAATCTCCCCACGTGTACACGGTGCCGTCCACTGAGTTGTATGAGTTTTTTGAACTCACAGATGGCACCGGTCCCACTTTCGCCCACGATTGCCTCAGCTTAGCTCGATTGGCGGTGTCCGGAACAATGTCAGCAATAAGCGGTATGTTGTTGGCCCTTAACGCACCTGCAAGAGAGTCCAGGGTGTTGTAGGCGGTCGATATCAGGGTCTGACCGGTCCGCACAACTCTGCCGTTCTGCAATCGGAAGTTCTCCTTTACCGCAAGTAATGCAGCTGCGTGGCTGGCATTCATGTACTTGGGATAGGTTCGAGATATCAACGCCAATGACTCACCGGTCAAGAAGCTCTTGCTCAACGCACCTCCCCAACATTCATGAGTTGATCTCGCAGCCGACGTAAACTTCCAACGACTTTTCTTGCGCTCGTAGGTCTGAAGCTCATACCGGGGACCATTGCCAAACCAGTCAAGTGCACCACCCAACACCAGGTGATTCCCCCTTTTTACCGCGGTGTTAACCAGGCAGCTCCCCCTCGCACGGTTACTGTCATATCGAATCAGATTAAGACTTCCTCTCGCTCCAACTACAAATGTTGCCGTTCCTTCGAACTCTCTTGGTGCACACACAACGTAAAGGCCATCTTGACCCGAAACGATGCTCTTGTGAAATTTGTCAGATGGAGGGGTGAGGTCTACCGCGGACTGAACACGCAACTTCGACAGCGGCTTGGCAATCTGCCTCACTAGGACCGACTCTAGCCTCCTTTGGTAAACGCTCACCCAATTTGGAATATTGGAAGACCATTGAGCGATTATCAACCCCGTTATCATTGTTATCATTGCTTCGATTTTACAGGGATGCGCCCCGCACCTTCAGATACCAACCAATCCCAACAACAAACAGAGCCAAGACCGCCACACCAATCGCCAGCATCCCATACTTGTTGCCCTGCCGCTGGCACTGAATCGCCGTGATCAAGGCGAAAACGCCAAAGATCAGCCCGATCCCCTGAAGCACCCAGAACAGCACTACCGCGAGCAACGAGCGAACAATTGAGCCCCAAGGAAAGGCATCTTCGGCCCTGGTCAAAAACTTCAGAGACGAGTAAACATTGGGGGCATAACGATCTTGAGATAAGGGTGCCGAGTCAGCCAAAGCTCGATTGGACTGAGGAAACAAATCGCTCAAACTCCCCGCAAGCACGGTCTCGAGGCTTCGCTCATCCCTAAGCATCGTGCTTGGCACTATCCGCCTCTCTGCGACCCATGCCCGGAGCTGATGCATCTTTGCCGGCCCATACTCCTTTCCTTCCAATCCAACAACGAAATACATCTACTCTTGCATACGCCGAATCGCGAAAATCTTGACGGCGGGGTCGAGGTTTTGCTCTTTCGCCGGTTGCGACTGAATCTTTTTAACGATGTCCATTCCCTTGATTACTTGCCCAAAAGCGGCAAACCCCTGCCCGTCAGGGTTTCGTTTCCCACCAAAATCAAGCTCCGGTTGCTTGCCGATACAGATGAAAAAGTCGGAAGTTGCGGTATCGGGCCCGTTTCGAGCCATCGAAACCGTGCCATCGAGATGCCTGAGGCCCGTATCCCTCGTGCGCTCAAGTTTGACGGCCGGGAAATCGGCCTTTTCTTTCGCCGGGTTCACCCCCGCTTGAATCACCTCAATCTTGATCTTCTTGTCCGGCTGATTTTGCATCGTCACGGTGCGGTGAAAACGACCGCCAACGTAGTGGCCCTTATCCACGTATTCCAGAAAATTCTCAACGGTCTCTGGAGCCTTTTCCGGTTCAAGTTGAACCTGAATTTCGCCCAGATCGGTTTCGATGATGACCACGTTTTTAGTTGGTGTTTGGGCGAACATCAATCCGATGAGCGTTACGAACAACAGAGCAAGTTTCATGCTGCAAGCATATCCTAGGGGCATAGTTTTGTGTCTTTGGAGTATATGTCAGAAAATGATGTATACTATTTCTGATGCATCTGTACTAGAGGTATATCATGAACAAAAAACAAAATCTAGAAACCCTCATCCTCGCCGTCTTGAACGAGGAACCCCGTCACGGTTATGAAATTGCCAAGGCGATTCGCGAGAAGAGCGCGAACTTACTTAAACCGAGCGAGGGCCAACTCTATCCCGCCCTTCATGCCCTTGAGGCCGAGGGTTACATTTCGGCGGAGTGGATCATCCAAGAAGGCAAACCTAACCGCAAGATCTATACGGTCACTGAAACGGGTAGCGCGAAGTTGGTAGCCAACAAACAATCCTGGGAGAAATACATCGCCGGGGTGGGCTCAGTGCTATCGCTTAAGTGTGAAGGGGAGGGTGCTCGTGGCTAATATTATTGATTGGTATCTCATAGAGTTTGATCGCCTCCTAAAACGCCGGGTTCCGGCGGAGCAGCGCGAGGCAATGGTGGCCGAAATTGAGGATCATATCCGGATTGGATCAGAAGCCGAAACGTCTGAACTGGTCATCGAGCGGCTCGGTACGCCGCGGCAACTAGCGCTGGTGATGCTGAAGACCAATCCTGGTTCAGAGCCAAGATGGACGAGAGTGTTAGCCGCAATTTGCCTGTTCCTCATTCCATTAGTGTTTTGGGTCGCACTCTTAAACTCAAATACGGGATCTTTGCTGGCTCTGTTCGCGATTCTTTGGGTGCTTATCTCGATTGCGGCGGTATGTATTGTCAGCTTCCGAGGCATCCGGCCCAGCGGTGGTTCTCATCGCCCCGGTGTTAGGGCTCATTGCCTCCGGAGTTGGCTTTGGGTCAACATGCTATGACCTGGGCGAGTTTGATGGGCACACCATAATGCCAAGGGCAGAGGTTCCGATGGTCGTAGCCAACCTTGAAAAGAACAGCCGGTGGCTCGCCACGAACAAGCAAAGAATCAAAGACCAACTGGCGGGCAGGATTGAGCCCAATCTCAGCGTGATCGTTGATATCTTTCGAACCACAGACGGTGAAATTGTTCCGGAAGTAAAGACGGCAACTTCAATGGAAGAGGCAAGGGGTTTCGTGCGCGAGTCTGCGTCGCGCCTGGACTCTGATTTAAGAGTCGTAGAGGTGAGCCATAACTGGGCTATATCTGTCGTTTCGGGTGTAAAAGCGGCAGAATTGAAACCAGGTTGGAGGCATGGCTTTTCGATAATCCTGAGTGCCGTAAGATCTCAGCCTTACATCTTGATCATTGCCCTCGGGGTTAACCTCCTTGGCACTTTGATCAGGAGGATGTGGCGAAGCCGATTGCTTCCTCGTAGGCGTTACGCGAACTAGCGGAAGATTATGCGGTCTTAGATTCCTATAGTATCTAGGCCGCTCGACCCGGGCAGTGTGGGGCTCTAGGTTAATCGGTTTCAACGGGGACATCGTGCTTGGGCACTCCGAACCCCGTAGCTTCGAAACCGAAGGGCTAACCTCCGGCCCTTTCGGCCGGAATCACCGGCTGGCGTAAGCCTCAAACGCCGAAATCGTTGGGCATGCCCGCGAGTCCAAAATACGAACTCGTAGCCTCGTAAGAGCGACCGGCGGGAACCGAAGAATCCGTTTGTTTCCGATTGTCGTGCCCCTGGCGACCGTCTTCCAAGCCCCGTTGAAGGCATCAATCTCGAACCGCTTAACGCGTTGCCCCAGCGGGATGTACTCGGCGAGGCTAACGGCGTTTATCTTCTGTGCGCGTTCAAAACTGAGGGTGACTTCGGCTTGTTTGTAGCCATCCGGAGCAGCGAAATAGGTGTTCGCTTTGCCATCGCACACGCGTGACGCCTCGAATCCGACGCCGCGACTCGAGTCGCTGGAAGCGACCTTGCCCCGGGCCAGATCTTTCGGCATGGCTTGTTCGCGCGCTTTCCTAAACTCCATCAAACGCTGGGCATCCACCTCGCTGATCAAACCTTTGTTATTGGGCGGCACATTCAGCAACAAATGACCATTTCGCCCAACAGAGCCGTACCAGATATCCATGAGTTTTTCAACGGATTTGATTTCCTTATCCTGCGACGACTTCCAAAACCAGCCCGGCCGGATGGAAACATCGCACTCGGCGGGAATCCAGTCTTCGCCATTTTCCGAGCCCTCCGTGAGTTCCTTGTAAAGCGGGGTTCCTGGCACGTAGCGTTTTCCTTGAATCATCGCCCAACAGGTCTCGCCCGCATAGCCATCCTCATTGCCCACCCAGCGAACGCCCGGACCGGCATCGCTGAACATCACGGCGTTGGGCTGATACTTGCGGACCACCGAGTGAAAGAGCGGCCAATCATAGACCTGCTTCTTACCACTCGGCCCTTCGCCGTTGGCCCCATCAAACCACACCTCATGAATCGGGCCGTAGTTCGTCAAAACTTCCTTTAGCGTCTCGGCAAACACCTCGTTGTACTTCGGCGTTCCGTAGTCCGGATGATTTTTATCCCATGGCGAAACGTAGACGCCGAATTTTAACTTGAACTCCTTACACGCCTTGCTCAGTTCCCTAAGAACATCACCCTCGCCCCTTTGCCAACTGCTCTCTCGCACCGTGTGTTTGGATTGCTTACTGGGCCAAAGGCAGAAGCCATCGTGATGCTTGGCCGTGATAATGATTCCCGTCATTCCGGCTTCTTTGAAGGTTTTGGCCCATTGGAGAGCATCGAAGTCCACGGGGTTGAACATCTTCGGATCCTCGGTTCCGTGCCCCCATTCCTCGCCGGTGAACGTGTTCGGACCGAAGTGGCAAAAGGCGGTGTACTCGGCACGATGCCACGCGATCTGGGGCCTGGAAGGCACGGGGTTACACGGTTTCGGTGGGTTGATACCAGTCATGATGAGCAGAAGCGGCACGAACATCTGCTTAGATTATGCGATTATCTACTTCGGCGTAGCTTGCTCTCTTAAAGCATCAATCAATTGCGTGAGAGCACATCTTGGGCCCGGGTTTTCGTAGTCGTGATTGGTCCAACTGCAAATACTGCCACCAATTCTGTAACTCAACCACTGATCAGGCGCGTCGTAGGCGCTCGGCCACATTGGATTAGCGCGTTTCTTTGAGGTCAAATTACGAATCTCCTCCGACGTCAAGCTAAGCTTCAGTGCCGATTGCTGCTCGGTAGAGAGAGCCAATGTGCGGGCCCAATCCCGCGTTTTCACAAAGGCCCTTGAGGGAGTCAGAACCATGAGCACCTGAAAGGTCCCGGCGCGAGACATCGTGCGCTCGTAAAACCGCACCACCTCACCTTGCCTTAGTTTTGTGGCGATTTCGGGTTCGACCGGTTTCGTTAGTTGGATCGCAATGGCAACATTCGTGAACATGTTAACTAGTTTGACGAAAGAATTGGCTTGAACATTTGAAATTCTCCAGGCTAGGGCCCACGAAGTAGCCGCAGGCCATTTAGAATGACCAAAACGGTTGAGCCTTCGTGACCCAACACCGCCAGGGGCAAAGGTAGTTTTCCGAAGAAGGATGTTATGACGAGGACAGCTATGACCCCCGTAGCAAAAATAAGGTTTGCCCAAATGATACGGTTTGCCTTTCGTCCAAATTTGATCAATCCGGGAAGAACGGCGAGGCGGTCGTTCATCAAGACAATGTCGGCTGCGTTCAGGGCAATATCCGAACCAAGGCCGCCCATCGCAACCCCGACGGTTGCCTTGGCCAAGCTGGGAGCATCATTAATCCCGTCTCCCACCATTAAAACGTTCTTTCCTTCAGACTCGAACTTATCAATCAGCGTGGCCTTGTCCTCCGGCAAGAGGGCAGCGTGCCACTCCGAAATGCCAACTTCCGATGCGACGGCGCTTGCTGTTTCGCGGGTGTCTCCGGTCATCATCACGACCGCTTCAATGCCGATCTGTTTGAGCTGCACAATGACTTCCTTTGCCTCCTTTCGGGGCTCATCGCGCAATCCCAAAGCGGCAAATGTGTCTCGATACTCTAAGATGGCAACCGTCAATCCCTTTGCTTGTAACTTCTCAACATGCTGGACAAAATCAGCGGGTAAATTTTCAAAAAATCGTGGTTGCCCAATCTTGACAACTCCTCCATCCGTGCTTGCTATCACCCCAAAACCAGGCTTGTCTGATTGCTCTAATGCTTCCGGAATTTCTACCTCGAGCACCCTTGCCGCCCGAACGATAGCCTCCGCAATCGGATGCGAACTATATTGCTCCGCCGCTGCGGCTGCGCTAAGCATGATCGCGCTTTCGGCTGAAATCTCAGGCTCCCCGTGCCAGCAAGCCGATTCGGCTATGCAAACCTTGTCCTCTTGGGGGAGAGGGTTGCAAACGCAGATCTCTACGAGCCTTGGCCTGCCGGTTGTCAGGGTGCCAGTTTTGTCTACAGCTACAACCTTAACTCGTCCCAGATTTTCGAAATGCTGTCCCCCCCGCACCAGAATCCCTTGTTTGGCCGTCGCTGCCAACGCGCTCAGAGTGGCTGCGGGAGTTGATATGACAAGCGCACAGGGACTAAGCGCCACCAAAAGAACAATTGATTCGTAAAGGGCTGACTGGGAGGGGTGACCCAGGGCCAACCTGCCAAAGAATGCGACAGTAAATGCCCCTAAAACGAACCAGGTATAGCGATTCCCGAACCACTGGCTCACGCGCTCGCCGCTTGCCTTGTTCTCCTGCGCGTCTTGCACGAGCTCGACGATTCGATCCAAGGCCGTGCTTCCAATTGCGGCGGTCACTTCAATAATACAGAGCCCATCCAGGTTCTGGGTTCCAGAATAAACACCATCGCCGATTGTCTTGCTGACGGGGACGGATTCGCCGGTCATGCTTGCCTCGTTGACTTGGGTAGAGCCTTGAGAAATCTTGCCATCCACCGGAATCATCTCAAAGGGGGCAATACGCACCCGATCGGAAACCCGCAATTCTTGCACCGGTACTCGCTTTTCGCCCCCATCGCTAAGCAAGATCGCGGTTTCCGGCCGCAGTTTGATTAATCCTTCGATCGCGCTCTTCGTTCGGCCCATCGCGAACTCTTCAAGCGTCCCCGAGAGGCTGAACAAGAACAGCAGAATGCCGGCATCAACAACTTCTCCAACGACCAATGCGCCGACCGCGGCCAGAACCATCAAAACGTTTACGGAGACCTGACGGTCTCGCACCGCTTGCCAGGCGAACTGAGAGGGAACAACCCCGCCCGCGATGACCCCAATCCAAGCGATTCGGGGGTCTATGAGCGATCCCAGCAAGCCAAGCCCGCAAATCGCGGTTAAAACTCCTTGAAATCGGGCTGTCATCGCCGCTTACCGAACTCCTTATCTATGATCGCCGCCGCCTTGGTCAACTCGGTCTTGACATCACGATCGGGGTTGTTGATAAGGGTATCGAGAACGCTCTTGCCCGCCGTTTCCACAACCGAATAACCGATCAGAAACGCCCCATAAGGCGACCTCCCCGTGGGAATAATCGGCAAGAACGACCGTTCTTGAAGAGCCTCGGGAGAGGGATTGGGTTTCCCCTGCTCTGATCTCTCGCCGGCAACATCCTTTCGAGCGCAGACTGCAATTCCGGTCTTGTTATAGATACTCTGGGACTCGTAGCTCGTCCAAGCCTTAATGTAGTCCCAAGCTAACTGCTTGTTCTTCGCATGTCCTGGTATGCCGTAAGCAGAAAGATACAGCACCGTTTGTGAGCCCTTTCCCATCGTCCGGGAGCCGGTCGCCCGATTGAACGGCATTGGGACGATCCCCAACTTTGTTGCATCAACGCTCTTGCTCGCGCGGAACCCGACGAGCGACCAATGACCCGAAACTGTCATTGCCGCCTTGCCCTTCTCGAAATAATCGCCACCAAGTGCGGCGGCCTCGCTGAGGGTCGGAGCAACCCGATGTTTCGTGGCAAGATCGCGAAGAAACGTGATGGTTTCGACGTTGGCATCAGAATCGAAGATGCCGCCGGCCCTTCCGTCCCGACCAACAGTGTCGCCGCCATTATTCCAAAGCCACATCACCCAACCGGGCATCCAGTTACTCAACCCAAACCCGTATTGGCCGGTTTCGTGATTGGTTAGTTTGGTCGCTGTCCGAAGGAATTCGTCAAAATTCCAATTTGGATTTGGATAAGCAACTCCAGCTTTATCGAAAAGCTCTTTGTTGTAATAGACAACCATCGGGGTGAAGTCGTTTGGTAACCCATAAACTGCCTTACCGCGCGAAAACGGGGTGAAAACCTCGGGGAAAAACTGTTCTCTCAAGCCCGGTTCACGTTCAAAATACGGCGTGAGATCGGTCATGAGGCCGTTATCTACAAATGTAGAGGCACTGGCCGCATCGAGCACCATCACATCTGGCATTGAGCCGGCAATGTGGTTGAGTAGCATTTTCTGCTCGTATTCGCCGGGGATGCCTTCGATAACAACTCTGACTCCCGGGTGGCTGGCTTCGAATTCCCGATTGACTTTTGCGACCGCATCCTGAAATGGCCCCTCTTCACCTGCCCCGCCCCAATTCGCGATTCTGAGGGTGACTCGACTATCCGAACTCGCGCACCCAGTTATCAGGAGGCACAAGGGCAGAAGCCATTTCATCTTTGAGACCATAGCGGCGGCTCAATCCCGAGCAGGTGCTTGATGAAAAAATCGCGGCGTTTTACTTCCCCGTACGGCCCCCCATCGGTGTGATCCGCGCCGGGGATAACAACGAAGTCAAAGTCTTTTTTGGCTTTGACAAGGGCATCAACAACTCGATAAGTTGATTCAGGCGGAACGTTGGTATCAAGTTCGCCAACGATCAGGAGCAGTTTGCCTTGAAGTTTGGGTGCATTGGTGATATTGGATTGAGCCGCGTAATGAGGCCCAACTGGGTAGCCCATCCATTGCTCGTTCCACCACATCTTATCCATCCGATTATCGTGGCAACCACAACTCGAAACCGCGACCTTATAGAACTCGGGGTGAAGCAGAACTGCCGTCGTTGAGTTCTGCCCACCGGCCGAAGTGCCGTAAACTCCCACCCTCGAAACATCCACAAAGGGATGCTTGGCGGCAAGGGCTTTCATCCACAAGATACGATCCGGGAAGCCTGCGTCGGCGATGTTCTGCCAACACACATCGTGGAATTTTTTTCCTCGATTGCGGGTTCCCATGCCATCAATCTGAACGACGATAAAGCCCAAGTCGGCTAGCTGCTGCATCCGATTGTAGGCAAAAAATCGTTTTGGAACGAATGAGTCCTGCGGACCTGCGTAGATATTTTCGATCACCGGATATTTCTTCTTTTTCTCCAACTTTGAAGGGAAACAGTAGACGCCATAAATGTCCGTTGTGCCGTCTCGCCCTTTCGCCACGAAGGGCTCCATCAATTTGATTTTCGTCGGTTTGAGTTCGCTTATGTCGGCCGTTGCCAGCTCGACGAGGAGTTTGCCATCGCTAGTTCGGCGCAGGTTGTGAACTGGCGGCTCGTTGACTCTGGAAAACGAATCCACATAGGTTGAGCGATCGGCATTGAAGGTGACCGTATGAGTTCCATCGCCTTCGGTAAGCCTTCTTAGATTGCTGCCATCAAGGCCGATAACGTAGTAGTGCATGAAATAGGGGTCTTGGCCCATTTCCTTTCCGCACGCACGGAAACACATCGTGTTTGATTTTTCATCAACCCATTCAATGCCCCGCGTGACCCATTCGCCGCTAGTGATTTGGTTCTTTATGGCTCCATTGGCCCGATCAATACGGTAGTAGTGACCCCATCCGCTCCGCTCCGAGCGCCAGATGATCTCGCGTTCGCCGAGGGGGCGAAAAGTCGCGCCTTCCGCCTCTACAAATGTCGGGCTGGATTCATCAACAACCGTTTTGACTTCACTTGCCGCGGGGTTAATTTCATAAACGCGAACTCTCTGATAGCCCCTCTCGGCTGCGTCCAGAAGGCCAAACTTGCCTTCGTTCACCCAGTCAATTCCAGGAGGTCCCGCCCAAGGCTGGCCACCACCCATGATTGGGTCAATCGGTAGTTTTTTGAGCGAACCGTCTTGCAGACTCACTTGATAAAGTTCAAACATATCCAGCTTATCGCCGGGCAGATCGTAGAATCTTGTTCTAAGGACGGCGCGCCCGCCCGTTGGGGGCGAGCTTTGGATAATGCTCACCTCGCGGCGATCTCCCTTGGTCAATCTCCAAGCGAAGGCGGCTTTGCCATCGGGAGTTTCCACGGCTCGGGCAAAGTCAGCTTCTTGGCTTAGGACAATCGCTCCCGAATCGGTGGTCGTTTTCACTTTGCCTTCTTCGATAAAAACTTTGCGGTTGGGGCGGCCCTGGGGCCGCTGTAACGTCGAACCAAAACGAGGCGATGGGAAGAGATGAGCGTCGTCATCCTGTTCTTCCGCCAAAGTTGCCGCGGGTTGCACCGGTCCCGCGTTCCGAGCGGTGACTTCGTAAGTTGCCAGATCGCACGAGTATCCCTTGCGCTCGAAGGTGAAATCGCACTTCTTGCCTTCTTCAAACAAGATAACCTCAATCATCAGCTTATCGGGCTCGATGGTTTTGGAAACCAATTTGCCAAGAGAAGACCCCAGTCGAGCGTGATCAAACAGGGGCGTTTTTTCTCCGGACACAGCCGACACCCGAATGTATTGGCGTCGCCCTTCCGGCCCATCATTGCGATACCAAAGCGCGGCGCCTTCGGCAATCCAGGTGGGGCGTAAATCCGCGTTGTAGGTGTGCAATGGGATCCAAGTGCGAAGTTCCTCAACGCGCTTCATCTCGGCGATTAGGCTTTGCTGTGCCGGGGTTTGGCCAAGGAGCAAGAAGGACAGGAGACCAATCATTGATCGAATTTACTTCATCCTGCAAAAACGAACGCCAATTACCCGTCCTTGAATGAGAACTTTGCGTTTACTTTTCTCTGCAACCGCCTTTTTGAGCGCCTTTTTGCTGTTTCTGGTGCAACCCATGATGGCGAAAATTCTGTTGCCTCAGTTCGGCGGCGCCCCGGCGGTTTGGCTGGTGGCGATGGTGTTTTTTCAGGGGATGCTGGTGTTGGGCTACCTTTATGCACATAAGTTTGCCAGCCGAAGCCAGCGCCACTCGTGGGCTCATCTCCTGGTCATGCTAGTGGCCCTTTTTTCAATCGGGGGTAGCAAACTTTTTAACTCCATCCCGACTAATCCGCCCGCGCTTGGCGTTATGTTGATGCTGCTCTTGATGATTGGTCTGCCATTCTTGGCGGTTTCGGCCAATGCCCCGCTCTTGCAACGCTGGTATGCCACCACAAACGCCACCGACCGCAACAATCCCTATCAACTTTATGCCGCGAGCAATCTTGGGAGCTTTGCTTCACTGCTCGTCTATCCATTTGTTGTTGAGCCGAACTTGACGCTCCACGAGCAGCTCGGTGTATGGAAATGGGGGTTCGTAGGGCTGATGATCTCGCTTGCTTTTTGTGCCACCCAAATCCGAGGAAGCACGCCGCTGGGAGCCCCCACTTCCACCACCGTCACCCCAAGCGCCACTCGCTGGCGGTGGATCGTTCTTGCCGCGGTTCCCTCCGCCCTCCTCATGGGCGTTATCAACTTTCTGGCCCAGAACATCGCCCCGATTCCATTTTTGTGGATCGTTCCGATGTCGCTTTACCTGCTCACGTTCGTCGTTGCCTTTTCAGCCAAGCGGAAATTCGGGACGAAGTGGCTTGCTCGGGCAACTCCGATTCTGATCACTTCGTTGCTCCTTCCTCTCGTTTTGGAATCCACCGAGCCCCTGATCGCCATGGCGATTCTGCACCTCGTAACCGTATCCGTTCTGATGCTTTGCTGCCACATGACGCTCTCTGACGAAGCCCCCGAACCCACCAAACTGACGGAATTCTTCCTCTACATTTCCATCGGCGGGGTGGTCGGCGGAATATTCGTTGGATTTCTTGCCCCGCTCATTTTCACGAAATATGTTGAGTATCCGCTGGCGCTCGTAGCCGCCTGTTTCCTGTTGCCCCGCCCGGCGGGCCAAACGTTGAGTCGCAAAGATCTCTTGCTTCCTCTTGCGGCGGGTGTTTTGGTTTTGTTGGGGGCGACTTTTGGCCGCCTCGCCGGTTTAGAGGGGACCGCCCTGATCGGTGTTTCTATCGCCGCCCCCGCGCTCCTCACCTTCTTTTGTTCGGACAAGGTTTATCGCTACGCAACGGCGGTTGTTCTCTTTTATGTGTGCGCCCAGTTTGCAAATGTTGGCGTTCCCGGTAGGGTTTTGCTTTCAAAGCGCAGCTTTTTCGGCGTACATCGTGTTGTTGAAAGCGATGACGGCGGCACCTTGCACCGATCCCTCATTCACGGAAACACAATTCACGGACGCGAAAACGCCGGTTCTGGTAAGCCGTTGACCTACTATTACCCGAGCGGCCCAATCGGCCAAATCTTCCTGGAATGGGCGAGTAAGAAGCCAAATGCCGAAATCGGCCTGGTCGGCCTGGGAGTCGGGTCGCTGGCTTATTACGGCTTGCCTGGTCAAAAAATGACCTATTATGAGATTGACCCCGCTGTCGTGAAAATAGCGCGCGATCCCGCCCTCTTTACGTTTTTGAAGAACTGCAAGTCCCCACTGAACATCGTTGAGGGAGACGCCCGGCTTACACTGTCGCACGAAAATCGAAAGTTTGATTTGCTGGTGCTGGATGCCTTCACGTCTGATTCCGTGCCGCTGCACCTACTCACCATCGAAGCGATGAAGCTCTACGTGGAACTGTTGAAGCCCGGTGGAATCATCGCGTTTCACATCAGCAATCGCTACTTAAGCTTAAAAGAAGTTCTCGCCGCCGCTGCCCAACAGAACGGTATGCGGGCTCTTCTCCGAGAGGACTCCGCGCCGGAAGAAACGCGATTAGACGATGTACAGCGAGCTGAGATCAAAGAAGGGAAAACTGACTCTCAATGGATGCTGATCTGTCGCTCGCTGGAAGATATTGTTCCCCTCAATCGCGATATTCGATGGAATCGAATGATCATAGAACCAGGCGTGGCGCCTTGGCGTGATGACTTTTCGAACCTACTTGATGCCCTCCTCCGAAACAAAGATCCGTATTAGGATCATTGAATATAGTAGCTCGTCAGGGTTGCTGAAGAGGTTTTCGCAGGGTAACCACGGAGTAACTTGTGAACATGGAAAGTTTTAGACGAGCAAGCAATTTTGCTTCCGCAAGATGGATTGCCTTTATCGCGGGATACTTCTCGTAATACCCTTCATGTCCGTAGAGGGCTTCGTATTGCTCAATCTCAAAGCCTGCGTCCTCCAATCGGCGGATCTGTTTCCGAGTTGGTCCAAGCGTCCATTGGTAGTAAGCGGGGAATTTAGAGAACTTACCCCCGCGCTTCCGGAACGGTGTTAGTTTTACAAGAATCTTTTCCGCGAGATTTTCCGGAATCAAATGATTTGCAATAAACGGAAAGGCATAGAGCGTTGGAAAGAAGTGAATCGCAACTCCTCCCGGCCTAAGGAACCCTAAGACATTCTTATGGAATTGAGGTGCATACTTTATGTGCTCGGCCAGCATTTTTGAAAAGGCCAAGTCGTACCCTCCGGTGAAAGCTTCGCTTCCGGTGATGTCAAAGCAAGCCTTATGGTAATCCGCCGGTGCTTTCGCAAGCTCTTCCTCTGAAATATCAAGCAGGGTGTAATCCAGCAAGTGTTGCCTTACAACTTCCAGGGGGACAACAGGATTAGCTCCGCCGCCGATATCCAATATGCGCTGCCCCGGCGAAGCTATGCATAAGTCTTGGATGCGGCTATCAAAGCGTGCCCAAGCATTTCCAGTGAGATGATGGATGACATCCATAGTTGTTATTGTGCGCCTTGGGCCAAACTTAATGGACTCGCTGGCTCTGGCACTGCGAACCGCACAACTTTTTGAAAAGCAAAAGCGGCGATGATATTAACCACCGTCATGTGTCCAATCGAAAACAGTGTATTTTCAGACATTCCGGTAATTGCAATCGCCAAGCCGCACAGCGCCGCGCCGGGGGGGAAGGCGTATTTGCTCCCGAAGTATTTGAGCTGGGGGAAAGTCAATGCGAACAAGACACCCGCCAAATAAGCTAACCCAATTAGGCCATAGCTCACGAAAGAATAGCCATAAACATTGAGAAGGAGGCCCTCAAAAGTGTAAACGCTCCTCTGAATAACGTTCTGGTTATTCAAGGCGGAAGAGGCAACGCTGGCACCTGTAAACGGGTATTTCTGGGCGAGATCAATCGCTTTCCGTAGCGATTCTTGGCGCGCATACCAGCCGTAGAGGCCGCGCTCGGACTCCTTCTTGACCACGCCTTCACCTTTGACAAAGACCTGATATCGCTTGATATCAAAGGCATAAACGGCGGTCACAAACCCAAACATTAACGCCCCCAAAGCAAAGAGTGAAATGAAAGCGACTCGATGCTTTTTCTGGGCGATCAACACGACGATAAAACCAAGCGCCATAACGACTGCGCTGACGATTCCGGTTCTAGAGTAAGTCGCAAAAAGCGTAACGACAAACGTAGCTCCGCAAAGCCATTCAAAAAAACCAAACCGACGATAATTACCCGCCGCCGCTAACAGGGCAAACCCCATGATGATCATGATCGCCATGTTGTTTGCGTGGACAAACAGCCCGCGCGCTTGCCAAGGCTGCGACGGCCCTTCCATCCTGGCTTCGGCTTGCCGCTGCCGCACAAAATCATCAATTTGGCTCCTCAACCCCGCCAAATTCAACGCCTGAGTTAGGGCCACCACACAAGCGATAAACAGAGTCCAAAGCATCCACTGTACAACGATGTAAGGTCGAAATCCGCGCCGAAGAGTCCCTTCCCTAACGATCAAAAAATAGAAGTATGGGTTAAAATTTGAGGATATCCAGGTCAGATAATTAATCAACCCCGTATCCCGTTGCATAAAGAGATCGGCGTAAACTAGCGCCGCCCCATAAAGCCCGGCGAATCCCAAATGAAGGTAGTCCCAAAGGCTAATTTTGACTCGGTTTCGCCTACCGACTCGATCAATTAGGAGCCAAACGGCAACAAGTCGGATGGGAATATCTACGTATTTGGTGTAGTAGATTTCGCCTTGAAGAACGCGCTCAAAGATAAACGTAAATGCGAAGCAAAACCCGATCATGTGCGACAGCACAACGCCCCGAACTTCCGCAAATTTGTTCAAAGTTGCGAAGGGGTTCGACACATTCCATGTGGTGTTGCGAATCACTCGTTTGTTTTCCTCGTTTTATTATCGGACACTTACTTGTCAATCCGTGTGCCAGGTTTTGTTACTGGTATCTCGCTTAACCATTTTGGCACTTCAACGGGATCATAGCTTACGGCCTCAACCCGGTGAGCCGACGCAAATGGCGCACCCCAGTCCACTGCTCTCTCCGAACGATCTATCAAAACGCCAACCCCGGCCAAAACTCCACCCATGCTCGTGAGCAGTTCAATCACTTCGCGAATGGAACGCCCGGTGGTATAGACGTCATCAACCACCAAAAATCGGGCCCCATTTTCGATGGAGCCACCGCGCCGCAACTTGCGTTGACCGTCTTCGCTTTCCACATAGAGCGAGGGCAAGCCCATTTGGCGAGCGACCTCGAAGGCAACAATGATGCCGCCAGTCGTCGGTCCGACTACTAAGTCTATGCCATCGGGAAAGGCGTTCGCGATTTTGGTGCAAAGGCGAGATAACACCGCCGGTCTCTCTAGAACGCGGAATTTCTCAAAGTACGTGTCGCTATGCCGTCCGCTGGTGAGTAGGAAGTGCCCATTCAGGATTGCGCCGGAATCCTCAAGTAGAGTCTGCAATTCAGTGTCAATCATCCGACCACCGAGAACGGCGTCATATCTCGGACGATCTCGTTCTTGTCGTTCAACAAGAGAATGCGGGGCAAAACCGGTTCATCGGTGAGATCAAATGCGGCGACGATGATTCGATCACCTTTTGAAAAAAACTGGGCCGCCCCACCGTTCAAACCAATAACGCCACGAGGGCCACCGAACGCATAGGTTTGGATGCGGGCAGTATGATCCACTGCCCAAACGTGAACCAACTCGCCATCATGCAAGCCGATTTCTCTCATGAGATCAGAATCAATCTCGATTGAGCCGACATACTCCTGGTTCGCATACGTTACGTGAGCGTGATGGAGTTTGGCTTTAAGTATCTGTGACAGGCGCATCGGCTTCTTGAAGGTCGGAAGATTGGTTCGGATGTCGTCGCCGATTCCAAGCGGCCAATAATCCGCCGAAAAAGAGGATACCTACTCCCAGCCATACGAGGGAAGTAAGCGGCTTATAAATCACCTGAAGCGGAAAGACCGGCTTGACGTATTTGAGAGCGAGGCTGACCGACTTTGAGGCTACGTCCATCCCCGCGAGTTCGATCATGAATTCATCGTCAAGCGTCGCCGCATCGCTCTTGGGTTGCTCCTTGCCCTGGAGCGTCCACTTAGGATTTACAACGGTCTTATGGCCATCCGCATCCGAAATTTCAAGCTTGGCGGCAAAAGTCGTCCCGGTTACTCCGGCTTCACCCACGCGAACCGTCTCGATATACTTGATCTTATAAACTCGTTCGCTAAAGTCACCCCAAACGGGTCCTCTAACTTCCTTGGTCTCGCCGGGTTTGAGGCTGATCGGATCGCCCGCTTGATCTTCCATTGGGTGAAGTACAACGTACATATCGTGAGAAAGTCCCCTTTCAATTGATGGCCAAACCATCGGCTGGGGGGCCTCTTTCCCGAGAATGTAATAAAGACCAGGTCGGGCCGTGAAAGATTGGCCATCGCCTGAGAGCTTAAACGCAACCTTGTTGTCGCGATGGAAAAAGTCATATTCTTGATTTTCTATCAGCTCAACCGCTTGCTTTGGACCTAACGGCTTTGTCCCAATTGCGGTTACGCCCGGTTGCACGAAATACTCCTGAGTGCGCTCAAATCCGCGCGAAACGATCAAGCCGGCCATCGCAACGGCCACGCCAAGATGCGCGAGGAATGCCCCGGTAGATGGCTTGGAACGTTTGAATAGCTCGGCCGCCCGCCAGAGATTGGCCACCGCCACAAACATGCACAGCGCGAATAACGTCATCATCCAACCGAATAAGGGGAGTTGACCGAAACTCCAATCAATTTTTCCCGCCGGATCGGGCGAGACACCGATGACATCGCTCTTGAAAACAAACAGACAGATGCCGGTGATTCCGAACGTGATACTGACCACGTTGACAACTCGATTCATCAACTCGCGAAACGTCATTGCTCGCCAAGCTAGGAAAGGGACAATTCCCATGAGCAAAAGAATTGGCACCAAGAACCAGGCGAGCACGACGTGATAAAGGTGCTCCTCAACAACTTTCACGGTATGACCCCGGAGCGCCTGAATCATCGGAACGCTCATGCCGATCGCCGTCGCTACCCCCATCAGCGATAGCATCACCATTCCCGCTGAGTAGCCTTGCTCGCGCGGGCTTGGTTTAGGTTTAGGCTCTCCTTTCGTGGTTGCAAGTCGCCAAAGCCATAGCGCGAGGAAACCCAAAACTGAGGTTCCCAAAAGCACCAACAATACTTTGTGCGCGTTATCCTCCATTTGAGCGAAACTGTGCACGCTTACGTCGGCCAAAAAACCAGCCCTTGTCAAAAATGTCCCGTAGACAAACAGGAGAAAGGGTAACCCCGCCAAAAGCAAATTGGTTAGCGCCCACTTTTTCTTGGTCACTTGAACGATGAGACCATGAACTAAAACAACCGTCATCACCCAAGGAACGAAGCTGACGTTTTCCACGGGGTCCCACATCCAGAATCCGCCCCAACCCAGCGTTTCGTAAGCCCAAAAACCGCCCATGCAGAGCCCAAGTCCTAAAATGCTGACGGAGATTATTGCCCAAGGCCGTGCACGCGGAACCCAATCCACATAGTCCTTTTTGGCAAGCGCGGCCACGGCAAATGCGAAAAGCACGATGAGGGAGCCAAAGCCAAGAAAAATCGTGGGGGGATGGATCACAACCCAATAGTTGTTCAGCGAAGGGGCCAACCCGTTTCCATCGGGCGGAATATAGGCGATCTTTTCAAAGCGACTGACTATGAACGGCGATTCGCAGGTTAGAATCCCCATAAGTGCAGCGAGGAAAATCGAAACTGTAGCGATAAAGCCGCGCCGATACTCGCCAACGCCACGCAATGCTAAGAGCGCAAAAATCGCTGAGCAAGTTGCCCAAAGTAAAAAACTCCCCTGCTGACCCGACCAAACGGCCGCAATCTTATAGGGGATCAGGTTAACCTTCTCAGAGTGGCTGAAAATGTATTCGTAGGCGAACTGGTCTGTCACGAAGAGCGTTGCCAGCGAAATGAAAGTGCCGAAGATTGAGATACAGCCGAGAGCGAAAAAGGGGACTTTGAGTTTCTTTCCAAAAATCTGCTGAAGAAAGGCTAAAACAAAGCAAACTACGCCAAAAAACACAAGCTTTGACGCGAATTGCTCACCGAGAAAGAGCGACCAACCCGGCGTGATAGGAAGGTCTAGTTTGGAGTGTTCCAACTACCCACCTTTCTTTTCTGACTCGTACTTCGACGGGCACTTGACGAGCATTTTTTCCGACTTCATCTGGCCATCTTCAAATTTGCCAATCACAACCACCTTGGGCGTCGTCTGCAGGTTCGCCATGGGCGGGCCTGCGTAGCTTACTTTCAAGATTCCCGTTTCATCTTGAATAGAAAACTCCAGGGATCGGGCCACAAGATTCTGCTTAATCGAACCGGGAACAATCGCGCCGATAACGTGAACTCCGTTGCTTGTAAGCTTCGACGCCTCCGCAACTGTAGCGTAAGGTGAGGCGTTCATCACGAACACAACGGCCAGTCCAACAACGGATAGCAGGGCGACTCCTGCAGAAACAAATGGGCCTTTGAGCAACATCTTTATCTATTTTGTACGAATTTTCCAAAGAAAACCGCCGCAACGGGCTCAAAATGCTTCATAATTGCGTTTTGGTTATCGGAACTCCTATGCGCGCCTTAAGATATTTCTTCATTCTTGCCACTTTGAGTGGCATTGTTTATGCTTTCGCCCAAGCTGGCGATAAGCCCCAACCGGTTTCCAGATCAATGGCGACCCCGGCCCTCAAAGATGGTGACGACACGATTTACTTTGAAACGGCGCTAGGTAGCTTCAAAATTCTAAACGGCCGAGGCAAGATTACATTTTCATTCAAAGGCACGGTTTTGGTTTCCGGGCTGGACGGCAAAGCCGCAGTTACGGGAAAAGTAAAGAAGGAATACGAGCACGATGGGCGCACCGCCTATTTTGGCGAGGGAACTATTGAGCTTCTTGGAACGTGGCGTGGCCTGCAATGGTTCGGATCGAACATGAAGGGCGTCTTCACGGGCGAGGGCAATATTCGATTGTTTGGTGAATTCGATAAGAATCTTGACACCGGCTTCTACTGGTACAAATCTTTGCCCGCCAAAAATGTTTGGTACACGTCAGGCATTGAAGTCAAACTTCCTCCGCCCGATTATATGAAGACGGCGCCAACTCGCGGCGGCGGTGGCTAACTCTGCAACCACGCTTGAGCGAACTTTTATCCACGCCCCCGGGGTTGGGTTTCTCACGGAGCGAACCTTATGGGAGCAGGGCGCTCGAACTTGGGATGATTTCCTGCTTGACCCCCGCTCTTTCCGCACTGGATCAGCATCGCGGGACAGCGTTGTCCGCGAAATCGAACGGTCTCGAGATGCTCTCCTGAGCGGAGTTCATCAGCACTTCCAGTCAAAACTCCGGCAACGCCACGCATGGCGGGCCCTGGACGCCTTTAACGGAGCTACGGCTTATCTCGACATTGAAACCAACGGGACGGCGGAGCCCAACAACATCACGATGATCGGAATTGGGGACGATTCCGGGTTCCAGTGCTATGTCAAAGGCGAAAACCTGGAGTCCTTTCGTGACGCTATCAGTCACTACTCCGTGATCGTCACATTTTTTGGAACGGGCTTTGATATTCCCGTTATCCATAAGCATTTCGCAAATCTCCCGCTAGATCAAATTCACGTCGACTTGTGCCCGTTGTTTCGAGGACTTGGCGTTAGGGGCGGGCTCAAGAAGATCGAAAAGCAATTTGGAATAGAGAGGAGTCCTGAAACCGATGGGCTGACCGGTTACGACGCTGTGCTTATGTGGCGGAAACATTTGCGCGGTGATTCCGGCGTACTTGAGCGCCTCATTTCCTATAACCGGGAAGATTGCATGAACATGATTCCGCTGGCCGAGCATGCACTAAAGATGATGCGCAGGCACGTCAAAATGGATCAAAATGAACTAAGCGCCTGACCGAGATCAGCGCGCAGATCATCGAGGGCTTCAATTCCGACCGACATCCGAATTAAATTGTCCGAGAGCCCGATTGCCGCTCGAATCTCGGGGGGAACAGAGGCGTGAGTCATTATTGCAGGATGTTCGATCAAGCTTTCCACCCCGCCGAGAGACTCAGCCAATGTGAACAACTCCAGTTTGGCGAGGAACCGGCGCGAGGCGGCCAAATCACCCCTCACGAAGAATGAAATCATTCCACCAAAGCCGCCCATCTGGAGCTCCGCGAGTTTATGTTCGGGATGAGAACTTAGGCCAGGATAAATCACACGCTCAATCTTAGGATGGGATTCTAGCCAAGCGGCGAGTTCGCCCGCATTGGCAGCGTGTTGGCGCATGCGAACTCCCAAAGTCTTGATCCCCCGCAGAACCAACCAGCAATCGAACGGGCCGGGCACCGCTCCGACTGCGTTTTGCGTAAATTTCAGCTCCTCAAAAAGCCGTGAGTCATTCATCATCAGTGCGCCCATCACAACATCGCTGTGACCGTTAATGTATTTGGTCATGGAGTGCATGGTGATGTCTGCCCCTAACTCGGTTGGGTTCTGAAAGTAGGGGCTCATAAAGGTGTTATCAACGGCGAGTTTGGCTCCCTTGGCATGGGCAATTTTTGCTATTGCAGCGATATCCGCTAGCCGCAATAGCGGATTGGTTGGAGATTCAATCCAGACGAGCTTGGTTTTGCTCGTTACCGATTCCGCGACGGCGGCTAAGTCTTGGGTGATCACAAATTTGAATTTCAAGCCTCTCTTTGCCGCGACCTTTGTGAACAGCCGAAACGTACCGCCGTATAAGTCGTTTCCTGCGACTATCTCATCGCCCGCTTCAAGAAGGTTGAGAACTGCATCGGTCGCCGCTAGGCCGCTCGAAAAAACGAGGGCATGACGTGCCTTTTCAAGTGCCGCCAGATTGCTTTGAAGTACCGTCCGGGTCGGATTATCGGTTCGTGAATACTCATAGCCCTTATGATCCCCAGGGGCAGACTGGGCGTAAGTTGAAGTTTGAAAAATTGGCGTCATCACCGCCCCGCTTGTTGGCTCTGGCTCTATGCCAGCGTGAATTGCGAGTGTATCAAATTGGTGCATTGCTGGGAATGACGATTTTAGTGCCCGGCACGCATGAGGATTTGCACGGGAAAAGCCAATGAATAATGTTATGTTCGGGGGAACTCTTCATTGGCCGGTAACGATATTCGCGGCACGCTGACGCTTGACAAAGCTGTCTTGATATGTAGTCGCAACGAGATGCTAAGCGTCTTTCCCCGCCTGGCGATCGAAGTCGTTCGACTTTGCCAGTCCCCAACCGTCGTCCATCGCGACCTCGAATCAGCAATCTTGCAAGATCCGGGGCTAACTGCTCGGATCCTCCAGATTGCAAACTCACCCCTCTACGGTGCCAGGGGCGCAACCTCCATTTCGCGGGCCGCAAACGTCATGGGTTTGAACGGCGTTCGATCCGCCGTTACCCGGCTCGTAGTTCAGCAAGTCTCGGTTAAGCATGCGTCCGCCGCAAATTTTGATCATACCGCCCTCTGGACTCACTCGATGGCGGTCGCCGCGGTCGCGAGAATTCTTGGAACTCAGCAAAGCCTGGCCTATGCTGAGGAGCTTTTTGTCATCGGCATGTTGCATGAGTTCGGCCTATTGGCCTTGGATCGCTTAGCGCCAGATCGCTTAGGCCAGGCCATTTTGTCTTCAAAGGAAGCGGGTCAGCCCCTCGCTTTTGGGGTTCAAGTAGTTTTTGGATTTGATCATCACGAGTTGGCCGCCCAAACCTTGCAAAACTGGAACTTCACTCCGTTGTGTTGTGATGCAATCCGCTACATTGATAGCCCGACAAACTCGGCTGATCATCAAGTCGGGACCCAGATCATGGCGAATGCATCCGCAATTGCCTGTCTGGCTGGAATGCCAAATCATTCGTGCGATATTGGGGCGTGCAAGAAAGTCCTTGCCGACCAAAAGTTCGAGCAAAGTGATATCGAGAGTGTCATCGAACTCTTGTGTTTGGACGTGGGCAACACGATGGCTCACTTCGGCGTGGCTGCCTAACGCGGTAAAGTTCCGTTGTGCGTAAAGCGGTTGTGGATGTTGGGTCAAATTCCGTTCTCCTCTTAGTGAGCGAATCACGCGATGGCGTTTGGACTCCGATCATCGAGACAACCGCTGTCACCGCTCTCGGCGAGGGAACTAAGGAGACAAAACTCTTAAGCGAGAGGGCAATGAGCGAAACCTTGCTCGCCCTAAAACAAGCCTTCGAAATCGCCGGAACCGATCAAATCGAAGCAGGCGTAACGATGGCGGCTCGGATCGCAACCAACTCCCCCGATTTTCTCGCTCGAGCGCTTGCCCAGGGAACTCCCGTCCGAGTTCTTTCGGGCGAAGAGGAGGCTGAACTAGGCTTTCTTTCGGTCGCCGAAGATGCGACCTTCTCGAGTCACGGTCGAATCGCGATCATTGATGTCGGCGGGCACAGCACCGAACTAGTCATCGCCGAGCGCGGTGAACAGTGGGCGACTCATTTCCGCCGAAGCTTTCCGATTGGTACGTTGGCACTAAGGGGCGGATTGCTACGCGCAGAATCTCCGAGCGGGTTGGAGATTCTGCGAGCGAGCCAGCAGATAGACGATCTGATCGGAATGTCGTGCCTACCCGGTCTTGGTATCTACGCAATCGCGCTGGGAGCGACGGGCACAAACCTTGTGACAATCCGCGAAAAAATAACCCAATGGGACCCGGCGAAGGTGCATGGGGCATATCTTGACTTTGAAGAAGTCTCAAAGGCGGTAGGTTGGCTTTCCGCCCTTACAGACACAGAGCGCGCCCTTGTCCCGGGGATGGAGAAGGGTCGCGAAAAGACAATTCACCTCGGGAGTTTAATCTTGGAACGGTTTCTTCATAGCCTCAAAGTGTTGGGATGCGGGGTTTCGGTGCGGGGCTGGCGTCACGCTTTGCTCGAGCGAATGTAAACTGCAGGGCATGGTTGCCTCTTTGGAAGCGATGCTTGATGGAGTGATTGATTACGCCGGCCTGTTTCCGCCGGCGAATTTAACTATGCTTCCGGCCCTGAAGGAGTATTTGGCTCACTTGGATTCAGATGAGCAACTGCTGGTGAACCGATTCGTTTGCCCCGCCGCTAGACTAACCGAGTTAGGTGCTGCTCTGCGGGAAGTCGAATCTGGGTTTGAATTCGGAATCACCGCCGTTGGAATCGGGGGGGCCGACAGCAGCGCTTTTTTTGCCGCATGCAAGAGCGATGCCGATGCGATAAAGGCGTTTGAGGATGAGTGGGAAGCTCAGTGCTGGGTGGAGGCGTTTGAAGTCAAAATCCCGTCAGCCCCTCTTTCCTCCATCCTAAGCGCCTTGAAGCCAATTGATCAGGCCGAGTGGTTCCTCGAAGTCCCGCTCGATGACAACCTTTCCGACACACTCAGCGAGATTGCAGTTTCAGAAGCGGCAAGTGCAAAGGCTCGAACGGGCGGATTAGAAAAATCGGCCTTTCCTTCGGCGGCAGCCCTGGGCGGATTCCTTAAGGAGTGTATAGACCTTAATCTTCCTTTTAAGCTCACCGCTGGGCTTCATCACCCCATCCCCCGCGACGATCCCCAATCGGGCGGCGCGATGCATGGATTTCTGAATGTCATTACAGCGGCGGCCCTGATTGAGGAAATGGATTTGAACCGGGCTGAGGTCGAGCGAATCCTGCTCGACCGGGACCCTAGGAACTTTGCTTTTGATGATGACGGAATCGAGTGGCGCGGACAAAACGCGACGCTTGATAGTATTGGCCAGGCTCGAATGCTCTTTGCCGGATTCGGTTCCTGCTCTGTTCGTGAACCAGTCGAAGACTTGCAGCACCTGGGGCTCTGGTAATGAACATGCTCGCAAAGGCAATCAAGTTTGCGGCAAAGGCTCACAAAGGACAGTTTCGAGAAGGAGAGCCCCCGATCCCTTATGTCACCCACCCCATTGATGTGATCAATAAGTTGGCGTATGTTGGGGGAGTGAAGGACGAGGAAATCCTGTGTGCTGCCGCCCTGCATGATGTTCTTGAAGAGTGCGATGTTGACTTAATCAAGATCGAGGCCAAGTTTGGGTCGGAAGTAGCGAGGATAGTCAGCGAAGTGACCCGGGAGGAGCCCACCGATGATATTCGAGCTTCACTTTCGGTCGAAGAAATTTATGAGCTTCGCAATGGCTTGTTATTGGCTGAAATCAAGGCAATGGGCCCCAAGGGGCAAGTGATCAAGCTCGCCGACCGACTTTCGAATTTGATTTCCGCTGAAAAGACCCGCACCCCAGAAAAGTTGGCTCGATACCAGAAGCAAGCTGGGCAAATGCTGGAATTAATCTCGCGCGACGTGAATCCGGCGCTATGGGATGCCGTGATGGAGAGATTGCCCGGTAGCTCGGGCCCCTCGCCCAAGGTTTCCAGGGTGCGTCCAGCCCCTGTCCGGAAATGAGTTCGCACCTTGAAGAATATCTCGCCAAGCGCGACTTGGCTAAATCGCCCGAGCCCCCGGCGAAGGTTATCGCGCGCGAGGGCCCGCTTCGCTTTTGTATTCAAAAACACACCGCCACAAACCTGCATTACGACCTGAGGCTCGAAATCCGCGGGGTTCTGAAGAGCTGGGCAGTTCCGAGGGGCCCCAGCGATAACCCCGAGGATAAGCGCTTCGCAGTTCAAACCGAAGACCACCCCTACGATTACATCGCTTTTGAAGGTGTGATTCCCCGAGGTGAATATGGGGCGGGCGAAATGATGGTGTGGGATATTGGCACATGGTGGCCGGACGAAGACCTCGATTCGCCGCCGTCCCCTTACGAGCCCGGTTGGCGCGAAAATCTCGAAGAAATGGCCCTAAGGCAGCTTGAAAAGGGCAAGCTAGGCATTTTCTTTCGCGGCCAAAAAATGAAGGGTAGTTGGGCTTTGGTGAAGACGAAGGATGGTTGGCTTTTCATTAAACACGCCGACGCTTGGACCAAAAAGCGCGACCTCATGGCCCTCGATACAAGTGTGCTGACGGGTCGAACCACCGAAGAAATCGCGCGCGCTTGGAGTTTCACCGGTTCAATTCCCGCCCAAGCCTCGCAATTTCCAATCCAAACTGAAGCCTTTCCCAAGCAAATCAAGCCGATGAAAGCGGATACGGGGCAGAAAGCTTTTGACCACCCGGAATGGATTTTTGAGCCCAAACTGGACGGCATTCGCGCACATGCCGTGATCCAAGGCAAGCAAGTCAAAATCATCACCCGCAACGGAAATGACCAAACCTCCCAGTTTCCTGAAGTTGTAAAGCATCTGGGGCAACAGAACGGGCACATGATTTTGGATGGAGAAATCGTGGCTTTTGAGAATGGGCAACCGGGTTTTACCGCCATGATGAAGCGATTTCACCTAAAAGACGCTTCTTCGCTGGCCCAAGCGGATCGGATTCAGCCATGCGTTTTTTTCGCCTTCGATTTGCTCCATTTTGAAGGCGAAAACCTGCGAGCCTTACCCCTTTTGGAACGAAAGGCTCGGCTTAAAGCCGCCCTCATGCCCACCGAGCGCGTGCAATATGTTGAGCACATCCACGAAGATGGAATAGCGTTTTATAGTGCGGTCGTCGCGACCGGGCTTGAGGGCGCGATGGCGAAAAAGGCCGACTCACGATACGACACATCCGGGCGGCATTCTTCGGCTTGGTTGAAGCTGAAACACACGACCACCGCAGATTTTGTGGTCGGCGGATACCTTAAAGGGGAAGGGGGCAGGGAGCCAACATTCGGTTCCATCTATGTGGGGCATTACGAGGACGGCAAGCTTATTTGCGATGGGCGGGTGGGCTCTGGTTTTACCGATAACGATTTGCAAGTCTGGCGCGAAAAATTTTCGTTCTTAGAGCAGAAGAAATGTCCCTTTGAGTCTGGCTTTGAAATTGAGGGACCAAGTGTTTGGCTTGATCCCAAACTCGTTGTGGAGATCAAATACAGCGAAATCATGCCATCGGGAGCCCTGCGCTCGCCAGTCTTCTTGAGGGAGCGATTCGATATTGATCCAGCTGATGTTGGTGCCCCTGGCGTACTCCAAGTGACCGTGAAAGAAAGTTCCGAGGTGGCCGAAGCTGAGCCAAACCGCCGAGATCCGCTCGTTGAGGGCGTGTTGCTTCAGCTCGACGGTAAAGAAAAAAATAGTGTTCTCCAGGTTGGCGGTAAGCAGGTGAGCGTGACCAACCTTCAAAAAATTCTTTGGCCGGCCCATGAGGACCTGCCCCCCGTAACGAAACGCGATTTCTTGCGTTATCTTGCCGGAATCAGCCCTTACATGGTGTCCCACCTGGCCGATCGCCCCATGACACTCATTCGGCTCCCCGATGGGATTTACGGCGAGCGTTTTTTCCAAAAGCACATCGAGGCGGGGCGACCCGAGTGGGCGCGTATGGTGCATTTGTGGTCCGATACGAACAAGAAAAACCTCGAATACGTGGTGTGCGATGACCTCGCCACGTTGCTTTGGCTCGGGCAGCTCGGAACGTTGGAGTTCCACGTTCCCGCCGCCCGACTCTCGCCCGGACCCGACGGATCGGATTTGCCCACGGACTTTATTGATGCGGAAGACGACGTGCGAAAATCCATCTTGAACTACCCCGATTTCATCCGGTTTGATCTTGATCCGTATATCTACTCTGGGCTAGAAAAGGAAGGCGACGAACCTGAACTGAACCGGGATGCATTCGAAAAAGCCAAAACCGTCGCACTATGGCTGAAGAATATGTTCGACCAAGTGGGCTGGCCGTCTTACATCAAGACCACGGGGAAAACCGGCCTGCACATCTTCATTCCGATCGTTCGCAACATTGACACACTCGGCGCAAAAGCGATTTGCGAGACATTCTGCCGTTCCCTTCTCGCCGCTCATCCGAAGGTGGTGACGATGGAATGGAGCGTGCCAAAGCGAACGGGCAAGATCTTTCTTGACTTCAACATGAACGCGATGGGAAAGACCCTGGGGGCCGCGTTCTCGCCCCGCGCCTTTCGAAATCAGGGGGTTTCGATGCCATTAACCTGGGGCGAAGTCGAAACAAACGTTTATCCCGATGATTTTACGATGTGGAACTCAGTCGAGCGCATGCAAAAGCAGGGTGATGCCTGGGCGGAGATTCTGGATCACAAGGTTAACTTGGACTCCTAGGTTTTCGGGAGGTTCGGAGGTTCGGCTGTTCGGAGAGGACCAAGTAACCGCCACCTACATTCTGAGCAAGGGAGATGTCCTATACGTCACGGGGGAAGAACCACCCCCCGTCCCTCGTCGGACTTCCCCGACGCCGAACCCCGAACCCCCGATACCCGAACCTCCTCCGAACGCGCTGAAAACAAACTTGCCCCAAACGCGCAAAAAAATAGCCCCCACCACCTTGCGGCGGTGAGGGCTGGTCGTTGAGTGTACTACTCTTTGGTAGCAGGATCTGCTGGCTTACTTGTATCAGCTGGAGGAGTCGCCGCATCTTCCTTGGCGCCGCAACCGGCGAGAACTACGCTAAATGCACAAACTGCGAGAATAAGTGTGAAAATCTTTTTCATTGTTTTAATTGACCTCCTGAGTCAGCGAGTGTAACTCGCGGTTCTTTTATACCGGAATACACCCACACTTTGCATATACGATGAAATTTCAAATAAAGATTCACAAAATATGTCACCCTCTCCACGAATGTTTAAGCGGCTTATGCAGCAGGTGGACCGGGCTCTGGGGCGAGGAGTCATTGACGATCAGCTCTACGATGAACTCGAAGAGGCCCTCTTGCAAGCCGACACTCATATTCAAACCGCTCAAGAAATCCTCGAAGAACTGCGCCGAGCCGTGCGAGATGAGAAGATCACCGACCCGATAGGCATGAAGTCTCGCCTAAAGCAATCCATCGCCGATCGTATGCGCCAAGACGGCGCCCCGGGCCTCATGATCGCCACCACGAATCCCACCGTCTTTGTCTTTGTTGGAGTTAACGGCGTAGGTAAAACAACCACGATCGCTAAAGTTGCTCATCTCTTGAAGCGAAAAGGCTTCTCCGTTATCATGGCGGCGGGCGATACTTTTCGGGCGGCGGCGATTGAGCAACTGGAGACGTGGGCGCAACGGGTTGGTTGCGAAATCGTGAAATCTCAGCCGGGCGGAGATAGTGGGGCCGTAATTTTTGATGCGATCCAAGCGGCTAAAGCGCGGGGAATTGAGTTCGTCTTGGCCGATACTGCGGGGCGTCAACACAGTAAACAAAACCTGATGTTGGAACTCCAAAAAGTGTCTCACGTTGCTCAGAAGTCACTCGGAAGAGCCCCCGACGAGGTCTTACTGGTCTTGGATGCAAACACCGGACAGAATGCCGTTCGTCAAGCGGAAGAATTCACAAAGGTTGCGGGCATCACCGGGATAGTGCTCACCAAACTTGATGGCACGGCCAAGGGGGGTGCCATGTTGGGCCTTTACAAGAAGCTCAAGGTGCCGGTAAAGTTCATTGGCATCGGCGAAAAGGTGGGAGACCTAAAAGATTTCAAGGCGGACGACTTCGCCGCGAGTATGTTTGAGTAACCATGAGCTTTCGCGATCTGCCCAAAGTTGATGTTCTTGCCTCCCGTGCAGAGCTGACTGAGTTTGCCCCGGCCGTCCGTACGGCGGCCGCCCGGCACGCCATTGAAACAGGGCGGGCTAGTCTGCTCCTTGAGCGACCGACGGGGAACTTGGTTGAGATCGCCCTGAATCAAGCCAACGCCTTATCGTTGCCCTCCATGAAGCCAATAATCAATGCTAGCGGAGTCATTTTGCATACGGGTTTAGGACGGGCCCGGCTCGCCCCGAGCGTAGCCTCGTTTGTCGCTACCATTGCCGCAAATCATGCATTGGTTGAGTTCGATTTGGTTTCAGGCAAGCGCGGAGATCGGCAGGATCATGTGCGAGCGCTTCTCTGTCACCTTACGGGGGCAGAAGATGCTTTCGTCGTTAACAACTGCGCAGCCGCGGTGTTCCTTTGCCTTTCGGCTTTGGCAAAGCGGAAAGAGGTAATCCTATCGCGTGGTGAAATGGTGGAGATCGGCGGAGCCTTTCGTATGCCCGATGTTGTTCGCCAATCGGGGTGTAAGTTGGTTGAGGTGGGTTGCACAAACAAAACCCACCTGAGAGACTACCAAGAGGCGGTCTCAACTCGAACAGCGGTCATTCTCCGGTGCCATCCCAGCAATTTCCGGGTTACCGGTTTCACCGAAACGCCAACGACTGAGGATATTGCGTTGATTGCCAATCAAAACGAGCTGGTGCTGATTGACGATGTAGGCGCGGGGTGCTTGGTGGATACAACACACTTTGGATTGCCGCGGGAGCCGATCCTCGGTGAAAGCTTAAGGGCGGGGGCGGATCTGGTGCTATCGAGTGGTGATAAGATGCTCGGAGGTCCCCAGGCGGGACTGATCCTGGGTTCGAAATCGCTAATTGCCAAAGTTAAGAAACACCCGCTAGCACGAGCGGTTAGGGTTGATAAGTTAAGTCTATCTGCGCTCGAGGCGACACTAAAACTTTACGTCAACGGTCAAGCAAATGAAATTCCAACCCTTCGATACCTGGGACGAACGCTAGATGAAATCCAACCCTATGCGGACCGGATCGCGATGACATGCGGGGGAGAAGTCTCATCTGGCTTAACGGAGACCGGAGGCGGTTCCATCCCCGGGCAAGGGGTGCCCACGTGGCGGGTTTCCCTTCCCTTTGGCAAGCCGGACAAGCAACTCAAGATGTTGAGGGAGCTTTCAACTCCCGTGATCGGGAGGATTGAATCGGATCGGGTTTGGCTTGATCCCCGGACTTGTGAGGAAGATGAGATCCAGTTTTTGGAGTCCGCCCTGCCACATACGGCACGAATCGGGCTAGCTTGAACTTAGCAAAGTTCTGGGCCTTTTGGAAGACCGTAAGAGCCAATTTTGCAACTCCCTCGCTCGAACATCGAACTTCGATCGCCGTGTTTCTGGAAGTGTTCAAGGGCCGTAAGCCGTTCAGAATCGATTTGCGGTTGATAACACGGCCCTAGTAAGCTGTAATCCCGTGCACCCTCATTCCCGCGTAGGTGCTGGTCGCTTTCAAGATGATCTTCGAAACCGCGCCCCGATTGGGGAGCGGGATTTTGATAAGGGAAAGGCTACCGTTTCGCATCGAAACCGTGGCCCGGGGATCGCCAGATGCCCTTAAATCAGAACCATAAAGCAAGCGCCGAGAGTTCGATTTGCCCTTTTCATCGAAGACCGTTATCTCGGCAACTGGGTCCCGATCTTGGCACTGGACGGCGGTATCTACCGCCAACGCGACTACTCTCCCACTTAAGCCTCTGGGAGTCAAAGTAATCTCCGCAGCCTCACGCTGGGTATTCGAGGATAGAATCGAAATCAACGCAATTGGCGAACCGACCCGAAAATTGACATCACCTATGGCCTGCGAACGATTGCCGGGAAGCGCCGTTCCGGAAGATATTTTGATGGGGCTGGGCTGACCAAAGAACAGCCGAGAGAAAACTTGACCCGCATCGTAAGGAAGCTCGGTGACTCGCTCCGAGCGATTCGACCACGAATAGTCGGCGGCATGAACGTAGGCGGCGAACTGCTTGAATTCGCGCAGAACGGCCTCTTCGTCGGACTGATAACCCGCCCACGTTGATTGCAAATAGCCCGAACCAGATTGATAACAGGCGTCGCAGAAGCCCTTTATGTTATCGCCATTGAACCAACCGGTCCCCACCGTACTCAACCCGATACTTCGAAAGAGATTTATTGACCAAAGGAATTTGTCGGCGCGGGGGTAGTTTCGGTAATGCCAATCGGCGACGATGGCGTTCTTCGGGATCGCGTTTCGGCGGCGCATCGCTTCGTAGCTGTTATCCCCCAGAGCGGCATCAATCGCTTGCCCCGGAGCCAAACCCTTATCGCCCCACAGCATGGGAACAGCGCCATGTTTCACCGCGATTGAGTTCAAAATCGGCCAAGCTTTCTCCCAAATCTGGGTGGAAAGGCCTGGATCGTCGGGCATGCCGCGAATGTCGAATTCATCCATCCC
Source organism: Armatimonadota bacterium (assembly GCA_031386985.1). GTDB lineage: Bacteria > Armatimonadota > Fimbriimonadia > Fimbriimonadales > Fimbriimonadaceae > JANJUB01. The sequence goes on from JANNCV010000020.1 coordinate 152,238, forward strand.
GAAGTGCATAACCTTGGGCTTGAGAAGCTCAACCGCCTCGGCCCACAGCTTCTCAAGCGCCAGTTGAGTTCCGGGCTTGCGTGGGTCTATTGTGAAAGGGTAATCAGGATTTACGGCCAGGTCAAGATTCTGTTTATTCTCAAAGAACCAGCTCATGTGTCCCAGGCTTTGGATGAGCGGAATCGGCTCAATTCCCAGCCGCCTGTACATGTCAAACGTGGCTTTAAGGTCTTCCCTCGAATTGAATTGGGGAGTCGCGATCTTCGGGAAAGCATTCCAGCGAGTGCGCTCGCACTGCACCAAAGTGCGGTTGATTTTGAGGGGCGCGAGAACACGATTGGCGAGCTTCGAGTGAAAGGCCCTGATTTCGGGACCGCCAAACAGATGAATTCCGCGCCACGCAATTGAGGGCCAATCGCGCAAAGAACCGCAAGGCAAACTGAGTTTCCCATCCTTCACAAAGGCTAAGAAACCGAGGGTTCTGACGGCATGTCGTAATCCGATTTCATCTTGGCCCATCAGGATAACATTGGTGGGTGAAATCTTGATTTCATAACCCTCCGGGCCAAGCCCCAGATTCTGGACCCGCATCATGAGGTTGCCTTTGTAGTTCTGAATCGCCATGAGATTGGGCGCATCCCAGTGCAGCTTAATCGAATCTATCAGCTCATCCGTGATGTGGAAATAAAAATCGCTGACATCAGCCTGAAGTTGATCGGGAATTGTGAAGGCCGTTTCCCGATTGAAAAGGGCTTGTTTTGGCTTAGGAATGAGGGGCCATTCCGTATTGTCGGGCACGATCGCTTCATTGAGTTTTTCCCCCTCAGTTACCAGAGTGCGAGCCACGGTCGCAAAAGTATTGGGCGAGAAACTGACCTCAAGTTCCGCGGTGACAGGCTGATTCGGATGAAGTGTAACGTCCATTTGGCCGAGCCAAAGCAGTTCATTCCCGTTCGCCCATGGCTGCTCGTAGCCACGGGCATCAAAAAGTGTCCAGTCTGGGGAGTCGCCTTTGAGCGAGAGTTTTCCAACGGGTGACTGCAACTCGATTTCGCTGGCGACGCCACCTAGTTTTCGCTCTTGAGCTGTTCCCTCTTGCTTGGAACTTAAAGGCAGCCCTCGCCACTCGCCGCCAATCTTTATGGCCCCACCAAGAAAGGGACGGGCCCATATCTGCCCGAGTGACCACTCAGCTTTCACCGAGGTTAGGCCCGTCCACTTAAGGGAATATTGAATCTTGAATCCTGACTCAGTTTTGGTATAGGTCTGAGTGCCCGAAGCGAGCAAGTTGGGGCTCGTAAACTTCGCAAAAAGATCACCGTTGGCATGCCTCTCAACCTGCTGGTCGTTAGAAGTCGAGGAAAATTGCGCCTTTGATGTGTAGGGATCAGTGATCTGGATTTGGCTTCCGCGAATGAGGGGGACGCCGTTAAAGGAAGCCGTCAGTCCCGCTCGATTACGATAATCGAAGTCAACAAGCGGTGTTTCCATCACGTCCGACTTTAGAGCGACAGCAGCAATCAAGGCGAGCATGAAGGCTCATTATGGCTCAAAAAGATGGTTGGCGCAGGAGCATAGCAAGTTGCTTTAAGGCTTTCATTTGCGATTGAGTTTGCTTACGCAATATCGTTTGGGCTTCTTCCAGAGATACCAATTCAAACTGCAGAGTTTGGGCTGGGGCCACTTGAGCGAGCCTGTCTAAATCTGCGGAAATCACAACCGCAATCTTGGGATAACCGCCCAACGTTGGACCGTCCGGCCCGATAATGATTGGAGTTCCATCCGGCGTTATCTGGATCGCACCAACGCATTGAGGTTCGCTTGGAAACTCCCTACTAACCTGCCCGTCCGGGGTTGCGCAGAGACGCAATCCAATTCGATCAAGGTGAGTTGAAGCGGTATGCTGCGTCCGCAAAAACGCCGTCAAATCCATTTCGCAAGCCTGAGGACCGGGGAGCACACGTATTCGTTCCGACCTAAGCGAAGAGGGCGGATCAAAACCCCGAGGAGCTGGAGTTCTGCCCAAAGGTTCCCAACTAAGATAGCTCCGAACTCCGGTTTGGGCGATCCCGATGGTAAGTGATTGTTTAGCTTCAGCATGGCAAATGGAATTGGGCGGAACGTTTGCTCCACCAAGCAACACTGGCCTTAGGGCGCCACAAAGAACAAAACAACCGGATGCTTCGAATGAGAATTCTGCGCCAAAATAGCCAAGCTCATAGGTGTCGGCGGACCCAAATATCTGGCTACGGTGGCACGACTCACGATCAAATGGTCCTCCCGGTGGAACCCCAAAACGCCGTCGCGATGGACGGTCCGGGCCAAGCAAAAAGGAACCGGGCGGTAGGTTTACGGGTTTCATACCGCAATCTGATAGCCGCTATCAAGCAGCGTTTGCGTAACGAGCTCTGCAAACTGTAAGCACTGCGGGTTATCTCCGTGCAGGCAAATGGAGTCCACTTTTGTTGCCAAATCTAACACCTGATAGCGGATTTCATCGGGGTCTTCAAGAATTGCTGTAGATTCGGTTCGGCTCATGAGAGTCCCGTCCGCGGAATACCGCCGATCCGCGAAACCTTCACGAATCACCATTCCTTCAAGGGAATCAATCACCGGGCTACTGGGTAACAGCATTGCAGGTAAGGCGTAATCCCGCACTATCACGCGCAGTTCGCACCGGAAGTCACACGGGCCATGAAGTGCGCCCGAAAGTAAGTTGTACCAAGCTCCGTGAGGCTTAACGTAATCCGCCTCGCAAGCCTCCAGAAAGCGATCAACCTGAGCAATCAGCGAAGGATCGCGAGTGATTGAGGGCGGCGGAACCCGGCGCCCCATGCCTTCACGATCACCGAACCCAGGATGTGCGCCGATACGCTTCCCGGCCAAAAGGCACATTTCAATGGTCTCTTGGGTAAGTTCCCAACTCCCGGCATGCTCACCACAGCAGATGTTCACCGAAGTAGCGAAGTTAAGCAACTCTCGATCATACGGGAATCCTTCTCCGATGTCTACATTCAGGTCAATTTTCTTCAAGTCGCTCTCCCTTCATTTTATGATATTCCGGCTCGGATATCGAATAAAATTTGATCTTATCACCGGTTTTTATCGGAAAAAAATCCTCGCCAACGATTTCGAGAGGTGTTATGCCGATGAGATTCCACCCCCCGGGGGATTGAGATGGATAAATCGCCGTTTGCCTTCCGGTTATGCCGATGGCGCCTTTAGGCACCTTTAAGCGGGGCTGGGTCAGTCTCGGCAAGCCTTCAATCCGCTCGTCCAAGTACCCCAGATAGGGAAAGCCCGGCGTGAATCCGAGCGCGTAGCACGTGTAAGTGGCTCCTTCGTGCAACTTCTGCAGCTCAAAAGCGGACAGTTCTAGCTGGGTGGAGGCCATTTCATAATCTGGCCCCAGCTCATAGCAAACAGGAATAAGGTGAATCCGGGGCATCGGCATCTTGCCGATACGTGCCACGGGCTTCCAACCCGAAAAATCAAACTTGAAATCGGCGGGGTCAACGTAAACACCAACCGTCTCATAGGCCGGAACGGCTTCAAAAAGGCCGGGGAGATTAAGCTCGTTGAGGGCGTCCGCGACTTCCCAAGCGGGCCGGTCCAGGTCGCGCAAAATAAAGGCGGAATCCCCGCAGGGTTCTATTGAAAACATCTACTACTTGGCAAATAAGACGGCGGCTAGGAAGTAATTTGCCACGTAAATCAACACCATTGAGATAACGACCGTATTTGTAGTAGCTTGCCCAACTCCAACCGCGCCCCCTTTTGTGCGCAAACCTTGTTGGCAAGCAACTAAAGCGATGATCAAACCAAAAATCGGAGCCTTCAAAACGCCACCCACGAAATCCCATGGCTCCATAAACTGTTGCATGGATTGAACGAAAACTGTGGAAGGAACGCCCCCTAGTCCCGCGACCAACCACCCCCCAAAAACCGCTGAGTAAATCCCCACCAACGCCAATACCGGGAGCATCGTGAAACTCGCGATCACCCTAGGAACAATGAGGAAGCTCGTCGGATGAACGCTCAGCATCCGAAGGGCATCAACTTGTTCGGTGACCGCCATGCTTCCAATTTGTGCCGCCATTGCGGATCCGCAGCGCGCCGCTACCATAATTCCTGCCAAAACTGGCCCCATCTCCCTCGCCGCGGCCAAAGCTACGGTCGCCCCAACAAAACTGCCTCCACCGTATTGAGTGAGAAATTGCGTCGTGTAGAGGGCTAATACAGCACCCGAAAAGAAGTTTGTTAGCAACACGATTGGAACCGACGCAATGCCCACAAACGCCATTTGATCAATGGTCTCACGGGTTTCAAAAGGGCGGCGGAAAACGCGGCGCAAGCAGTCGCCGAAAATCAACGTGATCTCGCCCACAAAAGTGAGCGTGTTTATCACCGGATTAGTTTTCTCCGCCATTAGTTTGAAAGCCTACCTAGAACGGCGCGGCGGCATCTCAAAAAGTCACTTCGAATCCGCGATACATTGCCGCCTTCGCCTGCTCAATCCCGACTTCCATGCCTACTTCCAGCGATAAGCTCGTAACTCCATAACCGGGTATGCCGCACGGCACGATTAAGTCAAACGGGCTTAGATCGTTGTTGCAGTTGAGCGCAATACCGTGGATTGAGATCCATCGCTTCACTTTGATGCCGATCGCCGCGATCTTGCGATCTCCAAACCATACTCCGGTATGGGGAGAAAACCTTCGGCCCCTCACCCCGAAAGTGTCCAGTGCTTCAATCACGGTTTGCTCCAGATTTCGGAGCCAAAGATGCAGATCTTTTCCGTGCCGATTGAGATCGAAAATGGGATAAATGATGAGTTGGTTTGGGCCGTGAAACGTAACATCTCCGCCACGATCGGTCTTGATGACCTCAATGCCTTGGTGAGCGAGCTGCTCACGGGTGACCAACATGTTTGCCTCATGAAAGTTCGCGCCCAAGGTCATGACCGGAGGGTGCTCAACAAAGACAAGCGTATCGGGTCGGCCCGCCGCAACTTCATCGGCGATTTCGAGTTGCCGATCCCATGCCTCCTGGTAAGGGAGCCGGCCGAGGTCCAAAACCTCGAACAACCCTAGCTCAGCCTCATTGATGACAACTTGGACTCATACGGCGCAATATCTTCAATCCACTCGGCACCGGCAACGTTTGCCTGAGAGCAAAGCTGAGCCCAAACTTGGCCAAAAGGTAGCGTCTTGCACTCTTCAAGAAGGGCTAATTTCTCCGCCAATCTTCCCTCCATTTCCAAAGCGCGCAACCGAGCGACTGGCTCCAATAAAGCGGCCAAAACGGCTTTTCGTGTCGCCCGAATACCAATTACATAAGCCGCGACCCGATTAATGCTCGCGTCAAAGAAATCGAGGGCGACATTGACGCGTCCGAGGGCTCCGCCTCGGTGAAGTTCGGCAAAAACCGCGCGCAAGTTATCATCGAAAAGAACCACATGATCGCTGTCCCAGCGGATCGGTCGGCTCACGTGGAGCAAAAGCCTCTCATGGTATTGCAAGAGGGCAGAAAGCTTGTCGTGAATCGTCTCAGTGGGGTGAAAGTGGCCCATATCGAGGCAAATCAAAGCGCGCGATTGGGTTGCGTATTGGCTGTAAAACTCGAACGAGCCCACCACGTAGTCCTCCGAACCAAGCCCAAACAGTTTGCTTTCGACCGCATCCACAGCGCCATCAAGGGGCTCGCGAAGGATTTCATCAAGCGAAGTTTTCAAGCGAGACCGAGGTGACCAGCGATCAATCGGGCTATCCTTCGCGCCATCGGGTATCCAATGGTTGATCACGCAATCTGATCCCTGGCGCGCCGCAAATGCGCTTGCGATGCGACGACAGGCGATGCCGTGTCGAATCCAAAACTCCCTTACTCCTGAGGATGAATGGGAGAGGGTAAACCCATCCGAAGCGAGCCGATGAGCAAAATAGGTCGGGTTAAAATCGAGGGCTAAGCCTTGCATTTCAGCCCAATCCATCCAACCTTGAAAATGCACCGGCGCTAACTCATCTCGGGGCACGGCCAAGCCATCTGTTTCGGCGTACATTGCGTGAAGGTTGACGCGATGAACCCCGGGAACTCGATCTAAGACCCACTCTAAGTCAAATCGGATTTCATCGCCATTGCGAGCCCGGCCGGGGTGATTTCCGGTTGCCATGATCCCCCCGGAATCCACACCAGTAATCGAAGCTTCGAGCCCAACCACGTCATCGGCTTGCCAACAATGAATGGATATTGGGATTGCCAAGCACGTTTTAATCGCTTGATCAACATCAACTCCATAACTGCCGTAAACGTCTCGAGCATCCAACATTCCCCTCGCATTTTAACTCAACGAGCCGAATTTACATAAATTCATATGAAACCACCGCCTTTGACCCCCACAACTTCGTATAATGGATGAACCTCGAACTTCGGGCGTTGAAGCTCTTGGCTGGAGTTAACCTATGCGAAAATTTTTATCTCTTGCGGCCCTTCTAATTTTGCCCAGCGCGGTTTTCGCGCAGTATGAATTTGTTTCTCTGAAGCCCGTTGACACTGATCAATCTTTTGGTCTGGCAATTGAAGGCACAACCCAAACGGGATATTTTTCCGACAGTTCGGGCCCGCTAGCAAAGGCGTTTTGCTGGCAAGGCTCAACTTTTATGGACCTCGATCCGTTGTCAAGCTATTTCTTTTCGCAGGCGACCGGAGTCAGCGGTAGTTCGATTGTGGGATTTGGTCAACTGAGTTCTGACCCTCATGCCCTTCTTTGGACGATTACAGGACCAACCACATTTTCAGTCATTGATATCCACCCGGCGACGGCAACAGCTTCAGTTGCGCTTGCAATCAGTGGCACACAAAAGGTTGGGTGGGCCGGGGTAGATTCGCTAACCGGACGGCGTGCTGGTCTTTGGGGCGCCGATAATGTGTTCGTAGGGTTGATGCCGGGATTCGAGTCAGTTGCCTTATGCACGACGGGCACTATCCAAGGCGGATGGACAATGGCAACCGGCCCCGCTCACGCCACCATTTGGACAAGCGCGCCGGGGGGAACCGATATTCACCCGGCCGGATATGAGAAATCGCAAGTTTCGGCAACGAATGGGACGGCCCATGGCGGTTGGGCGAGTCTCCCTGGCGAGATACTGCATGCCTACTACTGGGGAACTGGCGGACCGGTTGATCTTCATCCCGCCGCTTTTACAAGTAGTGAAATCCGGGGAATGAATGCGACCAAGCAAGTTGGATTTGCCGTAGATGGTACGGGGGGATCCCACGCCATGGTCTGGTCTGGAACCGCCGGTAGTGAAATCGAACTCACTATGCCCCTTGGTTACTCCAATGCACAAGCCCATGGAATAGACAGCGCCGGAAACATCGTCGGTCAGGCTCAAAATGACACGACAGGCTTTACCGAAGCCGTCATGTGGAAGCCCATTCTCGATTACACTTTCATTGGGTTCCTCAACCCCATCAATGATCCCGCGGTTCCGGAGAGCGTCTTCAAGAAGAACAAGACCGTTCCTCTCAAGTTCAAGCTCCAGGATAGCCTCGGCGCGAATGTGCCCAACGTTGTCGCGGTCGTGTCCCTGCTCATGCTAGGGTCGGTTGATACCGTCGTAAACGAGCAAGACTTCATCCATCCGAGTGATGTTGGCGTGACATTCTCGTATGATGCACTCACCCAAACCTATTCGTACAATCTGGACACGAAGAACCTGCAGGCCGGGAAGCGATACAGAGTCACGGCCACGCTGGCCAACGGCCAAACCCACTCGGTCACGTTCAGCCTCCGCTAAGACGGCTGAACTTGGGTAGCCTCTTTAGATGAGTTCTGAAGAGGCTGCACCCGCCAAGACGCCGATGATGGACCGCGAGATTTTGCGGCGCATAATCGGCCTTTTTGCGCCCCACAAGCGCGAAGTTTTTCTCACCCTCATCGCGGTGATCGTGGGAGTTCTCTTGGGGATATTGCCGGCGTTCTTTATTCAAACCCTGATTGATGAGGGCCTCCAAAAGCGAAATCTGAACATCCTCGCAACCTACTCCATTTTCATGCTCTTTTCAGTTTTGGCGGGGGCGGCGGTGACCTTGCTTTATGGCTATTGGAGCGTTGTGATCGGGCAAAAGATCATGTGCGATATGCGACAGAACCTTTTCGCCCACCTGCAAAAAATGTCGCTGCGCTTCTTCACCGCAACTCGAACGGGGGAGATCCAATCGCGCCTCCTGAGCGACGTAGCGGGCGTTCAGACGATCGTCAGTTCCACGATTACCGATCAAGTTTCTAACTTGGGCATTGTTCTATCGTGCTTAGTCGCGATGTTCTACTTGGACTGGCGACTCACTTTGCTTAGCATCGTGATGATTCCAGTGTTTGCGGTTATCGGGCGAAGAGTTGGCGATTATGCACGCATCGTACGAAACGGAACCCAAGAGCAAACCGCCGAAGTGAATTCAACTCTGCAAGAGAGCCTCTCCGTCTCCGGAATCTTGCTCACCAAAACAACGGGGCGATCTGATCTGATTTTGGATCGCTTCGCTGATGAAAACCAAAAACTCGCCGGGTGGCAGATCAAATCCGCCGTGGTCATGTATTTGTTCTTTGGCATGATCCGGCTGATCACTCAGCTCGCTCCAACCTTGGTCTATTGGCTGGCCGGTTGGCTGATGATTCGGCAGGGAGATACGTCTGTCACTGTCGGTCTGTTGGTTGCGTTTACGGGTTTGCAGACGCGAATGTTTTTCCCGCTGACGGGATTGATGGGATCGCAGGTTGAAATCATGGGTTCCTTTGCGCTCTTTCAACGCATTTTCGATTATCTGGATATGGAGATAGACATCAAGGAAAAACCGGAAGCGGTAACTCTGCAGCCGAGCGCTGTGAAAGGAAAAATCGAATTCCGGAACGTCGGTTTTAGCTACGAAAAAGAGGGAGCAAAGACCCTAGAAGGGCTAACCTTCGTGGCTGAACCGGGCAAGCTTGTCGCCCTCGTTGGCCCTTCCGGAGCGGGAAAAACCACCCTCACCTATCTCATTCCACGGCTCTACGATCCCGATGAGGGAGAGGTCCTCCTCGATGGAACCGATGTTCGCGACCTCAAACTTGCAAACTTGGGCGAGATGGTTGGTGCGGTTACCCAAGAAACGTATCTGCTTCATACAACGATCAAAGACAACTTACAAGTGGCCAAAGCGAACGCTACCCAAGCTGAACTCGAAGCCGCGTGCAAGGCGGCCGCAATTCATGAGCATATCGCGGGCTTACCGGAAGGTTACGACACGGTTGTTGGAGAACGCGGCTACAAGCTCTCCGGCGGTGAAAAGCAACGCATCGCGATCGCTAGAGCGATCCTGAAGAACCCGCGCATTTTGATTTTGGACGAAGCCACTTCCGCCTTGGATACGCATTCTGAGCGGTTCATCCAGGCATCGCTTGCAGAACTCATGAAGGGCCGAACGACGTTCGCAATTGCTCACCGTCTCTCCACCATCTTGGCCGCAGACTTGATTTTGGTTCTGGAAGGCGGCCGAATCGTAGAAAGAGGCACGCATCAAGAGTTACTGAGCCAAGGCGGGCTCTATTCGAGGCTCTACAACGATCAGTTTATTGCCGAGGAAGGGGAGTTGGTCGCAGTGCCGGGGTAGCCTAGGGACATGTTAAGTAGTCTGGTGATAATCGCCTTGCTCCAGTCTCAAGACAATCTCTCGGCTGAGACTTTAAAGTGGGTCGAGCCTCTTATCCAGAGGTTGAAAAAGGAGGGGTTGTTGGAGGGATATTACGAGGGAGGAGGTTCTCGTCACGCGAGGAGCCTGACGCGCTACGAATACGCAGTAGCAACCTATGCAACCGCTTTGCAACTAATTGGAGTAGTACAGGTGGGCGAAAAGCACGGCATCAAGGCTGAAGATCAGATCGTTATCGCTGAGTGGTCGCGCTGGGCACCCGCTTGCATTCTCACCCTCACTGACGAATTCAAGTTTGAGTTAACTTCAAAGGGGGGTTGAGATGCCGAGTTTCATTAAAGACGTCTCGCAATTGAAACCGCGGATGACAAAGCTCAGAATCACCGATAGTTTTTTCAGCGACGTGCCCCTGGGGCATTGGGCGGCAGGAGCGGTTACAGAGATGGGCCGGAAGGGACTCTTGAAAGGCTATCCGGGCAAGAAATTCAAGGGCAGTGACCTGCCGATGACAGAAGGGATTCCGCGGAGATGGGCCACGGGTCACTCGTGAATTCCCCCAGCGGCTGCGCCAACAAGAGCGCCTTATCCAACCGTTTGGCTTGATTTGAGCTGGCACTAATCGGTGCCGACTTCGCTACGCCAAGGATTTCCCCCGCGGCCGCCACGTTGCCAAGCGCGCACTCGATCTCGGATAACGAAATCAAGACCCGAACCGCGGTATAAAGCCGATCACCCTCAATTGCAAGTCTTAAGCCTTTGTAACAGAGCCTCTTTGAATCCTCTTTTAGACCAGCGGCGAATGCCATTTCACCAACTTGGGCGAAGCCAACCAAGCGAGAGTCGGCTTTCTTGACCGAATCAAGCTTGTGAACGACTTTCTTAAAGTGTTGGCGAAACCGGTCGAGGTCTCCACTGGCGACGAGATAACCCATTCGGGCCACGAAGACAATTCCTTCAAGATCAGGATCGCGATGCCGGCGAACAATCCGGTAGGCGGCCTGTAAGGGCTCCAACCCCCACTCCGGATGTTTCACCTCATAGGCCTGCAATACAAGGTCAGTTAGGCCGTCTATCGCTCCATCCACGTCGCTAAGTTGCATACACAGATCTACCCTTCTCCGCCAAATCGGCCGCGCTTCTTCTTCGATTCCGTTCCGCCTAAGCAATGTCCCTTTGGAAACCAAAACCCGTTCTTCAAGTTTCAAATTCTCCGTTTTCTGCGCGAGGTCAAGTGCGCGGTTAGCCAGATGCTCGAAATCATCCCAGAGACCGAGAACTAGGAATGTTCGAAGGATTGAAAGGCCAAATCGCTCGATCAAATCATCGCGCGGATGCAAATCGGCGTATGCAATAGCCCGGCGGAAGTTACCCAGCTCTAGCCAAAATTCTTTACTGAAGCTTTCCCATTTTCCCGCAAGTTCGGCATCGTGAACGATCTCGGCCCGCTTGGCATATTGTTCGGCAAATCGCGCGGCGTCTTCGGTAACAAGCCCTTCAAGTTCGGAATCACGCTCCACTGAATCGAGTAGATATTCTCGGACGGTATCCAGAATTTTGTAGCGAGTGCGCCCCAGTGCCGATGCGGCTAAGAGTAGCGAGGAGTTTTTTAAGCGGGTTAGCGAATCAAGAAGGTCGTCGTCGCGAAGGATAGATCGCGCATCATCGAACCAGAAACCGCCCCGAAACACCGTAAGCCGCACCAAGAGCGTGCGCATCTCCGGAGCCAACGCCCCAAATGATGCCCCGACGACGGCCGACATTCGACCATGCTTTGATTCCCTCGTATCACGAAGCACCAAGTCGCGCTCTGCTTGCACCTTTTCGATGAGTTCATTCAAACTCAAAATTCGCATGCGCCCAGCGGCCAAGATAATCGCGAGAGGGATACCCTCCAGGATTTCAACACAGAGTTTGCGCACCAGGGACCGCTCGCCACTCGGAATTCGATAATCAGGAACCACATGACCTACGGCTTCCTCGAAAAGGGCAATTGCATCAGCCCCCCGCCCTTTACCTTGCCCCATTTGCCCTAACGGAAACTCAAACTCCCGGGGCACAAGGAGCGGAACGCGGCTGGTGCACAGCAAACTGAGCCGGGGACAGTGAACTAACAGCTCAACGATCATGTTCGCATGTTGAACCAGTTTTTCTAAGCAATCCAAAACCACCAAAAGGGTTCGCTCGCGCAACGCTTCATAAAGAGAATCAGGATTTTCAAACCGCAATCCCATCGTATCGCCAATCGCGGCGAGAATGTCAACTCCGGAAGCGAGCTCGTCGCAATGAACGAACCAAACCCCTTCAAAATGCTCTTTGAGATCATCAGCAACCCGCCGCGCAATCGTGCTTTTGCCAATGCCGCCCATACCTGTTATCGTAATGAGTCGCTGCCGGCTAAGGATTTTCTGGCGAATGGCATTGCGCTCTTCCTCGCGCCCAATAAAGATGCGCTCATCCTCAAAGAGGTTGTTTGGTACGCGATCTGAGCCATAAATGGGAGGGAAATCGGCGGGAATGATTTCTGAAACAACGGCGAAAATTCGATGCTCAGTTGAGATGCCCCGAAGGACAAAGGTGCCGACATCACGATAGGAAACATCGGCAATCTTAGGCGCGAGCCCATGCGAAGCGGCGGAGAGAAACACTTGGTTTTCTGGTGTCAGATTGACGATGCGAGCCGCAACATTCATGGCGGGCCCCATGTAGTCGCCATCGTCATAGGTGATTGAACCGGTATGAATCCCAATACGCAGGGAGAGGCTTAGGCTCCCCCATGGTTCAATTTTATGAGCAAGCTGAATGGCGAGCGCCGCAGAAATCGCCTCCTCAACCAAACCAAACGATGCATAAACACCATCACCGACACATTTAAACTCGAAACCATGGTGTTCCTTTAGGCAACGGCGCGTCAACGCAAAACTGCGCTCCAAAAGCCGCTTCATTTGATCCGGGTCATGGTCCCAAATAGATGTGCTGCCGACAACGTCGGTGATCAAAAACGTAACGGTCCCGCTCGGGGGTTCTACACCACGATGATGCATCGCGTGGCTAGTTTAGCTTGAAATGGGTGGGTTTTCGCAAATTTTCACAAGAGTTGACACAAAAGAGTTGCTTTTTGAAAGTCCCAGCGAATAAGCTTGCGGCGTTATGAGTACAGGATTTAAGGTGATAGATTTTGGGTTCTTGCATGTTGGGGAGGACCGCGACTTGCTGTGGTTTGCGATTCTGGATGTCAGTGGCCTACTTGCCCTGCTTTCAAATCCAATAACCTGCGTGAAGGAAATCGGCAAGCTGTGTCGCCCCCCGCTCAAGCTTTCGCTAGGCAAGAATGGCTATGTTTTAACGTTTCATGGCCGACCAGCGGCCGAGGCGGAGAATAAGAGCTGCTGCACGGATTTCTCCGGCAAAATGCTACGCGAAGGTGAATATAAAGTTACGGGTGTGTCAGGCACTGGGTTCCTAACCGTTGAGGGCTTGTTAGGGAACCGAACAGATATAGGCACACAACTTTCAACGGATTCTCGATTTGAGGGAGTAATGAGTCAACCGAGAGACGGGGTCTCAGAAGGGGCACTTCATGCGGCTTTGACAGAGGGACGAGCGTTCATCGGGAACGTCATGTTCACTGCGATCACACAACGGGACGTGTTCTTAAAATGGGCCAATGACGGAAATCCAACGGTTCGACAAGTAACGACTCATCGAAAACTGGCCCCGCAGGAACCCGTAAGGATCGAGTTAGCTGAGGATTTTTTTCTCGTGCTAACTGCTCCTAATAGTTCGGCGGTTGCAAGATGCGTGGGTGCCCCAGGGACTTCCAGTGAGCCTGGAGTTTTCAAGATCGCTGGCGTGATTCAAAAGATGTCCAACCCAATGCCGCCTCCCCCTAAGAAACGAAAGACCACGAAGAAAAAGCCCATAAAATAATGGTGGAGGCGGGGGGAATTGAACCCCCTTCCAAAACCGGCGCACCTACCATTACCACGAGCGTCTCCTCTGTTCTTTTCTCGGTGACGATCTCTCCCGAGGTCGGCTGATCATCACCCAGTTCGATTTTTTTTAACTCAGTCTGCTACGAACAGAAACTCGCTGAGCGATCCAGATTTGGCGTCGCCCGAACTCTCTCCTACTGGCTCGAAGAGGGCGGACGCGCGGGCTTAATTAAGCCGCGAATGCGTAGTTATTGTTCGCAACTACTTGCGGTGCCGCTTTTTACGAGGCCAACGGCGCCTCGGCTCGCAACGGAAAGTCGAACAGCTCTGTCGAACCCGTTCGCCCCCATGTGGTTTCAATAGTATAGAACGTTCAGACACAACAAAGCGTTCCATCCCCGTAAAGTTGCTAGCTCGTAACCGAGCTTAAAAGTGGAACAAATGAACTGGTGGAGATACTAGTAGCATGGCGTCAGCAACGACGCTTGACCAAGATCGGCGCAACCGGGGCAATTTTTGGCGTTCTGGCTTTTGGCGTAAACAGCGCCGCTCAATGGCTTGCGGGCGGCCTAAACCAGGTTCTCCTTCTCTTTGTCGCAACGTTTTCCGCCCTGTGGGCCGCAAGCGCGGCACTTGATAGGGCAAAGAACCCGAGCGTTACGGCAGCTCAAGGGTCAGGTTGGCGATACATCGCGGCTTATCCAATCATTTGGACGGCATCCTTGGTTTGGACTGAACTTGTCAAGCTCCCGCCGTTCGCCTATTTGAGTGAAATGCCGGTCGGCGGCGCATTGCGAATCGCCGCAATGTTTCCCCTGATGTTAGGCATTGCGCTATTTATTAGCTCAGTTCCGCGACCCGGTCGCATCAGAAACATGCTTGACGCGGCTATTACTTCCTCTAGTGTGGCCGTCTTCAGTTGGCACTTTGTGCTTGCGCCGGTGGCCGGAGCATTGCGATCAAGACTCTTTTCCGATTGGACCGCTTTGGCTTATCCCATCGGAGCTGGCCTCATCGTTTTCGTAGCGCTAACCCTAGTATTTGCCGCAGCATCAATTCCTAAGTGGAGAAATGGAGTGGTCGCTCTCGCGTTAGGGGCGATTGCCATTGCCGCCTCCGATAACGTGACAACGCTCCAGACGCTTAAGCACGGGAACACGCCCCTATGGTTCGAGCTATTCTGGCCTTTGGGGGCGATCTGTATCGCGGTTGCAAGCCACCTGTGGCCCGCATCAACCCTAGACGTCTCTGACCTGAAGGAGGAACTCAAACGGTACACAAACCGACCCCGGCAGTTGCTAAGCCTAACGGGGCCGTACGTCATTGCGGTAGTCAGCTATGGAGTTGTAGCGCAAGCCGAGCTCGCTGACAACCACAACATCGGCATGGTGACCTTCCTGATGGGCGGGTTTTTGATGCTGCTGGTTATTGCCCGGCAGATTGCGACGTTCTTTGAGAACTTCAAGCTTGCCGAACAAGTAACAAAATTCAATTCCGATTTGGAGTTTATCGTTGAACGTCGAACGGCTCAGCTCAACGCCCTTTACGCACTTTCAAAAGCCGTTGGAAACTCGCTTGACATCGAAGGAGTGTTGCGCAATTCTGCCGAGCACGCAACCAAAGCACTTGATGGCGACGCCGTTATCACCAATGTCACCCCCTTCGCCTTCCTGGGGGCCTCAAGCTTAACTGAATTCGTGAGACATCAAGGCATCGAGCAAGACTTGTGGATATTGGATCAGCTTAACATCTTAGATGTGACTTGGAACTCGACGAGCGGCCAACTTCATGACAAGAGTTTCAAACGGCACGCAAAGTATGTGCTCGCACCCGTCATCAGCAAAGGTCGCAATTTTGGCTGGATCGCGGTTGTCCGATGGAATGAACCCTTCGATGAGAGCGACGCAACGCTCCTAGAAGGGATCGCCGCAGAAGTCGGAACGGCTCTCGAAAATGCAAGGCTCTATGACGTTGCTAAGCAAATGGCAGACATTGACTCGGTAACTGGCGTTCTCAATCACCGTGCCGCTCAAGAGCGATTCGATTTTGCATTCGCCCACGCTAAGGATGTGGGTGAGCCGTTCAGCGTGCTGATGATAGACATCAACAACTTCAAGTTCTTCAATGATACGTACGGCCACCTCGCTGGTGACCAGGTCTTAAAGAGTGTTGCTCGAGCCATGCGAGATGTGACCCGCCCCCACGACGTGATCGCCCGATACGGCGGCGATGAGTTCCTCATCATCATGCCAAACTCGGGGTCGGGCGATGCCAACAGTTTGGCAGAGTGCCTTTTGGAGCGGGTGGCCCTTGACGGCTATCCAGAGCCCGGCTCAGATCGCGTTATCCCCTACTCCGTCAGCATTGGCGCTTCCTCCTATCCTGAAACGGCCAAGAGCCGTAACGAAGTTCTCTACCAAGCCGACAGCGAAATGTACAAGGTGAAGAAGACCTATACCGCCTCTGCACCGGCTCGGAAAGCGATTCGTAAGCCATCTTCTGCCAGCGGAGAAACCTTTGATTTGCTTGATTCAATGATCAACGCCGTGGATAACAAGGATTACTACACACGCGCCCACTCCGAGGAAGTCACTGAGTATGCGCTTTGGGTTGCCGTCGAGCTCGGCCTCTCTGAGGAAGCCAAGAAGACTATCCGAGTCGCCGGGCTCCTTCATGATGTGGGCAAAATCGGTATTCCCGATGAAATTCTGAGAAAGCCGGGCCACTTGACGGACGAAGAGTACGACGTGATGAAGCAACATCCCGTGGTCGGAGCAATGATCGTGAGTTCGATGCCGGGGATGAGCGATATCCTTCCTGGGGTTAAGTACCACCATGAGCGATGGGACGGCGCGGGTTATCCCGAAGGCCTCGCCGGTGAAGCGATTCCCCTGCTCGGAAGGCTATTGGCGGTACCTGATAGCTACAGCGCAATGACGACGGACCGGCCCTATCGCCGGGGCATGGAGCCTGCCGTTGCCTTAGCAAAGATACGTGAAGGATCGGGTAGCCAGTTCGATCCGAGCATCGTGGAAGCGTTTGCACGGGCCCTGTCAAAACGAAGCCAAAACCAAGAAACTTACGCCAAGGCCGCCTAAACCCTGCAAAATTTGCTGGGAACTGCCGAAAACTAAACAAGAGTCATCTTTAGGACGCTTGTGAATGGGAAGTAAACCAACGAACCGCAACGCCGGACGCGCTGTTTCAATCAGTGCGGCGAGCGTGATTACAGGGATTGAAATCCACACCCTACGCTATTGGGAGCGCGAGTTCGCGGAATTTCTTCACCCCGAGCGCACCGAAGGCGGCCAGCGCCGATACGGCCCTAAGGATATTCAAACGCTATTCCTCGTAAAACGATTGTTGCGCGATGAGATGTTTAGTATTGCCGGAGCCCGAAAGCACCTCTGGAGCCTCGCCGAAAAGCGCAAGGCAGCATAACAGCTAATGAATGCAATTCAACAAGCGCGGGAACTTCACAAACACCTTAAGTTCGCAGAGGCGCGGGAACTTCTTGTATCCGAACTTGCAAGGACACCAAACTGCCCAAAATTGAATGCCGAATATGGCTTCCAACTCTGCTTCGCTCAACAAGAATTTGAAGCGGTTCAATACTGGGAGAAATCCGAGGGAAACGAAGAGCTGCGAACCATTCTTGTCAACTATTTTCACTGCCGAAAGCAACTCACCGAAAAATTCAAGATTGAAGACTATGAGGCGGTAAGCCTCGCCGCGAGAGTTCCCGGACAACCTACACCCGGTGTCGGAGCCAAACTTTCCGCCTGTTTGATCGTGAAGAATGAAGCAAAACAGCTCGATCGCTGCCTGAAATCTCTCAAGGGTATCTGCGATGAAATCGTGGTTGTTGATACCGGCTCAACCGACAAAACCGTAGATATAGCCCAACAATACGGTGCTGTAATCGGAAACTTTGAATGGTGCGACGATTTTTCGGCGGCCCGAAATGCGAGCCTCGAACTCGCGACCGGGAACTGGGCCCTTTGGATTGACGCCGATGAGGAGCTAACCCTTGATTCAACCAAAGCACTTCTTGAGGCCCTGAGTCGGCCCCATTTTGCCGGATACTACATCCAAATCAAGAACTTCTTAGATGACACGCATGGGTCTAACCATTACGTCCACTCGCCTGTTCGCTTATTCCGGCTGACGCCAAAGATTCGATTTGAAGGCAAAATTCATGAGCAGATACTGAACTCTTTCGAGAAGAACGGCCTCATCGCCGCGACCTTAACGAACGCAAAAATCAATCACTATGGCTATGCGCCAAGTGTGATGAGCGAAAAAAACAAGCTTGAACGAACCATCGAAATGCTTGAGCGTGAAGTCAAAGCAAATCCGCACGATCCCTTCCAGTTATTCAACTTGGCTAACACCTACGCGGTTGGAAAAAGATTCGCTGATGCCGAGCGCACGTGCCGCCAAGCGCTGCCCAACCTAGTTGCTGAGATGCCGTTTGCAACTGTGACCTATCAATTGCTGGCCTCCTCGTTGACCAGCCTGGGGCGGTGCCAAGAGGCTGTTTCAGTTTGTGATGAGGCGAAATCGCGCGGCTTCCATACGCTGTTGAATGACTTTGAGCGAGCCCATGCTTTGTATCGGCTTGGTCGGTTCCCACAAGCTCTGGAGGCGTTGGATCGGTGTTTGACCACCGAGTGGGGTCACTCCCTAACCGGAGATGCCGGAATTCAATCGTACAAAGGCCAAGTGCTTAGAGCGCAAATCCTGAGTGGACTCGGAGATCACGAGCAAGCACTGTCAATCGTTGAGGATGCCTTAAATCTAGACCCAGATTTTTCAATCGGACTTTTAGCGCGTGCGCAGATATTGCAGCGCCTAGAGCGTCGTATTGAGGCCGCGTATGCTTACCTAGAGGTTGCGCGTCACCCCGGATACGAAAGCGGGTTTGCCCTCGCGGGCGGCGAATTTTTGCTCGGCGAGCGCTATCGTGAAGCTATCGTCCCGCTCAAGAAGGCCATGGAACTTGGCGCAACTACCGATATCGCCAAGGCCCTTACGGTCGCCGCAGAGCGCGCCAATGATACTGCCCTATGCTTGGAATGCTACCAAACTGTCGAAACGCACGGCTTGGCGGATGAGGCTGCTTACACGAATTGGGGAAGGCTCCTTGCCGAGCAGAATGAAGCTGCCGGTGCCCTAGAGAAATTTCAACTCGCCCTAAACCTCGCCCCAAACTGTGCGAATGCCTACTTCAATGCGGGCGATTTACTTTACAAGCTTGGCGCGTTCGATCAAGCCGCTCGTCTTTATGAATCTGGCTTAAAAATCGAGCCGACAAACGCCGAAGGCTGGTTTGTGTTTGGCAACAGCCTCGCCCAAGTAGACATCCCCGATGCCGCAATCCTGGCTTACAATCAGGTGCTGATGTTAAACCCCGAGCACAACGGGGCTCGCCACAACCGCGAGCTGATGGCCGCCTAAATACCGAGGGGCACACTTTTGGCCGCCACGTGGCGAACTACGGACTGGATCGGTGCCACCCAAACAGGTTTCGATTGGAGCCACTCCAAGAGCCTTCTGAGGGCCGCCTCGTCGAATATTGGACTACCGACTCCGCCGAAAGTCAAAATCGTCCAGGCTCGCTGGGAAATCCCAATCTGGGCCATGACGCAAAGCGAATCCCCATCGAGGATATCCGCCGGAAATGAGCGTAAGTCGAACGGATTAATCGGCAAAGTATTAACCCCAATGCGGGGTCCTCGTACCGCTGAATAATTAGGCAAAAATGGCTCAAACTGCTCGTCATTCATGCGACCAATCGCCTGTTCAAGCACGGCTGTGATTGAAGGTTTTCCGGGATCTTCAGTTCGTTCGCTTACCATTGGGCAAGCGATCGTGGCGCAGTTCACTCCAAGCTCGCTCAGCAACGCATCCAGGTCCGCGAGTTCGGCAAAAAAGGCGTCAGGATCAAGCTCCGGAAGCAATCCATCCCGATCGGCTAATCCATAAAGCGCATGGTTTCCCAGTTCATGCCCCGCCTCTGCAATCTCTCGCCAACCACTAATATCCTCTAGTAGATTAGGGGCATAAGCGAAAAACGTTGCGCAAACGTTAAATTCGCTTAATAAACGCGCAGCGGAAACGTGCTCGGGCAACGTACCGTCAAACGCGAAGGAAATTGCCGCTATCGAATCGCCGGGCCATGTGTTTATGCTCTCATTTTGCCGTAGTTTGAGCAGATTTAACAAGGGTTACTGGCTAGGAATCCGAAATCTCCCTTGGGTATCTTATGAATATGCGCATTCGCGCCTTATTTTCTCTTGTCTTTGCCGTTTCCTGCGTTGCATCTAACGCCCAACTTCGCGTCGCCACCTGGAATATTTCTTTTTATTCGGGCGGCCGGATCCCCGATATTCAATCTACGGTCTTGGGCACATTTGAGGGCCGGTCTTTGTCGCCGGATGTTTTGCTCACCCAGGAAATCTTGAGCGCGAGCGCAACGAATGCCTTTCTGGGCGCACTCAACACCGCCCCCGGAAGCAGTGGAACGTGGCTCGCGGCTCCATTTATTGATGGGAATGACACCGATGGCGCGATGTTCTTCCGCTCAGATCGCTTGATCCTTATGGCGACCACGGTCATTTCAACCGGTGGCAACTCTCCTTTGCCCCCGCGAGATGCGGTTCGCTATGATGTGCGACTCAAGGGCTATCTCGGCGTTGGGCCCAAAATCGCCCTGTATAACTGCCACATGAAATCTGGCTCAACATCTTCGGATATCAGCCGGCGGCTCGCTGAAGCATTTGCCATCCGCAATAACGCCCAATCTCTCAGCGGCTTTGCGGGATTTGCAGTAGCTGGAGATTTCAATACTCCAACCTCAAGCGATGACGCCTATGACAAGCTAATTGGAAACGAGGCGAACAACGGAGGACGGTTTTTCGACCCCATCTCAACCCCCGGCAACTGGAATAATTCCAATGCCTTTCGATACGTTCACACCCAAGACCCAACGGCAAACGGTGGGATGGATAGCCGCTATGACTTCGTCCTTTTGAGTAACTCGTTGACAAACAATCAAGGATTCGATTACATCGGCGCGTTTGGGGTGCCATACAGCACCACCAGTTGGAACGATATCAACCACTCCTACCGCGCATGGGGTAACGATGGCACGAGTTACGGCCAAACGCTTACCGTAACGGGGAATACCATGGTTGGCTCGGCGATCGCGCAGGCCATCAAGAATGCCGCCACGACAAGCGGGGGCCACATCCCAGTATTCCTCGATCTTCGCGCCCCCGCCGAGATCGGAATCTCAACTGCCGCTCTGGATTTTGGAAACGTTGTCCAGGGCACGGTCGTTACCAGCCCGATTCAAGTTTCAAACACAACCGATCCCCTGATTTGGCGCACCGGAATCGCTAATCTGATTTATTCAATGGCAACGACGGCTGGCTTCGGCGCGCCGAGCGGAACCTTTTCGGAACCAGCGGGCGGGGGGACCAACTCCCACGCGATTTCGGTAGATACGGCCGCGCTCGGCCCGAAAGTGGGGACTTTGACCATTACGGGCGAGGGGGGTCGCACCGTGAGCTTGAACGCAAACGTGATTCCCGATGCGATTGCGCCTAGCGCGATGAACCTCGGTGTTGCCACTTTGGTTTCCGGTGGATTGCCTGAACTTGCACTATCCGATGATCAACGGGTGAACTGGCGCAACTCGGGCTGGTATAACGGCGGTCGCCTAAGCCCGGTTTCAGAACTCGAAGTTACCGGCACATCTTCGCTCCAAAACCCATCCGCCTTGACGTTCGAACTTGAATCAAGCGCGGCCGGCACGTTTAGCTTGAAAATCGAAATGTACGATTACGTAGCCGCCCAGTACGTCGAGGTCTCAACGACCAACACCACTCCGCTGGATTCGACGGTGATCGCAATCGCGACCAACCCCAGTCGGTTTGTGCAGGCCGCCACCCAGCAGATGAGAGCCAAGATAACCCTCACTCCAAACGCCTGGAGCATGGGCCGAGTGCTCTCGGGTGGATTCGATCGAGCGGTCTGGAAGCCGAGGTAGCACCCGTCTACTCGGTAGGGCGAACGATCACCACCGATCCCTTCATCTTTGGCTCGACAAATGCATAAAGCGTCATCTCGGAATCACGAACAATCGCACACGCGGCATGCCAGTCGTCCACAAAAATGTCGCCCAAGCTCCGTCGCAATTCGCCTCGAATTCGGTATGCCTCAACTCGCTCGCCCGCCGCGTAAATCACAATCGCCTCAAGGTGAGTCGCATCGGTTTTGAGCATTTCTGAGAGGCGCACCTCCCATGTGCGATATTTGGCATCCTCATGAAAAAATCGGTTTCCGAACTTCGCGCGCGCAACGCCAAATGTTCGCTCAAACCGATTGTGCATATGCCCGGGGATAAAGGCCTCTACAAATTCTTCCAGGGCCGCCTCGGCCACGGCTTGATCCAAAAGCACCGGAGTCCCCCATTTCTTCTTCCAAACCTCCACCCGATTCTCGGGCACGACAAATTTGATCGGTTTAGCCATCCCTTAGTGTAGCTTGGGAGTCACGGACGTTGGGGTTCTGGCGCTGTTGCGGCGAAGGAAGGATCGCCGGTTTCAGCTGGCAGATAAGGGAGCGCAAGCGAACCTCTAGTGCTGGGCGAAGCCAATCGTATGAAGGGCCAATGGCCCGGCTCTCTATCAGCCCAGCGGCACGGAGAGTGTGCATAGAGATTACAATCGCGCACGGGCACGATACATCCCATGCTCCACGCGATACTTTAGACTCCGTGGAGCCGGTGATGCATCGTGCACCGGCGTCGGGGACTGCCAATCATTACTTCCATGAAACAGCCTCTCAACGCCCTAGGTTTGGCCAGCGCCGCTTCCTCGCGCCACATTGAAACTTCCCGATCCCTCGTGCCATCATTCGCAATGTGGCTCGACAACAGGACTCCTTTTGGCTCGTGCGCAGTTCCTACCACCCATCTTGTTACGGCAGGGGCTGAGTTTACACGTAGGGCTCACTTCGAAAGTGTACGCCGCTTCATGGAAGGTTTGCGCCTTAGTTTTGCGATAGGAGCTTCAAAACGTCCATGTTCGCAGCCTCTGCCTTTCTCGGGCGATCGCTGTTGATACAGGTGACAACCAGGTTGCCTTCGGTCGGCATATAGAAAAGGCCGCAGAAAAAGCCGAAGTTATCGCCGCCGCCAACGTTGCAGAACGGGTTTCCAGCCCGGTTTTTCCCGACCATCCAGCCGAAGCCCTCGTTTTCGCTTAGTGCAGCAAACATCCTTGGCTCGTTGGCTAAGCTCACGATTTTGCCTTGGGTTAGGGCGAGGACGGCTTTGCCGAGATCGCCTGGGGTGGAGACTATTCCCCCGGCTCCTATGATTGCCCAGGTTGGGGGGCCCCAATAGTAGGGGCAGTTTTTTGTGCCTTGGGTCCTCGCGTTATAGCCGACTGCGAAGTCAGTAGCTGGCCACTGCTTTTCACCAAAAAAACCAGAACGGCTCATCTTTGCCGGTTCGAAGACGAACTTTCGAACAGATCCCTGCCAGCTGCGACCCGTCACTTTTTCTATGATGATGGCGAGCATTGTGTAGCCGTTGTTTGAGTATGCGGATCGCGTTCCCGGCTTAAAGAGCAGCTTCTCCCCGAGAAGCCGTTCAAGCGCCGTTTTCTTGTTAATCGGGGCAAAGTCGCCGCCCTCGCCCGGCCGGTCTATGTATTCCCCAAATCCGGCCGAGTGCGCGAGAAGCTGCTGAACGGTAATCTCTTTCTTATCAGGCGGGACGGCCGCCAAGAATTTCCCGATTGTGTCTGTCAGTTTGAGTTTCTTGTCTTGCTCCAATCTCAACACAACCATGCCAGTGAACCACTTCGTCACCGATCCAATGGGAAAGATTGTCGAGGGAGAAATCTTCGCTTTGCCCGCCGGATCAACCAGGCCATATCCCTTGACAATAACGACCTTTCCGCCCTTTACAGCCAGGGCACTTCCGTTGAAACCTTCCTTTTGGGCGTGCATATAGCGCTCATCTACAGATTTGGCCAGCTGAGATTGTGTTGGCGCGACAAAATTCAAAAGCAATGCTGTTATCATTATCGTAATATACCGTATAATTACACTATATGATTCCCACCCCGCCAGATTCGCTCATTTTATCAGGTGAACAGATGAATGCCCTGTCAAATCCGCTTCGCTCTCGAATGGTGTTAGCGCTCCGAACGGGTGGCCCAAGCTCAGTTCGCGAGTTGGGCCTGCGCTTGGTTGTTGACCCGAAAATCCTTTACTACCCGCTGAAGAAATTGGTGGATTGCGGCTTAGTTCGGGCCACTGGCTCAACAAAGTCTCGCCGGAGAACGGAAACGGTTTACGGCTTGACCGCAAATCGCATGGACCTTCCGCAGTCCGCCGATTTATCCACCCGGCAACGCCTCATGCGCACGACCTTACGTTGTGCCGAGGAAGAAGCAATGAACGCTCAAGCGGCGTCCGTCCACGATTCTAGCCCTATGGAAGCGATGGAAATCATGCGGGTGCCGCTTTGGCTGAGCCCCGATGATCGCCTTGATCTCTTCCAACGTCTCAAAGAAGTTGTGGCCGAGTTCACCGCTCGCTCTTCGCAAGGTGAAAACGAGCTACTCATGTGGACCTCTCTCATCGTTCCCGTTCCAAAGCGGCGATGATCCAAAGTCCTAGGCCCTTCCCCTAACCCCTTGGGCCTTTGGGCGGATGCCTATCGGAAACTGGCCTATGATAAGAGCGAAGAGGTTCTTACTAACAAAATGAGCACAATTGGAGATAGTTTCGCAATCGTCGCCCTACTCGTGGGCTTTGGACTTACAACTTGGGCCATGATGCTTGGCGCCGCAATCTTGTTTGCGCAAAAAGCACAAGCCGCCCGCACCCTTACCGAGCAGCACCCTTGGCGCAGTTTCGCCATCGGGCTCGCCCTTGTGTTAACCGCCGGAACCGTGAGCTTGATTGCTCTGAACATTCCAAACCCCGCCGCCAAGATGATTGGCATGATGGGATTGATGGGGTTGGTTTCACTTTCGATGTTTGGAATGTCGGGGCTTTGCATGATCTTAGCGGGTCGAATCCGCGCGATGGAGCCGGGGATTTCGGTTTATGCGAGCTTGACTAAGGCCGCCACCGTTATCGTTATCGCTTCATTCTTACCGGTTTTGGGCTGGTTCTTCGTCGCCCCCCTTCTTCTCATCGTCTCGATGGGGGTTGGAATTCAGGCGGTAATCGCGAGAAGTAGCGCGCCCGAAGCTACATACATCCCTTAGGAGGAAAATAATGGAACGCAGAGAATTTCTTGTCGCGGTTGCGGCGGGAGCGGTGGCGACCGGATGCGTAGGTTACGCCCGAAAGGTCGCCTCCCGGCCCCTGCCGGAAGACCCCAAAACGCCCGTGATGCCGAGTTTTGAGATGACGGCCCTTAATCGAATGGGCTTTGGCCCGTTGCCGGGTGACTTGGCACTGTTGCGGTCTCAAGGTGTGACCAAATATGTTGAATCCCAACTGAAGGCACCTGAATTAGAAACAGACCCAACTCTGATGTTCCAACTCAGCCGCTTAGATGTAAACCGGATTAACGCGGCCGAACTACATGATTTGCCTGAGGGCGAAGTCATCCGGCAGTTCCGGCAAGACACGCTCCTGCGCCAACTCTACAGCCCGTATCAGTTGCGAGAGAGAATGGTTGATTTTTGGACCAACCACTTTAACATCATTGCCGAACGGGGCGAAAACGCCTACCGAAAGCCCACGGATGATAAGGAAGTCATCCGCAAACATGCGCAGGGGAGTTTCCATGACTTGCTCGTGGCGAGTGCCCACAGCGCCGCGATGCTGGGCTACCTAAACAACGACCTCAACAAAAAGGGAGTCGCCAACGAGAACTACGCGCGGGAGATTATGGAGCTTCACACGCTCGGGGTTCATGGTGGTTATTCGCAAAAAGACGTGATGGAATTGGCGCGATGCCTCACCGGATGGCATATCGAAAACCGAATGTTGCGCCCCAAGCAGGAGTTTCGTTACAACGAAGAGCTTCATGACGATTCGCCCGCGACGGTTTTGGGTCATCGGCTGGCGGGGGGCAAGAAGGCCGGGGATCAAGCTCTTAGCATGCTCGCGAATCACCCCGCGACGGCCCGATTTATCACGGGAAAACTGTGCCGCTATTTCCTCGGCGATGCCGATCATCCCGCCCACGATTTGGCGGCTACAGAATTTCTTAAAACGAAAGGAGATATCAAGGCGGTTTTGAGCGTGATTCTTACCGAAGGCAACCTGAAGAGCGCAAAGCCTTTGGTTAAGCGTCCCAACGATTTCGTTGTCTCGGCATTAAGGTCAATCGGCGCGGAATCAGATTGCGCCACGAATCTGCATAACCACCTCACCGCAATGGGGCAACCGCTGTACGGTTGGCCGATGCCGGATGGTTACCCCGATCGAACGGCGGCTTGGACGGGCTCGCTTATGGCGCGATGGAACTTCTGTTGGCAACTCGAAAAGGGCGGCATCGGCGGCACCTGGTTCAGAGAAGAGTACGTAAAGGGCCGCGAATCTGAGCTCATCTTGGGCATCCAAGCCCCCGGCAAATCAATCGCGGTGTGCATGGCCTCCCCCGCCTTTCAGTGGAGATAATGAAATGAAGACAACCGAACATTGCGACGGGTACAGCTCATGGCTTTCGCGCCGATCCTTGCTTCGCGCCGGAGCACTAGGAGCCGTCTCCTGGCTGGGAATGCGCTCGGCGCTGGCTGATATTACAGTTAGAAAACAGGCCAGGAACAGGGATACGTTGGTTATCATTTTCCTGCGGGGCGGGGCCGACGGTCTAAACATCGTTGTTCCTTATCTTGATGATAACTACCACCGTGCCCGCCCCTCGCTTCGCATGAGTCCGCCTAAATCGGGCCCTTTTGCCGATCGCGTTTTGGACTTGGATGGTCACTTCGGGTTCCACCCCGCGATGACTCCCTTGATGCCCCTTTATGAAAGCGGCCAGCTTGGAATTGTCCACGCCGTCGGATCGCAGGATCACACCCGCTCGCATTTTGAGGCCATGAGCGCGATGGAACGGGGATTGGAGCGCATGGGGCCGGGAGTTCAAAACGGCTGGCTTGCGCGCTACTTGGCCGCGACCGACGGCAATTCGCCGATGCGCGCGGTGAGCATTGCCGACGTTTTGCCCGATTCGCTCAAAGGTGGACCTAGTGCCCTTAATATTCGCGAAGTCGCCGACTTTAGGCTCGATGGGGATCAAGCCTTTCGCCACGCGGTCACCGCTGAATACGCGCAAGCCCCGGATGAGATGGGGATCGCGGGGCGAACAACCCTCGATGTCCTGAAGACTCTAGAGAAACTGGACTTCAAAGACTATCAAACTGCGGGCAAGTTCGCCTATCCCGACCAAGAACTGGGTCGGGGAATGAAACAAGCCGCATTCCTCATCAAAGCCGACATCGGCCTCGAAATCGCTTGCCTAGAAATGACGGGTTGGGATAGCCATGTTGCTCAAGGCGGAGCGACCGGGATTCACGCCAACCAACAAGGCGACGTCGCTGGTAGTCTGCGTGCCTTCGCCGAAGATATGGGTGATCGTATGAAGGAAACCACCGTGATTGTGATGACCGAATTTGGCAGGCGGATTTATGAAAATAACGCGTTAGGCACCGATCACGGTCGCGGCTCCATCTTGTTTGCGCTGGGAGATCATGTTAAGGGCGGCAAAGTTCATGGCAACTTCCTGGGACTCGATAAGGCAAATCTCGAAGGAGGCGACGTGAAAGTGACCACGGATTATCGCGCCATCCTCGCTGAGGCCATGCAGAAGCGATTAGGTTTCAGTGAGACCGAGAAAGTCTTTAACCAGGCAAAGCTCGAACCAATTGGACTATTCATCTAGCGTAAACTAGTCGGGTGTTTTGCCTTGCCCTCGCCTTGCAATCGGCTCAAATTGACGCCAAACTCGACCATCCGTCTCTAAAGGGGGCGGTTGTGGCGGCTACGGTGCAAACTCTGGACGGCAAGGTCCTTTACGAGCGCAATGCGGGTATGCGAGTGATGCCCGCAAGCAATCAGAAGGTTCTCAGTGTGAGCTACGCCTGGCGTAAGCTCGGCCCAGATTATCAGTCCGTCACCCGCTTTTGGAAGCAAGGGACAAAGCTAATAATTGATGCTCCTGGAAATCCGATGCTCACTTATGAGCAGCTCAAGTCCGCTCGCGAGAAGCTCGGGAAGTTCAGCACGATCGCGGTGAAGCAGGCATATCGGGTCGGTGTTCCTGGCGGTTGGGAGTTCGATGATCTGCCTAACAAATATGCGGCGGAGGTCACAGCTCTAACCGTTGATCGCGGGAGTTTTGAGCTTTGGGGCGAGCGGGGCAAGCTGTTCTATCTTCCAGAAGCCTATGGAGCAACCTCACTAAGTTTGGGCGGAACTTCGCCCGCGAACGTTACCTACGATCCCTTCCGCCGGTTTGCTCTTGTGTCAGGCAAGATCCCCGACGCGCGAACTAGGCTTGATACCCTTGCCATCCACGAGCCGGACAAAGCGGTTGCCAAGTTTTTTGGCGGCTACTTTGTTCAAGCAAAGGAGCTTCCCGACCGCAGTGCTGACCTCGTTATCATATCTCCCCGGCTTGATGAAATGGCAAAAGAGTGCCTCGTTAAGAGTGATAACAACATCGCCGAAAACCTGCTTCTGATGGCGGCGGCGTACGACGGACCCTTGGGAGCGAACGCTTACCAGGTTGCTTGTGAACGCTTGAAAGCCTTCTTAACTAAAGATGTTGGGTGCGAAAAAGATGATTTGCGCCCTCAAGACGGAAGCGGAATGAGCCGCCATAACTTTGCAACGAGCCGAGCATTGGCCAAAATCATGGCTTATGCGGCGAATTCGTGGGGCGAAACGTGGCTCAACGCGCTCGCTTCGCCCGGCAAGGGCACATTAGAAGGGCGACTGGCGAATACGACTTTTCGAGGCAAAACAGGCACTCTTGATTCGGCGTGCGCGCTAACTGGTGTAATCACCGATCCTCAGGGTCAGAAGCTGGTAATAAGCCTGGTTTTCAATCACTATGTTTCCACTAATGCACAGGTTCGAGGCATACAAGATGAAATTGTGCGTATGCTAGAAGGAAGTGGATTCGGTACAGTTCTTGAGGGTAGGTCTTGCAATAATGAAAGCATTATTCCCGACCCGCGCCCTGGCTCTCTTTGTTGGGATTGGAGTTATTGACCTCGTAACCACCGCCGTGCTCCACGCCCAGGGACTTGTCGTCGAGTTGAACCCCATCATGAATGTGCTGATTCAGAAGAGCGAGTGGCTGTTTGCGTTTGGCAAGGGAATGACGCTCTTCTTAGGCTGGTGGGCCATGCGCTGGTATGCGGCGCAGAATCGCGATTTCGTTCGCAAAGCTTCTCTGTGGGGTAGCGCGATCTATGTTTTTGTGTGGAGTTGCTGGTTCTTCGGAGCCCTAGTTTCGCAACGTCAACCGGCCGCCGCCGAAGTTGCCCCAGTTTCCGCCCCCGCGGAAGAGCCAATTCAATCTGAGCTAACGTTTGTGTAGCAGGGATAGACGGTAAAGGTCCTATAAGACCTATTGGACCTATGCACAACCGGCGATCCAGCTACAATCCTTTTTCGGCCACGAACTTGCAGAGGTCTGCCACTCGGCAAGAGTAGCCCCACTCGTTGTCGTACCAAGCCACGCACTTCACAAAATTCCCCATCCCGATAGTATCCACGGCCGAGAAGATTGAGCTGTGCTCGTCGCCGATGAGATCGCTTGAAACCAGTTCTTCATCTGAATAACGCAAAATGCCCTTCATCGGGCCATCTGCATACTCTCTCATTACGGCGTTGATTTCTTCCACCGGCGCGTCGCGATTGAGCATGGCGGTAAAGTCCACGACGGAAACCGTTCGGGTTGGAACCCGGAATGCCATACCCGTGAACTTGCCCTTCAGTTCGGGGATAACCAACCCAACGGCCTTGGCCGCGCCGGTTGAGGAAGGCACAATGTTCTCAGCGGCGGCGCGGGCGTCGCGAACGTCTTTCTTCGCGGTATCAACAACCGATTGGGAGTTGGTGTAGGCGTGGACGGTAGTCAGCAAGCCGCGATCAATGCCAAACCTATCATGCAAGGCTTTTGCCACCGGTGCAAGGCCGTTCGTGGTGCAAGATGCGTTCGAAATGACATGGTGCTTCGCCGGATCGTACATATTGTCGTTAACGCCCAAAACAATCGTTAAATCTTCATTTTTCGCCGGGGCGGAGATGATCACTTTCTTGGCTCCCGCGTTCTTATGGGCAACGGCGAGGGTGGCATCGGTAAAGCGTCCGGTGGCCTCGATCACGATATCAGCCCCCACATCGCCCCAAGGAATCTGGCCCGGATCGGTTTGGGCAAAAACGCTCAGCTTATCGCCATCAATCGTAATACTCGTCTCATCGTGCTCCACATTGCCGGCGAAGGGCCCGTAGGTGGTGTCGTATTTGAAAAGGTGCGCATTCGTGCGGCAATCGGTAAGATCATTGATCGCGACCACATCAAATTGCCCCTTGTACCGCTTCAAAAGGGTGCGCAACGTTAAGCGACCGATACGACCAAAACCGTTAATTCCAATACGAGTTGCCATCGGCGAGAGTTTATCTTCTTTTTGGGGAGTTCGGATTAGTAGGACGAGTGGGACGTGTTGGACGCATCACTACGTCTACTTGTCCTACCGGTCCAACCAGTCCTACCTCCCCTACCTCAAACTCTCCCAGTTCATCGCCGCATTAAACACCATCGCCCACGACCCCTGAGTGCTTTGCCTCCACATCGGGTTGATGGCGAAAAGCAGCACATTGCCCTTACCCACTGGGCATTGAACCAACGCCGCCTTGCCCGCGAGCTCTTCTCCCTTATCCAGCGCCCCACTAACCAATAACTTATCCAAACCCGCAAACCGCAGCAAAACCTGAGGCCGCGATCCTTGTGCGGGCGGCGTCTGGGCCGGGGAGTCTCCTGGTAACGAACGAGCCATGTGCGGCGGGCGACCCTGAACGACGTCGGGATCGGTCAAATCGCCCCGGCCCGTGGCCCGGCCCGTCTGGTTTCCACCGCGCCCACCTCCACCACCGCCACCTAACGACAGCAAAGGTGTTTCGGAGAAATAGACCCCAACCGTGTCGTCGTAACTCGCCAAAATCGGATTGGTTTTCGCCGCGTTCTCGGCAAGGAAAACGCCACCGGGGGCAAACAAAGCCGATGGAGGCGTGATGGTAACCCCGGACACGAGCCCATATTGAATCGGAACGGCACACGTGTCACCGATGCAAATGAACAATCCGCCTTCGTTCACAAACTTCTGCAAGTTGAGCATGCCTTTAAGCTCGATTCCGCCGCGAATGTTATCGCTTTGGGTTTTTATCCCTCCGATAGTTGGGCCGCCGAGATGGGGGAAGCCTTCGAGCGATTTCCAAGGAATGGGTTCCCCTTCGCTGGTCACCCCGTTTACAATAGCTTGAGCACTCCCACCGGTCGGTGAGAGAATGATCACGTCAAACTTCGATTTCAAGTCGGCATTATCACGCAGATCATGAGTTGAGATGTAAGTGTAAGGCACGCCCGCAGCTTCAAACGCCATCCGAACCCATCCTTCGTCTTGGGTGCTTTGCCACGTGTGTACGAGGGCGACGCGACCCATTTTTGCTTTATCAAACGGAAACGGTTGAGCCTCCACCCATTTCGCCGGTTCGCGGTTTGTGGTTTTCGTTAAGATCGCCCTATCGGTCACACGGACAGAGTTCACATCAAACAGCGGCCCCAGTGTCCAACCCGTGTCATCGTAAGGGCTCGGATCATCGGCCCGGTAATACTGCTTATCCAAAAGCATATCCGCCATCCGGCAATAGGGCTGGTCCATTCGGACGACGAGCGAGCCCTTGGGTTGCCCCGCGAAATCTTCGCTCAGATAGCTCACCTCAACGCCTTGCCGATTCATAAGCGTTTTCAGCTCGCCCAAATTCCAATCCCTTCCCTTTTTTACCGAGAGAATATAAGCAGATGGGCCCTCATTCCAGGGCTTCAAAACGCTTCGCTTTGACTTCAAATAGTAGTTGTGAAGGAATTTCACCCGGTTCATCGCCAAGTTGTGCATCCCCAGAAGCACGCCTGATTGCATCAAGTTTGTGTTATTGCGCAAGCTCCAACGAACGCTCGAAAGCGGTGGGTTGGGCCGGAACCATTGGCGCGTGGTTTGGTTGCCAACATTGATCACGCGCGTATCAGCGCCACTGCCGCCTTGAGTTTCATAGAAGCGCCCAATCGCGTTGTGCCCGTTGGCGATGTAAAAAGCATAGTTCGGAGCCCAACCATCGTAGAATCCATGCGTCCAAACGCCGGGAACGCCGCGCTTGGTCATTTCATCCACCTCGTTGTAAGCCATCAAGTGCCACTCATCAATCGTAATCGGATCAAGCCACGCGTTGTAAGGCCCGGTTCCGGTGGAGATGTAAAGAAACGGCACCGATTCGTGCAAATCGTGAAGCACGGTCGGATGAAACTGAAGCCAAGTATTAACAAGGTTCTTCGAAAGCGCGAGCCCCATTCCTACGTTGTCCCGATTGTTGTCATGCGCAACATACTGGCCCCAATAAAGTAGCGGTATGGCTGGTTTCGTCGGGTTTTTCTTTCGGTACAGGTAGGTATCCACATACCGATCACGCCCATCCACGTCAAGCACCGGCGTCAACATGACTACGGAATTCTTGCGAATATCCTTAATGAAAGCGGTTTCTTCGACGGCGAGGCGATAGGCCAACTCCATAAGCATTTCGGGCGGGCCCGCTTCGGGGGAGTGCATTCCGGCGGTGGCGTAGTAAATCGGAAGACCTTCGGCCTGCAGTTTTTCAGCAAGCGCGTCGGCTCCGTCCAGCTTTCCGTTGCCCTTGTATTGGGCAAGTTTGCGTGGATCACCGAGTAGATCGTTGATTTCAGCGATGCGACGAATCCGCTTAAGGTTCGATTCATCGCTAATGATCACAACAATCATCTCGCGGCCATCTTCGCTCTTTCCCATGGTTTGCACCATGACTCGGCTCGAAGCCTTGTCGAGCTCGTGCATATAGGCGTTGATCTCTTCAACGTGATGCAGATTGTTGGGCGCACCAATGATGTCGCCGAAATGCTTTAGCGGGCTTGGCACTTTGGTGCTGGCGGGAAGATGATCTACGAGTTCCGTGAGAAAGAAAGGCTCGGTTGTGTATTCCTTTATCTTCTTGCCATAAGCTTCATCGTTTTGGGAGAAAGCATACGCGGCAAAGAGGGCAAGAGAAAGCGAAAGCAGACGACGCATAACGCATTTTAGCCGAAGGTTCGCGTAAAAGATGCGGGAGCTCCGAAAGGAGAGAAGGGATGCTCCCGCTATTCTCTTCATCCAATACCTTCCCGCGATCTATGTTGCGATTGCTGCCGCAGGCTGGGATACTGGTGTTGCCACTTACATGATACAACGTTTTTGTTCGGTTTTGTTCCTTTTTCGATGGAAATGTATAGGTTTGTTAAGCCACATGAACTCCAGAAACATAGGCTCGCCAAAGTTGATTCACCCCAAAGTGATAAGCGATTTCCCGATAATCGGCGATATCCCAGATCGTGAAATCTGCCTGTTTACCCGCCTCCAGCGAGCCCAACTGCTCCCCTCTGCATAGAGAGTAAGCCGCGTTTATCGTAACGGCGCTGAGTGCCTCCGCCGGGGTCATTTTCATCTGGGTGCAAGCCAGGTTCATCACCATCGGAATGCTCGGAGTTGGCGAGGACCCTGGGTTGAAATCGGTAGCCAAGACAACAGGTAACCCCTGATTAATCATTTGGCGGGCCTCGGGATACTTCGTTTTGCCAAGCGCATAAACGGAGGCCGGAAGCAAAACCGGAAATGTCCTGCTCTGGGCCAAAGCTTTAATGCCATCCGAATCAGTCTGCTCGAGATGATCGGCTGATGTCGCACCTAACTCAACCGCCAAGGTGGCTCCGCCGTTCTGGGTGAGTTGATCAACGTGCATTCTAATGCCCAACCCAAGGGCCCGGACCTTGCCCATCACTCGCCTGGCATCATCGTGAGTGAAAAATCCATCCTCCACGAAAATGTCCGCAAACTCGGCCAGTCCTCCCCGGGCAACTTCGGGCAGAATCTCCTCGCAAACGCAAGATACGTATTTGTTGCGGGCCATTTCAGGAGGAACGGCGTGGGCGGCAAGAACCGTTGAAATCACCCGGAGGGGCGCGGGCCCAGTTAGAGTTCGCAGCATGCGAATTTCGGTTTCAAGATCAAGTCCGTAACCCGACTTTGCTTCAATCGTGGTTATGCCTCCGGCTAGAAACCAGCGACAATGCTTTTCAAATTTCTCTCTCAGCGCGTCGTCAGTTGCCGCTCGCGTTTGCCGAACCGAGGATTGAATGCCACCTCCGCTCTTGGAAATCTGCTCATAAGTTGCCCCGCTCGCCCTCATTTCGAACTCATCAAGCCGATCTCCGCCCCAAACCGGATGAGTATGGGCGTCCACGAAACCGGGTAGCACAACCCTGCCGCCCGCATCAAGGGTGTCCTCATCCGCTTCGAATGCCCCCTTCGGACCGGTCGCCACGATGAGTCCGTTCTCGATCAGCATCGCGGCATCGGGGATTACCGCCAACTCGCGCATCGCTCGCCCGCGCCGGGGGCCGGGCTCACCCCCCAGCGTCACAAGTTGACCAATATTGGTGACGAGCATCTACCTTGAGTGTGACACCAACAAAAAAGCCCCTGCCTGGTTTGGCGGGGCTCCTTTCCATTTGGGAATCAACTCCGGATCAGCGCATCTTTCGCCAGGAAAGCCGATCATACAGGCCAGTGGTTGGGAAGTATGGCGGCGGATAGTCGGCTAGACGGGGGTCATACCAATAGTTCTTCGCGAAGCCGCTCACAATCGCTCCCGTAGAGCCATTGAACGTTCCCACGGGGCCACGTGCCTTTTGAATGATTCCACCTACAATTTTGAGCGTGCCGACGGCGCGCGTGTCATAGCTCGCCGCCGAGAAGCTTCCGTTTGTGGTTGATGAGCTACCCGCCAAAATCTGGGCATCAATTTCTAAGTTGGTTGGACAGGAAGTAGACATTGTTACGTTCCTCGCAATGAGGCCAAGGGTGCCGGGAGTTAGATTCACGATATCGTTGATGGGTAGGGCCGGGTTTGGAGCCGATTGATAAACGATGTTTCCTGTAACCGTTATGTTTTTGCCCGCGTTCGTGTCTGCGGCAATGGTGTAAGCGTTTCTGGCCGTTATCGAAACGGGGCTTGAAGACAGCTTGTTATCGCCAATCGTCCCCGCCAACGATGTGATGTTCCCGTTGCTGTATAGAACGCCCGTGCCCGCCCCGGCGATCGTGGTAATCGCCCCTGATCCAACCTGAACGGAGCGCGTATTGTTGGTCAGATTGACGGTGACCTTCGTGGAAGTAGAACCTTGACCAATCGTGAAGACTTGGTTGCCACTAACAACCGACATTGCGACTGTTGAGTCTCCCTTTACGTAAATGCCACCGGACGCCGGAACGTAAACTCCGTCTGTGCCAGGGAAACCGCTTGTGCTACCCCACCCCGCATCGCGCTGAGCATCGGATGACGCCGGCATCGGGATCGGATCTACATTAAGCTGATATCCACGGCTACCATTTTTGTAGACCTTTAGAAAGTCAGCTTCTGTAGTCGGGCTGCCAGGGTTGTAGTTCATGCTTGGTCCCGCCGCGGTCACCATGTCATCAAAGATTGATTGGGTCGAGCCGTTGTAGTTAATCTGGAAGTTGCTGCCGCCCGCATTGTTGCTATGGGCAGGGCCGCGTATCTTATCGAACCGAAAGAACCAGATTGCGCCACCGGTAATGGATGAAACCTCTGAGTCTGTGAAATACGCGTATTTACCGAAAGATTGTTGGCGAGCCACGATTTCAATAGTCTCCGTCGCCCCATAAATCGTGCCGACAGAGAGAATCTTGTAGCTCTTTAAAATTGCGCCGGAGTTGGTGGCGAAGGGGGTGACCGTTACGGTGTAAGTTCCTGCGCCAAGCGATTGTGCGCCACCAAAGGGGCTCAGTGTGCTCGTTCCGGCCGGGGGAGCCGACTGATCCTTGAGCCAACGCAAGGCGCGCTCACCACCGGACTCTGCCACGTTAAAAGCCAGCGACGAAAACTCAACATGTTTGGCAAGGTGCATCCCTCCGAGCATGTTCACCAGAAGCGCGCTACCCAAAGTTACGAGCAATAGAACGCACGCTAGCGACGTTACAAGAACCGCGCCCCGATTCTTCGCCCCTCGAGTTTTCGTAATCGCCTGACTGTTTTCTCTCAGTGCATTCATTTCTAGTTGTTCCTCATCAGGATTGCACGGTGGTTCATAGTGCATTCGTAGTTCTTGCTTGCCAGAGTCTTTCGGACTCTGAGGTCAACATCAACTAAGCTCGGATTCGTGTTGTCAAAATCCAGACTGTAAAGGCCCTCGGTCAGTACGGCCCGAGTTCCGCCCACCGCGGGGGCACGCACCAAACAGCTTCCAGCGTCATTTCTCGTGCCATTCTTGTTTCCCCGAAAAAACTCGACAAAATTGACTGTGTCGGTGATTTTCCGGTTGTACGATCCATCGGTCGTCACGATCGGAAAGTAGATCCGAATCCAGGTTGGTGAGAGCACGGTAACCACCTTTGCTTCTTGCAAGTCTTGGGCGATGGATTGAATTCCTCGGGCTGCCCCTTGATCGGCCAAGAGTTGAGTATTTGTTCGATCGTAGCTTCGACCAAGCCCAACAATCAAGTTCATCATTCCTGTGAAAACCGCTCCCATGAGAAGCGTTACCATCAAGAGTTCGACCAGTGACATTCCGCGTCTTTTCATAATCTAGTTAGCCTCTCGCGATGAGCGTGGTAATCGTCAGCGACCCGTTACCCTGCCGAGCCTTGCTTCCAGTCCAAGTTAACGTCACCGTAACCTGCTTAATGCTAGTGTTAAAATCTGAAACCGAGATGGTGCCCGTTGCAGCCTTGTAATAGCCGGTTAAGTTATCAACCGTTGCAAAACTATAAGGCGAGGTAGTTGGATTGGAATCAACGATGTCTGCCGCCGTCAGTTCCGAATAGGTTAAGCGACCCCAACCCACGCCCCTTAGTTGGTCCACCTTGTGCTGCAGAATGCTGGTGGCTTGCTGATAATTGCTCATCATCCGCTCGCTCTTTACAGCCTGAGGAACCAGCGCTGAGAAAATGAGCGCACCCGCTGATAAGAGTGCGATCGAGAAAATGACTTCCAGCAAGGTGCTTCCCCCGCCAATTCGTCTTCGGTTATTGGATTTTGCTGCAATCATGATTTCTTAAGCCCAGAATAGGACCACTTTTCGGTGTTATGCATGGATTATCAGATCATCAGCCCGGTTTCATCCCCGTAGCTATGCGAGATTTCAGAGCATTTTTCAAGGAGAACTCCCGTAAAAACCCGGCCCCAAAGCCAGCGCGACAATCCGGCTACATCTGAACGCGAAGCATAACGGCCCCAAATTGAACGGTGTCGCCGTCAGACAGCCCGGAATCGGCTTGAATCCGAACTCCGTTTACAAAAGTGCCATTCGTGCTGGCCAAATCACGAACCGTCACGGTAGATCCTTGCCGAATCAGTTGGGCATGCTGCCTCGAAACCGTCTGCTCTCCAATTAAGCAGATTTCGCCTGAATCCCGACTGACGGTGCTGACTCCTTCCGGCAGATCAAAGCGCTGCCCCGTTAGGCTCAATAGTGCCGGCGAGAATACGACCGAAGGGCTGGGTAAGGGGATGGATTGGGCTTGAACAATCGGAGCCGTGGCAGAGGGCGTGAGCGGCGGTGCGACGGGATGCGCGGTGGTAGAGGGATCAATAGGCACGATTGGATCGAGGGGTTGCAAGCCAACTTTGGATAGGGCCACCCGCGTTTGATCTTCATTCTTGCTAACCCACTTCAGAGCGAAGAAGAGGAAAGCGAGCGCGGCCGCAAGTGCGATCAAAAATATTGCTATAGAAGCGGCAACGGTTCCCATGTCCTCATTTTAGCCCGATGTACAATTGCTAGGATTTTGTGGAAAACCTGTCAATTCCATTCGAACTGTATTGGCGCTGAGGGTAGTCTTCATTAGGATGGTGCTGCGGGGAGCACCTGATGGATTAAAGGAGAAAAAATGCGCAAATATCTTTTTATTTCAATGGCTTGCCTTTCGGCGACGGTAGTCGCCCAGAGCACAGCTCCGGTGAAATTTACAAATCAACCTGGCTACATGGAGTTCTCAGGCCGAATGACAGCTCGCCCGGCTCAAATTGCCGATCTGCTCGAACAAGGAATCTCGTTCAAAGAGGCCACTCGCCGACACGATTCCGGGGCAGCTGTGCTGAAGCGTTACGCGCTTCAATATTACGGTGCCACTGATGAATTTTTGATTGACATCCCTTGGGGAATGAACGAGAACACGTTCAGTGAGCAACTGATGGCGACCGGAAACTATCAGTATGTTGAGCCCAATTGGACGGTTTATCCGCTCGCAATTCCTACCGACTTCTCATACCCAAGTCAATGGGCCCTACCCAAAATCAATGCTCCCGCAGCTTGGAACTACTATACGGGAAGCTCTACCATCATCGCCATAACAGATACGGGAATTCGAACCGATCATCAAGACCTGGCCTCTCAACTGGTTTCCGGTGCGAACTCCGCAACGGGTACAGCCATTCCCCAGACATCGGGCGGTCTTGTCGAAGATGTTAACGGTCACGGATCCCACTGTGCGGGCATTGCGGCGGCTCGAGCCAATAACCTGCCTGCCTCTAGTAGTAACATTTGCGGAATCAACTGGAACGCGCGCATCATGCCCGTTCGAGTTTCGAACTCTTCCGGCGGGAGTAGTTCGATCGCGGCTCTCAACGCCGGTATACGATGGGCAGCCGATAATGGCGCCCGAGTAATCAGCACTAGCTACAGCGGCGTCACGACCGCTTCAGTTCAAACGACGGGCAACTATTGTAAAGTTACTCGAAACGCCCTTTCCTGCTGGGCGGCTGGAAACAGCAACGTTACTGTAGCTACGGATCATCTTGACGTTACAATTGTTGGCTCATCCAGCCCAAGCGACGGAAAATCGAGCTTTTCGAATTTCGGCCTAGGCGTAGATGTTTTTGCTCCCGGCGAGAACATTTATTCGACTTACTTTGGCTCCGCAACGGCTTACGCTACGCTTAGCGGCACGAGCATGGCCTGCCCACTTGCAGCTGGCTTAGCTAACCTACTGACCGGCGCGAATCCGTTAATGACCGCTCAGCAGATTGAAGACACGCTCTATCAAACCTGCCTGGACCTGACTGCTGCTCCAGGGGGAGTCGGCAATGACAGCTACTGGGGTTGGGGACGAATCAATGCCCAGGCCGCAGTTCTTCGCGTTTACAATAACCATGCTTTTCGGCAGAGTAGCATCAACCTCGTAACGGGAGCCTTGGTCTCGGGCGGATTGTCTGACCTTCATACGAGCGACGACGCATATTACAAGGTAACGGCAGCCCCGAGCGGAGGTCGTTTGCTGGATGACATTCATTTCAGCGCAACCACGACTAACAAACTTACGGGCCGCCTTGACATCGTGATCGAATCAGCGTGCACGGCGGGACCCATGGGCCAAACCGTTCAGTTGTTCAACTTCGTAACGAACTCGTGGGAGTCCATTGATAAGACCGTAATCTCAACTGCGGACACAACGCTCACTCTAAGCGTTCCCGCCCCCGCTCGATTTATTGACGTGGGATTGAATATCCGAACGCGCGTTATCTACTATCAGGTGACGCCGACCCTCCCTCCAACGTGGAGTGCGAACATTGATCGCTTGACTCTACTTACTGCTCCGTGATGGAGCAGTAGCTGGAAGCCGGTTGGAGAAATCCAACCGGCTTTTTTTGTCATGAGCTAGCATAAGGGATGATTTTCGCACTTGCCGCCCTCGTTCCAAGCTTCCTGATCATGGGTGGAACCGTTGTAGACGGTTCGGGCACCAAACCCTATCGGGCCGATGTCCGAATTCAGGGTGATCGCATTGTGGCCATCGGTCGACTAAAACCGAGAGCGGGGGAAACTACGATCGCCGCGCGTGGCCTTGTGGTTTCGCCCGGTTTCGTTGATGCCCACTCTCATGCCGATGGCGGACTGGCCAAGGAACCCGGTGCCCTTAGCCAGATCACGCAAGGAATAACCACCGCGATCGTTGGCCAAGATGGGGGTTGGAAAAATCCGCTCGCCGACTATCCATCACTAAAAGCCGCCATCAACCTAGCATTTTTCTCCGGCCACGGCGGAATTCGGAGCAAAATTATGGGAAACGATTATAAGCGAGCAGCAACCCCCAACGAAATTGAGCGGATGCGAAGGCTCGTTGAGGCCGATATGAAATCAGGCGCGCTAGGCCTCTCAACCGGGCTCGAATACGACCCAGGTTATTACTCTGAAACTGAAGAGCTCATCGCCCTTTCAAAGGTTGCGAGCAAGTTTGACGGCATATACATCAGCCACATGCGAGATGAGGGCGACAACTTTGGTCGCGCGCTAGAGGAACTTCTGCGGATCGGTAAGGAGGCGAATCTGCCCACCCAAGTTTCTCACATTAAGCTTTGCACCGCCGGAGTTTGGGGGCAAGCCAGTTCATTTTTGGGCCAAATGCCCAAAGCAACCACTGCCGACGTCTACCCCTATCTTTTCTGGCAATCCTCTATGTCGGCCCTCACCCCCAGCCGAGATTGGGTGAAACGTGAGATTTGGGTGAAAGCCCTAAGCGATGTGGGCGGAGCCAAGAACGTTCGGCTCACCGCCTATACTCACGAGCCAACGTGGGTGGGCAAAACCATTTCTGAGATTTCGGCTTACAGCAAGCGCGATGAGATTGAGATCATTCAAGAGATTTTAGCAAAGACAAAGGGGGAAGGCGGCTCCGGCGACGAGAGCGTTGCCGTGACAGCCATGTCCGAGTCCGATCTTATCCAGTTCATGCAATCGCCGCGAACCATGTTCAGCAGTGATGGTTCAATTGGAGGCTCGCACCCCCGGGGCGCGGGCTCGTTTCCAAGAGTTTTGGGACGCTATGTCCGAGAGCTAAAAGCTCTCACATTGCCCGAGGCGATCCGAAAGATGACTAGTCTGCCTTGCCGCGTCTTCAAACTCGGGAACCGGGGCTTGATCAAGAAGGGTTACGCGGCGGACATCGTCATTTTTGATCCCAAAATAGTCAGCGACCGCGCCACCGCTTCCAATCCAAAGACTCTTAGCGTGGGCATGAGATTTGTTTTTGTGAACGGAAATTTAACTCTAGATGACACCAAAAAGACGTCAAAGCTGGGCGGTCGCCTACTCAAACGAGCGACCGTTCCGAACCCATAGGCCATCCGCCCCAGAAACTGCAACCCAATATCTCCTATAATTCGTTTAATGATTCACGCGTCATTCATAATCGCGTGCGTAAGGAGATTTTATGAAAATTCGAACAATATCAATTTTGGGCCTCGTCGCCGTAGCCGCCATCGGTGCCTCAACTTTTCAAGCTGTATCAATAAAGTGGGTGCCCAAAGTTGGAACCACTTACAAGTATTCGATGAAGGCCAATATGAACCTCGGACCCTTGGGCGAGGCGTCAATGAGCGCCAAGATGTCTTCCACTGCAGCAAAGATTGATGGCAACAAGGTGACGGTGCAGACCACCCAAACCGCAGGCAAAATGGTCATGGGCGGAGCAGAGCAAGATTCACCTGACGGCTCGGCCACGCAAGTCTGTACCCTCTTTGGCGAAGTGCTCAGCACGAAGAGCGAACCCGAAGCACCGTTCGATCTAAGCCGAATGCAAGACGCCGTGGCATTTCTCTATCCTTCCAAGGATATCGCCGTCGGCGAATCCTGGACACGAACAAGCAAACTTCACAATCCTGGAAGCGTTCCATCTGAATCCACCTACAAATATGAAGGCGATGAGGAAGTCAACGGGATGAAATGCCGAAAGATTAGCTACACGTACAAAGAGACTAGCGCGGACAATAAGTGCACCGCAAGCGGAACTTTCTGGATTTCGGTGGACGACTCCGAACCGGTTAAGGCCATAAACAGCGTTAAGAACTGTGAACT
Source organism: Armatimonadota bacterium (assembly GCA_031386985.1). Taxonomy (GTDB): domain Bacteria; phylum Armatimonadota; class Fimbriimonadia; order Fimbriimonadales; family Fimbriimonadaceae; genus JANJUB01. Next base: position 194,058 of record JANNCV010000020.1, read on the forward strand.
TGCTGGCGTTGGCTCTTTTGACATGGACTCGACAACCGTTCGCGAAAAGTAAAACTGGAAGTTGACGATTTAAGCCCATTTCGACCCTGGTCGAAATGGGCTGTTTTGTGTCCATCCCGACAACTTTCGAAATTTCCTCTAAAACTCTGAAATTCCTTTTCAAAAAGCTCGCTTTTTGGGCCCTCGAAACTTCATAATCTATATCAAGTTGCCAACCCTTTATGACATCCTTGGTGTGCAGCGCGAAGCCGATCAGGAAGGCCTTCGCCAGGCCTACCGAAAGCTCGCTCGCCGTTTTCATCCTGACGTTAACCCGGATCCTCGAAGTCACGACATGATGGCACGGATCAACGACGCCTTTGCTACTCTCATTGATGATGAGCGGCGACGCGAATACGACGCCATGCTTACGGGAGGGTTTGGTGAGCGCGCTCCCTCGACGCAACCCAAGAGCCCCCTTCAAGTTAAGTTGATTCGAAGGTTGAAAGGACACAAGACTCCGGTTTATTCCATCGCTTTTGCCCCCGATACCAACCAAATGGTGTCTTCCTCCTTCGATAACGAAATCCTCTGGTGGGATGAAGAGCTAAAAGACCCGGTTCGGCGCGTAAAAGTCGAATCCGGCGTTGTTTCCAATATCCGAGCGGTGCCGAACGATCGCCTTGTAGCCACGGGTGCCGTCGAAAGCATGGTTTCAATTTGGGATATCCGAAACGGTCGAACTGGTGCTCATCGCGCGGGCGATCAAGAATGGGTTGCGTGCGTCGCAATTTCTCCCGATGGCGATTCCATCGCGACGGGGTCAATCCACAACACGTTTGGAATTCATCGCACCGATAACGGCGACCTTAGGGTTGAAAGGGAAGAGCACGACCAGTCTGTAACTGCGGTTGCGTGGTCTTTTGATGGTAAGGTCGTTGCCACCGGAAGCGGTGACAACACCGTCAAGCTTTGGAATTCGTCGAACGGCGATCTGATTTTCACCTTCAAGGCGATCCGTTCCGCCGTAACGGCGCTTTGCTTTAGCCCAGATGGTCGCTTCCTCGCCGCCGCTGCGGTTGATCTCTCAATCCGAGTCTTCAGCATGGCAACCGGCAACCTGGAAAAGATGATGTTTGGCCATACCAAACCGATCGAAGCCCTATCCTTCCATCCCAACGGTTGGCTCTTCGCCAGTTGCGGTCGCGACGGCGCGGTCAAGCTTTGGAACGCAGATAAGGGGATTGGTCAGCTTCATATTGATGCCTCGGCTTCACCGTTGTTGACGGTTGAGTTCAGCGCCGATGGCAAATACTTAGCTGCCGGTGGCCTGGATCGTATCTTGCGAGTTTGGGAAATGTCGGAAAAGCCAACGGAAGAGTAAGTGAAAAGGACTCCTGATCAGGAGGGTTTCTCTCAATTTGAGTTCGGTCACGATATGTGGATGCCGCTTTTATCGGCAACTGTAACCTGCATTGTAGTGGCGTTCGGCGTTGTCTGTACACGCACGCGCAGGCGCGCTCACTGATCTACCTGATCCCCCTCCAAACTCGCCTCCTCCAGTTCCCGGCAAATTTGCCGATGATTCCAATGAGCCATAAAAGCGCTTGCAATCGCGATGCAAACCTTTCAAAGAATTCTGAAGCACACTGACCTCCTCCTTGGCGTAGCAATCCTCGCCATCGTGGCGATGCTCATCATTCCGCTGCCTCAGTTCCTGCTGGATGCGGGTTTGGTCGTTGCGATCGGTTCTTCAATCGTAATCCTCTTAACTGCAGTCAACGTTAAGGACCCCGTCGAATTCAACGTTTTTCCTTCCCTTCTGCTAATTTCAACGCTCTTTCGACTCGCCCTGAGCGTGGCCGCAACCAAACTGATCTTGGGAAGCGGACAAGGTGGGCACGTTATCGAGGCCTTTGGCAACTTCGTCATGGGCGGCGACTTTGTTGTCGGATTTGTATCATTTTTAATCCTTGTAATTGTACAATTCGTGGTTATCACAAATGGTGCTGGGCGAGTTTCTGAAGTCGTAGCTCGATTCACTTTGGATGCCATGCCCGGTAAGCAAATGGCGATAGATGCTGACCTTGCGGCTGGAATGATTGATGACGACGAGGCGAAGGTCAGAAGGAAAGCCGTCAAGCAAGAAGCCGATTTCTACGGTGCAATGGATGGCGCATCAAAATTTGTAAAGGGCGACGCTATCGCCGCGATCTTAATCATTGTTGTCAACATCATCGGCGGGTTTATCGCTGGATTCATGCGGGGTGAAGCGGATGCCATGAGCATCTTGAAAACCTATTCGCTTCTCTCTGTAGGTGAGGGGCTCGTTGCGCAACTACCTGCCCTCTTGATTTCAACCGCGAGTGGCCTAATGGTCACGCGCGCCGGGCAAGATCGCAGCATGGGTGGCGAAGTCATGCGACAGCTTCTCAATCAACACAAAGTCTTAGGCTACGCCGCGGGCGCTCTTGCTCTCCTCGCGTTCGTCCCCGGCTTCCCCGCCACGATATTTCTCGGAGCGGCAGCCGCCCTGTATGGCTGCTACAGTTTCCTGAGCAAGAATCCCAAGGTGGTCACGGCGATCAACCTCGACCCCGTCAAGAAGGAAGAAAAGCCCCGTATGGCCATGCCAACCGGGCCAGAAGCGGTGTTGCCCCTCCTCAATATGGACGCTCTGGAAATCGAAATTGGTTACGGCCTAACCCGCCTTGCCGATCCCAAATCCGGCGGCGACCTCTCGGAGCGCATCACGGCAACCCGACGCCAAATCGCGCTGGATATCGGCTTTGTAATGCCCACGGTCAGGGTGCGAGACAGCATTCACCTGGGCAACAACGAATATGTCATCAAAGTTCGCGGTGAAGAGGTTGCCAAAGCGGAGCTACAGGTCAACCGCCTACTTGCGATTTCTGGCGGCGCGATTCTTGGCGCAATCCCAGGACACCCAACTATTGATCCCGTTTTTGGCCTTGATGCGCTTTGGATCGAGCCGGAAATGCGCGAGCTTGCCGAGCGGGCTGGTTACACCGTAATCGAGCCGACCGCCGTTATCACTACCCACTTAAGCGAAACCATCAAATCATGCGCCGCCGAGCTGCTCAGCCGCCAAGACGTGCAAACCTTGGTTGAAAACGCTAAGCAGATTAATGAAGCAGCCGTTACTGAGCTCATTCCAAACGTGCTTCAGATTGGCGATGTTCAGAAGGTATTGCAACACCTGTTAAGAGAGCGGGTTCCAATTCGCGATATGGTGACAATTCTGGAAACCATGGCCGATTTTGGTCAGCGCGTCAAAGACCCCGATCAGCTCGGCGAGTTGGTGAGATCAAGTATCGGCCGAACGATCACGCGGCAATATGTGGATCACGAAAACAAACTCCACTGCATCACAATTGACCCCGTTTTGGAGCGAAAACTCACCGATAGTCTCAACGGAACCAGCATGGGAATGGTTCTCGCTTTGGATCCGATTGAGCAAAAGAATTTCCTCGCGAACATCATGAAGCATGTTGAGGACGCTCAAGGCCTCGGCTATCAGCCGGTCGTGCTTTGCGGAAATCCTTTGCGGTTACCTCTCCGCCGCCTCCTGGAGCGCTATATTCCGAACTTAAACGTGATGGCGTTTAATGAGGTTGCGGCCAAAGCGGATGTTGAATTCGTTGGTCAGTTAAGAGCAGCGTAAGTCTCGGGGGACCAAGGAGAAGCGGCGCGTGGCCACCTTCAAAAATGACGCATAAAAGCTTAATTTCTGAACCGTTTACATCTGGCGCCCGTCAAACGAATTCGGAACGAATTAACATGAAACTCTCAGTAAAATCCTTGGGTGCCTTAGTCGCGATTGGCGTAATTTTCGGTTGCGGAGGAGCAGGCGGAACCGGTGGGCTCGCGACAGTCGCGGGTGTCGTGCTTGACACAAACGGCGAGATTGTCCGTAATGCCCGCGTGTTTACCACTGCCAAAACAACCTTCACAAACAGCTCCGGTGCCTTTGTGCTCGAGAGCGTTGACGAAGGCATCGTGCGTCTCAACGCCCAACTGACCATTGGTGGCGTGAACTATGTGGGCGAAAACCACGTGGAGACGTTTGCGAACGAGCGCACCAAGAGCCTTATCATCGTAATCGGCCGCCAAAACCAAGCCGCTACCATGGAGGGACTGGTTACTGATCGGTTCGGTGCCCCGCTAGAAAAGGCAAGGGTTCATGCCAATGCGGGCTACTTGGGAAGTTCATTTACCCTCACAGATCAAAGCGGACGATACAGTATGGGCGGCCTTTTTCCTGGCTCGACATATGATGTTCAAGCTTCGGGTCGAACTTACATCTCCGATACATCCGCTCTCAATTTCAGCGCGGGGCAACGCATAACTCATAATTTTGTTCTAGATGATGCGGGGAGCCCAACTCTGCCCGCCCCCAATAATCTTTCGGCGGTCGTTTGGACGGCGCCTAGAGTCAATACCAGTTCGAACATGCCGCTGAGGGCAAACGGAGTTAAAGATTCCATCCGAAAACTCCTTGATACCAAACGTGGGGAACGCCACCAAGGCAAAGGCAAAAGACCAAAGAACTCCGCCGGTAACAACCCAATCGAGGTAGACCTGTTTTGGGATACCTACCGGAATGATAATCTTCTCGGTTTTGGAATCTATCGTGGCACCAGTCAAACGGGAAACACTACAGGAATCGAATTTTTCGCTGATCCGCTCGCGAACTTCTTCGCCGATTCTGATCGTATTCTCAACGAAAACACGAACTACTACTATGAGGTTACGGCCCTCAACACGAACTATCCCGATTTCAACAACTCCGAGAGCGATTTTAGCAACCGCTACGGCGTGCGTCCAATCGGCGACATGACCCTTCGCAACATTAACACGGGCCCGTTGAGATTCAACTGGAACAGTTGCCGTGACGCTGAGAAGTACACCGTATTCTTGTTTAGTAACTACCCCGACCTGGGCGTCTCCGCTCTGTGGCCTTTCGACGCTGGTTCAACTGCCGCCGCCACGACAACGGGGACGAGCTTGGTCTACACCGGCCCAGGCTTAGTGAGCGGTCGGAAGTATTACTACGTGGTGCTGGCGCTTGCAAATGCTGATGATAGCCGCTCAATCAGCGCAGTAGGATCGTTTAACGCTCCTTGATATGGGAGGCTTGTTCGCAAGAGCAGCCTACCATCGCGACGTCCAACGCATACCAATCTGACTCTGCCCCTCCCGGAAAATCCAGCGTAGGCTTGCGTTGTGGAGGGGGAAATACTCTAATCCGGCCGAGACGCCGCGGATGTTATGATCGGCGAGAAGGCGGAACTGCCAGGTGAATGGAACCATAACCCCCACAAAAACGCCATTCCTCCTGCCCACCCCAAAACCCAGCGACAATTCCAAGGGGGTGAACGAGTTATGCGGGCCATCCATTCCGAAACGATAAGTGAATGCAACGTAAGCCATACGCCTTTCGATGGTGCGATCCATCAAATCTTGCACTCCAATCGAGATTCCTGGAGCCGCATCCACGATGCACGGGAGATACTGGTAGCTCAGGTTCAGCGAAGCCAAATCGGGCTTCGATTCCACTCGATCCAGGATGAGTTCAGCCTCGATTTCTCTGGTCATGCCAACCGCCAGATAGCCCCGGGCATTTCGATTTCGGTTCAACTCAACGTCATATTCAAAGCGAACGTGCCGGTTTCGAACTTTGAGTGCGCTTGGAGCGAGGATGATGCGGTCAGCAAAAGAAAGGCCGGCTAAACCGACCAATGCAACGATGATTAATCCACGCACAAACTGTATACGAAATAGCCTCACCCTTCGACGCCCGGTATGCTAAGCAAGTGACCGTTCGGCTCATGCTCACCTGCCTCGGCGACTCGCTCTATGGATCGGTCGGCATTGCTACGGTTCGGGTTTTGGAGGCGGTGGGATGTCGGGTGGAGTTCCCGGAGAATCAGACATGTTGTGGTCAGCCCCCGTTCAACAGCGGCGATTGGGCGGCTTCGCGCGAGATTGCGGCCCATTGTCTGTCCGTTTTTGATCCTTCAGTTCCAATCGTAACGCCAAGCACAAGCTGCGCGGCGATGATCAATCACGGATATCGCCAACTCTTTCCTCACCGGGCCGAGTTTCCGGTGTGTTATGAGCTTTCGCAGTTTTTGGTAGACGTGCTTCAAATCGAATCGTGGCCGGGACGATTGAAGCCCCAAGAAGTACAGGTTCACGTCGGATGCCACGGGCGAGCTATCGGCGTGGCTGTGCAGCCCTCACGGCTGCTCTCTCTGGTCCCGGGGGTTGACGTCGTGTCGTTCGAAAATCAGGAACAATGCTGCGGTTTTGGTGGTTCGTTCTCCACGAAGCATCCGTTTATTAGTTCGGAGATTGGGAAAGAGAAACTGCGGACGTTGGGCACGGTGCGTACGGTCAGCACGGACTTGGGGTGTTTGATGCACTTGCAGGGGTTGGCACGCTTTGGCGAAGGGGTGCCCCAACTCTGCCACATCGCCGAAATCCTCGCGGAGTCGTTGAAATGAATAGGCTGGCCCACGAGGGACGGGGGGCTCTTCCCCCCGTGACTGCCTTGGAATCGCCGGGACTCGCAGACCCAAAGGGGAGCCCATGAACCGCGTCGAATCCTTCGCCCGCGACCTTCGCACCGGCGTCACCTCCGCCGTCCGCCAGGCCTCAACAATCAAAACAAGCGCGCGTTTAGACGCCTTGAAAAACTCATTCAAGAACCCCGCAAGCGCAAGAAACCAGGCCTCCGAAATCAAAGATTACGTCATCGAAAATTTTGACGAGCTTCTCACCCAATTCGAAGCCAAGGCAACCCAAAACGGAATCCAAATCCACCACGCCGCAACCCCGGAGAATGCTCGCGAAATCATCTTGAAGCTCTGCCAAAATGCGAATGGCCCCATCGTCAAAGGCAAGAGCATGGCGACCGAGGAGATCCACCTCAATGCAGCCCTCATTGAAGCTGGACACGAGGTCGTAGAGACCGATCTCGGCGAATTCGTGGTGCAGCTTGATGGAGATACCCCTAGCCACATCGTCACCCCCATCATTCATCGAACCCGCCAGGACGTCGCCCGCAGTTTTCTGAAGGCGGGAATCGGGCCCTACACTGAAGACCCGGCGGAACTGGCGATGCAAGCCCGAAAGCATTTGCGAGAGAAGTTCAAAAACGCTGCCATCGGGATTTCAGGAGTGAATTTCGCCGTTGCCGAAACCGGCCGGCTTGTTATTGTTGAAAACGAAGGCAATAATCGCCTGTCCACTACCGCCCCTGACATCCACATAGCCGTCATGGGCATTGAAAAACTCTTGCCCTCGGAAACGGATTTAGCAGTTTTCCTGCCCCTCCTGGCGGGCTCGGCCACTGGGCAAAACCTAACGGTTTACACCCACTTCATTACCAGCCCGCGCAAAGCGGATGAGCCCGACGGGCCTAGCCACGTTCATCTCGTTTTACTCGATTGCGGACGAAGAAAAATCCTCGAATCGAAGTTCAAGGAAGTCCTGAAGTGCATTCGTTGCGGAGCGTGTCTAAACGTCTGCCCGGTGTATCGCCAAGTGTCCGGCCACGGTTATCGCCACGTTTATCCCGGACCCATCGGAGCCGTCCTCGCCCCCCTCCTCGACCCCGCTTTCGCCGATCTGCCTCACGCCTCCACGCTTTGTGGCGCATGTCATGAGGTCTGCCCCGTCAAAATTCCAATCGCCGATTTGCTTGTCCTCCATCGCTCTAACAACCCAACATCAGCCACCCTCAGCGATACCGGATTCAAAAAAAGCGCCACCAACCCCCGAATGTGGCAATCCACGCGCCGCCTCGCCGCGATAGCGATGGCCGCGACGGATTGGACGGAATTCCATAAAGCCCCGGAGCAGCAGGAGGATTTTAGGAAGTGGCGGAGGTCAAACCCTCCCACCCCTTCGGGGGACAAGTGTCCGAGTGATTTGGAGTCGCAAGCTAAGGTACAAGTGCCAAAAGATTCTACGACCAATTCGAAAGATGCCCTCTCCTGGAAGGGGAGGGCTGTGAGCGGAGCGAACTGGGGAGGGGTTCCGGGTGACTTGGAGTCGCAGGCCAGCTTAGTAGTCACGGAGACGAGTAAAACGGTTGCTGATGCCCTTAAGCAACTTTCCCCAACGCTCACCGTAGTCTGCGACGACAATCTATCAGAAGCCGTAACGAAAGCTGGGTTTAAGCTAGCGGATGTATGGGGCGCCGACGCCGGAATCACATGTGCGGACGCATATATCCAAGAAACCGGCACTCTCATCTTATCGACCGGAGAGGGCAAGCTAAGAAAAGCCAGCCTATGCCCACCCATTCACATCGCCATCGTAAGGCAGAGCCAAATCGTCGAAACGCTCGCCGAAGGCATCGCTAAACTGGGCGAACGAACGTCCGTTCTGATCACCGGTCCGAGCCGAACGGCGGATATTGAGGGCGTCTTGGTGAAGGGCGTTCACGGTCCCGGCGAGGTGATCGTGATCTTCGTGGAAGGGTAAGCCATACTTTATAGATGCTCGCGGCGCAGGCTCTGGGGAAACGCTATGGGGATCGGTGGATATTTCGGGGCGTTTCCTTTGAGCTTGAGGTGGGCCAATGCCTGGTCATTTCTGGCAACAACGGCTCGGGAAAGTCCACGCTTGTGCGTTGCCTGGCCGGCTTGATTTTGCCCTCCGAGGGGGCCGTCTCTGGATACGAGACCATGGGTTACGCCGCGATCGAGCTCCAACCCTACGGTAATCTCACCGCTCGTGAACACCTTGAGCTCTTCGGGAAAATGAAAGGGTGCGAACCGGACGTCGAAAAAAAATTAGAAACCGTCGGCTTAAGCGAAGCAGCAGATGTACCAGCCGGTCAGATGTCTACCGGAATGAAGGCGCGACTCAAACTCGCGCTCGCGCTTCAAAGCGATCCCAAGGTGCTGATTTTGGACGAGCCCGGCGCAAGCCTAGACGAAGGGGGGCGCGACCTTCTGGACCAAATCTGCCTCAACCAAAGGAAAACCGGGGCGCTCGTCGTGGCCACCAATGATCCGCTCGAAAAAAGATGGGGGACACATGAAATCTGCATGGGCAACTGAGATCTCCGCCGTCTTTGAAAAAGAAATTAAGACCGAGCAACGCTCACGCGCGGGATTCCTCACGTCGCTTCTTTCAAGCGTCCTCATCGTGATCAGCCTCGCCTACGGCGCATTTGGATCAACACTTGATGGCACCCTCGCCGCCGGGTTGTTTTGGGTTGCGTTGATATTTGCCGCCGTCGCCGCCTTGCCACGAACCTTCCTCGCCGAAGAAGAAGCGGGAACTGCCGATTTGCTGAGGCTCGCGGCCAGGCCGCACGCCATTTTCTGGGGAAAAGCCCTGTTCAACTGCCTTCAGATCCTAATCACCGCCGTAATCCTTGTCCTTCTCTTTTCCGTGATGATGGGATTAACGATCAAGATGCCTTTTTTGCTCATTGTTAGCCTTGTCGGGGGGGCACTCGGGCTCGCGGGCACGGTAACCTTTGGGGCAGCGTTGGTAGCCCAAGGATCAAACCGAACCATGTTAGTAGGAGTCGTATGCCTCCCGCTGATGATCCCCTTAATCATGATGGGCATTTCCTCGTTTCGCGTAGCATTAGGCGTCGGAGAGGCGCTGGGCGGATGGACATCGGCGCTGGGCGTTTGGTTTTATGCGTTCCTCGTTTTCTCGCTCGCTCCAAATCTCTTTGCCATGGTTTGGCAAGGGAAACGCTCATGAGGTGGATTCTTGCTTTGGCAATGGCGGCGGCCACGGTGGGCTCGTTCTTAGCTCCTCCCGCAGCTCAGTTCAGCGAACCCGAACTCGCTCGCATTATTTTTTTTCACCTCCCCTGCGCGTTCGCCGCAACCGTGTTCTTTATCATGGGCGCGGTGTTAGGCATCAAAGCCCTCAATGGCGGCCTAGATGCCGACACGCGTGCGGTTGCCGCAAACGAAATGGCGATGGTCTTGGCCCTACTCACTATGGCGACGGGGATGCTCTTTTCAAGGGTGCAGTGGCTCGCTTGGTGGAGTTGGGATCCCCGCCAAACCTCGTTTCTCTTTGTGCTTCTCATTTATGGAGCCTATTTTGCCCTCCGAGCGGCAATTTCAGATGACGATCAAAGGGCCAAAGTTGCGGGAGCATACAGCGCCTTCAGCATATTGCCAATGCTGTTCCTCGTTTTCGTTTTCCCCCGCCTTCCCGCCGTAATGCAGAAGTCACTGCATCCTTCAACTACAATTTCTGGTGGTGAGTTCAGCGGTATCTACTGGAGCATCGTCCTTTCCGTCTTCGCCTGCCTCCTCATCATCTGTCTTTGGCTTTACCGCCTCGCCGTTCGCGCCGGGCTTTTGGAGTTACGTTACAAAAATGAATACAACCAACGCAATCATGGCAATACCACCCCTCCTCGTGTGGTTCGGCCTGTTTCTTTATCTGAGGAGGGTAGAGAAGAAAATCCGTGATCTAGAATCGAAGCTTGAGCGGTGAGCTTTAGCTCAGCCCAGATCCTCTGGCTTCAAGTGCTCCGCTACCGTTTCGGCCAATCGTCTCGTCATCGTCGGAACTGCGGCGATTTCTTCTACAGTTGCCCTCCGAATTCCTTCCACCGAGCCAAATGTTCGCAAAAGCAACCGCTTGCGGCGGGGGCCGACCCCGGGGACTTCTTCGAGAGTTGAGCCGCCGAACCTCTTGTCACGAAGCTTGCGGTGGTAGGTCAGGGCAAATCGGTGAGCTTCGTCGCGTAGCCTCCTAAGCAGAATCAAACCAGGGGATTGGAGGGGGAGTTCGATGGCTCGATGAGCCCCTTCCCCTTTTTCCAGACTGTCGTGTTGGGTAAGCGAGGGAGGCGAATCTTGGATGTACAGAATCTCCATCTTCTTCGCCAGTCCGACCATCGGCACCGTCATTCCTAGTCTATCGCGGGCATTTAGCGCCGCCGAGAGTTGGCCCTTGCCGCCGTCAATCATGATCAAATCTGGAAGCTTTTGGAACTTTGCATCCCCCTCAATATAAGCCTTCAAACGGCGAGTGATGACTTCGTGCATCATCGCGAAATCATTCGGATCCTCCGGGTGGTAGCGAATCTTGAAGCGGCGGTATTCGCTCTTCATGGGCTCGCCGTTTTCGGTCACCACCATCGAGCCGACCGGAGATTTGCCTTGTATATTCGAAATGTCATACCCTTCGATTCTCATCGGTAGATTGGGCAAATCCAGTGCTTCTTGCAGTTCAAGCAATGCCTTTTCTGCCCATTCCTCTCGTTTTCCGATCTCTTGGGAAAACGTGGAAAGGGCTTCCTCGGCGTTCGTCGCGGCCATTTCCAAAAGCCTTAACTTCTCTCCACCTTGAGGTACGGCTACCGTGACTGCGGAACCTTTCTTTTGGCGAAGCCATTGCTCCACGATTTGCCGCTCCACAATCTCGACCGGCAGCAGAACTTCTCTCGGAACGTCGGGGGCGTTCGCGTAGTATTGCTTGACAAACTCACCGACCGCCTCCCCTGGTTGGGCCTCCTTGGCTCCGTCGAGCATGAATTGTTGAGAGCCGATGAGCTTTCCGTTGCGAATGTAAAGCATCTGAATCGCGGCCCCGCGTTCATCTTTCACAACCGCAATTACGTCCTGATCCAGTGAGTCGGTTGTCATCACCTTCTGGCGCTGGAGCACGATGTCAATCGAGTTGATTTGGTCACGAATCTTGGCGGCCTTTTCAAACTCAAGTTCTTCGGCCGCCTTCTCCATCTGCGCTTTTAGACTGAGGAGCACATCGTCCCCCTTTCCCGACAAAAATCGCTCTACGTCTTTCAGAACCTCGGCATATTCTGTCTTCTTGGCCAAACCCGCGCAAGGCGCCAGGCACTGTCCCAAGTGATAGTAAAGACACGGTCGTTGCTCGGCGCGCCCGCTGAAACTCTTGCCGCATGGAATGAGGGGGAAAACCCGATGCAGCAACTGCAGGGTCTCTCGCACTGAATACGCGCTCGCATAGGGCCCAAAATGCTTCGACCCATCTTTGCGCGCCCTCCGGGTGAACATCACGCGCGGAAAGGCCTCCTTAGTGATCGTGATGTAAGGGTAGCTCTTGTCGTCCCTCAGCCGAACATTATAGGGCGGGCGGTGTTTCTTGATGAGATTGCATTCAAGTACAAGAGCCTCAATCTCGCTATCCACCACGATCCACTCGATATCCCGAACTTTGCGAACCAAGCGCTCAATCCGGTTGCTGTGGCGAGTCGAAGCATGAAAATAACTCCGCACTCGGTTTCTTAGAACGAGGGCCTTTCCAACATAAAGCACCTCCCCCTTCTCGCCGTGATAGAGATAACACCCCGGCTTGGCGGGGAGTTTTTTGAGCTTTTCAACAACAAGATCAGGGAATGGCACGGGCTTTCTAGATTATGGGGGCAAGAGCGATCGCAGGGGGATGGTTCAAGGAAATTCGGACATGGTGAAAGGCTTGTGGACTTCAGGAAAGCCGAAGAGGGGTGGGTTGGATGGATTACGGGTCTCCGGCTACCCGACACAGCTACCCGTTCCCCGAATCCCGCCTCCGAAGGCCCAACGGGCGGCCAGAATACAGCCCAGGCTGCGCTTTCCGGAGCCGACTGAACTTGGCAATCGCCAAAAACCAGTAACCCCTTCCGGTCGTTCGGGCGCGCTCAACCAGTACAATCTAGCGATGCGTCGCCGCAAAGATGTTGAAGACCTGTTTTGGCCCGCCTCGGCCAACCTGGAAAAGCTGAACGTTGAGATGGTTCATACCCGGATGACCATTACGGCGCGGCGATTCTGGCAGCCTGCAACCGATCTTATTGAAGACGCGAACTTCCTGATTTTGAAAGTGGATTTGGCGGGGACCCGAATCGAAGACGTTCATCTTGGGTATCTTGCTGATTCCCACACGATAACGATTCGGGGAAATCGCCCCGAATCGGACCCGGAAGGGAGCCAGCGAATCGGTATTTATCAGTTAGAAATATATTACGGCGACTTCGAGCGGGTTATTGCTTTGCCTCGCGTCGCCGTTGATGTTGAGCGGATTGAAGCGGCCTTGTTCGAAGGCATTTTGACCGTGCTGATCCCCAAAGTTTGAGAAAGAAAATCGTGCCAAGAGCCAAGAAAAAGACCCCGATAGAGTTTGATGCCGAAGCGATCGCCAGCCTAGATTTGATTGCCGATGAGCTGATGCCGGATGATGAGCCGAAGCCTGAAATCCCGGAAATCATCAACATTTTGCCGTTGCGAGATTCCGTGGTTTATCCTATGCTCATCGCGCCGCTGAGCGTTGCCCGCGATGCTGGTGTGCAACTCATAGATGAGAGCATTGTTGGCCAGAATCGGGTTGTAGGTGTCATCGCCCAGAAATCTCCGCAGGATGAATCGCCTGAGTTTGATGACGTATACGAGTACGGCGCCGCGGTTATTATTCGAACCCTGGTGAAGATGCCCGATGCGACTCGGCTTATCGTTCAGGGGATCGCTCGGTACAAGATTGTCGAGCGCATTCAGGAGCAGCCCTATCTGCGCGCTCGCATCGAAATCTTGGAAGATATCATGCCCGAGCCGGGGCAGGAGGAGGAAGTTGAGGCCCTCAAGCGATCGGTCGCGGCCCTGTTTGATCAAGCGATTCGCCTTTCCCCCCAACTGCCGGATGAGCTGCGGTCTCTGACTCAAGCGGTTTCGGAAATCAACGTCATGGCCGACCTCGTCGCCGCTCATATGACGCTGAGCGTGGAAGATAAGCAGAAGGTTTTGGAGTGCTCGAACGTCACCGAGCGCCTGCGCATTTTGCTGGATCTTTTGAGCAAAGAAGTAAGGGTTTTGGAACTCACTTCAAAGGTTCAGAGCGAAGTTAACACGGAGTTAAGCCGCTCTCAACGCGAATACTATTTGCGGGAGCAGCTTCGAGCGATCCAGCGCGAACTCGGCGAAAGCGATGATCGCGGCGAGGAGTTGGACGAGCTTTTCGAAAAAATCCATGCCGTTAACATGAGCGAGGAAGCCCTGCGCGAAGTCACTCGGGAGTTCGATCGCCTGCGCCGTATGAACCCAGGTTCGCCCGAGTACACCGTCACCCGCACTTACATTGATTGGATGGTCGCTTTGCCCTGGGATAAGGCCACGGAAGACGTGCTTGATTTGGCCCAAGTAAAGCGGATTCTTGATGCCGACCACTATGGACTTGAGAAAGTCAAGGAACGGATTATTGAGTTCCTTGCGGTTAGAAAGGTAAAGAAGACGGGCCGGATTCGCCAGCCTATCCTGTGCTTTACGGGTCCGCCCGGCGTCGGAAAAACTTCGCTTGGGCGTTCGATTGCGAACTCGCTCGGGCGAAAATTTGTTCGAGTTTCTTTGGGCGGAATGCGCGATGAAGCGGAGATACGAGGTCATCGCCGAACGTATATTGGCGCGCTTCCGGGGCAGATTATTCAAGGGCTTAGAAGGGGCGAAACCAATAATCCCGTCTTTGTTTTGGATGAGATTGACAAACTCGGTCAAGACTTCCGCGGCGATCCTTCTTCGGCTTTGCTTGAGGTTCTCGATCCGGAGCAAAACGGCACGTTCCGCGATCATTACATTGATTCACCTTTCGATCTGGGCAAGGTGTTCTTTATCACCACCGCGAATCGCATGGACACGATTCCGCCCCCCTTGCGCGACCGAATGGAGGTTATCGAACTCGGCGGCTACACCGAGGAAGAAAAGGTTGAAATCGCCAGGCGCCACCTCGTTCCGAAGCAGATTGAGGAGCATGGCTTGCGTCGCGGACAGATTGAGTTTAAAGACGCGGCCATCCATAAACTCATCCGTTTTTACACTCGGGAGGCGGGGGTAAGGAACCTGGAACGGGAGATTGCCAACGTAACGCGAAAGGTAACCCGACTCTTCGCCGATGGGCGAATCTCTAAGGTTACAGTCACCGAGAAATACATTGAAACGTGCCTCGGCGCCCCCCGATATCAGCACGATGAGGTTGCCGATCGGGAGATGAAACCGGGGTTAGCCGTTGGATTGGCCTGGACTCCAGTTGGCGGCGAAGTTCTGTTCGTCGAGACCGCCCGCATGCAATCAAAAGTTAAGGGCTTGATCGTTACGGGACAGCTAGGTGACGTGATGAAAGAAAGCGTTACAGCGGCGCTAAGTTTTATCCGGGCCAACGCAGAATCGCTCGGGGTTGACCCCGAATTCTATGAGACTTCGGAGATTCATGTACATATTCCCGCCGGGGCGGTCTCAAAAGATGGCCCAAGTGCCGGAATCACAATGCTCACGGCCTTGGTTTCGCTCCTCACTGGCAAAACGGTGAAATCAAGGCTCGCGATGACGGGCGAAATCACGCTTACCGGGCAAGTTTTGCCGGTTGGCGGAATCAAAGAGAAGGTGCTCGCCGCTCATCGAGCCGGCGTTTTGACTCTGATTTTGCCCGAGGATTGCCGTAAGGATTATATGGAAGAAGTGCCGATTGAAATTCGGAACAACCTTGAAATCCACTTTGTGAAACTTGCCGGCGAAGTTCTTGATCTGGCCCTAGAATAATGAAATCTGCCGAGATTGTGAGTATCGGTGAAGAACTCCTCGCGGGAATGATCGCCGATACGAACGCTCAGTTTTTGGGCTCTTTTTTTCCGGAGTTGGGGATCACGCATCGCTTTCGCCAAACCGTTGGCGATGATCTAGCTTCGATTTGTTTGGCCATTCAGCTTGCTCTAAGCCGTAGTGACGTGGTTTTCACGATTGGCGGCCTTGGGCCAACCGAAGACGATCGCACTCGCGAAGCAATTGCGCAGGTTGTCGGCATTGAGCAAGAGACCGACGCCGTGGCTCTAGAGAGACTTCGCAAGATATTCGCGATAAGAAACCTCGTTTGGTCCGAGAGGCAAGCCAAACAGGCGCAGAAACCGATTGGCTCAAGCTTCATCGAGAACCCGAATGGCACTGCTCCTGGGCTGATTTGCCATTTTGGCGAAAAAGCAATCATCGCGTTGCCGGGACCGAAAGGCGAGTTTCAGCCCATGGCCACTGGCCCGGTGCGCGAGTTCTTGCGGTCGAGCTTCTCAGCGGGAGCAGTTTCTAGCAAAGTGTTGCGCACTTGCGGGGTTGGTGAAGGACTCTTGGAGGAGCGGCTGGGCGATCTGATCCAATCGGCAAACCCCACAATCGCGCCCTATGCGGGGCTGGGCGAAGTGAAGCTTCGCATCGTGGCATCGGCCGATTCCCAAGCGAAGGCTGATGAAATGCTAATCGGATTTGAATCACTCGTACGGGCCCGGGTTGGCGAGGCGATTTACGGTGAAGGCGAAACTGAACTCGAAGCCGCGGTGCTTTCCAAACTGAGAACGAGGGGCGAAACGCTCGCGACCGGCGAGAGCATGACGGGTGGCGGATTAGCCCAACGAATCACCTCGGTTCCGGGCGCGAGCGACGTGTTCAAGGGTGGCCTCGTGACTTATTGCCTCGAAACCAAGGCTCTTCTAGCCGGGATCGAAGATGCAAGCGATCCGGTATCACGCAATGTCGCCGCCGATCTCGCCGTTGCCGCCACGAGTAAAACGGGGGCAACTTATGGCCTCGGGATAACGGGGAACGCGGGTCCGACCAGCGACAAAGGCGATAAGCCGGTGGGCCTTGTTTATGTGGCCCTCGCTGGACCCGAGCGAATCCTCGTTGAGGAGCATCAGTTTCGGGGCATTCGCGAAGATATTCGACGCCGAGCTACGCAGGTCGCCCTGCTTGTGCTTTGGCGTGATCTAAAGGATCGGGTCCAAAACGGAGATTAGCCGCTCAATCTCTTCCGGCGAATTATAGTGAGCCATGCTCACCCGGGTGACCCCGAGTTCGGTATCAATCCCACAAGCTACACACATTCGATAGGCATACATATGCCCATAACGAATGCCGATATTGGCGGTGCGAGTGGCTTCGCAAATCTCATCGGGTCTGAGTTTTGAACTCAGAAACGAGATCGTGCAGACTCTTTCGCGTCCGCTTGTCCTGGGGCCGACGACCGTCACTCCCGGTTTGGAGTTGAGTAAACTCAGAAGTCGCTCTTGCAACGGAAGTTCGAATGAAGTCAGTAACTGCCAAGCCCGATTGATATCGGTCCAGGTTAGATTCAAGGAACCCGACAAAAATTCAAAATAGGTACCGAGCCCCAGGAGCCCGGCACAACCTTCGTGGTTAGGCCCACCCAGTTCAAATTTGTACACATCGGCGGGCAAAAAGAAATGGTTGGGCCCCTCAAGTTCGGCCCAGCGTTCAGTGCGCCCGAAAAGGGCGGCCATGTGGGGCCCGAAGACCTTGTAAGTCGAATATACGTACCAATCCGCCCCGAAATCTTGCACATCCATCGCCCGATGCGGCGCGTAAGCCACGCCATCCACCACGGAAATCGCCCCGCTATCTCGGACTACCTGGCAAATGGCCTTCGCGTCAACTATCTCTCCAAGCAAATTCGAAACGTGGGGGAATGCGACAATTTTTGTGCGTTCGCTCATCATCGCCTCAAGCTCCGCGAGTTCGCACTGATAGGTCAAAGGGTCAATCTTCCAGGTCTTGATAACGATGCCCAACCGGGCAAGTTTTTCCCAAGGGCCAGCGTTAGCTTCATGAGCGGTTTCGCAGATAATGATTTCATCGCCGGGCTGGAGGTTGCGGCTGTAGCATTCGGCAAGCATCGAAACGAGTTGAGTGCAAGATGGTCCGAGGGCGACCTCGCCAATGCCAACCCCATTCATGAAGAGATTGACAAAATCGTGAGCTCGCGCGACGGTTTCTGTGGCCCTTTCGGCTACCTCGTATGGCGCTCCAAGTTGCACGTATGACGTCAGCATATAATCGCGAATTGCATTCGCAACGCAAAGCGGTACCTGTGATCCGCCCGCATTTTCTAGGTAAACGGTTTCTCCTGAAAGGGCGGGAAACTGGGCACGGACTTCTGCCAGCGTCGGCATTAGAACTTCACTCCGAAGGTGATCAGCGTCTGATTTTGACCCTGGTTGTTCCCCTGAAAGCCTGCATTCGAAATGTGAAAGAAGCGAGCACCGACATAGTAGGTTACGGACGAAGACTTCAAAGCTAAGCCGATCCCTAGCATCGGAGTTGAGCTTAAGCGCCCCGAAAGGTCTACCGTTCGCTGATCGGCATATTGCAACCCCATTCCAATATCGAAGTAGAAACTGACGGGTTTATTGGGGGTCAGTTCATAGCGCGCAAACTGCAATATCCCATAAGCCTCGGTGCCGTTTGGAGGCTGCTCGCTTGCGCCCGGGCTCACGCTTCGGTGGTAATAACCTTCAACGTAAAGCTTGGGCTTAAGGCGTCCCCAGCGCAGAAAGTGGGGCGCATCCAGCACGACTCCTAGCCCAATTCCGTGCGCCCGGCGAGGGTCCTCGCTACCCAAGAACTCGGGAATGGCTCGCCCTGCAAAACCCTCAAAATAAACTGACTGAGGGGCCAACCGCGGGGCCGGATGTAGCAATGTGAGGAAGGCAAATGAAGGCAAAAAGAACACGGGGGTTGCCAAAGATGGTACCTTGAAGGTTCCCCAATGAGTTCAAAACTTCCAGTTGTGGTCATTGTTGGACGCCCAAACGTGGGCAAATCCACTATGTTTAACCGCCTAATTAGGCGGCGCGTAGCTGTAGTTGAAGATACCCCCGGGATCACCCGCGACCGCCTTTATGCCGAGACCGAATGGCGCGGCTGTAAGTTCACGATGGTGGATACGGGCGGCATCCTTTTCTCGGATGACGACCCCCTTATTGAGCAGATAAAGGTCCAAGCCGAAGTCGCCATTGCCGAAGCCGATGTGGTTCTTTTCATGGCGGATGCGACGGCGGGCGTTACCCCCGACGACCGCGACTTGGCGAATCAGTTGCGGGGCCTACTCAAGCCTATTTTTATCATCGTCAATAAGGCCGATAATCCTCAGCGTGATTCTTTCGCGTCGGAGTTTTATGAGCTTGGTTTGGGCGATGTATGGCCCGTTTCTGGTCTTCACGGCAGAGGCGTTGCCGATGTATTGGACGAAGTTGTCGCGATGCTCCCGCGAACTGAAGAGTTGGAGGATCATCGCGACGAAATTCGGTTAGCAATTGTGGGGCGACCCAATGTGGGCAAATCGAGCTTGCTCAACGCGTTCACGGGTGAGCAGCGATCCATCGTGAGCAACATCCCCGGTACCACTCGCGACGCGATTGATACGATGATTGAGTACAAGGCCGAGCGGTTTCGCCTGATTGATACCGCCGGTATTCGGCGGCGAGGCAAAATTCAGGGGACGGTGGAATATTACATGGTAAACCGCGCCACCCGGGCTCTGGAAAGAGCGGGCTGTGCGTTGGTGGTTGTGAACGGCGAAGAAGGCTTGACCGACGGCGATAAGCGTATTGCCAAGCTTGCCCACGATGCGGGAAAAGCTTGCGTTTTTTGCGTCAATAAGTGGGATCTGGTCGAACCCGGCGACTCCCTGGTGAACACCAAATCGCCTGCGAAAAAAGCCCTGATCGAGACCATTCGAAACGAAATTCCTGAGCTCGATTACGCGCCAATCGTGTTTTCTAGTGCCTTGGAGGGGCTCGGCTTGGAGCCCTGCCTGAGAACGGTTCTAACCTCAATGGAGAATTATGCGTTCCGAATATCGACGGGATCCCTCAATCGTCTGATTTCGGATGCGATGTTCCGCCGACCCTACACGAGCAAGGGGCGGGCGTTTAAGGTGTATTACTCCACGCAAGTTTCGACCCAACCGCCAACGTTCGTGCTCTTTTGCAACAACCCCGATTTGATGCACTTTTCGTATGAACGGTATCTTATGAATCAGATCAGAAGAGCCCATGCGCTCCCTGGAACCCCAATAAGGGTTATCGCAAGGTCGAGCCACGAGCGGAAAGGCGAAAAGTAGCCTACCAAACGAACTGGCAACTTCCTATTCCTAGCGCTCAGGAATCTCAAACCACGCCACCATCGCCCGATGGTCTGACACCACGTCCGGGAGAATATCGCATCGAACCGAGCGAATCCCGCGACTGAACAGAAAATCGGAGCATTGATTCGGAAGGGTGCTCGTGAGCGTGTATCCAAACCCGCGGCCGGATGCACGGAATGCGTCTGTCCAAGTTGCCGTAAGACGCTGGTAGTTTGGTCCGAAAGGTTGCTCGTTCAGGTCGCCCCCGGCGATTGACGGGATGGGCGACTTTGCGAGGTCTGCCAAAGCACTGAACTGAGCGGTTCTAACTTTGGCGAGCAGATCGAGTTGCCATATCAGCTTTCCCAGGCCGTAGCGCCCGGTGTGGCCGGGCGAAAAGTGAGCGGTGTACAGATTCAATTTGACGCCTCTAACCTTAGCCACAACAGCAGTGATAGATTTGTGATCGGTTACATTTTTTTCGTGCGGCATTTCGGGCAGCTCTATGAGACATTGGTTCAAGACCTCGCCACGTACGGCTACAATTTCGAAAATCGCGTTGTGCATGCGGTACGGAGCGAGGGCAAGGGCTAGGCTCGGCGGCATGCCGCCGGGGTGAACGATGGGGCCGGCCTCTTGGATGAAGAGGATGTCCGGGGATTCTCGCTCAATCAAAGCCGCGACTCGATCCGATCCGGCTAGACCGTGCTGCATGTTTAGGGTCATCACTTTGAGGTGGCTTGGCTTGGGGGCTTCACGGCTTCCGGTTGCCGGGAAGGAAACAATCACGCCAGGAATAACACAGGCAAGGATTGGCAACAACTTCCTTCGAAACACGATACTCTTGAACCCCAGCGCCACAAGCGGCAATAAGGCCAGGATGATGAACATGAGGTCGGGGATGATGGCGACGAGCTGGAAAAACCACCCCGCGCCCCACGCGCCTAGGCGCGTGACTTGAAGGAAACCCATGAGGAGTGCCCACAACCAGAGGATCCGCAACATCCTCAGATGTAACGCTAAACCCACGGTTTTGGTGCCGAGGTAGGCTCAATGCCATGCGGGACGAAGCACTAGCGGCATCAAAGGGGCTGAACCCGACCCCCGCAAATCTCGAACGCCTCACCAAAATCTATGGGATTGAGATCATCCGCTGGGCATTTTCGCAATGGGGATTGCGCGATCGGGCCAGGGCTAAGTTTCAGAAAGCTGGCGAAATGCTCTTTGATCGAGAGGCCTTGGAAATGGCCACGCATGAACAGGTTGCCGCCTTTCACGCATCTCTGTTTCCGCCGGGAGTTAAGGTTGCGGATTTGACTTGCGGAATCGGGGCGGACCTGATTGCCTTGGCCCGTGATCGAGAGGTCATCGGATTCGAACTCGATCCGGTTCGCGCCGAATACGCCCGGAACAACCTAGCTGTTCATGGCTTGGCAGCAAAGGTTCACGGTGAAGACAGCCTGCAAGCAGAAAGAGATTGGGAGTTCGCGTTTGCCGATCCGGCGCGCCGGACCTCTCTTCAAGGCGGGAGCCGCCGCGTTTCGCGGGACGGATCGGCTTATCTCCCTTCGTTAGACAGCCTACTTGAGCACTTTTCAAACTTGACCGGATGGCTTATCAAACTCAGCCCTCTCCTTGCCGATACGACTTTGAACGGGCTCGGCGAGACCCAGATCTTTGTTTCCCACGAAGGGGAATGCAAGGAGGTGCTGTGTACAAATCTTCCCTTGCCCGAGTGTATCGAGGCGGGCATCTGGGCGTATCAAGTTGAGAGTGGGTCGTGGCTCAGCTGTGCCCCCGCTGGGGACGAGACTTGTTCCCTAGTTCAGTCGGAGCCCGGGCAAGCTAGAGCCGGAGAATCTCTTTATGAGGCTGACCCTGCCGCCATTCGATCTCACGGCTTGCCAACGCTTTGCGCGCACTTTAACATGGAGCCCCTGGGCGACAGCAATGGATACCTCATCGGCTCGTCCGGCGCGAGAAGCCCTTGGCTGAGGGAGTTTGAGATTCTTGCCGCGCCAGAAAACGAGCGGCTCCTCAAAATGGCCATTGCTGAGCTTGCGCCAAAGCGAATCATCGTCAAGCAGCGCGGCTGCGATCTTGACCCGGTCATGGTTGGGCGGAAATTACTGCCAAAGCCTTTCAAAAACGGCCCCGCGCTTCATGTAATCGCATATCCGGTAGGAAAATCGGTCCGATATGTGGTCGCAAGCTCACATTCCTAAAAGCGATTCTGAGCTTTTGGGCGTAAGGCTCAAACGGTGAGCCAGTTCGAACACGCCTCAAAGAGCGAGAACGCTTTCCGGTTGAAACCGTGGCAGCATCCGGAGCAACGCAAAACGAGCCAACAAAGTACAGCCGACCTTCACACTTTGCCAAGTGAGAGGGTCGGGTTGATCCACAGAACGGCGAAGCCCCGAACGCGGAGCACCGAACAGTTCCGAACGCCCGAACTCTTAAGTAACCTTCAAATGCCGTTCCCACCACGCCAAGATCTCGCCCAACCGATGAATTCTTAAATCAGGCGGACCCGTTCTTGAGAGACCGTGGAAGGTGCTCACCGGGTAGCGAATGAAGCGCGCTTCAATCTGCTCGTGGCAAAGCGCTCCGTAAATCTGCTCGCTCTGCTCGATGTTGCACCGGAGGTCGCCTTCGGAGTGGATGATCAACATGGGCGTTTTTACGTTTTTGAAATACTTGATCGGCGATTGATCCCAGAGTGCGGTGATATCACCGAAGAACACGCCGGGCCAATATTGATCTTCCGGCGTGATGAAATCGCTTGTGCCGCCGAAATTGGCAAGATTTGACACGCATCGGTCGGTAATCGCGGCTTTGAAATCGTTGGTATGCCCAACAACCCAGTTCGTCATGTAGCCGCCGTAGCTTCCGCCCATCACCCCCATTTGACCGGGATGAATATAGGGTTGATGTTGCATCCAACGGACGACGGTCTGAATATCTTCCCAATCTCTGTCACCCCATTTTCCTTGGATGGCCTTGCAATGGTTCTCACCGTAGCCTTTGGAGCCCCGCGGATTTGAGTAGACCACGACGTATCCTTGAGCCGCCAAAAGTTGGAACTCATGAAAAAACCCGACGCCATATTGAGCATGCGGCCCACCGTGGATCTCGAGCACAACCGGGTAGCGCTTGGGGGCAAGATATTCGGTTGGCAACATAACCCAGGCATGCACTTTTTGGCCATCGTCCGAGTCAAGCCACATTTCTTCGGGTTTGGAGAGCTTCAGCTCTTCGAGGAGTTCAGCGTTGTAAGAAGTAAGCAACTCAGGCTCATCTTGGTGTTTACTGATGTCGTAAACCGCAATCTCTACGGGCTTCAGGGTGGTTCCGAAGACGCATGCGATTTTTTCGCCGTCAGCGCTCAGGTTGCCCATCAAAGTGACGTGCTTACCCTTAGCCAGAACCTGCAAACCACCCTTTTCAACCTCGACAAAGCCGATTTGGGTTTCACCGTGATGACCGACGCTTACGTAGATAGCCTTGCTATCGGGCGACCATTCCACGACGGCATCGGCGGCCATTACACGGGTGTCACTCATCGTGCCGGTGGTGAGACAGTAATCGTCATTAAGCGTAAGGCATCGGCCTTCTCCGCCGTCGGATGGGATCACCCACAGGCGATCATTAAGGCATCCCCAACCGGCGTCGTCATCGTTGCCCAAAAAAGCGATCTGCTTGCCGTTAGGTGACCATTTGAGGGTTCCCTTTGTGCCAAATGGGATTCCCTTGAGCTCCCAAACTTGCCCGTCTTCGATCGTGACGCGGACAACGCGGATATCAGCTTTCTCAAACGTTGGTCGCTTTCCTCGGGGATGGCCGATCACGAGTTCTTTTGAATCGGGCGACCAATCGAAGCTGTAATCGCCCATCACGCACTCAGCAAAAACAATCTTGTGCTCGCCCGTCGCAACGTTTACAACGTAAACGGCAAAGCGCTGGTCCAGGAAATAGCCATCATCATCCAACCGGTACCAATCCTTGGTGATAATGCGCGGCGGGGTGGAGAGGCCCTTTTCTTTGCGCTCCTTTTCCGCGCCCTCGGTCCAAAGGGCATCGGTCTCGCGGAAGGTGAATGCAATCCATTTAGAGTCGGGCGACCACGCGATTCCGCCGATGCTGCCTTCGGGAAGGCCTGTCAATTTTTGCGCCTCGCCTCCGCTGGTGTTTATCGTGAAGATCTGGGGTTTCTTGCCTTCGCGTCCGCTGATGAAGGCAATTTTGGAACCATCTTTGGACCATCGCCCACTCCCGGCCCCGCCTTCTCCGCTCGTCCATTGTTGGGTGTGCCCCTCCATGTCCACAGTGAACAGGTTAGAAACATATTTATTTTTGTCGGTGTCAACGTGCTTCTTTCCAAAGAGAATGCGCGTCCCATCCGGGCTCATTTGAGCGTCGCCGATGAAGTGGAGGCGCAACAAATCCTCGGCAATGATAAGTCTTTTGGGCATAGTCTAAGGTTACCTTGGCGCACACCACAGATTCACTTCAGGAAGTTTCACGGGTGTTAAACAGGATCGCCGCAATAACCCCTGGAATCCACCCAAGGAGGGTAAGAACCGTCGTCAACACGATCGCTCCGCAACCGCGATCTAACACCGCGAGCGGCGGGAAAATGATACAAAGCAGAACTCGAATGCATCCCACGATAAGTTCATACGACGAATTTTAGTCGGGGTTGCGCAATATCAAGTCGAAGGTCCCGTTCAAGCCGCCCGTTGCTAATCTCGGAGAGGTGAATTGCGGCGAGAGTAGGCCTTTTCAAAAGCGCGCTTAAATACACATGGAACTCTTCGGCTTCGTCTCGAGTGAGTGAAATCACCACGTCGGAAACGCTTTTTGACTGCTCAAAATCTGTGATTCTCATGCTTAACCTAGACGCTCACAGACTCAAATAGGTCACTAACGTGGGGCTTCAGGCTCAAAAATGGCATGCGCCGGGTACAATCATTTCAAAGTTCCGATGCACACCGCCTATAACATTCTGCTTGTCTTTTCCGTCATCGTCGCCATTGTCTTCATTCTGCTCATTATGGTGACGGGCAAAGGGGACGCTATGTCCGGTGGTGGTGGAGTTCGAACGAGTTTTAAGGGCCGAGCAACGATTGAGGACATGATTAGCCGAATGACGCTCGGTCTAGGTATTGGTTTTATGGCGGTTATGATCATCCTGGACCTTCTTGGCACCGCGATTTTCAGAAAATAGGCTCAATCGGAGAGTTCGCGATTTCGAGTTTCCACAACGAGCGGCAATAAGAGCAAGCCCGCGATTGGCACAAGCCCAACCCAAAACAAGATTTTCATCGCGGTCGCCAGGGTATCCGCCCCCATCGCCGCAACCGATCCTACAATCGGCGGCCCCGCAGCCGCGATAAACCGCCCGGCATTATAACAAAACCCCGCCCCCGTGGCGCGCAGTCGGGTGGGGTAGAGCTCCGGCAGGTAATAAGTAAAGGAGCCAAAAACTCCAAACACAGTTAGGCCGATAAAGAAGCACAGGAATAGACGGGTCGGACCGGGCACATCAAGGCCAAAGGTCGTCATTATGGCGATGCCGCTAAAAAGGAAATAGCCGCCATACATCACGCGTCTCCCAATATATTTGGCGACAGGAATGGTCAGGAGTGTTCCGATAAGCCCGCCCAGGTTGAACCAGTTAGATCCGGCCGCTTTCCAACTTGTCACGAGGGCAGCGGTTTGCGTTTTATCGAGACCCTGGGCTTTGGCTTCGGCGCCCGCAAGTGCAGCTCCAATGGTTGGAATGAATGCGTTGCAAGACCACCACGTGAGTAGAGCTACCACCGCCATCCCTAAACCGCTTAATGTGATCATTTTGAACTTGGGAGTAAAGAGCTCGGCCAGCCGGGGAGGGGCCGCCGTTTCGGTTGCATTTTTCCAGCGCTCGGGTTCCTTCACGAACAAGCGGATAACAAAAGCAACAAGGGCTGGAAGAAGACCGCAAAGAAATACATATCTCCACCCCACCGCCGGATCATTGGCGAAGAGGGTGCCCTCAATATATCGCGTTGCGAATGCGGCCAGAAACAGGCCCATTGGCGCCGCCGAGTAAAGAATCGCTCCGGCTTCAACTCTACGTTTCTCTGGTACAACTTCAGCCACCATTGCCGCTCCGGCGGCCCATTCGCCGCCGATGCCGAGGCTTGCGATAAGGCGGCAGAGAGCCAGTATCCAAATGTTCGGAGCAATCGCGCAAAGGGCTGTGCCGATGGCATAGAGGAGCATCGTGAAAAGCAAAGTCTTGGTGCGACCGATGCGATCGCACACCTTTCCAAAAATGATCCCACCGATTCCCCAACCGATCAGTAAAAGCGAAGTGAGGGCACCCACCCAAACCAGGGTTGCACTCTTGGCTTCGGGCGTACCTAGCGGGATACCCAAAAGCGTTGGTACGCAGTTTGGAGCCACAAAATTGAACAATAGGCTATCAAAGACATCAAAACCCCAGCCGAGCCACGCCGCAAAAAGCACGGTCCACTGATAGCCATTCATATCAAGAAAACGCCGCTTGGTCATGCTGGCCCTCATTTTAACAATAAATCGGTTTTCGATGCTGTACCAGCAAAATTACTGGCTTAACAAACATCTATTCTACTTTTTCTTTTTGTGTGATATAGTAACAATGAGGAGGGTTTTCAATGGAAGTTCCTAAGAAAAAACCACCTGGCTCTGGTCAGGCAATAACAAGACGTGATGTTCTCGTAGGTGCGGTCGCAGCGGCGATCGCGGCGAGTGCGCCGGTTGCAATGGCAACTCCGGTTAAGAAGCGCGCGCGAACGACCCAGTCGGCGCGGACTCGGACCTCGATTCGGCGTTATCAAGCGGCCTCGGCAGTGCTAGGTGATGGTCGAGTCCTGGTCACTGGCGGCTATGATCGCCCCGGATCACCGGTGGCTCTCTATTCAGTCGCGATTCTCAACCCCGCCACGGGCGAGTCGTCGTTCGTTTCGCCGATGAGTGTTGCAAGGGCTCGCCATGCCGCAGTTTCTCTGCCGGATGGCCGGGTTGCAGTACTCGGGGGCCTGGGGATGAATGCGACAGCATCAGTTGAAATCTATGATCCAGCGACGGACACGTGGGAGTCGGCAGTGCCGCTCTCCATGCCGCGCTTCGACCACAATGCCGTTTGCGAAGACGGCCAGATTTTGGTAATTGGGGGTAGTTCGCACACCATGCTTGCCAGCCTCGAAACCTATCAGCTCCGGAGCGCATCGCGCCCGCCGCGAGCTCAGGAGAATTAATATGCCTATTTACATGAAAATCGACGGAATCCCGGGCGAAAGCAACAGCGAATCCTTCCGCGACTGGATTGACATAGCCTCGTTTAGCTGGGGCGAAAGCAATTCTGGCGGTTCGGGTGGAGGCAGCGGAGGAGGTTCAGGCAGAGTTTCGTTCGACGTGTTTACCTGCAGTAAACAAATTGACAAATCCTCGCCCAAACTCTTTGAAAAGTGTTGTAGCGGACGGCATATGCCGACGGTAAAGATCGTATTGACCCGAACTAACAACGAGCATGAAGTTATCTACCTGAGTTATACGCTAACCGATTGCATCGTTTCGAGCTACCAAGTTGGCGGGGATGGCGGTAGCGTGCCCATGGATAGCGTTTCCTTCAGCTTTGCCCAGATGGAATACAGCTACACGCCTATGGGAGCTAACGGTCTGCCCGGCGACCCCGTTACCCACTGGTGGAATCAGAGGACGAATCGGGGCGGGTAAGCAAACCTGTTCCGAGCGGTCGGTGTCGTTCTTATCCTCACCGACCGCGCTCTTCTCGTTCAGCTATGCAGCGTGGCGTAAGACCACGGGTTGCTCGACAGGCTTCTTGTAGAAGAATGGCCGTGTCAGTTCGAATCCCAAGCCCTTATGGATGCTTAATCTCTCGGTTCCCCCGATGAAAAGATATCCTCCGGGCCGCAAGGCTTCGAAAAATCCCTTGAAAATGCGATTTTTGGCATCATCGTTAAAATAGATTACGACGTTTTGACAAAGAATGAGGTCGAACTGCTTTATCCCATAGCGATCCTTCAAAAGATCGTGGGGGCTAAACGCGATGTTGCGCTTCATCAATATCCCGCACTCCAGGCTTCGAAGGGGCGACCGATGCAGTTCTTGCTGAGTTCGGGCAGCACGGAATTTTTATAAAGTGTTGAAAAAGCTCCGGATTGCGGTAAAGCTCGGTCACATTGATTGTGAAGTGATCCAGAAACTCTCCGAGAACACCGGAATCGCGATCCATTTTTGCGGCGAGATCGGCAAATGAAGTGCACTTGTGTTTCTCGCCGAGGGTCCGTAAGCGCCGGATCATTTGATCCGGCTTGTAATCCTGTAGTCTGATTCCGAGTTTTAGTTGAACTCGACTTCCGAAGCGGCTGTAGTCACCCTCACTCCTGTTCATCTTAGAAATTCACCGCGCCTCGTCGTTCGCAACCTTCGGTAGTACAGCCGCACGTCTAAGAGCAACATTAATCCCTCTTCCGGTTCTTGCCCATGACCACTAAGCATCGTTCTGCAGATCCCCGTAATCATCTTCTTATCTAAGGATCGGAGCAAACTCGAAGGCCTCGACCGTTGATCCGGACATGGTTAACACTTCTGAAACTTCGTCAACGATGAGTCCCGCGGTAAGGCCATTGGTCTCGACAATCACCACTCGGCTGTTCTTTTCGCAACCTAAGGGCTACTTCCGAATCCAAACCGCTCCCGAATCTAGGACGGGAAGGATTTGCCACGCAAGTTCATAACGCCCTTGACAAACGCTTCGGTCTGTGGAACGGGAGTAATGGGTTGAGGGGTGATGACCGTGTTTATCATGCCGATTGGTATTCCAAACACCTCATCATGGACACGCATGGCAACGATTTGAAAAGTAGGGTTCTCCATTTGAGTTTCAGATTGGTTAGACATGATTCTCCGATTACGCGGCTTGAGCCTTGGCTTGCTCCGATAGAGCAACCGTAAGAAGGACTTCACCAAACGAGGTATGGACGGGTAACCGCAACGCTGGCGCCGCCATCAGGTTGATTTCAACATTTGATCCCTTGATCAAGCTAGGCGGCGTGATATCGCAGATGAATCCCTGGTCAGCCAGTTCTTGCAAGGCGTTTCCGCTCACCATATTGCAAAGCTCGGCGATCGCAGACTTTGCCAGCGGGTCAAGAACCTTCAGCTCTTGAAACGTCATTTTGGATGAGATTCTGAGGGCGGTTTGTTGGCACATTCCAAAGACTACATTGCCTGTAACATCGCCCGTCAATCCGAGGACAACATTGATGTCCGAAATGGTGCTGCAAGTTGGTTGAATGCCGATTTGCCCCTTCGTTGGCATTTCGCCTAGAACCATCTCATACACTGAGAAGGTGGCCATGATAAATGGGTTAACAAGTTTTACGTTCATGGTTTCTCCTTAGGCGGCTTCTAGGTGTTTACGCACGCTCTCGATAACGCGATCGGGTTGGAATGGCTTGA
Source organism: Armatimonadota bacterium (assembly GCA_031386985.1). Taxonomy (GTDB): domain Bacteria; phylum Armatimonadota; class Fimbriimonadia; order Fimbriimonadales; family Fimbriimonadaceae; genus JANJUB01. The sequence continues at coordinate 223,473 of JANNCV010000020.1, forward strand.
CGATGAAATCCTTTGCGCCAGATTGAACGGCTTCAATAACCACGTTTTTCTGTCCCATGGCGGTGCACATTACGACGGTTGCGTTTGGATCGGCCAGACGAATTTCCTTCAAGGCAGTTAGGCCGTCTTTGATGGGCATTGTAATATCCATCAATACTAAATCGGGCTTGTGGGCGGCGTACTGGTCAACTGCCTCCTGACCATTACAAGCCTCAATGACATCGTCAAACCCATTCTCTTTCAATATGGTCTTTAAGGTGACACGCATAAATAGCGTATCATCGGTAATCAATATCTTCTTTGACATCTGGCTGAGTTCTCCCGCCGCAACTGTGGCATCCATGCCATAGCCCTCGTGGCTGCTAGATATAATCGGCTCAATAAGACTTGGGAATTAGGGACTTTGGAAAAAAGAGCGCAAACTGTAAATGAATTTCGAACCTCCTTCATAATTTGTCCGAACATGAAACCTCCTTATGGCGTCTGGATAGTGAGACTCTTTTAATGATCTGGTTCGGATGGCACGAAGTTTGCGCCCGCCACTTGGCACACCCGAACCGAGATAGCAATCCATGGCAAAAAACCTACATGCGATAGAAACAGAGGATGGCCTTCCGAACTACTTGAATCGTCTGACTCAGGAGCCGCTTTTGACCGCTCAACAAGAAGACGATCTCACAAGGAGAATTCGGGCAGGCGATCGTGGAGCCATTCAGCGCCTCGTTGAGTGCAACATGCGACTCGTAATCAATATTGCTCGCGGCTACAAAAATAAGTCGGTGGCACTCGAAGATCTTATTCAAGAAGGGGCGATTGGCCTCATGCAAGCCGCGGAAAGGTTTGACCCAGATCGCGGATTTCGATTCTCGACCTACGCAACCCATTGGGTTCGGCAAGCCATCGGGCGCGCCATTGATAATAAGGCCAAAGCCATCCGCATTCCTGCCCACGTCACCCATGCGATGCGCCGAATTGAGCGAGAGAGATCCCGATTGGCCTCAGAAATGGGATATGACCCTTCGCTGGAGCAGATTGCGGTGGCGATGGGAGTCCCAGTCCAAAAACTGTCCCTAATCATGAACTCATGCCAAGAAATGCTCAGCTTGGATATGTCTATCGGTGATTCCGGAGTTACGACGCTTGGAGGTCTTATCCAGGACAACGCTCCTGATCCTGAAGGCCAAGTGATCAGCGAAGAAGTTAAGGCCGAACTTCGACAGATTTTCAGAGAGCTAAGCGACCGCGAGCGATGCGTTATGGAAATGCGTTTCCAACTAAATGGTGGAAGCCCAGCCTTTCAAGATGAAGTCGCTAAAGAGATGAATATCACCCGAGAGCGGGTTCGACAGATTGAAGTTCAAGCCCTCAAGAAGCTACGCCTTTTGGCCCAGCAGAGAAAACTTCGGGAAATTCTCAGCGGCTAGTCCCGCGGATTTGGTCAAGCGAGTTGACCCCTTCGCGATCCATGCGCTCGCAAAACTTCTCTAGTATCCTTGGTATCGTCGCGGGGCCACCATATACCCATCCTGTGTAAATTTGGCATAAGTGCGCACCGCACGCGATCTTTTCCCAAAGGTCATCGGCATCAAAAATCCCGCCGACACCAATCAGGATTAGGCCGGGGGGAGCCACACTAGCGAGGGTCTTCAAGACTTGGTTGGAGCGCTCCTGAACCGGCTTGCCCGACAGTCCGCCCTTTTCAAAGCTGTGATTTATGGTCGTGTTCGTCGCAATGACTCCCGTGAGTTTCATATCTACGGCCACCTCAAGCACTTCTAGTAATGCGGGTTCTTCGAGGTCGGGCGCGATTTTGACGAAGAGTGGCTTGGCCGTTCCAACTCCACGAATAATTCCCGCGAGCGCTCGCTTATCTTGCAATTGGCGCAGACCGGGGGTGTTTGGCGAGCTTACATTGATCACAAAATAGTCGCCGTGATCCCTGAGTAGACCGTAACTGTGAACATAATCGTCCTCGGCCTGATCTAGTGGCGTCACCTTTGATTTCCCCAGATTTACGCCGATCGGGATCGTTGATTCGAACTCGCTTAATCTGGAGGCGATGGCGACCGCCCCATCGTTGTTAAACCCAAGGCGATTTACGAGCCCCTGGCAATCCGGATGCCGAAAGATGCGCGGTTTCGGGTTTCCGGGTTGAGGATGTCGAGTCACTGTCCCAATCTCAGCAAAGCCGAAACCGAGGTCTGACCAAAAGGAAACGGCGTGGGCATTCTTATCGAATCCTGCCGCCAAACCGAGCGGATTAGGAAACTTAACTCCAAAGAGGGTTTGGCGCAGCCTGTCGTCCTCAAAGCGGGGCGCGCTCACGAGCCCTTTGCCGATCAGGCTCATCGCCATCTCATGCACCGTTTCAGGATCAACTTTGAAAAGGAGCGGTCTTAAGATTGACTCGTACATTTAAGCTCTACCCGCGCTAAATTTGACGTTTAGGAGACTTCTTATCTGGAAGAGAGTGAAGCCAATGAGAATTGTTCCCATCATCCAGGCGGCGGCGGTGGCGTAGCCAAATTTAAGGAACATGAATGCGTTCTCCCATATCTCCAGGCCCACGGTTCGGGTTGCGTTCAGAGGGCCGCCCCCAGTTAGGACGAAAACGTTTTCCATCGCTTTGAATCCGGCGATGAATACGCCGAGAAGGTTGATCATGATAAGGGGCTTGAGGCCGGGCAGGGTGATATAGCGGATTTTCTGCCACCATGTAGCCCCGTCAAGATCAGCGGCTTCGTAACGTTCGGGGGAGACGTTTTTTAACGCCGCAAGGTACAGGATGGAACCGGGGCCAGCCCCCGCCCAGATGCCCGGCAGCACCACCGCAAACATCGCTAGCGATGGGTTTCCGAGCCAATCCACGCCTTTCGGAGCGATACCCATGCCGAGCTGGGGCGCTAGCCCATTATAGATATCAATGAACGGTGACAGTAACGAGTTTAGAATTCCGGTCTCCGCCTTATCATAAAACTGCCGCCAAAGGAAGGCAACGACAATCGGACTGGTCATCGCAGGTAGGTAAAAGATCGTCCGGAAAAACACTTTGAACCGCGGGATTTCGTTAAGGGCGATTGCCAGGAAAACGGGAATGAAGAACCCGACGATTAGGGTTAAACCCACATACAAAAAGCTGTTCAATAGGGAGCGCCAGAACACGGGTTGGGAAAAAACCGCAATGAAATTGTCCAAGCCAACCCAGCGCGGAGGCTCTAGGATTCGATAATCCTGAAAGGCGATCAGCAATCCCTTAAACAAAGGGTAGTACGACCACAATAGGATGCTTATGACCGCCGGCGCAAGGCAGAATGAAACAAAGCGGCGAACCCGAGCCCGGCTTGTTCCGACGACCATTTGCTTTGCCTGAAACAGATCGGCTCTTCGCGCATTCCGAATGAAAAGGATTGCGGCCAGAACAACGATTATTCCCAGGCCAATGACAAAACCGGTCGCCCATAATCGCTGTTTGGCCAGAACCTCGGGCGGAGAATAGCCGAGGAGCTTTTGGTCCATTTCCTTGGCCACCTCGGCAAGAATTTTCTTTGCAGGAACATTGGGTTCGAGTTTCGCTCGATCAAGCGCGGCATCCAAAACGGCATACACCTGCTGCATATTCCGCCCGTAGGGCTCGGGGTGACCGGTTGTGAAAAGTGAGCGATTGGCCTCAACATAGCCTCGGTCCACCTGGGCGGCGAGATCGGGATAGCCAAATTTTTCCAGGTAAGCCGGACTCACGAGCTTGCCCATATTGAGCTCAACAAACCGCTGCGTGTTTACCCGGGCGGCTTCATCGCCACTGAAAAATTCAATAAACTTCCAGCACGCCTTGATCTTCGCGGGATCTTTTATGGTCGCGTTGATGGCCCACATCCCCGCATTGATTTCGTTAGCACGCCCGGCGGGACCGGCGGGCAGAGCGGCAACACCCAGAATCGAAGGGTCGAGGTCGGACATGTTCAGAAGCACGTCGTTTGTATAGTCGAACCACATCGAAACCTGTCCGGTTCGGATCGCGCTTCCGCGGTCGGCGGTTAGGAGTGTGATGGGCCCAACTTGCTTGCCCGCCAAGGACATCCATGTTTCAGAAGTGAGGCGCCGATACATGCCAAGGGCTTTCTCACCAGCGGGCGATGCGATGGCGGAGTGCCAGATGCCTCCTTCGCTCGGCGCGGCGACCTCGCCGCCCGCTTGGTATACGAAGTTGCTCCAGTGATAAGCGCGGCCGCCCGTGCCACTTGAAAACACGAAGCCCGCCCGTCCAGACTTCGATTCCGTCAGCTTGCGCCCATAAGCAATCATCTCATCCCAGTTTTGGGGAGGTTTGTTAGGATCAAGCCCAGCTTCGATAAAATGGTCTTTTCGATAGTAGAGGGCCATCGCTACTTGATAGAACGGAACGGCATAGAGCTTGCCGTCATACGTTCGCAGGACTTTCTCGATGGTTGGATTCAGGCGGTTCTTCGTTGAAGGGCTGGTCGCCAGCAAGTCATCAATCGGGCGGCAGAAGCCTTGATCAATGAAGTTGTAATACTGGCGAAAGTTTACGTAGAACACATCCGGGGCGGTATCGCCCGCCATAGACATAAGGAAGCCGGACTCGCCCCGCTCTCCGGTGAGCTCAAGCCCCCCAGCGTTCACGACGCGGATATCTGGGTTCTTGCGTTGGAATTCTTCAAAAACGGCGCGGCGAGCAATGGAGCGGGGGTCGGTAGCTTCCTTTGGCGGTAATCCCTGGGCCGGACCCGCCATCATGCGCAAGAGGGTTTGCCCTTGAGTGAAGCCGAGGGCCGGAACGAGGCAAAGGAGCAAGCTCCAAACGCGCATGCCCTTTATTTTGCCGTGTTAGAAGGCTAAGTTGTCGTAATCGCGGATGAGACCGACGACGCGGCCCAAGACGAACGCATTTTCGGATTCAATTACGATCGGATCGTAACTTGGATTGGCGGGCATAAGCCGAACTGCGTCTCGATCAAAATGGATCCGTTTGATGGTGGCATCTCCATCTATCAAAACTGCAACCAGATCGCCGTGGTTAGCCGTTTTCTGTTGCTTGATCACCACGATATCGCGGGGATTGATGCCTTCACCTGACATCGAGTCACCTCGAACCCTTAAGCAATAGGCGCTTTCGGCACTCTTGACCATGCCAAGAGGGATGGGAATCATGTCCTCAATATGCTCTTGGGCATGAATCGGCACGCCGGCTGCGATGGAGCCCAGCAAGGGCAACATAAGTGTCTGTCCCGCGGGTTGATAATCGGGGTGAGTGACCTTGATTGAGCGGGGTGTGTTGTTTCTTTCGATGTACCCTTTCTTTTCGAGGGCATCCAAGTGAACCGTGACCCCCCGGAGCGAGCCGATCTCAAAGTGGCTTCCAATTTCGCGAATTGAAGGCGGATAACCGTTCTTTTGCGCGTACTCCAGCAAGTATTGCAAAATCATCTGTTGGCGTTGCGTCAATCCTTTGGCCATGATCACTCCTTTGGTAAACGGGTGTTCACCATTTGTGTAGACGGATTATACACCAGTTTGCGTCTACTTTTGTTTGTGCGCCATAATTGTGTGAGATTGCTGATTAATTTCAGCGAGATGAGGCTAAAAGAAATTGTCAGTTAATAAATTGCGTGAGATGGTTGAGGAGGGACCCGGATGCCGGATTCTTCTCGGAATTGTTATGTTTCTACTCCTAGCGAGCTTCGCTCTGACCGGCAATTGCGGGTCACTAATGGGTAATCAGAACTCCGGTCAAGGCCAGATTACACCGGGTGAGGGCATTGCCGAGATAAATGGGGCGAAAGTGAGTGCCTCGGTGTTTCAGCGGGTTTATGATGATTCCATCAAGCAATACGCCCAACAGGGCATGACCGCTCTTCCCGCTTTTTTTGAGGCCACGATTTACAACAATGCGATGGAGCAAGCGGTTAACTCGACCATGCTAATCGAGCTTTGCAAGCGAGAAAACGTCAGCCTTGATGGCGACGCCATTGCAAAAAACCTTGCCGAACAAACCCTGCAAGCGTTCGCCGGGCAAAAAGAGGCTTGGATAACTGAGAAAAAGCTTAAGCCAAATGCAACAAATGCCGAGTTTCAAGCCCTATATTTGAAACTCAATAAGCGCTCAACCGATGATATCCTCAAGCAAAACACGGATTTGGAGCAAATCAACAAAATGCTGGATGGAGCTCAAGGCGATGAAGTTCGGGCAAGCTTCGCTAACGGCCTTCTCATCGCCCACTTCAAGGCAAAAATCCCCGCCAGCGATGAAGACCTTAAGAAGACCTACAACGTTTTCGTTGGAAAGAAAATTGTGTTGAAGCCGGAAAAACACCCCGGGGTTGACCTTGTCAAGAAACTTGAAGGAATCAAAAAGGACATCGAATCAGGCAAGTTAAAGTTTGAAGATGCGATGGATGCCCAATCCGATGAAGAACCCGCTAAGGGGAAGAAGATACACGATAATACAATGGAGATTGATGGGACGACGGCTTCGGTAGATCCAAGCTACGCCCCGGTCACAAGCCTGAAGCCGGGAGAAATGGTTGTATTGAATTTTCCGAATTCACGCGATCTCTATCGGCTCGATATGGTGCGAGTAGATCTGCCCGCTGACTTTGCAACCAAGAAGGAACAATACAAAAACCAATACACCGAAACAAAAGCCATTGATAAAATGCAAAAAGGGATTGATGGATTGAAGGCAGAGAAAGGCCTCATCAAGTGGCATAACGAGGCTTTTCGCGCTCTCTACGAGTACGCGCGATTCGAGAGCGATCAAAAGAATTTCTCTCTCGATCCGGCCACTCGAAAGGCGACGTATGAAGGGTTCATCGAAACCTCGAAGAAAATCAACGCGAACGACGAGATGGGTAAACGAATCGCCGCCGTCGTCGCCTATCAATCCTTCGAAAAGATCTACTCAGCCACCCCGTCGGCAGAGCAAGGCGCTCTCGCCGAGCGAAGGATCGAAGTATTTGGTGATTACGCGCAAGCTAGCAATAATGTTGACCTGATGCTTGAAGTCGCCGGCCTATGCGCCACGATGAAGCAGCCAGAGAAACTTAACGATTGGCTGGGACGCGCGATTGAAGGAATATCCGGCAAATTCGATGAAAACGCGAAAAAAGCCCACGATAATATTTCAAAACGAATAGATTCGGAAGTCAAATCGAAGCTGTTAACGGCGAAAATGGCAAGCGAGTTGCGCGCGAAACTTGCCGATTGGCGCACCGAAAAACTTGATGACGACAAGTTTATGGCCGAGGAAAAAGCAAAAGCCGACAAGCAGGCCGCGATTGATAAGGCCGAAGCCGACAAGCTCCAACGCGAAGAAGCCGCTCAAATCGAGAAGGAAAAGGCCGAAGCGGCCAAGAAACCCAAGGCCGGTAAATGAGTTCGGGCCGATTGGTCCTGGTTGCTACGCCAATAGGCAATCTCCAGGACCTTTCGGCTCGTGCGGTAAGCGCCCTCGGCGAAGCTGATTTCTGGATCGTTGAAGACACCCGCGTCAGTGGCAAGCTGCTCATGGTTTTGTCCCTCAAGAAACCTATGCGGGTGCTCAATGAGCACACTCCTGATCACAAAGTGGCAGCCTACGCTAAGGAACTTTCTGAAGGCGCAACGGTTGCGTTGCTTACGGACGGAGGCTGCCCCAGCATTAGTGACCCTGGAGCTCGACTCGTTGACCTTTGTGCCGAGCAAGGGATTGAGATTGACTCAATCCCGGGGGCTTCGGCGGTCACCAACGCGCTCGCGCTGAGCGGGTTTTTCGCCCAACAATTTGCCTTTTTGGGGTTTCCTGGGCGAAAACCGGGTGATATCCGCGCCTTATTTCAACCATTCGCAGACTCAACGCTCACCCTTGTCTTTTTTGAATCTCCGTTTCGCTTCATGAAAACCTTGGAGATTGTGGCCGACACCGTCGGAGACCGCCGAATCGTAATTTGTCGGGAAATGACCAAGTTGCATCAGCAGATTATCCGTGGAAATTTGCAAAACCTAGCAGAAATGCGTGAAATCGGACAAAAAGGTGAGTTCACAATCGTAATTGAGGGTAGAAGACGCAATCGGGTTGCCGAACATTAATGATGTGCTAAACTGGAGGCGTCACGACTCCATGGATGGAACCATGCTAAGGAACAACTTACGACTCACGAAAGCAGCAATTTCACTGGCTGTAATGCTTGCCTGTTTGGTTCCGGCTGCACTCGCCCAAGTTTCAGTGTCGGCCTACAAGATCAAACCCCACGATGTCATCAGCATTTCGGTTTATAACGAAGGGCAAATCAACCAAGTTACTCAAGAGGTAACGCCCGATGGTCGTATCAGCGCGCCTTTCGCAAGGCTTATTGAGGTTGCGGGCAAAACACCGGATGACATTCAAGCTGAACTCATCGAGATTTACAAAACGGTCTTGCACTTAAAAGATCCAAAAGTGGCCGTCATCATCGTAAGATTTAGCCCAATTCGGGCTTCAGTTTCGGGTCAGGTATTCAATCCCGGAACCTACGAAGATTTTCGCCCGGCGGATGATTTGATGATGCTACTCTCACGTGGTGGGGGTGCAAATCTCAATCAGAAAGCGAACCTGAAGCGAGCCATGCTGACGCGCCGCAACTCCAACGAAGTTATTCCGATTGACTTGGATGCCTTGCTTCACAAAGGCGACACTTCCCAAAATTACAAGCTTGAAGATGGCGATAGCCTTTTCGTTCCTCAGATTGAGGAGCCTTTCGTGAAGATTCAGGGTGCAGTACAGCGACCCGGAGTTTATGAATATCCCGCTATCGGAAGGTATCGGCTCTCGGACGTCATCTCGATGGCGGGCGGGGGCATTCGCACCCTCACAAAATTCAGCGATGTTTTGATCATTCGACGCTCACCCTTGAACCCGACGGCGCCGGTTTTCATGAAAGCGAACTATGTTCGTTTGATTCGAAACCATGATTACACGCAAGATATCGAACTCAAGCCTGGGGACTTGGTATACGTTTCCGAAACAAAAACTCCGGACGCTGCTCAGTTGGGCCAAATCCTGAACACGTTCTTCATCGTAGACCGATTCATTACGGGCGGACTCTTCGGATTTAACTTCTAAGGGCGAAGCGAGACAACCAACATATTGCAAAGCCGGCGTCCTGGCGAGATCAGCATCGCGCCGTCGTAATAGAAACAGGTTGAAGTGCCGCCGTCGAAGCTTATGCCGCTCACAACTCCGCGGGACTTCATCGCCGTCCCGAGTTCACTCAGACTCACTTTGTTGACGGTTGCAACAGCGACGAGCTTCCCGCTCTTGGTGAGTCCCAGCCCAATGCGGGCGGCTCGACCCCAAATGGCGGCATCCTTAAACCACTGCGCTTTTGGATTCGGGCATACCTTACCGGCTGAAATCACTCGTACTCCGCCCCGTAATCCATATTGGAACATGCCCCAATCGTAGGCTTCTTTGAAGCGAGCATCAAAGATCGTTACGGTTCCATCATAACCAACCCCGATTCCGGAGCCGCGGTTTCCGCGAGCAAGAAGCTCCCCGTTAACCAGAACATCTGCAACTGGCGTCTGTGATTTTGGCCCAAAGAAAGTTCCAGTCATCGCAAACACCGGTTGCTCACGGCTGATCAAGCTCCATACACTAGTAAGTTGGCGATTATGAATCGTCTTGATCTGGGCAACCCCAGCGGTTAGATCAACCTGGACCATGTGATAGCCAGCTCGACCAGAGCGAAACGTCTCATAGGCAACAGAGTCTGACTTTGCGGACGTGATCGCGAGCAGCGGAAATGCAAAGAAGGGCATACGCAATCAAGCATTGTCCACAATTAACGCGGTTTATCCAAGCTTTTTTGCAAAAAGCTAGTCATTTCGATGAGAATTGACTAAATTTGAGCCAAATTCCTCACTCGAGGCAAAACATCCTTCAAAATGATCAGGTGGTTGAGGCTCTTGCTGAAATTGATGTTTTGATACGTGCGAAGTATCCAATTCTCTATGTGATGTCATGGGAGGAGCGGCGCGTGGAGGAGGGCTTGGGGCAGGTTTGTAAAGACCTCAAGCGAACGCTTCACTCTTGGAGCCTGACTCAGGGGATGAAGCCGCAGGTTGTTAGAACCTCGGGACCCGCTAGCCCAGGAACACTACCCGGCGAGCTCGAAGCCCTCGCCTTAGTTCACGAAGCGCCTGAATTCACCGTATTCCTGCTCAAAGATTTTCACCCGTATCTGCGCGATTCGCGCGTGATTCGGCTATTGCGTGACCTTGCTGTAAGATTGCGAGGCAAGGCACAAACGCTTATCCTGATGGGTCCAACGTTGGTTTTGCCAATGGAACTGGAGAAGGACATCACCGTCGTAGATTTTCCGCTTCCAAGTGCGGTTGACATCGAAAAAATGTTGGCAAGCTGTATTGAGGTGGTTAAGGCGAACCCCAACGTAGACACCACGCTTACGGACGCGGCGCGAGAGACCATAATCAAATCAGCCCAGGGACTTACCCTGGATGAAATCGAGTCGGTGCTCGCGCGAAGCCTCGTTGAGAAGAAAAAATTTGATATCGAGGTCATCCTCGAAGAGAAGAAGCAAATCGTTCGTAAATCCGGCTTGCTTGAATACTATCCCGCGCAGAACAACATGGCCGATGTGGGCGGAATGGAGCTTCTAAAGGAATGGCTGGCGAAGCGCTCGAAGAGTTTCACGGATAAGGCCAAGGATTTCGGCATCCCCTCGCCAAAGGGCGTTTTGATTCTAGGGGTCCAGGGGTGCGGGAAGTCGCTGTTGGCGAAGGCTATCGCTAACGAATGGAATCTGCCGATGCTCAAGCTGGATGTAGGGCGCATTTTTGGCTCCCTGGTGGGCCAGAGCGAAGAGAACATCCGCAAAGCCATAAATGTATCGGAGTCCGTCGCTCCGTGCGTTCTATGGGCGGATGAGCTGGAAAAGGGGTTTGCCGGAGTTTCCGGTAGCGGTGTAGGGGATAGCGGTACGACGGCCCGAGTGTTCGCGACGTTTCTGACGTGGATGCAAGAGAAAACCAAGCCCGTCTTCCTCATCGCTACGGCGAACGATGTTTCCGCTCTTCCCCCGGAAATGCTCCGAAAAGGACGATTTGACGAAATTTTCTTCGTTGACCTCCCCGATCTATCGGAGCGGGAGTCTATTTTCGCTATCCATCTCAAGAAGCGCAAGCGCGATGTAACCTTGTTTGACCTCAAAAAGTTGGCAAAGAGCACCAAGGGCTTCAGCGGAGCTGAGATTGAGCAAGTGATCGTGAGTGCGCTTTATGCGGCTTTTGATGCCGACCGTGAACTGAGCCAAGAAGATCTCGTCAGCGAAGTTAAGAACCTCGTGCCATTGAGCGTGATGATGCGCGAAGATATTGCGGAGTTGCGAGAATGGGCGACCCTACGAACCCGGCCCGCGAGCAAACAGGACGGGGACTAGCCAGCTTAATCGCCCAAATCCCGCTCCAAATCTTTCGCTTGAAATCGGCCAACGACGTACGCCCGTGAACCCGAACGCGCGGAAGCCGGAAGGGATCATCGCCCGGTCGTACAGGCCCGCCGCCCTTGTTCCACCCCGTTAGATATCCGGCCCGCTGAGTCTCGCGAACAACCCGATCGTCGAAGCGCCCGCTCGGATACGCGATGGTCGTTATCGGGCTCAGCGTTCGCCGCTCAAGCTCAGATTTTGAGCTAGCCAGTTCAATCGTTAGGTGATGAGCCGGCACTTGGGTCAAATCAGGGTGGGTAACGGTGTGCGAGCCAAAAGCCCACGCGTTCTTCTGAAGCTGGGCAATGTGTGGCCAGCTAAGGTGCTTTGCATCGCCCACCACCGATGTAACGACAAAGACCGTGGCCGGTATTCCATGGCGCCGAAGGATCGGAAAGGCTTGTTCAAAGTTATCCCGATAGCCGTCATCCATGGTTATCACCACCGCCTTTTTTGGCAGCGGGGTTCGGTTGAGTAGAGCGGTTTGCACGTCGTAAACGGTGAGGACGGCAAAGTCGTTTTGAACCAGATGAGCGACTTGCTCTTCAAAGTCCCTAGGCGAAACGGTGAGGTCTCGCACGAGCGGACTTTTGGCTTCCTGCGGCGTTAGGTCGCTTATACGGTGGTACATCAGGACGGGCACCGCGAAATCCTCCGTCATCTCGTGCTCCCTCTCGGGCTGCTTAGCCAGGAGACCCGGCGAGATCGCGACGACCCCTACGCTTGTCGGTAACGCCAGCAACATCAAAACCGAACCTAAACGCGACGAATGCATAGACTGTGCAACAAGATTGTTGCCCCAAACGTGCCACAATTTCAGCTTCCATGACCGTTGACGAACAACTTGCCATCCTGCGCCGAGGCACCACCGAAATCATCAGCGAAGATGAGCTCAAGAAAAAGCTCTCGCTGGGCCGTCCGTTGCGTATCAAGTTGGGCGTTGACCCGACGGCCAGGGACGTTACCCTTGGCTGGGCCGTGGTTCTTCGCAAGCTAAGAGATTTTCAGCGGTTAGGGCACACCGCCGTATTGGTCATCGGCGATTTCACGGCTATGATCGGCGATCCGAGCGGTAAGAGCAAAACTCGAAGGCAGCTCTCGCCAGAGGAGATTCAAGTTAACGTTGAGGCCGTAAAACAGCAGCTCGGGAAGATACTAGACATCGAAAAAACCGAAATTCGCCCCAACAGCGAATGGCTGGGGGCCATGAATTTTGCGGATGTGCTTCGACTGTGCGGGAAAACCACGGTCGCGCGAATCATGGAGCGAGACGACTTTACTAAGCGATGGGACGCTCACCAACCCATCGCCATGCACGAGCTGATGTATCCGTTGCTTCAGGGCACCGATTCCGTCGCCTTGGAAGCGGATGTTGAGCTGGGTGGCAACGACCAGAAGTTCAATAACCTCATGGGCAGGCAGCTTCAGGAGGCCAGCGGACAAGCCCCTCAGTGCGTTGTTTTGTCCCCGCTGTTGTTGGGAACTGATGGCAAAGAAAAAATGTCGCAATCGCTCGGTAATTACGTTTCAGTGGTGGATTCGCCCAATGACATGTTTGGGAAAACAATGTCTATCCCTGATGATTTGATTAGGAACTGGTTCGAACTTTGTACAGATGTGCCGATGAGTAATGTTTCGGAGATGCTTCAAGCCGGACAGAACCCTCGCAATGCGAAGGTAAGGCTGGCGAAAGAAATTGTTGCGTTGTATCATTCGCCGGAAACGGCGGAGGATGCCGAGCGATACTTTATCGAGACGTTTTCTAAGCGAAGTGCGGTGGTTGAGGCGACGCCTGCGGCTATTCCAGAGGAATTCAGCGATGAAATCGCCCTGCCCGCCCTGATTAGCATGCTGGGGCTTGCCAAGAGCAATTCAGCGGCAAGAGATTTGATGAAAGCCGGAGCTGTATCCCTGGATGAAGTGAAAGCGACCGACCCCACCGTACGGTTTACCAAGGACGACCTGGTTGGAAAGATATTAAGGGTGGGCAAACACCAATTTCGAAGACTCGAAGCCTAAAATGGTCCTCCCTAGGAGCGTTCGCTACTCTCAACGCCTAGTAAACGGCTACAATCAAACATGAAACGAAGCGCAACCGCCGTTTGGAACGGCGATCTTAAGTCTGGCAGCGGCCAATACACTGCAACTAGCGGAGCTTTTGAGGGTCTACCTTACTCCTTCTCCCGGCGATTTGAAGAGGAGCCCGGAACGAACCCCGAGGAACTCATCGCGGCGGCTCATGCCGCTTGCTTCTCAATGGCTCTATCTGCTTTTCTTGGAAACAATGGCTTCGTTGCGAATACGATCAAGACGACCGCCGAGGTCACATTGGAGCCAGTTGATGGTGCCCAAACCGTAACGAAAAGCCACTTAACCACAGTAGCGAGTGTTGACAACATTGACCAAGCTCGATTCAAAGAGATTGCCGAAGAAGCAAGGGCAAAATGTCCAGTTTCAAGGGCCCTCAGTTTGGAAATCACACTCGACGCGACGCTTGCTTAGTGGTCATGACTAGGGTCACTTTCTTGCTTGGATTCCAAATGGTTTGGCGCTAGTTCCACCGCGCGGAGTTTTGGATTCACAAGGAGTGACGGCACGCTGCTCAAGCGTTTAAGAACGCCATCGTCTTTGAAAAACATGAGCCCGTAACGAGCGCAATTCACTTGATCCTCGCGTCGGCCCGTCTCCCGGTAGCACATCGCCGTCCATCGAAAAGCATCCTGTAAGGCGTCAGCCTGATCCTCCGTCATTTTAGTCAGATCATGTTTTTGGCGGACAATCGGTTCAAGATATCTGAGGGCCGCTTCGTAATCATGTTTCTTGCTTCCGGCATAGAGCCGACCCAGATCGCCCATGATTTCCACGTTTCCTGGATTTGCAGCCATTCCCTCGCGAAGGTGCGAAACCGCTGCATCTGAATCTGCCCGTCCGAGTAGATTCGCGCCCACCGTCCACCCGGGAATGAACTGGGGATCTAGCCATGTCATCAAACGAAACAGCGGAAGGGCTTTCTCAGGCCCGTTGTGAGCATGCCCTTTCATATCGGCAAAAGCATTGGATGCTCTCTCAATATCGCCAAAGATTCCTCTAAAATCGCGCTCCTTTGGCGGGATTATAGTCACAAGCTTGCTCTCGGCATCCCAATGCTCCTTGTCGCTTGTTCCAACTCCCTTTTCACCTGATTTGAGTTCGGACGCGGAAAGGACTCGCATTTCAACCCCGTTGTGCAGGTACAAATCGGTTCTAAGCCAAAGCCAAGACGACATATTCGTTCGAAACTGTCCCAGAAGCGATGCGCCGGCGTGAGTTTCGTGGGCTTCGAGCCCAACTGGTGCTACAACCGCCTTGAGTTGGGGCTGCACGGCATCGACAAAGTAGGAAGTAACGCCGAGCCCAACGAACGCTAAAGGAAGTGCAGCCTTCATCTCAGATTGCCTGCCGATTGAACTTCGTCCAACCCAAAATCAGCATAAAAGCGCAATACCCGGCGGCATATGCAAACAATGCGCCAACGACCCAAAGCGGAACCAACCCCCATCCAGAGTAGGAAACGCGGCTCCCGATATCAAAAAGCCCATATTGCGGGAGGACAGCGTTGAGGACTTTGAAGAGTCCCTGCATTTCAGGCGAAGCTGAGGAATAACCCATCCCCAGGGCGCGGGTAATCAGCGTGGAGCCGAAGGCGACAATAAGGCTTGTGGTGATTGCGGCCGAGGTCGTCATCACGAGGCTGAGCGTTTGGCCGACAGCACAAACTAACGTCAATCCAATCATTTTCAGCACCAGATATTGGAGAGTCACCAGTTCAAAGTGAACATTGAAAATCGAAAGCGCAATGCCCGTCATGGCGGCAAGGATTAAGAACGAAACCCATGTTGCAGCGACCGCGCCGAGAAATTTCCCGAACAGCAAATCAAAGCGGCTGATGGGCCGAGCAAGCAAAGGATACAGCGTACGATTCTTGATTTCATCGGTCATGCCGCGTGAGGAAACCATAATCGCGACAATCGTCGAGAATCCCCCGAGTACCGAAACGGCGAGATCTTTGGCGAAAACCTCAAGACCAGCAAAGCCAAAGAAGCCTAATGCTCCCGCACAAAGCACGATGAGGAAACCCAAAATTCCAACAACCCAAAGGTCTTTTCGTCGAACCGCATCCAACAAAACACTGCGAGCTAACGCTTTCCAAACTCTAATCTTCATGCTGCCCTTCCAATTGTTTCAACAAAATAGTCTTCCAAAGAACCTTCCTGCGCGATGATATCAAGGATCGTTCCGCCCGATGATTGCACGCGTTGAACTCCCTGTAGCAGTAAGTCTTTGTCCCTGAACGTTGCCTGTACCCGTCCAGCAACTACCGAGGAAGCGCAAGCAAGTTCGCCTAAGACCAGATCGCCGGAATAGGTCAAAGCAAAGTGGCGGAGATCGGTTTTTAGCGCATCAAGCCGGCGCTCTTCAATGAACTTGCCGTTGTGAATGAGCAGGATTCGGTCGCAAAGCATATCTACCTCACTTAGTTCGTGGCTCGAAAAGAAGAGCGTGGCCCCTTGTCTCTGGCGATCCTTGAGGAGGTTCCTCAGCTCTTTGCGGCCAACGGGATCGAGTCCACTTGTCACTTCATCCAGAATCAGCAACTCCGGTGAACCCAAAAGCGCTTGGGCGATCCCTACTCGTTGCAGCATTCCCTTCGAAAGAGTTCGGTTCTGTTTCCGGGTGGCTGCCCCCAGCCCCACTAAATCAAGCAACTCCGTGGCTTCCCGTTTCAAGGGAGTTCCATAAAGTCCCTGGAGTTCGCCGTAGAGAGTTAGGGTCTCCAGGGGCGTAAGGTAGGGGTAATACATCGCGACCTCCGGCAAGTAGCCGATTCGTCGCCGGGATTCAATACTGCCGCAGGCCAGGCCAAAAACTGAGGCTGAGCCCGATTTGGGTTGAACGAACCCCATGAGCGCCTTGAGCGTCGAACTCTTACCGGCCCCATTTGGCCCCAAAAACCCAACAATTTCTCCAGAGCTGACTGAAAATGACAAACCCTGAACGGCATCAACATGATTGCCTTTTCTTGTTCGATATTGAACGTGCAAATCATGCACGGCAATTGCGCTTGCTTCCATACTTATTTTGATTTCGGTAAGTTCACACATTTCTTTAGGTTTTTGAACTCAAATGCTCATGATTTCCCTCTTACTTCTCCTTAGCCACCCTGCCCCTGCCCAAAGGGCCAGCATCGCCCAAACCTATACAAAGCACGAGTATCGGATTCCAATGCGGGATGGGGTCAAGCTTTACACGGCGGTTTATGTGCCCAAAAATGCCGATGCAAAGCACCCAATCATGCTAGATAGAACACCGTACAGTGCCGGCCCTTATGGCGCTGAGAAGTTTCCGTCCCGATTCGATGGCTCACCGAAATTCGTAGAGAACGGCTACATTTTCGCCTCACAGGATGTTCGTGGTCGCTATATGTCTGAGGGCAAGTGGGAAGAAATCCGCCCTATCAATGCGAAGCCCGGAACGACTCAAACCGATGAGAGCACGGATGCCTACGATACCGTGGAGTATTTGGTAAAAAACGTCCCCTCAAACAATGGTAGAGTCGGATTGTGGGGCATCTCGTATCCCGGGTTCTATGCCGCCGCCGCTCTGGCGAACAGCCACCCGGCGATCAAAGCCGTATCGCCTCAAGCTCCGGTCACCGAGTGGTTTTTTGGCGATGATGTTCACCACAACGGCGCTTTTTTCCTGCAAGATAACTTTGACTTTTACTTTGGTTTCGGCTATGATTTACCCGCTCCGGCGGAGGATCATCCCAACATCGAGGGATTTGGTAGCCGCCCCGATGCCCGGGAGTTTTTCTTGAATTTGGGTGCTGCGATCAACGCGGACAAGCGGTTTTACAAGGGCCGCATTCCATTCTGGCTCGACATTTGCAACCACGAAGCCTACGACGAGTTCTGGAAAGCTCGATCAACCGCCCGATTCCTAACAAATGTCAAGGCCGCCGTCCTAACCGTTGGAGGGCTTTTCGATGCCGAAGATATGTACGGCCCCTGGGATGTTTATGCTGGAATCGAAGAAAAGAATAAGGGGGTTAAGAATCATTTGGTGGTTGGTCCCTGGACCCACGGCGGCTGGGCGGGAGGAACGGGCGCGAGCTACGCCGGATACAAATTCGGAACCAACACAAGTAGCGATTTTCGGGAGAACATCGAGTTTCCATTCTTTGATGCGTACCTGCGCGGTGATGGAAAGTTCGATCAGCCTAAAGTGCAAGTATTTGACACGGGAGCAAATGTTTGGCGTAATTTCGCCGAATGGCCGCCTACAAAAGAGACTAAACCGTTTGATCTTTATTTGGCGGGGAATGGCCAGCTAAGCGAAAGCGGCCCCCCTGCTGGCTCGGATCGCTACGAAGTTGACCCTACCGACCCCATTCCCTATCAACCTGGAGTTATCACCCGCCGCCGGGCCAGCTACATGGGGGAAGACCAGACGTTTCTGAAGGATCGTAAAGACATTTTGCGCTATTCAACTCCGGTGTTGGACCGTGACCTGCGCCTTTGTGGCCCCGTTGTTGCCGACCTAAAGCTATCAACGACGGGAACAGATGCGGACTTCATTGTAAAGGTGATTGACGTCACGCCTGAAGGGGCGGAGCGGCTTGTTCGTTGGGAAGTGATGCGAGGCAAGTTCCGAAAGGATTTCTCAAAGCCGGTGCCCTTCAAGCCTAACACCGTGGACCGAGTGAGTTTCAAGCTCAACCCGCTGTTTCACACGTTCTTAAAAGGGCATAAGCTCATGATCCACGTTCAATCCTCGTGGTTCCCTTTGATTGACCTGAACCCGAACAAATTCTGTAACATCTACAAAGCTGAGGCAGGAGATTATCAAAAAGCGACGATTTCGATTCATCGGGGAACGGACGGTTCAAGGATTCGATTTGGGAAGCTCTAAGGAATCCAAGAATCCAAAGAGCGCTTCGTAATATTGGACAGGATAAAGCCAACGGCCTTCGGAGTGGTTCGAGTTTGGCAACCACACGATCTTGGCTAAGTCACCCAAAGCAGCGGCATTGTTTCGCGCGTCTTGGGGCTCGGCCAAGCGGTCGCGCTCCCCGTGGATGATCAGCGTGGGCAGATTAGCCCTCTTCAGGGCATCAGAAACGCTAACACTGTTCGGGTTGACACCTAAGGCAAGCGCGGAGATGGGCAAGGTGGGCCAAAGTGCAACCCGAAGCCATTTACCGCCGAGGAAGTTCCACCAGCCCAAAATCGCATCATTTAAGCAATCATAGGCGCTATCGAGCACCAAAGCGTCAATTCCATCCGACCTTTCCCCAGCGGCGAAACACGACGCGGCGGCGCCCATGCTACTGCCATAGAGGATCACCTTTCCGCCTGGGATCAGAGCCTGAACGTAGTCAACGCAAGCCAGCACATCTTGTTTTTCGGTCCAACCTAAGCCGCATTTGCGTTTCGGACTCCAACCATGACCAGGAAAGTCAATAAGCAAACAGTTGTAGCCGCGCTGAGCCAACAGGAACGCTACGGGCGAGAGTTCACTCCGATTCATCATGTAGCCGTGACAACAGATAACGGTTTGGGTTGAATCGGGAATTAGTGAGGGAACCCACCAGGCGGATAACTTCAAGCCGTCAAAGGTGTTGATAATAACGTCGGTTTGCGGTAAGCCCATTGCTCCCGCCGAAAAGAAAACCGGGGTTCGGAACGGGAACAGCGAAAACTTGACCAGCACTAGCAAGAGCGCGAAGTACACCAAGACAATTACGGCAATGATGAGCAAGATTGTTAGAGTCTAGCCTACTCGCTCTCCTTGAGTTGAAAACCGGGAATCTACTTGAAATTTCCGATTCAAGAGGGTGTAAGTTCGGGGCGGACCCGCCATTCCGAGCGACTTCCGAGGATTGTGACAGCACATCGAAATTGCAGCCTCCGGTCCAAAGTCTTCATAGAGATTTCGAAAGGCGTCGAGCAGCGTAATTGTGCTCCCGGCGAGGGTATCAGAAGATTTGATTCGAACTGAGCCGCTCGCGTCTACAACGCAATCTTGCCCCCACATATTGATCTCAGTATCTCTCATCAGACGGGTCGCCGCCGTTGAATCACT
Source organism: Armatimonadota bacterium (assembly GCA_031386985.1). GTDB lineage: Bacteria > Armatimonadota > Fimbriimonadia > Fimbriimonadales > Fimbriimonadaceae > JANJUB01. The sequence goes on from JANNCV010000020.1 coordinate 243,080, forward strand.
GACAGCCACGACTTTATCTAGAGGCTTCACTTTCAAAAGAAGCTTTGCGGTTTCCAAACAAACATGAAGCCGATCGTAAATGAGCTCGCAAACAACGGAGTCGTTTTGCAAGGCATAACCGACAACACTGGCTTCGCGGTGATGGAGCGGCCTCATCGCGTTGAACATATGCGTCACGTGGAAAGCGCCAAACTCGAATCCACGACGAGCTTCGTCGTGAGTCGCGTTCGTATGCCCCATGCTAACGATTACATCACGCCCGCAGAGTTTGGTTGTAAGCTCAAGCGCATGAGGCAGCTCTGGGGCCAGAGTTGCAATGCGAAGCTGGGGATGCGTCAAAATTTCGTCCCACTCGGAGTCTCGCATCGGTATTTCTTCAATGCTACCAGGGGGCTGGGCACCGGGAAACTTGTGGCTGATAAACGGTCCTTCCAAGTGCACACCGAGAATCGCGGGGTGATCTGGCAAGCGCCGGATGGCGGCTAGAACGGCGGCCGCACTTGCGGTTACGGTCGTTGCCAGGAAGCCTTCATAGCCATCTCCCTCCAGCTTTTCGCAAAGGCTCAACAGCTCCTCGCGAGAAGCGCTCATAAAATCAATTCCCCATCCGCCGTGAATGTGTAGGTCAACAAAGCCGGGAATAAGAATGCAATCGGCAGGTTTGCTCACGCGCCTAAACTCGGGCGCTGGCCCCCACGTAATCTCGTAGGTTCCTAAGCCCTCTTCTCCGAAATATTCAGCAACTGTTGTCATGGCATTGCGGCGTAGCCTCCCCCGTCTCGAATCACCAGCCCCTCAAGTTCAAGTATCGTTAGCTCGCTCATCACCTGAGCCGTGTCCAAGCCGGTCCGTTCCACAATAAATTCGGAAGGAATGGGCGTCGTAGTTAGGACCGAAAGAACTAGTTTTTGAGAATCTGAAACATCAACGGGATTAGCTTGCCTTACTGCAGGACGGATTTGGAGGGCTTCAAGAAGCTGATCGGGATGATCTACGAGCGTAGCCCCATCCCGAATCAAAGAATGCGAGCCTTTGTAGTTCAAATTATCAATGTTCGCCGGAACCACGAATATCTGGCGACCGAGATCATTGGCGGCATGTGCGGTTGAAAGCGCCCCAGACCGATAGGGCGCTTCAATAACAAGCAGGGCCTGACTGAGTGCCGCGATAGTTTGGTTGCGGGCTAGCGGCCGGGTATCCCACGAAAGCTTTTTGGCTCCAACTGCGAATTGGCTGATTAAGCACCCCTCTTTTTTGATCTGGCGAAACAGAGCTTCGTGTTCCCTTGGATAAGATCCTTCAATGCCCGTTATCATAACCGCCGCCGTTTTGCCTCCGGCCTCAAGTGCACCGCGATGCGCGGCAGCATCAACGCCCAAAGCCCCTCCGCTGACAATCGTTACGCCAGCGGACGCCAGCGCCGCTGCAAATTTCTGGGCGACGGCCTTTCCGTAAGTTGAGGCATTGCGCGTCCCAACAATCGCCACGGTCGGTTCACTGAGGCAAGCCCAATCTCCGTCCACAAACAAAGCAGGAGGCGTGAACTCTACTTCGCTTAAGATAAGGGGATAATCCGCGGGCAAAACCAAATGGACGCCCTTTTCAAGCACTTGCTGTAAGCCCGCAATGTTGGCGGAATCAAATCGTTCTCGCTCAGCGTCGTTAAGCACCCGCGATTGCCGTACCCCTTCTATAGAGTAAGTGCCGAGACTCCTGAGGAGTTCTCGGCACTTAGAAGGATTCAGTTCGGCCGCTAGGAGGCGTTGCCAAAACTCAATCTCCCGCTCAGGCGTCATCGGCCGCTGCTGCCACCGCCGCCGCCTTTGCCTCGACCGCCCGCCGCACCGGCGGCTTCACCCGGGCGACCCCCGGGACGAACTAACGGAGCGAGGGAGTTATCTATGGTAAGGCTGAATTGTGACGTTGTGGCATTGCCCATCCAATCTGAAACCGTCACTTCGATCACGGCGCGACCATCGCGAAGGGCTGGGTTTTGGAATCCATTGCCAAACTGAATGGCAAGGATTCCATCCCGACCGTATTCATACTTAACTTTGGCGCCGTTCACGGTAACGCTCATCGTGGTTTCGTTAATTCCAGTTGCTTCATCCGCAACGTGTAAGTAAATGTCCAGGGGAACCGTGATTTTCTTGCCGTCCACTTCGGCCGGCCTCGTATTGCCGACTTGCAACCCAGGTTGGGGCCACAGCATTTTCACGGAAGGTCCAGTAAGGTCCACGCCGAGATTATTATCAAAAGCAAGCAGACTTCCATCAGCGGCCAAGATAAACATGGATTCGCCGTTGACAATCGCCGGTCCTGAAGCCGGAATCGAAAGGATTTCCTTAGCCGTCGCGGTCGTGCCCGTACCCGTGGTTGAGGCCGCTTTTAGACCGCTCGTCACCGGTCGAATCGTAAACGTCCAAACGAGCTTTCCGGTCGTGACATCAATCAGGTTTAGCGCACCATTCGAAGTGGGAACCGCAAAGAGCTTGCCGACTGCACTTGGGGCAGCGACGGGCCTTGAGCCCAAATCAATCACCATATTGGTCCGAGTTGTGTTGCCCCGGCTGTCCTTCCCCATCACTTGCCGCCGTGCCCCAGTCGAATCAAATACATGGGCATAACCGGATTCCGTGACGGCAACTACGGCCTCTGCGTTCTGAGCAGGTCCGTATGCAAATTTTTCATCTGCATTCCTTTGCCATCGCAATCCCCCGTTGAGAGGATTGATAGCCATCAGGTAGGTTCCCGCGCAAATAAACAAGTTGTTTTGCGACAATACCGGCTGATAGTTTGAAGAAATACTCTCAAAGCGGGCCATGCGAGTTGAACGTCGAGTGGCTACGTTGAGCTGGTACATCTCGTAGCGGCTCGTTGTGTAAATGATGCTCGTGCCGTTTGCCAACAATCCGCCAAAAATGCCGTCAAAAACGCGCTCCGGATTCACGAATGCCGGCTGACCATCAACCCCGACGGCCATGATCGAATTACCGTCAACATTCATCACAATAAACCGACCGCTGATGACTGGGCTGCCAATGATTGCGCCCGGCGCCGTGTAACTCCACTTTAGCTCGCCTGACGCCGGATCAACCGCATAGAGCGTGCTATTGGTTGCGGCTAGATAAACCACTCCATCCGAAACCACCGGCGATGAGATGAAATTGCCGTCCACTCCATCGAGAAGCGGGTATTGCCACTTCTTATTGCCCGTAGCCCGATCAAGACAATAAACCCGATTGCCAACACCGACGAACACGCTGTCGCCCATGAATGCGGGCGTCCCGCTCGGGGAAACTCCGGTTGATCCGGTCCATCGCCAAGCGAGGGGAACAGGGCCGTCAATTTGGGCGGTCGAAAGAGCGATAGCTCCAAGGCTCACCGTAACAAGCGCTAATGCGCGCAACTTATGCATCTTTTGCAAATTCCTCCAGCGTAATGAGTGAAACATTTACTGCTTCAGCATTTTAGCGGGGAACGGCCAAGTTTTGCTACGTTCCCGCGTGTTAGACGTGCCATTTAATCGGATCGTCACGGACATTCACCTTAAATTTGATTCAGAATGTCCAAAGTGATCCCGATTCTCTGCTATCACAAAATTGGGCTGATCGCTCAGGAAGGGAGATTTCTCAATGTTGAACCCATGCGCTTGAGGACTCACATTGAGCTTTTCAGAAGGCGAGGCTACGAGTTTCTAATGGCGCGAGAGTTAGCTGGGAGTTGGCCGAAGCGAGCCGTTTGCCTAACTTTTGATGATGCCTATTTCTCCACCATGTCCAATGGCGTTGAGGTTTTAAACGAACTTGATGTGCCCGGCTCCTTCTACGCCGTTGCCGGATTGGTCGGCCAGACATCAACCTGGGATGGAGATCGAGCCCGCCCGCTCGCAGATTGGAAGCATCTTCTTGTCGCCGCTGCCAGTGGTCACGAAATCGGCAATCACTCCCTTTCGCATCCCCAACTGGCGACACTCACCCCGGAGGACCAACGAGAGGAAATCCATCGCGCGCACCATCTCTTGCTCGAAAATGGCTTGAAATGCCAAAGTATCTGTTATCCCTATGGCTCCATGTCCTCCGCTACTTTGCAAATCGCCGCTGAGCTTGGCTATGGCGTCGGGCTGACTTTACAACGTGGAATTGCCACCCAGAATCACAACCTTCTCGCGCTTCCCCGCATTACGGTTTCCTGCGGCGACGCCATCCCTCTTTTGCTTTACAAGATTTTTTTGAGGCCTAACTTGCCCAAATCCCGAAAAACTGTCGTACAATAAAGGCCGAATGCGACACGCGTTGCTCATGCCTGAAGTGATTGAATCGCCGACCGGAACTGGGCGGTGGATGGTCGTTATTTTCAATAACGAGACCAACTCGGTAGATGACGTGATCGAGATTCTGATGAAAGCGACCGGATGTAGCGCAAGCGAAGCCATTATGGAAACATGGGAAGCCCATCACTACGGCAAAGCTCCCGTGCATTTCGACGAGCGTTTTAACTGCGAAATCATCGCGGCAATGATCTCCTCAATCGGGGTTGTAACCCAAATTCGGCGCGAATGGGACGATTGAACGCTGATGCGAGCGGGCGAACTGGGGTCAGCTTCATTGCGATAGAGGCTATTGTCCCGACGCGTCACAATGAAGAAAGGATAACCCCAATGAAAAGTAGCATCTCACGCCTCTTGTGGGCCGGCCTCGTTGCCACCCTTGCCATCCCTGCGGCCCACAGTCAGACCTCAACCGACGCTCTGCTTGTTCAAGCTGAGTCCCGCTTGCGCGCCATTTACGAACGGGATGAGTTTCGCCCCAAGCGTTTTCAAGCCGTCTGGCTGGCTGACAGTTCGGGTTACACCGTTTTGGAATCGGTGGCCGGGTCCAATGAGAGAGTGCGCGTGCGATACGATGTGGCCGATGGCAAGCGCGCGGTGTTGGAGCAAGAGCAGCCTCCAAGGCCCGGTCAGCGTTCTCCGGATGGTGCGAGCACCCTGATTTCTGAAGGCCGGAATCTATACGTCCAGCATGGGAACACGAACGAGAAGATTTCGCTGACCAAAAGCGCCCCCGATGGCCCAGTGTCGAACCGTGGCGCCAAATGGAGCCCCGACGGAAAATGGATTGCCTTCGTGCAGTCCGATGAATCCGATGTAAAACTCAGGTCGGTGCTGGTCCCTGGGGACCCTTCCTATCCGGGCGTCCAGCAAGATCGTTTCGCTCGGGTGGGAGGAGCAATCCAGAAACTTCGGGTGGGTGTGGTGGATGCCCTGGGAAAAGAAACTCGATGGCTTCCCATTCCCGCGCCAGCGGAAGGCTTCTATCTCGGGCCAGTGGAGTGGGCGGGAAACTCGCATGAAATCTTTCTCGAGAAGTTGAGCCGTTTCCGCAACGAACGTGAGTTGCTCCTCGCCGACCTTCGCACGGGCGCGCTGCGGCGCATCTTCCATGAAACTGATCCGGCTTGGGTGGATGCCAGTCAGAGCAGCAACGCCGGGTGGACCTGGATTCGCGGCGGTAAGGCGTTCATCGTGCTCTCCGAAAAAGACGGGTGGCGACACGCCTATATTTATTCGCGGGATGGCAAGGAGTTGGCCCTCCTTACTCCTGGTCAATTCGACATCATTGAACGGGCGGTCGTTGATGAGGGCGGGGGCTGGTACTACTTCTATGCATCGCCCACCAACGCGACCCAAAAATATCTCTATCGCGTGCGCCTCGATGGAACCGGAGCGCCGGAACGAGTCACGCCCGTGCACCAGCCTGGCACGCACATTTACGACTTCTCCCCGGATGCCAAGTTCGCCTTCCACACCTACACTACGTTCGACCAACCCCCGGTCACAGACCTAGTCAAGCTGTCTGACCACAAAGTCGTGCGCATGCTCGAAGATAACGAGGCCCTGCGCAAAAAGATGAAGGCGTTGGCCTCGCAGCCGACCGAGTTCTTGCAACTCGACATCGGTGGCGGCGTCGTGATGGACGCGTGGATGATCAAGCCGCCCGGATTCGACCCAACCAAGAAGTATCCCGTGTTCGTCTACGTCTACGGGGAACCGCACGCCCAGACCGTGCTGGACGACTGGGGAAAGGCGCAAACCGAATTCAATCGCATGATAGCCGAGCTTGGTTACTTGGTGGTATCCATTGACAACCGAGGCACGCCCGCGCCCAAGGGGGCCGCGTGGCGACGAGTCATCCACGGCAGCCTCGGCCCGCTCTCCACCGAGGAGCAGGCCGCGGCGGTTAAGGAACTGGCCCGCACCCGGTCCTACGTGGATGCGTCGCGGGTTGGCATTTGGGGCTGGAGCGGCGGGGGTTCGAACACCCTGAACGCATTGTTCCGAAAGCCGGACGTTTACCAAGTGGGAATCGCGGTCGTGGCCAAACCACAGCCCCATCTCTATAACGCCTGGTTCCAGGAGATCTACATGCAGACTCGCGAGACCAACCCGGAAGGCTACCGCCGGGCCGCGCCCATCAACTTTGCCGAAGGCTTGAAGGGCAAGCTGTTGATCATCCACGGCACGGGCGAGCGCAACACCCACCTACAAATCATGGAAGGTTTGGTGGACCGACTCATCGAGCTGGGCAAGCGATTCGACTACATGGCCTATCCCAATCGTGACCACGGAATACGCGAAGGCACCGGCACGTCCGTGCATGTGATGTCGCTCATCACGCGTTACCTCATCGAACACCTGCCACCCGGACCGCGATGATGAAAGCCCAAGTTGTTGGTTCTGCGCCCGTTGAAGTCCCCGCTCGCATTGAGGAGGAATTCACTTCTCTCGCTCATTGGATTGTCACGGTTTACAATAACGAGTTCAACACCTACGACCAAGTCATCGGAATCCTCATGCTTGCTACCCAATGCGACTACGATGAGGCCGCGATTGAGACATGGGAAGTGGATCACCTCGGCAAGTCAGTCGTCCATGTTGCCGATGAAGCCGAGTGCCACCAAATCGCCCAAATCATCGCTACGATCGGGATACAGGTTGCAGTCAGTAAGGAATGACCGGCGAATTTACCAGTGCTTGCAAGATCGAGCGAAAGATATTCCAATAATATGTAAATATGGAATATAATGGGGACGTTAAGGTTGAGTTATTATGCCCACAGCAAAGCACTATCCAGAACAGCTAGAGAAATTGACGTTTAATCCGCAACAGCTAGCTGCGCTCTCATCGTCGGCTCGGGCCGAAATACTGTGGGGATTTAACAAATCGGAGCCACTTTCGGTTGCCGAAATCGCAAAATTTCTGGGCAAGTCTCCCCAAAGCGTCCATGCCCACGTAAACCATTTGGTCGAAATAGGCCTGCTCGTGGCCGTAGACGTTCGAAAGAAGCGATCTCGCGAAGAGAAGTTGTACGTGCACGCGGCACGGGGGATGTTTTCGCCCGCTCCGCCTCTTCCCAGCGAGTGCGTTGAACCCATGACGGCCGGTTTCGCCGCTTTGATGAGGCAAGCGATACGAGAAAAGGCGAATATCTATCGGGTCCTCGAAAAGGACGCCGGATTTCAGCCCTACCACTCGTTTCGACTCGCCAGCCTAACCGTTTCCGAGTCCGACGCTTTAGCTATAAGAAATCTATTGCACGATTCTATCGCCCGCGCGACCCAGATGGGCAGCGAGGACGGTGTTCGCGTTCGGGTTGTCGTAATGATGCTCCCTGCAGTCGGGGAATCCGAGGCATGGTACGAGCGTGTTACGGGCGAGAAAATGTCGGGTCCGGCGGAAGGATAGATCCTCACGCGTTGATTTCTGAAAGACTGAACCCCGAAGCGCTTGACTTCCCAATCGTCGTCATATTCACTTTTTCGATGTTTTTTCAAAACATATGGGAACAACCTCGTTGTTTGTGTCATCATATATTCAGAAATCCATGGATTTCGGAGCATACAATGAAAATGAGACAAAGCAAAACTCGACTCGGCACTTTCCTGACCCTTGCCCTTATCGCCTCCTGCGCTAGCGCAGAAGATTACAATGGCAATCCGGCGGGCCACCTTATTCACCGACACAACACGACTGAGATCAAAGCAATGATCGCGGACGGTTGGAGACCAACTAGTATCGGCTACGAGTCGAGCCTCAACAATGCGGGCCGCTTCCGGGTCACCTACGTAGAGAACGCAGGAAGCCATTACCAAGAGTGTCGCTTTGAAGGCGATGCAACCGCAACAACGATTCAGAACGTGCGCGCCGCTGGTTGGCGAATCGAGGATGTTGAATCCCAAGGCGCCAGCCGATATGCCGGCATCTTCATACGCAACCTAATCCAACCACAAACCACGCTCTGGTTTGCGGGCAGCACCTCGGCCAACATCCAAGCATGGCTTACCGCAAATCCAACGTTCCGACTCTTGGAAATGGATCGCTATGGTTCGGGTGATAGCGAGCGCTTCTCGGGCGTTTACGTGAGAAACTCGGGCGGAGGCTGGGTGAGCGGTTGGGGATGGAGCCCCGACTCCACCCTAACGGCCATCAACCAATGGGCTGATGCCAACGACATGCGCGTGGTTGACCTTGATCGTGGCGCGAATGGCCGCTACGCCGCCGTGTATGAAAAGGCCGGTCCCGGTCAACGATACTACTGGTTTGGGCCGATGACGATGACTCGCGCCCTCGAAATCCTGGGCGGGATGGGCTTGCGGGCCGTAACGCTTTCCCCTCGCGTTCTGGATGGAATCACGACCTATACAATGACGGCGGTCAATAACACCAATGACCAGTCCGCTCGATTGGCCGATATGACCTGGCCGATGCACAATGGTTTCCAAGGATTCTATGTAAAACGGTTGGATTTGGGCAGTGACTCGGTAGACCTAAATGCCACGCGGGCATTCCACCCTTCAAGTAGCATCAAAACGCTCTTCCACTACACCGGAGCAGCGACGACCCTGACGACCCAACTCAACACCCGCATGATCAGTGGTGAACTTATGCTGACGCGACATCAGGACATGATGTGGAACTCAGATAACGCCGACGCCAACTTGCTGATGGATACCTACACCATTCCTACCATTGAGGCCCTCGCTCATAACACGCTGGGTATGAGCCAGGTAACGCAACTGCGGAACCGAATGGGAACGGGCGGCCCTTACGGCAACGCTGAAATCAACGAAACTACCCTGGAGGACATGGGGATTCTCTACCAAGCAATTCAAGAAAACAACTTGGGTGTAGCGAAAGGGAACTGGTTGCGATCGAACATGCTCAACCAGACCAACTCGGGACCATGGAACGCCGTGATTCAATCCGAAAGAGTCAGCCTAGGGCTCTCGAACGCAGAATACAACGATTGGCTGAGCCGACTTCGATACGCTTTGAAGGCGGGCAACAATAGCGACGGGAATAACATCAATGGATACTGGAGTTGCTGCGGGGTAATAACGATGCCATACAAGAGCAACACCGTGATATCGAATCGGAACTACCTTTTCGGCCACTTCGTGAACCGCACCACGATCAGCTACGGTGGCTGGACCATGACAGGCGAGATGCTCCGAGAGCAGATCCGAGCCTCGATGACGACGTTCAACTTATAGTCACGTAGACAAAACAATCACCGATCCCGAGGCATTTGACTCGGGATCCATTTTTTGTGCATTCGGTCTCGCCATGTCGTAAACTGGCGTCTCGAGAGAGAGAATGGGTGACAAAGTGTCTAAGTTGATTGTCTACAAGGCGAAGATTTGGAAGTGTCTGGATGAGATTGGGATGCTCTGCCTGTTCGGGGCTTTCACGGTCATGTATGTAATCGGGTTATTCGATCCGACGACCCCGCCCGCCGTCCTTGTGATGGCCGTTGTGTTTCCAGCTGGATTTCTCTATTGTCTTTACTTCCTCGCATTCCTAGTCCGGCACATTGAGATCGGCGACGGGCACCTTGTGTTGAAGTCGCTCGTCCGAAGAACTGTTTTGCCGAACGAACACATTGAAAGCATCCAAACTTTGTTGCTTGGTGGAACGTGGAGCACAATAACGATCCGGTCGAAAGATGGTCGGGATCTTGGAATCCGACTGAATTCCTACGAACTGCAGGAGGAAATTGTCAAGCAACTTGAGTCCAGAGTCTTGGCTTCGCGCGATGAATTCTTTAAAGGTCTGTTGGAGTCAGGGCGGACGTTTCGGGCGGCTGGATTCGAGGGCATTTCCGTTGTACTTGTAATATATCTGGGGGCAATGCTTGCCGTCGCCCCTTTCGAGAGGGGTTCATTTGGTCTATACGCCGCGTTGGCGACAGTTGTTGGGGTTGCGATCGGAGCTATGCGATTAATGAAGGGGCGTGGGCAGTTCGTGTCTCTTTCTGCCGATCATATTCGGGTCAGGGATGCAGAATCAAAAAGGAAGGAAATTCGGTGGTGCGATATCGAAAAGGTAAATCTAATGCGGCAGGGCCAACGCAGGAGATTACGCATGGAGCACATTGTGATCGAGGGTGGTGGCACCAAAATCGCTATCGGCGAGGCGTTTGCCGAATACCCGCTTATCAGAGATGCCATTCTCTCAAAAGTGCCAAGTCCAATCGTAGCGGATCGGCGGGGTTGCGAGGACTAGTTTCGGCTCAGAACACTTACGGTCAACCGGAGCACGGACCCTTCAGTCCGCCCCCCGGTCCGTGGGCACTCAGCCCGCCGCCCAGGAAAGAGCCGTAACGACCGAGCCACAGGTCGTTACGAGTTCCGGAAACGGGCGAGACGCCCACTAGCGATCCAAGGGGATCGCGGGCGAAGCCGCCTGAACAACCGCCTTGGTCGGTGCTGGCTCGGGTGGAGTGGTTGCCATCGGCGTGTTTTGCACCAACTGCGTCGCCAGAACCATCTGGATAACGTTCGAAATCTGATCAACCGTCCCCGATGGCGCGCCTTGGCCGTCGGAAGAGAAGGTCACCATTTTTGCTTCGGCCAATGCGTCCGCAATCCTTGGCGCAATCGCGGGGAGCATTTCGAGCTGTTTGAGCTTGAGATAGCCATTCCCGCCTTCCGAAAGGGCGTCATTAACCAAGCGAATCGCGTCGGCTTGAGCGGCGGCGAGCATTCGGATTCGCATGGCTTCGGCTTCGGCGGCGGCGACGGTTTGGATTTTCAGTTGCTCGGAATCAGCGGTGGCTTTGGCGATCTGGGTCGCTCTTAGCTCGGCCTCACGCAGACCGCCCAGCATGACTTGCTTGGCGGTTTCGGCTTCAGCGATCTGAGCTGCATTTTCGGCGCGGCGGCGTTCGAGGTCGCGCATCTTGTCATTAACAGCCTGTTCAGCTCCAAGTTGAGCTTCCTTGGCTCGGCGTTCTTGGTCGGCAGTGACGATGTCAGCGTTGGCTTTGGCTTCAACCGCGCTTTGTCGGCGGCGAGCTTCGGCAACTTCGCTTTGCACTTCTTTGATATTGAGAGAGTTAAAAACGAGTCCCAAATCCTGCAGTTCGCGCGAGCAGGAGCTCTTGATGATGATCGCGAGGCGGTCATCTTCTTCGGCAGGAATGCCTAATTTCGCCGGGAGAGGCGAGGTTCCCTCATCATAACTTCCCACTCGCGAGTTGAAGAGTTCGTCATGATGAAGAAGGTTAATGGCCCGGCGACCGGTGGAGGTGAGCAGGTCGGTAAGTGTGCTGGTTTGCTCCGGCACGGGCTTTGAGAAGAAGCGATTCGCGGCGGTCTGAATCATTTCGTTGCTATCGCCTACGCTAACGATGGCGCTCGCTAACACACGAACTTTGATTGGGCGTGGCTGGCCGTTGCGGTCAACGTCGGCGGTTTGGTCGGCAACTTCAAGGTCAATATTAATAGCCTTGGCCGGGATGGTTGTTCCGGTTGTAAAAATCGGAATCTCGATGGCTTTGCCGGGGCCTTTGTAAACAGTTGTCTTTCCCCGACCAGTGACAAGGCGAATCGTTCCGGCGTCAACGGTCGTCAAGAATCGGGCGACGATGACGGGAATGAGAAGTATTCCCAATACCACGAGCCCAGCGAGCAGAATAGCTAAAGTGAAATCCATAGGAACCTCTGATAACGTTATTGTACAACCGCTTTACTGATCTATCGCGATTTCGCGCGAAACCCGGCAAATATTTCGTGCCGAATCTACGTCGAGGATTACCAAGCGGTCGCCCTTGGCCACGCGAATACCCGATTGAACTTCGCCGGGCTCAAGTGTGGCGAGGATTTGGGAGGTTTGGCCGTCTAGGTTAAGTTTGATAAGACCTCGACCCTGAGCATCAAAGTTCGTGGCGGCTTCAGCGAGCTGGCTCACCGCTCCCTCTAGCCCTTCGGAAGGCTCACTCGCGTATTTCATCATGGCGCTCAGAAGAGGTTTCACGATGAGGAAGTCCATGATGAGTCCGCCCGCAACGGCCATCCCCGCCGCGATTTGCTCGTTCTTGAAAACTTTTCGGCCCACAATGCCGAGGGCACCGGCCCCCATCGCGGTTGCAAAGAAGTCTATCGGTGAGAATGACTGGAACATACTAGCCAGGCCGAACTTCGTAGGCCCCGCCTTTGCCCCTTTTGCTAGCCCTTTCGAATGCCCTTTCCCATGTCCGCGGGCGTGAACCCCTTTTCCCGCATGTCCCCGCCCCGTGCGCAACGAACCCATCGCTGCCATGATGAAAAGGCCAATGAATCCGAACACGAGCAGGATAACGTAGAGCAAGAGTTATATTATGCTACGGCTTTTCACTATGGCCGCTTCCCGGAGTTCAGGCATGGCATCTCGTAAACCATGGTGCCAAGCCCGGACTGGCCCGGGCTGTGCTCAAGGTACATGCCAAATCCTAGCCACGGGGTTAGGCTAAACGCCTTTTTGCTCAGAAATGACTGCTCGGCCTCATCGGCGGTGCTGAATCCTAGTTCACGGTGATTCTTCCGCACATTTTGGATGAGAGTGCTCCGATCTTGGGCACTGATTTGGGAGAGACTAACTGCTCTACTGGTCGAACGATGCAAACTACCGAGCCCGGCCTTCTCGAAGACTAGCGCGGTAAGTTTTGCCAAGGCAGCGTTTGCGCGTTTTCGCTCTTCCATTAGAGCTTGCTCGTAAACTTCTAGTGCCAAACCCATTCGTGTGCCCATCTCCTTCGCGCTCAAAACATTTTGGCTTCGAAAAACAAATCGCGGGACCGGTTTCCATTTTAGGACTGGATTTGAGGGTCGGTCGCCGGAGGTCCATGGATTGACGCGTGTTGGTACCTCCCAATCCGCAGACACGCGGGCCTCAATCCGGGCGTGGGCTCCGTATGGCCCAAAGTCGAGCCTGATTGATGGGTGCAGGATCACGCTTCCGGGTTGGGAAAGGTCAAGCTCGCCCATTGAATTCATGATCGTGGCGATTCCGCGCTTTGAGCTTTCGCTAAATGTTGCGGTGCTAACCACATTTTTGGAAAGGCCCTTTGCGATTTCCTCAAACAGTTTTGTGCTTTCGCGAAATCCCGCCAAACCCTCATCGTCAGGATCATAAAACACCGTCACTCTGTCATTTATGTCTTTGCGAATCAGCTTGTTTGAGTCTGAATCGCTGACAAAGGCGACTACAGACTGCGAAATCTTGCTCGGAGTGCCCGACCCGACGCTTACATAGAGCCTGTCGGGGGGTGAGGCCAACAAGGATATTGCTACGAGCGGAACTACCATGGGTGAATTCTACCGATCTTTTGGCGTACTCTTGGAGGAAATTCGCTCGAAAAAATGGCGTAAATGAGACAACGAATCGGCTAAAATTGCGTTGTGGGTAAGAGCGTCATTCCGAGCATAATCCAAGGCACCGAAGGTCGCTTATTGATTTATGGCGAGCTGATGGAAGCCTTGCATTCTCTCGGCCCGATCGAAATTGAAGAGAAAAAGACTTGCTTGCACGTTGTCGCGGGCGGGAGGGCATTTCTGGGGGTTCACCCCCGAAAAGCTGGCCTTCGCGTTACGCTTGTCATGCGAGATGAGATCCGAGACCCTCGCATATTGAAAGCCGAACGAGCCTCCAAGAATCGAGTGTACAACGACCTCAACCTCCTTCCCGGCGATTGTGATGAGATGGTCAAAGGGTGGCTTCGCGAGGCTTATGAGCTTTGCCTCTGAATCTAAAGGCCTACATCGCATCACTTGTTGAGGCGACGGGTAATCTGATTGAGCATGGCTCATGATGTTGCGGGTTTGATACGATTGCTACAAGAGGCGCACTCCACCGAGGTTGGTGGGCTTGAGGCGCTGGATGCCTTTAATCCGGGTTATGCCTCCTTTGAGGCCAGCGCGGTTGTTGCCGAATACAAAAGCTCGTGCGAAAATCAGGTTCGCGCCATCGCGATTCGATTAGAAGACCTCGGCGCGAAACAAAGTCCGGCGAAGAGCTTTGTGAACGTCGTTTTTGGCAAAGCCAACGATTTGATGAACGTAGCTCGGGGCGCAGAGAGCAGAAATACGATGCTGTACGTTCGCTACTACGGCTCAGCTCATTTCAAGGCCGGGCTCTATCAGGCGATTGCGACTTACGCGAATATGCTCACTGATCCTACGACGGAAACTTTGGCGGCGACCCTGCGAAATCAAGAGCAGCACTATGCGAAGGAGCTTTTTCCGTTCATTGATGAGCTGGCTTCCTATGTGGATGATGACGAAGCTCCGCCAGTTGCGCCGGGTTTTCAGTTGTAGGCAAAAACGGCAGAGCGCCATGCAGCCCGGTTGTTTTGCTGAGGTAACTTGGGACAGAATGGAGACCAAATCGGCAAAACGGGGCAGTGTATTGCGCGAGGGCGCGGAGCTACCGTCAACGGTCATCGCGCGCCCCTTCGAGAAGGGGCCAAACGCCTGATCCTCTTTCTGGATCGCACGGGCCTGGAAGTCTTCGTCGCGACGACGGCCGAATCTACATCCCGCTACCATTCCAACCAAACCCCACCGATCATTCGGTTTCGGTTCAAACCAAAGGCGGCTCGGCTCGGTTCAAGAGTTTGAATATCTACGAACTCCGCTCGGCATGGCGGTAGCGATTTTAGAGCGCTCGGGGTCCCCGAGAGTGCTGATGGATGATGGTTGGCAGCCCCGGACGGATTGTTATTTCCCAAGAAGCGTGCTTTTGGTTCCAAAAGGAATAAACTTCTTCCTGCTCGAAGTTAAAAGCGCTTTTCCAAGCATTGCATCCGGCTTAAAAATTGCCAGTTTAGAGCCGAACAGTATTGAAACGAGACCACTCTTCTTGTAATACTTACCTGCAAAAAAACTATTTCCAGAAATTAGCCGGAACTCACTAGATGCTCCAAGAAGCTCTGAGTTAACACGAGTCAAACCGCCTTCGATCTTGCCCTTCCAAAGTCGGCCCCGAATGACCTTTGGGCAGTTTGCTATCGTCCCCGTGCGGCTCGTCGACTTGCCAAGCGTGTAGACCTCCGCCATTAGCAGCGGGCGACCACTCCTTGCATCAACCGCCACCATCTGTGTATAATCCGACTCCCGAAATGTTTGAGCCTGAGCCTCGATAAAGCAAAATTGGTAAAACGGAACAGCTACCCTTTGTGCAATGCAGTTTAGATCCGATGCAAGCATCTCGCTGAGCGTGCTTCCACCTTGAAGACCAGGGAGCCCAACCCGCAAGCATGAAGTAGATATGCGACCGCTCGCAAACGGCCTTCCACGCAAATAGGCGTCTATGGCCCTTGACCTTGCCAGTTCCTCAGAGACAATATTCGCTCCGGCATGAGTGCCGTAGGATAGCTGAAAAAATGAGTAGACTGCACTTGGGTTGGGGCTTCCGGGATCAAAATGTATAGTGGAATTTTGGGTTGACGCGCGCCCAAAAAACGTGGGTGTAGCAGCTATCGTGCACCCCCTTGCGTCCCTATTGAATCCTAAAATTTGTGCGCCGGATGACCCGTGCAAAGCTTTCACAACCCGCTCAGCGGAGGATCGCAAAACCTCGTCTGAAATAGCTGGCACTGGTTCCAGCCCTTTCCTCTGGTCGATTCTGAAAGCAGTTACATCACCCTTCAGATTTTCAAACATGACAGTAACGCCACCACGCAGGTGAACACACGGGCGGCCCGCTTCTTGAACCAACTTTGCCTGAAAGTTCTCAGTGTCCGCCATCGCCTGCGGGGCAAATTCTGAATAACTTGCGAGGATCAGCGCACGGGTTTGGTTTAGCATATGCAAGTTATTGTCTCCCCCACGCGGGGATGCAAAGCCAAGGATGATAGCAATTGATGTTGTCATGATGTAATACTCACTGGGGCGGTGGAATCTTGTACCATCCCAAGTCAGGAATTTCCCAGGCAGACGGCGGCGGGACGGCGGTGCTAAGAGCTATGCGCTCTGCGGCTGTTAAATAGACATATTTGGTCGTTGCCATGTTGTCACCGAAAGCGCCAGTCATTGGTGTGGTTAGGAGATCAGCACCGTCAAAGTAGATCGGAGGGAAGGTAGCGTTGGCATAGTCAAGTGCCTTCTTTATTGGGAATCCCTCGGACAATTTCAAAAACATCGCTTCGGGATGCTTATAAATGTTGTCCCAACCAGCCAATCCCGCTGAAGCGTCGGCGATTAATAGAGTCTGGTCGAAGCCTCCACCAAAAGAATTGAGTTGCGGTTCGAAGTCCGCTAAAGGAAGCCGCCAGAGTTTGAAGAAGGTGTCCGGAGGGAACGGCGATCCTGGCAGCGTGTGGCAAGCATATAGCAACAGCACCGACATGGGCGGATAAGCAGCCGCAACAACTGGAACGAGATACCTGTCGCCATTCTCCTGCACCTTTCCGACTATGGTGTACCAATCCATGTATTGCGCCGGGCCCTTCGATGCATCTACGCCTGTTTGAGCCCCATGGGTGCATGCCGCTACTGCAGTGCAAGTTTTGAGCCTTTCTAATATCGCAGTCTTGGTTGAGCTGTTGCCTGGGCCGATTGCGTATTTAGCGGCTAAAAAGCCAGCTTCGATTTTTTCGTAGCACGTCTGAGTGATGAGAAGTAGGTTCGCTGGAAGGTTCTTTCCGGTTTGGGTTAATTCGGTGCGCCAAGCGCAAAGTTGGTTCCATACCTTGGGCGAAATGGCGGTCACCACGGCCTCCGGAAAGTTTCCAATAGTGGTGCTCTGGCGCATAAACTTGAAGCTAAGCGTAAGTTCGATTACAAGGTCGGTCGCCGAGGTAAAGTGATTGCTGGCAAACCGGCAGGCACTTGGTGTCTTGACGTCTGGCCAAGCTTCATATTGTTGCTGCACCGGGGCAATCGCCAGCGGACTCTCGTCCGCATAAAACGGACATAGGGCAGGGGTAGGCCGGGTTGGCCCCCAAACCGTGGAAACATCTCGGTCGTATACAATTTCTCCACCGATTGTGAGTTTCTCGTGGCTAAGCCTAACGGCTATGATCGGATCACTGTCGGGCGGATCGAAAGGAATCGAGAGCGCTGGCCCGGCGCATACAAGCTCTACTTTCGTGCCTGAAATTTTCATTCCATTTGCGGTTACCCGTTCGCACGTTATTCCAGCCTGGAGCCTGACGTTTTGGTAATCCTTGTGATTCCATCCGTAAGGGTCTACTACCGCAAAGCTGTTCGCCAGCAATAGGGTAACCGCGAGCGTCATGAAGAGCACCTTGCAGACCGAACTGCGCAAAGGGTTAACCTGGTGTGGGCCCGGCATTATGCCGGTTTGACGTTTCATTGTTTCTATTATAGCGAGAGTTTTTTGATTTGGGCGATTTCGAAAGTTTTTTTACTTTTTTTAATTTGGGGCGTTCGGTACTGCGTATTCGGTGCTTCGCGTTCGGGGTTCGGTTTGGGTGCTGATCGGCATGGCTCGCGCTTATTGTGTTGGGTGCGCTCCCTTTGCTAAAGAGCGACGGGAACAGGCTAAGGAGAGGCGACTAATAGCTAAAACTCAATGAAATCAAGCTAAGGAATGGCGAGGAAAAGCAAAAACTCAACAGAAAAAATGATTTGAACGATGAGTAAAAGCTAAAACTCAACGGGAAAAAGCTAAGGAGCGACGATTATAATAAAGAAATCGGTGAGTAACACCAATGATTCTATCGTCCTTTTAAGGCCCCAACTGGTTCTCGCGCCACATTGAAATTCAGGGCACCTACAGGTCCCTCGCGCCATACGCTCTCCCGCCGACCGGAGTTCTTTTGCGCCTGGCTCACGTGTGGCGCTATTGTAATCTGCATCCGTTATCCTGTACAGCCAAGCCCACCCCAAGCGAGTTTACTCCCGATCACTCCGATATGCGCCACACGTTATCAGACCGCGAGAGCAAGGCAACAGCAAGCCGCGTATATGGCGCGAGGTGCGCGTAGCTCACTGAACTTGAAGTGACACCCCAACCTCGTCGAAGCTACCGGGTTCAGAGTGCCTAAGCACGACGTCCCGGTTGAAAACCACGAGCTAACAACCGGGACACTCGCACTAAGCGTGCTTCGGAACCCGGTAGCTACGACAAATTGGGGGGAAACGCTTTCGCAAAGTCTGCTTAAACCCCTTCCGAATCCATTTCCGGGCAGAAAAACTTTTGATAGCTCAACGCCGCAATCGCCGCTCCCAAACACGGGCCGACGATGTACACCCACATGTCCTTGAAGTCATGGTTGATAGCCACGGGGCCGAACCAGCGGGCGGGGTTCAGGGCCGCCCCTGTGAGCGGGCCAACTGCAAAAATTACTCCCGCGATGCTCATACCAATGAACCAGGCCCCCATGTTTGGGCTGCCGTTTCGAACGGCGGTGCCAAAAATCGTCCAAACCAGAATCGCGGTCCCGATTGCTTCCAGAAGGGCCCCCTGAACAGGTGAAACCCCCGTTCCAAGGGCGCAGTGCCCGATGGATGCGGTGACATTGTCGGCCGGATAGAGCGAATAGACGGCAAACGTTCCCGCCGCACCCCCAATGAGCTGCGCCATCCAATACGACGTCATGTCGCCCCACTTCATACGTTTGGTGAGAGCCATTGCAAAGCTAACGGCGGGGTTAAAGTGCCCTCCACTAATATGCCCAAAGGCCGTACCCATGGTAGCAATCGCAAGGCCGTGGGCAAGCGCAACACCGACTAAGCCAGCCTGCGCCGCACAAGCGGCCCCGATGCCAAGGAAACAAAGAACAAATGTGCCAAGAAACTCGGCGGCTAAGACTCTACTACTCACGTAGTAACCGACGAAACGGGAGGGTTCAAAGTGCCGATCTTAACAAAATCGGAACGTCGCTTGATTTATCTGCGACTTTTGCCCCTGCGCTCAAAAGCGCGTCCACTTTCGATTGAGCGGTGCCCTTTCCGCCCGAAACAATCGCTCCGGCGTGCCCCATGCGCTTTCCGGGAGGAGCCGTTCGGCCCGAAATGAATCCTACAACGGGCTTTTTCATGGTCTTGATGTACTCGCAAGCGGCTTCCTCGTCGGTTCCGCCAATCTCGCCAATCATGACCACGGCGGTTGTCGCCGGGTCCTTTTCAAACATTTCCATCACCTCAATAAATCGGGTTCCGGGGATGGGATCACCGCCGATTCCGACGCAGGTGGTTTGGCCAAAGCCATTTCGGGTCATTTCCCAAACGATTTCATAGGTGAGGGTGCCAGATCGAGAAACCAAACCAATCGGTCCGGGAGCAAAAATATGTCCGGGCATGATGCCCATTTTGCATTCCCCCGGAGTGATGATTCCGGCGCAGTTTCCGCCCAGGAGCCGAGTTGTTCCGCCCGATCTGAGTTTGTTCACGGTTCTAACCATATCTTGGGTCGGAATCCCTTCCGTAATCAAAGCTACAAAGGGCATTCCCGCCGCTTCGCACTCCAAAACCGAATCAGCGGCGAAGGGGGGCGGAACAAAAATGAGCGCCGCATTCGCACCGGTTTTTGCAATCGCTTCTTCCACGGTATCAAAAATGGGTCTTCCCAAAAGCTCGGTTCCGCCCTTGCCTGGGGTCACTCCGGCGACCACGTTGGTGCCGTATTCAATCATTTGCCCCGTGTGAAAGGCGCCTTCGCGGCCCGTCATACCGCATACAAGGACGCGTGAATTTTTATCAACAAGAATTGCCATGGAAGTACCTAGATGTTACTTCACAGCGAGCAATTTGAGCTTGACATACCACACTGTTTCGCTGGGAACGCCAGCCAAGCCCTGAGCCTGAACACGGCATAATCCGGCCGGTAGGCGGGCTTCACGAACGCCACCGAGTTTCATTCCGACGCATGCATCCTCAACGGCGATGATCATTTCATCCGTTCCGACCTGAAACGTCATGGTTTTGCCGCCTTGAATTTTCGTAGAGTCAATGATTCGGCTCTGACCAGCCGCTCGCATCTCATAGTCCACGGTCACGGTGTCGCCTCTCTTGACCTCGCGCCCCGTCCCTTTCACGCGATCAATGATGTCATACGTCTTCTCCATCTTATACTTCACCATGTCAACAAGTTCAACGTCGAAGAAGAGATCGGTCTTGGCCGGAATGTTTCTGTCTCCGGCCTCACCGTAGCCCTTGATCCAAGGAACACTCAGCTTGCGTTTTCCGCCGATTTGCATCCCAATCAGGCCCTCATCCCAGCCCTTAATAACTTCGGCATTTCCTAGCGTAACCGCATAGACGTTTCCATCACTGTCATTTCTATCAAAAGTTGCGCCGTTAATGAAATAGCCCTTGTATCGAACATAGAGCCGGTCGCCAAGGCTAGCCGGCGCCATTTTGGGCACAAACTCCGAGGGTTTGCCCACGACGAGGTCCTCCTTTATGATCTCCTTCAACCCTTGAGCTGAGCCCGTGGTGGTCGTAGTTGCACCCGCTGGAGGAGAGGTTTTTTCGGGGGACTTTGAGCATCCCGCCACGAACAAAGTCGAGAATGCAACCGTAAGCGTTAAGAGACGATTCATAGAGCAGTGGAATTCTACCACCGTAGGTTCAACACTCCTATTGGTAAACTTGTTCCCCACCCAAGGTCATCATGGCAAAAAAAGACGCGAAAGAGCCCAAATCCATCGTGAATCGCAAAGCGCGGTTCGAATTTGAGCTGCATGACACTTGGGAGGCGGGAGTTGTTCTAGTTGGGGCCGAGGTCAAAAGTGTCTTCAACGGACGCGTAAATATGACCGACGCTTTTTGCAAAGTGGTCAATGACGAGTTGTGGCTGATGCAACTCGACATCGAGCCCTATGATCATTCTTCGGCCTTCAAACCCGAACGCCGACGTGAGCGCAAATTGCTCCTGCACAAAAAGGAAATCCTTGTGATTCAGCGAAAGTCTCAGGAAAAAGGATTTACGATCGTGCCCGTCAAAATTTATTTTAAGAATGGGCGAGTCAAGATCGAAATCGCATTGGCCCGCGGTAAGAAACATTACGATAAGCGCGAAGCCATTGCTAAGAACGATGCGAGACGCGAGTTAGAGCGCGGGCACTCGGACAAGTTTTGATTTATTGGGGCGTCCAGCCCCGAACCCAGCCGAACGTCCCCTAGGCGCCAAACTCCACGAACCCCCACTGCTCCGGCTGATGCATGTCAACCACACCCTGGGGGGCCCAAACCCAGTTGTCTTCCTTGCACCCCGCAGGCTTCTCATAGGATCCATCCGGTAGCGCGATAATCGGCCATTCGACTCGTGAAAAATTGACACGCCAAACGTCGCCAAAGCGAGGCGGGACCGGCATTCCGCCATTGGCAAAGCAGGTCCAGGGAAAGGCTATCTCTACCGACCAACCATCGTCAACATCTCTTGAATCATTCAAGGTTCCGCGCAAATGTACGGCTGTAATCGCGTTTGCTTCCCACGAATTGTCAGCGCTTCCGCCGTCGCGATAAGCCCTCGGTAAAAACAGGTCCCAAGTCGTGTTCAATGCGTTTATCTCGAACTCAAAATACCGCTCGGCATCGCCGTCTGGATCAATAAAGACCTCGAAATCGTGGTCATGAAAGATCACGCTGTCATGCTCGGTTAATGTTGCCCAGAGATGGGGCTCTTCCATATCGGCGGCAATGTAGAAATAGTTATCGTCGAACATCATTTTCACCCGGGTTTTGAACCGAGGGTTGGCTTGCTTATCGCCTTCAATGTCAACGAAATAGTCGGTCCAAGGGGCGCAACTCCATTGCGGATCATCTATCTTTCCCGAGACTAAGATCGGGCTAGTTGCGCGCAGGCACTCGTATCTCAAGGTTTGTTTCCTTTGAGGGACCGTTTCAACAACACCATTTGGCCCAAATGATAACTACCATGCACAGCAATTCTCACGAGCGTTTCAACGGCTTCTTCATCATTGGTGCATTTGTGTTCAAAGGGGTCCGAGCCAGCGATTCGAGCGGCCTCTCTTAGCCCGGAAATGAACTCGAATCTCAGTGCCTCAAGTTCGGAAGGCTCGGGGACTCGAAAGTCATCGCGCCACTCGATCATGCTCGATTTCTTGCGCCCACCGGCTAGTTTTTGCAGCCAAAATCCTTGCCACAAATTCGCGTGGGCTAAGTTCGTGAGGAGTGAGTAGGGGAGAGTCCCATCGTGATGCGCGGCTGACTTTTGGCTCACCTTGAGGATGGTCTCGGGTTTATGAATATCGTAGCCTTCTAATATCTGCTTGAAAACCTCGACGAGAGCAGTTCGGTCCATCCACACATTTTGGAGGAGGTCGGATTGATCGTGCACGCGCAAAAAAATGCCGACATGAGCGTCAAAATGGAGACAGTTCGATTTTCGTCGCACTTCTGTCGGATTCGTTCATCAATTCCTGTCGCGAGAAGGCGGTGAAAAGCCAAAGCCTTTCGCTCCCTCACGTGGTTTCTACGCTCAGTGAGCGGGAAACAGCACAGAGAGCCGGTAAACTGAAGCCATGAAACCGTTTGTCGCCACCCTCGCTCTACTCATGATCGGCTCTGCAATCGCCCAAAAGGGTGCCCCCACGAATGACAAAGAGGAGGCGGTAATGCTCAAGTCTCTTGAGTCCAAGTGCGTGGCGGCCCGAAAGGCTTTCTTTAAGAACAGCAAAGATACAAAGTTAAAGAAAACCTATGTTTCGGCTACATTCAACTATGCTGAAGCAGTTCTGGTAACACCTGCACTTGGCCCAAAGGACAAATACCCTAAGGCTCTGAGCCTGTATCGTGAGGTTTTGAAAACCGATCCCAAGCACGTCAAAGCGAAGGCGCAAGCCAACTTGATTGTGAAAATCTATAAAGATATGGGACGTCCGGTTCCGGGTGGCGGCGGTTAGATATCAACCTTGCGCTCAAATCTGATGTTGGGCACGGGAAGCAAGCTCTCATCGCGGCGAATCGGAACGGTGCTTCCGGAAGCCATCATCTGTAAGCGCCGCTCGGCTTCTTGATGGAACTGCATCATTTGCTCTTCGAAGTCAGCTTTCAAAAACTCCATGTCCTCCAAAAGTCGCAAGATCAGTTCTACTCCCGCCAGGTTAACACCCATCTGCTGAGTCAGCCTTTGGATTCGCCGCACCCGAAGAATGTCTGATTCGCTGTAAAGCCGGTTCTTTGCGCCGACTCGGGAGGGAACAACCAATCCCAAGCGCTCGTATTGGCGTAGCGTTTGAGGGTGGACATTGCAAAGTTGTGCGGCAACACCGATCATGTAAACGGGCTGATTGTCCGTTCTCATGAGACCGCCTCCAAAGCGGCAAGATCGGCCAAGAGCTTGCGTTGGGCGTCGGTTGGTTTTTTCGGCACCGTGATTTTTAGTCGGGCGACGAGGTCCCCTCGTTGGCCGCCCATTTTGCTAATGCCTTGTCCCGCCAAACGGAAGAGCTGACCCGATTGTGATCCTTCAGGGATGCGCATCTTTACTTTTCCGCGCAGCGTAGGGATGGTGACCTCTCCGCCAAGCGCAGCGGTTGTAAACGGGATTTCAAGTTCAAGTTCTAAGTTATCGCCGGTTCGCTTGAAGCGGGAGTTGGACACTTCGCGAATGCTGACATAGAGGTCTCCGGCGCGATTTCCCGTCCCTAAAACTCCCCGCCCCGGCACCCTCAGCTTCTTACCTTCCGGGAAACCAGCCGGGATTGTCACTTCAACTTTCTTCGCCGTTGGCATGGTGCCCGATCCCCGGCAAGTTGGACACGATTCGAGCGTGGTCTTGCCTGATCCGGCGCAGACGGGGCAAGTGCCGGTGCCAATGATTCCTCGCACTCTGCCCGAACCGTTACAATTCGGACAATCTCGGATGGCGCGCAGTTGGACGGTTCCAGAACCGTCACACGACTTGCACGCATCAAGGGCTTGGTACGTGAGCGATCGCTTGGTCCCAGAGTCAATCTCTTCGAGCGTTAGCTCAACCGTTTTCTCAATATCCTTGGGCTCGACCGCTTGCTGAGTCTGGGTGAAATCCTGGGTTTGCCCACCAAATCCGCCCGAGAAGAATTGCTCAAAAATAGATTCAAATCCGCCCGCGCCACCGCCTTGATTGAAATGGACCCCGCCTCCATCGGCCCCGGCCTGTTTTGCGGCTTCCCAGTTCGAGCCATATTGATCATAAAGCTTGCGCTTTTCATCGTCTCCGACAATCTCATAAGCTTCGCTGACTTCTTTAAATTTTGCCTCGGCCTGCTTATCATTCGGGTTAACATCGGGATGATATTTTCGGGCAAGTTTGCGATAAGATGCTTTGATCTCCTTCTGGTCAGCATTCCGTTTGACCCCCAAAATCGCGTAATAATCTTTAGCCATAAAGCCTCAATGATATGAGTATGATACGCTCAAGGGCGGGTCGCAGTTTCACGGCGGGACTTTTTGCCGATCCGGCTCTATCGCCGCCCAAACCCCTGTTCGGCCAAAAACTCTTTTAGAACTTCGCGCCCGGTCATGCTGGACAGTCGCTTGGCCGATCTCATGCTCCACGTGAATTCACCTTTTATCCCTTGCGATTCATAAAACTCCCGCATTCGCTCGTCAAATTCCGCCAGCGAAGTCACCGCATAACCTTCCTTAAACCAAATCGAGCTTGCCTTGAGCCTCGGCTTAATTTCAGCAATCAGAGGTTCCTCCGGAAAACCAATACACAATCCGAATGGGCAAAAAGTGAGTTCGGGCAAGCTCAGGAGCTCCTTTACTTGAAATGGATCGTTTCGCATCGCTCCGATGTAACAAATTCCTAATCCAAGCGACTCGGCCGCGCAAACCATCCGCTCAGCCGCTAGGGCAACGTCCACGATAGCCATAATTTCATATTCCGAGTAGTCAAGAAACGAACCTTGATCACCCGCAAAGCCTTGAACTCGACTAAGATCGGCCAAGAACGCAAAAAACCAAGGAGCGTTGCGAATCTGATCTTGGTTGCCAGCCATGACTGCGATTTTCTCTCGTAACGGAGTTGATTGAATCGAAATCACGGACCAAAGCTGTAGGTGGCTCGATGTCGCGGCCGACTGCGCCACCGCAACTAATGCCGCGATAAGGGATTCAGGAACTTCGCGGTCGGAAAACTTTCGCACCGAGCGATGATTGAGGAATTTCCCTAAATCCGGCAAGTCGCTCGGCCCATCGGAACCAAAGCGGGACCGCCACGCGGTTTCGGGGGTTTCATCAAACATATGACTTTTATGGTAACAGACCTTGCCAGAAAGCCGCCAAATAAGCTAAGGTTATGTTATGTTGCGGTTTGCTACACTCGCGGTGGTTTGTGCCTTTTCAGCCGGGGCTTTCGCTCAGACACTCCAGGGCCTTATTGAGATTGATTTTACTTGGAACAGTGATGGCCCGTTGTCCGATGCCGGCAATACCATCGTAGGCCCGCCCGGACCCTTCACCTATTCTCTAGGCGGTCTTGGATGCGGCATCCTTCTGACGGGTAGCCAGAATTATTTTAACGGGCGAATCATCTCCAAATCTACGGCCGATTGGACCGGTTTTTTTCCGTTTCATACCAGCGGCATTTTGCAAAATCGCATATTCGAAGAACTTGAGGTCGGGCGATTGTCCGGTGGACCGGTAGAGGTCATGACCGTGTTGGATTTCAATCTTGCGGTAAACACGGCCGGTCGCGAAGATTTTGTTAACTGGAACATGGCCGGTGGCAACAAGTATCGGGGCGCCTTTCAATACAATGCTTTTGCTCCGATTTCGGGTCAGCTCGCGGATTGGCAGGGCGAGGTCGGGCCGATCGGCGAATTTGAGGCGACCCCTGGCTACACTTTGAGGACTCTGAGCCCAACCGCGAAGCAACTTGTTTTCAAACGAACAATCAGCACCACTCCACGGATAATAGTGACGAATCGCTCGATGACGGCTCAAACACAGGCGGGTAATCCAGTTGGCCCCAACTTCGTCGAGCTTATTGCCGAGAGCAAAGTTCGATATAAATCCACTCAGCCGGATGGCTACATTCTAGGTAAGGAGGATCATAGTGGCAGCCTGCTTGATCGCATCGTTGCCCCGTCCGTCATTCTAACGGGAACCAAGCGAAACGCGACCGTTTACCTCAGCACGCGGAGCGGGGTTGATCGAAAAGTCTTCTTGAAAGCGGTTCCGACCCAAATCACGACGGATGTTACGGTTCCTGCCTATGTCATCATTCCCGCCGGGCAAACCTCGAAACTGTTTGGAATAGATATTCGTAGCGCCACCATAGCCGGAAATGTGAGGATCATGGCCGTTCACGATAGCAAGTTGGTCACCGCGAACGTCATCGCCACGCCCTTCCCAATTGAGCTTCTGACGATTAACCCAGCAATCATTCACGGGGGACAAACAGCCGTAGCAACCTTGCGGCTTGCCCCGATGGTTGTTGGCCCGGTTCAGCTTAGCGAAACCAGTGATAACGTAACCCTCTCAACGGCAACCCTTCCGCTGATTCTTGGTGGAACGGCCAACTTTGACGTTTTAACGTCTGTCGTAACCACAAATCAAACGGCGACTATCACTGCCTCTAAGGATATTTACACGCTGACGCGAACGATAACGATTGTTCCGGCTTCGCGCCTGTTGGGCATTACCGTTACTCCGGCGGTTGTCGTGGGCGGAAATCCAAGCACAGCGAAAGTGTCGTTGTTTGGCCCGGCTCCGTTCGGCGGGGCGGCGGTTGCGGTGACATCCTCCACGCCCTTCGCGATGATTCCCGCTACCGTCAATATTGGTCAAGGCACAACATTTCAAACTGCAACCGTTAACACCCTGCCAACTTTGATTGGAAGAACGGCGGTCCTAATCGCAAGTTTGAACGGAACGTCAAAAACCGCGGTTCTAACGCTCAGCCCTTAGGCCACTTTCGCTTTGGCATCAACCCGAAGTTGAACTTCGGTGCGCCCTTTGGCCTCGATATCAAGGTTGAGCCCGAGGAAGGTGCGCCCATACCGCTCGACCAGTTCGGACCTTCTGGCGCGCCCCTTTATGGAGATGTTCCGATCGCGATCTGATATCAGGAGGGAGACGCCTTCGACCGAGGTTTCAGAGTAGATATCAAGGTAAAGGTCGGTATCCACGGTGCGTTTTTGCACTCGCAGTCGCCTCCGCGCCCGTTCAAATTTGTAAATTTCTTCAGGTGTCATCACGGGGGTTCGTTGTTCCTTCATCATGCCGACCATACGTCGAAACGTATTGATCTCGGTGACATTTACAAAGGAACTTGGCTCGTAAACAAGCTGCACACACCCGTAAGTCGCACGGGTTTCTTCAATGATTCGGTTGGCTACGTCGTCGGAACAGGTGGTTCCGGGTCGAAACATCGTGTACGGAAGCTCTCCAGCAAAACCCGTTTGCCCGTCAGATTTTCGATAGAAAAAGGGATGAGAAGTGCCGAACAGGAATCCCTGGGTTCCAATTTGTCGGCCACCCTTGGACACGCTTAGTCGAGGGCCAGCCTCCTCGCATAACTCATAGAATCGAGTCCAGCGCCGCCAGCCGCCGTCAATCGGCCGGCAGGTAATCAGGCTCGGAATCGCGGTCATCCGGGTAATAGTCGTCGCATCCATTCGAAGTTGTTCCGCGGACCATTGTGCGTCATTTTCAGGTTCAAAGAGAAGGCCAATCTCGTCACCACGCGACCGAGCGGCGCGGTAGAAGTCGTTGTTGTAGCCCGGTTTTGTTAGAAGCCATGCGGCTTGGATTCCGTACATGCCAAACAGCCTTTTTGCCACAAGGGCTTGGTCCGGCTCAAAATCGCTGCAATCCAAAGTCACGCAATAGGCGGCTTGGGCATTGTTGGGCCAATGCCAGAGAAGTGCGTAAGGATGCTCACTCGCATCACAGGCGTTGAGTATTGCTGCAACAAATAGATTCTTGAGGCGATCGCAATGGGCGATCGCAAATACGTTCTGATCACCGATCATTTCGCGATCAGATTCGAAATCTAAGGCGGTGCCGTCTTCAGCTCGAAGAATCCCATCGTCCAGCCGCACATCATCGGGACCAATTGCGTCGCACTCTACGCTGCGACCAAACTGCATGAGTGCAATGGTTTTGCCTATGTGGATTCCGAAATACCAAAGCTTGCCCTTTTCAACCGATTTTTCGGCGGTTAACTCAGGGATTCCAACTCCGCCGAAAAACGTAGCATCCTCGTGCTTTCCCTTACCGATGATCTTGGGGTCGCTACACCCAAGATTTGCATCAAATCCCCATGTTGAGCCTGAAATGACGAGCTGACCGCCCTGATCTACCCACTTTTGAACCCCTTTTTGAATCAGGGGTGAGAGCGTTTCGGTACCGAGAAGGAGCAACACGTGGGTTCGCCCCAAATCTTGAGGCGCGAGCGTCTCGAGCCTTTCATAGATTACGCCCGCATGATCCAAAGCTTCCCAATAATAGGGAGCATAGCGATCATTGGGTGCCGCATACGCCGCAATTTTCACCCAGCCAGATGCCATTATTAATTTCTATTTTCGGCTTCTTTGGGTCAAAATCACAGGATGGTTATCGGCTGGGCTCGTATTCACCTCAAGTTGAAGGGCGTATTCCCTCAAGGACAAGCGACGCGTCATTCGTAGCATCATGGAACGGGCTCGGCGAGCCTGGGGATTTCGGTGGCAGAGGTCGCAGATCACGGCCTTTGGAACTGCGCTTGCATCGGCATTACAATAACCAGTAATCAGGTCGAGCATGCTCAGTCTGTGTTAACAAGGGCTATTGAGTTGTTTGAAGGAAACAGCCAAGCCGGACCGAATGTGTTGAAAGCGATCTGATCAGAGTCTAATCCGAGTTCGCAGATTCGCGCGTGGCATGATGGTTCCATCCGCTCAGAACCAAGCGAGCGTTTGGGTGAGTGCAGCCGTCCTCCACGCGGTCTGAACCCGCGTGCATTTGAACCAGGACGGTCTTCCTTGTTTGACTTGAATAGTTTGGCATCGAACCGTGGATTAAGCAATAGTGAAAGAACAGGACGTCCCCCGGTTCTGCTTCTAAGATGGTGGCGCCCTCAATCGGATAGTCCTCCAAGAGAGTGTCACTTCCCCCCATCCCGCCCTGAATTCGGCCCAGTTTATGGGAACCCGGATAGACCCGGAGGCAACCCATTTCATCGGTCGCCGCCGAGATATGGATGATCGCCGCCGTCATGGTGTTCTGAATCGTGGGAAAGTACCCCCAGTCTTGGTGCATTGGGAATGGCGCGCCCTTTTCGCCGGGTTTTTGAAACAGCTTTGAGTGATGCAGAATGATGTCTGGCCCTAACAGTTCGTGGCATTGTTTCAGAAAATTAGCGTGCTGAAATGCGCGAAGCCACCGGGCTGAATACTGCTGAACATTGTGCGTATGCAGCACAACGGTTTCGGCCGAGCCCAGTTTGTCCATTTCCGGTCCCGACCATCGGGCGTTCAATTCCTGGCCCGTAGCAAGGAGTTGGCTGACGATTCGGTCAAAATCAACCTCTAATGCAGCGATTTCGGCCGCCTCATAGACGGATTTCGCCAGGAAATAGCCATGCTCAGCGAAAAACTCTTTTATTTGAACACTCCCACGAGAAATGCCTTCATTTTCACCCACGAAGCATCATCTGCGGCTTTGTTGTAAGCCGCCCCCGAGGCCTTGTCGGTTCCGGCAGAGGGGTTTGAAAAAGAGTGCACGGCACCAGCATAAGAATTAAACTCCATTTTTGCGGCCTTAAATTCCGACTTGAAATCTATGACTTGACTCGCGGGAACAAATGGGTCGTCTGCACCATGACATACCAGGACGCGCGGGATAACTGGCCCGGCTTCAAGGCCGCTCGCGGCATCCAATCCCCCGTGAAAACTCACAACGCCCCGAAGGTCTGCCCCCATTCGGGCAAGTTCCAAAACGCCCGTACCGCCAAAGCAATAGCCAATTGCCACGATCTTCTTCGGATCAACACTCGGATCTTTTTCCAAGACGTCTAGAGCCGATCTCAACCGATCTCTGAACAAGTTCCGGTCGGACTTGAATTTACTGGCTTGTTTGCCGCTCTCCTCGGTGTTTGCCGGTCTAACTCCTTTCCCGTAAATATCGGCAACCATCGCGACATACCCCATCTTCGCCAGTTGAGTCGCGCGGGACATTTCATAATCATCAATCGAGTTCCAATCATGAATGATCAGGATCCCGGGCCTCTTTCCTGATTTTAGTGTGTCTATCGCGATGTAACCCTGGCAAGCGGTGTTACCCGACTTGTAGTCAATTGGCCCGCCCATGACCTGAGCTTGGCTGCAAGCGGTCACGGCTAGGAGGCAGAAAGCTAGTATTTGTCGCATGATTAGAGTATAGCGCGACTTTGAGGAACCATAAGCAGGCGGTTTTGCGTCATCATAGACAAATGCGCAAACTCGCTTTTCTCGCTTCATGTGGCCTCGCTTCCGTCGCTCTCGCTCAAACCACCAAGCCCCAAATTGAGGTTGGATACACGCGTAGCAACACTTTTGACCTAAGAGGCGGAGGACGCGGAACGCTTGAAGGGCTCGAAGTTGGTCTTTCGCAACCCATGATCAAGCTGCCATTTGTAGGCGAGGCCCGATTGGGCGTTTCCATGCTTTTTGGAGGAACGATGGCGAAAAATAGCGAAAAAGGCAACGTTTTTCGACTGACGGCAATGTACATGACTCCAAACGCCGGCCCAAGCGGATTCTATGCGGTGGGAGGGCTCTTTTATGGCTCGGCATCAGGTAGCAGTTTTGATAGCGTAACTGGGTTTGGCATGGTCGCCGGAATCGGTTTCCCCATCACAAAGGGTGCGGCCAGTTTTGGCGTCCCTGGCGTTCCAAAGCTCGCCCTTGAACTTAAGATGTTCCAAGGCGCACGGGCGCACCTACGAGGCTTTTCTTTGGGTTTAAGCGGAAGGTTCTAGATCTTGGCTTAAGCTAGCCAGAGGTAGCGTATCCGCCACTTCCATGGCGGTGAATCCGATTGCTGCGATTTTTTCCCGACACCTGTCGCCAGCTCTCCCGTGCCAGAAAACGCCAAGTTTTGCCGCATCGAACGGGCTCAGGTTTTGGGCAAGCAGGGTTCCGATAAGCCCGGATAGCACGTCGCCCATTCCGGCTGTCGCCATGCCCGAGTTACCGGTTGTATTGACACATAGAGGTTCTTCTGGCGTTGCGATAATGCTGTACGCGCCCTTCAAAACAACCGTTTGTCCGAAATGCTCACTGGCCCGCCTGGCGTATTCAAATCGAGTGAAACTCCCTTCGGGGAATAGGCGGGCCATTTCGCCCGGGTGCGGAGTCAAAACGCATTTTGCCGAAGGAAGCTGAACCCCGGAAGCCACCAAGTTCAAGGCATCGGCGTCAACAACTGCTGGCTTAGTCCATCTCGGCCAGATTTCACTAAGCAGCCCCAAGGCAAAGGCAGAAGTTGAAAGCCCTGGGCCAAAAACTGCCGCATCAAAACGATTCTGAACTGCTAAGATCCTTGCCGCGGAATCTACAGGGTCATCGCTCAGGGTGAGCAAGGTTGCTTCGGGACAATGGACCGAAACGGCCCCCAAAACAGGGTCCACCGAGGCCACGGTAACCAACCCGATTCCCGACCGTAGCGCCGCCCTGGCCGCCAAAACCGCCGCACCCCGCATATCGTGGCTTCCGGCAACGATGATCAGTGAGCCATTTTTACCTTTGTGGCTAGCAAATCCTCGTTTCGGACGCAGGACATTGACGTCGTAAGAAACTTCGGCTTGGGTTGGCCCCAGGAGCTCATTGGGAAGTCCAATGTGAGCCACACTCCAAACACCTGTCATCTCCGGCCCCTGTCCCTGAAAAATGAAAGGCTTTGCGAGCCCAAAGGTGACCGTTTCGCTGGAGTTTATGCAAGTTCCCAGCGGTTCGCCCGAATCGCAACTTAACCCACTCGGGATATCCACCGAAACGACTTCAGCGTTGGACTCGTTGATCGCTTGAATAACGGTAACAAGGGGCTCGCGCAAGAGCCCTTCGGCTCCGGTGCCGAGAAGCGCATCAACGATGAGGTCACGATCCAGGTGGGTGGCAAGGTTCTCGAAAAAGTGGGGCGCATCACAAAAAACTGGCTGAACTCCCGCCTTTCGAAGTCGCTTTAACTGCAATTGGCTCGCTTCGTTGAGTTCAAACTCGGTCGCGGCAACGACACATGAAACGGCGTAGCCTTGCTGTTGGGCGAGTCGCGCGACGACGAATCCGTCGGCCCCATTATTGCCCTTCCCACATGCTACGGCAATGCTCTTACCGACGGGTAGCCACTCGCACACAGCGTTAAAAACAGCCAGACCCGCCTCTTCCATGAGGTCCTCTTGCCGAATTCCGAAATCGTAAATGGCTCGCCGATCAATTTCTTGGCTTTGAGATTTAGTTGATATCCACATCTTCAAGCTCGAATCAAGGCGAGAAGCTCCTCTGTTTTTTGTTTCATGAGTTCGTGGTCGCCCCGTGTTTCGACATTGAGGCGAATAACGGGCTCGGTGTTCGAACCCCTTAGGTTGAATCGCCAGTTCTCGAAGGTCATGGAGAGCCCATCAATCCGATCAATCACTCCACCGGGATAAGCGGCCTCCACCCTCGAGAGAGTCGTTGGGACATCCGCGACGGTTGAGTTGACCTCGCCCGAACAAGGGTAATTTGCCACCATTTCCGATACTAGATCGCCAAGGGATCGCTCGGTTTTAGACACAAGCCGTGCGATCAGCAGGAAGGGAATCATGCCGCTATCGCAGTACCAGTGATCTTTGAAGTAGTGGTGGGCGCTCATTTCACCGCCATAGGTGGCGTCTTCAGCGCGCATTTTTTCTTTGATGAAGGCGTGGCCGCTCTTGCACACTACGGCTCGCCCGCCATGGTGTTTAACAATGTCAAGGGTGTTCCACATCAAGCGGGGATCGTAGATAATGGTGTGGTTTGGATCTAGAGCCAGAATCGCCTGAGCCAATAGCCCGACGATGTAGTAACCCTCGATGAAGTTGCCTTTCTCATCAAAGAAGAAGCACCGGTCATAATCGCCGTCCCAAGCAACGCCGAAATCGTAGCCGCCCTCACGTAAGCGTTCTTCTGTGATTGCACGCGACTCTTCGAGGATGGGATTGGGAACGCCGTTTGGAAATTTGCCGTCGGCTTCCCATCTTATTCGTTCAATATTCAGTGGTAAACTTGCACATAACTGATCCATCGCAAGCCCCGCAGCTCCATTTCCCGGATCGGCGAGAATACGCAGAGGCTTTAGCTCATCGGGTCTTACTATGCGCAAAAGGTGCTTTACAAAATCTTCGTAGCAATCACGCCGGGTAGCATTTCCAGCGCCCGTTGCTGGTTCCGGTTTCTGAAGCAAAACGTGGGTGCGTTCCTCAATGGCCAACAAACCGGTGTCACTAGATATCGGCCGGCTTTCATTTCGCACCATTTTCATCCCGTTATATTGGGGCGGATTATGGCTTGCGGTGATCATGATTCCCCCGCCGTAACCGTAAAAGGCGGTAGCAAAATAGACCATTTCCGTGCCGATCAGCCCGAGTTGAACCACATCAGCGCCAGCATCGTTCAAGCCGAGGGTGAGAGCTTGGCAAAGGTCGGGGCCGGACAGTCGAATATCATAACCAACGCAGACAGTCGTGGCTTGCGTTTGTTCGACAAAAGCTCGACCAATCGCATAAGCGACTTCGGGGTTCAACTCATCGGGGACAATTCCCCGGACATCGTAAGCCTTAAAACAAGGGAGAAATTTTCCCATCGGGTTCCTTCAAGTTACCCCCGACCCGACTCTCACCGCCGAGTAAACTCACCGCAATGACACCAATTCTTGATATGATTGGCCTCGTCGCGAGCGACATGCAAGCCACCGCCGCTTTCTACCGACTTCTGGACTTAGATTTTTCGACCGCAGATGAAGGGCCCTACATTGAAGTCGCCACTCGAGGCGGATTGCGTATCTCGATAAACGACCTCAAAATGATCAAGTCCATGGAGCCAGACTATGTTCAAGCCGTCGGGCAGAGGACTGGGCTCGCTTTTCTTTGTGAAACACCGAGTGGAGTTGATGCGAAATATGCCGAAATTTTGGCCGCCGGGCACCCTTCGCATAAAGCGCCGTGGGATGCATTTTGGGGCCAACGATACGCCCAGGTGATTGATCCTGACGGGAATGTTGTAGATCTGTTTGCGCCTCTTTGAGGTGACAATGAGGCCCCGAGACGGGGCTTTGGGCGCTAGACCCTTACATGGTGCTTGGGCACCACAATCGCCGTTAGAATCCACGCGGCAACGACCCAGACCAGCGGGATGACCCAGCCCATATTTGTCGAATACTCAAGTTGCGGGTTTGTGCCTTGGCCGGCAAGAGCGATTACCTGACCGAGCCGAATCACCAGAAACACCCCCCCGATCATGGCCCCTGTTACGAACGCAGTCGCTCCAGGAATGCCCCCCAGCCGAGCCAGGAAAAGGCCAATGATTGCGGTCGGAATCAGGCTCATCATTGTCGCCTTCGATAAGTTGGCTTGGACGTGAAGATCAAACACGACGAAAAAGGGCCAAAGCTGAACGAAAAAGAGGATGATCGAAGCGATGCTGAAAAACATGAAGCCCCGGAAGAGCGCCATTTCCGCATCTGGCTCCCGTATCGGCGTTTCCAGCTTCTCATCCGTTGAAATTGGTTCAAAGGCCATAGGTGTATTGTGGATCATATTTGGGGCCCAGCCGCCCAGAAGACCCAGGGACAAGGTAAAACTAAGCTCGCATGCGCGCCGAATCTCTCGCCTTTTTCAAAGAAATCGTCAACACGCCCTCTCCATCCGGCTTCGAAGAGCGAGCGGCTGAGGTGTATCGGCAATACACCAAGGGCTTCTCGGACAAAATTCACACCGATGTTCACGGCAATGTTTGGTCCATCCTGAATCCCGAAGCCGAGCATCGAATCATGCTTGCCGGACATATGGATGAGATTGGGTTCCTGGTTCATTACATAGACGAACAGGGGATGCTTTACTTCAGCACGATCGGGGGGCACGATAGCGCTATTATCGTCGGTCAGCGGGTTTGGGTTCACGGCAAGGAGCGAGTGGCGGGCGTAATCGGTCGCAAAGCCATACACTTGCTTGAAGACGAAGAGCGCAAGAAGAAGCCCGAAGTAAAGGATTATTGGATTGACATAGGAGCCGCCGACCGCGCCGAGGCCGAGGCGCTGATCTCGCTTGGCGATTGTGCAACCTATCAATGGGAATACCAAGAGCTCCTTGGCGACCGCGCGGTGGCGCGGGGCTTTGACAACAAAATGGGCTCATTTGTGGTGGCGGAGTGCCTGAGACTGCTCAAAGAAAATGGCGGCCTTGATCCTAATGTTGGAGTGTATGCTGTTGCAACCGTTCAAGAGGAAATCGGCCTGCGCGGAGCCCGAACTTCAGCTTTTGGCATCGCTGCACAAAGCGGAATCGCCGTAGACGTAAACCACGCAATTGACTACCCTGGTCTAACAAAGTCACGCTACGGCCAGCTTGATGTGGGCAAAGGTCCAAGTGTTATGCGAGGAGCGAATGCCAACCCAGTCGTTTTCAAAATGATTTGTGACGCCGGCAAGGCAGATGAGATTCCGTTTCAAGTTGATGTGGCGGCGGGCGGGACCGGGACTGATGGCAACGCCATGCAGCTTAATCGGGATGGCATGGCGGTCGGAATCATGGGGGTTGCGCTACGATATATGCACACACCGTGTGAGTTACTATCGCTAGTTGACGTCGAAAATTGCGCGAAATTAATGGCAGCGTATTGTCGAAGGGTCACTCCGACCACAGACTTCACGCCGAGATTGGGAGCATACTAAGACGACGTAATGATCACGCTGATGCTTGAGATGAAGGGCGAAGTTCAAGGCGTGGGTCTACGGGCTTTCATTGAACGTTCCGCCCGCATTTTTGGGATCAAAGGCGAGGTTTGGAATTGTAGCGATGGATCGGTTAAGTCATATGTCCAGCACACCGATTCGGCCCATCTGCACGCATTTATTAAGCTAATCCACGATGGCCCAGGCACCGTTGTTAATTTGCATATTGAACCCGTTACCGTCTCGCCGACTTACGAAGCCTTCAAGATTGCGCCAACGCGATAATCAGATCGCAGGTTTTGTTGATTGCGCCGGGCTCGCCGAGCATCTTTCTTAACTCCTCATAGTCTGTTCGCTGCTGAGTTGAGTCTGATCGCAAGTCGCTGATGATCTGCGATATCGCTTCGGGGGTGGCGTCATGCTGAATCAACTCGCGTACTACTTTGCGATCTAGGAAGATGTTAGGAAGCGAAATGAACTTGATCTTGCCCAAAATCCCCGTGGCTCGAGCTTCGAACTCCATAACCTTTGAGACCCGGTAAATGACGACCTGCGGGCAATCCATGATGGCGGCTTGCAGGGTCGCTGAGCCGCTGCACACGATCGCGGCTTCGGCTCGCGCAAGAACCCCGAACACGTCGCCTTCGGTGAACTTATCGCCTCTGCGCTCAGGGGCGATCTTAACCCAGATGGCCTTCAGGCGAGCCGAGTTCCAGTTCGGGGCGACCGCGAATTCAACGGGCTCATTCGTTAGGGCTTTTGCGATTACGGGAAGGTTGGCATGAATCTCATGCCCGCGACTCCCCGGCAAAACCGCGATGCCCTTTCTCTCGCCTTGGGTGGCCATGGCTAGATCAAGCATGGGGTGCCCGAACCAATGCGCTTTCGCCCCCATCTTGTTTAGAATCTCGGCGGACCAAAAGAACGGGGTAACAATTTCATCGGAGATGCCGGGCACGTCCTTGCCTTGATGGGTTTTGCCCCAACTTCTTGGCGGGATGAAATAGAGCACTTTCCAACCCTTTGCCCGGGCCATTCGCGACATTCGGATGTTAGCAAACCCAAAGTCAATTGGAACGAACACGCCCGGCTCTCCTAAGCCGAATTGTCGGGAGGCACGTTTCATCCCGAACAGAACTTTGAATCCAATTTTGACGGCCTGCGTGATTCCAATCGCACCCCAGTGGGAGGAGTCCGCGTAAAGCTTCGCGCCCGCAGATTTTAGACCCACTCCCCCGACACCTTCAATTGCAACTTCTGGGTCTAATTCCCTTAGTCGCAATGCCAAGGCGGTAGCATAAGCATCTCCCGACGCCTCGCCTGCTGAGAAAAAAACTCGCACCAGAGTAGTCTACTGGGAGAAACTCGCAATGAACCATCCTGCCCTTGTTCGATTGGCAGAGGCCACCCGGGGAACGGAATTCGAGAACAAAATCTACTTAGTTGGAGGTTGCGTTCGCGATGAACTTCTGGGCCTCGAACCAAAAACCGATTTTGACCTCGTGATAACGGGAGACGCAGTTGCGCTCGCCGGGTGGATTTGGGAGCAAGGGATTTCCACGATTCCGCCCGTAAACTATCCCCGATTTGGCACGGCCATGGTGCAGATTGAAGGGTTTCCCGTTGAGTTGGTAACGGCTCGGCGAGAGAATTATGTAGAGGAAAGCCGCAAACCAATCGTCGAGCCCGCCTCGCTGGATGAAGACGCGCGGAGGCGTGACTTTACGATCAACACCCTACTCCGAAATCTCCATTCCGGCGAGCTGATTGATCCGCTCGGACTTGGGGTTTCCGACTTGAATGCTCGCGTTTTGGCCGCTCCCGATGATCCCGTAAAGCTCTTTTCGGAAGACCCTTTGCGCATGCTACGCGCTGTTCGCTTCAAATGGCAACTTGATCTAACGCCGGGGCGCGGCCTGTATGAGGCGGTTTGGGCAGAGCGCGAGCGGCTGAAAATCATCAGCGCCGAGCGGATTCGGGATGAATGGATTAAGATGCTACTGCTTCCGAACAAGCATGCGGTTGGGGCGATGCGAGATATGTTGAAATTAGGCTTGCTTGAACAATTTTTGCCGGAGTTTTTGCCCATGGTTGGATTGTTTCAGGGTGGTTTTCATCACTTGGATGTGTGGGAACACACGTTGCTTGTTGTAGAAAGCCTGGGATCGCCGACTGCAGCCGACTCGCCGAACCGGCTTATTCTGGTGCTAAGCGCCCTCTTTCACGATGTCTCCAAACCGGAAACGAGGAGCTATGAGGGCGGGAAAATCCGGTTCTTCGCTCATGAAGTTGTAGGCGCAAAGCGCACTGCCGAAATCCTCACCCGCCTGAAGTTCCCTGGAGAAACGATTGAGGCAGTCGTCATTTTGGTGAAGAATCATATGAGGTTGGCTACATTTCATGAGCTATCAAAACCGGCAACAAGGCGACTGATTCGGGATACCGACGGCCTAACGCACCTGCTGCTTGACCTTGTTGAGGCCGATTGTGCCGCCCTCAAACCCGGCGTCAAATCGCTTGACCTGAGCCCGATTCGGGCGGCGATCGAGACCGTAATGATCGAAACCCCCGCGAGCCAACTGGTAAGTCCTCTTGATGGTGACGAGATCATGCAACTGACCGGATTAGCCCCGGGGAAGGAAGTGGGAGAAATCAAGGCGATGCTGACAGAGCGGGTGATCGAGGGTGAAATGGCTTTTGATGATAAGGCTCGGGCCGAGGCTATTGTAAGGGGCTTAGAATAGGTCTTACGGGTCCAATAAGACCCATAATCTAACCTTGGAAATCAATTTCATTGACACTCACGCCGCCGGCGAGCCTACGAGGGTTATTATCAATCCGCCTTTTGATCTCGGCAACGGCACCATGGCCGAGCGGCGAGACCGCTTCTCTGAGGAGTTTGATCACTTGCGCCGCGGCATCCTCCTTGAGCCCCGTGGCTCTGATGTTTTGGTCGGAGCGCTGGTCTTCGAACCAACTCTCTTCAGTAAAGAACGGGGCGTTATCTTCTTTAACAATGCGGGCATACTTGGAATGTGTGGGCACGGAACGATGTGCGTTATTCAAGCGCTTCGGTACAAGAATAGGATTAACGACGACTCGCTGGTTGACCTTGAAACTCCCGTTGGGCGCGTAACGGCCGAGGTTTTTCCTGATAACTGGGTGGCGGTTCATAATGTGGCCTCTTACCTTCATCGGAAGGGAGTATCCGTGACCTTACCAGGCGGCGAACTCGATGGCTCGGAACGGCTCATCAAAGGGGATGTGGCCTATGGAGGAAATTGGTTTTTCCTGACGCACGACTCGCCGTGCCCAGTTGATATGGATCACATTCGGGAGCTGACCGATTATTCGATACAGGTTCAAGCCGCAATTAGGGAATCGGGATTAGAAGGGGCGGACGGCGGGGTGATTGACCATATCGAAATCTGCGTGCCATCCGAAACGCCGGGCGTGAACTCGCGCAATTTCGTCTTATGCCCCGGAGCGGCTTATGATCGTTCGCCATGTGGCACGGGGACGAGCGCGCATCTGGCGTGCCTTTGGGCCGATGGCCTGCTCAAAGAGGGCGAAGAATGGACCCAAGAAAGCGTAATTGGCACCCGATTCGTAGGCTCCGTCACACTCGCAGCGAACCAGATTTTGCCAGTTATTCGGGGGCAGAGCTTTGTAACCGCCGAAGGCAAGCTGATTTTTGACGAAAGCGATCCGCTCAGATTTGGGATCTAAGTTAAGCTGAGATTAGTTGGCAACTGCGTGTCACCGACATTGGCGCAAAGAAAGGACATTTTCGATGCTACGGGCGAAATTTAAAATCGTAAAACCGAGTCCAGCCGTTGAATCCGCCCTCAAGAACCACTCCGACAATGATGGGCCGATTTACTTCCAAATAGAGGTACACGGTGGTTCGATTGCCTTTCATTTTGCCCACAATTTCTCTTACGCCAGTCTTGTTCCACGTCTTCTTTGAACCTAACGACCATTGAAAAGGTGCGGACGGGCTGGGATCAAAAACGCGGCTAAGTGATTTCGTCCCCTCCAACATCATAAGAGGAAAACCGCCCGAAACCTCCCATCCCGGCATCTGAGTAACAACGCTCAAGGACTCCGATGTCGTCCTGCCATTCGGCCACTTAGTGGTCACAGTGCTTCCATTCGCGGTGTAATCCGGCGCCTTTAACCCTTG
This sequence comes from Armatimonadota bacterium, assembly GCA_031386985.1. GTDB lineage: Bacteria > Armatimonadota > Fimbriimonadia > Fimbriimonadales > Fimbriimonadaceae > JANJUB01. Next base: position 283,374 of record JANNCV010000020.1, read on the forward strand.
GGTTAGGGTGATTGTCTTCGGGTTTCCGACCGTAACTTTGAGCGTGAATTTGCCCTTGCCTCTCCATACGAGGCGCTGCGTGTAGTCTCCGGGGAAGAGGCCGTTGTCATCGTGATGCTGAATGGACATCTCGAAATGGGTTTGCTTGGCGTAGGCCGCTTGAGCCTGCTTCAGCAAAGCGATCGCGGGAGAATCTGGGGTTGGGGCGAGAAGTAGAGCGAGCATGTTATTCGTTTACCGCATCGCCGATCCCAGAAAAGTGTTGAGTGTAGAATTTTATGACGACGATTGCCACATAAAGGCCGACCAATGCAAGAGCGACGACTCCAACCACCGTCGCCATCACCTTAGAGCGAACCTCGGAATCTTCTTCATAAAATATTGCGACGCGCTCCAGCATATTATCAAGGTCGCCCGTGGTTTCGCCCGTATGGATCATGTTCAAAACTACCGGATCAACGACGCCGGTGTGGGCATAAACCTCGGTCAAACCCCGGCCCGACTCAAGCATCGGAGCCGCGGGGCGAAGGCGCGAGCGCATGAAGAGATTGCCGCAGGCATCGGCGGCAAGCAGGGCGGATTCTTGAGGAGAAACGCCGCCGCGATAGAGGCAAGCAAAGGCTCTAGAAAACTTAGCGAGGGCGAACTGCCGCATGGTGGTTCCGAAATAGGGGACGCCAAGCCAAAACTGATCCCAGCGGGTTTTCATAGTTGGATCGGGCAAGATGAACTTTACCAAAACAAAGATTCCAACGATGATAGGGGTGAGAAAAATCCACGTTGATAACTGCGTGAGCGGTGACCAGATCCCCTTCCCGCCGATTTGACCGATAATCACGTTGGTGATGCCGATGATGATGATGGCGGCACCAACGACAACTTTGGGATAGAGCGTCGCCGTCCTGATCATATTCCTAAGTTTGATTTCGCGCTCAATGTATTCGGAAACGTGTTTCAGCGTTTCATCCATCATTCCCGCCTTCTCGCCAGTTTTCACCAGGCTGATCATGAGGGGGGCGAAGACGTCGGGATAGCGATCCATTCCCTGCGACAGGGGCCTGCCCTCCAGTGCGTTATCTCGAAATTCGCGCAATACTGATTTCAGTTTGAGGTCGCTGGTCTGGTTGCCGATGGTTTCAAGGGTTTGAACCATTCCAACTCCGGCGTGAAGCATTGTCGAAAGTTGCCGAAAGAAAAATCCAAGATCAGCTAACGGGACTTTATCAAATGCGCCGAGAAGGTGGGTTTGGACAACATTTCGCCCGGGTGGAGGCAGGGGAGTGAAGACCGCGCTTGGATTCAAGGGATCGCCCGATTCCGTGTTAGCGGTTAGGTTTTCAACGGTGTAACCCCGTTTGGCGAGTTCATCAGCAGCGGCACCAATCGAAATGCTCGCCAGCGAGCCGCTCACGGGCTGCCCAACAGCGTCGGTTCCTTTATATTCAAATACAGTCATTGTTAGTCAATTTTGAAGTTATCAAGCACAAGGGGAATGGCTTCGTTGTACCACGCATAGACAACAACGATGAGCACGATTCCGCTTGTGATGATTGCGAAGAGGCATCCAAACCTAATACTCTTTATACGCGCAGCGGCGGTAGTTGCTTCGAATTCTGTCCGGCTAATTCGCTCGAGTTGGTCCAACGAACCTTCCATGTCCCCCGTAAGCTCGCCGGTTGAGACCACGGGCGCATACTCGTTTGGGAAGAGCTTGCTCGCAAAGATGGCATCGCTCAATCGGCTCCCATCTTGCATCATCTTGCCTGCATCACGCAGCCTCGCCGCCATTTCAAGGTTGGGCACCGCTTCGGTTGCCATCTGCCAACTTGAGTTCGGGGGCACTCCCGCCTTTGCGAGCCTTGAGAGCACCCAAGTAAAAACGGCGATGCACTCGTTACGGGCCCTCGGTCCATAAACTGGGATCCGCAGGCCCATCCTATGCCGAAAACGCCGCATCTCATACGTTCCCAAAATTGCCCGGAGGATCATGAGGATTGTGCCGAGCGCCAGAATCATCGGGCCGTAAGGCCAAACCATGGTCCGGATAACGGCCCCAAGAAAAGGTGGATCACCTAGCCCCTTGGCGGATTCAAGAATTCCTGCCCTTATGGCGAAAACGAATGGAATCGCGAGTAACATCCGCGGCCCCAGATACCAAACAAACCAATGGAACCGCTTGAATTTGTGCGCATCCTCGGCCTGAGCCGAGAGAACCGCGAACGCTTCCGGCAAAAAACCGCCTTGCTCGGCGGCATGAATGGTTCCCACCACATTGTCTGGATAGAGGTCGGCGTATTTGACGAGAACTTCCGTCAAGGGGCGCCCGTTGGTCGCCGCTTCGCTAAGCTCGACAAACGAAGGGCGAAAGTGAGTTTCGGAGGTGATGCGGGCGAGTTCAGCAAACGATGTCGCCGGGTTGATTCCAGCGTTTAGCTGTTTCGAAACCTGAGAAAAAAGAAAGAAGCGCTGCCGATCGGTGCCTTTGCGAGTTCGAATCAGTTGGGCGTATTGTTGGCTGACGCCAGGGTTGACTATGAGGCGTACGTTTGCTATCCCGCGTTGGTGCAAGGCCTGTTCGGCATCGGTTTCAGATTTGGCTTGGATCGTTCCTTCCAAAACCTGCCCTCTACTGTCAGTATATTGGTAGCGAAAATAGGTCATCCCACAAATTCTCTGGCTAGCTTACGGACGTGATCGGCCTGCCCTTGTGTTGCACCCAATAAATCGCGCACAACGCCAAGGCCGGGCAGAAGCAGATCGGGGGCGATGTCAAACAAAGGTTTCAAAACGAATCTTCGCTCGACCATTCGTGGATGAGGCACGTTAAGAAGCTTTGAACTCAACTGAAGCGCCCCATAAGCGATGAGGTCAATATCAATCTCCCTTGGTCCGTTTCGCACCCGAGGAAGCCGTCCGATTTCGAACTCAAGCGCTTTGATTTTGGCCAGCAACTCAAGCGGCCCTTCCGACGTTTCGAGAAGCGCGGCGGCGTTCAAGAACGCCGGCTGATCCTCAACGTACATCGGATCAGTCTCATAAAGCGGACTCAACCGCTCTACTGCGAGCGCGCGAGAAGCCGCAAGAATGTTAGCCTCGCGGTCTCCCAGATTAGATCCGAATGCAATCACAACGAGGGGCAAAACCTACTCCCGTTTTCGGAACATTACGCCGAGGCCCGAATCGTCGTCCACTTCCACATTTGCGCCCCGCATTCGGCCGTCTTCCTTCTTCGGAGTTCGATCTCTTCGGCGGCGAATGCCCGGAGCGGGCGATGGCGGCGCGACTGGCGAATTAGCCAACTCTTCTTCAACCAATCTGGGCTTAAACAGCAGATCATCGGAAATGAGGTCGTCGCTTTCGGCGGTGCCTTCCATCCATTCATCCAATCGCATGATGGAGACATCAAACGAGGAATCCACGCGGGTGTTTTCGGACTTGACTATCGGCTCGGACAGGTGCAATCGCTCGGCGGGATCGCACGAGAGAATGTGCTCGATTTCTTCCTTCACTCCAACGAGGAATACATGGGTCTCGCCATCCGTTCCGTGGAACTTCAAGCTGGTTGAATCATGCGAAACCCACTCAGAATCGGTGATATCGTAGGCTGACCACTTGTTGGGCAAGGTGATTGTTCTGGGCCCGGCACCCGTACAGTGCACCGAAAGGAACGGCGGACGAACATGAACCACATCATCGGCGAAACTCCAAACATGGGCCCCCGCGATCTGGCCGAGCGAACGCAGCAACGAACTTGTTACCAAAGGCTCACCGAGAAAAACCGATTTCCAGCAGAGCGAGCGATCATGATCCGCGCGGAAATCTCTTAGAACAAAACTCGGTAGACCCGTTTGCGTGTATTCACCCAGTACGATTCCTTCATCGGGGATGGCAAAGAAGCTCGGCTCCACGCTTGCCCCACTCAAGCCCTTATCGGGCAGAGCCTCGCAAAGTGGATGTCGGCGGTTCACAATGGTGGTTCCCGTTCGGCTGTGGAAAGGCTGAGGTTTGAGGGCGATACCCGTCACCTCGCGCGCTCGCTCCAAACACTCTCGACCCGAATCAAAGAGTCCCGACGCATAAAGCCAGAACAACACCTTGTTGTCTCGCTGCAAGCGCTGCTTTATCGCGGCGCGAAGGCCAGGGCGAACATCCCAGGCGTTCACAAAAATGTAAAGCTTGCTATCGGGGAACTGCTCGCGATGTTGCAAGTCGCTCAAAAGGTAGAAGCCGGCGCTCATGCCGGCGCGCATAATGGATTCGCGCACATTTTGCACCAAGAGCGAAAAACCCTTCTGGTCCGTAATGTAGGCGAGCGATCGCTCATCAATGAAAACCGCAACATCGGGGTCACTTTGCGGGCTCGCCATGCGATAAATCAGGGCCTTGATGACCTGTTTGGCTCGGGCCCATGTGCTCGGCGTTTTCAGCCAGCCGTTGCCCCAAAGGTCCATCCAGCAAAGGCCAGAGTTATGAGTGAGAGCTAAGCCCACTCCTCGCCAGTGGACATTATCCAGAGCCTGCGGGGTTTTGAGTTGTGGGTTGAAATCATCCGGCTCATTTCGACCCGTACCAATCGAAGTCTTGAAATCTTCTTCGCTTAGGTAGAGCTTGCCGTTCAACACAATGCTATCAATCGGCCCAGGGAACCCGGCGCTGCCACCTGGCTCGCGGTTTCGATAGCTCGGCGGACCCGCCACAAAGTCAATTTCGGGCGATCTAAGCAGTTTCCCGAGCGATAAGTGACCGCTACCCGCGTGGCTCCACTCGAAGGTGTAGCCATAGCTCACGCCAACCAAGAAGTAGCCTTCGGAAGCTTCCTTTACCGTGTAAGCGAGTTCAGCGATACGCTCTACGGTTTGATCACTGAGGAAGAGGTGGTAGTCAACGAACTGGCGTTCTTTTCGGTTGGTGCGAACAAAGCGGTCGCCCTTAAAGGCTTCGGCGTAGCTCGGAACTTGGAGGGTGTCAAAGTTCGCGTCACCATCGAACCAAGAAGCGCGCAGGGGAACGATATCATTGAAGTAGCGCGTTCTCGCCCAATCTCGGAACTGGGTATGAGCGGCTTTTGAGGTGTCGTAACCCGAATCTTCGCTGAAGAACCATTCGCCTCGATCAAGGTGAACGCCGAGGATGCTGTCCTTCATGGGGAGCATTCGCAGTTGCTTCACAAAGAGGCTAAGGCAATCCTTGGCGACGCTCCAAAAATCGTCATCGCAAATGCTCGGCTCGGCGAGGTTCTTGTGGGCATCTTTATAAGCCGCGTCTGGATATTTGTCGGCCCAACCCTTCGGGGCGCCAAAAACAACGCGAAGCAAAACCTGGGCTTCGGGATCAACTTCCAGCGTTTTCTTGATGAGATAAGCGGCAACAGAGCAGCTATCCTCAACTCCGGCGGGGTCAACATCGAATTCGATGATGTGGGAATGGATGTGAACTCCCGCTTCGCCCGCCATCTTCATTTGATCAAGCACGGTTTGGGCGCGTTGTTCATCGCGAGCCGCGCCAAAGAACGAAATCGGCGGATAAACCCTTCGGTTTCGAACAAGGATCGGAACGCCATCGCGAACGACCACCTGAGGGGCATCCTCCGGAATATCAATAAGCGGTTTGACGGGCTTTACGGGAAGCTCGGGAATCGGTTCGGGCTTCTCGACGCGGCCCCGAAACCGCACATTAACTTCAGGATCTTCGATTTCGGTGACTTCTTCAACCGGCTTCTCGGCGGGCTTTCGTCGTTGGCGTCCCTCGCGCGGTTTGGCTTCGGTTGACTCTTTTTGAACAACGGCAACTTCCGCCGCGGGAGCGCGCTTTGGCTTCGCTCCTTCTTGGCGCGGCCGCCAGGCGATCTCGCCGACACTAAACTCGGCGGCGAGCTCGGACATATCTTCCGCCACGACGCGAGCAGGAACGGGAGCTTTCTTAGCCCGGGTAGCGGGCGTTCGGAATGTTGGTTCCAAGTCGCCAAGACCCAAATCAGGTTGGGTGGTTTCGGCAGTTTTGGTTCGGCGCACGCGTTTTACGGCGTTCCCAATTGCGTTTACAACCGATTCGGTGGCAGCGTGAATTTTGTCTTCAGTTTTGCCGCGCGTTCGTTTCGGTTTGGGAGCGGTTGGGGTTGGTTCAGTGACGATTTCGGGTTCAGTTTCGGTTAATTTCTTTCGGCTGCGCATAAGGGTTCTATTGCCTCGCGCGCCCATCGAAGCAGTTCATCCGGAGAGGAAATAATCATGTCCGGGTTTTCGGCTCGAAGAGCGGTTTCTTTGCCCATGCCATAAGTTACGGCGATCATCGCAACTTGGGCATCTTGGGCGCATTTGACGTCAAAAATTGAATCTCCAATGTAAACCGACTCGGCGGGAGAGACTCCTAATCTCTCGCAGGCCAAGAGGGCGCTTTCCCCGTGGGGCTTTGGGAAAACGACATCGGAAACGCAGACAGCGGCATTGATCGCATCTACCGCAGGAAAATCGGTGAAAAAATGCTCTAGTTCAGTATGATTTCGACTGGTAACCACGGCCGTTTTAAATCCGGACGTTTTAAAGAGCTTGAGGGCCTCAACGGCAGGTTCAAAAACCCGCACGTGATGCTTGTGAATTTGGTATCGCGCGATGGTGTAATCAACCATAGTGGCGATTTCCGCTTCGGTGGGTGCCTGGCTTCGGTAGAGTTTCATCTGTTCTCGGAGCGGCATTCCAACCGTAGCCAGAATGGTCTCCGCAGAAGGTCTGATTCCTAGGAAATGATCAAAAGTATCTCCCAGCCCCGCAACCAACTGCCCCGTAGTATCCAGCAACGTCCCGTCAATATCAAAAAGGACGGCGCGTTTTCCTACGAGGGAGACGCCACCAAACACGGTTTATTATGGCAGATACGGCTGATAGGAACTTTTTGGGGCTTTGCGCGCCCTTGATTACGCATTTTCGTATGGCTGAACGCGGCCTCGGAGTTACATCACCGATGCCGTCACACTTTTACTTACGGCTGATTTTGGCACCTTCAGTCCCTTCGCGCCATACGCTCTCCTGCCGCCCGGTGTTCTCTTGTCCAAGGTTCACGTGTGGCGCTGTCGTAATCAGCATCTGTCATTCTGTTCATCCCACTAGCTTAACTCGATGCGAGTTTACTCCCGGTGATTCCAATCTGCGCCACACGGCCAAAGGGGCGGCGTATGGCGCGAGGTGCGCGAAATTTTTACACAGGCTACACGAGGAGCCACATTGGCAGGGCCGGAATGTGGCACAAGGGATTGGGGCCATTTCAATGTGGCGCGAGGACGCGTAGCTACCTAAAGCTCACTCAAGGGTCTAGTCATTGCCCCATGTTTCGAGCTTACCGTATTGCTTTTCGTATGTCCCTCTCTTTGCGCCAGCTTGTTTCTGCAGCTCCGATAATATCAAGTCATGCTTTTTGCCCCCGTCCCCCAGTAAAACGTTTACCTTCCCGCTCGGCGAGCGAGAATATGCTGGATAGCGGGGGCCCCCAAATCTCACAATCAAATCGCGCACGGCTCGCGGCATGCCTGCGAGGAGATCATCGCGGCTCCCAGGGAGCCGACCCCTTTTGAGAACAAAGAGCTCGTGAGCTACACTCATCGTATAGCCAAGTTGTCTCGTTTCTAGTCTTTGCTGCTCGCGGGTGAAAGTGTAAATGAGCGCGCCCCCCCCCAAAATCAGGCCAATCAGTAGCCATAAGCCGTATCTCTTCCTAAGCATGAGCTTGCTCACATCCCATGTGTCCCGCCTACAATTGTGGTTGGAGACCGCCAAGGCTTGCCTCTCCCAGCGCGCTTTCGATCCTTATCAGCGTTTCGGGCAGCTCCGCGTCCTCGGGCCATACACCCCGTGGGCCGTGTGGCGCATTGGTTGTAGTGTCCGCCAGACCCCAGATCGTGATTACGATTCTTCATTCGGGATTCCTAGGTGGACTTTACCTTCAGATTCGCCATACAGGCCGGGCCAGTGTATGGCGCGAGGGCCACGAAGTGCTCAAACACGGTGTATGGCGCGAGGGACCGGGACGTGCCCCAAACCAAACGCAAAACGGTTCGGATTGGTAAGAGCCTAGCCATAAGCAGAGTACCTATAGGTATTGGCGGGCACCCAGGTAGACATATCAAAACCCGACTCAATCGCCGACTCGATGAGGCGGGAACTAGCCATGAGAAGGTTTAGATTCCAACAGCGGAAAATATCCGGCAATTCCTCATGTGATTCCCTTAACACAATCGGGCCATACTTCTCTCTTATGCCGTTGCCTTCACAGGTGCCGCACCTGTAGCGGGATCGTTCCTCCCAGATCGTTTTTGACGCAACTGAGTCAACCCTTCCCGCCCGCTGAACCCTTGTCAGAATAAGCTCTGGCAAGGGAAACTGGCGGACCTCTATGAACTTCGCCTTCCTCAAGTGCATCGGATAGACTGCATTTATGCCACTAAATCCACGAGTTTGGAAGAAAGTCAGAAAGTCCGACGGCATCGCAACTTCATCCCCAGGGCCGCTTGGCGTTGTGGTCAAGGGAAACCTGTATACCTCTATCTCGTAAGTGATGGGCGGTAAAACTCGCAACATACCAACAAATCCTCCGCACTCCGGACATAATTCAACATCTTCGATCAGATCACTTTCAGTTGCGATGTACGCCGTGGATGAGCCATTTTGCTCGCCAACATAGAGCACAGAATTAATTTCCTCCGCTCCACGAGTTTTGGTGCTGCGTATTGCCCGGGAATCGCCTGCGAAGGTCATCCCTAGAGTTGTAAAGCCTTTCGAGGTAGCGCTCAAACTGCGCCTCGGTCGCATTCTCGTTATCTTTCAACCATTTTTCGACTTCCTTATCAAGTTCCCTATGCCACTTTTGATATCCCCTATGATCAGCCTGCGTTGCGGCTTTCCGAGTGAAACGAGGATCTCGCGCCTTATACTTGCCTTTGAGGACCTTATGCTTTTGAAGTGCTTTGTGGATTTTACTGGAAATCAAGTGATGAACTTGGCCGCTGAGCTTGGTGGTAGCTCGGGCCACAGCTGCCCCTCTAACTGCGCCTCCGAATGCAATACCCCCAAAAACCGTGGTTACCGCATCAATGGCATCAACTTTCCATGCCCCAAGTGCGGCATTCGCCTGCCGTTGCGTCACTTTATCGGCAGGATCAACTGCCGTGTTCTGGATGGAAAGAATGAAGGCAGCCGCAATGAAAATCGGGATGAAGAACGCCGTGCCTTCCGGATCGGCGGCGATAACCGGATTATTCCCGCAATATGCATACCAGTTCCGGCCATCCTCAGCGGGATCCCTAGATAGAAAGCTCCCGATGCTGGAATCGTAATATCGGTGCCCCAGTAACTTCAACCCATTATCGGGGTCTTCTTGGTAGCCGAATCCTCCGGCGTTGCCGAATGGGCCGTTCCAGGTTCCCGAGGAGGCGATAACATTGCCGAAGGCATCATATTCTCTGGTAGCGGCGATGGTCTTGTCCGTAAGAGTCTGCGAATCCGTATTCTTCAGCCCCGAGTGGTTGAACTTCGAAGTCCCACCGCGCTTCTCCGAAATCCCCGGCGTGTAAGTCGCGTTCGAATCGCTCAACACTGGCGAGGTTACGCCTGCTCCCCCGCGTTTGTAAGTATTCGTTCCCAAGCTATCCGTCTTCGAAGTCCGAGCATCAAAGCCGTTGTAAGCGAAGGTATTGGTCGTTACCCCCGACCGTGTGATCTGCTTAATCCGGCTCTCCATGTCCCAGGTGTAGGTTGTGGTTACACTGTTTTCGGTCATCGAAGTTCGACGACCGGCGTTATCGTAGAGGAACGACTTAACCGTATTCCCACCCTGAGTAATCGAGGTCAGCTTATCGCCGTTATCGTTGTTGTACGTCTGAGTCACCCCGCCCAGCGTTTTCGTCAGGCGGTTACCGTTGGCATCATAGGTATAGCTTGCGGCGTAGCCCGATTTGGTTTCAGTCAGAAGCTGGTTAATATCGTCGTAAGTGAAGTTCTTCGTCACCCCCGCGACAACGTGCTGGGTCACGTTCGAGGCGTTGTCATATTGATAGCTTTGCGCCCGAATGGTCGTGTTCGTTGGCTTTTTGAGGTTAATCGCCGTAGGCCGGTTCCAGTCGTCGTAAGTGATCGCTTCCCACGTCCCGTTGCCCAGAGTGCGCTTATTCATCCGCCCGGCATCGTCGTATTCCCACTGAGTAATCTCAGTCTCGGGGTTCGTTAGCTTCTTCAGTCGCAGAAGAGTGTCGTATTCGTAAGTCGTATTCCGGTTGGGCGAACCCACCTCAATCATCTTCGTCCGCATCCCGATGTAGTTGCTGGTGTACTCGTAGTTGATGGTTCCTTGAGGCGTAACTAGGCTCGTGAGGTCGCCCCACATATCGGTATTCCAGGTGGTCGTCCCCGTGCCGTCAAGCATCGTAGACTGCTTGCCGAAGTTCAGGTAGTTGAAGGTTACACCGGGCGTTACGCCATCGCTGTAAACGGTTGTGGTGGGCCGCTCCAGCTGGTCGTAGGAGTACGTGATCGTTCCGCCCATGGCGGGAGTGTAAAAGCGCACGTTCCCGGTCTTCGTGTAAGTCCAGAACTCCGTCGCGCCATCGGGCATGACCAGTTTGTAGGTTTCCCCCCGCGCGGCGGGGGTGTAGTATCGGTAGTGGCCGCGTCCGTTCTGGACCGTCGTGCGGAAATCCTCGCTATCATAGCCATAATTCTCAACTTCGCCCTTGGCATTGGTGTAGCTGGTGACAAGCCCCCGATCGTTGTAAGCCCATTGGTGAACCTTGCTTCGCTCATCGGTGAGCTTGGTGATATTGCCTTCGGCGTCGTATTCAATCTTCACTGAAACCGTGCCACCGGGTTTGACAATCTCACGCGGCCGCCCCCACGCATCATAGGCAATGGTCGTTATCTTGCCAATTTGGTTAATCGTGCTCGTCACCCAACCCAGGTCATCGGTTTCCACAGTTGAAGTCTTGAAGTTCGCGTCCGTAACGGTTCGGGGCAATCCGTAGTTGCTAAAACCGAAGGTGGTTGTACTTGCTCCCGTGGGGCCGTATGTAGACTTACTCGTCATCTGCCCGTAGCCATTGTAAACCGCGTTGAAGAGCCAGGCGTCGGGAATACCCAAGGCGAACGCCCGCCGGGCATGGGTGGGCCGCCCGTTATCGTAGAGATACGCAATTTTGTTAACTTCGCTACCGCTAATCATGGCCTTATTCCAACTGGCCAGCATCGTGTTGTCAGCGTCGTACTCGGCGTAATCCACGTTTTGCCCATCGCTTGATGTAGGATGGGTGGTACTCAAAACGTTGCCCATCGCATCGTAGGCGTAAGTCCACGTTCGCCCAAGCTCGTTCGTGAAAGTGCCTTGCCGTCTCAGGGAGTCAAAGGTGCCCGAGACCCAATAACCCGCCTCATCTTGCATGCTTGCAATTTTGCCCGACGTGTATAAGTGGGTTTGGACCCCAACCGGCGTGCGTGTGTTTGTATAAGTTGTGTATGAGGCTCCGTAGAAAAATGTTGAATCTACGTACTGCCCAGCCTTTCGGAAGGACGTCATGCGGCTAGAGCCGTCATAGCCGCAACTCCATAGCTTGCCGCGCCCATCGCCCTCGGTGACAATGTTACTCTTGCCGTCGCTACTGTAAGTGAACGAGCGGTTAACTGTAGTCCAAGTTGAGGGTAGTTTAACCGGAGGATACGTAACTAGCTCAAGGTTATAGGGAGTGGCGCCGCTGTAAGTAAACGTCCACAGCCTGTTATCCATGAGCCCCTGCGAGTTGAGAAGCTGCCCGCAGTCACGAAAACTCGTTACCCTTCCGTTGGTGTATCCAAATGAGAATTTACGACCCAAAGGCTCGGTAATCGAGATTGGTCGCCCGCTCGCAGCCTCACGCTGAATTGATATGGCGTTGTTGTTCCGATCCTTCATGCTTGAAAGGAGGGCACCGTATACCTGGCCCCCACCGGTGGAGTTCGCCGTAAAGGTATATAGCGTTCCATCCTTCATCTTGACCTCAAAGATGCCACCGGCTAAAACGTTAACCGAATGATAGAGCCCCGCCGGTGCGTTAAACTTGGTCAGAGAATACGGATCGCGCGAATAGGGAATGGAGGAACCGTCCCCCCACTTGATCGTGATTCTCAGCGCGTTTGTATGGTAGATGCTCTCGAAGTATTGGTAGAGCGTTGCGTCGAGGTCGGACGACCACTTTTTGCCCCAAAATCCATTGTTCACCGTCACGGAGTTATGGTAGAGGTTTATCCCCATGGACATTCCGCCGCGAACAGGAATGGACACGAGGGGAACCGTGGTATGTCGGTTTCCAGTGTTCGAGTTAACAATTGCGCCGGTGGAGTTCGATCCGCCACCCGGAAGGGCCGCCTCCCAAGGCATCGGCTTACCGCCGCCGGTCACCCCTTCTCCAAACAACCGAGGTTCCCCGCCTTCTGTAAGTTCGGCAGATTCTCCCTCTTGCTTTCGCTTTGGGGTTCCCGCGCCTTGGTCGGGGTTGGGGTTAGTTGGCGGAGGGTTGTAGGGAGCTACCGCCGGGGCGGTGGTAACGGGCAGATTGAGCCGTGTTTCAACGTCTTGCTCAATCTCATAAAGATCAGAAATGCTATCGGCGTTCCAAACGCCATTTTGATAAACAGGATCACGCGCGGGGTTGTCGCCAACGTAAGGCGCATCCGGCGTGCCATCATACTGAGGCGGATCGCCTTGGAGGGCACCCGCTAGCGCGGAACCAGCGGAGTAGAGGGCGGCGGCACTGGCTTCGAAGACAAGGGTGAACGCGAGAACGACGGAGACGAGGCGGAAATAGGGAGCGTGTATCATGAGAATCACTAACGAACATCCTGATGACGTCCCGTACCTTTACCAGGGTTCGTTTGTTTTATGAATTTTTATAAATTTCTGCTAGTTGTGCCAACTTGCTGCTCTATGGTGGGGAAATACGAGGTGATTTTATTCTGTGGGGCGAGTAGAGATTGTCTTCAGGCTTCGGTCCCTTCGCGCCATACGCTCTCCTGCCGACCGGTGTTTTCTTGTCCATGGTTCACGTGTGGCGCTGTCGTAATCAGCATCCGTATTCCTATTCATCTCAACCTTGGCCCGGCGCGAGTTTACTCCTCGATTGCAACCATAGCATAATAAGACCTTGCTGAACGCTCTCTTGTATGCCTTGGCGATTTCGTCCGTGAGCGATCAGCCTTTGTTGAGTGGCAAACAGATGGACAATGAGCCGGTGCTTTTCATCCGAGAAGCGGGTCAGATTTTGGCTACGGGGAAGTTGCTGTTTGTTCCCACCAAGAAGCCAACCATTAAGTCTCCGGATTTGGAAACAACCTACAATGAAGGCACGGATTACCGCTGGAAGCCTGGTTCTAAGATGATAGAGCTGATCGAAGGGTCGCAGATTCCTTTCAAAACTCACGCCGAAATGGTGCCTCCAGCTGGCAGCCCCAACATGCTCATGGGCGTTCTCTTTTCGGAAGGCCGCTACTTTCATGATTTGCAAGTTCAAATCAGCTATCCCCATGCCCCCAGTTGGCCGCAAAAGAATCCACCCAAGCCAACCGGCTTGAGCCAGACTCTTGCTCGGTTAAGAACCAAAAAGCCGCTCAAACTCGTTGCCCTTGGCGACAGCATCACCGAGGGTTACAACGCTTCGGGATTCAAGCCCAGCGAGGCTCCGCCCTTTCAGTCCGCCTATCCGCAGTTGGTCGCCAACACGTTGCAAAAACGCTTCGGTTCAGCCGTGAACCTGACCAACCTCGGCGTAGCGGGAACCACGGCTGATTGGGGGCTGAGCCGGGTTTCAAAGGTTGCAGAAAAAAAGCCTGATTTGGTCATCCTTGCTTTCGGCATGAATCACGGCGAGCCCGCCCCCGACTTTGGAGCAGTAATGCGCAAACTGTGCGAGGCGGTAAAAAGTGCCTGCCCCGCCGCGGAAATCATCCTCGTCGCCCCCATGACGGGCAACCCCCTCGCCTTCCCCGCCGTGCGCTTCATCGGCTACCGAGAAGCCCTGCGCAACCTAACCTCCCCAAAAATATCCCTAGCAGACGTGACCACGCCGTGGCTAGAATTGCTGAAACACAAAAACTTCTCCGACCTAAGCGGCAACAACATCAACCACCCCAACGACTTCGGCCACCGCCTCTACGCGGAAGTCATTTGTGAGCTTTTACCGGCAAAAGCGCAGTAGCCGTAACTCGCAACATACCCGCGCGCTCTTGCAAACCCGGGACTCCATGACAAGCACCCTCATCCCCAGCCCGTCTCCCTCAAACAGGGAGAAGGGAGCCTTTTCCCATCCCCTTTTTCTGGATGTACGTGCCAGAAAAGGGAGAGGGGGCAGGGGGTGAGGGTTCCGGGTGGCTCTCGGTTGTTGGATTCTTGCAAATCAAACGGCGACTACAATGCACCTAATTCTCCCAGGCCCAAAGGGCCGGCAAGACAAGAGCCCCGACCCAACGGTCGGGTAAAAGGCGGATACCATGGCGTCCTGAGGGATGCGAACGGCCCATCAATTCCCCCTGATTTTCAGCGAGATTACAAGCGATGCGCCACATGGCCAGGGGCGTCATATGGCGCGAGCGTAGAGCCAGTGTGGGGCGAGGACCCATTGGTGCCTAATACAAGCCAGGAGCTTACGCACCCTGGGTTCAAAGCCCTCATTAACAAAACAAGGTCTCCCCTTGGACCCGGGAAGACCTCGCCGCAAACGGGATGCCGCTAAGCTATCTTTCCTGCTCTACAAACCCAGGAACGCTGCCCTTGAACGCGATGTACAAGGACGGCATGAGCTCGCGTCCCATCGGATCGCCGCCGATTGCGCCTTGGGTACCGTCGGTGTAGACGTCGAACTGAAGGCCCGAGCTGTTTTGGGTAACACTGAAGTCATTATCATTGCCCAACAGGATCGAGAAGGAGCCGTCTTTCAACACCGGCCCAATCGCTAATCCTTCCACTTTCTCTGGAATGATCATGTTTGCATTGGCAAGGGCCTCAGCAATATCGAGATAGAGCGTTTTGCTAACGGGAGTCACGCCAATCGGAAGCGTAAGGTTGTTCGGAGCAAAGCTGTGATTCGAAACATCAGTGGCGTTGTCTATATCGATGCGATAAACACGCTTACTGCCAACGGGCAGCGCGGCAAGTGGATCATCCACGCCCCGACCGCGGTTGTCTCGCTCGATAACAAAGAACTCATGATCATTGATTGCCGTGATCGAGCTGCAGCCGATATTCCTTCCCTGGGCGGTGGCACCGAAATCAGCACTCGTTCCGGGGATCCGTAGATTAATATCAGCGACGGTCTCAAGCTGATAGGCAAACTGGCGCTCGCATTGCCCGGTCGCCACATCGTACTCAACAATGCGCAGGTTGCGGCTACGGCGGCCATCGCCGGGAGCCGAGCCATCGTTGATAAGCGGGTCCTGCAGAATGGCATACAGCTTGGAACCATCAGGCGAAATCGTCAGCCCTTCGTAACCTCGGTTATCTTGGCGCCCGCTCGTAAGAGTTCCGCGACCGTTCACAAAATCCAAGAACGTTCCCGCCATCGGCAGGATGTTCGCCGGGACTTCAAATGCACGCACGAATCGGGCGACGATTGAACCGTTCGACTGTTCGATTGGTTGAAACTCATAAACGGAGGGACCATATTCATCGGCAACGAAGTAGTTGCCATTCGCGCCCACCGTGAATCCTTCGGGATCAAAACTCAATCCGAGCGTGGAAACATTGCCGTTGAGGAGCAGTGGGTTCAGCCCATTGAAGTTGCCCAACCCATCCGGTGTTTCAAACTTGATTGAAGCCTGAACCCGAAAGTTGGAGATTTCCCCTGTCTTGTTATTGATGTTAACCTTGACCTTTTGCACTCGCGTCTCGAAACCAATCGTGCCACCTCCAGGGCCTCGATCAGCGAGAGAGTAAAGTGCACCGTTTCGACGGTCAAAGTAGAAATCACTCGACATGCCGAGGCGATTTTCATTCGGATGATTTCCGGGGGAGAGATCGCTTGCACTGCCGGCAACCGACAGGCTATTGACGAGTTGCGGTGATTGGGCTACCGAAACCGCAATAAGGGCGGTGGCGGCTAGTGAGAAAAGGGTTCTGTAAGTCATTTTTCGCATAAACTCCGTTGGGAGCCAAAGTGTGCAACGGGGTTGATAAGGGCTTGTTAAGAAGGCCGAGCCGCCGGAAATACTCCCCCTCTCTCTGCGGATGTTTGTGCGGAGTGCAGTGCGCCCTTTTTGTAGACACCTCGGGTAGGGGGTGAGGGTTCTGGGTGGCTTGGGGTCGTTGTCTCGATCTTAACCTGTCCGGATTCTTGCCCCCACCTCAGTGCACAACCGGAGTTGGCACAGTCCTGCCCCCGTTGGGAAACGGGGGAGGAGAGCCTTTCGCAATTTCCAAATTTGTACTTCAGCGCTTCCCCCGTGCCCCGGCGGGGGAAGCGCATCGCCAACTCCGGTTGAGCGAGGTGATGGGGGAAATTAGAACCTCTTTCCACCCTGCGGATCGCTCTCTTGCGAATTTAACCAAGCACCTGATCTCCGAGGCGCTTCATGAAGCGCATTTCTCCCCGACCTCGATAGAGGTCGCACCCGATAGCCCCAGCGTCGAAGACCTGGGGTTTTGCACGGCGAGAGTGAAGCACCCCGAACGGGGTGCCAGAATTTCCAAAATCACTGAACTGAACCGGCTGGCACCCTTCCAGGGTGCGAGAATTTCATGATCGCAACCCCACGTCTTCGACACTGGGGCTAGCGGGATATGACCTCATTCGAGGTCAAGGCGCTACGCGCTTAACGGAGGTGCCAGAAGCAAGGCGTTCGGATAGAATAGGCAGGTGAAGAACCTGCTTTCTCGCAGGATCATGTCGAAGTGGTCGTTCGCCGGATGGATTTGCGCACTCTCTAGTGTGTTACCCCTGATGGTGGGGCTTGCGGGGCTAGATGCTACCAAGCTGAGTTGGTGGGGCCCTGGAAGTGTCGTTCTCTTTGGCCTGCTCGGATTCATAGCCGCCATCATGATTTGGCGGCGCAATCGCTACGGGTTGCTCGCGGCTTCGGTGCTTTCATTTGTCTGGTGCATTTTCGTCGTGGTTTGGGGGTGGAAAGGGCCGCTAGACCTGATCTCCGGCATCCCGCCGTTCCTGTTTTCTTTAGCCGCATTTTTGTTGTTTCGGTCTCCCGAAAGACTTGATGATGATCCAATGTAAGCACCAGAGCCAGCCTCACGCGAATCCTGGAGTCGCCTTTACGTTCACGGGTAACATTCGGCGATGCCGCAGGCGTTCGAGATTGCGAAGGCGCGTGAGAAACGGGACCTTGTACTGGCCGCTGTAATTGCGCTCATCGCCGTTGGCGTCAGCTGGCTCATGTTTCGCTACGCCCCCGCGCTTTGGCTCCAGGCTCGTCCAAATCCGATGGTGATTGGGGTTATTACGTGCCTCCATCTAGCCCTAAAACCCTCGACCCGATACTCCTTGATTTGGGCAAACTTGATAGGCCTCGCAATGAGCGGAGTGTCTGCCTTTCATCAACTTGAGGCTACCTTCGCTCAAAGAGCAGCGTTGACGGGTTATTACTTCGCTTGTACTTTGCCGGTCACTGTTGCAATCCTCGCCGTTCAAAAGTGGGGGGCCACAAGAGACAAACCCAAGGCGCCTTGAAAGCTCAATGCGTAGACGCCCGTTGATCGAGTGCGCTGGCAAATGACATCTGACTAAGAATTACAATTCCGATCGTCCTGCCCAAAAGCACAGACATCTTAGCAAACTTCAAGCAATCAGCAGGAGAAGACCCGGCCAAATGCGCGATTCCGTATGCTCCAAACCACACCGCCACCGTAGCAACCAGTATCGCCGCGCACCATTGCAGTTGCCGCCGAATCGTCCAAGTGAACGGAAGGAACAGCCCTACGAATGTTGCGGTTGGGATCACTCTACTTATGAACCCGAAACGCATCCCAGTAAACCAGTCACGATCATCCGTCGAAACCAGAAATGCGAGGAACGTGATGATAAGGAGGGCCAGCTTGAACCCAAAACTCCATCGATAGAGCCCCACCACCTCAAAAATCTCCGCGATCCCTTTCCGAAACCAAGACCCGACCTTTGCCACTTCCGAAATTCTAGCCGAAAAGCTGACGTGTGCTTCGCGCGTTTTGCAGGGCAACTAGGTTTTGTTGTTTCGGTCTCCCGAAAGACTTGATGATGATCCAGCTTGAGCGTGAGATGGAGCCGAAATTCACTTGGCCAAAAAAAGGAGGGGGCGAACCGTTTCCGATTCACCCCTGTCTATGGCAATTTTTCCAATAAATTTATCGGCAAACCCCGTAATTTCTTTTAGCGTTATCCCGTAACCGTGCCCTTAGCCGGAT
This sequence comes from Armatimonadota bacterium, assembly GCA_031386985.1. Lineage (GTDB taxonomy): Bacteria > Armatimonadota > Fimbriimonadia > Fimbriimonadales > Fimbriimonadaceae > JANJUB01. The sequence goes on from JANNCV010000020.1 coordinate 301,761, forward strand.
CGCTCCAGGGGCCTAGTTCTCCCGTTGGGGATTCCCATGCGCAGCGATACCAAATGTCTTTTCCAACATGATCGCCATCAATATCCCAGGTGTAAGGTGAGGCTGTATCTGAGGCCAGATAAAGCATGGTTTCGATGTCGGGAGGGGCGGTTCCGCTCGCCACAATCGCATACATAATCCGGCAAGCGCGCGCCCAAGCTGGCTTTCCGCTCACGGCAAAACCCTCATCACTGAGTTGCAAAAACCGTATGGTATGGCGTTGGGGATGGCTAAAATCCACCAAAGCCACGGGCGCTTCCGCGCCAGGAATCGAGGGCGTGGGAACGCTATCGCGCAGGGTTAACCCCATCGCAGAGGCCAAGGCCGCGATGAAAAGTGGATTGGCAAGGAGCTGTCCGTTGGCCGTTCGCATAGCATCCTCTAGCGTATCCCGGGCCACATCTTTGGCGGTTCGGTTCGCTCTAGCCGTCGTCTGCGAAGCCAGATGGATCGGGAGGGAAGTCCCGAAAACCGTTCGCGCCGCGACGAAGGCATCATCGAAAGTAGCGGGCAAA
>JANNCV010000025.1:0-13672 GCA_031386985.1 Armatimonadota bacterium
GCCGCGCGTACCCGCTGGCCGATCTTGCGCCTGTCGGCGCGCGGGGCGCGCGCTCACGGCGCTGCGATGGAGCGGGTAGCGGGAATCGAACCCGCATAGCCAGCTTGGAAGGCTGGAGCTTTACCACTAAGCTACGCCCGCTCGCTTCCCATAGTTATACCTTCTGCGCCCAACCTGGAGCCTAATGAGCCTTGAACCACGCCGCGAATTGCTCGTTTACCCATTGAGCCCGGATCGCATTTGAGAGAGTCATATTCTCCAGAACTCCTTCTTGATAAAGGGTGTTTGGCACGAAAGATTCATATTCGATTTGTCCATCTTCAAAGCTCCAAGAGCCCATCGTATGGCATCGTAGCCAGTCCTTTGCTTCCATTGCATTCAACTGCATCGCCGTATGCGCGCACCGTTCTGGGGTGAGTTTTAGCGGGATGGTCATCCGTTGGTGAAGTCCATTGCCCAGAACCGGGTGGGCTTCATCCGTCGTCACGTAAAGGTCAATAGACTCACTTTGATCTAAGAACCACGGGAACTGGGCCTTAAGGTGGGTGTGATGATCGCTTTCAAAGTGGTTCGCCTGGCGATCCATCGCCCATTCGGTTTCCTTCCATTCATTGATTCCAGTCCACCGACTCTCCGACGCCCCATGAGGAATAAACCACGCTTGAACCGCTCCTAAAATCGGGTCGGGCTGATCGCGTAGCCCATGAATAGGGTGCCCGGTAATCGCGTTTACCGCCTTCAAGCGCAGTCCAAAGCCCTTCCCCATCGAATAGACCTCGGCGAGCTGGAGGAGGCATCCGCCGATAAAGAGCTTTGTCAACCACTCCTCATTTTCGCGCGTGAAGTAAGCGGACGAATGCAAGCAATAGGTTTCGCACTCCGCGTAGTAAACGAGCGAGCTAGTCGTCGCGTGAGCCATTTCTGTCGCAAGATTAAGCTCAAAATCCGGCGTGTGTCCGCGCCCTTTGAAAAGTTCAGTCTCAACGTGAACCCGGAAGAATGATTGAGCGTTGCTGAAGTTGCTATTCTCCGCCCAAACCCTTTGGTTAAACGATTCCGGCCACCACTTAAAGCCGCGGTCTTGATTTTGACGCCAGTGCTCGGTCACCTTCAAGGTGTCATGTATCTTGCCTACGACTTCAAGCCCTAGATCGTCTCGCTTTTCCCAACTCATCCGAAACCTCCGATTTGCACTGCGATTATAGGATTAACAGGTCACAAAGATACAACCCCCTGGGACAATTTTGTGCAAGTTTTTTTTGCCCGGTAGGTCAGAATGTTAGTTAAGTTGTGGGGCGAGCTTTCGAAATCGCTGAATCTACTCCCTGAACTTCCTTCTTCCAAACACCCCGAACCGTATGCCGATCTCCCCTCCAGCCAGATTCTAGCTGGAGGCACTTGTAGTCGGAAAACGCGGATTTGAGTTCACTTTCGGAGGTCACATGCTTTGGCTTTCCCCTTGCCATTTGGTGCTCGCGAGTAAACATTTCCACCAGAATCTTCCCGCCCGGATTGAGTCGCTCTCTTGCCGTTTCAAGCAAATCCGGTTTGAAAAACGAGAACATGGAAATCAAATCAAACTGCCCCTCTGGAAACTCAGCTCGCAAGTCCATTTCTCGCCATTCGATTAGGTTGTCGCCATAGGTGCGCCACTCCAACTCTCGCGCCTTTTGAAGCGCAGATGCGAGCCAGTCTATCGCTTGAACCGTGTAACCCATGCCGGAAATCGCAAGGGCATCTCGCCCCGAACCACAGCCCAAATCAATGGCCCGGCCCTTCCCTTTCGCGCGATTTAACAGCGGGTTCTCATGCCACAGCCTCGTTCTCGGCGGTGATTCGAGCGTGGGTTCAATTCCAATGAGCTCGCATGCGCGCCCGATTTCGCTCAAGAATCGAACCGTGTCTGGTTGAGACAGTGGCACCTGCAATAGCGACTGGGGCGGCGGCAATTCATGCTGCCGCTCGCCCAATTCGCTAATGGGAATCCAGCACGAGTCGGCCAGGTAGCCTTCCGCTCCCGGCACATCGCGGGCATCAAGTAGCGTGACACGGGGTGGAAGCCGACGCGCAGACATGAAATCAGTTTACAATTCTCTCATGAACCTTCATGCCGTTCACGGCGGAGCATTCTTCGATTCAATCGGAGACGACTTTCAAAACCTCGCTCGAAACAAACAGGTGATCAACGCCGATGTGTTGGACGCTTGGTACGACCCCTCGCCCCGCGTGGTTTCGGCGATTCGGACGCACTTGGAGTGGCTGATTAGAACCAGTCCGCCCACTCACGCCGAAGGCTTGCGAAGCGTGATATCCGAGTCGCGCTCAGTTCCCTTGGCTAATCTCGCTCTGGGTTCAGGTTCGTCTTCGCTCATGTTCGCCGCGCTGAAGTCGCTTGTTAAAAGGGGAGAGAAGGCGGTCGTGATGGACCCGATGTACGGCGAATATGAGCACGTTTTGGGTTCCCTTATCGGGGCGAATGTGGTGCGATCTGAGCAGTTCGCCCATGAGGAGTTTCGGCCCGATATTGATCGGCTCGTGGCCGACTCTAAGGGCGCGAAGCTGCTGACAATGGTAAACCCCAATAGCCCAACCGGTCGGAGCATTCCATTGTTTGCGATGAAGCAACTCCTCGAACACCTTGATCCGGAAACCAAGCTCTGGGTTGATGAGACCTACATAGATTTCGTTTCGCAAGAGCAGTCTTTGGAGCCCCTGGTCGCGAGCAATCCGAACTTGATCATCTGCAAAAGCATGTCTAAGTTCTATGCGCTCAGCGGATTGCGGGTGGGCTACCTGGCTTGCTCACCCTTGCTCGCCACCGAGTTGGAACGAGAAACGCCACCCTGGAATATCGGATTGATCTCCCAGCTTGCGGCGGTTGAGGCGCTGAAAGATCGCCCTTACTACGAGCAAATGGCGGAGGAAACGAAACGACTGAAGGGCCACCTCATCGGCTTGCTGTCTGAAATCGAAGGATTACTAACCATCCCATCTTCCACAAACTTCGTTTTCCTGAAACTTCCCCATTCGCACTCAGGCGAGGTTGCCAAGGAAATGGCCAAGCAAGATGTCTTCATCCGAGATTGCGATAGCCTGAGCCCGCGATTTAACGGGGAATACATCCGAATCGCCGTGAAGCCCGAAGCCCAAAACCACCGGATCGCGAGCGCATTAGCGGGTACCCTGAAAGGAAATGCCCGTAACTGAATCTCAGATTCTGGACGCCCTGCGCCAAGTTCAGGACCCTGACCTTCACCGAGATATTGTCACCCTCAAGTTCGTTAAGAACATCGAGATTGAAGGGGCTCACGTCAAATTTGATGTTGAGCTAACCACCCCCGCTTGCCCCGTTAAGGAACAGCTTAAACAGCAATGTGAAGAGTTCGTTCTGGCTCTTGAGGGCGTTGAGACGGTCGAGGTTAATATGACGGCGAGGGTTCGAACTCATGTTGACAACGCCGAATTGATTCCGGGCGTCGCTCATTGCATCGCTGTCGCATCGGGCAAGGGCGGCGTGGGCAAGAGCACCGTGGCCGTTAACCTCGCCGTTGCCCTCGCCAAACTTGGCGCGAAGGTTGGGCTGATGGACGCCGATGTTTACGGCCCCAGCGTTCCCATGATGCTGGGTTGCGAAAACGAAAAACCGCAAACCCGCAATTCAAAAATCATCCCCATTGAGAAGTTTGGAATCAAAACGATGTCACTGGGCTACTTGCTTGAAGAGGGCCAAGCCGTGCTGTGGCGTGGCCCGATGGTGGCGGCGACGGTAAAGCAACTGCTGGAAGATGTGGAGTGGGGCGAACTTGATTACCTCCTGGTAGACCTTCCCCCTGGCACCGGCGACGCGCCCATGTCGCTCGCGCAGCTCGTTCCCCTTACCGGGGTTGTGCTCGTGACCACCCCTCATAACGTAGCTTCAAATATCGCGGGCAAGTCCATCTTGCTCTTCAATCGCCTCGAAACGAAGATATTGGGCGTGGTAGAGAACATGGCCGATATGGTTTGCCCAAGTTGCCAAACCGTAACTCGAATCTTCGCCGGGCATTCGGGCGCGGACCTTGCTTTGAAATACGAAGTCCCCTTCCTGGGCTCCATCCCCCTTGATCCCACTGTTTCTCTGGCCGGTGATCGGGGCACCCCGGTGGTTATCGGTGAGCCCGATTCCGTCCTAAGCCAAACGTTCCTCAAGATCGCTGGCGAAGTAGCGCGCCAAGCCAGCATCGCCGGCGAAGCAGAACAATGATCATGGCCCCTTGGTTCGCCCCACGGGTTCTGGGATAAGTCTTCGCATCCATTGACTAAACCGGTCCGAGAGCGTCGCGGGGCGACGAACCATAATCATCGCGTTGCCATCAAAGACTCTTGACGGCGCAATACTTATCGCGAATGGCGCGGACGCCAGCGGATACCCCCGTGGAGCAAAGCAATACGAGTTGCTAATGATTGGCGTGTCCCAGAAGCCGAGCTCACCGCGTCCCCTCCAAATCCACCCCTGCTCGTAAAGTTCACGATCTGCCGCCATCATGACGTCGGAATAGACCAAATCTGATTGGTAACGCTCGTAGGTCCAGTGCTGATTCGTATACGAGCCTATCCGGTGACAGTTGCTCAAAAAGCGATGAGCAGGCACGTTTTCAGAACGATAGAAAAGCAGCCCCGCGCCGGGGATAAGCACGGCGAGCGCAATGAGCCTCCTTCTTCGCTTCATTGACTTGGATTATGACCGCCACCACCACCAACTCACTTTGATGCCAATCGCTCACGCCACAAAGCCGAAAGAGCTTGAACGACCAGCAGGCTGCTATTGTTGTCGAGATAGGCTTCGATAGCGGAACAGACTGTCCATTCTGGGTGCGGTCGGCTCATCAGCCTGAGGGCAGTCCCCGCTTCAATAGTCCCCTCTTGAATCACCCGGCAATACCATCCGCCCGCTCGCGCTTTGAGGACGCGGGCGACGATGGTGGGGTCGTTTTGGCGGCGGGCCAGATTAATGCAGGGGATTCGTGGCTGGCTTACTTCGAAGGTTACGCGTTCATTGCCCCAGCGATCCCCTAGGCAGATTTCAGTTTCATCCGGGCCCTCGATTGTCAAGTTTTCACCAAAAAACCCCGGAGTAACTTCCCGTCCGAATTGAGCGTAGTTTGAAGCGGCAAACATCAAAACCGCCCGATCGGGGCCGCCGTGAACTTGCAGATTCGCTTGACCATCGCCCTCCAAGTTGGCCGTTCGAACCTTTACCGGGCCGCTAACTGGAGCTTTAAATATCCCCGATGTCCATGATCTTCCCTGATCTTCGCGCAAGCTCGACTTTGAATAGGTTTGGGGAAGGCCGGTTTGGATCGAAATGACACGGAGCATGGAGCTTATTCTGAATCATTACCCTGCAGGTATTCTCGTGGCTATGATCGGATTCAAAGGAACGGCCCTGATGACGCTTGCGGCGGGGATTGGAATTGGCTATTCGTTGCAGGGCGCAAACCCTCAAGAGCCACTCCTGCAGGCTAACCTCTATATGCAGAACTCGGCCGAGTTCCGGGCCGCTTGCTTACAAACTTACAACTGGGCAGAAGCGATGTTGCGCTTAAAAGCCAGGGCCGCCAAAGCTGACCGGGTGCGAACTCCGGGAGCACAGAGACTTGCGATCATCATGGACCTTGATGAAACGGTGCTGGATAATGGCTCTTTCCAAACTTATCTCGATCGGGAACGCCGGGCCTACTCGGAAGCCGACTGGCAAAGGTATGAGCAAACGCCCGGGGATGTTCGCCTCATTGCCGGAGCAAAGGAGTTTATTGCGGCGGCGGAAGCGATGGATGTTGATGTGGTTTACATCAGTAATCGCTGGGCAAAGAACGGGCGATTCACGATTGAAGCCCTGCGCATGTTGGGGATTAACACGGCAAACATTGAATCCCGACTCCTCTTGCGCGAAGAGGGGGCCACCTCCAACAAGACGGAGCGCCGGGCCAAAGTCGCGGAAACTCGCAAGGTTTTGATGCTGATCGGCGACAATTTGCGCGACCTTTCCGAGGAGTTCGTCGCTCCTTCCATCAAAGATCAGAATGACCTGGTAGAAGTGCGCGCCGGCATCGCATTAAGGGCAAGGGTGGTAGATAAGAACGCAGAAAAATGGGGCAGCGAGTGGATTATCCTGCCGAATCCGATTTACGGCGAATACGATAAGCTCAAGGGTAGCGACCCTCACAAAATCCTGAGGCCAAGCTCACTGTAGTGAAGCGCGTCTGTATTTTAGGTTCAACGGGGAGCATTGGCACGCAAACCCTGGATGTCATCGCCCGCTTGCCCGAGCATCTGAAAGTTGTCGCCCTCGGTGCCGCGAGTAACGGTTGGAAACTTCGCGAACAAGCCCAGCTCTTTGGGGTTTCACAGGTCGCTCTCTTTGATGAATCGGCGGCAAAGGAGTTTGATGTTCCCGCTGGAATCGAGGCCATGTGCGACTTGGCGACTTCGGACGAAGTAGACATCGTCGTCATCGCGGTAGCAGGCGTCATCGGTTTGGTGCCAACTCTGGCCGCAATAAAGGCGGGCAAGCAAATCGCGCTCGCTTCGAAGGAAGTTTTGGTAGCAGCGGGCGAAATCGTTATGCCGGCATTGAAGGAGCATGGGGTTACGATGACGCCGATTGATTCCGAACATTCGGCAATATTTCAATGCTTGCAAGGATATCGCTCGGATCAAATGGGACAGTTGATTCTAACGGCCAGTGGCGGACCCTTTCGCGGTCGGGCGCGCGCCGATCTGGTCAATATCACGGTTGCCGAAGCGCTCAACCATCCAACCTGGCGCATGGGAGGCAAAATCACGATAGATTCGGCCACATTAATGAATAAGGGCCTAGAAACGATTGAAGCCATGTGGCTCTTTGATGTGCCGATTGACAACGTTGACGTAGTTGTTCATCCGCAATCGGTTGTTCATTCGATTGTTAAGTTCAACGATGGCAGCGCCTTGGGGCAAATGGGCTGGCCAAACATGCGCTTGCCAATCCAATACGCTTTGCTTTACCCTGACCGTATAGACTCTCAACTCCCGGCTTGGAATCCGGTTGATACACCAAGCCTCACCTTCGAGGCAGTTGATCATGAGACCTTTCCCGCCCTAAAACTCGCAAAGGAAGCCGCCCGGATCGGAGGGACCATGCCGTGCGTTATGAACGCGGCGAACGAAGCGAGCGTGGCGCGATTCCTCGCCGGCGAGATCGGATTTCTTGAGATCACCGAGCATGTGGAACGTAAAATGGCCGCCCATGCCTCGCAACCGGCCAGTTTTGAGAGCTTGCTGCTCGCCGACAAGTGGGCGAGAGAAATCCGGGATTAGAGTGTGAGCCGCGAATGAATCACAATTAGCGGATGCGGATTCTTATTACCAACGACGACGGGATTCGGGCTCCAGGATTAGCGTCTTTGGTGAAGGTGGCGAAGGAGTTCGGCGAAGTGAAAGTCGTCGCACCGGATCGCGAGCGCAGCGCTTGTGGACATTCCATGACCTTGCACGAGCCTCTCCGCGCCGCGCCCGTGGAATGGCCGGGGATTGAGGCCCTGGAAGCGAGCGGCGTGCCGGTGGACTGCGTAATTATCGGCCTCACAGTTCTTTATCCCGATGGCTGTGATTTGGTCCTTAGCGGGTTCAATTCGGGGCCCAACTTGGGGTTTGACGTAACGTATTCAGGAACCGTGGCCGGGGCCATGGAGGGCACCATAAATGGTATTCGCTCTATCTCACTTTCGATGGCGAGTTTTGTTTCTGGTTCGCCTTTTCATTGGCAAACGGGCGAGCAGTGGCTCCGCGAGAACTTTTTGAAACTTGTTCAGGTGGATCTTGAACCGATGACGTTTTTGAATGTAAACGTGCCCAATATAGACTTTCCCGAAATCCGCGGTCACCAGATTTGTGGGATGGGAAAGCGCGTTTACGAGGACCGAGTCGAGACACGACAAGACCCTTGGGGTCGAACCTATTATTGGCAAGGTGGAGTGGTCGTGATGAATCCTGACCAACCGGGAACTGACGTTCAAGCCGTAAGCAAGGGCTTCGTCTCGATCACGCCAATCACGCTGGACTGGACGGCGGTGGGTTCGATGGAATCGCTCGATGCGGCCTTGCGATGAGATACCTGTTTGCCTTTTTGTTCTTCGCCGGCCTGTTTGGTTTGGTGGCACTTCCCTACCAAACATTCGGAACGCCAATCTGGCCAGTGGTGATCATGACTCTGGGGGCGTCCACCTGGTTTGGTCACATCGTGCGATTGAGGCCTCGACAGATCGGGCTTTCGGTGGGATACTTCGGGCTGTTTGGGGCTCTCTGGCTAAAGTCGTTTCCGCCAATGGCGGTTACAGCTCTGCGAGGTTGGACATCGCTCTTGGGAATGTTCGCCTTTTCTTGCATTGCTTTGTTGGCCCTACTGATCGTTTTTTTTAAGGCAGATCGGGCAGATCGGTCGGTTCTGGTGGGGGCATTGGCTTGCATTTTTTGCTCGGCCATGATCGCATTGTTATCGGGCAGTTCGGGGGGAGCCGCCGCTTTCTATGAGTTTCTGGTTTCGCGGGGATTCGCCGATAATTTGGCGGAAACAACAAATTTTGTTTTTCGAAAGAGCGTTCACTTTGGCTTTTACGGGTTCTTCGCCGTCATGGCGTTTCGAACCGCGCGGCTGGGCGGAGCCCCAAAACCGGTAATTGCCGCTTTGGCTTTTGTGATGATGCATTCGGTTTTTGACGAGGTTCGCCAATGGAGCGTGCCCAATCGAACCGGTTCGGCTTGGGATGTGCTACTGGATCTTCTTGGCGTACTCGCATTCCTGTATTGGGCTAATCGTCCTTTTCGGGTGATCCGAGTCTGAGCAAGATACCCTGGGCACCCGTTTCCCGGGACGCTCATGCGACGGTTGCGCAAAGTGGTATCATGTGATTATCCCCCCTCTTTAGAGCGGAGAAATACGCATGGCTACAACTCCAATTCCAAAAACTGGTCGCGGTGGAATCAAGGGCTACTTCGGCGAAGTCGTCCGAGAACTCCGTAAAGTCCAATGGCCCACGCCCAAAGAAACTACTCGCCTCACCGGTGTGGTTTTGGCCGTTTGCGGCATCTGTGTTGCGGTTATGTACGCCATGTCCTTCGTTATCACGACGCTGATGGGACTGATTCAGGGAGGCCGTTAATCAATGCCTAAGGTCTGGTACGCCGTCCACACAATCGCGGGACACGAGAACAAGGTTCGCGACGTTTTAACTCGTCGAGCTCAAGTTGAGGGATATTGGGAAAGAGATATTTATGACATTCTTATTCCTACGGAACGAGAATTGACAACTCGAAACGGAAAGCGGGTTGAGCGAGACCGAAAGGTGTTCCCTGGCTACATTCTGGTTCAGATGGCCATGACCGAGGATACTTATAAGCTCGTCAAGACCACGTCTGGCGTAACCGGATTTGTACAGTCGGGCAACCGCCCCGTGCCGCTTGAAGAATACGAAGTTCGGCGGATCATGACGAACCTCGAAACGAGCAAAGAGGCGCCCAAAATTAACTGGCAGAAAGGCGACGCGATTCGAGTTATCGAAGGGCCTTTCTCAGACTTTGCTGGCAAAATTGAGGAAGTCAATAGCGAGCGCGAAAAACTCAAGGTTCTTATCAATATCTTCGGCCGCGATACGCCAGTTGAGCTAGAATTTACGCAAGTCGAAAAAATGTAGAAGAACGGGAGGGAAAAAACCGACGTTCTTAAACAAGGAAACAAAACAATGAACGAACATGACGACAAGAATGTAATGCTTTATATGCTGGCGGGATTCGGCCTAGGTGCCATCGTCGGCGCCGCCGCCGGATTGCTCTTCGCCCCCAAAGCTGGAGCCGAGACCCGCGAAGAACTTCAGGAAAAGATTAAGGAAATCAAGGGTAAAACCGAAGAGTGGATCGCAGAGCAAAAGGCGAAGCGAACAGCATCGGGCGAGCTTATCGAAGAAATCGGCGCCTAGCTTGCTTGGCTTCAGCCGAAAGCGGACGAGGGTCTTCCCCGGTTTGTCACCGGATGTGCTTGATCCGCGTGAGGCTAAGCGTATCCTGGACTCGTTGAGCGAACCAACCCAATTGTACAGTCCAGGCGAATCCTTTTCCGTCATGCGCGGCCCCCTTCCGGGAATGATTGGCAGGGTAATCATCCAGCGGGACGGTCAGGTTATGGGCGATATTGACGTGTTTGGTCAAACCATGCAAATCGAGATTTGGGCTGGAGACCTCGCATCCCAGTCTCAGCTAAACGAGTAGAATCCAACCATGTCTTGGCGTATGGCGCTTTGGATATTGCTTGTGGGTGCCTTTTTGGTGTTCTTTTTCTTGGTGCGGGCAATCCTCATGCCTTTCATCCTCGCGCTGTTGATCGCGGCCGTGCTTGAACCGCTTATTCAAAAGCGCATGAAAAAAGGAGGATCGCGCAAGGGTGCTGTGCTTCGCATTTGGAGCTTAGCCATGATTCTGCTTGTTGCTCTGATCGTTTTGCTAACGCCCCAAGTCAGCCATCAAGTCCGTAACTTCAAAGACCGTGTTGATGATATCTCGACCCAACTCAGCGCGCAGACCGCATACGATAACTACTTCATTCGTTGGAACCCAAGGATCCGAATGGAGTCGGATCGCACGACTGGAGTAATTGATTCGTTTTTTGAATCAAATGTAAGCCGCCTCAAGCAGTTAGGACTCCCAACAAGCCGACGTGCCGCCATGAGCGAGTATGTTGAGCCCCGCCGGAAGGAGTTTAGCCAGGCCATACAGACGTTTTTCGGGGGCATCCTGGGTATCGTGAGCGCGTTTGGCTCAAAGGCCCTCCTTCTGATGTTCACACCGATTTTTGCGCTTCTGATGTTGCTTGACACGGAGAGCATGAAGGGGCGGGCGGCGAGCCTGATTCCGCCCTCGATTCGAAATGAAACTCTAGATCTCCTTGCCGACATCGCCGACGTCTTCACACGTTACATTCGGGGCGTCTCGATTGCACTTCTCGTTTATGCGGTTATTGCCGCCGTGGTATTGACCTTGCTGAGTGTTCCCTATGGCTTGGTTTTGGCGTTTATTTTTCCGCTGATCTATTTGATTCCGTATCTGGGATCGGCGATCAATGTAGCAATCATCGTGCTCATTACCGGAATCTCCGGTCAGAACTCCGGACTGTTCTTCTCGGCCCCATCTCCATGGACGTACGGGGCAATCGTGGGCGTGATTTATCTTGCCGTATTCCTCATCTTTGATCAAGTTGTTTACACCCCGATCGTGGGCAAATCTGTCGGCTTGCATCCGCTCGTGAGTTTCTTTGTGGTTTTCGCCGGAGGAAGTCTTTTCGGGCCCGTTGGTATGATCCTCGCGTTTCCCATGGCGGGGGCAGTAAAGATCATTCTAGACCGCCTCATCACGGTCACCTCAAAGACGCAGGACCTGCAATTGCCTTCGGTGCCCTTGAGGCATCGAGACGCGATGAACTAGCTCGCGAGTTCGGCAACACGATTCTCAAGCTCGTTTAGGTGGAGCGAAACTCTCTCGTCTAACGCCTCAATATCGGGAGCGCCCTCGTGGCTCACGATCTTCTGATAAATCACGACGGCGGCGACACCTACCGCTGCACCCAACAGCATCCAACCAATGGATTTCATTCTATAAGTAACTCTACCCAACGCGAATAGTTTTCCACAAGGTTATCCCCAATTATTCATGTGCTTCATGCACAAAAAAGCCCGGCGGATTGTTCCACCGGGCTTTATCTGGGTTAGCCTTATCGAGGGTTAATCGTAAGGTTTGCGGCTGCTTCCTGGCCTCTCGGCGAGAATCGCGCGACAACCAGTGCACTCACAACTCTTGACACAGGCAGTGTCGTGATTGTGAACGTTACCGAGCGAGCCCCCGCCGGAATCGTTACAAACGCCGGCAAACCCACGTAAGGGGCACCCGTAGAGGCACCATCCTTAGTCAGTTGGATTGTCAAACCGCCCGCAGGAGCGTTCTTATCCACGCTCACCTTGCCGAGCACCGACGTTCCGCCAATCGTCACCGCCGGGATGATCTCCAGGCTTGTGAGAGTCGGCGCCAGTATCGTTACGATAACCGATGAAGCCGTGCCGTTTAATCCGGCCGTAAGCGTCACATTCGTGTCCGCCGCCGTTGGGCTCGATGTCATCGTAAATGTTCCTACCGTGCTACCCGCCGGCACACGAACCGTGGCCGGAACTTGCGCTACAGCCGGGTTCGACGAGCTAAAGGCTACATCAATGCCGCCTGTCGGAGCGACGGCCCCGATTCGAATGAATCCCGTTGTCGAATCTCCGCCAATCACGGTAAACGAGTTCAAGAAGATCTCGATTATGCGCGGGGCCAAGACTCTCAACGAGGTTGTCGTGGTCGCCCCCGAGTCCATCCGAGCCGTCATCGTCACGGAGGTGTCAGCCACCGGAACGTTTGTAGACGTTGGGAAGGAGCGGGCCAAAGTATTGGCCGGAATTGTCAGGGTAGCCGGTACCGTCACGAGGGCAGGTGCTCCAGAGGTCAACGTAATGACTTCCGATGTCCCCAGCCCAACTCCCAGAGTTACGGTGCCAGTTGTGTTTTGACCGCCCGTTATCGGATTCGCCGCAAAAGTAAGCGTGAAGCCAACCGGATTCACGATCATTGTCTTTTGCGAGCTGATGCCAGCCGGGGTCGTCGCTCGAATAACCGGCAACTGCCGAACCGAGACATTAACTGTTGTAATCGCGAATGTAACCTCAGTCTGACCCGCCGGGATGCGAACGGTTGCCGGAACGCGTGCCGCCGTGTTGTTGCTTGTAAGACCAATCAACAAGGAGGACGTGCCTGCCGGGGCGCTGAGAGTAACTCGACCAGTGGTGTTGTTTCCGCCAACCACGCTGATTGGATCAATCGTCAGCAAGATGCCGAGCGGGTTCACGCGAACGGTTGCCGTTCGAACCACCGGAACCGGAAGCGTTGCGATTGTTCCCGTTACAGTAACTGTCTTCGGCGAGGTCACGCTCTTCGTAACACCGGTGAAGGTTGCCGAAGAAGAGTTCTCTGGGACCGTGATGTTGCTTGGGACCGTCATGGCCGTCGTGTCGCTACTTGTGAGTCCGACCCGAATACCGTTTGTCCCGGCGACATCGGTAAGAGCGATTGTTCCAACCGTATTCTGCGAACCACCGACCACCTGGTTGGGAACAAAGTTCAGGGAGAAGTCAATCGGACGAATATTGATAGTCGCGGTTTTGTCCGCATATCCCGGCTTAGCGGCGGTGATCGTAACAACTCTTGCGATTCGCGTCAGTTTCGTCGGAATCGTAAAGTCTGCACTTCGAATCGCACCCGCCGGAATAACCAAGTTCAAGGTTGTTCGGTTGCCGCTAAACGGAGCATAGACAGGATCGCTAGTAGTTACCGACAGGGCAAAGCCCGTCGAACCAGCCGGAACCTGGAGGGTTACGTGGCCTGTAATCGTCGTTCCGCCAACCACGTTCGTACGGTCAAGGTCCACGCTCACCATATCATTGGCGTCAATGAAGAGGGTCGCGGTCTTGATCTGAACAGGCGCGGTATTGAGTCGCTCTGCAATCACGTTTCGGAACGAGTTTGCTGCTGCCACACCGGCGGTCAAGCGACGCATGGTCTGCATCAACACGCCGCT
>JANNCV010000036.1:0-20628 GCA_031386985.1 Armatimonadota bacterium
TCCTGAGGCAAGCTATCTCGGAGGCGAAAGACAAACGTGGTAAATCGAACCGGCTTTGGTCCAATGCGGTAAGAAGTAACCTTGGCGTTTCACCAGGGGGCTATCCATCAGGGTAGTGAAGGTGGGCTCGGCTTCGGGAACCGGAGTGGCACCGGGACTACTTTCCCTAGAGCGCATTTCTCAGTATGGCGGCCGGCGGCTTTCGATTACAAGTCCCGGAATCGGCGAGACGCCGAAACTACTTTACGGATTTCTTAGGAAACTCTTGCCGGTGGCGTTTGGCCCCAAATCTACCAAGATCGAAGAAGGGGCGAAGGTTCTTCCTGCTTCCGTTGGGTAGATCTTATACTTTCCGGCGACCAGGTTTGCGAAGGTGTAGTTCCCACTTGCATTGGTCGTCGTCGAGCCCGCCGCGCCGTAAGCCAAGAAATACGGGATCACTTTGAACTGATTCACCGTGCCGATATCTCCCGCCCCAACATCCCGCACCCATAGCTTCCAGACTCCATTTGAGAGTAACCCATTAAACTCAATCAAGGTGAAGTTCCGAACGATGTTCGCCCCGTTATCCGCCGAAGAAGATAAGACTTGCGCAAACGAGCCATCGGGAGATTGCAAGTAGGCTTCGACATCGCCTCGGAAGGTATGGGTGATATTCAGATAAAGGCTCACCCTCACGATCCTTTGCGAAGTCGTCACCGTAACGGGCAACACCGTCCATGCCGGGTTATTGTCTGGAATCGGGGCGTTTGGCGTGGAGGTGGCGGTTGAGCTCGACTCCTTCCAAACTTGCAAGTTCGTCGTAATCCCGGGCAGATTGGCCGCGCCTTGTTTGATGTTTCCGCTGATGCTAAAGGTGGTTGCCGCCGTAACGATTGGAACGCGCCAAATGCCGCGACCATACGTTGCGATGATCAAGAACTGCTTGCTGGAGTCAAAGGTCATGTGTTGAACCCCGACCGCGGGGAGCCCAAGCGTGGTCATGCTCACCCAAGTTGCGCCGTAGTTAACCGTCATAAATGCGCCAACATCGGTTCCTACATACCACCGCCCAACCTCATACGGATCTCGCGCCACGGCATTGATGGGAACGTTGGGCAGGCCGGTCGGCCCCGTACCGCTCACGTTCGTCCAAACCGGTACGGCCGCGAGCGTATTAGAACAACGCCACAAGTGGTCTGCGCCTTGGCCCTGCATGCCAACGACCACATCATAAGAGTTTGAGAATGCGATGCCGATTCCCCCGATCGGGCGATCAATGCTCGCATTATCAATCTGAGCAAAGGTCGCGCCCTTATCGCGAGTCAACATGACAATCGCTTCCGGATTTCCGGAGTAAATGACGTTGCCATTCGCGGGCGCAACCGCTAACTCGGATGCCGGTTGGGTGCTTCCGCAAGGCATATTGAGTTGGGTCCAAACTCGGCCCACGCCAGTCCATTTATAAAGAAAATCACCGCCAAGGAACACTTCGTTCCCCGCCGATCCGGCCGTAACAAGCGGAGCGATAAAGCCAAAATTTCCCGCCGTCGGCTTGATAAATGTGGATACGAGCGTCGTCGCGGTCGCATAGCGATAAACGCTTGCTCCCTGGGCACTGGTGTACTGAACCGCGGGATTATTGCGATCAAACGCACTCCACGAGCCATCGCCAGCACTTAAGGATGTCCAGGCTGCGAAGTTGCCTCGAGAGCCAATGGTGCAGTTATCCTGCAGACCCGTCATTAAGTATCCGGGGTCAGTAGGGTGGGCTGAAACGTGATAGGCTTGGTAATCCTTGATCGTGGCGTTGAGCGAAGTCCAAGTTCCCGCGCCCGTCGCGGCGTTGGTGAGTTTCCACTTGAAAATGCCTCCATCCAGGCCAAAGTAGACAATAGTGCGATCGGTTGGGTGAGGTATTCCGCAATGCTGGTCAGCATGGAGATAGTTGGGGGGCGTGGCCGAGAAAGTGCGGCTTATATCCGTCCAGGTTCCGTCGCCATTAACATCCATGTTGATGCCGATAAGTCCAACGTAAACCACATCGTTGGCACCGTCGGCAGACACCGTCAAGTGCTTGTCGTAGTCCTTTTGCGCCCACATGTAGTTTGCGCCAGAATTGGCGTCTCCATTTAGGAAGTTGCCCTTAATGTTAGTCCAACTCGTTCCGCCGTTAGTGGTTTTGTAGATCTTCTCGTCGCCGATTGCGAGTAAATAGAGGGTGTTGGCATTGACAAGCGAGGCCCCCAAATCCATGTGAGGATTCGCCGCGACGCATGGGTTTGAGACAACGGTCCAAGTTGCTCCAGAATTCGTGGATTTGTAAAGAAATCCCGGGGTCGTTCCATCGCTCCCGGCTAAGTAGTAGACGCCGCCCGTAGTGCGCACGAGATCATCCCAAGCCACAACCGTGAGACTTAACCCACTAACCGCAGTGAAGGTCAGGCCCGAATCGGTCGAACGCCAAACAGCATCCGTGTTTGAATAGCCGTTTCCACCAAGAGCAAGCACAATGGTCGGGTTGGCGGGATCAAACACAATCTTATCAATACAACTAATACGCATGGCTTCGGGCCCAATTTGAGTCCAGTTTGTGCCGCCATCGGTGGAGCGCATAATGCCATTGCCATAATGACCAAAAAATCCCTCACGGTCGCCCGTTCCCGCCAAAATGATGTTTGAATTGGTCGGATGAAAGGCCACCGAACTCGTGAGCAGATTGGTCCATTTCTCGCTTAGGGGCGCCCAGTTAGTGCCGCCGTTGGTCGTCTTCCATATTCCACCGCCGGCCGAGGCAACCGCCATGATGAGCGGATTGCCCGGATAAACGGCGATGTCATTCTTTCGACCCGAAGTTGGGCCATGTCCAAAGTAGATCTCTTGAACGGGATCGCTCGAGTTCACTGGTCCAAGTTGCTCGGCAACTCCACCCGGAGAGTAGGATTGTTTGCCTCGCGGCATCGCGTCGCGATGTTGATTCGCGGCGTGCAGATAGTTAGGATCAAACAATCCTTGTCCATTAAGCCGCACCGAAATCCAAGCATAATAGGCTTCATACCAGTCCGCCTTAGATTCAGGCGAACCAGGGCCTTCCTCTTTATTCCTCTCAACCGATTTCAAGTAGGCGATGTGCCTCAAAATAGATTCCGGGGAGCGCAAATCTACCTTCGAATCCCGAACCGGATCAATGTTGGTGGGCGCAATTGGAAGTTTGTACGCCGTCTTCTTGATTACAGGCTGCTCTTGGGGGCTTAGCTTAACTGCAGTCCAAGTGGCGGTGACGCCAAAAATAGCGACGAGAGAAAGGGCAACTAGCTTGTTCATGTGACTCAATACTCAATCGCAATCTTACCACGCCAATCAACTGAAATCGCTTAGTTTTTCGAACTTAGAAACCGATTATGCGATCAAAACCCTCGGCCCCACCCCTACCGATGGTCGCAAATCATTCTAGTTGGCTCCCTTTGCAACTAATAACAAAGGCTACTTCGCCCTAAGCCACATTGCTTGCAGAATCCCGCGCGGATTGGTAAATTTGAGTCTAGCTTTTTGATTGGAGTAGTTCCCCAAGACCATGAAGCGACCGACTTTGGGATCGGCACCATAGCCAAGCAAGCTATAACGCGCACCTTTGCTTAAGACCAACTCATCGTCATCCACCGACCATGTTCCGGAGTCTTTTTCTCGAATGTTCCCGGCGGCTCCTACCGCCATCAGCGTTCGCATATAGGTGCCGTCCGAACCGAGCGTGAAATACGCAGCGGTGCTGATCGTCGCGTCGCCCGCATAAACACCGGCACGGGTGACATAGTTCGCATAGGCAGTGCTTGATTCGCTCCATTCGCCGGAAAGATTTGCTGCATCGAACAACATCACTCTTTCATTGGTTGCCCCTGGGATTTTAGCTGTATCCAGGAATGCTGCAACGTCCGTTTCAATCGTTTTATCACTCGTCCAATCCGTCCCTGAGAAAATCCCCATCACCGGGACAACTTTGCCGCCATGGGCGATCATGTAGACTGCGACGCAAGCCACCCCCCCGTTTTTATCTTTTGCGTCCCACTCCGCGTCGAAGGCACAGGCATGCCCGCTCTTCATCCGAGATACCAGAGGGATTGGGGCGATTTTAGTGGTGTAGTTAGGCGTAACAAATGAGTTCCAGTAACCCACAAATTGCTCGCGGATACTCTTGCCGATGTTCTCCGTAGGAAATATCAACAGACTCACCCGGTACTTGGTGTATTCCTCGTTTTTCTCCTTCACCAGCAGCGGAAAACCGTTGACTTGCGTCTTGGTCCAGCCATCAGGTACAGCATATTGCAGGTCCACCACCCCAGCTTTAGCCGGTTCTGCACCGAGGCCCTGAATCATAGCGGCAAATGAATCCGCGTATTTGGTCATGGTTTCCACGCTGTCCGAAAGCACAATCACGCTGCCTCCTTCATCGCCCTTCTTTACGGCCATGATCAAAACCAGCATGGCGCGATCCTTACTTTCAAGCGATCCAAGAACAAACTCGTTATCCCAACCCCCGTCAGATTTCGCGCGCTTTACGTCGGCGGCAGACTTGAATGTTCCAATTTCTGCGACCATCTTCCTTCCTGCATCCAAGAGTTCCGCGATACTCCCCGCCTTGCCTTCCACCGCAGTTGCCATGACGACGTAGAACTTCCCCGTCGCCGCCTCCGGAGCAGTGTAAACCATAGCCTTATCCTGCCTTTCACTTTTCCATCCCGCAGGCGGAGTAAGAGGCAGATCGGCAGGACTAGAAATGGCCGCAAACGCACAGATTGCAAGAATAAGGCTCATGGCGTATTATAGCGACCTTTTAGTGACAAGAGGCTTCCGCTGACCAAAGAACCGGATAGAATGGATTAGTGATTACACGCCCCGAGCGCGGGGACGGTTGCGTTGGCGATTCCTCTGCGCCTCGTCTCCACCAAGCCTAAGCCGGTCCGAACTGCTGTAATCAACGACCTCACCACGCCCTTGCCCCGATGCTCTAACCAGGCTCGAAGACTTCGCCAAAGCCGTCAGGGCCAAGGCAGGAGTTAATACCGTGCTGCAGATGGGCGATTTTTGTCACCGACAGCTGGATTTCACCTCAGACTGAGTTCGCGAATCTAAGGGGCCAGCGGAGAGTTTTCCCACGCACCACCCGCTGCATCTGAGAACGTAGTCGGTCGCTCACCTTCGATTGCGAATCGCAACATTCGTTTAGCGAAAGCGACGGCGAATTCGCCGTTCACAAGCTCCAATACTGAATATTCGCGGGAATATCCGCCGGATTGAGCTGGGATTTTACGTCTATCAAGACCCCATCTGGCTTCATCAATGCCACTAAATCCCCCACCGAGAGCTTCTTGTATTCATCATGCGCAACCGCAAACACGAGCGCGTCCAAGTTCTTCAAATCATCCCAACCGCACAGGTCTAAACCATATTCGTGAGTCACTTCTGCTGAATCCGCATAGGGGTCGTGGAAGAGGGTTTCAACTCCATAGGTGTGAAGTTCATGGATGATGTCAGGGACGCGGCTATTGCGGATATCGCTGACGTTTTCCTTGAACGTACCGCCCAAAATTCCAACTTTCGCCCCTTTGACAGGTTTTCCGGTCTGAATGAGCAAGCGAATCAGCTTGGAGGCGATGAACCGGCCCATGCCATCGTTGATACGCCTTCCTGCCAGGATTACTTGCGGATATGAGCCCGTGCGGCTTGCTTTTGCCGTGAGATAATAGGGGTCAACTCCGATGCAGTGACCACCCACCAGCCCCGGGGTGAATTTGAGGAAGTTCCATTTTGTGCCCGCTGCATCCAGAACGTCTTTCGTGCGAATATCCATGCGATCAAAAATGATCGCGAGCTCATTTACGAAGGCGATGTTGAGGTCGCGTTGGGTGTTTTCGATCACCTTGGCCGCCTCGGCGACTTTGATTGAAGGGGCGCGATGAACGCCCGCCGAAATGATTTGCTCGTACGCAACGGCAACCCGCTCAAGTGTTTCGGCGTCCTCCCCCGAGACGATTTTCACGATCTTTTCGAGCGTGTTCACCTTATCGCCGGGGTTGATTCGCTCCGGCGAATAGCCGAGTTTGAACTGATTCCTTGCCAATCCCGAGACCTGTTCCAAAATGGGCCCAGCAATCTCTTCGGTTACGCCCGGATAAACGGTTGATTCGTAGACAACAACTCCGCCCGCTTGTAAGACCTGGCCGACGGTTTCGCTGGCCTTAACGACCGGCGTTAAATCCGGCTGGTGATCGCTATCAATGGGGGTGGGAACGGCAACGACAAAGAATGTGCAACCGCGCAGGTCATCCAGTTTGGCCGTCATCTTCAGTTTCGTTTTTTGAAGCTCATGAGGGTCGCATTCTCCGGTGCGATCATGACCGCGATTGAGTTCGGCAACTTTCTCTTCGTGGATGTCAAACCCAACAGTTTCGAAATGCCTCGCAAACGCGAGAGCCACGGGGAGGCCGACGTATCCAAGCCCAATTACACCAACCTTCTCAGTCACCCGTTAGATATACCGTGAAACCCCGAAGCTGGGCCAGGAAGAATTGCTGGGAGGCCATTTGTTTCACGCTGAATCCGCGAAGTATCGCAGATTCACCTTGCGCCACAATAACAGCACATGGAAGTTTGGCTCGTAAACCACCACGCGATCACTCCTGATCGGCCCGGCGGGACTCGACATTTTGATTTGGGAACCGAGCTAACCAAGCACGGTTTCAAAGTCAAAGTGTTCGCGTGCGACATCAACCTTTCCACTCGCAAGCGCACGATTCTAGACGAACGCGAGCTGTTTCGAATTGAGAAACACGGCGATTTAGAGTTCGTGTGGGTGAACGCTGCCGAGTATGAACAAAATAATTGGAAGCGGGTTGCCAATATGCTAACGTTTTCAAGGAACTTCCAGAAAGCCGCCATGGACACGATGGGAGATACGCCGGTGGCGATTGTTGGCTCATCGCCTCACCCCTTCGCGGCGATGGCAGCAATGAAACTTTCCAAAAAACTGGGTTCCAAGTTTTTTCTTGAGTTGCGCGACCTGTGGCCACAAGCTTTGGTTGATATGGGCGAGGTCACGGAGGGGCATCCAATGGTGCGGGTAATGCGTTTTTTGGAACGAAAGCTTTACGCTGGAGCCAAAAAAGTTATTATTCTCGCCGAGGGCTCGGCCCAATATTTGACCAAGCGCAGGGTCAAGTCGGAAAACATCATTTACGTGCCCAATGGCGTTCACCTAGACCATTTTAAGCCAACCCGCTCGCGTGAGGAATCGCGGGCGAAGTACGGATTTGACCGGTTCACGTTTGTTTACACCGGCGCACACGGACCCGCCAATGCGTTGGGCACAATCATCGAAGCCGCTCGAATACTCCAAGACAACGTGCAGATTGGCTTCGTGCTTGTGGGCGATGGGCCGGCGAAGAAAAGTCTCAAAGAACAAGCGAGTGGGCTACCGAACCTGAAGTTCCTAGACCCTGTGCCAAAAGATGAAATCCCAAACATTCTCACCGCCGCCGATGGCGGCATTATCACGCTTAGAGATGTGGATGCATTTGCTTACGCCGTCAGTCCGAACAAGCTTTTTGACTACATGGGAGCTTCGTTGCCTGTGATTTGTGCGACGCCGGGTGATATGGCCCGTATGGTGGAGGCCTCGGCGTGCGGACTTACTTCGAGACCAGAGGACTCCAGTGATTTAGCGAAAAAAGCCCTTGCGATGAGCGAGCGCCGAAGCGAGGAACTTGCCAAATTTGGGGCAAACGGGTTGACTTACGTTAGTGCAAATTTTAGCCGCCAAGCGCTCGCGGCAAAACTGGCAGATGCGTTGAGGTCAGAGTAAGTGCGGTTTCTGGGAATTGATGGCGGCGGCACGGCTTGTCGAGCCGCGGTGATAGATGAAGAGGGTGATGTCGTTTTCCTTGCGCAAGGGGGGGCTGCAAACTTTTCATCAACTCCAACGAAAACGCTACACCGAAGCATTGAACAAGCTCTAAAACTGGCGCCTACCGTTCAGCAGATTTGTGGTTGTTTCGCGGGGTTAGTTCACGAAGAGGCCCGCCAACAGGCAGCACGAATTGTTGGCCTAACGATCCCTGGGATTCCTGTAAGCCTTATGCCGGACTACGCCGCCGCGCTTCGGGCGTCGCCGGAGGAAACGACCGTCTGCGTGATCGCGGGCACAGGCTCAATCGTTTGTTCGAAAAGTTCCACCGGTTTTGTGAAGAGTGGCGGAGGTGGCCCGCTCCTCGGAGATGAAGGATCGGGGTTTGCCTATGGTCGGCACCTGATTCGTGAATTTTTGCGAACCGGGGAGGGCCCGGAGAAACTCCTGGTTGAGATCAGGAAGAAGCTCGGCACCATCGAATCGAATGAAGTTTTAGGAAGAATTTATACTTCGGCTGCCCCCGCCGCACTAGTTGCCAGTTTCGCCGCGTCTTTCTTTCGCGATGTCACTGCCGGGGCTGAATATGCAAAGAGCGCCCTTGAACAGGAAACTAAGTTGCTCGCAAAAACCGTAATGTTGCATCTGGAGCGCTACCATTCCACTGAAATCGAGCCGATGATATCTTTGGCTGGGAGCATTTGGAAGCGAAAAGCCGCGCGGGATGCGTTTGAAAACGCCCTCCCCAAGAGCGCAAGGTGTGCTCTCGTTGAGAAACCGCCGGTGATTGGGGCCGCTTTGCTTGCCCGCGACATCTTCATGGGAGAAGTATGAGTAAGAACACGGAAGCTCGAAACCCGAAATCGAAGCGATTGGATCAAATGTCAGCCGCCGAAATTGTGCGGCTTATGGACGAAGACGAGATAATTGTCTTAGAAGCGGTCGCCCGAGCTGAGAGCCAAATCGCCGAAGCGGCCGAAATGGCCGCCCAAACATTTATCAACGGGGGACGCGTGATCTATGTCGGAGCCGGCACGAGTGGCCGGATCGCCACCATGGACGCCGCCGAAATGCCGCCCACTTTTGGACTCGAGCCCGATCGCTTCATTGCCCTCGTAAGCGGAGGAGCCGCAACTTCAAGCAAGGCCCAAGAAGACGCCGAAGACGATCCCCACGCCGCCATCAGCGATCTCAATGCACTCCAAGTTTCGAATCGCGACATCGTGATTGGCCTGGCCGCTTCGGGCAAAACCCCTTACGTTCTCGCCGCGATCCGCCACGCGCGGCAGAAGGGCGTGTGGACGTGCGGAATTGTGAACAATCCTCATACGCCAATTGAAGCCGAGTCCAACCTAGGAATTGTCTTGAGAACTGGCCCCGAAATCCTCACTGGCTCCACCCGCCTCAAAGCCGGAACCGCCCAAAAACTTGTTCTGAACCGAATCTCAACAACCGCGATGGTTCTAGCGGGCAAGGTCATTGAGAATTTGATGGTGGATGTGAAAGCCAAGAACGGGAAGCTAAAAGAGCGCTGCGTTCGAATCGTGCGCGACCTTTCGAGCGCGACCGAGGACGAAGCGAGGGAGCACCTTGAGGCTAACGAGTGGAATATTCGAGCGGTTTTGGATCTGCTAAGAGAGCCTGCTAGAGCCCAATAAAACGGTTTAATCTTAGAAACACCCATTCGGCAGTCCACCCCTCCCGGTGTTCACGAAACCAAAATTAATCAGTCCGGATAAACTGAGAATCGTGCGCTACTATGTGATCGCAAGCGATGGGCAGAAGTATGGCCCGGCTGATGTTCCGACTCTTCAGGGCTGGGTCAACCAGGGGCGGGTTTTGCACCAGACAGTTCTCGAAGAGGAACTTGGGGGGAATCGTGTCTCAGCGAGCGCGGTGGGTGCTCTGCAATTCGGTGGTGCCGATCCGAGCGCACCGCCCGTAACTCAAACTTACGTTCCTCCATCCAACCCGTACGATAGCATCGGCGGCTACCAACCGCCCCAGAATCAACAGCCCACTCCTTATCAACAAAACCCCTACGCCGGGGGAGCAAACTACTACCGCCCCGCCGATCCGAACGCATATTTGAACGATCCGAACGTTCAACAAAAGATCAACAACGCCTGGATTGGATTTGGTGTTGGGCTCGCATGCTGCGCACCCTTTGCGATCTGGGGCTTGCTTTCGGCGATTGAGGCCAAAAAAGCTAACCACCCACAAGCTCAAGCCGCATTTGTTTGTAATATTGTTGCGCTCGCCCTTTGGGGTTTCTGGATCGTGGCGAATTCGCTCGGGTTTTTGACGATGTTCGGCTAAGTCGCATCCAAGGCGATTCAACTGGAGATAGAATGAAGACCGGTGCGTTATTACGTTATTGCGACGGATGGGCAAAGATACGGCCCGGCTGATATCCAGACTCTGCAAACCTGGATCGGGCAAGGGCGGATCATTCATCAGACCGTGCTCGAAGAAGAAACCGGCGGCGCGCGGATGGCGGCGGGTGCGGTTGGCGCTCTGCAATTTAGCAGTCCAAAGCTGGCTGCGCCACTTACCAACCCTTATTCAACTGGCCACCCGCCGAGCCAATCCAACCCTTACTCCGCCGGTGGCTCAAACTATTTTCGCCCCGGAGTCCAACCCGATCCTGGCCTGGACCCCAACCCGAACGCCTACGAAGCCAACCGCTGCATGACGAACGCCTGGATCGGATTCGGGGTCGCCGCTACCGCCTCGGGCTCCTTTTGCTGCTGCCCCCCATTCGCTATTGTCGGCGTGATTGCTGCGATTGTGGGGATCAATCAAGCTTTGCGGGCCAAGTCTTTGGGCGCGATACAGGGCCAAACCGCGTTCATTTGCAACTCAATTGCCCTCGTTCTGTGCATTGGTTCGCTTCTACTGGCCGCGGCCATGATGTTTATTAATTGAGATTGCTTAGCCCATAATCAACCTATGAATGAACTTCTTCAAGCTGCTGCGGAGGCACGCCTCAACGCTTATGCGCCCTACAGTAACTACCAAGTAGGCGCAGCTGTCCAAGACGAAAATGGCGATATCCACGCCGGATGCAATGTTGAGAACATCTCTTACGGAGGCACAATCTGCGCCGAACGGTCCGCAATCAGCCGAATGATCGCCCAGGGCGGCAAAAAGATTGCCGCGATAGCCGTCGTAACTCCCGACGGAGGCTCGCCGTGTGGCCTTTGTCGCCAGGTAATTTCCGAGTTCGCCGACAACCTCACCGTCGTTTACATGCGGGCCCCCGCCGAGAACTCTAGCATCAAAACTTGCCTTTTTGATGAACTTTTACCGGATGCGTTTAAATCGGTCCTTGTTTTGCGAACGGAAGCCCCCTAGCCGAGCGTCAAGATAAGTAGGGTCCACTAAGCGGCAGTTTTCACAGCGATGCATATCTTGCCTCAGTCTCCTCCAAAGGAACTGTCGCGGACCCCACATTTTGAAATCATGAAACAAATCGCCCTCCTCATCGCCCTCCTCGTTGTTTTGGCCTGTGGAGGTGGAGGCGGGGGCGGCGGCACGGGTGGTGGAACGAATAACGGCGTCACGCTCAATGTGAACAGCGCTAATCTTGCGTTCGCCCAAGCCCTGGGCTTAGTTGCTCAGGTCCCAGGTGTTGCCAGCCAAACCGTTTCGTGGGCTGTAACCGGCGGGTCAATCGCCCCTACCGGAGCCTCTTCTGCAACTTACACGTCCCCTTCCACTCCGGGTACGTTCACGATTACCGCCCGCAGCATCGTTGATTCGAGCAAATTTGCGACGTGTGTAGTCAACGTTTCTCAAATCGGTGTTTCGATAGATCCAAGTGCCGTTACCCTGGGCCCTGGGCGTACGACTTTGATCACGGGCACGGTAACCGGGGCGACCAACACCACGGTTAACTTTGCCGCTACCGGTGGTACGTTTACTCGAGTTAACTCACGGCAAATTAATTACACGGCCCCCACAACGCTAGGCATCTACACAATCGTCGCGAGTGCCGCCGCAGATTCAACAAAGACGGCGACCTGCGCGGTTACGGTTGCAAACGTTGGAAGCAATGGAACAGTAACGGGCCAAGTTCACAGGGAAGGAACTACGACCGGAGTTCCGAACATCGTCGTAGCTTTTTATAACTCTGCCGGTTCAGAATTGGGCCGGGCTACCACAGGAGCAGACGGTCGTTTCAGTGCCTCGGTGCCGGTTGCCGCTGTGCGATTTCACCTGATTCCGAACTCTCTCACGCCGATTTACTACGCACAATACACTTATGTTGGGTTGCGCTATACGGCATTGGTTCTCTCCTGCTCCGCCCCATTGCCGGTGCTGAGCGCCGGGAATACCACGGCTTTGCCGGGTGGAATTGACGTGAACCTCGCCTCTGATCCGCCTCCGCCTCCGCCCAATGGCTGCAGCTAAACAATCCCGGCGCGCAGTAAATCTTTTATCATGATCAGGCCGACGACTTCGCCGGCTTCGGTCACAACGGGCATATCGCCGATCTTCACGGGGAAGTTCTGGAATACTTCCAACGCCTCGATCGCAAGCAAATCGGGCGGGATGGTGGATACTCCCGTCGCCATGATCTCGCTGGCGCTGGCCTGGAAGGGCTCGGGCGAGGCGAGGAAATGACGACGCAAATCGCCGTCGGTAATGAAACCCGCCAATCGGTTTTCGCCGGATATGACGCAAGCTCCCCCCGCTCCGGCTTGAGTGATGGCTTTCAAAACATCCAAAACCGGAGTTTCCAGAGCCACAACCGCAAGGTCGGTGCCTTTGCGCATCACGTCTTCAACCCGCAGAAGTAATCGCTTTCCGAGCGCTCCACTGGGGTGAAATTTCGCAAAATCTTCGCTGCCAAAACCGCGCTGCTCCATCACCGCAACCGCAAGGGCATCGCTAAGGGCGAGCATGGCGGTGGTTGAAGTGGTGGGGGCAAGGTTGTTGGGGCAGGCTTCGTGGGTAACGCCGGTATCCAACACCAAGTCGGCCAGCCAACCGGCACTACTGGCGGGACGGCCGCAGATAAGAATTGTTCTGGCGCCAATGGCCTTAAGCGAAGGAAAGAGGCGAACAATCTCATCCGTTTCGCCGCTGTGACTGTAAGCCAGCACAATATCATGCTGAGTAACCATCCCCAGATCGCCATGAACGGCCTCGGCGGCGTGCAGAAACAGGGATGGAGTGCCCGTAGAAGCGAGGGTGCCCGCTGTTTTTCGGGCGATGTGGCCACTCTTACCGATCCCACAAGTAATAACGCGACCTTTGGACGAAAGGATCCAAGCCGTAGCTTGGTTAAAATTATCGCCCAATTTTTCGGCCAAAGTTAACAAGGCGGCGGCTTCCTCGCGCAAAACTCGCTGACCGGATTCAAGCATGGTTTGGATTGTGACACAGCCCGTGGCTAGGGCGTCTCGCCCTTTCCGGGTGGCTTTTAATAAAAGGAAAAGGCCCCGGCAACAAGAGTCGCCGAGGCAGGAGGCTAACGCGAATCGTGCGAGCGCGTTAAGGCAAGCGTTAGGGTTTCCAGACGGCTTCGACGTCGGTTCCAGAGTCATTGGTAAGTTGGACCAAACCGGAACCATTTGTAGCGCTGATGCTGTAGATCTCGAAATTTCCGGTGCGGTCGCTAGTGAAAACGAGCTTAGTTCCGTCTGATGACCATTCAGGCTCCGTATCAATTGCCGCGTTGTTGGTGAGCCTAACGAGGTTCGAGCCGTCAGCATTCATCACGTAGACTTCTTGATTTCCGTCGCGGTCGCTACGGAATGCAATCTTCGTTCCATTGGGAGACCAGGCCGGATGGTTGTCATTGAACACCGAATCAAAGGTGAGGTTCGTAGCACCGCTGCTGTCAGCGTTCATGACCCAAACATCGGTGTTCCCTCCTCGGTCCGATGCGAATGCTATCCGATTATTGAGCGACCAACTCGGGTTGTAATCGGACGATAATGGGCTTTGGCTAAGGTTCGTCTGGGCTGTACCATTCGCGTTCATAACCCAAACTTCGCTGTCGCCGCTACGATTCGAATAAAACGCTATCTTATCTCCGAGCGGCGACCAAGTGGTCCCGTAATCTTCCAAGGGGCTGTTGGTGAGCCTCACCTGACCGGTACCGTTCGCGTTCATAACGTATATCTCATAGTTGCCATCGCGGGCACTTGTGAATGCGATTTTCGAGCCATCGGGTTTATAGTGAGGCTCCCAATCAGATCCCCAGTTGTTCGTGAGCCTCTTTACGTTGGACCCGGTTGAGGTCATCGAGTAAATCTCATAATTCCCAATGCGGTTGGTCACAAACGCGATTGTAGCCGAGGGTGCTAATACGATCTTTCCCCCCGCAGGCTTTGGAGCCATCACACCGGTGAACCCCATAATGATTCCCGCCCCCAGCAGCGTCGCCATTCCAGCGATGATTCCTAGCGATCTGTTTTGTTTTTTCATAATATGTATCCTCCAGGGCCAAACCCTGCTGGTGTGTACCAGTAGATTCATCATACAGCGCGAAGCGTGATCGTTCCGTGATGAGAATCACAGAGTTGGTAACTCTTTGAAAGCTTGGCATCTTTCTGACGAGTAAGCCGAGGGCAGTTCAGGCCCAACGGGCCGGTAGATTACAGCGAAGGCCGCAGGCCTGGAATGGAAAGGCGAAACCACAAGCCCCAAAGGGGCGACACAACATCAATCCCACAGATACCGCTCGTCGAACGCCATTCCCGCCTCCGCGAGCAATGCGCGAAGTTCCTCTTGGAACGTGATCCCATGATGATGATGATGCGCTTGATTCAGAATGTAATCGCTCACCCGATCCACCTCGCTTTGCCCAACGGAGAACGCGCCATATCCCGCCTGCCATGAAAAGTTTTGTAATCCCGGACCGCGCGGTTTGATCCACTTGGATGACGCCGATTTCACCTTTTCAGTTACCTGCGCGATCGTGATTGTTCGCGACAAGGCGAACAGGAGATGCACATGATCTTCAACCCCGCCGATTTGAATGGGTGGGCATCCGAGGCTCTTGAGCGTCCCACCCAGGTAGGCGTGAAGATCGGGTTGGACCTCTTCGGTAAGGAAGCAAACGCGGTCTTTTGTGCTGAAGACGAGGTGCACAAGGATGTTTGAAAGAGATTGCGGCACCGTTCTATTCTATCGCCCTTTTTGGGGCTTCTATTCTCGCACCTTATTACCGGGCCTGCGGCCTCGCTTTTACTCTATCGGCCCTTTGGGCCCGACCCTCTTTGCCCGGCATCGGCCGCGATCTTTTTACCTTCGAAGGATTCTGTCGCCCCTCAGGGGCTTTCCTATTTTGGCTCCTATCACCAGGCCTGCGGCCTTCGCTTTACTCTATCGGCCCGTTGGGCCTAAGCGCCGTTAGATTCAGACTGCGCGAGAAGGTCGACCCGGGAGATTACGTCGAAGGCGATAGCCCGGAAAGACGACAAATCGCATCATGGGCCAACGGGCCACCAGAATATAGCGAAGGCTGAAGGCCTGGAACCCATTGCAAGCTTCCGCCTCGACCGAGATAACCCTAAAAAAATCCGTGATGAAACTCATCACACTTCGTCGCATACAATACGCACATGGAATGCGAAACCGTATTTTTCAGGCCGGGTGGGACGATGGAGCCGAGTGCGCCTAGCTACTTAGATCGGGCGGCCGATGCTCAGTTGCTCAAAGTCCTGCTGGCGGGCGAATATGTCTGTCTGCTTGATTCCAGGCAGAAGGGCAAGTCCTCACTCGTGGCCCGAACCATTGTCAAGCTCAAAGAGCATGGAATCTTGACCATCAAGCTCGACCTCCAGCGCGTGGGTTCAAATGTGACTCCGGAGCGGTGGTACGCCGGCCTTATGCTCGGGATTGGGCAGGAGCTTGGCATCGCCGATGAGCTAATCGCGTATTGGGATTCCCGGCAATCCGTGGGGCCGCTTGCGCGTTGGCTTGGGGCCATTTCGGAGGTCGTGCTGGCCAAAACCGAAGGGCGCATCGTCATCTTTGTGGATGAGGTGGATTACGTTCGAGCCCTTGATTTTTCTACGGACGAATTCTTCGCGGGAATTCGCGATTGTTTCAATCGTCGGTCGGAACAGTCGGGCTTTGAACGCCTCACTTTCTGCCTCGTCGGGGTGGCAACTCCGGGGCAGCTCATCCGGAACCCCGACATCACGCCGTTTAATATTGGCACGAAAATCGAGCTTACGGACTTCACGTTAGACGAAACCAAACCGTATTGCTCGATTCTGGAGCGGGGCGGACGAAACGGCGAGAGCCTCATGAAGCGGATTCACCATTGGGTGAACGGACATCCTTATCTCACCCAGCTTCTTTGCAGCCATATTGCGGAAACCCCCGCGATTACCTCGCCTCACGATGTAGATCGGCTCGTAAAAGAACTCTTCTTTACGCCCGAAGCCCGCCATAGCGAGCCCAACTTTGCCGCCGTGGAGCAGCGAATCTTAGACCCCGACGTCCCCGGAATGTCACCTGAAGAAAGAAAGACCCAGGTGCTCGAACTTTACGGGCGTTTGCTAAGAGGCAAGGGGGTAGAGGCATCGGAAGAGAATCCGGTGGTCGCTTCGTTGCAACTTGCGGGAGTCGGACATCAGGTGCATGGCAGCCTCCACGTCCGCAACCTCGTTTACAAAACCGTTTTCGATGAGGGTTGGCGCAGGCAGAGTCTGCCAAACGCAGAACTGCGTCGGCAACGGGGCGCAGCGAGAGTGGCCATATTACGGACGGCGGCGGTGGCCGGAATCGTTGTACTCGCGATTTCTTCGGCGGCGGTTGGAATACTCAAAATCTCTAAAGAGCGTGAAAAGGCATTAGTTACGCTCGGACAACGAACCAATGATCTGTCCCGGGTTTCTTCGGATAGGAAAGTTGCGCTCACCGATTTGGAAAAGCGCAATGAAGAACTGAAGCGGATATCAAGCGAAAGAGAAGATGCGCTATCGTCCCTAGGAAAGAGCAATGAAAACCTCAAGGTGACTTCAAATGAACGCAAGAAAGCGGTCATTAGCTTGGAGAAGCAATCAAGCCAACTGAAGCAACGCAATGAGGAGCTGAGCCAAGTCTCAAAGGAGCGCGAACAAGCGCTCGTCGCTCTCGGATCTCGGACGAATGAGCTGAGGGCCAGGAACTATGTGGGCGTCATGTCCTCTATTGAAATGGCCATGAGGGACGAGCGCTACATGCGTATTGCCGAACTGATCAAGCAGACCAAAGACAGCCCGATGAGAAATTGGGAGTGGGGGCACACAGCTCTGCTTGTGAACTCGCATGAAGCCGAATTTCTCTTGCCCGAATCCTCCGGTTTGGAGCGCCAACCCGACAGGAGCGTTAGTGTCATAACGCCGGATTCGATCTATGATTTTACGCCGAAGGGGATCAAGTTCCGACGGAAGTTGGCTGGTCCACCTGTGGCAATAGGCGTAGGGAAGGGTGGATGGCGAGTTGGAAAGAATCTAGTCACAGGTGCGCTGGTCCTTCGAGATACGGTAACCGATCAAGTCTTGTGGTCATACACCGCTGGCGGACGTATACTGGATTTCGACCCCCAACGTCGCGTGTGCCTTTTGGCAACTCCTTTCAAGGATCCCCCGGTTGGGCTCGAATTGCTCCTAGTCGATGGAAACAAGCAAAAAACGACATTTGAAGGAGTCCCTGGTGTGACCTGGATCGCAAGATTCATGAAGGATGGCACCATCCTCTCGTTCCATTTCAACGGCGAAGTGATTCGCTGGGATGGTTCCGGCCGAAAGCTATCGACCCAGCATATTCCCAATTTTGTCTCTTATGGCAGTTGTAGACTACTTCAGAGCCGAGACGGCTCGCTAGTTTGCTTCTACGATAACCAATACCGACTCCTAGAAGTTCGGCGGTCCACAGACCTGAGTGTGGTCGCAACGATGTCCGGTGGCCCGATCCTCGCTTCGTCGTGCTCGTTTTCAGCAGATGCCAGCAAGCTGATCGTAGGAGGGCAAGATGGCACGGTCCGCGTGTTCAAAGCGGATACCGGTGAACTGCTCAGGAGGTTTGTAGGACATCTGAGTAGCGTGAGTCAGGCACTCTTTCCATGGGACGGCGATAATCGATTGGTTTCGCTGGATGCCGATCGGCACCTGAGAGTCTGGTCGTTCAACTCTCAGCCTGCTGTTGAGGTTTACAAAGAGCACAAAGATCAAGTTCTTAGCGCCGCCCTCATAAACGACAACACCACACTTATCTCTCAGACCCATTATGGATTGGTAGATAAGGCCATTGTTTGTCGCGATTTAAGGACAGGCAAAACGAGTAGCCGACGAGGGGATTATGAGGACATGATTCACACTGACTCGAAAATCTTTCTTGCCCTGGCGAACGGGAATGTTGAAAGGTTATCCGCTGAGGGGCTGAAGCAAGAAAAAACTGCCCAGATATTCAAACAGTGGATGATGTTTTGGGGCGTGTACGGCAATGGAACTCGACTCTTAGTCGGAGATGGTTACCAGCGAGGGGAAAGTGTATCTCGAGAGCACGCCATAGTAGATACAGAAGGGATGACTGTTATTTCCCGCTTCACCCTGGATTGGCCAAAAGGAAGCAATATGTCTCCGAACTATTCTTTCGATCGTGAGGAAAAAACGTTGTTAGTTGCGGCGAAGATCCACGGAAAGCAACCCGAAACATTTGGAGGCTTGGCCTTCTTGATTTCATGCGCTGACGGAAAGATTCTCAAGAAGATCGAGTTGGACACTCCGTTCGATGCCTCGCACCTGACTCCGGACGGAAAGCAGATGATACTGGGACAGATTGAAGATGGCTCCACCAAGCCGATCATCTTCGACCTTGCCTCTCTCAAAGTGGTCGGCTCCCTGCCGCCGGTCAAATCGATTGTAAGGGGGTTCGAATTTGACCCATCGGGCAAGACCTTGGCGGGCCTGGTCAGGGATGGACCGGCATACCTATGGGACTTCAAGAGGAGATGCCTGGTTGCAACACTGTCCCCCGGCACTGGAATCGAAGGCTTTAGTTTCTCGCCGGATGGATCTCGCGTTGTTACGAGCGGACCCAATCGAACGAACTTGGTGTGGGATACACGAACTGGTGAAGAGCT
Source organism: Armatimonadota bacterium (assembly GCA_031386985.1). Taxonomy (GTDB): domain Bacteria; phylum Armatimonadota; class Fimbriimonadia; order Fimbriimonadales; family Fimbriimonadaceae; genus JANJUB01. Next base: position 18,969 of record JANNCV010000036.1, read on the forward strand.
TTTGACGCTTCGGTATAAGCCCTTACGCGAGAACGATCAAATCGGAGGGCTGCCCGGTGACAAGCCCGTGTTCTCAGACGACGGGCGCAAAGTCATTATGGGCTGCACCGATGGAGCCGTTCGAATCTTTAACAGCCTCCCCTGGAAAGATCAGCCTAAAGCCGCGCGCAAATAAACCTCATAAGCCGGAACCCTAAACTCCGGCTCCGCCGAAACCGCCAGCACGCCCGCCGCCATGAGGCGGTAGCGGCTTTTCGGATGTTGTAGTGGGCGATCCCCAAGGAGGTTTCGCACTTCCTCAAGGATTTTGGGATCGAAGCTGACGGATTCAAGAATCCGATGCAGATGGTCTCCGAAGGGCCCGGCTTCTTGAGTTGACGAGGACTCAAGCTCCCCAACAGAACCTCCCTCACTAAGGAAACCGAGCGCTCTTCGCGCTAAGAACGGATGCCCGTTCGTGATTCGAAAGACCGCCGCAATCTCTTCGGCTTGAGTAACCCCATACAATCCCGCTAGCTCTGAAACTTCGCTTGGCGAAAAATCCCGAAGTGGGAGCTTTACGCCAACGTTAAAGGGCGACTGGTTCAAATCTGTAATGAAAAGGTGCGCCTCGGTGGCATAGCTCAAGATCAGGGTTAGTCGGCCCCACGGCCCATCGGGGTCGAGCGCGCGGCGATTATGCCAGCTTCGAAGCAGGCCAAAAAAATTGTTAGAGTAGCTTCGCCCAAACAGCGCGTCGGCTTCATCAATCCCCCAGCAAACCCGCCCATCCACCTTCGCCAGCAGATTCCCCAGAACGGCATCAAGATTCATATTCGGCCCAAGCCAGGTCTGCCATTCTTTTTCCAGGTTCAACGCCAGCCCCAACTGAGAGGCGAGGCTGTGGGCGAGGGTTTTATAGAACAGTTCTTCTTCGGCGAGTTGCGATTCCCCAATCGTCTGAAAATCGTTGACTGCGATTCGAAAACCCTTCGCTCTTCCATGGGCGAGAACGCGAGCAAGCAGCGAACTCTTGCCCACCTGGCGCGGCCCCTGGATCAGCACGACGCTCTCCCCTCGGTCCAGGCATTTTTCCGCCTTGCCATCGGTCGCTCGGCGCACATAGAATTGAGAAGAAACCGGCATCGCCCCTCCAGCAAGCTCCGGGAGACCCCCGTCCTGCTCAGTTGCTGCGAGTTCAGTCTTGCCTTCGAGCGCATTTTTGGCGGCTTCGGAAGGAAGCTCGCCCCAGTTCTCGTCCAGCATCCGTTCTAGGTCTTCAAACTGTCGGATGGCCTCTGCCTCTAGCCCCATTTTCCGATAGGCGCTAATCAAAGTGACATGGATATCCTCGCGATTGGGGGCAATCACAACCGCTGCTCTTGCGATTCGAACGGATTCCTTTAGTGCTCCAGCGGCAGCTCTCAGCCGGCAGAAGTGCGTAACGATCTGGGCATACCGCTCCTCGTAATCGAGCCGAAACGAATAGGCCCAATCATCTCCGGTTTGAGCGAGAAGGGGGCCGGAATAGAGGCCAATCGCTTCTCGCATTCCGTCCTCATCGCCCGTAAGCAAGGCGTCTTCAGTTACTTGCAAAAATCTCTCAACATCGGTCGAAACCCGTTCAGAATTGAGCGAGACCCGGCCTTTTCGCGTCTCAATCACGCTACCCAATGGCAAG
>JANNCV010000044.1:0-481332 GCA_031386985.1 Armatimonadota bacterium
AAGATGGGAGCGCACCTGAGTTCACGGATGCCTGTAGCTCATCAATGAGAGTCGGAACCGTCAAGTTCCGACTCCCCTGGACAAACCGATCCAAAACAGTGATAAGCGAGGATGTGAAAAGAGAGAATTCTCCCCCTTCGCGTTCAAATGCTGGGCTTGAAGAGGCAACTGCAGCAAGGAAAAGCTTAGTAGCGAGCGCTCCTTCCATCTCCCCGGTTGTTAGCGACAAGTGATGTGGCGTATTGGCTGAAGAACCCTGAGCAATCACTCCCGCAAAGCAGCCGTCCAGTATTGCGAATACTTGGTGCGCAGGACAATCTTCAACCCAGTGCCTAAGAGATCGAAGGTTCAGGCCGGGATTGGGCGACTCTGCATCATGATCTGAAGTAACCAGAGACGCAGTAATCCCGCGAATGTTTGGCTCAATGTGGCCGGAAGCAAAAATGAGGACGCGATCCGGTTCCCTGGAACGTCTCGCCAAGACTTCCAGTAACGCCGCTGTGGCGACTCGTGTTGACGCGCCCTTGCCAGTCAACAAAATAGTGTGGTCACTACTAGCTTGCCAATCGGCGGTAAAACGGGCATATATAGCCCTGGCGTCCAAGGTCGGGCAGGCGAGCTTGTCGTACTGTGGTGGAGCCTCCGGCCCCACTGCGATCACCCAACTTTTACCTCTCTCCATCTCCTAACTCTGTGGGCTTAGCTTCCGACAGGGCACCCGTTGGCAGTGGAAAGAGGTTGGCGATTTCATTTGGATCGAAACCGGTAAGACTTATTGTCGCGCCGTCCGGAGACGTTATCTCCACTTTGCGAGCGCTTCTGGAATGGAAATAACTCTTAATCCATGTGATAAGAACTGCGGCAGCCGCGCCGGCCGGTATTGCCACGTGGATAGCGCCAATGCTGACATCTACACCGCTTTTTGGACGCCCGTCAACCGTGCTACTGGCTCCGATTTCCATAAATGAAGGGGAATAGTCTCGCAAACTCTCTTCAATATCAAGGTAGTCTCTTTGAATAGAGATGTCCTTCGGGTCTACCGTGACAATCTTGATTTGATAGATATCTAAACTCAATAACTCCTCCGTTTGCCGCCGATTACATTATAGCTGGACAGCTCCCTTAGTAGAGGTCAGGTTAGGGATTCAAGACAGACCAAACGTCTAATAGCCAAGCGACCTCTCCGAAGAAGCTCTTCCCATTGGTTGCCCATCGAAAGTGCTAAGTCAAATCTCACGCCTACCTCGCCGACTACCAATAACCCAAGAGTCACGCCGGATGGGTTGGTTACAAGACTCGATTGGGCGACGAGCAAACTGTCACCAGAGCGTACAACAATCGCTACATGGAGGACTTCAACCCCGTCGGTGATAGTGATCAGGTCGAGTGGCCGGACACTTTGCGGTGTAATCACTCTTGACGCTGATCCGCAAAAGGAGAATGACCCCGCGTGGTAAACGTCGTGCTGGTCGTCTTTCCACTGAAGGGAGTTGATGAATCGATCCTCCAAGTTAAACTTACGTAGTGTTGCCGCAAGAACGTTGTACACGAATCCAGAGCAGTCCACCCCCAATCCATGAGCTTTCATGACCTCCTCGATGCCATATGCACTCATCTGAGTGCCGACGATTCCCGAACGATTCAGCAGATCAGGGACTACCTGGGCAATCTGCTCTGGCGTACCCTTTCCTCGAAACCATGCGAAGTCGGTGATGCGCTCTTTCACCCCCATTGCGAGTTTCCTCTGGAGGTCATCAGTTGCTCCGTTTGCGGCCAAGAGCGTTCGGAGTTGAAGAAGAGAGTCGTTGGTGTAATAAGGCGTTCTGACTTTTAGTGAACCGACTTCAATAGCAATGTATTTCAATGTGCAGTCAACCGCTTCGCGATTGAGATCCGCGAGCGAAGGGTCGTTGGTTGCTTTTGTCATTTGTATCTTAGAATACACATACCTGGTCATCCTTCAAGGTGCCCCAACGCGGCGCCTTGGGTTTGCTCCGAACTTCTTTTGCGGAGTTGAAGGCTAGGGGATATCAGGTAGTTATGAAGGTATTCCTGAGTGCAAGTCAGATAATATTCCAGATCGTGCGCATGCTGCGGCGGATTCCGCACACACATCTTAGCATCAGCGGAACTGAACGGAACAAGCTTTCCCGAACCCAGGATTGGGTATCGGATATTCCTTACGGTGTCGCTTGCCGCAACCACCTTAAGGCTATGGATTGGATTCTGATTATGTGGCTCTCGGCCATTCTGTTGCTGCTATGATGGTTGCGAGAGGAGCCTTTCAGGCGAATACTGGCGAGCCGGTGGTCAAATGTTTGGAATACTGCTTGCCATGCAGGCAACAGTTTTGGGCTGGTTGCTGGTTTGGACTCGCAGAAAGTTTCGATCAACTGCTGGGGGAATCACCCGCTCGAGCTGTACCTTGGCTCGTCTGGAAGCGTGCAATCGTTTGATATAAAGTCCAAGTTCTATGCTGATGAGTTCGTGCGAGCTAACCACCGCAAATCGTCCATGCCAGTCTTGAAGTTGATTACATTCTGCGCGACACCAAGTTCTCAGAGTACCAGGTGACACGCCGGGTGATGCGCAAGGGACGTTAACTGCGCTACAAATCAAGTTGGGGTGTCTCGCATTGTACGACAGGTAAGGGCCGATAGACCTAGAGCCAATCGGCGGGTACGAGGGCTTGGCCGTTCTGCCAACGCTCGACATTGCATCCCGAAACCATGGATGAGGATCGTCAACATGATCCATAATAATGACCTGAAGATCCGTTCACGGACCTTGCAGTCTCGCGCCGAGCCCCAGACAAGCTACCAACCCAAGCTCATTTTAACCCAACCGTTGATCGCCTTATTGAGCGGATTGTCCAGCGGCAATGCTGCGGGCCACTCTTTGACCCGACGATCCTTGCCATGAGTTCTCGGAAGGTCATCTAACGACCAGCCCTTCAATATGAAGGGCTTTTTCATACCCGAGCTCGACCATTCAAAATTTGAAAAAAAGAACAACATCAACTACGCCTGAGTCATGAGAGTCAGTGTGTCCGGTAAGCAGTTCATTTTCCCAAGGTCATGCGCGTGTTGCGGTGCCTACCCCTTGACGCAACTAAGTGTGAGCGGAACTGAGCGCAACAAACTCTCCCGAACCCAAGGGTGGCTTTGGGAGATTCCGTATTGTGTTCAATGCCGAAACCACGTCAAGACTACTGACAGGATTTTGGTTGCATATATATCATTGATCGGCCTTGCGGGGCTCATCGGCACCGGGATGAGCTTGTTTGGGCCGGATCGAGTTGTCGGAGTTTGGCTTGCGGTCAGTCTCGGCGTAACTTCCACTTCAACGCTTGGCTGGGTTCTGCGCAGAACTCGACGTAAGTGTTCACCTAATTGCTTGGGTTTGACCCGTAGTGTGCTGTACCTTGGCTCGGTTGGAACCGTTCACTCCTTTGACATCAAATCCAAATTCTACGCGGTCGAATTTGTTCGCTCAAATCATCTCAAGATCGTCAATGCGAGCCCACAGGTTGCATCGATCCTTCGTAATACCAAGTTCTCCGAGTATCAGGTTGCTCGCCGGATGATTCGCAGGTCCAAGTAGTTGTCACCTTTGGCATAAAGAAGACCCACCGTAATGGTGGGTTAATGTTAGGGAACTAGCTGTCCATGAGTTGGCCCGCGATGACCTCAACTCCTAGCCGCTCATCGGGTCCAAGCAGTTGGGCGGCTCCAGTTAGGGCGTTGATCAGCCCGAACCGGGTGTTTTGTTGATCCGTTCGCTCCGTCTGAAGTTGCCGGATGATCGCTTCCACCAGGTCTTCGCTGAAGCCTTCTCGTTGGCCAATGGCATTGATCTCCTTCTCTGGATCTTCAATGATCTGAGTCGTGGAGGCGGCGAAGCGATCTAGGCTTTGCTCGGCTTCTACCAGTGATGCCTCGATGGCAGCAGGTAGGTGAACTAGTGCCTCAGATGCTCCGTAACCAACGTGGCGGCGACGGAACAGGCTTTGACCCTTCACCATTCGGATAAGGCCATTGGTGCAAACAAGTCGGTAGACAAGGGCGTCAACCGTCACGGCTCTCATGCCTACTTCGCTGTTAGCTATGTGAATCCCCGCGCAAGCCTCATCTCCAAGCAAGATCATCCGTTTGGTCTGCGGCCTAATGAGGCGCAGGTGAAACGAGATGTCGGTCACCGATACCGATTGAGCGACAAATGAGTCGTCAATCGTTCGCTCCAGAGTGCCCAACAGTTGGGCATTATCGAGCCGGCCGTAGCGGCTACTGAGCACCGCTCGCAAGGTAGAGCCTTTGGCTCTCAGGAGCCACATGTCCCGTCCTTCATCCACCTTGACTGGCTTTCGCTCGTCATAGGCTCTAAGCCAGTGGTTAAACTGCCGATCCTGAAGGTCAGGGGGACACCGCTTGAAATAACTGGCGGGCATCCCGAGTTGCTGGCAGAGTTGGCCCGTTGCCCAGTCATTGGGTGTAAGGCGCTGGTAGCGAGCTTCGGGACCGCCAATGGTCTGAATACTCAGCTCACCATCAGCCATCCGCATTTGGTCTATGGGGACAAGCATGTCCCATTTGTCTTGGTCCGTTTCGCGGACAGTGTCGATCACACTTTGTAATGTGCGCATTAGCTTAACTGCTCCTTAGGGAACGCCTAGCCCGGGCCGGACTAAGCGACCCTTACTCCCAGAGTTAGCTTTTTGGGGTTAGTCATCAAGTGGAGTTCGATGCGGCAAACTAAGTGGTTGATGACCGCCATGGAAATAGGGGTTAAAGTTAAGTAAGCAGCGGGGGCAAGTAAAGATTTGTTCGGCGCTTGCAACTACATTTGCGCGGCTTTGAGAGAGCAATCACGCTGCGATCAAGTATGTCTACTACCGATCGCAGCGCGATTGCTGCCACAAAATGTCATAACCGCATCGCCGCCTTGATGATCCATGCGACCCGCTACAGCTTTCGAGGCACTTCTCGTTTGGCCATGGATGCGGGTGTCGCCAAGTCCACCATTAGCCTCTTGGCTCGGGGACTGACCACTCCCTTGTATAGCACGCTTCGGGCGGTTATTCAATGCCTTGAGTTTCACCTTGGCTGCCCCCTTGATCCCAAGGAAGTTATCTCAGAAGACGGAACCTATCCTACCGAGCATGTCTGCAAGCTGGTGGGTTGTTCTCGGTGTTTACCGGATTCGGCCTACCACCGAGACGGCACCTGCAAAGAAGAGTACAAGCACATTTTGCCGGGTCATTGGACCGGGGATGTTAACGAGTTCAAAGCAAAGGAGGACTGATGAGAATATCCCATCATGACCGCGACAAGCAAAGCAACCGCATCGGCAGCAACCGCGACAGCAACAGCGTTTTTATAGCGATAAGAGGTTATCTCCAACTTCTAGATTACAAAGCTTTTCGAAACTGCGTCTGGCTATGGTTAGCGGCTTTGGGTTATCAGCATATGTTATTTCTTGGCCGCCATCATCGACGGGGTAGGAGGGCAAGCGGAGGCGCGGATTTCTTAGTTCGGGTAAATGATTTTTCGCAAGCTCAGATTGCAGTGCAGATTAGGCATTGGCGTACGCCGGTTACTAGGCAGGCGATTGATGAGCTTCGAGGTTATCTGCTTCGAAACGGGATTGCCTCAGGAATGATCATCTCCTCCTCAGATTTCTCTCGGCAAGCAAGGAAAGCCGCCGATAGCTTTCCCGGTCGTCCCATCCGCCTTGTCAGCGTTGATCGTTTTGCTGCTTCCATGATGGCTTTGAATATGGGAACCAAATCATTCGGTCAGGAACTTGGAGTGGATGAAGGCTTCTTTCGCACCCTACGGCAACTTCGGTTTGCGGTTGACCCCATTCGGGACAGTTCTATTGGGCTTAAGATGAAGCGCCCAGCGGTCAGCAGTGCTAGTGAAGCGACAATGCTACCCTCAAGCCCTGACGGACTCGGTCCCGTCAGGTCGTACATTATTGGCTTCCTAGCAATCTTGGCGTTCGCCTTCCTGCTACTCCGTCAGATCGGAGCCTTGCGATGACCGAACTAAAACCGATAGCCGAACTTCTAAACGCTGAGCCAGTGAAGCGTCGCCGACGAGGTGGGCTCAGTCCTGATGACGCCGTGCTGTCCGAGAGAGAGGAGTTGGTGCTTGACCTAGTGGAAGTGGGGATTGGCTTGCGTAAGGCCAACCATCTCGTTGACAGTTACCCTGAGTCCCTAATCCGTCGTCAACTGGATTGGCTCCCCAAGCGCAACGCTCGCCGTCCCGCTCCCTTGCTGATCGCCGCCATCGAACATAACTATGATGCACCTGCCTATGCCACGGATTAAACCCGAACACAAACCGATTGGCACAACCCCGTTTCCTAACATCCTCCTTGACCGGGTGATGCCTCGTCTAACTGATACGCAGTGGCGATTGCTGTGCGTTATTGTTCGGCAAACGTTCGGGTGGCGTGACCGAAATGGAGACCGAAAACGGGCAGATTGGCTCTCCCACTCCCAGCTCAAACGCCGTACAGGTCGTCACAGCGCCGCCATTAGCCGAGCAATTGATGCGTTGGTTCGCTCCGGGCTAATCAGAGTGCGAGACTCCAACAATAGGTCTTTGCGTACTTCCCATTCCAGACGACGATCTCGCTCAAAACTGCATTTCGCGACTGCGCCGATTAACAGGTCAGAAACGGTCAGAATGCGACTTCAGCTTGTTCAAAAGCGAAGTTCCAAAAGCGAAAACAACAAAAGAAACTTATACAAAAGAAAACAACAACAGCTGTTGCCTTTTAGTCGCGCCAAACCACGTGAACTGCCTTCCCGTGAGAAATGGCGTAATGGATAGACTCGTGCATCAGAAAGGGGTCATACCTAAACCGCTTGTAGTTCATGACCACATGATCGTCGCTGTTAGTGTTGACCTCTCGCGCAAACTCATTGATGTAGCGACGAAACGCTTCCTCCGTACCAGGTCGTACGCTCTTCATACTCTGAATTTAGCAAAACAGTTTCTCATTGTAAATGGAATTGGATTGCCGTGAGCGTCGAGTTACCCCTGGCAAATCCCATTCAAGTTGAGTCGTTTCGCAATTTGTATCTGCAGGAATTTGGTGTTAATTTGACCGAGGAGGAAGCCCGAGATGTGGCTCAGCGGTTCCTCAATCTCTATTTCCTTTTCAACCATGCGATTCATCCAATACTCCAGAAAAAGTAGCGAAGGCGATGAGCGCCAAGTTCAAAGTATCCCAGATCAAAATGCAGTTCTAGCTCGAATGGCCGAGCAACAGGGACTGCAGGTCATTTTGCGCCTTGAAGAGGCTCATTCTGCCAAACAACCAAACTCGCGACCAATCTTCATGCAAATGCTCAAAATGATCCAGGACGGAAAAGCTGATGGGATTCTCTGTTGGCACCTGAACCGCTTGACGCGCAATCCCGTGGACAGCGGCACTCTCTCCTGGCTCCTTCAACAAGGAGTCATTCGATGCATCAAGACCCCTGATCGTGAATACAGGCCTGAGGACAACGTTGTCATCATGGCGGTCGAAAACGCTGTTTCGAACCAATACATTGTTGACCTACGCAGCAACATTCGACGTGCTCAACTAGAGAAGGCGGCGCGAGGTTGGTATCCGCATAGGCCCCCAGGGGGTTATTTGACCAATCGCGATACTGGGGAAATAGAGGTTGACCGGGAGCGGTTCTCTATGCTGCGCCGCGCTTGGGAATTGATGTTAACGGGTTCGTATTCGGTGTATGATGTTCATCGAAATCTGGAAGATTGGGGATACCGAACGCGAAAGGGCAAGGGGAAGTCTGGCCTAATGATGACTCGGTCAAATCTTTACAAGGTCTTTGATAATCCATTCTACGTCGGCGACTTCAGCTTCTTGGGTAAACGTTACGCGGGCAAGCACCGACCGATGGTCACCAGAGACGAGTTCCAGCAGGTCAGGGAGCGAATACACGGTCCTGACCCAACAATCCCAAAGCGGCACGTCTTCGCTTTCACTGGGCTTATCCGCTGCGGGGGTTGTGGGTGCATGGTAACGGCGGAGCGCAAAGTTAAACATTATCGCACCACCAACCGAACGGTCACCTATGTCTACTATCGCTGCACTCGGAGCAAAGGTTGCAAGGAGCCAGCCGTCACTGAGGCGTACGTCGAATCTGAAATCTCGCACCGAGTCGGACAATGCCAGTTGCATCCAACTGCTATTGCCTGGGCAAAGGAGGCTCTAGAAGAAGTTCCAAATATTAGTCATCAAAACCCTATTGGCCAGCTCGGAACCTTGCGGTCTGATCTAGTTGCAGTTCAGAAGAAGCTTGCTGGCCTCTATGAGCTCCGGCTAAACGGAGAGATCACTGCTGACGAGATGCAATCCATACGTTCCAAGTTCCAAACCGAAATGTCTCGACTGGAACTAGCAATCGAGCGGACTGAACACTTGAACGAGCGCCATTGCCGAACAACCGGGAGCTTACTTGCCTACGCGAGCGATGCCTGGATGACGTTTGCCAACGGCGATGACAAAGTGAAGCGGGAGATTGCTCGTTCGCTCGCTCAGAGCTACGTTCTCACTCAGGGAACCCTGGTCATCAACCCTCATCCGCTCCTTGCTCCACTATTGACCTTAGAACCTCCAAAGTTGCCATCTGACAAGGTTCAGAGAGTTACCGTCGGCCACCAAAATCCCTTATTGTGCGCTTGGGTTGATCATATCCGAACCCTGTTAGCGACTCAAGACGTTTCGTTCCCCGAACTGGAGTGCTTGCAACAGGTTCAACAATTTGAAGCAAACGAGCCCAACGTTCGGCGCAAGAAACGGAAAGCCTAATGCGGAATGAGGGGTGATGCATCACGTTTCATATAGCGCCTTTTGGCTTTTCGACGGTGCTTGAGATATCGAAGACGACTAACTTTGGGGTCTTCGAATTTGATCTTACCGCTAAAGATTCCGTAGAGCCTTAGGAATCTCTCAGCAACGTCAACTGTTGCGGCTTTGGTTAGGCAGATACCAAATTCTTGTTCATACATTTTCATAAAACTCGCAAGATTCTTGTCGCTGATTGGCCGCGCCCAATTCACTTCATCCATGGCAAGTCCTTGCTAGGGCCGTAGATATGGTCGTTATCTATGTAGAACTTTCCACCATCCTTGAGTCCCCAGATGTGTTTGTCTTGGATGTAGTATTTGCCGCTATTGCGAGGTCCCCATATGTAGTTGTCTTGAACGTAAAATCGACCAGATTCTGTTGGTCCATAGATGTAATCATCTTGGATCCAATAACCGGTGTACATTTACTCGGGCTCCTCAGTGACCATTGCTACCACTGGAACAACCTGCGTCGGAGGTGCCGGTGCTTCCAAGGTTGGCGCGGTGGATGTAGTCAAATATTTAGCTCTGGACAACAATTCGTCGAAGGTGATAATTTCAGGGTTCTTCAAATTACGTCGAAAGAGTTCGAACGCGAGCTTCCTGTCGTCGTCAGTGAGTTGTTTGGTGTGACCGGCAACGACGATTCCACGGGGTTCCGCGGTTAGGACACCAACTCGATCTAGTTGTTTAACGGTAACGGGTGATTGAGCACCATCTGTGATCCACGTCTGACAGTTCGATTGCAGCTGAGCGACCCCACCCGAGAGGTCATCGCCTGGGGCATATGTTCGATTTCGGTATTTGTTCGCCTGCAGGAGAAGGGCCGACGGTGTTTTGATATCGACCAGTGCGGTGAAACGGGCATTCTCGGCTCCAGACGCCATCAGAAAATCAATCACTTGACCATCTTTATTCGCAATAGTTTTACCACCAACTAAGGCTTCCCGCTGAAGGATATGAAGGAAGCGAAAGTCCAAAGCGTGGCCGAATATCCACGTCTCACGCTCGAAGAAAGCCTGCCATTCCTTCTCTGACCAACTATCCTTTGTCAGGTGATCTTCAAATTCAGTCACCGCCGCTTGACGCTGCCGAAGCATCGCTATATCAAGAATGCTTGTCGGCACGATTCCGCCCGTCGATAGAAGTTCTAGTATCTGGTCAGGAGTCAACTCGCTGAGCTTGTTTTGAACCTCTGAAAGAATTCCTCCAACTTTGTCGTCGGCAATCTTCAAGTACGCACCCTGACCTCTAATTACCAAGCCGGCTTTGTCGGCGAGAAACTGGAGCAATGCCTGGGTCTCATCCTCGCCTAACGAGATCTTTGCTGGGGACTCGGCACCTTTTTCAAAAGAAAAGGATTTCTTCTCCCTCATGATCTTGAGCACTAAGCCCTTTCGTCCATCGTTGTGGGCAATGGCGGTTAATAGAACGCCAAATTTGGTTCGCTTGGTTTCCACCAAAGTTTCCGTGATGTACTCAAGGCCACTCTTTGCTTTTAGAACTTCTTCGGTCATGACCGCATTGAAGCATATTTAAGCCTGAAAATCCAAGGATTTAGCCTTTGGGCTGGAAAGGGAATCCCACCCTGATTGAACCTGAAGGTCAATTTGATAAGGGAGTCGAAAAGGGAACATTAGAACCTGCATTTAACAGGTTAGAGACTGTCTAAGTGTGCTCGTGGGTTGATCATATCCGAACCCTGTTAGCGACTCAAGACGTTTCGTTCCCCGAACTGGAGTGCCTACAACAGGTTCAGGAATTTGAAGTCAAACAGCCTATTGTTCGGCGGAAGAAACGGGAATCAGGCGGATTGCACGCTAGCAACGACCTTCAAACTGACTTGTAGTTTTGCAACGCCTAGCTAAGCTTGAAGTACGAACTGCTCATTATGGACGGGTCGGTATTGGATGGTAAGGACTCCCGTGAGGGAGTCCTCTTTCTATAGTGAATACCTCATTAGAACAACGTGAACAAACCAGTCGTCATTACTGATAGGCATTAGCCTAGGAGGCCAAAAATGGCAAACAACGACGCTGAAAGAGCTGTAATCGCCGATGTCCTTTCAAATGCACCGGCTGGATCACAAGCTACGGCGCAATCCTCGGGACAACCAAGTCACCACCATCAGGGACAGAAGAGTGGCCCGACGCACAATGATGCTACGGCAGGCACAAAGCAGTCGGACGGCTCAATAACATACGAGAAACTTCACTCGGACGATAAGTAAGGAAAACGGGGCTCAGCGTTTGCCGAGCCCCGTGGACACATTAGAGGTTTAGTTCCAGGCCGCTTGGATCCACCCCATGATCCTTCCAGAATTTCTGTAAAACAGCCTGTGCTTTCCTCATCATTTCAGGTTCCTGCGACATTAAATGGTCAAAGGCCTGACGGTAATCATCGCCATACTTGTCCCAGTTAGGCTGAAAAACAGCAGCGAATACCCGGCGGTCATCAGTCGAAAACTCTGGGTCAACAGCCGGATCAAACTCCGGGTGGTGGTTAAGTAGGGTTTCAACAGCAATGGTTTGCGCCTTATATATTTAAACGTTCTCTTGGCTCATGCGAGGCACAATAGAGCATCGTCAGTAAGATGTCAATGCTGCTGCGTTAGAAACAGAATATAAGCCAGTTACAGCCTTGGGCTGGAAAGGGATTCTCACCCTAGTCAGAGGCAAATTGCTTCGCACAACGTTAGAATGAGATTCTAGAGAGCCACAAGTAACAGGTTCCAGGTTAGAGAATGTCTTTTTGTGCGGCCTGGGTTGATAATATCCGAACTCTGTTAGCGACTCAAGACGTTTCGTTTCCCGAACTGGAATGTTTGCAACAGGTTCAGCAGTTTGAAGAAAAAAGGCCTAACGTTCGACGCAAGAAACGGCTAGCTTAGTTAGGAATGAGGGGTAAGGCATCTCGTTTCATGTAACGCCGTCTAGCGGCTCGCCGACGCTTGAGATACTTCTGTAGAACTTGTGGGTCTTCAAAACTGATTTGTCCGCTGAAGATTCCATAAAGCATGAGGAATCTTTGAGCGACATCAGCGGCTTCAGCATCCGTGAGCCTGACAGACAACTCTTTCTGATACAGCTCCCTGAATTGTTTGATTTGGGGCTCAGTAAGGTTTGGCGGGAGTTCAGGAGCTACTGATCCTTGCGATATTGAGTCCATAGCTCGTTTAGCGTATCTCGTCGGAACTTCCAAATCCAGTCTGGGATTAATGGTGCTGAGGCTCGGGCAATTTGATAATCGTGAAGAAGCTTTACCACTTCAAGCTCAGAAACAGTCTCATTCAGAAGTCCAGCGGCAACCCTTTCGATTTGCTCGGATCGCCGACTGAATACAAAATATCCACTCATTATTCTCACAAGCCCGAGAGAAACGATCAGCGACAAAACTGCGGCTATGATCCTACTGGCATTCTCTAGTGTCGCTATGCTCTTGGTCGCGGTTACAGCGATCCCCAAGGAGAAGAGGGAACCAAGAGTCGCACACACAGTCACAGCCGCACATACAGTTAGCATTATTCCAGCCAAATCCTTACTCCACCAAGCACTCTCCTGGAGATTCTCCAATGCGCGTTTCGACCCAACAGAGCTCGAGCTCGCAAAGTAGTTTTCCTTGACCGCCGATAGAAGGGCCTTCCGCTTGCGGCTAGATATCTTAGTAAGCAGGTCGGCAAGGTCAGCATTGGAAATCGTCCAACCTAGTCCGTCAAAGAATTCAATGCGCCGAGTCAGTTGTTCTGCACGTCCTTTGAGAATCTCTGACCGCCAATGGCAACACTCTGCCACTATTGCAATGATTGCCAAAATCCACGGCACCATAACTCCGCTGAAGGCAGACAAGACAAAGACAATACCAAGCGCTGCCGCCAAGACTTTCAAAAAAAGCGAAAAACTCCAAAACAGCTTAGCCTCGTTATAGATGGTCTTAGCAACGATTCTTGGGGCGTGAGCGGATTCTGTTGGTTTAGCCATAGGCAGGAAAGTATTGTCCAAAAATCATAGTCCAAACTTGAATAGCTTCGGCTGTTGAGCCTCGGATTGCCAGCCCCTCGGCTTTGATGGCCCGATCATAGGCCAGCTGAAACTTTGTAACGGCATCGTTGATTTTTTGTTGAGTGTTAATATAACTACCAACATCGTCCCCATAACCGGCTGGGTCTAGATTCGTTGTTGCCACTAATTTCCGACCGTGATCGAAGAAGAAGCGAACCCCTGAATCAAAGTCTGAGATTTTTATGCCCTCAAGCGCCCCAAGAGCCATCACTTCAAGGTGAAAGGACCGAAAGAAGCTTCCCGAATTGCGATTCCAGCATTTGATCATTTTCACTAATGGAACCAGGTCACCTTCGTGAGCTCTATTAGATTCAGCCATGATAGTTACATGAGCCTTGGGGTCTGTTTGTATCCAATTGCTGCTCACCGAGTTTGGAATAAGGAAGCCGCCGTCTTGACAAACAAAGCCTGGAACGACGTCTACGACGAAGTCCGAGAATCTGATCGATACAGCCTGACCGCTACGACTGATGTCAGGAGTATCGGGATACGTGCGTCGCAACGTTCGCTTAACAAGGTCAAGAAGGCCAGCCTGACCGCCGTTTTGACCATTATCATAGTGATAGAAATACTTCGGATCGAGGACGATGAAAATGTCGACGTCGGCCTGTTTGAGAGGCGCGATCATCGTGCTCCGCGAATAAGATCCCGTTAGGAAGCTATCCTTAACATCGAATCCCTTCTCCATGGCGGCCCGGACGCTCTGTTGCCGGGTTGAGACTGTCATCACTTGCAAAGCGGTTGGCTCCAGGTTCCGTCGAAATTGGTCGAAAGATTCAGGAATCGTCCTTGCCATTGCTCATGAGTATTGTAGACGATCATCCATTTTTAGTCGATGGTCGGAAGCGACTGCTCAGGAAGATGTATGCAATGGATCTTCAATCTGGACAGCTCAGCTCAAAAGACCGTAGAGCACTAACAATCTTCGGCCATTGTCAGCCGCTCCGGCTACCCGAATGTGAAGTTGGGCTGATAAAGGAATCCCACCCTGATTGAACCTGAACGTCACTTTTGGAAGATGTGTCAAAAGGTCACATTAGAACCTGCATTTAACAGGTTAGAGAGCGTCTAAGTGTGCTCGTGGGTTAATCATATCCGAACCCTGTTAGCGACTCAAGACGTTTCATTCCCCGAACTGGAGTGCCTTCGACAGGTTCAGCAAAATGACGAAAAAGAGTCAAACGTTCGACGAAAGAAACGATAAACTCAGTGAGGCATGAGTGCCAATGCACGACGTTTCCTAGTGGCCTAATGCCGCTAGGAACCCTTTCACAATGGGTTCCCGGGCTTAAGACGTGCTCAGAGGCTCAACGGGCGGTAATTTTGCTAGCCTTTTGAATCCCGGCTGGCAATAACCACTCGATGCAAAAAAATACTTTGCCAAGCATCTAGATTAACAAGCTTCGGCATTACGCGCGGCTACCCATGGCTAGGGCAAATGGGATGCCTCTCACCCATTTGAAGGAACAACTCGACAGTAGTCAAATAGCTTTGAACGCGAATATCTAGGACATGAAACTCAGGCTTCGATTCGTTAGCGAATGAATCGTCCGGCATTGAGCGTTGTTGAGTCAGCGCGTTTTCCAGCGTTTCAGCGGCAAGCACTAACTACGGAGCGGGCTGTGGCCAATCCCAAGCAGAGTATCTTGGGCAAATTTGCCGTAACTTCAGGCTTACAGCGGTTTTCTTCCGTCTGGTAAGGTTACGACTATGAACCAGATACTTTGCGACTTGTTTGCTAAGCGAATGGATCTGGTTGCCCGGCACATAGGGCCGCCCTGTGCCACATCAACACCCACCTGTAGCTGCCTACCATGTATCCTAGGTCGGTGCCAACAATCAATCCAGTCGCAACATGAGCCTCACCCGTATGATGTTCTTCCAGCTGATGTCGGCAATGAGGTAGTTCATGCTATGGGGAAGGGCAATACGGCACGTCCTGACACAAATGTGCTGTACCGCATTCATAGCGCGTTGCTTCCAGGGCTAGAGCCCCTGGTTTTGAGCCACCCTTCTGGGACGTTCCGTGGGAATCAACTCGTCGGCCGTATCTCAACCTGGACTCGGCTCAGCGTATACTATGACGGCAATCTAGCAAATGATCCCGACGCCACTTCTTTTTGGACGATTACGGACCTGTCCGGACTTGCGGCAAGCCCTTTGGCTCAAGATCTTTTGGTTGCCCGTCTACGTTTGGGCTTGGATGCTATGTACGAGCGGCACGTTTTACTTCGGTGGAACTTATCTATTCCCGCCCTCCGCCCTACAGTTCCAACCGAAGCAGATGGCTTCACACACCGATACTTTTGCCCGACTGACATATCAATGGGACCCGCAATGGGTCAAACAGTCGATCTTCGCAATTTACAGAATCTGCAATTGGGTGACCCTGAGGCCGTTGCAAAGTCTGTGCCCCTTGACGATGTGGAGTTTGTCCACTTGCATTACCCCCCTTCCGATATCAAAGATGCTAAGCGGACATTTCATGGTACCAATCCTTCCCTCTTGCAACGCGGTCCGTACATTACCAGTCCGGTGGCTGCTGCAACCGCATGCCTTGATTATCTCACACGGAATCTCTAGGAGGCTACACACGTGGCAGGCAATCAGTTAAGTCCGGCTCAGGTACTCGACAACATCTTGACAGGAGCAGATCGTCGGCTCATGTTTGGTGCGGATCCCATAAACCCCGCGCAGGTGGTCCGCCAGTATGCAAGTGAGTCTGATCGCCAAATGGAGTTCGTCATGGAATTCAAGGCCGTTCTCTCTACAGCAGCGCACAGTATTTGGATGCCGGCAACGACAACATATTATGAGTCCTACATATTCCTCGACCTCATTGCAAAGTACCCCGGGCTAGGCATGGAGGATTCAGTCCTTGAAATGCTCCAATTGTTTCAAGGTGGCATCGGACGGGAATTGCAGTGTCCGAGCGGTCTTCCAAGCTATCCTTCTTTAGATCGTCTGGCAGTAGACGCCCTAAGTTGTCTGCATCGTGTTTGTAACGTTCCCCACCTCCAGGTCTATCGCGGATATTTGAGCGCTGTCGCCGCATCAGCAGCTTTTCAGGAATCCACGAGAGGCTTCGCTCTGGCCCAATGGATGGTTGACAGTCCAGGACATTATCGATTCCTGCCGGAGATCCCCGACATTGATTCAGAGTCCGTTTCAATAGCTTTCAAGAAAGAACTTTGGCAAAACTATGGCTTAGTCCAGTTTCTTGGTCAACTCCAGCCAGAAAGATATGCAAAGTTATCTATTCACGAGATACTAAGGCTAATAGGAGACCAAACCGAAGACCTTGCAGCCCTAGTTCTCGAGGGGGGTAGCCGTTGACGTATATTGATCCGATCCTAGCATTCCACTACTTTACGGGCACAGAAGCCACGGAAGCTTCTCCTGTTCGGTTGTACTTTGATACGAACGTTATTTACTCGATTGTCAGAGGCATATCTGACTTGTTTTATTCCCAAAAACCCTTAAGTAAGCCCGAGTTTACATGTAAGCGATTTTGGTCAGATGATACTCGGATGGCGAGCGTTTTGTTAGATCGTCCACACCTTTTTAATATGCTCAGCGCTCATAAACTTGAGCTTTATTATTTGCTTAAGCAAAGGCCACCCATACCTACCCCTGATATAAGAACGATCCTCGAACTCTTCTTTACAAACTGCTTTCCTCCCGAAAGCCTTGACCTTGCTCCTACGACCGACGGATTCCAACTGACTCTAGACTCTAATTTGGATCGGGATCATGCCGGACTAAAATGCATACACAAACTGAAGTCATTCCTGATTACCCAGCCGTCGGCGAAGCTTTCAGAATTTACTGCGATTCACGACGACGTCACGTCGGGGATAACCCGAAAAAGCGTTGACAGAATTATTAACAGCGAGCTATTCGCGTTAGCGTTTGAGGCCTACTCTTCAGCTGGTGATGTTCCAAAGTCCGAGCAGGCCAAGGTCATGGATAGCGCTGCGATTTGTATGCTCGCGGACATGGTTGAGCAATACAATGATGATTCCGTTCATGTGTTCAGGCCGGCCCCGTTCTTTATTGCGAGCACAGGCTCTGCAATCTTCAACGCCTTTCAGCAACTCATGAGGAATGAAAAGATTAGGGCAAGATTCTTGCTCCGTCATCCGTCCCTTGACCTTGAGGTGTTTGCTTTTCAGCCAACGATGTTCCTGGATTTAATCTTCGCATATTCAAGCAACTCCGGGATACGACGTGATTGGCCGGTAAGCGAAGACGCTGCCAAGAGGTTAGTTAACTTAGGAGGCAAGTTAGCGGAAGAAGTTGTTCCATTTGAAAAGGAGGATGCTACACACCAACTCAACAATCAAATTCAGCTTCATTTATGGCAGACGGTCTTGCAATCGGAACGTATCTTCGGCGGGGTGACGCATCAAGGAAACTTGGAGTACAAGTTTGTCATTCACGGTCATGCGCAATTGGAGGAGTCAGAGCTTATTAATGTTCTGGGCAAACACCTAGAAGCGACAAGGGTTCTCGCGCGCGAGATTGCTTGGACGCACAGGGCGGAAACAACTGCCAGATTGCTCAAGGCCTACTTCGAAAGCAGTGGCTACACCCTTAAATCCATAGGCGCATTCCTAAAGTCTTATGATCTTGCCTTCGGAATCGACACGGCCTTAAGCCGAGCATTTAGAGATGCACTGGTGGTTACAGGTGGTGATCTGGGTCAGGCTCTAACGAACTTGTTACAAGGAGCGTGGCGGGACATG
Source organism: Armatimonadota bacterium (assembly GCA_031386985.1). Lineage (GTDB taxonomy): Bacteria > Armatimonadota > Fimbriimonadia > Fimbriimonadales > Fimbriimonadaceae > JANJUB01. The sequence continues at coordinate 17,680 of JANNCV010000044.1, forward strand.
CATGACAATGAAGAGCTTAGGAGGTCAGGCATCCTGATGGTGAAGGATAATAAAGTGCCAGGCGTTGAGAAACTTGTTAGCCTGCTATGGATTTCTACAGGATCCGCACTAGACGACTCAGAATTTCACGATCTGTCGGAACTTCTTGAGGAGATAGTCTTTGGAACCGAAGGCGGGCCCAGTGGTTGGCAGTCTCAGATGGATATCATCGCAGATTTACCAACATGGCTGATTATTGCCTTAATAAAGTGTGACTCGTATTCTTTGAGGCAAGGCTTTAGGACTCGGAAAGACATAGATGAACTTGAGAAACTCTTTGACCGAATCAGCATGAAAAGTGCAGTACTAGAAGCAAGGCTAACTGGGTCTCGTACTGGCAAGGGCAAACTTTCACTCATGTGCGCCCTTGCAGCTAGTTTGAGGGAGCAAGCCTACTTTAAATCGGCCCTGCTGATATTGAGAGATCATGGTGATATGTCGGTTCCCCCAGACGGCGGATTGCAGGGCATTCTTGAACCGGTCGACTCAGATCTCTACCTGCGTGCCGTGGACATAGCTTGGCGAGCCTTTCGTGATTCAAGAGAGGGGGTTAGACTCGATGTAGAACAGGCAATTTATGTGACCAACTTATATCTATACATTCTTGTTTCGGCTAACTTCGACCTTGATAAGGCTGCTTTTGAAAATGCTAGGAGAGCTGCTGACGTGCTTGTTGCAACTAAGAGCAAGGGTGATCTTGCATGGTTGTGGCTGTACGACCACACGTTGTCGATGTACCTGATACGCCTTGCATTATTTGCAAAGGCTAAGGGATTTGAGAAGCACTGGCACCAACTCCTTGCGCATGCAAAAGAGAACCTGCCGACAGTAGAGTATTCCAGTGCGTGGGAACCCAGCGCTAAAGTTCTTTCACAGCTGATCGATGAGGAATTGTTCTTAAGTGAGGTTTCTGGCTAGGTAAAGTTTGAGGGCTTTTGGCCCCCAAACTGGATTAGATGAGTCTCGATCCCTTTGGTAACGGTCACTCGAAAGGGAGCATTATCACGGTGCGTTTTTTCTTCCGGTCGCTTAACAACCAGAAGTCTATTAGGGAATTGCTGCGATGGATTGTCAGGACTGTTCGTCCAGCATTTAGCAGCTTTACTCGGATACCTATCTGGCTAGATGGGACTCCGTTCAGCGTCTCGCGGTGAACTCGAAGGGAGGTGCGCACCTCGCCGATGTCTAGGGTTTTTCTCGCCTCAAAAGTGAGCAAGACTTTGAAGTGTCGGGAGGGACTGTAAGTGTTCATAGTGGGATTAAAGGGACATCGATTCGGCACAGATTCGATGTCCCGCCAACCCCACTTGTGTATCCTAGCAAATGTAATCCATTAATCATAGTAGATCCCGTCGGTTGGCGCTCACGTCTTCACCTGGATTATCGGTATGGCAGGTGACTTCTTGGAGTGCTTGACCACGACGCTTGACCTCTGGGCGGTTATGAGAAGGGGGCGATCACCAATAGGGGTGCTGGATTTATGTCTCGCAACACTAAAACTGCGCCCGCTCAATTTTAGTGGCGACTTGGGATGATAATAACCGAACTCTGTTATCGACCCAAGACGTTCGTTCCCCAATTGGAGTGCTTGCAACAGGTTCCATCCTTATAGGGTCTTTCGCGAATAGCAGCAACACTGAGCACGATTCGCACCTTCAAAGTGAGCATATGAGACAGCCCTCACGGGGGTCCTCATCCTCTATTTCAAGACCGCCGAGAGTATGGACTAGCGGCAGATTTCCCCTGGCCTTTCGTTTACGCTCTTGAGCTGCCTCCCATTCAACAATGATCGATTTCATCCTCTCAGGCTTTTCTAGATCAACTAGGGACTCTTTGGCGCACCAGGTAAAGTCCACTCCCATCGCCAGGCTGCGTTGTTCGTAATCCTTAGCTCGTTCAAATAGGTCAGGATGGCGTTCCCTAAGCCTAACCCATTCGATCTTTTGCTGGTAGAAGCAAAAATAGCACCCTGACCGCGATCTACCCCACTCGAGGTACGGAGGCATCCCCAACCCAGAGTCTTCGAGAATACGAATAATATCAGACCGGACTAAGCCATCTTCTCGGAATGGATAAACCGCCGTGATATTTGGCTTCGTGCTAATATAACCAATCCGGTCCTCATCGGCTCTGAGACCGACGTAGTTAATGACAGGATCACTGCCTACGTAGTCTTCAAACGGCTTAAGTTTAAGCATCTTTGTACACCATCGCCGATGATTCGACGGCAACATTCCGCCATACACTGCCAGCCAGTGATCAAAGCTATCCGGCGCGCTTGTCTTCTCAATAGTTCTTCCCAGTAGGACCTCCATTCTTGATATGTAGTCGTAGGTCTCTGGAAGCTCTTTGCCAGTGTCGTGGAATATGTATTCCATCGACGGGACGCGATCTCTCATATAAATCGCCAGAGCAGCACTGTCTTTCCCGCCGGATAGGCTTAGAATGTGGCGCACATCTTTCAAAGAACACCTCCGTCTTGGGTATTTACTACCACGCGCAAGATGGTCTTGGAGTTCTGCAGCGCTTTGATTGGACTACTATTTGTGACTACGATTAGCAACTCACCGAAAAACTTCTTTTCATCCTTTATCTCGAATATTGCGGCAAGCTTAAGCCATTCTGTACCATTTGCTAGCGCATTTGTTAAGTCGTCCTCACTTAGATTTGGAGAGGTTTGAACTCCAGCCTTGATGTTCTCGAGGCGGCGCTCAACCAGTGTAATCAGAGTTTGTACAAATGGTTTGGTCAGTAGGCAGCGGTCTTTACCCTTGTGCGGCATGATCCGCGCCTGCCTTTCAGAAATCAGCACAGTCTCCGATACCCCTTTGTTCACAATCAGCTCTACGGTCACTTCTGCCAGTTGATAGATTGGCGGATTGACCGGCAACCCAATACGAGTCAGATCAGAAGCAAACTCTTTCTGCAATGTTAGTGCGGACAGTTGTCGCATACGACCGATGCGCTTCTTCTTAGCTTGCTCATCGGTTTCCCACGCGTAGAAGCTACCGTAGGGAACTGCTGCGATTCTCTTGAAGTTCCATAGAATGCTGGCGCCTTGGCCGCCATGGACGTCTGGGTGGACGAACAAGGGTGTTAAACCAGTATCTCTCCTTTCGCCCAGAGGGCTTAACTGACCATGTAGAAGGAGAATGGATCGATCGTCAGGCACGTTACGGAGCAAATCGCACTGTGCGTTCAGCACCATCGCAACGGAGTACGTAACCTGCTCCTGTGGATCAGCCACGGGAATCTCGGCCACCACCCCTTCAGGTGGGGCTTCGGCAGGAACATACTCGTCTGCCGCATCTTCTGCTTCCTCCTTCTTTTTTGTCGTGACCAGAAAAACATCTCCGAGGTTAAGGGTGGGCTTTCCTGGTGGCTTCCCGGCCGTGGCTGGAACGCCATACAGAAGTGGTTCGACCCCCATGTCAAAGACCGCCGCGTGATACATCAGCGCAAGCACGCTGGAGGGCTCTAGCAGAGCCGGGACATGGTCCTGAAAATCTGCTTCATCGAGTCCTGCCCGGATCGCCGCCATCTCTGGCCCCAGCATTAGATTCAAGAGATAGCCCGACAACAGCCAGGACATATAGTCCCCAAATGGTTGCTGTTCTTGCTTAAGGGTTAGTAACTGAATATTTGCGTAATCGCTCAGGGTGAGCGCCCTTACAGCCTCCTTAAACTCTGCGGCAGTCTGATCGACATTGCCGATAAGTGCATCCGAAAACCGCTGGACCACATGAGCCGGAGCCAGCGAATCCGCAAGCGCGACAGCGTGCATTCCCAACCTCAATGGGTCTCTTAGCTCTTTTTTCGGCACTGCCTGAAAAAGGCCTGCGATGAGCTCAGACTTTTGCCTAAAAGCGAGACTCCCCTGAACAACGTCCTCGCTAGACGACATCAACACAAAGAGCGGTTTGTTCGCCTCCTCGCTCTCGGCGTAGATTTTCTTTGCTAGCTCTGCGGACCGATCAATAGATTCGGGATCGTTGTCAAGGCCCAACCTCCAGTCGAGAAAAATAAGTTGGATCCCCGCTAAGTCTCCAAAAGCTGGGTTGCTACCAAGCTTCTTTACGGTCAGGCCGAGGTCGCTAGCTAGAAGCTGGCAAATCGGCTCGACACTTTCCAATCCTTCGGTTATCCGTTTTAAGAACTCACTGCCTTGGACGATTCCACGAAGTGGCGAGTTCTTCGGCTCATGCTCTAGAATCTCAGAGAGCCGCTGTGGCTGAATATCGTCCGAGCCAGCAAGGATCTGATATCCTACCGCAGCTTTACGAGCTGTCTCGTCAAACTCGATTAGATTCCAGATCTCAGTCGCTTCATCCAGCGAGAGCGCCGTTTCGCCCATTTGATCAAAGGCATCATCTATCACCGCAACTTGAGAAAGGTGACGGTTGACCAAGTGGGTCGAAAACGGCTGAAGAAGCGCATTTGCCATCTTATGAGGTGCTCCCTAGGCCGAGAACGAACGTATTGATTCTGCCATCCTCCAACGAGTCATGGTCCAAGTTCAACTCCGCCCCATGATACTTGGCGATCTCGCGAGAAATGAATAGCCCCAAACCCTTCCCTTGACCGGCGGGCTTCGTGGTAAAGAAGGCCTGGAACACATCGCCTTGATCCGTTACTGCAATGCCGGGGCCATTATCCGTAAACCGAATCTCCCTCGTGCTGGCGTCAATTTCCACGACGATTTCAGAACGATGATCGGGGTTCAGTCGCCGGCGCTGTCTTAACCAGTAACTCGAGTTTGAGATTAAGTTTTCGAGGATCTGGACAATCATTCCCTTGACGGCCCTGAGGTGCAGTCTTGCGCCATCTGGATGAACTCGAAGGCTCACCTCGATCCTCTCCCTCTGGAAGTGCTCGCTATGTGACGTGAGCACGTCCCGGACCAACTCTACAGCGTCAAACTGCTCTTTGCGGTTGCGACCGGCGGTGCTCAAGGGGTCGAGGATACGCAGTCTCTTCTGAAGAGTCTTGAGTTGACTAGCCAATGTTTCAACAGTACGCCCGGCAGCGGCGGATAACTGGCTCGTCGGGACGTTGCTCAGCGTTTGGAGAGCGTGTTCAGTGGCACGGTTAATCTCATGAGCAAGGATTTCAACCGTTAGTCCAACACCCGCTAGGTTTACGAGTTCGCTACGCCCCTGCTCGTACTCCTCGGTTAGACGCCTCACGCCTGACATGATTTCACGAACACTTTCGAGGCCATGCCTGATTGCGTCAAGGACTTCTCTATGCTTTTTGACTTCCGGCACGCTCCTAATCAGATCATCCAAGTTTCGCACGATGTCCTGTTCTTGTTGCTCAAGCCTGGCGTCAATATCCGACAGGTCGACCGGTTCCCTTGCCCTCACCTCTTCTTTGTCTGTTTGGTTCAGAAATAGCCAAAGCGCCTCAGAGACCACATAACGCAGCATAGAAACAAATGCTTTTTTCTCGTCACAATCCCGGAGGCCCTCTCGGTTGGCTTGGTCTACAAGCGCAGGATTTCCTTCACTGGTGATCTTCGCCCGCCCAACGAGCTGAGTCCTATTGAGCTTGTATCCCCCACGGGCTAGGGCGCGGCGATCCAGGCTCAACCAATCATCGTCTGGTCCTCCATACGGCATTACTCTGAAGCCATCGCGATATAGCATCAGTCCGCCTGCCCAGTCGGCCAAAGTCTCTCTCACTTGCTTTAACATGCCAAGGCCATCGATGGCGGTCAGGATACGTCTGTTGTACCAATAAAACTCAAACGAAAAGGGCCCTACTTCTTCGAGCAGAGAGTAGTCGAGCACGTCCGAAAGCGAGAGGAGATCTTCACGAGCGAGAGAGAACGTTTTAACTCTTCCCTTGTAAGTCATCTCACCGGTGAGCACGTACCCTAGGGACTCCGACTTGCTGAAGCTGCCCGAGACTCGGGCGTGCGCGTAGTCTAAGAGTGTACGCGGCAAGTCCGGAATCAAAACTAGTCCTTGATTAAAACGAAAACGTATCGGAAAGCGGTTCTGTGGCTCGAACGGATCATTCAACTTCGCAAACTCTTGACGGGCGATGTCCGTAGCCTGTTCTTGCCTCCAGGAATGGGCTAGCGAGGTTATCGTGATGGTTGTTCCACTCAGCGTGGCATCTTCCTTCTTGGGACCGGGCGTAGGTGAGACCGGAATATCTGCCAATGCGGCATCGAGATCTCGTGTAAACGCATCCCAATCTATTTCAAGCACGTTCCAAGAGCCCTCGCCCCCTTTCGACGTCACGACTCTCATCGAGTTTCCAAGACGCATTGCCGAAAGGCGTCCAATCCCTTTCTCTCCTAAAACTTGGCGACCCTTAGAAACTGTAATACGCGGTTCGGTAAGTTTATGCGGCGTCCCCACGGTCAAGAATGCGTCGTCCAGATCGGCCAACGACATGCCAGTGCCAGTATCCGAGATCTTGATCTCGTTCATGCGCTCGACAACCTCCAAGAGGCCTGCCGCATCTTTGCAAGCATTTATCTGGTCAATCCAAAGGTTGGCGCCAGGGACTGTGGCATCAAGATGTTTCTGTGCTTGGTCCTTGCATGCCTCCACGTTCTGAATCCTATCGAGCTCAGAAAGGTCCGGATCAGTTAGGAGCTTCTGCTGCAACTCCTTTTGGGTTCGATACGGAATCCTCACATAGATGTCGATCGTGACGTTTGGTGAGTCCGCATCATAGGCATTCTTAATTAGCTCGTACAGCGCGATACCGTCCGAACTGATCAGTTCTGCACCCAGATGCAGGATTGTTCTCGCACTAATCTTGAACGACATTCAGGCCCCCACGCCAATCGATTTACTACTCATCACTTTCAAACTCCTGCCATAGGAGAACTGCGAGGGCGTTTAACTTTGCTTGCTTTGAGCCCTTTAATGACAGACGAAGCGCACCAAGCAGCAAGCCTGTTTCCGATTCTTTTTCACATTCTCGCACAATCCGCACGAGTTCCATGCCGTCCGATCGTGTTAAACCCACCCGGACAGCCTTTACTGCGCCGTCTCCAGCATCGAAGTTAAGCGCTTCCAGACGCTGAAAGAGAGTGCCCATAAAGCCCACTTCCTGCCGCCATCGATGATAGTCAGATTCTAGCCAACGAGTCGGCGGTTTTTGGGCAATGACCGTGCTGATTGCTTCAACCCATCTGTCGTCGGATGGAACTCTGTCGGCGAGCCGAAGTGCAAAAGCCCTAATCCTCGGCTCAAGCGTCTGCTCCAGGAGACCTGTCGCCCTCAAGGCGATGCTTCCCCTATAAGAAGCAATATCCTCGGTTCCCGTGGCTTTAACAAGGTCAAGTCGAATATCCGCCACGAGGCGCTCATAGTGCGTCTGCAACTCCTGCAGACAGGCCTTCAAGCGATCAACGTACGAGTCAACATGACTTGGACTTGGACTTGGACTTGGACTTGCGCACGCGTATTCGTCGAACTTTTCGACTCCGCATGCTTCAGGTAGGGTTTTGAAGACCAGTTCCCCAGGCTCTCTGCTTGCCAATAAGGCGTCCCGCACCAAGAGCGCGGACGCGCTCAAACTCTTTCCCAGCCGGGTGCATTCCGGTAATGCGGCTGCGAACTGGCACAATGGTTTGACGACATCCAGAATGCGGCACTCACCGTCCTGGATTGCATCCCCACCTAACACTTCCTGAAGCCGATGGAAAACTTGAGAACGAACCCCCTTGATGCTACATAGCTGCGCCTCGAACAGCTTTGGCGCCTTCAACAGGCGCAAAAACTCCGGCCCTCCAAACGCGGACAGGAACGTTCCCCGCTCATAGATAGCAACCTCGTGAGCGTGAACACATATGAAGATCGCCAAGAGTAAAGGCGAAAAACCCTCCCGGACACCGAACGGCGGAACACTTAGCTCCTTCAAGAGATCAGCCGCCGATACGCGTTGACCGGAAGATAGCCTGGCAAGCAACATATCAAGTGCCGGGCGCATACGAAGGGGGTCATTTGTGGGATCCGGTTCACAGATTTCGAACCTTCCTTGACTGTTCCGGTGGACTCCACCCTTTGCTAGGACTGACATATAGATTGCGCGTTCGGGCGGAGATTTTTCAGGGTCCAATCCGAGATTGGCGACTCTGCCGGACTCGAACATTGCTTCAATGAGGCGCATTCTCGCAGCCGCAGCAGCGCTACTTAGCTTTGTCCGATTGAGGAGTTCATTTCGGATCAAGGGAGCAAGTGCATACCGTTGGTCGCATACGTAAGAAACGATCATGCCAAGGGATGGGAACGCCCAAGGCTGGACTGACCCCTGCCAAACAACGATGGCATCCTTGGGGAGCTTGCCGTTTGCGGGAAGGAATATATGCAATCTATTGAGAAGCTCATCCGTTGCGATCCTCAGCTGCCGCTCGACCTCAGCAAGAGCATAAGGGTCTTGACCGAGCTCTGGAGTATTGGAAAGAATCCAACGCCACAAGCGTTCATCTTGAAGATCACTCGCAAGTATCTCCAGACGTGGGGCAACCACGACCAATAAATCATCTCGTCCAGACGTGAGTTCAGTTGCTTCGCGTCTCGCCGCTTCAATCTGGCTTTGGGACTCCGTCACGATGACAATGACTGAACCGTCTCCATCAAGTTGACGCGCGGCCAGCGAGTGTATTTCTTCGCCGGTGGTGTAACTGAGGTTAAAGAAGCGAAGCGTCCCCGTGGAGATGTAGTGCCGACGTGCTGCGACTTGCTGAGTTTCCATGAATCTGCAAACCGCGTGGGCTGTCGAACGTGGCTCCTGATCGTTCATGCGAGCTACTTCGAGTGCGGAAGAAAGGTCAATACTCGCCCCCGACCAAAGGCGAAGCCCACCGTCTCGGCCTCGACGAAAGAGGGCACCCCTCGACACAAGGTCAGCAATCCTCAACTGAATCTTGGGGATGGCAAGTGAGATCGCAAGGACTGAGTCGAGCGGCCGCAGGTCATCCGCGTCAAGCAAGTTCAGAATCGCCACAGACTTGAGAATCCACAGGTCCTCTTCTCCTGCCCACACGGCAGAATCGATGATCGCTGAGATGCGACTCCAAGCGCTGCGATGGCTTTCGCCTGCAAGTCTGAACCCATAGTTCGATCGAACGTAGTCATAGAAATCCGAAAGCCGATACCACCCGCGATCGTCGGCCTGGCGCCCTAAAGTGGATTGGAGGCCGTTCGGCTCATTGGAAAGAAGGAAACTGAACAGTGACCGCTCATTTTGTCCGTAGCGTGCAAAGAACCGAGCCAGGACGGGGAGAGCAGTGGGATGCACAGGATACGTGCTCGCCGTTTCGTTTACAGGCGATTTGCCAAGCCAACCGTTCTTAGCAAGGCCATCCCAAACCCTTGACTCCTCATTGGACACGGCCTTGCAGAGCGACGTATGATCAAGATTCAGAGCAGCGCTGACAAGCATCGCTGTGTGCGTCAGAGGCTGATCAAAGACAAGTTCCTCGAAACGCCCGGCAACCTTCTCCCATTCATTCTTCCGCGTGCTGGGAAGGCGATGGGCATAGCTGACAAAACCCTGGTGGAGAAGGACGATAAAAACAAAGGGGCGAGCACCGCTTCTCGTCGCAAGTTCGGCGAGTCGCTGTAACAGCATTAGATCATCAGCGTCAGGACTCGAAGCAGCATGCTCCAGTGCTTTTCCGAGTTCGTCAATGATCAAGCAAACGCCCATCTCGCGTGCACTAGCATATGACCTTAGACACTCGACCACATTCTCGACGTCCCGGTGTGAACCTGACAGCGCCGCTTTCACTGCCAGCCCTTTCAGGCGTGCACTAGTTGCTTCACAGGCAATAACCCCCGCATCTACTGCATCGGAAATTCCATTAGCGAGAGAAACCGTCAGCCGCTCGCGTGACCCCGTTATGAGGATTGGGACATGCTCGGGGGTCCGCTTCGGGCAAACACTCTCAAGCACTGATTTAAGCTCAGCGCCGGCGACCGGGAGCCCGGCAAGCAGCTGAGCTAGGACCAGAGCAAATGAAGACTTGCCAACGCCATAGTCCCCCGTGATCCGCCAGGCTCGTCTTCCGGAGTTCTCGACCATGCCACTCATGACACGTTGGATTGCTTCCAGTACGGATGGCGTCGCCACATAACCGACCAACGCATCTGGGTCCCTAAAATCCCGTTCGAGATGTGTCGACCTAAGGAATCGGGATGCCACACGGACCAAGTCTTGAACCGTTCGATCTGCGCTAACCGGAGAAGCTCTAGGCATATACACGCTCCAACAGGGAATCCTGGGACCACGGTCGCCGATTCAGCGTGTATTGGATTGAGGACATTCCCACGGTGAATGGCGGAAGGTCTGTACCGGCTATTGCGTCGACAGCCTCCCTTATCTCGGACTCATTCATTCTAAGGACCCTGCCCGGAGAGTTCTCTCCCTGGGCGAGGTCCATAAGAGTCAAAGTTGACTCGGTGGTGTGCCACGTCTGCCAGTAATCCGTGATTGCGAATGCTAGGAAAGCTTCTTTGAAGCTGCGTCGGTCAAAACGGTTGAACCCATATGTGACTTCGCTTCGCCCGGCGTGATTTGATCGCTGACCAATCGTTTTGAGTAGTTGGAGTTGTGATAGCGGGCAATCAAGTGAATCTTCAACGCTCCCCGCGTTAGGCGGTAGATACGTGTGGAAAAAGACGTCTAGGTGCTGACTCAGGGTGACATCCGAGTGCGAGTAATCAAGAGAGCGACTTTCACGTCTCATTCCTTCAAGGATCTCCGCCCGGCTAAACTCTGGGTACGGCCAACAATTGAAAATGAAGTGCCAGGCAAAAAGTGGTGAAGTCCGCTGTGCGGAAAGCTTCCAGTGAAGCAACCATGGCGTCAATTCATTTTCCAAATAAGGGTCGCGGCCGGCATCGCCGAATATCAAATCTCCAAAGTGGGTCAACTCAAACAGGCCATTATTTTGAGTAGCGATTCCGGTGGCAGACAGCCAAAACCTCAGTGACTTGACCATGTTCTTGCCCAGCCCCAATGCAACCATTGAGTCGTCGTCACGGCTAAGAACGCCCTGATCTGACTGAATCAAGGCGCATGCTTTCGGTAACCATGCAAATCGGCAGGCAAAAGTTTCATGGCCCGAAAAGCGGTATCCCGGCCGTTTAGAGGAGATCGGCTCCGCTGCAAGCGCGGTCACTTTGTACAACCCATTGATGAGCGGATTTGCGTGACCGCGTCTGCAATCAGGTTCGAGGCTGAGTGGATTTCGTCGGTTGTAGTGAAGCGCCCGACTCCGATTCTTAATGAGTTTTGCATGAGTTCGATGGGCATTCCCATTGCCTTCAAGACGTGCGAAGGCTCATCGACGCCTTGGGAACATGCCGAGCCCGTAGAAATCGCAAGCTTCCCGTACAATCGCGCGAGGATAGCGTCATTTGGGACACCTGGAATCGAAATGTGCAGGCTGAAGTCAAGCCGATGAGCTTGATCTCCATTAATCACGATGTCCGGGAGAAGGGACAAGAGGCTTTTCTGCAGCAGGTCTCGGCTGTTCCTTAGGGTTACCGCATGTGCGGCCATCTCCTCCAGCGCTATCCGACACGCCAAGCCAAATCCGGCGATCGCTGGCACGTTTGGCGTTCCAAGGTGTCCGCCGTATGAGGCGCGCCGCCTGGAAATCTGGCTACCAACAATGGCGGCGGCGCCCCGTGGCCCATACATTTTGTGGGAAGAAATCACAGCCAAAGATCGGTCTAAGTTCAAGTCGATGGGCAAATATCCAGCCGACTGCGACGCATCAACCAGGAGGATTGAACGCGAACTTGCCACTATCTGCTCAATCCGATTGATGTCGTTGATTGTGCCAACCTCGTTGTTTGCAGACTGGACGCAAAGTAGGTCCGCCCACTCAGCAACCTCTAGCAACCCTTCTTCGAGTAACCGTCCCGTTTTGTCAACCGGGAGCCATCGAATGCTCGCGCGCCGTTCGGCCCCCAATTGACGAACTGCGCGTATCACGGCGGGATGCTCTACTTCAGAAAGTGCGAGCTGGAGTTGCTTTCCGGCATTGCTAGCAGCGTTAGCAAAGTGAGAAAGGGCCAACCAAAATGCTTCAGTCGAACTTGACGTGAAGAGAACGGACTCCTCATCGCAATGTCCGAGAGAAGCGACCTGCCGTCGTGCTACTTCCACCCTCGACATCGCACGGCAGCCGAACACGTGCTCTCCGCTGTTGGGGTTGCCGAAATCCTCTACCATTGCCGAGTACACCAAGTCCGCAACGCGAGGATCCACGGGTGTTGTCGAGTGGTGGTCGAGAAAAATCGGACACTGAGTCATTCTTTGGAGTCTACTTCACCTTAGGGCGGCACTTATGCCTCACGTGCTAGTATGGAGTCGAGATGCATTGACGGATCCGCAAAAGTGGGCATACGGAGTTGCGGGGTCAAGCTGGAGTTTGGGTTAAAGCCACCAAGCTACTAAGTATATGCCTCGCCAACAGAACGAGCCGAGTTAGTCCCATTTGATCAATACTTGGCAAATGTTTCCGCATCTACAGTCCGCGAATGCAGATTTATCGAACCACACTGACCGATCATGTCCCAGGTGAGGGTGCCTTCCTATTGCGTCCTCTTGCTTAACCCAAGCATTGGGATTAACCGAGCAAACTCATCAGAGGCGAATCATACGGATACCACGGGAGTAGTTGCTTTCAAACCGTTGATGCGGCGCGGCTGCCTTATCAAGGGCGGCGATCATCGCGGGGTTGTAATCATGGAAGTATTCGCCGCGATGGCGGGAGGTGTCGTGGAATAGACACGTTGCATGCTCAGTTAGTTTCCCTTTAGACCTCAACAATTCAAATTCTAAGTGCCGAACCTGCAAATCGCTATCAAAGAAGGCAAAATCAAAGGGTGGCCCCTCCCAGGCTCTGAGGAAGTCCATCGACTGACCCGGGTGGATTTTCACGATAGAGAGCAGCTTTGGATCGTATTGCTCCAGGTGTGCCAAGGCCCTGTGAACAGTTGCCGGATCAAACTCAACGGATTGGAGCGTGCCAAGACCGTTGTCAGCCAATCCAGCCGCAAGGGCAATCGTTCCGAATCCTTGCCCACATCCCGTTTCCAGCACGTTCTCGGGCTTCAAGAGAATGACTAACGCGTTAAGGAAGTTCAAGACTTCAAGCTCGGTGCTACCCCCATCAAACGACCGAAACAAATGAGCTCGCTCTGCCGGAGAATGTGGGTGAATCGAAGACTCAACATGTGCGGGGCCAAACACCGCTTCAAGGGATCGAGCGAAGTTCAACTCCGATCCACCATGACAAGTTTTTTGGGAGTCATGATCATAATCCCCTCCTGATCTAAGGACACGATCGCATCATGAGAACCCTTCAATGGAGTTGCAAGCTCCTCAATCGTAAGATCGTCAATGCGAAAATAGTCGGAGACTTCTCCCTCCCTCCAACGCGGGTTGTCCACAGAACGGATGACCCGCATATCGTCAATTAGGATGACATCAGCCGTAGCACCATCATCTCTAAGCTCTGAAATGAGGGCTAGTTCCTCCCGGACCGGAAAACGGGTTTGCGGCCCCTCTAAGGTTGGCATATCAAAGAACGCCGGGTAGTGGGCGTCAAGCCAAAACAAGATTGGTCCCACCGGATTGGCTAGGACGTGTTTCAAAAACGTTAACGAGTCGCCGTGATAGATCTCAACAGCCGGATGGCCATGAAACCGGCCCCTCACTTGCTCCACCATATTAATATCAAGATCGCAGGAGAATACGGTGCTTATGCCAGAATCTAGGGCCGCAGCGATACCATCCCCGCGAAAACAACCGGTCTCAACAAACACCTTAATGTTGTAAGTTTCGACAAAGGGTCGAAGGAAAACAGAGCTCAGACTGGACACCGAAACACGAGTCTATCACATCTTTGGCAGTGCGAATGGGCTATCTGACTCACATGGCAAAAAGTCTACGTCCCAGAGTTCCAAAGCGGTGACCTGGGCTCCTTTTGGGTAGCAGCGATGCAGTTTTCGAACCAGTGCCTGCGAGCTTTGGGTGAGCATGTTCTGAACGGCTTGGCTCGGCAAACTCGCGAAGCTCTTTCCCCCCGCGTGATGAACAAAAACATCCTTAGCGATAAGCAGCCTCCGACCAAAACAGCGCAACCGCCAGGATAGCTCTAAGTCCTCCGAGCCTAGAATCATCTCCTCATCGAATAGGCCGAAACGATCAAGATCAGCACGCCGTGCCATTACACAAAACCCGATTAGCAACTTAGTCTCGACCGACCGACCCGGATGGCGTAGCGCTACCTGTTGGGCCAGTTGCGCCTTTGTGCCTTGTCTGATTGTTAGGATCAAGGTGAAATCCTATAAACTGAAAGCCGGCCACATGATCGCAAACTGGACCTACCGCCGAGACCTCAGGATCGATGAATCGAGCGGCTAAGCCCTGCAACCATCCCGGATTGACCTCGGTGTCAGGGTTGAGAAACGTGATGTACTGTCCCTTGGTCAGAAGCGCGCCCCGATTGCAAGCCGCCGAGAACCCTAGGTTTCGCTCGCTAAGCACTACCGTCATTCGATTCGAGTGATTGAAGTCGGTCAACCACTGCTTTGTGCCGTCGGTGGAGTCGTTATCCACTACGATCAACTCATCATGAGGGCCAAGAGTCGCCAAGACAGATTGGAGACATGCCTCAATCGTGCTCTTGGAGTTGTAGGTAACCACGATGACTGAGCTTCCGGCTAAGGTGGCTGGGCCAAGTCGCCCTACATGGGAACCAGGCTCAGGGATTACACTCGAAGCTATTCCGATCTCTTGACCGTTGCCTGGAAGCTCCTTCGCGGTCGCAAAGGTGTTCAGGGTTCTCGGACTGCTGACGTAAAAGGCGCCAGGCCGAGTGAACACGCAGTTCGGGCACCAGGTGTCAACTTCTTGAATGACCGGAATTTTGAGTCCTTCGGCAATGGCGAACGGTGCACTCTGATTACCCACAAAACATTGAGCTCCAGACAGAAACTCAGCAAGCTCAAGGAAATCTGCCGTTTGATGAAACTCAATTCGGCCGACAATTGCAGTTATGACGTCGTGCTCCTCCGGTGTTCCGACAAAAACAGCATTAGGAAACCGGTCTCGAGCAATCTGCCAAAAGCCAGGTAAATCAAAGCGGGTGGTGCTTCTTGCGAACACGACGCGGCCATGTGATTGCGGTTGTGGCACGCTCAACCATGCTCGGTCTCTTTCTTCTTGAGGGACATTCTGGGAGGAGAGGTGCGCATCGGCGATATTTGTTCGTGCTGGGATTTTTGTGTTGCGGAACTCATCCAGGGAGTGGCGGACCGGTTCGTTTTGCCAAATCGAGACTCCTGAAACATATTCCTGAGCCTCAAGAAGCGGCTTCAAGCAGAGGATTTCGGGCTGCCCAAACTTCTGATCAGGGTTCAAGTAGAGGTGTCCACCGCTTAAGGCTCTTACTGTTGGCAGCGAGTAGATGACGTCGCCACACTTACCTGAATGTAGAAATGTTCTCAATAGGGGAACCCTGCATTTGTAGTTTACTCGTGGCCACGCGCAAAGTGAGATAGTTTGTCTAAGCGCGATGGTTGTGTGTTCGCCGACTGAGGTCAGTTATGGTGGCCTGCGTCGAAGGTATAAGTCGTTCGGGTCCCAAGTTGATCCACGCTTGCCTGTAATCTATTGACGGCGTCATAGACGCTTGTTGTTACATTTCCTCTGGCATCTATCACGGTTACGGTGTTTCCAACCGCGTCGTGCGAGTAAGTAGTGCGCTTAAGAAGCGGATCAATGCTCGTTGCCACCTCGGCTTGAGAGAAGCAGGCGTTCACCGCAACATCACATTCCTGAGACGACGCCCAAGATTCTTCCCTTCGAGTCCAGAAACAACGTTGAATCAGTCCCCAGTTGGTAGGCTCCTGGGATTACAGTCACAACGACAGAGCAATTTGACTTGTCAACGGTCTTACCTTCCAAGTGTAAAGATGTATTTTTGAAATATGACAGACTGGACCGATATGAAATATACCACTGGTTGATTTCAGCCCTATCCAAGAGCCACAAGCTTGCAGTTCCAAGGGCATCACCCTGAATAAGAGAGTTATCTGTTTGCGCTTGATCAACGGTAGATTTAGGTAACCTGGCTTTGAAAATCGTGCCAAGAGGCGTAGCTGATTCTGTTTCCACCGCTGCAAAAAGCCGATATCCGGAGGGATGTTCGCCAGCCCTTAACTCGACCAGAAGCTTGAAAGTGCCCTTGTTATGGTCAATGGTCATCCTATATTCAAGCGCAGGTCGCAGCACAGAGTTCAATAGCTGAAACGCGGAATGACAAAATTCACTTCGAGTCACAACTGCGCTCGGAGGAGAAGCATCGTAACTTGGGTGACGGTTGAAAGGCAAAACCACTTGATCAGCTATTAGAAAAATGCATGTACTTAACATAGGATAGCCTCGGATATCTTCTCAAATAAAACCTTCGCAAATTTTACCGGCTGGCGGAGGCATTGGCAACATACCAGCAAGACCGCAGTGACCACTCGCCCGTCGACAGTGGTCGACCATCATAGCATAGCACTGAATCCTTACGTTACCCACTTCAGATTCAAAGCAATCGTGCAAACAGATAATCCCAACTTGATAGGCTCGGCACTCATTCCAAGGCCCAGGATCAATGACGTCAGGAGCGTCTACCTCGCCGCAGCCGCAAGGCTTTACGTCTGCAAAGTGGTCCCTTTCATGCTGGCAAATGCATTCTCGAATCTGCATGAAATCGGAGTATGGCGGAACCCTGTAAATGCATATACAAGCTTGGCCACCGCAACACAGCAGGCCAGCTTCTGGATTTAGACCCCAAGGATCAGGATTGTTGTCACAACAGTCCTTATCACACTCCAGCCCCGATTTCAAGCATGACGTTTTTGGCCTCATCCCCGTTGGGTCCGACACCCTCACTGGCGAAGAAGGGTACGCATAGGGTTTAAGCTTCGGCCATACTAGATCCACGGTTTGCCATCTTGCGATTTTGTCTCGATAGAACCTTGCTCTTACGTACAACCTGCCCGTCGCATCCGAGTAGTAGCCCCAAGTTCCACAGAACTTGAAGGGGGTGGCCGTTGACCCCGTTGAAGTTCTAATCTCCCCATAGGGCCAATAAACAAACGTATCGGTCACCGTCCCCGTCGTATCGTAAATTGTGACGACTGAGCCGAGAGGATCGGGGCCGTAGAACTTCTGCGTCCCGGCTCTGTTCTCTGAGACAATCTGTCCGTCTATAGTTGTGTAAGTTGTCGTTGGCATCTCATCGAATCGCTCCTGAATTTGTTAGTTGCTGTTTAGCGAAGGCTGTGGTGAAGCTAGGACTTGCTTTTCAACTTTGAAACCTCTTGATGAATACGTGAGCGTGTATTTAACAAAACGATGCTGAACTCCCATGAGCCTACTTTGGCTTGTGATGCGTTCAGCCCTAACAATAGGCAAACCTTGGGGTTCCCATGTTAAGTAGACTTTCTTGCTCAATCTATCGTCGATCAGGTGATAAGGGCGTAACTTTCCTTCACTGATTAGCCGCTCCAGGCTTGGCCTATCCTTTGAGCGGGACAAAGCGGCATCATAGACCTGCTCAAGCGCCAGCCGAAATTCCCCATTATGCGGAAATGGCTCCCAATCCCAACTATAGTAAACCGTACGTCCAAGGAATATCAGCAAAATAGCCCCGAGTAGAACACACCAAACCGTAATCTGGGAGACTTGCCTCACCAGCCCGGAGGACCCTCACACTTCTTTATCTTCTCACATATGTTTGGAGGAACGGTCGCCTTGCCTTTCTTTTTACAGTTGTGTGAAAGGTAATGCGCCCAGTCTTCAATCGCTTGATGACGACAGTTATCGCCCGGGTAATAACCGCACTTGCAATGTAGCGCTTCGTGGATCAGCGTGGTGCAGTTATCAACTGGCAGTTGGTGCCACCGATCGCGCCAACGCTTTCTGTTCAAATGAATAGTACATTTGCCAGTAATTGAACCTTCTGCCACCGCATTTGCATCTCCGAGATCTCCCTTGCAACTGTCAAACCCATCGATGTCACCGAAGATATCTATACCACACTTCTTTGCCCAAGCCATGCATGCGCCGACCTGCGCTTCTTCTTCCAGCGACAAAGGGCGACAATTGGAACAACGATCCATTTGGATCGCTGTTCCGCCACCTAGTACCAAACCAAACGCAAGCAACAGAATTGGAGCGATTTGACCGCTAGGATCGCTGAAGTTAACGGGCAGCCCAGCAACATAGCCGTAAGACTGTTCGGAGGGCCACAATGGGTCAACGGTTTGCCATCGTGCGAACTTATCCCGATAGAATCTCGCTCTGACATACAGCCTTCCCGTTGCATCCGAGTAATAACCCCAAGTTCCGCAGAACTTGAAGGGGGTAGCCGTTGAGCCCGTTGAAGTTCTAATCTCCCCGTACGGCCAATAGGTGAAGGTATCCGTCACCGTTCCAGTCGTATCGTAGATCGTGACGACTGAGCCCAAAGGATCGGGGCCGTAGAACTTTTGCGTTCCGGCCCTGTTCTCTGAGACGATTTGGCCGTCTATTGTGGTGTAAGTAGTTGTTGGCATCTTATGATCGCTCCTGAAGGTAGCTACTGCCGTCCCAGACCATGGTGGATTTTACTCCGCCCTGGTGAAGGGTTCTTCTTAGTCCGTCGCCGGAGTAGGTTGAAGTCGAACGGGTTCCGTTCGTGTTGACCGAAGTCAGCCTGTTCTCTTTGTCGAATGCGTAAGTCGTTCGGGTGGCGCTTACCTGCTCAACGGTCATGTTTCCATTGCTGTCGTGCGTGTAAGTCGTTCTCACCGTCGCTTGCTGCATCGTCGTGATCCTATCCGCCGCGTCATAAACCATTGTGAGCGGGCTTGTACCTTGTTGGGTCTTGACGGTTATGTTCCCAACATTGTCCATCGTGAAGGTGGCAAAGGCACCAGAGGTTTGCTGACCGGTCAATCTATCGGCGTTGTCGTAGCTGTAAGTGGTTGGGGTCGTTCCCACCTTCTGAACCGTCTTCCTACCTACCGCGTCGTAGGTATCCACAATCGTGGCGATGTTTACTCCCGCTTTCACGCTTACCTGGGTCGTCATTCGGCCCACCTTGTCAAACTCATACTTGCGGGTGATTCCGCTGGCATCAATGAAGGTCGTTTTCTGCCCGATCGCATCGTATTGCAAAGTTGATACTTTACCGTTCGGATTGATGAGGCTCACGATCATGTTGCGGGCATCGTAAGTTGAGGTGAACCTACCAGCATCGGGATCAACGAGAACCGTTCGGTTCCCTACGGCATCCCAGGTGTACGCTTGAACAAGTGAACCCGGATCGGTTTTGCCAGTTTGGCGACCGTTGGCGTCGAACGCGTAGGTCGTGGTTCCAGTGGAATCCTGCATCGTGGTTAGGTGCCCGACGACGTCGTAAGCATTAGTTACACGAGTCGCATCGTTGTACAGGACGCTTACCAGGCGGTTTACGGCATCGTAAGTCGTGGTCTTGATGTTGCCGTTTGGGTCAATGATCGTCGCCGTTCTTCCCGCTGCGTCATAAGCGGTGGTGGTGATGTTGCCCAGCGCGTTCTTGATCCAAATCTGCCGCCCGGCGCTATCGTAGCCCATCTGAGCCATGAGGTTGCTCCTCGCATCTGTGATGCTTACTTGTTGACCGGCGATGTCGGTGGTGTAGGTCGTACGCCCTCCCATAGGATTAACTACGGCGCTCAGGCGGTTAGAGTTGCTGGAATATACATTGGTGTGGAATCTTCCTAAAGCGTCCGTCATCGTCGTCTGGTTCCCGGCAAGGTCGTATTGGTAGCTCGTGATATTCAAAAGCGCGTCAATGGTCGTTACAACCTGTCCGGCAAGATCGTAGTTGGTGGTTGTGATGAAGCCAAGCGCATTCACAACGGAAACCCTTCGTCCCACGCTGTCAAACGCATAAGTCGTGAGATTGCCAAGCGCGTCTTGCGTCGCGATGAGGTCGCGGGCGTTGTAGATGTTGGTGCTGATGTTGTTTCGGGCATCCATCACGGTGGCGAGGCGGTTGCTGGTGTCGTAACCGTAGGTGGTGCGATTGCCCAGGGCATCTACGTCGGCGAGCTTTTGTTTAGCGGCGTTATAGATGACTTGGCTGGTGTTGTTCAGGGCGTCGGTGACGCTCACCAAGTACCCTTCGATATCGTAGGTGTTGGTGGTGACGTTGCCCAGCGCATCTTTGATGGTGGCGACTCTTTGGAAACGGTTGTAGGTGTAGGTGGTTCGGTTGCCAAGCGGGTCTACCACAGCTTGGAGAAGGCATCCATCGTAGATTTGGGTCGTCTTCTGTCCCAGGGGGTTGGTGATGGCGGTGATGTTATCGCCGTTATCGTATGCGTAAGTGGTCTTGCGCCCCAGCGGATCGGTCATGGTTTCCAGCCGGTTCAGGCTATCGAAGGTGTAGGTCACCACGCCGGTATCGCTGTTTTGTAGGCTCACGACGTTGCCGACGCTGTCGTAGTTCAGGGTAGTGATGAGCCCGCGCGGGTCGGTGATGCTCACGATGAGGCCATCGCCGTTGTAAGCCATGCTGGTTACCCGGCCCAGCGGATCGGTGCTGCGGGTGCGCAGGTGGTTGCTGGGGGTGGCGTATCCGTAGGTGCTGGCCGCACCGTTGGCCTGAGTAAGGGTGGTGAGGTTCCCCGAAGAATCGTAGGCCATGGTGGTGCGGTTCCCCAGCGGGTCGTCGCTCTTGGTCATGAGCCAGATTCCGGCGGCGGTGAGAGTAGTGTAAGCCACGCTCATGGTGGTTCCGGAAGGAATCTCTTCTTTTACGAGGAGCTTGTTGGTGTTATAGGTGTAAGTTGAAACATAACCCACCGCCCAGGCGACGCTGGCGAGGTTGCCGCTGGCATCGAACATATAGGTGGTGAGGGCACCGGATGGGCTGGTGGTGATGTTCTTGTTCACCATCGCCATATCGGCGGTGAAGGCGTAGGTCCAAACCGCGGAACCAGCAGCCATGCTGACAACGCGGCGGCTGGTGTCATACATATAGGTGGTAACAAAACCGCGCGGATCCTCGATGGTGTGGATCATGGTGTTACCCGCACCGGCTCCGGCGAGGCTGTAGCCATACTTGGTGATGCAGCCCAGCGGGCTCATGTAAGTGGTGAGGAAGCCGACGGCGTCGTACTGCATGGTCCAGCGGCGGTTGCTCCAGTCTTTCACTTCGTTAACCAGGCTGACAGTGGGACCGGTGGTGTAGGTAAAGGTGACAAGGTTGCCACCGGGGACCGTGATGCTCTTGAGCAGGCCGGCTTCGACGCCGGAGCCATAGGTGTAGGTTTGCTTGACGCCGTTCGGGTCTTGGATTCGGGCAAGCTCGCTCTTGGTGCCCGCGCCGGTTTGGTTTTTGTAGATGAGCTTATAACCATCGGCAAAGTATTCGGTGAACTCGCTGGTAGCAACCTCGAAGCTCAGCGTGGTCATGTTGCCGGTGTTGGTGGAGCTGAGGTAGGTGGTGATTCCGCCCGAAGTGCCAACAGCGAAGTAATACTGCTCGGACCAATCGCCGCGTGTAATGACGGGGGCACCGGTGACTGTATCTACATATGCCCGGGTGCTAGCCGAGCGACCGACGCCGAACTCGGTTTGGGTGGAGATATAGCTGGAGTAGAAGAGCGAAATCTCAACATTAAATCCCTTAGCAAAGAGGGAGATCTCGGGGTCAAAGAAGAGCTCACCCGTTTGCATATCGGGAGTGGGGTGATACGGATTCTGCGCCTCCGTAGGATACGGGCTACCGCCATGCACGGCGGGGCCGCTGGGTCGGAGTCTTTCGATGGTGGGTAGGTTAATCATTTCTTTTCCGTGCGTTCGGTGGGTGGTTCGTGTTTCGCGTTCGGTGGGTTCGGTTGGACTAGTGGACTTCTTGGACGGGCTCATATGGGAACGCAAAGGGGCTGCGCAACTGGCTTGTTGTTCTGAATGGTCGGATCAAGCGGATTCGGCAAGCCTCTCTGAGATACGAACGAGCATCCGCCGGTCGGATTGCCACAGCCCGGGCAATCATCGCCTTTGCCTGGTCCTCCGGGACCTATGTCGGGCTTGCGACGAGGCTTAATCGGGACGGCACAGGAGCTGGTTGCATATGCGGTTCTATCACTCATTCTTGTTATTTCCTTGTTTCTGGGGTAGTTCGGTGCTTTCGCGTTCGGGGGTTCGGGGTTTGGGGTCGCACGTTGCTCCGCAAGGTGCGACTACAGTTTGCGCTTAGATGGGCGGAGGGGCACCTCTCCCCAGTTCGCTTTGCTCACAGCCCTCTCCTGCAACAAGGAGAGGGAGTAATGCGTTTCGGATCGCTTCAATCGCCATTTCGGCACAGTAGCCTTTACCTTCGGGCAGGCCACCGCAGAGGGCGTTGACATCTTGGGGTTCGAGGCTGAGGGCTTGCTCGACGGTTCGGCCCTTGAGCATCTCGGCGACCACGCTGGCACTGGCGATACTGGCGAAACAGCCGTTCGAGCGGTAGGCGGCATCCTCGATGCGCAGGGCGTTGCTTTGCGGTGGGGAACCTCTCCCCAGTTCGCTTCTCTCACTGCCCTCTCCTGAGAGGAGAGGGATTGGGCTTAATATGAACCAGAGTTGGATGTAGGGGCCTTCACCGGGGATGCCAGATTGACCGTAATGGGTGGCACCTTCTAAAGGTCCCACATTGCGCGGGGAGTGGATGTGACCGGCGGCTATGGCACTTATCATCGTCCTGTTCTCTTAACCTCTACAACACTGAACGCATAACGAGCGGGAATCGTTCGCAAGAATTGAAAAAATGTTGATGAATTGTGGAAAACTTTTCGATTTGATTGCGATTTGAACCTGCAGTGGCGAACGATTTCTCTAAAAAACGCGTTCTCTATTGGTATGGATCAGACCACCAACGTCGCCGTAGCCCTGTGTGTACATGATGATACCGAGCACCTTGCTTCTACTCTAAGTTCGTTTGAATCTGTGCCAGATCGGTACGTGTTTGTATCTAAGGTTCCCTGGGCGGGGCAGGCGGGTAACTGGAAGGAAGCTCAGCTCATCGCAAAAGAGGCGAAATGTAAGGTTGTTACCGGTGACTGGACTAGTGAACATGACCATCGGGTGGCGGCTTTTTCACAACTAACAAAGGATGGCTTTACGCATGCCCTCATTCCTGATGGTGATGAGGTTATTGAACCGGCGCTTCTAGAAACGCTTTTAAAGATTGCGAAAGAGGACTTGGCGGACCGGGTTTATGTCGAATGGGACACTTATTGGAAGGACCCCTACCATGTTGTGCGGCCCCGGGAAGGGTTTACGCCGTGCATGCTCTTGCGGCTTGACCGGATTGAGCTATTGGGGTTGCGCAACTTTGGGGGCGGGAGGTCTCTCCTGCTTAATGGCTCTTATGGGATCGTTCATCACCTCTCCTATGCCGGTAGCGATGAGCGGATTGCGCGCAAGGTTACGAGTTGGTCGCACCGGGATGAAGTGGTACCGGATTGGTGGGAGCATATTTGGAAGGGTTGGGACCGGGAGAAGCGACTCGCGAACCTGCATCCGACGCATCCGCAGGCGTATGCGTTCGTTGAGCACATTGAGTTGCCTTGCGCTTTGGAAGCAGCGGGATACTCGCCTGAAGTTATTGCTGATGGCGCAGTTCCGACAGGTTGGCCGACGATTAGTGTGGTCATTCCTCTCTGTGGCGGCCCCGAGGATATCACCGATTGTCTAAACAGCTTGGTTGGGTGCTTTAGCCTACTCCATGAGGTCATCGTCGTGGACAACGGTTCGGAGGATGGGGCGGATAAAGAAGCAGAGCAACTCTTGAAGCGGCTCCCCGGGGGCCGCATGATTCGGCTGGGGGAGAACAGAGGCTTTGCCCACGCTTCTAACCGAGGTTATCAAGAAGCGGCGGGTGAAGTTGTCCTTTTCCTTAACAGTGACACCGTCGTGCCAAGAGTTGGCTTGACTCATCTCATTGGGTCACTAGTGAGTAGCGGGACGGTGGCGGCGGCAGGGCCACTTTCGAACCGCTGTGGGCACCAGCAACAGACGCCTTCGACCTACACCTCAATGGATACCATGGATTTGTTTGCCCTCGACTTTGCCAATGGATCGGGCGAGGATCGAGAGACAGATATGCTAGTTGGGTTCTGTCTGGCGGTACGGCGCTCGGCCGTTATGGAAGTTGGAGCATTTGATGAGAGCTTTGGACTGGGGATGTTTGAAGATAACGACCTTTGCTACCGCCTGCGTAGAGCGGGGTATCGGCTGGTGATCTCGGGTAAAGCCTTTATTCATCACGGCGGCTCTAAGACAATTCAGCGGATCATTGCCGATCCCCCTTCGCTACTAGCCCTGAACCAGGTGAGGTTTCAGCGCAAGTGGGCAACGGACATTGAGAGTGGATACGCCAGTGGGCTTTCGGGTATGCAAGCGGAGCCAATTCGCTTTGAGGCGAGGTTAAAGCCGGAAAAGAGGATGGCGGAAATAGCCAAGCTAGCTAAAGACGCCGATATCTCACTTTGCATGATCGTGAAGAACGAAGAACGGGTGTTAGCGGATTGTTTGCGTTCGGCGATGCCCTTCTTCAAAGAGACAATAGTCGTTGATACCGGCTCAACCGATAGCACAGTGGCGATTGCAGAAGGTTTTGGAGCGAGAGTTGTATCTTTTCCCTGGACCGACAGCTTTAGCGAGGCTCGTAACGAATCGTTGAAACACGCCAAGGGTAAATGGATTTTCTGGCTGGATGCCGATGACACGCTCCCGATGGCATCGGGAGAGGAGATTGTACGGGCCGCGTTGGGGGCTCCGAAGGATGTTTGTGGTTTTGTGGTTCCCGTTAGGTTTGCCGATGAGGGACCGCACGGCGGCGTTCAAGTTGATCACGTGAAGCTGTTCCGAAATCTAAAGGGAGTCGGGTTTGAGGGTCACATTCACGAGCAGATATTGGGCTCGCTTCGCTCCCTGGCGGGTGAGAAGTCACAGGTCGCCCGGCTAAACGCTTATGTTGTTCATTCTGGGTACGACACGTCGGATGAGGGCCAAGCCCGCAAGCGTGATCGAGATGAAAAACTGCTGAAACTTGATCTGGCCAAGCGTCCGCAGCATCCGTTTGTTTTGTTTAACCTTGGCATGACCGCGCACTATACAGATCGGCACGAGGAAGCCGTACGGTGGCTGGAGAAGTCGCTTTACCACTCAGACAAGGGTGAGTCACATGTGCGGAAAACTTATGCGCTCCTTGGTATGTCTTTGGCTAAGCTCTTAAAGATTGAAGAGGCCAGGGTTGTGTGGAGAGAGGGACTGGGCCACTGCCCCGGTGACACCGAACTACACTTTCACCTGGGCAGGGTGGCAGCAGATCTAGGTGAACTAGATGAGGCCAAGCATCACTACGAGCAGACAATTCACTCAGACGTGAGCGGCCATTACTCAAGCATTGACCGGGGCTTGACTGGTTACAAGACCATGCACAACCTAGCGGGAGTTGAGCTTCAGCGCGGGGATTACAACTCAGCGCGCAACTGGTACATGAAAGCGATTGAGTGTGCGCCCGAGTTTAGGCCAAGTGCGTTCTCACTCTTTGATGCAGCTCGGCAGGTTGGTGATCAAGGAACGATTAAGTGGGTGCTTGACTTTATTGAGCGAGAAGAGGGGCGCTCGGAGAGTTGGCAAAAGATGCGACAAGCACTTTGACGCCCGGCCTACGTGGGCGTTTAACGCAAAAGCAACTACCTGGAGAGACCAATGCAGCGATCTGGTTACTCGGCGCAAAGGAAAGCATCGCAAAAAAGAGAGCCTTACTCATAAGCAAGGCTCGGTTGAAATTGTCATGGTTGAGGGTCAAAGAGGGCCCCCGCGCACTGACCATTGGCTAACCTTGCGATAAGGCGATCAACGGTGGGGTTAAACAAGCCAAACGTCGGCTGTTTGTCCGGCGCTCGCCGGGACACAGCCAGATCACAGGTGTGATCCCATTGGTATCGCCAAAGCCGAGCCGCCATAAAGGGCTCTTGGTCGAGCTCCGGTCCAAGGTGATGCCGGAATCCACCAGAACAAACGATAATGCGCGGTGATCCCCAGCGAAGTGGAACGATGGCCGCGCGCTGATGGGCGGGATTGTGAAAGCCGCAGACCAAAACCTTTCCTTCAAGCACGATTGCTTCAGCTTGACGCTCAATTTCGTCGAGCTCACGAGGACTATGAAGGAACGGTCCGCAAGCGGAGCTGACATAACCTAGTGGCCCATCGACCAACCGTGCGTTGCCGTAAAGCCACAAGCCCGCCGGTTCGTAGTAACCCGGTTCGTCTTCGAACCTGGCCGTGCGCCGAGGCGGGTTCGGACGCCTGGATTGACAAGGATTGACCGCGGATTGGGCAAGCCCCAACTGATCATCAAATAGTGACATTCTCACCTCCAAGGTGCATGGACACCGCCGCTTTATCGCGGCAAGGCCATTGGAGGCACATTAAATATGGACTCAGCCTCTACGCAAAAATCTGATCGTTGCGGCAAACTGGCAACCCTTCGCAGGCGCGAAATCAACAAACTTTGCCCAGGAAGTCATTGATTGCTGTTAGATCGTTGCGGTGAAATCCGTTTAGCAGTCCTGAGGCCGGTGTGTATTTCGCGGCCTAATAAGACTATGAAACAAAACCCCCGACTCATAACCATGGCTGGAGATGAAACTCTTTGGCTTTATAGTGCCAATCCCGAAGACCTAACTTCGCTTTTTACCGACCCCGGTGCCTGGGTTACCGCCAATATCGGCAACCGCGCACGCTCCGCGACGAAGACATATTTCGTTCAGTTCGCGACCAGGCCCGGTGACGGCGACGGTGACTTACTCTTCACGGGGATTTCTGGGACATCAATGATCATCGTTACCGGCCACGAGAGTGCCGCAGAGCGATTTAATGAAGGCTTGGGGCTCTCTTCGGGGTCCGGCTTCTGGGACTCACTAGACGCCGCTTTGCTTAAGATACGTAGCGCCACGGAAGTTGAACTCTTTGTTATAGAAGACGAAGGCAAGATTTTCGTTCACGTCGAACTGGGCTCAGACAGCGCCTTCCTAGCGACATTGATGTCAGCAACGGCCAATGATGAGCTGGGCTTCTTGGGCTGGGTAATGAACGCAGGTGGCGCGCTTCCACGGTCGGCTAAAGCGATCAGCGAAGACGGCTCCCTCACCCCAATTGACCTGAGTTCGGTCACCCTGATCCCGCGTGGCACGCACCGGGGTGGAGCGTCGCAAGAAGTGAAGATGCACTTTGAGAATCTCTCTGATGGTCTGTGCCCGCCATCATGCCCCATTCTGGTGGCATGTAACGGCACGCAAGGATCCATTCTTGAGGGATCCGTAGCCGGGCAAGACCTGGTGTGCCAGCTTGATACTATTATCATCAAGTTGTATTGCGAGACTGTTGGCGGAATGCCTTGTCCAGGATAGTTTGAACAAGTGTCGGCCAAGAAGCTAGTTTCGCGTCTGCGAGTTCGACTGCTAGCTCTTGGCCGAATCGGCTTTCAAAGTTGGATAGCGCAAGCGTAGCCAGATCGCGGTGCTTCGTGTCGTACTCACCGTGGACTTTTTCTGCAGCTACAAGCCCTTGACCGGCCAGCGCGAGCTGGCCACTTTGCTCAAACATCGGTGCCAATCGTCGAAGTGCCCAACCGATTAGAATGGCGCGATGTCCGGCGGCGGCTTCACTCAGGAGCTTCAGGCACGATCTTTGAGCCATAGCAACGTTAGACACCTCTTCGTATGCGCTGGTTAAGGCTTGGTATACAAACATCAGCAGGTCGCGATTGGAACACCCTTTGATCGTTTCCTCACACGTTTGCAAATGAAGCGTAGCCAATTCCGTTTGACCCATCGCATAACTAATTCGGGCCCTTATCACCTGGGCGGTTGCCACTAACTCAGGAACCATTGCCTTTTTGGCCAGAACTTCGGCCTCGCTTAGATATAGTAGGGACTGGTCCAACTCGCTTTGTTCAAAGGCATGCCACGCCAGATCCGTAAGCGCATCGCAAGCGGTAAACACATCTCCCGTAATCTTGCCAATTTCCAGGCGCTCCTGCCAAAGGCGCTCACATTCCTGGGCTTGCGACCTCCGGGAGGCAAGCGCTCCTTGAAGTCCCAGCATTCTCGCAAGGAGGCCCATATTTCTGGACTTGCGCGCAGAAATACTGGCGATTCTTGTGAGTGCCTCAAAGTCATTAAGAAAACCTGCTTCAAGATAAGTCCGGGCAAGGCCATCGGCGAGCTTTGCAATCTGCTCCGGCTCATCGTGGTTGCTTGCGTATTTTGTTGCTTTGCGAAAATTGGGGGTATTGCTAAAGATCGCGCCAACCCCTGTGTCCCACTTGCCTTGGGTCATCAGTGCTCCGAGTTCCTGGGCTCTGGTTGCAAAAAGGCCAAAGTGGGCCAACTGCGCTTCACTTTGGATAAGCATCTCATCAATTGAGCGCTCCGACCTTGTTAGAAACTCCAAAATTGCGTCATGAATTCTAAACAGCTTATGGCCAGGTTCTGACTGCTCAATAAATCCGAGGCCAGCTAAGTGCTCAATATCTTCTGGTGATGTTTTGACGGGCGCGCCGACGATAACAGCTTCGTCAAGAGAGAACTCTCCTTCGAGGACGGAAACGCACCGCAGCACGTTGCGTTCATGTTGTGATAGTGAAGAAAATGAATGCATGAGGATTTGCTTGAGGGGAATTTCGGTTGTTGAGCGATCTGAGACAACAAAGGCTGAGCGAGCGGCCCGGCTAAACCCGGACTCGAAATCTGCAAATGACTGACTTGCAAGGCAACCAGCGGCCAGACTTAGAGCGAGCGGAATTCCGCCGACTCTCCTGGCTACTACCGCAAGTTGCTCGGCTCCCAAGCCAAAAGCACGTTGTCTGGCTTGACGCGCAATGCTCATAAGGAGCGATACCGATTCGGATTCATCACCGGGCGAACTATCGCAATCTAAGGGTTTCACGGTATAGGTCCTCCCGGCTCCAATGGAAACTCTGGACGTGCAGATGATGCTAAGGTGCAATGTGCCACCTATCAACTGCTCGCAGAACGCAGCAAGTTCTGGTTTCCTGATCGCGCCATCAATAATAAAGAGGGCTCTTAAGGTGACGGGCACGGGACAACCATCGTCAAGAAGTGGCGACCCCAGCGCTAGTGCGATAGCCGACCTCAGATCACGAACGGACTGACAGGCTTGGCCGCTAAAGTAATAAACACCTGAATACTTCCTCTCACCCTTTCGCGCAACTGCCCTAGCGAGCCTCGATTTGCCTATGCCGCTGCTGCCAACGAGGTTAACATATCGCTCTTCGTTATTGAGCAAAGACCGTATCTCGCTGATCTCCCTCGTGCGACCGATAATGGCAGACTCTACGGGTAGGGCGTAACTAGACGTCCTGAGATTAGCGGGCAAAGAGTTCGTGGTCCGTGAGCCCTCTAGAATGGCCCTTGCAAGTTCAAGGCGGTTATCCTTGCTCTGAGAAAGCGTTTGCAAAAGCGCGTTCCGGATGGCTTCTGGCAAGTTCCCATCCACGAGGTCTGAGATTTCTCCGTAGGTAAGTTCGCGGCCCTTGCCCTTAGACTCACAAGATTCTAAAGCACTTAGGAATGCAATTTGGTCTGCATTGAGGTGATGATCAGCCATATAAATACTCTGAATTCTCTTTATTGATATAGACGACAAGTTCCTTGATTAATCGTCGGTTACTTATCCAGGCATGAAGAGTCATCGGCTCTAGCGCGAATCCAACCAAAGATGCGACTGGCCCAATCCATTTATAGATATCGCCGTGAGGAAGACCGCAACCAGCATAGTGGAAGGCAACGCGCTTCCACACACCGGAACCGGAAAGCGCTCTTGTAAAGTGCTCCTGTCCAATATTGTCGCGTAATTCTCCCACCGCATTAACAAACGGGAGAAGACCACCTATTCTATCAATCAATGCCAACGCTTGCGCTTCAGAAATTTGGTCACAGACTCTGCGAACCGCGGCCGCATTATGTTCATAGAAATATGCCTTTGAGAGAATGAGCACGACCTCGACCAAAGAGAGCTCGCCTATGGCGCGAGGATTTGCGATGACTTCGTGCATTGTATTTGTGGAACACCCACAAAGTGAGGCGGTCAGCAGCAGGGGTTCTGGCGCAAGTATCTCAAAAACTATGGTTCGAATGACGGCCGGATGAGAAACAAGATTGACCAACGCATCCTCCACCACTGAAGTGCCCAGGAGACGACCGGCAACAGCACATACATCGGCTATGGGCAACTGGTCTACCCAAAGGAGCTTTGCCAGGGTGAGTCTCGCCGAAAACATCTGCGGAGGTTCGCCAAGCCATAAAGCGTTTGCCGACGACGAAACGGTGGCTCTATCAAGAGAAGAGCTAATCGCTTCAACGAACTCAACCTCGCCCTCCGAGGAGACAGTAACCTCCTCAATATTTACCAGGATAGCTCCCTTGTGTTTTCGAAAGTTGTCGATCAATAATCTGTCCGTGACCCGCTTGGCGTAAGCGAGCCACTCTGCGGTAGTTGAAAAATCCAAAAGATTGCGCCGCTCCCATATTTTGGCAAAGCCAGCCTGGATTAAGTCGTCTGCATCATCGGGGCGCACTCCGCGCATAACCAGATATCGGCTCAAGACCGGACGGGCTTGCCTGAACAATTCAGCATAAGCCGAACTGGCATGATCAATCGCCGTAAGGGCACTCTCTATGGGTCGATCTAAGGGCTCCATCCTTTTTTGAGATTATGGCCTGATTTTCCTAAGATGTTAGAAAGCCATGCGGGGGAGCGTTTCTACATACGTGACCACCGCAACTGGTCACTTTGCTCTGGGGGCTATCGAGAGGCAAATAGGAGGGGAGCGACGCCGTGTGGCGATTCGGGGAGAGTACGCCGGTTCGCCCCCTCCTGATGTTGTTACCTGATTGTTGCAGCCCAATGCACGGCTGTCCTTGCAATGTCAACCAACTTCTTGATTTCAAAGCGGTGAGCATGCCCCAGTTTAATGGGAAAGTTGATTTCAACAAATCTCTGATAATCTTGTGAAAATTTTCGGGGGGCGCTGTTACATTAGATATTCCCTAAGAGTTCTAACCAGTATCCGATGTTCAATCCCCTTGCTATAGAGGTCAGATAGACTCGCGATCTACAGAGAACAAAATGGCAAACAAACCCGAAAACCTGATTCATCCCAGCTTTGGCCCGTGTGAGGTCAATTCGACCCTTCTGGCAATCAAATGGCGCCGACCTATGTCGGATAGCGATGTGGGAAAGGCGATCGCAAATTCTGACGCGAGCTTGAATGTTTCTGACTCAAAAAATTCGGAGCCCGCTGAAAAAGTGATTGAGATCAATAACTCCTCAACGCTGAGTTGGACAACAACTAAGGGTTTAGCAAAGTCGATGCAAACGGCCAGCGCAAACCCGGATGTAGAGTGGGTTTCACCCGTTTATCGCGCCGTGAACGCGGAGAAAGGTGAACGCTCTTTGTTTGCTATCAATCCTACGGTTTTGATCCTAACGGCGGCCGCTGACTCAGCGATTGACATTGTGAGCGTTGAAAGTTCTGCCGAGGTTGACACCGTTCGAACCAACATCATGAAAGGATTTGTCGTGTATAAGTTCCCCAAAGGAAATGCCGTGGAGACTAGTCAAAAGCTCTCGGCAATGTCAGAAATTGCTGGGCTGCCGAATGCGATCAGCCTTGAAAATGTTCCTTATCTGTCCCCGTTGTGTGGCTGCGGTTGTGCTAGCCCTAAGAACTCTCATAAATCTAAGCCGTGTGGGTGCATGCCCGCCGCTCTCATCCCCAATGATCCGCTTTTTGCGAATCAATGGGGGCTACAGCGAGTTGAGGCGCCGAATGGCTGGTCTATCACAAAGGGTGATCCCAACGTTGTGATTGCCGTGCTAGATCAAGGGGTTGACCTGTTACATCCCGATCTTAACCTCTGGCCAATATCCTATAGCACGATTACGCACACGAACAATGGTAGCTCGGTGGGCAATCACGGAACCGCTTGTGCTGGAATTATTGGCGCAAAAATGGACAACGCATTGGGCCTAGCTGGTTTGGCTCCAGAGTGTAAGGTCATGGCGATTGCAACCAACTTTGCCGACACTGAGGTTGCCGAGGGGCTCTTTTTTGCCGCAGATAACGGGGCGAAAGTTGTAAGTATGAGCTTTGGCGTGTACCCGTCGTGGAATTATTGGAACTTTGCAATCATTGAGGCGGCTTTACAATATTGTTATGAGCGCGATGTCTGCCTAATTGCCGCAACTGGAAACGAAAACCAGGCAATCTCTAGATTCCCCGCAACGGACCCAAGGACCTTTGGGATTGGCGGATCAAACCGAGCCGATGAACGGCATCGTGTAGGAGATTCATCTATCGAGCCATTTTGGGGTGCCTGCTATGGGCCGGATGTGGATGTTGTTGCACCTTGCCTTGAGATTCCCACAACTGATCGGCTAGGGGGTGCTGGCTACACAGCAACGGACTACACGTTGCGCTTTAACGGGACCTCGTCGGCAACGCCTCATGTTGCGGCTTTGGCTGGTTTGATCCTGAGTTTGTGCCCGAAACTGACCGTCACGCAGGTGTACCAAATTATAGGCGAGACGTGCGACAAGATTAATGCCGGCACCTATATGTATCTAGCTACGACAGGCAAGCCCTTTAGCACCTGGCACAATGAAGTCGGATACGGGCGCATCAACGTGGAGCGCGCGCTGCTAGCCGCCAAAAAGTGTTGTCAAACCCCTTGTGGATGCTCTGATGGCGGTAAGTGTTCTGTCTGCACGCCAGAACCTGAGGACTGTTGCGTTAGCCCGTGTGAGCCAGCGTGGCTAACCGATGAAAACTGCCTGGTTTGGTACGAAGATAAATTCTTTAGAGTGCCGATCCGGCGTGATAACAACGTAGCCGCAGGTTCAAACTTCAAAGATGCCCCGATGATCGAATTCCGGTTGACTTACGAGCACAGAATGTGTCTGCTTGGCAAGCAACACGGCCCCCTCTTATTCACAACGACCCTGTTACCGGGCGAAACGGTGAGGCTGTACCACAGTGATCGCTACCGTAGAATTACCTCTACACAGCAACGCTACAGCGTCCAAACCACGTTTATGCAGTTCCTACAGGTCGTACACGAAGCCCGTGCCTCCGGCTCCATAAATGCCCTCTCCGAGGTGCTAACGAGTTCAAAGTCAGGCAGCTCAGGCGGATCAGGAGGTGGATTCTTCGTTGGACTCTTCGGTTTTGGGGGAGGCAGTTCCAGCTCTTCTTCCGGGTCTGTTTCAAGCCGGTCAGAAATCGACGTTCACTTTGCTTCGGAGCAGTTCAACCAATCGGTCGTCCAATCCTCCCTGCTCACCCATGCAGAAAGGTCAGTCGTCGTCAGCACATATGAGGACAAAGAGACTTTGGATGTTTCAGTTAGGACCATTCACAATGACAATGAGTGCCGAGCCGTAACCTACTTTGTTCGACAGGTTATGGAGCTGTATTCGATGAGCACCAAGCTCAGCGATATCAAATACCGGATCGTCTTTCCAAATGTGCCAGATGAGTGGCGAGCTATTAATGATACGGACTGGCTCCCGCCAGCGATCCGTGATTTCATCCTCGACGAACTCCGGCTTTTGCCCAAGATAGGAACGGCTGTAATTCGACCTCGACCGATATCAATTCCGACAGACGGCGTCGTTTATGACCCTGAACTAGCCAACTGCTGCTCATGCGAGCCTGAGAAGGCGGCTGCCATTGGAATTCGGTTGGAGAAGCAGAAGGCTGAAGCAATGAAGGCATGCCTTGAGGTGCAGAGCCTTGAAATGGAACTCAAGCGGCGTGAAATGTTGCTGGCTAAAGGTGACATGCGTCCGTTTGAGAGTGTTCAAACGACCCCTACACCCTCTGACTAGTCTGCAGGCTGGTTTGTAAAAGGATTGTCCCTTTCCATTTACAAACCAGCCCAAGTTCTCAGACCGTTATCTCGCTGCACATTGTGCGAATCTGCGATTGAATTATACGGTGAAGTCCGATGAATCAAGTGTCAACTCTGGGCAATTCTTCTTGTTTCATTTGCCATTCCGTTGCGCTTGTTTCTAAACTTGCGACAATCGCGACCAAAACTTCCGGCTCAGGGCTGAGCCACCCGTTTATGACTTCGGGTTTGAGCAAATCCTCAAGCTTCAAGGGCTCGCTTCCATATTTGAGAGCCTCCATCTTCGCGTTAGTGCGTTTCCAAAGGAAACCAAATCGCTGCTTGAACCGAGGTGGTAAGTTGTCCCATTTTAGCTCAGATCGCTTGATTCCTTTGCACTCTTGAAGATCATGTTTCAAGTCGCGAAGAGTCACGGCGGGGTCAAGTGCGGCAAATGCCACGAGCACTTTTCTAGATATTTTATCTACATGCGGATACATCGCCTTCACAAACAAGGCACCAAGATAAACGCGCTCCAGAGCTTTGCCACTTTGCAAGGCAGAATTATCTGGCTTAGTATTCAAGATGAATGGCGGCAACGTTAATCGTGACTCGAAATCGCTCCTCTTACGGCTGCGATCGCTGGCTGGATCGGAGTAATTGCAAACGGGGCTTGGAGTTGTCGCACCCGGTGCAACTGGATCAGGTTGGGTGGCGACCGGCGGTTTTAGGTTAAGGCTCCCAACTGCCCGTTTTAACTCAGGTGAATATCCAACGGGCTGCTCACCCAACGGTTCGGTGCCAACAAAAACCCAGACGCACGGCGGGAGTGGGCAAGTTCTGCCGTCCCGATAGTAGTGCCGGTCTTCAAGGGGGGCTAAAAAGCTGCTGTACAACGGCTCGTTACCCACCAATGCGTTGATCTCATCTACAAACGCCAGAATTGGCTTTGCCGGATTCAGGGCGTGGGTCGTAACAATTTGGTCGAAGAATCCCAGGAGGTCTTCTCGCTTTACCATTTCTGTAATGTTGAACGGTATTATCGTGAACTCGTGGCTCTTAGCCAGTTTTTGGATCAGCGTACTCTTGCCTCCACCGGGCGCATCACAAACATAAAAGCTTTTCGAGATTTGCGTATCAACAAAATGAGCCAACTGAGCCGATATCTCCGCACCATCTTTCTGCGCTCGTGTGCGATGCAAATGCAGTCGTCAACATCTGTCATTGATCGCCAAAGGTCTAGCCTCGGCCCGTCCGGATAGGTGACAACTCCTTCACCATAGCCTTCTCTACCGTTGGGCCAGACGGTGTAAGCTTGCTCCCAAGAGTCCATAACAGTTTTCCAATCGAACCCCTTGCCAAGATTTCTGACGCTGATTTCCCGCGATAACTTTGTGTCGTTACCCTTCCAGGTCTCGGGCTTTGTAATCCTCCCTATTTCTTCTTTTCTAAACTCGTTCGTAAACTCCATACTCCTGTCAAGAGCATTGTCCCAAGGTGTGCCGGGGCTTAGGTGATTGAAAATCAGGGCAGGAAACAAGACGCTTGCCAGGGGCACGAACCTCTCTGCTCCAGTTCCGTCGCTCCCCTCAAATGTGTAGCCCTGGGCACTCTCGTCAACGCCGAACTTAGCTAAGATCGTAGCCCTGGCTGTCATAACAACAATCGCAGCATTCTGCAACCAGAGGTCTCTACATAGCCCATCTAGCGCTCGCATTCCATCGCGAGTTGGAATACCGCCCTTTAATATCCAACGCTGCACTTTGCGAGCGGTGCCGGCAGAGTCGTTAAAGGAGAGTTTTTCTGTTGCAACCGGTTGGACAAGCAGGAGCTTAACCTTTTCCCTTGGAAGGTCACGTAGCCAGGGTGCCGTTAAAGACTTGGTCGACACATACCAAGGGGAGTTCTTATACTGTTTCTTTAGGGCTTCCACTAACTCAGGGGTGATGGTATTGCGACCATGATCTTTTACTACGATAATAGGCTCATCTCCCACATCCAGGTCTACGGCGCTCGGAAGCGTAGGCGTAGCTCCAAGGGGAATATCCAGCTCCCAATCCCATCGCTCAATGAGCTCGTATTTATCGCCAGACGCCTTTTTATACAGGCGTACAACTCGATTTGTACCGACCTCTTCACTGGCCACGAGCCTGTGTAGATTTGGCGCATCTTTATGCGGCTCCAACTCAACAGTTACATGATGAGGATTATCGCCCAGGCTGCTGCCGTCCGCACTTTGCTCCGCCTGATGCAACATTGCCCGAATCAAGTTGCTGTCGCGCCAGTGCCAATTACCCATGCCAACGACCTTAAAGTTTTTGTCTGACCAATCAGCCCCATTCAACAAACGTGCAACTTGACCGGCTCCACATAGAGAGCGCACCGACGAATCAAGCGGCTGAGCTGCTCTGGAGTTACTCTTACCGCGCCGACTAGCAATATCTGACTCATGGGGCTCTAGCACCCAGTGTGCGTCAACAAACCAATCCCCAACAACGAGAATTTTCATCTTTTCTTCAGTAGCAATTTGCGCCACAGGTCGTCCTTCCCAACAGCTAAAGCTGACAATTGCAATGTACCTATAGCGGCGAGAACCTTGCATTGTGACCTAGCTACCGCCCCCAGAGGTGCACCAGCGAATGAATCCGATGGAAGGATTTGCCGCAGGTAAAGGACAAACCAGCGGTTGCTTCAATCAGGTAGCCATTCAAGCGCTCTGAGCAAGACATGGATGGCCTGTACTCAGATCAAGCCGTTGGAACAACTTCGCCCACCCGTTCGACCAATCGATATGCAATTTCGATCAATTGTTTGAAGCAGGTAACTGCTAAATCCGTGAAGTATCGCAACAACTTATGAACGTCTCACGGACACTAGGCGTCTCTCATAACATGAGCACTACAAAGGTATTCCTGACCGTTGGACTACTTATGCCAACACTAGCCTTCGCGGTGGAGCGAGACGCAATGCGCGAATCTCGACGGGAAATGAGGGAAGTGCGATCAGAGTTTGCGCAAGATCGCATCAATCGGCGTAAGGAAACGGACCGGAAAGCCAAGCAAACTCGGTCCGCTTGGCTTTCCCGGGAATACCTTAAGTTTTGATCGGCGTTGTCAGACCAAATGTTAGAACATTGTCCTTCGCGTAACGGAAGAAAACCCTTGCTCCCGATTTGTTAACCGCTCTCTTGAGAGTGATGGAGTAGTCGAACTCGCCGCTGTACTTTGTTGGAATGGCATAGTTTAGACTTACGGACGCGAATTGGAGGTCAAATGCAGCGTCCATGTCAAAAGTGAGCCCGCTATCTGGTGCGCCACCGGCTCTGGACCAGGCGGAAGAGAAGTTGTATGACAGGTCCACGCCTGGAATTGTTTGAGAATCTCCAATAGCGACTGTGATCGATGTTTCGCTGAATCCCTTCCTTGAAGCGAAGCCCGTCGAAACGGCGAAAACCCACCTGGCCGCATCAGGGCTAAGTTGGTAGTCCAAAGCAAGGCCAACGGAATCTGTGGAGGCACCAGTACCCTTTGGATCCCGCTTTGAGTAGCTGCCGGTTGCGGCATAGCTCCCACGACCAACCGCAGCCACGATCTGACGATCGACGTCGCTCTCTCGCGTTTGTACATCGTTTGCAGTCGCCGTAATGGCGGTGACGGTTCCACCCGATCCCGGTGCTCCACCGAGACCTCCAAACCCGCCCCCAAAACTGCCGGATTTGGGCAGCTCTCCAGATGCGCGAAGTTCGGCTTCGGCAACAGTTAGGGCCCAAACAACTTCAGGTTTCATATCTCCGTAGGGTGCTCCCCCTAGTCTTGCACGCCCCGTCGTAGAGACTGAGGTGCGTGACGTCGACAAGCTGCCCGTTGCGGTCCAATTCTGGCTGAACTCATAATAACCAACGCCTTCGACGCTTCCATCCGAGCTTGTTTGAGTGAAGTGATATTTGTCTAGGTCGAAGATGAAGATGCGTGATTGCTTCTTGTCCTTCAATATCTCCTGCTTGATGCGGTTAATGAGCGGTCTATGGGCCGCTGCGATCGCCTTTTGTTTTGCTGGGTCTAAACTACTAAAGACAAATCCAGCGGGGTCATTGGGAAAAATCGTGCCGAGTTCGGAGAATGACCTCTTGTTCAGTTTTTCATCCAATCTCCGTTCTCGATCTTGTCCCTGCACTGTCGATGTCATCAGGATCGTTCCTAATACGATCATCGAGTTTATTTTGTTGTTTCTCATGTTTGTCCTCCTTTCTCCCTACCTAACAAAACGGATATAACTTACATTTTCTAACAACGTGAGCGCGGAAAGGGAGCCTCAAGAGTGACATCCTAGCTAATCCGCTCCTTTGATTTTCTGCTAATTCACGTCTTACATACGTGAGGAAAAAGCTGGTAATTCTACTAAATTATTCCGAATTGCCCGCAACAATGCCAGATTGTCAGGATAATAGAAAAAAGCTGGTCTCCACAAGGAAGACCAGGAGGAAGATTTTCAACAGACATCCTCAGGCAAATAATACACTGGTATTAGCACTCGGTCAAGTCGTCTTTTGCGCGGCTACAAACGCAAAAGAGCTCACGGGTGACACACGAACTCAGCCTCCCATAACTAGTGCTCGCGGGATCAGAACAAATCTCATCAGCGATCCCGTCCCCACCCCCTCAGTAAGAAGCCGCGCCAAATCGGACGGCTCTGTCTGGCAGGCTGCGCCAGCATGGTTCTATGGGAAACATGTGAATGGCCCGTGCCAGTTCAAGGAAGAGCGTTACTTCCTAACTAGACTTCGGCGGAGGCGAACAGCCAAGGTCACTTAGGTGACCGGAAGCTGGCGAGTAAGATGGAAACGTTCGGTACCATCTTACGAGCAGCGGTTCTGAAGGAACACACCACAGACGTTAAGTTCGCGGCAGCCCTAGGGGTTACTGCCGGTAGAGTGAGTCAAATTCTCAGCGGCAATGAACGGATCAGTCGAAGGGTCTTGGCAGGCCTGCTAAAGGCGTTTACCAAAAGCAAATTGCGAAAGGAAATCCGGGATGCTTGGATCCTTGAGTATATGCCTTTGCAATACGCACTTGACTCGTTGGGGACAGAGGATGCAGGCGAGCAAGCCAGCTTCCTATTAAAAGACCACCAGCCCCATCAGGCCCTTGATTTGGTGGAATCGCGACGCGCCAGAACTCCGGACTGCTCAGATTGGCATGAGTTGAGTCGAGTGGCCGCGGAGATTAATAAACGATTAGTCCGGCCAGCAGCCGCTCTGCGCATCGTGAGTGAAATGGAACAGCGGGCGCGATGTGAAGGTAATCAGGTGCACATCCTGGAAGCACTTCGGCTCAAGTGTCACGTGTCGATAGACGTCTCGGGAATCCGGCCCTTGTGCTTATCACAACTCCATGAAGACGCCCTTCGATACGCCGAAACCTACAAGCCTCAAGCTGCCCTTAGGAACCAGTGGCAAAAAACTCGCAGCGAGTTGGCAAGAGACGGCGCAATGATACTATTAAAAGCCCATGAGTTCCAGGACATCTCGATAGAGTTGTTCAAAAAGGCCCTGAGCGGGATCGGGTGGGCAAGGAGCAATTCTAAAGACGAGACCGGACACGCGCGTGGGTTGCTTGTGCGAGCCAAGGTTGAGATTGCGGCTGGCCACATTGGCAATGCCAATGAAGCCCTCGACGAGATTGCAGGCCACCCATGCGCGGGCGAAGGCGATTTTCCTCAAAGGATAAGAATAGTTAAGGCTCGCCTCGCAATTCTGAGCGACAAGTGTCCAAAGGCAATGGCCCTGTTGGAATCCATTTGCGCCCAGTGCCTGGAGAACGAAGACCCGTATTACCACCGGATTGCTGACCAACTGCTCGCTCGCTTAACTCTTGGTCACCTTCCTAGAATTGCCGTTCAGAAATAGCTCGCAACCCCAACTTTTGGGGCGACCAATGCCCCGACTAGGGTTAGTTGGGTTTCCTGAACCTGGGTAGGTTCAACGAACTACTCAACCCTCTATGTTTGCTTCTCCTTCCTCTTCACTGGCCCGTTCATCGCTCTTTCAAAACAATACAGATCGTCTCGGCGGCGGCCCCCGCCTAGCCCGCCAAACAAACATGTTTAGCGTTTACTAAACAATTACTAACCCGGGAGGGATAGTGCTTCAAAGTCGCTTATGATTTGAGTGCACATGCTTGAAACCCGTTATTCACCAACCAAAACCCTCCCCAATCATTGGATCGGGGTTAGGGCGGATTGGGCACTTTATTCGAAGGAACCTTGGCAGCACCTCATTTCCGTCTCGCCTCCCAGTTTGCGAACCCATGCGCTAGCAATCGGATCAACCGGTTATGGCAAGACAAACTTAATCCTTCAACTTATCAATCAACATCTTGCCTGCGATCACTCCATCGTAGTGCTGGACCTGCGGGGCGATCTCGTAAATGCCGCTATCGAGCTTGCTGCCGGACAACGCGTGGATCCAAGCAAAGTTAAGATCATCGACCTTCGGGAGAAGACGAAACCATTCGGCTTCAACCCCTTGTTTGGGGCCGGGGAGCCGTATTTCCGCGCCTTGAACGTGCTCGATGTCGTTGCCCAGGAGTCGGACTCATGGGGGATTCAACTAGCGGAGACGTTTCGTTACGGTCTGATGCTGCTTGCTGAGACTGGTGAGCCTTTAACCCAACTTGAGCGGCTGTTTTATGATTCGGAGTTTAGGCGTGAGTGCATCGCTAGAGGCAGCGATGTTTCGGTCGTCTCCTTTTGGCAGCGGTTTGACCAGTTGTCGCCAGATCGCCAAGCCGCCCTTGCATCACCGGTGCTCAACAAGGTTAGCCTCTTACTTGCTACGCCGTCGCTGCGACGGATTCTCGGTCACCGAGACCCAATTAATCTGTCTAAGCAGTTGAACACACCGGGAAGCGTGACCCTGGTCTCACTGGCGGTTGATGAAACACACGCGGCGGGCAAGATGATGGGAAGTATCATCTTGTCATCAATCTGCCGGGAGATATTCGCCCGTGTCTCAACTCCCGAAAGTCACCGAAATCCGGTCCGCCTGTTTGTAGATGAGTTCGAGCACTTCGGCATGCACGACTTTGAAACGATCCTGGCGGAGGGTCGAAGGTTCAACTTTTCGGTGGTGCTTGCGCACCAGACGCTTGCCCAACTGACCCCCAAGATGCGCTCGATGATCTTGAACAACGTCGGCACCAAATTTGCGTTCCGGTGTGGTCGGGAGGACAGCTCCCATCTCAGCCGCGATCTGTACGGCGATCCGCGTGCCTATGACTTAACGGATTTACCAGTTGGCTACGCGCTCCTGTGGCAAAGAGATCGGGGCGTTGTCGAAGTCGAGATAAACGAACCGCTGATGAAGAACGCGGGAGCTCTGAGTCCAGCGGGCAGCGCTTTCTTGGGCCGGGTTTACGAATATGCCAGCGTCAGCGTCGAACCGCCTATACCCGTGCGAGTGGAGCGAGCTCCACCGGTGCCGGAACCAAAAGCAACATCAATAGCGCGTGCCAAACCGATGCCAGAACCAAAAGCAACACGAACAGCCCATGTCCCCGCAAGGTCACTGGAGGATTGGCTGTGCGATTAACTACGCGTGACCTTCAACTCATAAAGGATGTGGCCCTTAGCCATGTCCTCAGCCGTGACCAGATCATTGAGCTCGGCTACTTCGCCACGGTAACGCGGGTAAACACTAGATTGCGCGAACTATCCAAAGAGGGCTTGGTTCAGCGCCTGGCTACGCCGTTTTTCAACCAAGGCCTTTATTCAGTCGGCTCTAAGGCGACACCGATCCTCGGCCTGCGCATCGCTCCACTAGTTGCAGGAAGGACGGGATCGCCTCGCTTCATTCAACACGCTTTATGTGTTACAAACGCCCGCCTTGGGTTACTCAAACGGGGGACAACGGCTTGGAAATTTGAGCAGCAACTGTGGTCGCAGTTCGACTTCCGAGGCAAGACTTGGGAGGTACGGCCCGATGGGCTAGCTATCACGCCAAAGGGTCCGATTGCCGTTGAAGTTGATCTCGGTCACGTCGCTCCGGCCAAGTTCGCCCATAAGCTCCGGGCCTACGAGGCATTCGCAGCTTCGGGGCAGGCGGCAAAGCAGTGGGGTCACGCGAGCTTCAAAGTGCTCGTGATCGCCTCGGGCAAGCTTCGTGCTGCTCGCCTGTCCAAGCTGTTCCAGCCCACCCCCAACATAGATTTTCGTTGCGTTAGCTTTAACGACTTCGGCCTGCCTGAGGTCGGGTCATGGAGTTGACAGACGGAAACACCATAGGAGAAACATTATGAACCAACTAGAGTCCTTACCTACCTCGATACGCGAACGACTTGAACTCGCAAGAACATTGCAATCTAATGGCGACCAGCGTAGTGCAGACTCAGTATTGCAGCAAGCTGTGGTAGAGCTTGCCAGAACTCAGCCTGAAATGTGTGCGCTTTTGTTGTCTGCCAACCTTGGCTACCAGGGCATATCCGCAACGGTGGTTGAACGCACTACGGTGATGATCCCTCGCCCGATTACCTTTTGTGGCTTCAACGTCGGCGAAGAGTGGGTAGCGTTGACCACCACCAAAGAGACTACCAAGCACCTGAGGTTGACCAGGTGAGACCACGATGTACCGCCAGTGTTTTTGGGGACCAACCGTCCGATCATTGGTGTAACCATCAATGTCGAAACTGCCTGAAAAGGCAGCCATCCACGAACGTAGGACGGCCACCTTCTCCCGCTAACATCGCACGCCTCGATACAGGATTGTCCATCCACCAAGCCGCGGGCAAGCTGCGCATCGGTATTGCCTACCTAAAGCAAATAGAACGCGGTAAGGTGCCCTCCTACATTTTGGCGATCCGATTGGCTCGCCTTTACGGGTGTAGCCTCAACACCCTACTCAATCTCGAAGGGCGGTGAGACGCCGCGAGAAACAACTGCCCGCAGGTGTCGCCAGCACCTGTCGGGCTTATCCTTCGTCAAGAGTCTCAATCCGATAGCTTTGATTGTCGCACTATTAACCGATCTCCCGGCGAGAATTGGCGATGCTGAGCCTCAATGTCTGCCTGAGCGAGGGCAACGTATTTGTTTACCATGGCGAGTGTCGTGTGACCGAGGATTTCCTTCAACGTGAAGACATTTCCCCCCGCCCTTAGGAACTGAATGGCGAAAGTGTGCCGGAACGTGTGGGGTGAAACTCGTGCCGCCTCAATCTGAGCACGTTTGCCGATCCTCTTGATTAGTTGCAAGAGTCCGCTACGAGTTAGGGCTTCACCTGCTAAGGTGCCCCGGTCGGAGGCGACTAACGGTTCATCGGATTCCCTAGCCGTTTCCCGCAAATATTGCCAGAGGGCTTTCGCAGTGTTCCGGCCAAAGTAAACCGAACGATGCTTATTGCCCTTGCCGTTGACGACGCACCGGCGGGCACTGATATCCAAATGACTCATCTTGATGGCAATGAGCTCGGATGCCCTAACCCCGGTATCGAACAAAAACCGAATAATCAACTCGTCGCGTTTCGGATGATGTGTTGACTTGGCTACTTGGATCATCGACGCTACTTGACGCTCCGAAAACGGTTGTATTTGATCTGCTCGGGCAATCGGCTGGGCAATCCGTTCCATCGGCGACTCTTGGATAATTTCCTCGGCAACTAACCAGCGGAAAAAAGTCCGCAGGATGCCAAAGTACGAGCGAACGGTGAGCGGTCGAACTGGTCGGCGTCGCCGTGTGTCGCCCCAACGGCCTTCGCCGTCTTTATGGTCACGGCTAGCATAGGCCAGAAAGAGCCGTAAGGCTCGTAGGTCGCATCGCTCCAACTCATATTTACTGAGGAACCACTGAAGTTTGTCGAGGACGAGCTGGCGGTTGGCGATAGTTTGTCGGGAATGCTGGCGAATTTCGCTGTCGAGCAGCCAACATTTTCCCTGTGATTCGATTTCCTGGGTGGGAATCGAAGATTCAAAAGATTGCAATAGATGCGCTGTTTTTTTCATTTTTGCCCTCCGAGGCATTTGGTCGGAGAGCGGTGAGACGCCGCATATGTTGCGTTTTTGAAGCTACATCGCCAGATTTACTTCAAAACTGGAGCCCTTGACGAGAATCGAACCCGTGACCTCTTCTTTACCAAAGAAGTGCTCTGCCGCTGAGCTACAAGGGCGCTCTGGTGGGGAGTGTAGGAGTCGAACCTACGAAGGCTATCGCCGACAGATTTACAGTCTGTTCCCATTGGCCACTCGGGCAACTCCCCAGAGACACGATAGAATACCCGAACACTAGAATCTGGCTTCGGGATCAAGGCCCGTTCGCCCCGGCAACGTTGGCGTTTGCTTTCCTCCACCGCCGATGACTCTTATCTTATCAAAAACTTTCCAGCCGAACTCCATGATCGGGATCTGATTCGACCGCACC
This sequence comes from Armatimonadota bacterium, assembly GCA_031386985.1. Classification (GTDB taxonomy): domain Bacteria; phylum Armatimonadota; class Fimbriimonadia; order Fimbriimonadales; family Fimbriimonadaceae; genus JANJUB01. Next base: position 62,115 of record JANNCV010000044.1, read on the forward strand.
TCGCTAAACAAGCTCACAAGCGCGTGAGTGAATAGGCCAATCTCTTTGCCATCGTGAACCGTGGCATAAACTTCCTTTTCGGGCGATGTCCCTTGCATTTGCGAAACGGGCCCAACGTCGGGGGTATCGCTGCCGAAGATGCGGCCCTTAAGGTTCGGGCGGTTCACTTCAAAGAATGCGAATACGTTCGCCTCGCGCCGATTAAAGGTTGCGTAGAGTTCGCGCTTGGCTAACATCGTTCCAGATTCGGAGAGGCTCGAAGAATCTACACCCGCGAGATAATCGCGGCCATCCAAGTTGCTACCCACGCCAGCGAAGTAAATGAAAACGGTTGCTCCCTTAGGCATTCGCTCCGCTAGACTCTTCGCCGTCGCGGCGATTTGGTCCCGAGTTGCATTCAATACAAGTTCAATGTTTGCTTCTGGATAACCACAGCTCGCGACCAAACTCTCGCGCAAAACCTGGGCACTATCACTTGCGAAAGATAGCTTGACGTCCTGAATTCTGCTCTCAGAGTTCCCAATGATGAGGGCAAACTTGGTTTGAATCGGGGCAACTCTGGTTCCAAAACCAGTGAGAACCGGAGCGCCTGTTCCCGTCGCGGGAGTTGTGCCCTGGCCAGTTTTAGGAGTTACTGAAGGCGGCGACACGATTGGGCCTGTTCTTTGGAATGCGGCATTAACGGCGGCTTGATCTTCTGGGCTCACCGGCTCCAGGTCAACCTTCCAGTTCAACTTATTGTTTACCGAAGTCAATCTCTCTTCGAGTTTGAGCCGTTTTTCTGTCTCGCCGAGCTGAATGTAAACGTTGTTCAGAAAGAAAAAAGTCTCTCCGCTCAGTTGGTTTTTTGAGAGAATGATCTCGAATTCGCCGCAAACGTCTTTCAAAAGTTTCGAGCGGTCTTCACCCGAAAGCGAATCAGCGGCCTTGAAGCCCGAATAAGCGGCGAGAAAGTTCGGTGAATAGGGGGCTCCGTTGCGCCACGTTCTGCGCTCGGTAACCGGGCCGGGCAGAGTGGTCGGCGTCGCAACATCATCAGGTCGAAAGGCGGCAGCCTGTTTGAACAATGAGCGAGCATCCATCCACTTTAGAGCGCGCGCCGCGGTAAGGCCCGTCTCGTACGTGGAACTCCATTGTTGGGCTCCAGAGAAGACCGCCAATACCGCGAAAACAATACAACAAACTCGACGCATTCTCTTGATAGCTCCTTAGTTACCGAACTTATATGAAACCGTTAGGCCAAAATCACTGCCGCCGCCACTAACCTTTGCCCAGTTGAGATCAAGGCCCCAATCGGCTTTGTTCGGGCGATAGCCCAGGCCAAATGTGAAAGCGTTACGGCGACCAAAATCACGCCCCGCTGCAGGTATTGCATTGTATCCTAAGCGTATCGGAACTCGGGCGGCGCCCATGCTGTAGTTGTATTCAACCCCTAAGCCAAACGTCGTTTGAGGATCGCGATCAATGATCGAGGCATCTTTCCCATCAAAGAAATGGGTGACATCCAAACCAAACACCATAAAGTCTCGGTCCCCACGGAATCCGTTGCGTCGAAGTGCAATTCCTCCGGCAAGCCGACCTGGAACCTCTTCGTAGATCAACGGAGAAGCGCCGCCCGATTTGAGTTTGATAGGAGTCCGGAAGCTCGCGGAAACACTCAGATCAGGGTTGCTCTTAGGGCTAACGATAAAGCCGATTTGGCCGCCGACGCCCGTCGCTTGCGCGTCGAAATCTGTAATTCCACTGGGGGCAAACTTCTGATTGACTTGGCGGTTTATTGCATAAACCAAACCAGCGCCCCATGAGAACGTCCCGTCCGAAGTAGCTCGACCATAGCTGATGTTGATAAACTCTGTGTCCGATTTGATAAGCTGCCGATAGGCGGCGGCCCCGAGGCCGTTTTCAGTGAGACCGGGTCCAGCGCTTCTTTCATCGCGAAGTTGACCCCCCGCAGTTAGGCTGAATGCGATAACACCGTTATTGCCGCCGCGACCATTTCTGATCGGTATCGCGAGACCGGCGTGACCAAGGCCCGTTGGCCCCGGTTCGCTAACGCTACTCAAAAACTGCGTGCCGCTCGGAGCAATATCTCCGGTGACCGTTGTTTTTGATTGGGGTTTGTTTCGAAATGATAACCCGATGGCAGATCTGGACAAGTAACCGAGGCCAGCGGGATTATAATACGCGGAGAGCGTCTCCGAACCAGTTTGATACGTAGCTCCACCCATTCCCATCGCGCGCCCGCCGGCATCAAAAGCCGAAACAAGGTCCGGGATTTGGGCGTTCGCGACAGTCGGGGCCAAGCAAGCGCCAATCGCCGATATCATCAAAGTTGATCGTTTTGTCATGAGTTTTCTCTTCCTGAGATCTAGGAACCAATCCTAACCGTTACAGTTTGGGGGGTAGGAGGCAAATTACCTGCCCTATCCATCGCGGTGACGTGAATTTTAAATGATGCGGGCAGTTGCCCGTTGACCCAGCGAATGCGTCCAACCCAGCGACTTGTATTAGCATCAATCGCTTGAAACGAAATTCGCGAGGCCCTAATAATGAAGACCCCCGCAGTTGTACGCGCTACGACGTCCACCCCCGAAAAATTAACTGAGGAGTTGCTGGCATCGCGAATGTCAACCGTGATTGTTATCGAGGTTCCCGCACTGAACGTTGTATTGTTTACGGGGGCGCGAATGATGACGGTCGGAGCTACCCGATCAATGGTGACCGTAATGTTTGTGGTCTCTTCATTATCAGCAAGATCACGCACGCGTACCGAGATAGACTTCGGGCCGTCTAGCGGGATTCCCGTGGCATCCCAGCTTACGACAAACTCACCTAAGGCATTGACCGTTGAGCCCGTATTGTTTGGGATATCGGCCCCGTCCACTTGAACACGCCACTCTTTGAGGTTGGTTTCCAAAATGCGTACCCGGATTGGAACGACCCCTTTTACAAATGAGTTTGAAATCGGGTTAAAAGACAGGATCTTGGGCTTGGTAACGTCGGGCTTTACAAATAAATCTTGGTCTACATTATAAGTTGTTTCGTTGTTGATATCTCGCGCCCGTACTTCAACACGAAAAACAACTTCAGGAGTGCCTTGAGCAAACGTGAGGTTAAACGTTCCGTTGCCATCATGGTTGTTGGTGCTGGGCGTTACTGAAACCGCATCAATGGACTCAAAAAAGACCGTGTTGTCGCTTTGACGGAGCACCTTTATCGAAACCTTGGCTTCGTTGACCATATTCGTCAACGCAAAGTTTATAGGTTTCGACGTTCCAACGAGAGTCGGCGCTAGGGCAGTTCCTCGTGCTGGCGAGTTCACATTGATGTTTCCTGCGAACCCAAACGCCGTAGCGCATGCGCAAACAACTGATAAAAACACTCGCTTCATAACTTTATAGACGACCTTACCCCACGGTTATATTCAACTAACGTAATTCTAGCGGTTTTGAGGTGATCTCCGCCAGGTTCAATTTATCGGTAACGCCTGGCACATTCCTCAGGTTGGCCTTGAGGTTTGACTAGATTCAACCGAGAATCAATAATGGTATGAGTTTAAGTGGGATTAACTTTGGAGGATTGAGCAGTGGGATTGACACAAATTCGATCATTGATCGGCTAATTCAGCTTGAGCAAATTCCTATTCAGAGGATGCAACGCCAGCAGGCGCAACTTACCGCGCAAGCGGGATTGATGGGCGGATTTAAGGGGCGGCTAACGGCACTTTCTTCTTCCATCGGCTCGCTCAACATGGCGGCCACCTTCAACCCAATATCAGCGGCCTCGAGCGTTCAAGAGACGGCGACGGTAACCGCATCGAGCGACACCGCCGCTGGCATTTACGATCTAAAGGTTTTTAAACTCGCGCAATCCCACAAGATCTCTTCGATCGCCTTTCCGAACGCAACTTCAGCGGCTAACATCACGGGCAAGTTCGTAGTGAATGGAAAGACGATAACCGTGGACCCGACCGATACCCTGCGCACACTTGCAACCAAGGTCAATAGTGCCTCCGCGGGCGTAACCGCCAGTATCATTGATGGTGGCCCCGGCAGCGTTTACATGACGCTCACCTCGAATAACTCGGGGGCGGCCAAGGCCATCCAGATCAGCGACTTTGAGGGAACAATCGCGAGCTTCATGGGATTTGTTGGTGCTACAGAGGGGTTCCGCGAGCCCTTGACCCTCGGCGGGTCGAGCCTGGGATTGAGCTCCACCACGACCTCGCTTTCCACGTTAATGAATCTCGGAGCAACCGGAAACAAGTCGTTCACGATTAACGGGCAAACGGTGACGGTAGATTCCGCAACGGTATCTCTTCAGGGACTGGCCGATGCCATCAACACTTCAGGATCGGGGGCTTTGGCAACAGTTCGGGCGGTTACAGAAAACGGCACTACGGTCCATAAACTTGATCTCACCGGAGTTACCAGCATAGTTGACACAGATAAGATGATTCACGCGATTGGAATTCTTCAAAACAATTTTGGAACTCAACTCATCAGCGCGCAAGACTCGGAAGTTACCGTTGATAACATCCTTATCAAGAGCGCCACAAACACGCTGACGACTGTGATTCCCGGCGCAACGATTACCCTGAAGAAGGCAAATGCAACAACGGGCGAAGCGACGACAATTTCGCTAACAAGGGACAACACGGCGGTCAAAGATCGTATCAAGGATTTTCAGACCAAGTTTAACGATATGGTGGACTATATCAAGGCGAATAGCTCACTGGACACAGAAACATTCCAGACTGGCGGCCTCTTTGGGAACCCAATCGTTCGTGGGATCGAACAGACGATGTCAAGTTTGATCTTCAACACGGTTAGCGGTCTATCCAGTGCCTATAAGAACCTGACCCAAATTGGATTTTCCTTCGATAAAGATGGCAAGCTGGAAATCAACGAATCGCAGTTGGATACCGCGATAAACACGAACTCCGAAGCGGTTGGATCACTCTTCCGATCAATCGGAACTACTGGTTCATCACAGTTGGGGTATGTCGCCAGCACCGCGAAAACAAAGGTCTCACCGCCCGGCGGATACTCGATTGATATCACCCAGGTTGCCTTGCAACATGCTAATCTCGGCGAGGTTGCCCAAACTGGCAACCTCACCCAACAAGAAGTCTTGACTTTTGATGGAGCCCTGTTTGGTTCGACTCCTTACGGGTTAGTTCTGGAATCAGGCTTGTCCCAGTCACAGATCGTTGATAAGATCAACTCTGATGCGAAACTGAAGGACACCGTGACGGCGACGATTGAAAGCGGTCAGCTCAAAATCAACAGCAAACGATTTGGCACAAGTGCAATTTTCACGGTGACCAGCAACGTTGCCGCTTCGCCCACCAGTTCCGGCTGGGGCACAAACACAATCGCCCAAGCCGGGACAAACATTGCTGGCACTCTTAACGGAGAAGCGGCGACCGGGGTTGGACAAGTCTTAACCGGCAATGTGGGCAACGCCAACACCGAAGGGCTACAAGTTCTCTATAGCGGATCCGCGAGTGGAAACGTAGGAAGCCTTGTTTTCACCAAGGGAATTGCCGCCCAGGTAACCGAGATGGTTGCAACTTATAACGATTCCGTAAACGGTTTGCTGACCGCAAACGATAAGTCGTTACAAACCCAAATTGATCAAATTGCAAGCTCCATAGGTGATAAGACCGAGGGATTGACTCTCAAACGCGAACAGCTTATGCTCAAGTTTGCGAGGATGGAGCAAGCGATTGCCCAGCTTCAAGGACAGCAATCGAGCCTTGCTTCATTTCGTTAGTTTCCCAAAAAGCGTATAATCGGCCCCGATGCGCTTAGCGAAAGCTATTTTACTGCGAGTTTTGTTTGGGGCTATAAGCCTCTTATTCATCACGTTCGTTGCTTTTGTGGCCGATGAAATCGCGCCGGGCGATGCCGCAACCGTATCCGCCGGCGAAAAAGCTACGATCGCCCAGATCGAGCTTCAACGCGAGCGTCTTGGGCTCAATCGGCCGTGGCATGTTCGCTATTTCGAGATGATCGGGAATATCGCCAGAGGCGATTTCGGCAAGAGCTATGTCGGCACGAAGGAGCCTGTCGCCGAAATTATCAAGCGAACTCTGCCAATGACCCTGCGAAGCGCCTTGATGGCGATGCTTCTGGCCATTGTGATCGGAGTTTCGCTGGGCACCATTGCCGCCGTTTACGAGAACCGTTTTGGGGATAGAACTATCCTTATTCTCAGCACATTAGGCGTAACTGTGCCCAATTTTGTGTTAGCGCCCCTCCTGGTTTATTTTTGGTGCCTCAATCCGAACAAGTTTGCCTCGCTTGTGAGTTATGGAAATATTGATAAGCTCCCGATGACCTGGACACCAGATCGCAATGTGCCCGATTTGTATTACTTGCTCATCCCGGTTTTGGTATTGAGTCTGCGACCGATGGCGATGTTGACCCGTTTAACCCGAGCGAGCATGGTTGAAACATTGAAACAAGAGTTTATAAAACTGGCCACCGCGAAAGGGGTCCCTCCCTTCCGACTAATCGTCGGCCACGCTTTACGGAACGCTATCCTGCCCGTCGTCACGGCGATTGGCACGAGTTTTGGCTTCCTTCTCACCGGATCATTTGTGGTTGAGCGATTCTTTGTCATGCCGGGCATGGGTAGCACCGCCATCGAGGCGATCACGCAAACAAATGGCCCAGTGATTATTGGCACGATCATCGTTTCCGGGTTCCTTTTCATCTTCGTGAACATGATGGTTGACATTTTGTTGCCTATACTTGACCCCCGAATCCGCGAGGCTCAGGTTTGAAGAAGCGCGATCCCCTGTTTTGGGGTGGGGTGGTTTTCCTCACGCTGATTCTACTGTTTGCCATCGTTGGCCCTCACATTCGGCACGACTTTCTCGCCTTGGGCGACACAACCCACGAACTTCCGAGCTCAAAGCATTGGTTGGGCACCGATGAGCTTGGCCGAGATATTTTCGCGAGACTCGCCTACGGCGGAAGGCTCTCCCTAATGATCGGTTTGATCGTTCAGACTTTTGCGATCACAACCGGAATCCTGATGGGAACGATTGGTGTTTTTGCCCCAACGTGGATTCGAACCCCCGTCTTGCGCTTCACCGATGCGATGTTTGCGTTTCCTGATCTGCTGATTGCCTTGCTTATTATTGGGCTGTGGTCGGCGGGCGTGGTTCCCGTGATTGTTGCTCTTTCGATAACGTCTTGGCCGGGAATGGCACGTCTTGTTCGAGCCCAGCTCGTATCTCTCAAGGACCGCGAGTACGTGGTCGCTGCTCGGGCGGCTGGAGCCCCTACGTTCTATATTGTGACGCGGCATATTCTTCCTCAGATGATCGGAATCATATTGGCGGTAGCGATGATTGATCTAGCCGGCACCATTTTGGCGGAGTCGACTCTGAGTTTCATTGGCATCGGCATTCAGCCTCCAACACCAAGCTGGGGGGCGATGATTAATAACGCCCGAGGCGAGATGCAGAGCCATCCGGTCCCTTTGATTTGGCCGTGCCTGATCCTCTCAATGACCATTTTTGCTTTAAATTTTGTGGGTGATGGCTTGCGGGCAAGGCTCGATCCGAAGAGTGGCCGAACCTAATGTAACATAATGCAATCTTTTTTGCATTATGGTCCCAGAAGGGAACCGACTCCACGCTTTCTGTTGTAGTATTGATCTGAAATGTCGCTTGACTTGGTCGGCGACCTTGGAGAAACTATGCAAAAGACACTCAAAATTGCTTTCGCGGTCTTGTCCGCCCTCATTGCCGGACGCTATCTTACGTCCGATGAAGAAATCGCCCCTACACCCGCTCCGCGAGCGGCTCTTCCCTTAACTCTAGCTACCCTTGAGCTCGAGGCTGCGCTTCAGCAGAGGGTAAGCGTTGATCTAAACGGCACCTTTGAGGATGTGGTCAAGTGGTTGCGCTCCACGGGAGTCAGCTTTGTTATCGCCGACAGCGAGATATCAAAACGCAAAATCTCCATTAAGATGGAAAATCAGCCCCTTAAAGACGCCATGGAAGCCATCGCTGAGGCGATGGGCGGTCGATGGGTTAAGAAGGGTGAGGTTTACACATTTAGCCAGGGCTCGCCCTTTTTGTTTGCCCCAGGTGCACCTGCACGCGAAATCGCTCCCCGGGAGTTCGCCCGGGTCGAAGGATTCGCGATCCCACCTCAAGCCCTTAGCGGCGAGAAAATGACGCCAGAGCAACGGGCTAAGTTCGAAAAAGAAATGAAGAACTTTGCGAAGGGCGTCGAGGGATTTGAGATCCCCCCGATGGTCTTTAGCGGCGAGAAGATGACGCAAGAGCAACGAGCTAAGTTCGAAAAAGAAGTGAAAGGCTTTAAGCTCGATGGCAAAGCGTTCAAGGAACTCTTAGAACTTAAGGATGTTGAAGGCAAGTTGTTAGACTTGAAGCGCGGAGACGTAAAGGTTTGGATTAACGGAAAAGAAGCAACCCCCGAGCAGATTAAGAAGCTGGAAAGCAAAGGCAACCTGCATTTCTTCGGTGGCGACATGAAGGGCCTCGACGAGAAAACTGTAAAGCAGATCGAAGAAGCAATGAAGATTTCTGAAAAGCAACTTGATCTGCATTTCAAGGGCATGACGGAAAAGCAGAAAGCCGAGATGAAGAAGAAATTCACCTTTTCGGACGATCTGGACCTCCTTGATAAAGCCAAGCAGACCGAAGTGAGGGCAAAGATGCTTGATGCCGAGAAGCATTTGAACCTTGCCAAGCCAATGCTCGACAAGGTTAAGACGATGAAGTTCGAGAACGCGGACATAAAGAGCCTGATGAAGAGCCTAACGCCGGCGCAACGGGAGCTTCACAAGAAGCAGGGGTTTCTGAAATCAACGGATCTAAACGCTGAGCAACGCAAGATGCTACCGGTCGGAGGTTCGGGCGATTGGTCGTTCCATTTCTCGATTGATGGGGACAGCCTGACCATAAAGAAGGGCTAGTATCCCCTCCCCCCAGCCCCCTCCCCAGCTTCGCTAGGGAGGGGGAGTTCTTACACTTCTCTACGGAACTCTATCGCACTCAGCAGCGTTGCTGAATCCGCGTAATCGAGCTCACCGCCCACCGGCATCCCGTGGGCTATTCGGGTCACTTTTATTCCTAAGGGCTTTATCAGCTTCGAAAGATAGAGCGCGGTGGCGTCGCCTTCAACAGTCGGATTGGTAGCCATGATTACTTCGCTCACACCACCCTCCAAGCGGGCCAGAAGCTCTCTGATTCGCAGTTGGTCGGGGCCAACGCCGTCCATGGGGCTCATGAGGCCATGCAGGACATGATAGAGACCCTTATATTCGTTTAAGCGCTCGATCGCGATGACATCGCGCGGTTCAGCGACAACGCAAATCATGGTGCCGTCGCGCCGGCCAGAATCGCATACCTCGCACAGCTCAAACTCTGAAATGTTTTGACACAAGCGGCAAAAACACAGCGCAGCCTTTGCGGTGGTGATAGCCCGGGCAAGTCGTTGGGCGTCCTCATCCGTGACCCTCAACAAATAATACGCGAGACGCTGCGCTGACTTTGGGCCAACACCCGGTAGCCGTTCTAGCTCGGCGATCAGTTCGGCCAGGGGGCGAGCGAAAAGCACTTAGCCGCTAAGTCCAGGGATGTTGGGCAAATCGCCCATAATTTCTTTAGTCTTAGCGTCGCGGCGCTCTTTAGCCAAATTGAAGCCATCGCGAACAGCGCCAACGATCATATCCTCGAGCGCTTCTACGTCCTGGGGATCAACGATGCTGGGGTCTATTTTGATCCCTTGGAGCTCTCCCAAGCCGTTAAACATCATCTTGATGGGTCCCTTATCAATTGGAAGTCGCTCGGACTCGAGCTCGGCATCAAGGTTCTGGGCCCTTGCCATTGCACTTTGGGCTTGCTGTAGCACACCCTGAAATCCTGATCCGCCGAATCCTTTTGGAAGTTTCATGTTTTCAGTTCATCCTGGAAAGCGTCAATGAGTGCCGCTCCCGTTAGCTCCAATTCTACCGCCGGAGCATCTTTCGCGACTTTTGCCGTTTTCGGGCCCGAAATTGTGAACGTCCAGCCGGGGTGACCGGCATCCGTGAGCACCGTACTGAGATAGCCCGATCTCTGCGGCTTTTCCTCAAACCAATCTACATCCATCTTTCGAGCGAGTGCAATCGTGATTCTCTGGCCGCTGACCTCTGTTACTCGCGAAGCCAGCAGTTTGTTTTTGTGCGCGACCCCTCCCGGCAATATGTTTTGCAGGTGAGCCAAGATTTGTTTGGCTTGCTCTAGCTCATCTCCTGCCAGCTCGATTTGAACAGGCGGTTCCGGTTCAACCTTTGTCTCCACCGGTTTGGGGGTTGGAATAGGCTTAGCGGGTACGGGCACGGCCACGGGTCGTGTAGCCGTGGGCTTTGGCACCTCAACCGCTACAACTGGCCTTGGCAAAGCGCAGCGGATGAGCTCAGATTCCATCCAGATGCGCGGCAAAGAGACGTCCCGAATCTCTTTATGAATCCGCGAAATCTTGCTCCTGAGATCAAGCAAGACAGCCGGAGTGAGCGATGCCGAAATCTCGTGGAGCGAGGCCGCCAAAGTCGGATCGAAGCCGGTCATGTCCACGTTATAGGCGGCCCGTGTGAGATCAGACGCTCGGTGCATCAGAGAGTCGAGAATAGAACGTGGATCACGGCCACGGGAAGTAAGCTCGGAGAGAACGTTCACGAGCCGAGCAACATCGCCCTCCTTAATCGAGAGCAAAATAGCATCAGCCGACTCATCCTCAATAAGGCCGAGTTGGGCGTAAACCCGCTCCAGGGTGATTCCATCTTCGCTTGTAATCAGAGCTTGCTCGAGCAGGGTGAGCGCATCACGATACCCACCATCCGCCATCTTCGCAATTGCGACCAAGGCCGCCGGCTCAGCCTTAGCACCCTCCTTTTCAACAACATACGCGAGGCGATCAACCAAGTTCTGCAGGCTGGCGCGATGAAACTCAAAGTTTTGGCAGCGGGAGCGAATTGTGGGTGGCACCTTCCCGTACTCCGTGGTAGCCAACACAAAGACAACATGTTCCGGGGGCTCCTCTACGGTTTTAAGCAAGGCATCAAACGCCTTTGCGCTCAAGTCGTGAACTTCATCAATGATGAACACGCGATAGCGACTCGTTGCGGGCTTATAGCTGACAGCCTCAACGATTGTCTCCCGAATGTCATCAACTCCGGATTCGCTGGCGGCGTCCATTTCAAGGACGTCAAAGCTCGAACCGTTCGTGATAGAGATGCAGATATCGCACTCATTACATGGCTCAGGAGCGGGTCCTTTCTCACAGCAGATGGCCTTGGCCAATAGCCGTGCGGTCGAGGTCTTTCCGGTGCCTCTGGGGCCGGTAAAGAGGAAGGCATGGGCAATCCGGTCCGACGAGATAGCGTTTTGGAGAGTGCGAACGACGTGCTCTTGACCAATCAGGTCAGAGAAGTTTTGGCTTCGGTATTTTCTGTAAAGCGATACGTTAGACAAGGGTCTCCAAAATGCCGGGAATTATGCATCGCACAGCGAATCAACTTACCGTTGCTACCTTCCGGTCCTGGCGGGGTTCATCGGTCGTCTGCCGCGCAGTTCCCGGCGGACTGCTATCTTATTTTAGCACTCCGCCGGGTTGGAGACCTTGTCTAACTTTGTTATTCACTTCTTATTATCAGGATTTATCGGAACCGCCTGATCTCGGAAGGAAGGAACGGAAATGACCATTTCATCTTGCGTGAGAACCGACTTGGGGTCAAAGTTTTTGGTGAAAAGAGTAGGGGTTTGACCGCCATCCATGGACCACTGGCCCCTACGCAAGAGCTGTTCTCGCGTCAAGGTCATAGCGTAGTACATCACCCGCTGCGTTGTCTTTCCTTCAACAAGCTTGGGGTTGGCCGAATATTCCTTTTTCTCTGAGTCTTTTTCGGAAAGATCAAACGTGAAGTCCTTTCGAATATCCGTCCGCAAAAAGTTCAAATCTGTAAATCCTTCCCCGTTGAATCCAAACTTATCTTGAATGTGCGGAGGCGCGCTTCTCGGGTTGTAATAGAACTCCACGACGTACTCTTTCTTCTCTTCGCTGAATGGATACATCGTCGGATCTTTGCTCATGTCTATGAGTTTCTTGAAGCGGCGATTCTTAACAAACAGTTGATCTTGCATAAACGTCGTGTTTCGGCTCGGCTCAAGGTCAACGGTATCGCGAGCATCCCAATCGAGCTCCGCTAGTTTGCCACCCTCCATATCTTTGTCACGAAGAACTATCCGCACGCGAGTTCCAATGGATTGCACGTTCCAGGTGCCCTCAACCCGAAGAACACGAGGGTTCTCAACCGTTACCCGAACGCTGAATCCAACGTCAAATGGAGGCTTGGTATCGTAATCCCCCGCTTCAAAATCGCCTCGGCGCATCGCTAAAGTGCCGCGTTGGACGAGCCGTACGATCATCGTATCGAGGTTGCCCTCGATCGTATCACGCATCGTTTGGAGCATATGCTCCTTTTGATTGTCGTCAGCGGCCTTGTTTGCTTTGGCGAGGAGATCTATGTAGAGGTCCAGCGCCTTATCCAACTGATTGTTGCGTTGAAAAGCGTTGCTTAGCAGGTTCTTTCGCCCCGCCTGAATGTCCTTTCGCTGGTGAGCGAGTTCGAACCACTTTACAGCGTTGTGAAATTCATCGTCAATCTTGTGATACCAAATCCAACCCGTTTCGAAGAATATCTCGTACGTGTCGGGATTTTGAGCGGAGCCTTCCTTTCCTAGCGCGAGTGCAGACGGCACGTATCGCCGATCCGAGCGCTGCTCCTCGTCGGTGAAGTTGTAGGCAATATGCCACATTCCCGTCGAAAAGATGTCAATTTGATGAGGATCAAGAACCGTGCAAAGCCGAATCATCGGCAAAACTGCATCGTAGTTTCCGCTATCAAAGAAGCCATCCGCTCTTACCCACAAGATGCCTGACAGAAATTCGCGGAACCCAAAGAGCTGCAACAAGATTTGGTCAGGCGAAAGGGAGTCGGAGACCAGATTGTTTGACTTCTTCGGAGCATAGTCTTTTTGCCATTTGGGATAGATAACGGTCTGCAAAGCCCCTTGAACTACAAAGAGCACGAGAAGCGTTGCGAGGAGTTGAGATCGCTTGAGCCGCATGATTTATACCTCTCGCTTTTCGAATACCAGCATGCCACCGATTAGCAGGAACACGATGTAAACAATCGCGTAACCCGTAATGTAGATTGTGTACATCTTGGGGTTTTCGATGACCGTTTCCGGGTTTATAATCGGATTCTTGATGTCGTATTGTGCGAAATTTGGTAGCACCTTGGTTGCGAACGTGGCAACTCCCTTCATGATCGGGCTTGTCGCTGAATTGTCTGCGATGGAGTCGTAGAGGGGATTCAAAACCGTGCCAATGCCCCAAAGTCCAAAAGACATAAAGAAATTCACTAGCGGCGGAGCGAACGTAGAAATGAATATCGCAAGCGCAGCTAAGAGCGACATTTCCATGAAGTAGTTGATCGGTTGCTTCGCAATGTCAAGCAATGTCGCCGTATCGGGACTATGAAAAACCTTAAACAGGATGATCATAACTGCCGACATCATTGAAATCATGATGAACAACGCGAAGACTGCTCCCAAATACTTTCCAACTAGGAACTGCCACCTCTGAACTGGCTTCGACAGGATGGTGTAAATCGTCCTGCGTTCAATTTCATTGGGAATCATGTAAATCGTCAAGATGATGGCAATGAGCGCACTTGTTGCTCGCAAAACAGCGAACATAGTGGAGATCATAACGGCCTTTTCTTGGCGAGCGGTCAAGATCCCGAGCGATGGAATGATGCTTAAGAGTAAAACCCCGATCATCAAAATGACGAGGAGAACACGACGGCGAATAGCTTCGCCCAAGGTCGTTTTGGCAATAGAAATAATCGGACCCATCATTTGTCACCTCGCACTGCTTCAACAAAGAGATCTTCCAATCGCTTTCGGCGAGGAATGATGCTTTGGATTTTGCCCCCACCACTTCGAATGCCGTCAATCAGAGCGTTAAACTCTTGATCTTCAGGCACATCCGCGATCAGTCGGCCATCATGGAAAGAAATCGTGCTATCGGGAATCTCCTTGGCGGCCGCACCAACCTCTTTTGAAACTCCGTCCGCAATGATTTCAACGCGACCACCTCGGAGCAACTCGTCGAGTTTGCCTTGTTTAACTAGGCTTCCTTTGTGGATGATCGCGACGCGGTCGCAAATGCGCTCAACTTCGCTAAGCTCGTGACTGGAAATGAAAACGGTTCGCCCTTCATCTCGGAACTGCAAAATCAGGTCACGGATTTCGGTGTGAGCAATCGGATCAAGACCACCGGTCGGCTCATCAAGAAAGAGCAAACCCGGATCATTGAGCAAGCTTTGAGCTAAGCCGACGCGCTGCTGCATACCTTTTGAGTATTGCGAGATCGTCTTGCTCATATCGCCGGCGAGATTTACCTTTTCGAGAAGCTTGATGCATTTTTCGCGGTCATTAATCCCGAACAGAGATGCGTAGAACATCAGGAGCTCAAGGCCGGTCATATGCTCGTAGTAGTAAGGGCGCTCTGGCACATAGCTAATGCGGCGATGAACTTCAATATCGCCGATTTCTTTGCCGAGAACATATGCCTCGCCATAGCTTGGGTAAATGATGCCCAAAAGCATCTTTATCGTTGTTGTCTTGCCCGCTCCGTTTGGACCAAGAAATCCGAAAATTTCCCCTTCCTCCACAACGAGATCGAGTTCGTTTACAACTTTAACTTCACCGGCTAAGCGGCTTTTATAGACCTTTGTCAGTTTTTGAATTTCAATGGCTGCGCCCAAAAGGAGACCCTCCTAGATACGAAAAATAGCGTGGCGAGTATACCTGCCAACCCCCCGGAAGCAAGCTCTAACCAGACATCACAACAAAACCACTCTTCGAAAAGTTCCCGAACCTTTTCACAAAATGAGGGTCGCCCGATGGCGACCCTCAAATTTTACGCTCCGAAAGCAGAATGCTAGGGGAGCCCGACCGTCCAACGAACCCGGTCAACTCGAGCTTGGAAGCTTCGAGCCGATGTTGTTGGTGGTGTGATGATGATTTTGGCTTTCACCCGGCGAGTTGTCGCGTTTACAAACTGGGCAGGGTTTGAGTTTGTATAAACGTACGTCGTATTCGAGTCTGTCCCGTTGAGCGTTCGAGTTCGAACGGTCACCCATCCTGGCGTACCGCTATATCGCCAAAGCTGAACGATCTCAGTGCCTGAGCCGCCTTCTGCCGCCGTTTCCCAGTTAAGGGCGAAGCTATTGATTGCGGCGATCGGGGAAATACCTTCCGCGACAATCTGGAGTGGAGGCGTCGTGCGTGGCAGCGTGTAATCAGGTTTTGCTCGATAATAAAAATCATCCGAAAACCAAAGATCAGTGAAGTCACCGGAAACGTAGTTGCCAGTTTCAAGAGCAACCGAAATCGGGTTCAAATCTTGCAAGGTGCCCGTAGTAGAAGCTTTAATGACCAGCAAGAGGTTTCCAAGTTCTTCGAACTGGAATGTGTCTTTCTCCGACTCCTGATACATCCCGTCCAAATCAATATCATACCAGAAATAAACATCGCTGAATCCAACTGTGGGCGGGGCGGCTTGGTTGAAAACGTTACGAATTGACGCTTCCATTGGAGCTTCAGGATCAGGCGCATTATAGTTAGGAAGTTCGCGGAACTGCTGCGAAAACCAAAATTGCGTCTGTGGCGCGGAAACCTGGGCCAAGGCTATCCCGACTTCCACCTTCACCAGAGGAAGATTCGTCGTGTTGCCGGGCCACCTGACGCCAAAATCTAGCAAATAATTGCCAGGGACAGGATACGGCGCGAACGCACTAGTGCCCACCGGGGCGGCCGGATTGTATTCATCCATGATCGTCCAGCGAATTAGAGTGTCTTTGAAAAGCGGATTCTCCATCCCAAAGGTAATAGTTTGCCATGGTCGGTTTACATGAGTTGGGTTAATCTCAATATCATCAAGAATGCTCGCGCTTGGGCCGATTTCTTCGTCAATTAAGCCGTAAATTGGAGTTCCCGTGTTGCCCGGATCTTGATCAGCCGCGTAAATCGAAGAAATTGGGGCTCGGCCCGCCCTTTGAGGACTGATTCGGCTCAATAATTTTTCAAATTCTGATTTTGGCGCGACGTCCGAAGCGTTGATCGGCGTGATTTTCGCCCGCACCGTCATCCCCTTGAGATCGGCATACGATCCATCGGCACGCCGGACCTTTCCAAACGCAACCTTAAGGTTCTTACAAGTAACTTGAGCAGGTGCATAGGCAACCGCGAGGGACGTGAGAAGTAAAAGAGCAGCAAATTTTCGCATAACGGCCTCCAATGAGTGATTTTATTATATAGGCAAAAACCCGAATTCGGGCGCACCTTTTTATAAGAAGTGACAATTCTCTCACTTGTTCCACAAAAACCTAAAGTAGATTGTAAAGTTTTTGCCCTAAACCCAGCAACAATACGTGCCGAACTGATAGTGGGATGGAACGCGGTATTTACGCAACGGCTTCGGGAATGATTGCCACTCAGCAATGGATGGACGTTATTTCCAACAATTTGGCGAACGCATCAACCACTGGTTTCAAGCGTGACTCCATCGCTTTTGATGAAGCGATGTTACGCGAAATGCAGGTTGGCAAACGTCCGATCGGAGATTTGGGCGCGGGCCCCGTTGCGAACAAAACCGTCACCATCTTCGAGCGAGGGACCCTGGAGAGCACGGGCAATCCACTTGATCTCGCCATAGATTCCGACCACGGCCTGTTTGCGGTGCAAACGCCAGCGGGTACGCGTTATACGCGGGCTGGTGACTTCACACTTAACGCGAGCAGGCTGTTGGTCACCAAAGCCGGTCACCCGGTTTTGGATCAACAAGGACGCCAGATCACGGTCCCTTCCGGACAGGTTCTTGTCGGAAACGACGGAACGGTGACGGTGGGCGATAGTGAGGTCGCAAAAATCGGAGTTTTCGATTGTACGCGCACCTCGAAGGACGACCTCGGTTTCCGAAAGATTGGTAACAACCTTTACGAGGCTCTTCGTCCAGCCACTGCGATAAACGCAAAGATTCATGCAGGTGTTCTCGAGGGTAGCAACGTAAATGCCGTCGAATCCATGGTTCAAATGATTGCAGTTAGCCGATCGTTTGAACTCGCTCAAAAATCCGTGATCGCTCAAGACGAGCTTTCACAACGACTAATCCAAAGCCTTTCTGATCGTTAAACTGCGGGACCCCAAGCATGGGGGCGCACGGTTCTTCCGTTGACATACGCTGAACCAGAACAATCAGGGATGGCGGTAGATGGCCCGCTTGGCCACCGAAGGATCGGAAACAAGCAAAAGTAGGAGTAACCGCCGATATGATGAGAAGTTTGAATACCGCGGCAAGCGGAATGGTGGCGCAACAGCGCAACCTTGATACGATTGCCAACAACCTCGCCAACGTAAACACGAATGGCTTTAAGTCCCAGCGCGCCGAATTTCAGGACATGGTTTACCAGAACGTCCGGCCGTCTGGTGGCTCCAACGGTGGTGGTGCTCAGCAGCCATCCGGTATGCAAATCGGCTTAGGAACTCAATTTGCGGCCACCACAGGCGAATTTCGCCAAGGCTCGTTCCAATCAACGAATAACCCAATGGATTTAGCCATTGGCGGCGAAGGATTCTTTGCGGTGGAAATGCCCGATGGAAGCCGAGCCTATACTCGCGATGGCAGCTTTAAGCTTAACAGTGCGGGGGAAATGGTGAGTAACGATGGTTACAAGCTGGCCGACAGCATCACGATTCCGGCCGGTGCGAATGCCATTGCTATCTCCAAAAATGGCTCGGTCAGCGCCAAGGTTCCCGGTCAAAACGAACCGGTTGAAGTTGGGCAAATCAAGATTACAGTCTTTCCGAACCCCGCCGGCTTAACTCGGCTTGGCCAAAACCTCTACGCCGACGGCGGTGCGAGCGGCACCGGAGAAGAAAAGGAAGCAGGCAATGAAGGAGCAGGCGGGATTCAGCAGGGCTACCTCGAAGGCTCCAACGTGGAAATCGTTGAGGAAATGGTGAAGATGATCACCGCCCAGCGAGCCTACGAAATCAACTCCAAAGCCGTTCAGACCTCCGACGACATGCTTAGCGTCCTCAACAACCTAAAGAGATAACAAACTATGATTAGCACCCTCCTCCCCCTTATCGTCGCCACTCAAGCCACGGCATTCTCCGTTGATGGCGAGGGCTACTTGAGATTTGCCCGCGCCGACAAACCCGTGTATTTCAAGCAGGCTGAACTCAGTGTTAAAGATGGTCGCCTCGTTAACGCATTTGGAGATTCGACCCTACCCGCCATCAGTCTCGCTGGGCCTAGCTTCTCGGTGGATCTTGAAGGCAACGTTTTTGAAGTTCAGGGAGCAAGTAAGGCTCGTGTCGGTCGGCTTGTTCTGGCCATGTTCTCGGCTACCACGCAATTTGAAAACTCTAACGGAGCCCTGACGACAGCGACCAGGCCCACACTTGGAAATCCGGGTGAGGATCTGGCCGGAGTGATTCGGATGGGCGCAGCTTCAACCGAGGCTCCAAAGCTTCCGTCAACATCGGGTGGTCTTCCTCAGCTGGTTAAACCGGAAGAGGCTCCACTTAAGGGAGCGAAAATCACGCTAAAAGAGAAGGCCGATATTCCCGGGCGAATGATCTTGTTGGGCGATATCGCCTCAATCGAAGGCGCACCAGAACTCATTGAGAAACTAAAGAAGATTGAACTTGGGGCTGCACCAGCGCCGGGCGCGAAGCGCTCCATTGATCGGCTTACCGTCGCCCTCAAACTTCGAACCTCGGGTTACAAATCTGAGAACCTCGTCTTTCTTGGGGATAAGCCGGTTCAACTTACGGGCAAGGGTAATACTGTCACGTTCGAGCAGTTCCTTGAGGTCGCTCAATCCGCATTGGCCGAAGACAACATCGGCAAACTCGTTTACAAAATTGACGAAAAACCCTCCGACATCTCGGTTCCTTCGGGCCGCATCACTCTGGTCAGCGAAGCCGTTTCTGGAATGAGCACGCCGACCGTCACCGTTCTTGTGGGCATCTATGTGGAGACCAAGCGATACAACTCACGAACCTTACGATTTAAGCTTCAACAAGCCCCCGTTATGGTCAAATCCGGTTCAACCGTTAAAGTTCTCATGAAGTCTGGCTCAGCTGTCATCGAGGTCTCCGGAATCGCCCGGGGCGCCGGTGGGCTCGGCGCAACTATTCCCGTGGACATCATTGCCTCCAAAGAGAAAACTACCCACAATGCCGTCATCGTTTCCCCTAACACCGTTCAGGTGACCCTATTATGAACATCAAAGAACTCCTCTACTTAGGCATAGCCATCTCCGTTACTACCGCTTCCGCTCAGGAAGGAAAGCAGAATCCTGGCTCCCTTTGGTCGAACAAAGCACCCGATCGTTTTAGGGATAGCGTTGCTCGAAAAGCAGGCGATGTCATCACGATTTTGATAAGCGAAGTTTCAACGTCTACGTTTAGCGCCTCAACCCAAGCCTCAAAATCCGACCAAACCAACATTGCGAAGGGCCTTGGCCCCATCTTGGCGAACCTGATCCCGCAATGGGGAATCGGAGCTGACTCGAAAAATAGCGGCAAAGGCTCGACCAACCAGGCTGGGAATCTCTCCGCTCGAATGAGTGCCGTCGTCAAGGAAGTTTCGGCGAACGGAACTATGACCATTGAAGGAGTGCGCTCTATCACGACCAACAAGGAAACCCAGACGTTCACGCTGAGCGGGATCATCCGCCCTGAGGATGTACGCTCGGACAACACCGTTTTGAGTCAACACTTAGCCAATGCCACGATTAAAGTTGAAGGCAAAGGCATGATCGCAGATCGAACCCGCAAGGGCATCTTAACGAGGATATTAGATTGGCTATTTTAAGGATTTCGACATTCATTGTGCTACTTGTTCTGGCGACCATCGGGCTCGCTCAAACTACAACCGCTCCGCCCAAGCCACCCGCTCTTGATCCCCAAAGGGAAATGCAGCAAGCTCAGCTCAAAGCGGATCAGATGCGCCGACTAGCCATTTCGGACGCTGAGAAGAACGGCACCGAAGTTCGGGTCAAGGATGTCGCGCGATTTCGCGGAGTTCGTAGCAACCAGCTTCAAGGCATCGGCCTAGTAGTTGGCTTGAACGGGACCGGCGACACGAAAAACACCCCCTTCACCGCTAACCTTTTGGCAAACGCCATGAAGGAAAAGACGCTTATTGACCCCAAGCAACTGAAGGCAAAGAACGTCGCCGTCGTTTTCGTAACCGCCGAACTGCCGCCCTTCGCTAGCCCAGGAAACCGCATTGATGTTACGGTGACGAGCGCCGGCGATGCCATTAGCCTTCAAGGTGGTTATCTGTTGCGAACACCGTTGTTTGGGCCGATGGATTCTGAGAATGCCTACGTGGTTTCAATGGGTCCGGTCAGCATCGGCGGATTTAACGTCACCGCCGGAGGTGCGAGCCTACAGAAAAACCACACTACAGTGGGCAAATTGCCCAGTGGTGGCATAGTTGAGCAATCCGTTGCCACAACGATGATCTTCGACGGCAAGATGTACCTTGAACTGGAGGAGGCCGATTTCACTTCGGCTCAACGACTAGCCACCAAGCTAAACGAAACCGACAAAACTTATCATGCCGTCGCCGAGGATGGCGGCACCATCAAACTGAGTTTGCCCGAAGGCAAATCACCTGTCCAGGTCATGTCCGAAGTCGAAGGACTCAAATTCTTCAGCGACAACGCGGCGACGATTGTGATCAACGAAAACACCGGAACGATCGTGATAGGTGGAAACGTTCGAATCGGCCCGGCATTGGTCGCCAAGGGAAGCCTGACCGTTCGAATAGAGCAGGAACTGCTGATCTCGCAACCCAATCCTTTCACTTTTGGTTCAACTGTGGTTGCCGAACAGACCAAGGTGAGTGCCGAAGAAACGCCAGCTCAAGTGACGATGATGGGCCCAACCACAACCATCGCTGATCTGGCCAGGATTTTCCAGGCACTCAAAATCAGCGCTCAGGACATGATCGCAATCCTCGAAGCTCTAAAAGCTCAAGGTGCGCTCAAAGCGAGGATCAAAACCCAATGATTGACGCCGTCGCTCTTGCAAACAAAAATTCGTTGACGCGGACAAAGCTCAACAAGGCCGCCAAAGGGTTCGAAACGATGCTTGTAAAGCAGCTTATTGAAACCATGCAAAAGGGCACCGAAATGTTCGGCAAAGGACCGGGTGCAAACGTGTACCAAGACTTTTTCAATCAAGCAATCGCTGAGTCAATGGCAAATCGAGGCTCCATCGGCGTAGCGAAGATGATTTCGAAACAAATGGAATCCCGGCTACTTGCGTTGGAAACCGCGCAAGAAGTGATGCCGGAACCCAGCGAAAACCAAACACCAATAAGGAACAAAAAACTATGAAAACCCGTGAACTACAAGCCATTTGGTGGGATTGGCTAGGAACCTCTGAGAGGCTCCTGCGCTCCCTCCACGAACAAACCGCCGCCCTCACTCTACGTGATGTCGAACGAGTTGAACGCATTCAACCCGAGCTTGACTCGATGGTGAGCCGAATGCAGGAAATTGATGAATCTGCCGCGACGTGTGCCAAAGAGCTGGCCGAAGAGATGGGAACCGAAGCCCACGTTCGAGGCTTGGTACGCGTTCTTGAAAAGACCGAAGCGCAGCAAGTTCAATCTATCGCTAACCGGGTTATGGTGGCCGCTCGCCACGTTGAACAGGTCATGGCGAAGAATCGCCGGCTCATCGAGAATGAGATGAACTACATCAATGGAACGGTGACATTGCTCGCTAAATCTAGCCAGAGCAAGCAAGGCAAGTTCAGCCAGCGCCCCGATCGCGCCGCTGTTCTGATTGATCACGCTGCTTAAGGAGGCACCATGGCAAACTCATTTGGCTCAATTTCGATGATGGGAAACGCGATGCGGGCTTACCAGTCTGCGCTTGAAGTGACTGGCCACAATATCGCGAATGTTAACACGCTCGGATACTCGCGCCAGCGGATCGGGTATTCCTCGGTTCAGGGCCACTTGGTGAGCGCCGGGGCGAACTCGTTCATTACGGGCAACGGCGTTACAATTTCCGGTGTGCGGCGGGCTCGTGAATTTTTGACCGAGCAAGCCATGCGCCAATCTACTAGTGATCTCTCGCAGTTTGAAACCCTGGCGAATAGTCTGAGCTCGATTGAAGGCATTTTCCCGGAACCGGGGCCCAACGGAATTGGTGAGGCCCTATCAAAGTTCTTTGATTCTTGGTCAGCGTTGGCCTCGAATCCCAACGATCCGGGAGCGAAAATCTTGGTTCAAACGGCAGGATTGACGCTGACCTCGCGAGTTCGAGAAGCTTTTTCGGCGCTTTCCTCAAGAGAGTCAGATTTCACGACCCAAATTGCAACGACGTTTGATCGAGTTGATGTCTTGTCAGATCAAATCGCCTCGCTCAATCAAGAGATTGCTTCGAAGAAAGCTTCTGGTGCCGAGCCCAACGACCTTATGGACCTTCGGGATTCGGCTCTACAGGAGCTGAGTTCGCTCATTGATATCCGAACCAACGATCTTGCCGACGGAACAATCTCCGTGCAGACGGGCAACTTTGTGTTGGTTCACGGGCTAACTTCGCAGAAAATTCCTCGAAGCTACGACGCATCAACTCAAACGCTCAGTTCCGGCGGCCTTTCATCGGTTGTTGGCGGAGGGAGCCTTTTGGGCCTCATGCAAAGCTTGAACAAAGCTACCACTTATCAAGGAAATCTCGATGAGTTGGCGAACAACTTGCGAACTCAAATCAACACGATTCACCAAAGCGGACAGACCAAATCCGGCGCAACGGGCGTGAACTTCTTTAACGATGCCAATCCCCAAACCGGAGCGGTTAATTTCTCGCTATCAATTGAAGTTGCGGCATCGGTTGACAACATCGTGGTGAACAGCACCGGCAAAGATGGAGATGGAGGATTGGCTCTGGCTCTTTCAAGGTTGCGTGACGCCTCGATAACGAACCTTGGCGGTAAATCTTTTAAGGGATATTACGGACAATTCGTGGCCGGAGTTGGAGCGGATTCAAATTATGCGAGGGGCCAGCTCAACACTGAAGCGGCGGTATCGGCATCAATCGAAGCCCGGCGCCAATCTGAAAGCGGGGTTAACCTGGATGAAGAAATGTCGAATATGCTTCGCTTCCAACGAAGCTATCAGGCGGCGGCTCAGGCCCTCAAGGTGATGGATGAAGTCACTGAACAGCTTGTGAACATGTTGCGATAAGCCAGTTATCTGGCTGATTCAGAATGCCAGCAACTCCCCTCTTAATACAAAAAAACCTAAGCGGGCAGCACAATCCAGCCATAATCTCGTATTAAGAGTGAGGCCAGTTTTTGAGTAAAGATAATAATGGTGTGAAGGGTGCCCTTCTGGTGCTTGGGGGTGCGGTTGCGTTGATTCTGGGGATGGTTGCTCGGGATAAGTCGGATATGGGCGGAATCATCTCACGCGACCCGCTTACCGGCATCAGGGTGGCTAGTCGCGAAGGAGTTCCAACCAATGAAATACCGGAGCAGCAGTATTTCGAGGAAATGGCGGAGCTGTTGAAGCGCGAATACGTTGATCCCGTTGAAGATGATGCCGTTCTCCTAAGCGGGGCCGTTCGGGGCATGGTTGGAAGCCTCAATGACCCGGACAGCCTCTTCATGGATAAGGAAGAGTTTCGGGTGTTTCAAAACATGCGCATCGGCAAGTTTGAAGGCATTGGTGCGGAGCTCTTTTACACCTTCCCGCGAGCCTCCGACAACAAGCCCGCCGACGGCAAGAACCAGACCGATCTGGTGTTCCCAAAGATCAATGTGGCGGCCGTAACCCCTGGTGGTCCGGCCGAACGGGCCGGCATTCGACCAGGAGACGTCATAGATAGCGTAAACGGGCATTGGATCATTAACACTGACCTCATCATCAAGTTTCGAAACCTCGCAAAGCTGGTTCAAGAGAAGAAGCGACCGGAAGCTGAATTCCAAACCCTGCGGCTCGAGCTTCGCCGGAAAACGGAATCCATGATGGCTCCAAACCGAGCTCGCGACTTACTTAGCATTGGGCTTTCGGGAAGCGTGGAAGTGGCGTGGCTCCGCGAAGGAAAAACCCGAACGGCATCAGTTAAGAAAGGCATATCTGAAGTCAAGGCGGTAAGTTCCGAGGGCGGAGTTATCAAGCTACACATGATGACCGGCGTTGGAGCTGAACTCCAGCGAGTTTTCCCTTCCGATGGCGTAGCCGTCTTGGATTTACGAAACAATAACTCAAACGACCTCTCGGTCACACTTGAGTTGCTCTCCTTACTTGGCCCAACTGGTGGTTACGGTCGCATGAAATCGGCCAAAGCCTCTGAGATATTGGACGTTAAGGCTGGCCAAGCGAAAGCGAAGAAGCTGACCTTGATCGTGGATGGCTCGACAAACGGGGCCGCTGCAATCTTAGCCCGTGCCCTAAGCTCAAGGGGCATCGCTACGCTTCAAGGCAACATTGGGGCTCGCGCGTTCGCGGGTGAGGTTGTTAGAATGCCCAATGGAGACGGTTTCACCCTGGTAAGGGCGGAGTACCTGGAGGCAAAATCGTGAAAACAGTTTACAAAGGAATCCTTGCGCTGGTCGTGTTTGGTGGCTTGTTTACGGCGGGCTTTTGCTGGCGAGACCTCCAGCAGGGCCGCTTGCCTACGGCTCGAACCGTAACAACATTTCTCGGGATGGATTCCGGGGGAAACGCCCTCTCAATCGGACAGCAGTTCCAGCAGACATTCAACAAAATATCGGGTGAATACGTTCGCACGACTGATTCAAAGCGCATCAAATACGCCGCGATTGGCGGCATGATGGCATCCTTGGGTGATCCTCATACCGCGTTCTTGGAGCCCTCCATCGCTCGCGAGTTTGATATCGAGACCTCTGCCAAATTCTTCGGCATTGGAGCTAGGCTTATGCCCGATCCACTGGGGGTAAAGATAGCAAATGTGTTTACAAACAGCCCGGCTGATCGTGCTGGTATGAAAGCAGGCGACACTGTCACGGCAATAGATGGCGTCGTCGTGGCGGGTAAGACCCCCGACGAGATCGCCGACAAAATCCGAGGGCCGAAGGGAACTCCGGTCAACATGCAAGTGCTCCGAAGCGGAAGTTCAACCCCGATAAACATTCGGGCAATTCGAGATCAAATCACAACTCCGACGGTCGAGGGCAAGCTTGTTCCAGTGAGTGAAATGGGTTATCTCTCAGTTAGCCAATTTTCGTCTCCAACAGCCGTGCAATTCTTGACCGAAATCAAGAAACTTGAAGAATCGGGCATCAAGGGCTTGGTTATTGATCTCCGAAACAACCCGGGAGGTTTGCTCAACACGGCTAGTGATATGCTTGCTCTCTTTGGGGCGGATAAGGTGGTCGTCAGCATGAAGGAGCGAGCCAAGACCACGGTTGAGCGAACGGCATCGGGCCAGGTTCGCCAGTGGAAATATCCAATTGTTTGCCTCATGAACGAAGATTCGGCGAGTGCGGCTGAGATATTCGCTGGGTGCTTGCGCGATTACGGCATAAGCCAAATCGTAGGAGATCACTCCTACGGCAAGGCTTCCGTTCAGAACGTGCTTCCGCTGCGGGATAACGCGAGCGTAAAGATCACGATAGCGCGCTACTTCTTACCAACCACGCCGGATATTGGCCGAAAGGTTGATGAGGATGGCCAATACATCAGTGGTGGTCTCATTCCCGACTTTCTCGTAAAGATTGATCCGAATTCGGATTTTGTGCCGGGAGATGTCAAGAAGGATCCGCAACTCAGCAAAGCGATTGAAGTTCTGAAATCGAAGGGATAAGGCTGCCGGAACGCATCCAAAAGGTGTATCCTCATCTCATGTCATCTGCGGTCATCGGCATCATCATGGGGAGCAAGAGCGACCTTGAAACGATGCAAGCTGCGATTGACATCGTTTTGGAATTTGGGGTTGCCCATGAAGTTAAAGTTGTAAGTGCGCATCGAACCCCGGCCGAGATGGTCGAATATGCTTCCCAAGCTCAGAACCGAGGGCTGAAGGTGATTATCGCCGGAGCGGGAGGCGCCGCCCATCTGCCCGGCATGGTCGCTTCGCTAACGACGCTCCCCGTTATTGGAGTCCCCGTTCCCACCAAGCACCTGGCTGGCGAAGATTCTCTTTACTCGATCGTTCAGATGCCCGCCGGCGTGCCCGTTGCAACCGTAGGAATCGGTAACTCAAAAAACGCAGGCCTACTAGCCTTGCGAATTTTGGGGCTCAGCAATCCTGTGATCGCCGAAAAACTGGAAGCCTTTAGGCTGAGCCAGATTGATCTTGTGGCACAAATGAACAGAAGCCTTATTTGAACCGGTAAACGATTCGACCCTTAGTGAGGTCATAAGGGCTGACCTCAAGTTTGACACGATCACCAGGAAGGATTCGAATGTAGTGCATCCTCATCTTGCCACTGATGTGAGCTAAGAGCTCAACCCCATCCGCCCCGTCCAACTTCACGCGAAATCGGGCGTTCGGAAGGTTCTCAATAACCGTTCCTTCAACCTCGATTCCCTCTTCTTTATCCGAGTTGAGTTTTCTCTGACGTGGCACAAATGGTCTACGACCCATGCTCTAATTGTAGCCTATTCCGCAAAAACCCGAAATCCGCTGTATCAAAAAAACGAGAGGGTCCCTCCTAGTCAATGAACTACCCGTTCAAATCAAGGAGAAACCCATGAAACGAAACATCATCATACTCATATCTGCCGCACTTATGTCGGCAGCCATCGCCCAAACGGGCCGCGCTGAATTCATTACCCGAATGTCGGGAGCTGGAAAGGCAAAGGCAGTTTGGAAGACCCGTGACTCCGCAACTCAGTTGCAAGGAGAGCTTGAAGTCGAAGGAGAACGAATGGCGCGCAACATGGCCGTAACGGTGGTGATCGCCGGTAGTTCTTGGAGCGCCACGACTGATGCACTGGGCAGGTTCCGAATCACCCAACGCTACAACAGCGCTGTCCGACCAAACATCGGACTAGGCACCGTGGCGGTGGTAAAAAATGTAGCCGGAGCAACTATTCTGAACGGCACTTTTGTCGCCAAGTAAATCCTCAGGCCCTCGCGAATGCGGGGGCCTTACTCCGTCCGAGCCGGGGCTTCCGCCGGCTTAGCGATGGAGGTTTTTTGAAGAATCACCTTGCCCTGATCACTCACTTGAACTGTAATCTCGTCGCCGGACGTCACTTCAAAGCGATAATAGTTGCCTTTTGAATCGGTCATTTCAATCACTTGACGCTTTGTGGCACTGGGTTCGGGAAGGTAAAGAGGGGCGAAACTATTCGCAAATTTTTCGCTTAAGTCTTTCATCTCTTTTGCCATCATTTCGGTGGACAATTGGGCGACTTTCCCTTCCAGTGCCTTCGCAATCTTGAGGCGGTCGGCCTTTCGCGGTCCGGCGAGGGCAGCTAATTCTTGTGACGCCTTAGCAAGTCCAAGTTTGTTCAGCTCCGCCAGCGGGCCAAATTTTTTGTATTCGGCGGCTGTAAAACTGATCTCTTCGCCGTTAACTCCCGCCACCACTCGTGCTTCCCCTGGTCTGGACATCTTCGCATTCTGCTCTGGCATAGCTGGAACGGGTGAATCAAGTTTAACCGCAATTATGGAGATTTCGGAATGGGAGTCCTTGGCAGCCGCGGGCGCTATCGAGCGTGGAGCCGGAGGTTTTTTAGCGACTGTTTTGGGAACGATCAAGTTATGCAGGTCTTTGGGGCTCGCTTTAGCCACAGCATTCTTCTCTACAATGTTAACTAAGTGATCCATCGGATCTTCGCTAAGAAAAGCATCCACGACCACAACATCTGGCTTAGGATTAACAAACGCTAAGCCCGCAATTGCAAATGAGCCCACCGTCGCGGTCCAAATCGCGAGCAGGCTCGCGAACGCAAAACCCCGCCGCCCCGCCTTCAACGCCGACTTCACTCGACGATCAAGTTGGCAATTGTTCATGAAGCTCACCCCCATTGTCGGAACCCTTTCACCCTTAAGATTAAACGTCCGCGCAATTTCAACGAGGGCCGTGGCGTACTCGGCGGAGTTGCAACCAGCCGCAATAGCATGGGCGTCGGCGGCAACTTCGGTCTCTTCCTTCAGAGCCCGAGCCATAGACCAAAACAGCGGATGGCACCAGTAGAGCGCGTTGGTAAACAGAGTGAGCCGCTGCCAGGCACAATCAAAACTTCTTACGTGAGCGGATTCATGCAATAAGACTGCGGCTCGCTGATGCTCAGACCATTGATCAAAACCGTGTGGCAACATGATGGTTGGGTTGATTGAGCCGAACGTTATGGGAGATTGAACATCGCCAACTAATATGCGGGCCGTTCGTTTTACTCCCAAAGAAGCGAGGCTACGATCAGCTTCGATCATGATGCTTAAGCCCGCTGTCTCGGCGTTCTTTATCAAGTTTCGAAGCTGAAAAAGCCCCCACAACCCTCTAATGACCAGAAGGAGGGAAACGATCCCGTAAACCCACGCAAGCCAGCCTAGACCCACCGAAGTGGGTTTAGGCGTTGGAGTGCTAAAAAGTAAGCCAAGCTCATCCATCACGATGGGTTCGGGCATTGCGGCGAACGGGTTCAATACGACCCAATTCAACTCATATGCCTGCAAGATGGGAAGAGAAAGTAGCGCGACGAGGCCGACTCGCAAAACCCGCCTAGGAACCAGCACACCTAATCCTCTCGCAAAATACGCACATGTGACTGTGAACAGAATGATCAACGTCGCGCGAATCGCGAGCTCTGTCATTTTGTCTCAACCTTGGCTTGTTGAATCAGAATCGCAAGCCGATCTAAGTCACTTTCTGAAAGCTTGCGCTGATTTTGGGAGAGCAAGGTTGTAACAACTTGCTCAATCGAACCAGCAAAAAACGTGTCAACTAAGTTTCGGAGGGCGCTCTTCCCCGCTTCATCCCTAGGCGTGGCGGGACTGAAAACATACTTCGCTCCCACGCTGCGATGATTGACAAGCTCCTTTTCGTGCAAGACGCGCAACATTCCTCTTACCGCCGAATAAGACGATCCGTCGTTCAGTATCTCCTGAACTTCAGCCGCCGATGACTCGCCCCGCTGATACAAGATTTCCAAAATCTGTCGTTCCCTCTTGCTCAAATCCATGGGGAGTTCTACGAAAACCAAACGTTCAAGATTCCCACCATGCTAACTTTATTGCACAAAATTCTAGTGCGTGGTTATCGGAACCGATACTCTGTGACGGAGCGCCACTTCTTCCCCGCGGTTAACAGGGTCGAGGGGAACATGGGCTTGTTAGGAGAATCTGGATAGTGTTGGGTTTCGAGGCAGATTCCGGAGCGGTGAGCGTAGGTTCCGCCTAGTTTGCCAGCCAAGGTTCCATCCAGGAAATTCCCCGCGTAAACCTGGATTCCGGGCTCGCTTGTCCAGACTTCCATCTTTCGTTCATGGGTTGATAGGGTCGCTGCGTAGCCGAATCGCCCTGGATTCTTGGAGATGACGTAATTGTGATCGTAGCCTCCGCCAAAGGCTAACTGCTCGTGCTCATCGCCAATCCGACCGCCGATGTCGCACAGAACTTGAAAATCGAAGGGGGTTCCTGCCACGGACATGAATTTTCCGGTCGGAATCATTCCGGCATCGGTTGGGGTGAGGTATCGGCTACATACCCTCAGTTCATGCGTCAAAATCCCCATCCCTTTCCCTTTCCCGGAGGGATCGCCGAGGAGGTTGAAATAGGTGTGGTTCGTAAGATTAACATGGGTATCGCGATCGGTCGTCGCCCAATACTCAATCCGCAAGGCATTGGTTCGAGTGAGTTCGTAGAGCATTCTCACGCGCAGATTCCCAGGATATCCCTCCTCGCCGTGGGGGCTAACCCGCTCGAACAAAGCCCCACTTGGGGGATTATCTCCGTGAGAAAGAAGCGAGGTGTGCCACATCTTTTTGTCAAATCCGGCTAACCCGCCATGGAGGTGGCAGGGCACTCCTCCCGGTTCATTATTGCGGGCAAGCTGGTAGGTTTTTCCGTTCAAATCAAAGCAACCGCCGCCAATCCGGTTGCCATAGCGCCCAATCACGCAACCGAAATAGGGGTTCTTGGTCTCGTAATCAGCAAGGTCGTTAAATCCCAGAACGACGTCGGTTCCGTTATGCTCGAGCCGGGCGATAATCGCCCCAAAGTCAGAGACCACCATCTTGAGACCACGACCGTTTTCGAGCGAAAAGAGATGAGCCGGAGTGCCATCGGCAAGAGTGCCCCAGGGTTCAGTTGACATACGCAACAGTATGACTCCCCCCGAGCAAAATGGTAGTTCGGGCGACCTGCCGGTTCCGGATTGAGTTTGTTGGCTGGGCCTGCAGTCGAATCCGTAACTTGTAAAAATCAGAACCAGAAAGGTTTAGCTTGGCCGCCGCAAACGCGCCCCAAACGCCAACTCAAAACCCCGCCGACCAAGCGGCACCAGACGTATCGGCCCGTATCTTGGGTGATCGGTGCCGTTAATGATCCATTCGAGCGGGATGAAATCGCAGGTATCGGTTGAACCATCAGCTTCATCTCGCAATTCACCCGTCCAAGATTCGACTCGATAAACGAACCGCAAAGCGTGCATTTCCTTATCGGGATAAACGAAGTGTTGAGATTGGACTTCGGCCAACTCGCCCAGTTTCACATGAATCCCCGCTTCTTCAAGTGTTTCCCTGACCGCCCCTTTTGTCGGAGATTCGCCGAAATCTAGGCCCCCGCCCGGCAACGTCCAGCGCCCGTCATTG
Organism: Armatimonadota bacterium; assembly: GCA_031386985.1. Lineage (GTDB taxonomy): Bacteria > Armatimonadota > Fimbriimonadia > Fimbriimonadales > Fimbriimonadaceae > JANJUB01. Next base: position 93,038 of record JANNCV010000044.1, read on the forward strand.
GGTTCAGGCAAGCAAAGGCGGCAAAGTAGCAACGACTGCTCGCGAACAACGAGCGTATAGGCAGCCGGGCGAATGAGCTGTTTCTTACTCATGATAAAGCTCCAAAATCGAGACTTCGGCGAGGGCACCCAGGCGCGCCGGGGGCCCAGTGGTTCCGATTCCGCGCGAAACATAAAGAGGAGTTCGCGCATCGGGATAGAACCCACTTACATACTTCTCGCCGTTTCGCGTGTGCATAGGGGCCCAGCCCCAAGGAAACACCCACTGGCCGCCATGCGAATGCCCGGCGAGCATAAGAGCGGTGCCGTCGGGAAGTAAATCCACAACGTCCGGCTCGTGCCAGATCGTAATCAAGGGCAGGTTCTTATCCGTGCCGGAGAGGGCCAAGATGGGGTCGTGTTGATGTGCATTGGCGGAGTCTATACCAACCCAGCCAACTCCGTTGTGTTCCACAGCACTATTGCGCAACAAATTGATGCCCAACTCATCACAAATTGGCTCAAGCAACGTCGCATCGCCCGACCAATAATCATGATTCCCCGGCACCGCCACCACAAACTGCCCGCGCAGAGCGCCCAACGCCTCCCCAAGTAAAGCAGGAGAAGTTAGCTTCCAATAGCCGACAAAATCGCCGGCGATTACGATCACATCGGGCTTGGCGTCAATGGCCATTTGAACCGCACGCTGGCATTGCTTAACAGAGTACTCATCGCGAATGTGCATATCCGCGAGCAAAGCAATGCGAAACCCGTCGCGGCTTGCAGGCCAAAGCGGTAGTCGTAACTGATGGTGTTCTAGAACGATCTTTTTGGACTCGACCAGCGCGCCATAAACGAGCCAGCCGAGACCACCAAGAGCTAAGCCACCGAGCAGCTTGACGGGACTACTCAATCTGAGCGCGCCAGTTCTTGAGCTGCTCCGCAGAGCGTAGCAGGCCCTCCCGCTCCTCGTCCGAAACCGACGGGGCAATGATCTCGACCACGCCCTTGCGACCAACCCTCGTTGGAAGCGAAAGCGAGGTACCGCTGATTCCGAGCTTGCCGTTCTGCATCGCCGAAATCGGCAAAATTGCGCCCTGGTCAAGTGCGAAAGACTCGACAACTTCTTTGATCGAAATTCCCACGGCGCGGCCCGCGCCGCCTTTCATCCGGATAACTTCGGAACCAGACGTCTTCGTGAGTCCAAAAATGCTCTTGGCGGTCTCGTCATCGTATCCAGCAAGGGACTTGATAGACATCCCATTAATGCTGGCTGAAGACCAAATCGGAACCATCGAATCGCCGTGCTCACCGAGAATAAGCGCGTTGACGTCGCGCGCGCCAACGCCAAAATGATCGGCCAAAAGTGAGCGGAATCGGCAGGTATCGAGGACTGTTCCTAGGCCAACAATCTGCGCCTCCGGCAACATTCCCGTCTCGATAGCGAGCTGCGTTAAAAGGTCTACTGGATTTGAAACGACCAAAATCGTCGCCCCATCGGCGAGCTTTACGGCTTTCAAAGAATCCAAAATCTGGCGGAATAGGCCGACGTTACGGTTAATGAGCTCTAAGCGACTCTCATCGGGCTTGCGGCGAAGTCCGGCGGTAATGACAACACAATCTGAGCCCGTGATCGCATCATAATCGCCCGCATGAATCTTCTGAGACGAGCTCAGTGCTGAGCCGTGGCGCAGGTCCAGGGCCTCTCCGGCGGCCATGTCGGCGTTCGCGTCAACGAGAACCATTTCATTAACGATGCCACCGAGTTGCAAAGCAAAAGCGGCGTCCGAACCAACTCGGCCACCGCCGCCAATAATCGAAACTTTCATTCTAAATCAAATACTCCTAGCTTCAAAGCTTAGTGAATTATGGTTCATTCCGAGGGCGTAGTGTTTGGGAGGCAGCCCGTTATAGAGTGCGCAAGCCCCCCACCGCGCCTTTGACTGTAATCCAAAAAACGGCTATTGCAAAAAAAACTTGCGATATTCCGAATTCTTGCGTTAAAATATGATATGCGAAAGTTTATTGCTCTTGCACTCGTTGCAATCTTCGTTGTTGGATGTTCTAAGTCGGTGGAAGACAAGTATAGTCAGGGCCGAGAAAAACAAGAAGAAAAGGCCAACAAAATGCTGGAAGACAACACCGAGTAGTGAGGCGAACTGCTCGAATTAGGGTCTAATGGGAGTTATGCTCTATGCAGTTGCAATTGCCATTCAAGGCCCTTACTACCTGTCGTTCACGGCTGGCGATGTCATCAAATACACTGAGACCTTCAGTGTGACCGAGACGGTCGGCACAAAAAGTTTTAGCGCCGAAGCAACTCGGGAACAGACCCTAGTTGTCAAAAAGTGGGACCGCAATCGGGCGACCCTTGATGTGAAGTACACCGAGCCATTGACGCGGGGAGCAAGCGGTTCGGCGAGCCTAGCCGCAAGCCTTAAGAGCTGGCTCTTTCGAGAAGACGGCGAAGAATTTGTGGACCAACGCGGGCACTTGAAGCGAGCCGGATTCCCCGAAGGAAATCGTCCGTTTTTCGGATTCAACGTGCCTGGGCACCGAGACAGATTGCCCGCTGAATGGAAGGTAAAACTGCTGCCTCCGATTGGGCTGGATAAGCCAATTGAATTCAGATACGCTCCGCTGAATGCTAGCGGGCTGCTCGGAATTTCCTTTGCAGGCACCTTCAAGGATAAGGAAGTTGAGGTCAAATGTGATGGCACGGTGCATTTCGATTCTGGAAAGGTGGCCTCCGCCCGAATGACCTCCAGGGTGACCGATAGCGATGGAACAATCGAATTTCTATACTCCGCAATCCGACGACAGTAGCCGCATTTCTACCAATCTTAGGTAGCATGAAGTGGCTTGGCCTCTTTTGTTTCAAATGTAACCCGATCCTTTCGCCATCGCGATTTTCGGCTACTTTGGACCGGCGCTTTCTTTTCCTTCACTGGAAGCTGGGTTCAACAGATCGCTCAGGGTTGGCTAGTTTACCATCTCACTCATGATCTATCCAAGCTAGGGCTAGTGGCGTTTTGCGGAATGGCCCCCGTTACCATCTTGGGCCCCTTTGCTGGAACCCTGGCCGATACGTTTGACCGTCGGCGTCTACTCATTCTTGCCCAAGTCATTTTCGGAATGGGTGCTCTCTTTCTCTTTCTTGCGATCCAGTTCGAGTTCATTGAGTTTTATCAAATCTTGATCGTTGCAACTATCGGGGGCATTACGGGCGCGTTCGAAATGCCAACGCGGCAATCCATCATCTCCCGAGTAGTGCCACCCGAAGATTTAGCGGCAGCGATCCCATTGAATGCCATGACCTTCAATGGCGCAAGAATAGTCGGCCCAGCGATTGGGGCACTCTTGCTCAAACATTTTGGAGCCGCCAGTTGCTATCTCATCAATGCTCTAAGCTATTTCGGGCTGATTCTTGCGGCTACGGCCATTCGGTCTGACCTGAGAGCGGTAGCGCGCGAGCCGATGCCCATTGGTGATTTGCTTTTCGAGGGAATGAGGTTCATTTTTCGAGATCCGCGGCTTCGGCTGCTCTTCATCATGGAGGCTACGGTTTCGGGTTTTGGCCTCGTCTATTTGAGCCAAATGCCTGCGTTCGTGCAGGAAAACCTGCACTTGAAAGAAGAGGGGCTCGGGCTCGCCTTTGGATTTGTGGGCGTCGGAGCCGTGTTAGGCTTGGTCCTGGCGGCGGCGATGGCCGATAGCAAGCAAAAGGGGGCTTTGGTCGGCGGGGCGATGGCCTCGACGGGAGCAGCACTGATCGCGTTGACCTTCCTGCGCGGGCCACTAGTCTTTCCGCTTTTGGCCATTGTCGGGGGAGCCGCGATTATTCAGTTCAACACGACTAACGCGCTCTTCCAGACGATGTCACCCGAACGGCTACGCGGTCGGGTTATCTCAATGCACGTTTGGGCACTCGCCGGGATGGGTCCATTTGGGGCTTTAGCGTTCGGATACCTGGCGGAAGCAACCAAAACCACCCGTGATCAGCCCTTTCGGGGGATTCCGTTGATTCTGTTCCTCGGCGGGCTAATTGTGCTTGCGGGAGCCACCTGGGGGTTTACCCAGCGAAAATACCTGCGCGATCTCTCGCCCTTAAAAGCGTAAACTAGGAGTGTGAAGTCCTTCCTCGTCACTTTTTTCGTCCTATCATGCGTTGCCGCTAGCGCTCAATACGGACAGTTCGACCCCGCAAAGACTCCCGCTGCCAAGGTTCCAACTCACAGTTTTGACCTAGAACATGTGCTCATCAGCCTCAACGTAGACTACCCAAACCGACACATTTCGGGATCTGTTGAAAACCGCTTTCGCACCGCCACATCGGTAACCCAACTTAACCTTCACGCTGGCAAACAACTGAAAATCTTGGGAATTTCGGCCGATGGGGCAAAATGCACGTTCAAACAGACCGGCGAGGACCTTACCGTTGACCTTCCTCAAGGTTTCAAAGCCGGCACCCACAGCCTTATGATTCGGTATGAATCCACCAACGCCGTTGGCGGAACATTCGGCGCGGGAGGAGGTTGGCATTGGATTGAAACCGATGGTTACGATCCGAAACGCGTTGGATTTTGGACGCAAGGCGAAACCGAATACAACCGCGAATGGGCCCCAACCTGGGATTACCCGAACGACTTTGCAACCAGCGAAACGAAGATCACTGTAGACGGCGATTGGACGGTGGTATCTAACGGTAGCCTAGTCAACACTTCGAAGAAAGGCGGGCGGAGCACGTGGCATTGGAAGCAAACGAAACCCCACGCTACCTACTTGATTTCCTTAGTTGGCGGCCCCCTTGACTATGCAAAAGACACCTGGGAGGGCAAGGAGCTATGGTATGTTGTGCCCGCTGGTAAGGCTTCTTTGATCCCAAGCTCATTTGGCGATACCAAGGATATGCTGACTTATTTTTCAACCCAAACCGGCTACAAATATCCGTGGGACAAATATGCACAGAACGCGATGACCGATTTCGGCGGGGGCATGGAGAACGTTTCTGCAACCACGCTCGGAGCGGGCTCCTTGACCGACGGCCTTAACGGGCAGTGGACGATGAGCGGGCTCAATGCTCACGAGCTTGCTCACCAATGGTTCGGCGATACCGTCACATGCAAGGATTGGAGCCACATTTGGCTAAATGAAAGCTGGGCCACCTTTATGCAGGCCTGTTATTTTGAGCACGCCCGCGGAAAAGCAGAATATGAACGCAATATCAACGGCGACATGTTTGGCTACTTCAGCGAGGCAACGAGATACAAACGACCAATTCGCACCGAGCACTATCCGAGCCCCGATTCGATGTTTGATTCGCACACGTATCCCAAGGGCGCGGCCGTCATGCATACGCTACGGCGCCAGCTTGGCGAAAAGGTTTTTTGGGCGGGAACCAAGCTCTACTTGCATCGAAATCAACACAAACCCGTAGTAAGCGAAGATCTGTGTCAAGCCCTTTCCGAAGTAAGCGGATTTGATTTGAAGCCGTTTTGGGAGCAGTGGATATTCAAGCCCGGCCACCCCGTTCTATCCTACGAGTGGAATTATTCGTCCGGCAAGCTCACGGTTAGCGTTCAGCAAACTCAGGATACAAATTTTGGGGCTCCCATTTATCGAATTCCCACCAAAGTTGGCGTCATCATCGGAGGCAAGTTAACTCGCCACCCGGTGACCCTTGATGCCAAGGAAAACCAGTTCGAAATCTCGCTCTCAGCTGATCCCGATGCCGTAATCCTCGATCCTGACTTAGACTTCCTGCGTGAAATGAAACATGAATTCAAGCCGCTAGAACTCCCGGTTGTGGCCGAGTTCGCACCGTGCGCGGTAGATCGCCAGAACGCCCTAACGAAGTTGCTTACTGGGTCAAACAAGTTTGCCGCTTTTGGACTTCGATTACTGGCCCAGGATAAGGGCGCTTATCCCGTTTTCGATGACAGCACCGCCATGTTAGCTCATGTTAGCGACGATCAAAGCGCCTTTTGGACGGCGGAACTCTCTCATAGGAGCTTTGGACGTAGGGCCAACGCGGTTTCGGCCTTCGTCAAGCTCTCAAACTATGATCGTAAGGCCATTCGAGCTTTGGTTTCGCCTAAACAGCCTAACGATGTGGTGATCCGCGCCCTAAGTGTTCTCGATCCGAAACAAGATCGAGCCCTTTTTATGATTGCGGCCACCAATGAACCCAGAATACGCTATGTCTATGATCGGCTTGTGAAAGCCGGTGACGCCGATGTTCTGAACCTCATTTGGAAGGCCGTAAACGGGACCGATGCGAACATCGCTGAGGCTTCCATTCGAGCCTTGGCGAGTCAAGAGCCCAACGAAACCACGCGAAAATCGCTCGCGTTGGTCCTCGGTCGCAAGCACATCGGCGTGATTCGCGCCGCTGTGGATGTGCTAACGGCTAAGCCCGATGCAACCCTAAAGTCAGCATTATCCGCAGTGAGCGCTCGCAAAGACTTACCGGCCGACCTTAAAGAGAAGTTAGGCAAATTGCTGGCGCAGTAGGAATCTTTGGAGGTCAAACACGCCGCCGGGGCATGCTTCCCAACTCTGGCGCCCCATCCGGGTGCGGTTTTTGGCACCTATACCGGTGTCTTCGACAACCGGCTATTCAGAAAGTTGAGAAATGCAATCTGGCCCTCTGCGATACCCCTGGGTGGAATCCACCGCTACTAGCACCCGTGGGGGGTATCGGTACGCTTAACCCCAGGCTACGCTGCGTGACCCCTTTGGAGACTGTTGAGAAATGACCCCGGAGGGCTCACATCTGAATAGCCTGGGGTCAGGCGAAGCTGACCCCAGGTTTAGCGCCACCTGCTCAGCACCCTGGAAGGGTGCCAGAAATCCGGAAACTCTGTTTCTCAAACAGCCCACTTTGGGGGCATTATTCAACAGTCCCTACCGGTGTCGGTTTGTCTACGGCGGCGTACAAACATGCCGCCCCCTGTAAAAGCCCTATGCGAACCAACTTAGCTTCACCTGGCGCGATCGAAACCTATGCCAGAATGAGACCATGCGCGTCGCGGTGATCAGAAACCCGTTCAGCGGGCGAGGGGCGGGCGAGGCTGCCTGGTCCGGGGTTGAGGAACAGCTTCGTCAGGCCCTCGGTTCCCGATTAGTTAGTATCGAAGCCACAAAGGCCGCCGGAACGGGTAAGACCCAAGCTCGTGAACTCGCCCGAGCCGGAATCGAAATCATCGTCGGTGCTGGAGGCGATGGAACGATCACCGATGTGATGCAAGGAGTTCTCGGAACCGATTCGGCCCTTGCTCTGATCCCGCAAGGTACAGGAAATGACTTTTCGCGCACCCTCGGAATCGGAACCGATTTAGCAAGGGCCGTCCAAACCATCGCGAACGGAAATATCCAATCGGTTGACGTCGGCCATTGGCAACAAGAATGCGCAGAGGGACATTTTTTGAACGTAGCCGGATGTGGATTCGACTCGATGGTTGCGGATCGAATCAACCACGGATATCGAAAGCTAAGCGGGAAATCGGCATATCTGGCGGCGATGGTCGGTACGCTCATGTCCTACCGTCCCAGCGAGTTAACAATTACTGTGGATGGTGATTTGATTTCGCAAAGGGCGATGCTTTGCGCCATCGCCAATGCTCAAAGCTACGGCGGCGGGATGAAAGTGGCCCCCACAGCGAGCATCACCGACGGGTTGCTTGACCTTGTTCTGGTGGGCGAATTTGGGCGAGTTGAGTTTCTGCGGACCTTCCCGCGGGCTTTGAAGGGAACGCATTTGACCCACCCGAAGGTTACGCATCGGCAGTTTCGCGAACTTGAAATTTCAAGTAATCCTGCAGTTCCTTTCCTGGTGGATGGGGAGCTAGTCGGAGCCAAACCAACCCGAGTTACGGTATTGCCTGGCTCTCTGAGGCTGGTTATTCCTGCTTGACGGTGGCATCCCCCGATTGAAGCTTCGCTATAACTCGACTGAACTAGGGTGCGATCTCTTCTGAGGGGTCTTGCCAGTGGTGATCACGTGCTCAAAGATGCCATCGCCCTCCAACCGCAACCCCGTGGCCGTCTTACGAACCGCCGGTGCGCGGGTGAAGGTGACGACCGAGGTCACGTTGCCGTTCTCGGCGTTGAACGAAATGAACGCTCCCTTTAGGCCCGTCGCGGATGTCACCACGCCCGTCAAGGCGTAGGTCATCAGGTTCGAATAGTGCAGTTTGCTCAAGTTGTCGCAATCGAGGCGGAAAACGACGTTGTTGCCAGCATCGGGTGAGACCTTTTGAAGGACGGCACTCGTGCGCGTAACGCAATCGGCGAGAACCAATCCGGGAAGGCGGTTGCCGTTTTCGCTGAACAGCGTGGCGCACGCCCCGGTTGTGTAGAGGCCGGAGCCGACGAAAGAGCGTGACGATATGAACGGACCCCAACCCAAGCCACCAACAAAACCAGCAGGTTCAAATATTAGCACAGAACCAGTTCCAGGCCGGTGAACGAAGACAGACGGAAGTGGGCCGTTCGCCGTGACCATTCCCTTGCCGTCTGGCTGAGGAGAGCACTCAATATCTCCCCCAATACCCGGCCCGGTAACACGATAACTTGTCTCTGCGAGAGATAGTGTGGTCATCTTCTGATAGCCACCCGTGCCCGTGATTGTCACAAGCCCCCACGCCGGCAGCCCGGTTACGTTGGTACGCATCGTGTTCTGTGTCATCGTGACATTGCCTATTGACACGGAGTCCAGAATACCGCCGGTGTTTATGTCCATTGAGGAAACCGGAAACGGATCTCCCGTACCCATTACCCAGGCCGCAGTATCAGAAACGCACCCGATGCATCTCTGATGGGTTAAGGATGCCGTGATCAACACCGGCGTCGTCCCGTCAGCATTGGCGCGAAACCAACCGAATCCAGCCGAGTTATAGTAAACGATCTTGGCCCCGCTTGTGGTCAGAGAATAATCGGAAACGTTGCTTAGGATTGGCACTAGCGAACCGCCGGCGGCCAAGACTCGGTACAAACTGGTGCCGAGCGTGAAGTAAACCCATGTCCCGGCTGGGCTGACACGAATGTTTGATGGCACGTCCGGAACCGCGCAAACCGTGCGCAGACCGTTTCCTGATGGGTCCATTGCGCTTATTCGGTAGGTGCCCTCTGCCGTTCTGTAGCCTACGAAAATCTCAGTTTCCTCGATGGTCGGCGTAAGGTCGGCAAAGGTCGCCCGCGTGATCGCGCCCGTCAGCGAATAGACCGAGGAGCCGCTGCTCGCGAAATTGGGTACAAGCTGGGAGCCTTCAAATTTGACAGACCCTTGGTTCACGGTTAAGGTTGGTCCGCCCCCGCCACGGCCTCCACCGCACCCGAAAAGTGCAAATGCTATGATCGCGAAGATGAAGGGCCGGTTCATACGAGCAGTTTAACCCAGATTTAATCGCGATTTCAACTGTTTCGCAGAATAACGGCAAGATGGGTCTCACCTGGCGGGAGATTAAGTGAAGTGTATTCGACGAACTACAGAACTTCACCCAATTCTCTGAATCGTTCCCGGTCCAGCGTGTTTCCAGCCCCATAAAAAAGAGCCATACTCTAGCCTAGATGTCGGCGATGAGCAGGGCGGGGGGGATTATGGTTTTTGCCATAACCCTCAGCCGAATTCTAGGGATGGTTCGAAACACCGTCATGGCCTCAAAATTTGGACTCGGAATGGACGCCGACTCCTACGCCATCGCCGTTCTAATCCCAGATATGCTCTTTTTGCTCGTGGCAGGAGGCGGGCTTTCCAGCGCGTTTATTCCCGTCTTTACCGAATATTGGCAAAAGGATAAGAAAGATCAGGCGTGGAAGATATTCAGCGTTGTTTTGACGGTGTCGTTCCTGATTGCGACCTTTCTCGTTGGCCTCGCCTGGGTCTATTCGCCCCAAATCGTGGACTATTTCCGCGATAACAAGCCCGCTGAGGTGGCGCCCAAAGCAATTGAGATGAGCCGGATCATGCTTCCCGCCCAGGTCGCGTTTTTGTGTGGCTCCGTCATGCTCGGAACCCTGTACGCGCGGCGGGTCTTTATGGGCCCGGCGTTGGCTCCTAACGTTTACAACCTCGGAATCATCCTCGGGGCGATGCTTCTTCCCGGCATGATGGGGTTAGGAATTGAGAGCATGGCGTGGGGCGCACTTGCGGGCGCTATCATTGGCAACTTGGTTATTCCCGCCTTTATGATGGCAAGAGAAGGAAGTTCCTTTCACCCTTCGCTTGACGTAAAGACCGAAGGAGTCAAGCAGTTTTTCGTGTTGCTGCTCCCCATTTTGCTCGGGTTTTCGTTGCCGAGCATGGTCAACTTTATCACCCAAAAATTCGCCTCAAGCTATAACCAGACGGGCCTAAATATCGTTTTGAGCAGCGCCAATAACCTCATGCAAGCGCCCTTGGGCATCTTTGGCCAAGCCCTGGCACTGGCCGCCTTTCCCGTCCTGGCGGAGTTTGCCGCGACAAACCAAATGCCAAAATATCGGGATCAGGTGAGCAAAACGCTCAGAACCGTGATCTACGTCGGCGTGCCCAGCGGGGCTCTCATGTTCGCCTTTGCCCCCCAAATAGTGAACGTCCTTTACGGATACGGCGAGGCCGCGAAGAGTGAAAGAGAACTCGGTCAAATCGTTGAATGCCTTCGAATTTACTCCTTTGCAATCTTCGCCTGGTGCGTTCAGCCCATCCTCATGCGGGGCTTCTTCTCAATCCAAAAAACCTTTAAACCCATTGCCGTGAGCACCTTGATGACGGGCCTGTTTATCGGCCTGTGCGTCTGGGCGACGAAGGTCTCCCCCGATTACCGCTGGATTCCGTGGGCTACCAACGCGGCAGCGATAGTGCTGGCCATTTCGCTCTATTGTGCGCTTGAAGTCGAGGTGGGCAAACTGGATCGGGGGGGCGTCCTCCTCACGCTTCTCAAATCAACCGTTGCCGGAGTAGTCGCCGCCGCATTTGGCTACTACGCCAGTGCGGTTTGGAACCCGGTTACGAAAGCGGGGCACGTAGCTAGCCTCGCCTTGCTTAGCTTAACCTCAATGTGGATCTATTTCTTTGCTACGCGCTGGCTAAAAATGCCCGAAACGGCGTACTTTGAAAGGGCGCTTGCCCGAAGGAATCAAAAGAAGGCGGACGACGAAAAATTATGAGATGGCTTGTAACTGGCTACGGCCCGTTTGAGAATATTGAAAGGAATATTACCGGCTCGATTGCACCCAAACTCGGCGAGCGTTATGCCATTCTCGAGGTTGCTTATGCGGCGGTTGATGACTTTATCGCCGATCTTGATCCAAACTCATTTGATGCTTGGTTGGCTTTGGGACATGCTAACAATTCCAAAAAGATTCGGGTTGAAACGCGGGCGCGAAACGTCATCGGCCCCCGCCCAGATGTTCGAGGCGAGGGCCGATTGGGCTTTCCCATTCGGGAAGGCGGGCCGTCAGAAATCGCCTCAACGCTTTGGTCGTCAATAGCGCCGTTTGAAGATGAGCTGATCATATTCACCGATGATGCGGGCGGTTATTTGTGCAATTACGTGCTCTATCGGGCGCTGGAAGCGTTTCCGGAGAAACTCGTTGGTTTCTTGCACCTCCCGCCCCGACAGATCATCGCAATCCGAAACCAGATTCCCGCTATTCGATCGCTGATGGATTTGGCGACTTCACGCGGACAAAGAAAACGGGGTGAGCTAAATGCTCACCCCGTTGACTAGCGAGATCTACTCGCGGTCTTCGGCTTTCCCGCCGGCAGCCTTTGTTTGCTGCTCGATCTCGTTATGCTTGTCCACCGCGCCACCAGACTTGGTGGTGTTGTCGCTTGAACATCCAGCTAGAGCCAGAACCAAGCACATGGCCGACAAGAGTAGTAACCGATTTCTCATCAGTTTCCGCCGAGAGCCCAGAACGGATAATCAATCTGGAGATTGGGTGTTGCGCCCGGGCGATAGGTACCGCTTGTAGCGCCACAACCCGATCCAGCGGCGTCAGGCGTACCGTACTCCGCTGCCGTTGGCGTTAGGGCCAAGAATCGGGCGGCTGAGATGAACTTAGCGCTACCATCGGCGAATCCGATGATCACACCGGAACCAAAAACGCTTCGCTCGTCAATTTTGTCCGTTGTCTCCGCCATTGTCCAAGTTGAGGCACTGGCACAGCCGGTTTGTCGGAACAACCACCGAGTCCAGAACTCTCTGACCGCCATTGGGTAAACAACCTGATTCACCAGCGGATTGTTGACCGCATCAACGAGAACTGGGCTGAAGTTTACGGTTGGATGAGCAAACTCGAAAAGGAGCATTGCGCGCGAGACGTTCGGAATCGCGTTTTGAGTTCCACCGAGCCAGCTGTTTCGCATTCTGCCCGGAGCAGTGAGGGATCGGTTGTAAGTGTTCAACGCACCCGTCAAAGCGAGATTGATGGCAAAGCCACCCATAATCTCCGCATCGGCGGACCACTGACCCACGTTATCAAGCTTTGTTCGGCCCGGATGCTCGAAGATCTGAACGTTCTTCATATAAGGCATCATCCACTTTTGCCAAGCATAGTGGTTCGTTCGGTAGAAGAAGTTTGGACCCACGCAACCTTGACCGGTTGGGTTGAACGGTTGCGCGTTCAGGGCAGGATTTAGCGAAGACTGGTTTTGGCAATCGTCGTTACGAGGATAATAGTCGTCGGCGTCGCCCATGTAAAGCAGAATCGAAGTTGAGATTTGCTTTTGGTTGGAAATGGCGACGGCTTTCTTTGCGGCGGCTTTAGCCTGAGCAAAGACAGGGAAGAGAATGGCCGCAAGGATCGCGATAATCGCGATAACGACCAAGAGTTCGATGAGGGTAAATGCACGCTTCATAATGACCTGACTCCAAGTGGCCCAACCTCCGCGCATCCTGCGAGAAAAAACATCCTGGTCCTAGGCGGTCCACTTACATTGTACCAAAGAAATCGCAAATTCCTTTATGAAATTTGTTAGCGATTCGTAAAGATTTTATATACAAAGGTTGGGGCCCCGGGGTGAGACGCCCGAGGCAAACCTTGGGCGGAACGCCCAAGCCGCGGAACTACGGAATGATACGGAAAGTTCCGGTCTTTTCTCCCGCTGAAACCCGGGCCGTAACCGTCACAAATTTTAGGGACGTCACGGTCGTGGTGGTTATCGGGAAAGTTACGCTCGTGGCTCCCGCTGGCACGGTCACCAGGGCGGGCACATTTGAGTTCGCGGAGTTATCCAAAATCGCGATGTCCCTGCCTCCGGGACCGGCGACACCGTTGATGACGACTCGACATGACGTTGATTGCCCCCCGGTTACTTCGATGGGCGTGAAGGAGAGCGCGGTGGGAATAAGTGGGGCGAGCGTAAGAGGCTGCGTATGCGTTACTGCGCCGAGTCTGGCGGAAATCGTCGTGTTCACCGTGCTTGTTATCGCCGTAACCGTGATTTGAAAGTTCCTGGTTAAGGTGTTTGCTAGAACAGTCACGGTTGCGGGGGTCGCAACCAATGAACTGTTATCGAAGGTAGTAAACACGGTGTTTGTTGGTTGCAACCCATCTAGCGTGATCGTGCCCAGAACAGAGTTCTGTCCCGCGACGACCGTCTTATTCGTGGTGAAAGCAAAGCCAACAGGTCCGACCGCGAGTTTGAAAAAGCCAGTTCGCCAGAAGTTATCGGCCCGAACATTCATGTGGCCAATCCAAAATGAGAGGTTATCACTTGGGTCGACGGACACGGATGAGTAGTCGCCCCAGCGGTTTTGGGTGTAGTTGTTTCCGGCGCTACTTTCCAAAAGGAGCGGGATGCCCATCGTACCTGCCGGATCGGTGGATTTACGTGAAGCAACCATGATGTCGGCGGTGATTGAAGGGGACGAACGCGTGAATCCCACGGCAATATCATCGTTAGCGTTGATCGAAATTGAGCCCATGTGGCAATCTTGACCCGCAATCGAAATGTCGCCCGATTGTCCCAACGTCACAGCATTGGTGGTCGTGTTCACGTTGAACTGATACCAGCGAGCCTTAATGAGGCCGCCGTTGTTATTGTTATGGATTGCGACGATTTTGTTGCTTCGGAAAACGGCGTTGTAACATCGCCCATCCATGGAATCGAGAGTCTGGCCGTTGGTTGAGCGCGCTTGAAACGTTGGCGATGCGTAAGTTGGGACCGTAACGTTCGTTGTCGTTTTGGTCGGGACCGTTGTTACATTGTCAATCCGGTGGATCTGCCATTGAGTAGTCCCGCCAAAATGAGCATTGGCGAAGTAGGATTTGTTGAGAGCGGGGTCGAAGTTCTCAACTGCTTGGGGTGTCCACGTTTCAAAGACTTCGTCTTTGATGACCGTAACGGTAAGGGCGGCGCCGGTGAGGGCTTCAGCTTTTCGCACGACGAAGAAGGCGCATCCCGGAACACCGCCCCCAAACGCGAAACTGTTGCCAGCCATGAATATCCCATCTTTGTTGTAGCCAAGGCTTACATAGTCCTGCCAAGTAGGGGTGCCGCTATAGTTAACAACCGCATTGATGCGATAACGATTCCAGGTTCCATTTGGGTTGTTGTCGTCGGATACGCCGATTAGGATTCCGGAGTTTTGCGAAGGGTCATCCTGTTCAAGGCACATCACTATCCAACGCTGAGCGATGTGATCGTAAACGACTTTCGGATCAAAGAGAAAGCTCGTTTGGCGCTGGCCGTTAAAAAATGTGTCGAGGTCTTGGTTGAACTGCTCCGATCCGGTCGCCTTGTCGTAAAACGCGATTCGAGTATTCACCATGAATACGACGTGGCTTGGTCCAACACTAGCACAGGGATCGGGTGGTACGGAAGATGGATCTTCCGGTCCGCGGAAATAGGCGGCGCGCTGCAGTTGCGTCGCATAATTGCCGATTCCGCCCACAAAGATGGAATTGGGTTCGCTGGCAGGGGGAATCGGGCCCTTTACTCGATCGAAAATGCTACGACCGGGGTTTTCTGGACTACGTAAGCGCACCCGCCGGGTGTGATCAATCTGCGGGAAAATCTGTCTCGTGTCAAGTTTCACCCCTGGGGTGACTTGAAACTGGGTGGTCGAGTTGGAACTCTGGGCAGAAACAATAACAGCGCTAACGAGCGCGGACAAACAAAAAACACTTCTAATACGCATAGGAAACCTCAATCTCTCTACTAATATAGACGAACAGCCCCCGCACAGACGTGCGGGGGCTGTTCGTTTTGTACGAGTTTTTAGCCGCTTATTTTGATGATGACCACGGTCGCGGTTCGAGTTCGACCATTACGAGTTGCCGTAACGATGCGAGTTACCGAGACCGGTGGGTTGGTCGTACCAATGCTAAACGTGCCCGAGTTTTGCTGAGATGCGATCGTTGCTGTTGCCGGAACGATAACCTCAGGACCACTCGATGTTAGATTAACCACGAAGTTTGAACCAGCTTTGCCGTTGGCAACGAGGGTTCCCGTCGTGCTTGATCCGCCATTCACTACTCTAGGGTTAATCGTCAAGAAAGAGAGATCAGCGGGAAGAACTGCGATCCAGTTCGTCCGAGCTTGACTTCCGGTTACGGTGTAAGCGTAACCATACTTGACGTTGGCCTTGGTATCCACGCCGCCCGTCGCCACTCCAAACGTTACCGCAGTGGCACCGGCCGGAACGGTTACGTTGGCAGGCACGTTTACGGTCACGCCGTTATTCACGAGATAGTTGCGATTGAGCACCAATCCGCCGCTCGGCGCTGCTGCATTCATCGTAATCGTCGTGCTTATGGCAATTCCACCCACCACGCCGCTTGGAGTGGAGATAGAAATGATGTTGAACGGAACGAGCGTGATTGGGTAGGTCACCGAAGTTGATCCCAGCGATGCGGTAATCGTTCGGTTCACCGTGGTTACAACCGCCCTGGTCAATACCGTGAAGATATTGCCGTTCGTGTTGCCGGCGATAATCACGTAAGCAGGAACAGTAACGTCGGTCGCGCCACCGTCGCTGAGGTTAATCACCGCGCCGCCAGGAGGGCAGATATTGCGGAGATTGACTCGACCGAGGGCATTTGCTCCCCCGCCGATAACCTGTGGGGTTACAGTTACGCTCTCAAGGCGCACCGAAGGCACAATCGTGATTGAAGCCGTTCGGGTGTTTGTTCCCAATGTAGCCGTCATCGTCGCCAAGACTTCAGTTGTGCTGGAAGCCGTGTTCACGGAGAACGTTTTACTCGTCAGACCGTTGGGGATTGCTACGGTTGCGGGAGGCAATAGCTTAGTCGAGTTGCTCGAAAGGGCAACATCCGCTTGGCCAATCGCACCCGATACAATGCTAACCGTCGCATTAACCGCGAATCCACCGACAACCTCCGGAACGGCAAAGGAAAGATCCTCTAGCGGCGGCTGATTGATTGGGATGATTCGGAAGGTGGTATCGGAAATGTCGTAAAAGACATTAGCCGCCCCTTCAACAATTATTCGCGCGCTCGTAGTGTTAACGTTTGGAACGAAAACGCTGGCGGCGCCATCGTTGTTTGTGTTCGCTAACAGCATCGTCGCCGTGTCGTTTCCGTAGCTCAATCCGCCGTCAGTTGAGAGTAGGATATTGACCTTGGCCGTGCCGGCGGTACCGCCCACATCCCAGGTCACGTTCAAGTTGCTTCCGCCGTTAACCGAAATGTTCGTATTTGGCGAGAGCACTCGGAACTGGGCACCAGTGAAGCTGAGCTTCATGTCATCCGTCGCGTAAGCTCCGCCACCGGCACGGTTATCGCGCACGATCAATCGCATATTGGCAATTCGATCCGCGGTAACCGCAGGCTCCCAAACGTCGGTGCCTCCAGATAGAACGGTCGCCAACTTGGGCAAGAACCGGTTTGGATTGGGGACTGGATTGATTGACCGGTAAATCGGAGTTGGATTTCCACCGAAACCGTTATCAAACTGTTCCCACAAGTAAGTTATTGGATCGTTGTTGGCATCCGTCGCAACACCACGCAATTTAAGGGGAGTGTTCAACGGAACGATGCAGTCCAAACCCGCGCTTACGACTGGAATCGCGTTTCCGTTAGCCGCTTCCGATCCGCCCGAGCGGGAGTCATTTCTCCAAACGTTGATCTGATTCACGTTAAAAGAATGGAAGTAAGCATCAGAGTGAGGCTGAATATCAAAGCCGGGGCCACAAATTCCGGCATAACCCATGATCGTGGTTGCACTTCCGGGCTCAAATGCAGAGTCGCCCGCGTTCCCGCCACCGCAATCAAAGAACGTGTGCTCGCCGCCGAATTGGTGGCCGAGCTCGTGCGCGACGTAGTCAATATCGAAGTCGTCGCCTTGAGGACTATCCCATCCGGTCGCACCCTTGGCCTTTTCACCCGTTATTCCAACGACGGGAATGCCTCCGGCAACGCCGCCAGCACCCGTTGTGACAACATGGCCAACATCGTAGTTTGCATCACCAATGTCAGCGTCGCAAACGGTTTGGTTCTCACCGAGCATCGTGAATACATTGTTGCCAGTGAACGGGTCCGTGGCCGGGTCTGGATACGCCTTGCCCCGAACAATAATCATTTTCAGCGAGAAATCAACTTCATAAACTTGATTCTGCCGATTGACGGTCGTGACCATCGCGGCCTCGGCGGCAGCGACGGAACCAAAGAAGTTGGTGTATTCGCCAGTTCCATTGATAACCAAGCGATATGTCTTGAGAGACGTGCCACTAGCAAAGGGCATCATGGGTTCACCGGGGCTGAGCATCAAGCTTTCGATAAAACTTGAAGTTGCCCGTGTGTAGCAAACCATTCCTTTGGGTTGGAAGTTATCACGCCGATAATAAGTCACGATTGATTTTTGATCGCCAACTTTGGGCGGATCAATCACAAATGTGCCTTTACTGCTGTTCACCAAGCCATGGAAACCGTTGATTCCAAAATCAACGCGACCGTGCATGAATTTGTCATCAATGCCCCAAATCTTATAAGTTTTGACGTTGATCCGAGCGGCTTCGCTGGGAACCATAACTGGGGATTCGGCAATCTTTACGCGAACTGTTTTGCCATCCGGGGTCGGCAGTTCCATAACTTTGAAGCGGGTAAGTCCTTGTACATCATGTAGAGGAACGGTTGCTAAGAAATCCTTGAGTTGGGCGGCGTTAATTCGATACTGATCGAAACTCGTAACCCAAGGCAAGGCTGGTTGTCCATTTTCATCAACTTGAAGCGTTCCCTTGACAAATAAGTCTTGAGCCGACGCCCCCGTGATGGCCAGACAGGCCGTTAGGAGAAAACATGTTCGCATAGCAGTTGCATTTTACTAAGATATTTAGCAAATGCACAAGCCTGGGGATGTTTATTTTGGTTTTGCGGGCGTTCCGACCACAGTTTCGCCACTTTTTACGAGTTTCGTGACGGTGGCGCCCGCGCCAACGACACTCCATTCCCCAACTTCTAGGTTCGGAATTACGATTGCGCCCGCTCCTAGGAACGCCCCCTCTGAAACATGAACATTTCCCGCCAAATGCGCCCCGACGGCGATATGAACGAATTGGCCAATCGAACAATCGTGGTCAACAGTTGCACCTGAGTTGATGATAGAAAAATCGGCCACGCGCGCGTCGGGACCGATACAGGCCCCAAAAGCGACCAGGACCCCCTTTCCAATAGTAGCAAATCTCGATATTGTTGCCTTGGGATGCGCTAGTGTTGTCCAAGGTGCCGCCATTCCCAATGTGCTGATAATTTGCTGTCGAGTTTTGTTGTTCCCGATGGCCGGAAACAAGGTGTCGCCGTGCTCCTGCCAAGAGCTTATCTGCCCTAAGACCTTGAATCCGTGGATTTCAGTGCCCCCCCGCGACGAATCATCGTCAAGGAAGCCACATACCTCGATGCCGGATTCTAGGGCGATATCGAGCGCCACTTTAGCATGCCCTCCGGTTCCCAGTATCAACAGGCCCATTCACCTCATTATGGGTCTGGTGGGGAAATTATCGCTTTTTGGTCGTTAAGTGCAACTGATTGGCAACGTTCAGACAAAACAACTTACTCTAGCAACTAACCTGGGTCGGAGGTGGGGCGAAGGTCGTCGCTATGCTGAATGTGCAGACCCCGAAAAAAGTCGGCCCCGCTCATTCGAGCGCGCCCCTCCGGTTGAACTTCGATCAGATTCAAAGCCCCTCCCACAAAGTTGATTACGCCTGCCCCCGTTGAGTCGGTCCGTTCGGACTTTGAGATTTTCAAGCGTCCAAATCTTGTTATCATCCAGGCGCCGGGGGCCGGGGTAAACGCCCGGTAGCGGTCGTAAATTACTTCGATTGCCTCGCCAAATCTCAACTCGGCGTCGGCCTTCGTGACCTTGGCGGCGTGGGTCGCCAGTGCGTGGTTCTGGGGCGACCTTGAATACTCGCCGGTCGCGAGTCGCATTGCCCATTGCTGGGCCATTTCCGCCGCTAAAGCCGCCAACCTGATCTGTAACTCGCCGCTAGTTTCGGTGGGGCATATAGGCAATTTCTCAATCGCGATGATATCGCCTGTATCCATGCCCTTGTCCATCTGCATCAAGCTGACTCCCGTCTCGGTGTCACCAGCTTCAACGCAGCGCTGAATCGGAGCGGCACCTCGATATTTTGGCAAAATCGAACCGTGGAGATTGATTCCGCCTTTCCTCGCCGATTCGAGAAGAGCCACCGAAAGAATCTGACCATAGGCCGCTACCAGCAAGAAATCTGGCTCCAGAGATCGGATTAGCTCAACAAACTCAGGGTTCCTTGCTCTTTCGGGGGTCTCTACCGGCAAACCTAACGCCCGCGCTGCCGATTTGACCGGCGATGGAGAGAGTTTCAAGCCCCGCCCGGACGGGCGATCGGGCTGACTGACGACGCAAACGACATTTCGGGCCACCGCCTGGAGGGCCGGAACCGCGAAATCAGCCGTGCCGAAGTAGACGATTCTCATTCGTCGTTATCATCATCATTAATGGTTGCTGGGTGCATCCAATGCAAAGTTGTCAGATCAACCTTATCAATGAAGAGAACGCCATCGAGATGATCAATTTCATGCTGAGCAATGGTTGCTGGCATCCCTTCAAATTCGACCGTGATCTCGCGGCCCCTTCGATCAAAGCAATCTATCTCAACAAAGGCGGGTCGCTCAACATCGCCATAGAGTCCCGGAATGCTCAGGCATCCTTCTTCTTTAATCTGGGTTCCTTCGAACTTCGTGATCACGGGATTGATAAGGGCCATGGGCTTCATATCCACGGGCGCAATCACCACCACGCGTTGCGCAATGCCCAACTGAGGCGCGGCCAATCCCACCCCATTGGCGAGGCGCATACATCTCATCATTTCATCAATGAGAAGTTGTGTTTTTTTCGATAGTTTCCCGACTTCCATCGCCCTTTGGCGCAAAACTGGGGCCGGGATTTTCACCACCGGGCGCTCGGCATTTTGCACGTAAAGATATTTAAACTCGTCCGGCACGACGATTTCCATGGCTATTGATTATGAGGGATTATTCGGGTTTTTGGTTCGAGGGTTAGGGGGTTCAGAATGAGTTCGGAATGGTGCCGACGCGCAACTGTCTTGAATAGTTGAAATTGCCGTAAAATACGGCCACTATGGATCGTTCGCTTCCCGCTATGCTCAGAGAGCGTGCCCAAAGGTGGCCTGAAAAAACTGCCATGCGGTACCCAGATGGCAAAGAATTCAAGTCGCTAACCGTTCGCGAACTTGAGAAAACCGCCCGCTCGTACGCGGCCGCCTTGCGAAACTTGGGAGTTAAGCGCGGCGATCGCGTCGCCCTTCAGAGCGAGAATTGCATTGAGTGGTCCCTCGTTGATTGGGGTTGCCAGGGTTTAGGGGCGATACTTGTGCCCATATACCCGACGCTACCGGCTGATCAATCCGCGTTTATTGTCCAAGATTCGGAATCTTCGTTGATAATCTCTGGCTCGGTTGAACAGCAATCCAAGGTTGCCGGTCTGACCTTGACGAAGAAACTTGTCCACGAGCTTGCCGAGGCCGCGAAGACGGCGGAAATGTCAGACGAAGATTGGGAAAGCGAGGTTGACAACGCCGATCCCGATGATGTTGCGACGTTTATTTACACTAGTGGAACGACAGGGAATCCGAAAGGTGTAATGCTCACCCATCGCAACTTCATCCATGTTGCGAAATATGCGACTGATGAAATTGGTTTTCGAGAGGGTGACACCTTTCTCACCTTTCTCCCGATGTCCCACGTGTACGAACGCATCGTCGGCCAGTGCCTTCCCGTTTATTGCGGAGCGACTATTGTTTTTTCGAAGGGACTCGCATCCCTCGCCAGCGAAATGTTGACGATAAAACCGACGATTATGCTCTGTGTGCCGCGCTTCCTTGAGGCAACGATGAATAAAATTCTCGACGGAGTAAAGAAGCAACCACCCATTCAGCAAAAGCTTTTTGGATGGGCACTTTCCCAAGGCGCAAAACGAGCAGACGGGGGCTTCGCGCCCTTCGCCGGGCTGCTTGATATGCTAGTCGGAGCGAAGATTCGCGAGAAAACTGGGGGGAACATCCGGTTTTTCGTGTCGGGCGGCGCGGCACTGCCTCCGCACGTCGCTCGGTTTTATCTCGCGTTTCGGCTGTGTGTTTTGCAAGGTTACGGCCTCACCGAAACCACGGGTGGCTCGGCGGTGAACCATTTAGACAACAATAAGTATTGGACCGTAGGCGAACCGCTAGGAATGGAGTGCAAAATCGCCGAGGACGGGGAAATTTTGCTGCGCGGCCCCGGAATCATGAAGGGTTACTACAACCAACCCGAGGCCACCGCTCAGGCGATTGATGCGGAAGGCTGGTTTCACACCGGTGACATTGGGGAGTTTGAAGGCAAGAGCCTGAAAATCACGGACCGAAAAAAGGACATCCTGGTTTTGGCAAACGGAAAAAACATCGCCCCCCAAGTGATCGAAAACAAGCTCAAGCAATGCCCCTATATCCAAGAAGTCGTGCTGTTTGGAGATGGGAATGAATACGTTTATGGGTTGATTATTCCGAATTTTGAGCGGTTGCGAGCAGATCTTGACTTGGCCGGAACAGACGAAGAACTTGTCGCAAATGAATCTGCTAAAGCCAAGATGAAATCGGAGATAGACGTCGTGAACAAATCTTTAGCTGACTTCGAGAAGGTCAAGAAACACGCATTGGTTGCGGCTCAGTTCTCGATTGAAACGGGGGAGCTAACGCCAAGTTTGAAGGTTAAGCGGAAGGTGGTTAAGGAGCGATTTGCGGCTGTCCTAGACGGTCTCACCAAATAATCCTTCTACCTAACAATATACTGAATATCTCGCCGTGTTCGACATTTTGGTGGCTAGAAGTCGTCTAATACAAACACGATCACTATGATTAAATCTTTGCGCCCCGTCGCATGCTTCGTTGCCATTCTCACTGTTGCCGCTGGATTCGCGCAATCCGGTCTTTGGGTGGAACTTTCGGGTTCGAATGTCCCTACCAATCATAAAATTGACCAGGCTTTGAGGGTGTTTGGAAAGAACGCGGCCAAACTTACCCGGGCGATTCGCGCTAGGCAAAATATGCCGGCTAGCTATCAATTCTCCCTTCCGCAAACGATTACGTTAGCTAGAAATGGCAAGGCGTTAGAGAAGAAAAGTTACGATCCCGGCGATATCACGTTGGTTTTCGATTCGAGCGGAGCCCGATCTTTCCCTACCGCTTACAAAGATTTGTTGCAGGACGTCTTCACCACGGCAAAGCCGACGCTTGACATCATTTTTGGACAGGCGGCCAATGCGGGGCCAGTCCTGGTCAAAAACTACGACGCCGATATTGGAGATCGTGACGCCGTTGCGGGCGGCGCATTTCTGCCCAATAACGGTTCAGGACAACCCGAAATCAGATTCCCGGTTTATGTGAGCCCGGAAGCAACGGCTGTAAATTTCATTCACACGCTGTTGCTTGCCTATCTCGGCCCGAATGACTTCAGCTTTGATGCCTTTCAAGAAGGGGTCGTAAGGGCCGCCGTGATGAAAGCAGTACGCACCCCTGGGGCGCTTCCGGCCGCACTCGACTTGAATCTGGTGGATTCGGCGGTGCAAAACACCTACGACGTGGGCACTTTCTATGATTGGTACAACCAGAACGCCCTTGGCGGTCCGACGTTTATTGCGCCGAATCTGAAAGATGAGCCCCTTCCCGCAGGGGGCAGTTTGGGAGGCATTTATTTGCTTCGGTATCAGATGGCGGGCTCGGCTTGGCAAAAACTCATTGCCCAGAACTCAGGATTTATCAAGGAGTTCTTGCTCCGTTATTACGCCGACCCAAGCATACGGAACAACGTTCCCGCATTGATAGCAGTTGGCCAGGTTGCCCTTGATGCCGTAACGGGAACGACTAACGCCAAGATCGAAGGAAAAACTTTTGCTCAATGGGCTTCGGAGCAGTTCATTTTGGATACGAAGCTCACAGTCGGGCCAAGGCTCTTAGTCCAACCGATTCCGATCACTAGTAGCCTTGGCGGCACTGACTTTGGTGTTTTTGACGTTAGCGCTACCTATTTCAACACGCTTCCTGGAGGAAACGAAGCCCTGCTTTCGGCAACGGCTTATCCCATTTTTTGGGACCAAACTTACAATCGAGTCTTTCCCAGCGCTCAAGATGACCGTATGGATATTGCCGGCGCGTATGGCTCGGTCACCCCCAACTTTCCGGACATAAACGGAGGGCAACCTTATCGTTGCACGATTGATATTCCCGTTGGGGATCGTATCGCCCGGGCGTATGTTCCTGCCGGCTCAATCGCCACAGCCGTTAATCCTACCGAAAACAACTGTTACGGAACGATCACGGGCTTAACCGTTGTTTCCGGCCAGGTCGTTCAGGTTCGGGTGAGCTCAGGGACGACCGTTTTGAGCACGATGACGGCGCGAAACGGGGCTTTCGGCGGATTGATTGCCAGCAGTCTTTACACCGAATATGCCCGCTTGAAGGTCGAGGTTTTGCGGGCGAGCGTTGTTCAGTTGACCCGTTTTGTAAACAAGGGGCCGGGCTCCTTGGCTCTTGATCTACGCATCGGTGAGGGGCCGGTGTCAGTACCCCTGCTTAAAGGGATTCAGCTTGCAAGCTTCCCGACAAGCCCAAACTCAACTAACCTATCTGACCTTCTGGGGCGCGCTCCGAATCAGATTCTTGCCGCGACATACGATTCTTCGGTCGCAGATTATTTACGGTATCCAGATTTCAGCGGAATCGGTCGCGGTCAGGGCGCTTTTTTGCGAAACGAGGCTGCTTCTTCGTTGACGGTTAACGGGCAGAACGCCTCGGTTCCGTTTGCGATTGCCCTGAAACCAGGCTGGAACCTCATCGGGAATCCGCTTGGCGAAGTGGTTCCGACTTCGAAAATGCAGATCGTACGAACAACGGAATCTCCCAAGACATTCAGCGAAGCGAGCGGAGTGGATATTGATTCTTCGGTCTTTTCTTTTATTCGGGGAGCGAACGACGCGGCTTCGGGCGCGCCAGAAACAGGAAATTACGCGATTGTGACCGTGCTCGAACCAGGCAAGGGCTATTTTGTGAGGTGCCTCGCTCCCGAAGGAGCGACGCTGATTTTGTTTCCTAGCACTTCGATTTTTAGACCGGGCTTGGTTAGGCCCACGACGGGATGGCGCATAGAGGCCACGGTTACGGATGGACGCGATACGGCTCGGGCCCTCCTCGGAAAAACGCCAACCGCAACGGGAAACTCGGGGCGAGAGGATTCGCTGATGCCGCCGCGACTTGTGGGAGGTTTAGCGGCTTCGTTAGAGGCAAGTGGAAATGATCATGCGGTTGATCTCAAGCATCAAGGAAGCAACGAGTCATTTACACTGAGGCTTGATTCGCTCAAGATTGGGGTTTGGTACAACTTGCGATTTGATGCTAAACGCGGGGGAGAACGGAACTTGAATGTTAGGAACTACTTGGAGTTTTTTAGTAAGAATATCAGAACACCGGGCGTTTATCGGTTCCGGGCGGACGCGCGGACCGTGCGCTTTGTAATCACGGAGGTGAGATAGTGAAGCTACTCCCCGTGGCTGGGGTGTCTTCGCCCGAGAGTGCATGTTGCCCAATAGGTTGCAACCCCTCGGACAAAGGCGGGAAGCACGAAGAAAACCTTGGGCATGAGTTTTCTTGGTTGCAACTCAGCGAACTCCAAACCTCCGAGCCCCCGGATTTCCGAGCGAAGGGTTTTGTACCACCTCCCGTCCCTCGTCGCCGAAACTTTAACTACCGCCTTCGCGCTATCTATCTTTTTTTGTTACTCTTGATGATTGCGGCTTGCGGTGGAGGAGGGGGCGGAGGCGGAACTACGGCAACGCTTGTCGGGCGGGTTTTGGATGTGAAGACGGGCGGCCCCATCGCTCCCAGAGCCACCGTTCAGGTTGGCACTCAAACGGTTCAGACCGAGGTGGATGGGTCGTTTCAACTGGCAGTTACGGCGGGGACGACTGGCGTAACGGTTGACGCCAACACGTACGGCGCATTTACCTTTACTTTCCCGGCAGCGGCGGATGTTACGGATGTTGGTGATCTTTGGGTGGGGCCTCAGAAAGTGCGCCTAACCGGGCGGGTTTTGAACTCCAGTAATTCCAATGCGATTGCAGGCGCGACGGTGAGTTTTGCGGGCCGCAAAGGCGTCACGAACTCGGTGGGAACCTATGTTTTGAACGATGTCGCTTACTCTTCGGCAAATCTTGCGGCGTTTTGGGGCATCGTGGGGACCTCGAAGGCAATTGGGTTTTTCAAGGTTGATTTCACGGCGCAAGGAAAATCGGCGGTCTCAGGAACGGTCACTTTAGATGATTTACGGATGACTCCGCAAGGCGATTCGAACCCACCGCCCTTTCCCTTCACGCTATGGGGCCGGATTTCTCCAAGCGCGAGTGCTCCCGGAACCATCGTTACTCTAAAACTTTCGGGAACTCCCGTTCGTATTTTCAATGTTGGATCAGATGGAGCGTATTATTTCTGGGTGTTACCTGGTTCTTACACGATTGAAGCTGTGAACGGAGCCTTGACCGGGAGCAACTCAGCGATACTTACACAAACCAATCAGGTCATTCAAAAAGATGTATCGCTCAACTAAATTTCTCCTTTACACGGTGGGAATCGGCGCATTTGCGGCAGGAGCGATCTGGGGATTTCCCCTCCTCGCCAAGGACGCTTTCGCCGAGTTCAAGGAAGGCAGCGGGCCCTTGGGCGGTTCAACCGGCGTTCAAGTAACCGACGCCGAGATGACGATTTACGAGGGAGACAAACTTGTCACCAGCGCGAAAGTTGACACGATTAACATCCGAAAAGATCGGCAATTGTTTGACTTTTTGGGAGTTGTTGGAACCTCCGGGGATGGAAAGGATCGAGTTGATTTCAGCGGCAAAACGGCGGAGTACGACTCCATGTCCGAAACGATGAAGTTTCAAAGCGGCGTTCGACTGAAGGGCTCAAACTACGATTTGTTTGCGGATAAGCTTACGGTTGACGATAAGTTCAAGAACTTGCAGATTCCGGGGCAAGCAAAGGGTACGGTTGAAGGCGGCAAGTTTTCGGCAAAAGAGACGAAGCTCAAGTTCAAAGAAGGCACTTTTACGACGGGCAAAGTGAATTGGAAGGGCACGTTGCCGAAGGTTTATCAGGACGGTTCGCCGATTCAAAGTGTCCCCAAAACCCCTTGGGATATTGAAGGTGTCAGTAGCAAGGGTTCGAAGAAAGGAGTTCTGGTTTTCACACAGGCGCGAGCTAGCGATGGGGATCAGCTCATTCGCGCTAGAAACGTTGAATACGATCAGAAGCAGGACATCATGGTGGCGACAGGGCCGGCTTACTACTACAGCGCCGATGTGAACCTAGTGGCGGATAAGATCACGATTTATCGCAAAGACAAGCGGGTGGTTTTGACCGGTGACGTTAGGATGCTTGTTAAGCCGAAAGCTCAGGCGGATTTGAATGAGGATGTTATTCCGCCGTTCCGTCCGGATGTTCCCGACGAAGTTTCAGCGGGCCGGCCAACTCCGCCAACGTCGGAAGAGGTTTCGCAGCAGAAAGACCTTGACGACGCCCTTCGCTCGGGCAAAACAATTCGAGATTATCCGGCCTTGGTGAAGGCGACCCAGGTTGTGTATTTCTATGCCAAGGGCGATAAACATGCCGATATTTCGGGCTCACCAGAGTGCTTGCAGGATTTCCCGGGCGGACGTTGGCGGCGCATCGTTTCGCACACGGCGAAATATGATGGCGAGAAGGAACTTTTGAAGCTGATGAGTGCGGAAGGCAAATCCGACGTTCGCCTCAAGACTTCGATCGGCGATGACCTGAAGGCGGATTGGTTTGAGGTCTCAACTAATGAATCGGAAGATGATTCGCAGGATTGGGAAGGAGCCAACGTACGCGGCAAGTTCATGGTGGACGATGCTGAGGTTCCCAAAAGGAACCCGCCGCCTGATCCGGCGAAGTCGGGCGGGTAAGACGGCCTGGTGTACAAATTCAGTGATGGATTATCGCGAGCGAATCGTCATTGTCCCGGAGATTCGGTTCGGCAAGCTGACTATCAAAGGCACGCGGGTCGCTGTTGCGGATGTGCTGGAGTACATGGCTGGAGGCGACACTGAGGAAGACGTGCTCACGAACTTTCCTCAACTTGTTGCCGAAGACGTGCGGGCATGCCTTGCCTTTGCGGCCGACCGTGAGCGGCATGCGCGAATCGCCGAATGAAGCAGATACTAGTTGATGAGAACTTGCCGCCAGGTTTAACTAGCGTGTTTGAGCTTGCTGGAATTTCTGCACAGCATCTGCATGCGTTGGGATTCGCAGGCAGATCGGATAGCATCCTGTGGACTCAAGCTATTCTTCTGGACGCGGCAATAGCCACCAAGGACGCCGACTTCATTGATCTTGCCGCGATTCGGAACGAGGGGGCAGGTGGTGCTCTTCAAGGTTGGCAACATGCGAATTGGTGAAGTGCTGCGCTTTGCTGCTCGGCATGCGGAGATTATCGCCGAATTCCTGGCCAGTGGGGATCAAGTGATCGTACTTAGACGTTGTCTTGTCGAACTCGCCTTAAATTCAAACCACCGATTTTATACTCTGGGTAAGCTCCACTCATGTTGATTGAAGCGATTCTATGCGCCAACCTAGTTGCGCCACAAGAGTGGACAAAAATGTTCGATGGCAAGACCTTAAATGGTTGGACCGCGAAGATTAAAGGCTACGATTTGGGCGACAACTTTGCCAACACATTCCGGGTTTCGCACGGCACGATTCAGGTGAACTACGATGGCTATGGGCCCAAATTCTTGGATCGGTTTGGTCACCTCTATTATAAGAATCCGTATTCAAATTACACGATGAGATTAGAGTATCGCTTTACCGGAAAGCAGTTGCCCGATGGCCCCGGTTGGGCTTATCAGAACTCTGGCGTGATGATCCACTGCCAGGAGCCCAAGACGATTCTGAAGGATCAAGATTTTCCCATCTCATCGGAGGTTCAGCTTTTGGGCGGCGATGTAGACGGTCCACGCTTTACGGGAAATCTTTGCACTCCGGGCACCAACGTCGTTATGGATGGAAAGCTCGTGACGCGGCACTGCACGGATTCGATTATTCCGGCAGTGAAGGGTGACGTCTGGGTGAAAGCGGAGATTGAATGTCATGCCGATGGCAAAGTCATCCACCGGATAAACGGGCAGCAGGCCATCGGTTACTCACAAATACAATATGACCCGGCGGACGCCCAGGCCAAGCTTTTCATCAAGGGCACAAATCTGCTAATCGCGGGTGGCTATGTTTCGCTCCAATCCGAAAGCCATCCGGTCGAATTCCGGAACATTGAGATTCGGGGCCTCTAAGTGAAGATTCTCTTTGTATGCCTCGGCAACATTTGTCGAAGCCCCATGGCCGAAGAAATACTTCGATTTCAGTTAGCCGATGCCGGTCTAAGTGACCATATCACGGTTGACTCAGCGGGCACGGGCGACTGGCACTCCGGCGAGACGGCCGATCCTCGAACGATTGAGATTCTGGCCAATCACGGCATCCGGTGCGCTTGTATCTCCCGTCAACTTCGGCGTGAGGACTTTAACGATTTTGATCTCATACTCGCCATGGATCGTAAAAATTTTGCGGATATCCTGGCTTGGCCAGGCTCAATCCCAAGCAAGGTGCGACTCTTCATGCCGAATGATGTGGCCGACCCCTATTACGGCGGTCGTGAGGGTTACGAGAATATGTTTTACACCATCGAAACGGGTTGCGCCAATCTTCTTACCGAAATCAATGCGCCCGCTCGGGGATAAGCGGACCGGTCAGACCGGGGCGGTTATCGTCCTCTTCGCCAGGCTTTAAAACGGCCTTGTTATTTGTGATCTTGATGGTTGGTTTAAGGTCAATCAGATCGGGCCCTAGACCGTCCGAAATCGAATCCTCATCCGAAATCGGCAGAAGAATCGAAACACGTCGGTTCGCCGGGTTCAGAGGCTCCGCCGGGATTTTCAGCCGACGATTCGCGTATCCGTTAACTCCCAGAAAAAATCGCTCCCTAACCCCGCCGCCTTGAAGTGCGCGGCGCATCGTGTTGGCGCGATCTTGGCTAAGGTCCCAGTTGTCGTATGATGCGCCGGTTCCGTATGGGCGAGCATCGGTATGGCCCTCAATATACATTGTGCGGCCAACCTTTCCAAGAATCTGGGCCAGCGTGTTTACAATGATGACCGCTTCTGGTTTTAACTTTGCCGAGCCGGTTTCGAAGAAAACCGATCCCTTGTCTTCCTTTAGCTCGATCCGCAGGCCCTCACGGGTGACCTCGATTTCAATGTGCTCGATGAGCTCAGAAAGTGAGCGAGGCTGAGGGTCCTTTTTCTTTCCCGGCTCATCTTTTTTGGGTCCCATTCCTAGGGCCTTCTCGATCCTGTCGCCGATCATAATGATCGCCTTTTTGTCGTTGTGTTCAATATCGGCTTTCTGCTTTTTAACCTTGCCGGAAGTGATAGGGGCACCCGGGAACCTTACAATGTTGCGACTGAATGCGGCGGTCTTCGAATAGCCGAAAGGATCGTTGAAGTATCCGGAAATCTCGGTCTTAGCCTCATCCGAAAGGCCAAGAATCCACATGACCATAAAGAAGGCCATCATCGCTGTGACAAAGTCGGCATAGGCAACCTTCCATGATCCGCCATGGTGGGCATGACCATGGGACTTCTTCTTCTTAATGATAATCGGCGTGCCGTCTGAAGCCATGTTATGCTGCCTTTTCCTTAACCGCGGTTTCCATTTCTACAAATCCGGGGCGCGCACTTGGATCAATGTTTCGGCGGGCAAACTCGACGCACGTGATCGGGGACTCGCCCCGGGCGAAGCTGAACAGCGCGTATCGAAGGCAGTTCATATAGGCTCCCTCTGATCGCATCCGGAGCTCCATGGCCCTAGAAATCGGGCTGCAAACGCCGTATGCAAGCAAAATCCCAAGGAACGTTCCGACCAGCGCGGCCGCAACGGACTGTCCAATATCGGCCGCCGAGCCAACCCCGATCTTGCCCATTGTGACGATAACGCCAAGAACGGCCGCGACAATTCCAAATCCGGGCATGGCATCGCCAACGGTTTGAATCGCTTCCGCCGGAATCCTCTGCTCGGCGTGAGCGGTTTCAAGGTCAATTTCCATCATCTCCGATAGATCATGGGGCCCAACCGCACCGGTGAGAATGACTTTCATCGTGTCGCAGAAAAAATGAACGGCGTGATGATTTGCCAAAAACGAGGGGAATCGCTTGATGATATCGCTGTCTTCGGGCTTTTCTATGTGCTGCTCAAGGCCAAGCAAGCCTTCCTTTCGCGCAACATTGAAGAGCTGATACATCATCTTAAGAACATCAAGATAAGCCGCTTTGACGAACGGGTCCGGCTTGAGTAGGCCGGTGAATGCCTTCAACGTTGCCTTCATGTTGCTCATCCCGTTGGCAGCAAGGAACGAACCCAAGCCAGCCCCGCCGAGAATGATGAACTCGTTGATCTGAATGAGCACCCCGATCTGGCCTTGGTGCATCACATAACCCGCAATAGTGGCCCCCATGACCACCAGAATCCCAATAATTAAAAACATCCCTGTTAAATCCCCTGCTTGGGTTGTTCCACGTTTGCTGGTAAATCCTACAGCCTTCGCCACCCAATTTTGCAAACTTCTACGAGATCACTTAAGCCCGAGAAAATGGACGGGTAAAATGTGTCTACTTTCGAAACCGCGATCGGGCGTTTTTGCCGTCGCATAGAGGACCAAGACAATGTCGTCAGTAGCTTCAACAAACCCCACATTTAACTTCAATAGTGCCGATCTTATCCACAAGAATCTCTCGGTCACCGAGCTCGTGGAGCACGCGATAAGGGATGGCGACAAGCTCGCTGCAAACGGTGCGCTGGTCGCGTATACGGGCAAGTACCGGGGCCGAACGCCAAAGGACAAGCACACCGTGCGAGAGCCGGGGAGCGAGGCAAACATCTGGTGGGGCAACAACGCCGATATGTCACCCGAGACGTTCGCCAAGCTAGTAGATAAAGCGAATGAGTACATGAAGGGCAAGACGCTCTACCAGATTGACACCTACGGCGGGGCCGATCCTAAGCACCGCATCAAAGCGCGCTTCATGGTGGAGCGGCCCTATCACGCGATGTTTATCAAGCAACTTCTCATTCGGCCAAATGCGGCTGAACTGGCAAGCTACGAACCGGATTGGACGATTGTTGACCTTTGCTATCTGAACACCGATCCCGAAGCGGATGGCGTAAAGGGCGACGCTACGATCGCGCTGAATTTCGCGGAGAAAAAGGTTTTGATTCTGGGCACGCAATATGCGGGCGAGATGAAGAAATCTGTTTTCACCATCTTGAACTACATTCTCCCCCTAAAGGGCGTTCTGAGCATGCACTGTTCGGCAAATATTGGGGAAGCTGGCGATACGGCCCTGTTCTTCGGGCTGAGCGGGACGGGCAAAACAACGCTCAGTGCCGACCCGGAGCGGGACCTGATTGGCGATGATGAGCATGGCTGGACAGACGAAGGCGTCTTCAACTTCGAAGGCGGTTGCTACGCAAAGTGCATAAAACTAAGCAAGGAAGGCGAGCCGCAGATTTGGGATGCGATTAAATTTGGTTCTGTTCTGGAAAACGTGATTCTCGACGAGAATCGAGTGCCGAATTACGACGACACAAGCCTCACCGAAAACACGCGATGCGCCTATCCGGTGGACTACATTGAGAACGCGCTCATCCCAAGTGTGGGAGGGCACCCAAAAAATATCGTCTTTCTTACGTGTGACGCTTTTGGAGTTTTGCCCCCGGTTTCCCGACTAAGTGCAGAACAAGCTATGTATCACTTCCTAAACGGCTACACCGCAAAGGTCGCCGGAACGGAGGCCGGAGTAACCGAGCCTTCCGCAACCTTTTCAACCTGTTTCGGCGCCCCATTTCTGCCCCTGCGACCAAGCGCATACGCCGAGCTACTGGGTCAAAAACTCGCAAAGCACGGTTCGAAGGTTTGGCTGATAAACACCGGCTGGAGCGGCGGCGGCTACGGAGTAGGTTCGCGCATGAAGCTCAAGTTCACTCGAGCGATGATTGACGCCGCTTTCTCGGGAGATTTGGACAACGTCGAGTACTTAACCGATCCCGTTTTTGGACTATCGGTCCCAACCTCATGCCCCGATGTTCCGGCCGAAATCCTAACGCCACGAAACACGTGGGCGGATAAGGATGCCTACGACGCCAAGGCTAAGCAGCTCTTCGAGATGTTCGAAGCCAACTATCTGAAAATGAAAACCGGAATGTCTGGCTCAGCCGAAGGATAGCCTGCCTGCGAGGCCGTCTCACGCGTTTTTCGAGCGCGCCGCGACTAAGCTGGGGCTGACAAATTTCTCTACACCTAGCAGGCAGTCCTTTCGCATGACAGGTTCTAAAAGCGGAGTTACCGGCTAAACTCACCGCCCCTCATTCGGGTACAACCGAAGGCGGTGTGGAACGTTCAGAAAATCATGGAATACCTGCCGCATCGGTTTCCGATGTTGCTTGTAGATAAGATCATCGAGCTTGAGCCGATGAAGCGTAGCGTTGGGCTCAAGAATGTCACTTTCAATGAGGCTTTTTTTCAAGGGCATTACCCCGGATTTCCAATTATGCCGGGGGTTTTGATCATTGAAGCAATGGCTCAAACTGGCGCGTGCATGATCCTTGGGGATCCGGCTAACAAGGGCTTAGTGCCTTTAATAGGGGCGATTGACGACGTAAAGTTCAAGCGACAAGTTGTGCCGGGAGATCAATTGATTTCGTATTGCGATATTGTTTGGTTTCGAAGCGGCATTGGTCGAATTACGGCCGTTGCGAAGGTTGGCGAAGAAGTTTGTGCTTCGATGGTCCTAACCTTTAAGTTGGCGAGGCTCGAGTAGTGCCTCTGATTCACGATCTCGCTTTTGTTTCTCAAGGAGCGCAACTTGCTGATGATGTGATCGTCGGCCCCTTTTGCAACGTTGAAAGCGATGTCGTGATTGGCCCCGGATGCATCTTAGATTCTCATGTAACCGTAAAATCCGGCACAACCCTTGGCAACCATAACTATCTTGGTCAAGGTTCGGTGCTCGGCGGTGACCCTCAAGACCGGAAGTTTTCGAACAAGCAGAAGACTTTTCTGAGAATCGGAAACGATAACGTTTTCCGGGAATATGTGACCGTTCACAAAGCCACGGGTGAGGGGAACGCTACGATCATCGCCAACAACTGTTTTGTCATGGCGTATTCGCACGTGGGGCATAACTGCACAATCGGCGAGAGCGTAACGATTGCCAATAACGTAAATTTGGCTGGCCACGTAACCGTTGAGGATCTTGTGACAATTGGGGGCATGGTTGGCGTTCACCAATTCGCGAGGATCGGCCGAGCCGCGATGGTCGGCGGTATGTCCGGCGCATCGCGTGATGTCCCGCCCTACGTAATTATGTCGGGGCGAGATGTGATTATTGATATTAACGCGGTCGGTCTACGGCGAATTGGGCTTTCTCAGCCCGATCGGTTAGCCCTACACAAGGCTGTAAAACTGATGTACAAATCCGAGCTCGGAATGACAAACGCGATTGAAATCGTCAAGCGTGAAGTTCCCAGCTCGCCCGAGATTGAATACCTAATTGCCTTCGAGGAGCGCCGTTTCCGGGGAAAGAGTGGACGGGGAGATCAGCCCTAAGAAATCAGCTCGTAATAGATCGCAAGGATTCGTTTTACGTAGTTCTGCGTTTCGTTGTACGGTGGTACTCCGCCATATTTCTTGACCGCTCCGGCTCCCGCGTTGTAGGCGGCTAACATCAGGATTCGGGCATCGTCATGATTGCCCGTTTTCTTAAGGTAGGTGGCGTAGTGGTTCGAAATCAGCTTGATAGCGCCGGCCAGGTTTTGCGTAATGTCGTAAGAATTGCCAACACCCATCCCGGCGGCAGTGCCCGGCATAAGCTGTAAGACACCCTGTGCGCCAGAGCGGCTGGTTGCATTGGGATTAAAGTTGCTTTCCTGGATAGCCATTGCCATAACTAGGCGAGCATCCACGCCATATTGCAGACTGTAGCGAATAACACCCTCCGCAATTTCGTAGCATTGTTGATCGGACAGCCGCTTGTTGTGGTTCTTAATAAAACCCGCGTATTTCGGAAGTGCTTCGCTCGCAGAAACTGAGCCCTTGCTACTTCTTGCAGGGGCACCGCTACGGCTCGAAAGCGAACCACGACCACGACCACCGATTGGGCCCGTTAGCGGGTTTCTGGGGTCTTTTGCGACGGGCTTTGAGGTGGGTTTTGCCTTGGCTACAAACGGAGCGGGATCGAACTTTTTGATCATGCTTTCGGGAATAGCGGCCAGCATTGTTGTTTCGAGGGGGGAGACGTCACCCTCTCGACTCGCTCTCACGATCAACCTAATATCTAAATCCGTTCCATCGAGCCAATCAGGCAGGCTCGACGACTTGATCATCAGTGAAGAATCGTCCGGATTCTTCAAACACAGCGAAACACTATTGCCGACTTTCACAACACCGGTTACATGGGCTCGCAGTTCGAAAACACGGACACCAACGAGCGAATCCAAAGCCTGAACGCCACTAACCGACGTGATTTTGTTTGCTTTTCGCACGGAAATGAAATCGCTCACCGAATCGGCGCACGCGAAGGCAGTGCTACACAGCATGGCAAGAATCGTGATCAGCTTTATTTTCATAACTTATGCTTGCACTATCTGGCGGAGAGATCGGGATTCGAACCCGAGAGGCGTCTTTCGACACCTACCCACTTAGCAGGCGGGCGCTTTCGTCCACTCAGCCATCTCTCCGCGCCACAGCGCATTATATACTATCGGCAGAAATTAGATACGATCTGAGGCGCGAAAGGTTCATTTCATGCTTCAAATCATCAGTTTCCAGCAAAATCGGCGTGTTTTCGAACCTCTTATCATTTACGAGCAACTTGAACGCCGTTGTTCCAATCTCTCCCGCGCCAATGTCTTCGTGGCGGTCAAGCCTCGAGGCAAAGGGCTTTTTGCTATCGTTGCAATGAATGGCTTTCAGCCGGTCGAAACCGACGAGCCGGCCAAACTCGGCGAACGATGCTTCGTAGGTTTCTTCCGTGCGAATATCATAACCCGCCGCGAATATGTGACAGGTATCAAGGCAAACCCCCAATCTAGCGGGACCTGCGGTAAGGTCGAGCAAGATTGCGATTTCTTCAAACCGGGAGTTGATCGAGGAGCCTTGCCCCGCCGTTGTCTCCATCAGGAGGGTGACGCTCTCGGGGGTCTCACTTAGCATTTGTTTAAGCTTTTCGGCTACCAGAACAAGGGTTTCGCCTTGATCTTGACCCTTGTAGGAAGCAATATGGCTGACCACCTTATCAATCCCATATTGTGCGCATCGCTCCATTTCGCCCTTCAAACCGGCGAAGCTCTTTTCCGCGATTTCGGGGGTAGGGGCGCATAGGTTGATGAGGTAGCTGTCGTGACTAACGACTGCGCTTAAGCCCGTTTCCTTTTTGGCCGCATTGAAATCTACGATCTGAGCTTCAGAGACGGGCTTTGAATACCATTGGCGCGGGCTAGAAGTAAAAACCTGAATCGCGGTGCAACCAATGGCGTGGCCGTTGCGCACAGCCTGCCCGAGGCCATCTTTGATGGAAATGTGGGCCCCAATGAGTTTTGCGGACATAAGGGATTATGGTGTATGGATGTTATCTTCAAATCGATTCCCATTAGGGGTTAGAGTTTGGGAAGGCCGGTTGGTAATGTGTTCCGATTAGCAGAACGCGCTGGGTTCGATACCACATTTTCGAGAAGATCCATCATTTGCATGAGAATTTCTGTCCGAGCTTCCCGCATCAACTCTCGGCATAAACTCGCGCTCATTGCGCTATCATTGTGTAGTAGCGCACCCTGGACTGGCACCGGCCATTGTGAGGAGCAACAAAAATGAAATTAATCCATTCCATTTTCGTCACGACGCTATTCCTGGGTGCAACTCCCTTCGCCCTTGCGCAGACCACAGGGATCGAGGAAACAGCCCGGGAAGCATTGAGGGAGGTTGATCTCGACCAACTGTGGACACCGGGACAGATTACGGTAAGCGGCCCCCCGGTGGCTCTACCCGCCGGTGTTTCCTATGTAAGGGTGAGCAACGCCCATTTCTCAATGAGATTTGTTATTGTCCCCGGTCGAGATCCTCGGCTTAGCGCGTTTTCTTGGGAAGGGCGGAAGGATCAAATCCGCAAGCGTGGTAACAAGCAGTTTCGGGCAGAAGAAATCACATTTCGACAAAGGGCCCGTGCCATTCTTTCACATTTCTCGGCAACACAATTTGCCGATGGAGAATGGGTAGATCGCCACCACGCTCGCGTCGGCAGCCAGACGGCCTATCAGAATGGCACGCTTGCCACCTGGTTTGACACCAGGGTTAACGGAGTGCCGGACATTGGGGGAAATGCGGAAGTTGAGTTTGATGGCGAAGATGCAAGCGTCATCGGCATTACTGTTCCGATCTCAACCAAACCCTACGAGCCCCGCGGAGACCTCATCGGCACCGAAGAAGCGAAACGGATCGCCTTTGAGAAAGTAAGTAGCGAGTTGAGGCGAACAATGTCTGCCGAATACGCAGACAGCATCATAGCCAAGATGCAAGAGGCCCAGACATCATGGACAGCGAACCTCTGCTACAACTCGATTGGCGGTCAGTTTGATGAGGGATCGGCGGAGTACATAGGAGTTGACAAGCCAAAGCCCATCCTTTATGAGGTTAAGATGGGGCCAGTGAGCGTGCCGATCCACGCGATAACAGGGAAGGCACTACGAGGAGGCGTTTCGACGGCGGCTCTGGGCCCCAGCAATATCCGAAAGAAGGGCCCGGCAACTCCCGGCAAGCTGACCGAGAAATCCTCCAACTTGGCTCCAGCTACAGTTGCGCTGGGTCTCGCCGTGGTGGTCGGTTACCTCGCTCGCCGGAAGCGGCGGATCTAAATCCTTTGGTGTTTAGGACAATCCTAAACCGCAGAAATCCATCACCAAACGGTCGCCAAAATCAATGCCCTTAAATGCTGAATGCTTAACCAGCGCAACAAAAATATCGGCCCCCTGCAGAGCCTCCGCAAGGGGAACTAGGCGCAATGCGCCGTGCGATTTAACGTGAGGTTCTACCGCCAGAACGTCGTAGCTTTTGCCCACCAGCGCCGCCGTGATATGCAACGCCGGGGACTCTCGCAGGTCATCAATATCAGGCTTAAAGGCCAAACCCAGGCACGCTATTTTAGGTTCCCGATCATGCTTTTCGACGAATTTTTGCACCGCCTTATCTACCCGCTCGATCACCCAATCCGCCTTGTAATCATTCACTTTTCGGGCTTGATGAATGAGCTTGGCGTTTTCGGGGTCTCGGGCGACGATGAACCAAGGGTCAACCGCAATGCAGTGCCCGCCTACTCCGCAGCCGGGTTGCAGGATGTTTACCCGTGGATGCAAATTAGCGAGCGCTATGAGTTCCCACACGTTCACCTCTTCTTTCGCGCAAATCATGGAGAGTTCATTGGCAAAGGCGATGTTCACATCGCGAAAGCTGTTCTCCACCAGTTTGCACATCTCGGCGGTTTTGGCGGTAGTTTCAACGATTTTGCCCGTTACGAACTTGCGGTATAACTCGGCGGCTTTGGCGGCCCCTGCGGGCGTCATTCCGCCCACCACGCGGTCATTGTTGATGAGCTCCTTCAAGATTTGGCCAGGAAGGACGCGCTCCGGGCAATAGGCGAGGTGGTAATTGACGGTGACGCCCTTCTCCTTCAAGAGTTGATCCACGGTTTCGGTGGTCCCTACCGGCGAAGTTGATTCAATAATAATTACGGCCCCTTCGGTGAGAAACGGCGCGATTTTCTCGGCCGCATCCAGCACGTAGCTAATATCAGGATCGGGAATACCGGGTTGCTCTTTGAATGGCGTGGGGACGCAAATGATGTAGTAATCGCAGGTTTCTGGATTCAATTGCGCCTTAAGTCGCCCGCTTGCCACCGCTTCCTTAACCGCCTGATCCAGGTCGGGCTCGATGATGTGGGCTTTTCCTTGGTTAATCGTATCAATCGCCTTTTGGCTAATGTCTACGCCAACGACGGTCACTCCGTGACTGGCAAACATAGTCGCGGTGGGCAACCCGATATAACCTAAACCAACAATACAAAGCGTCATGGGGAAGGTGAATTATGGCAGGTTCGCTTTCACGCAGGACAGCGTCGCATTTTGCGCCGATAGCGTCGAGTTCAGGATAGGATTCGAACAACAAACTTACTCCCCTTGGTTGTTTGAAAAGGGGCTACTATAATTTGGCGGTTCCTTCGTGATCCAGACGTCGTGGGGATGACTCTCGCGCAAACCTGCTCCTGTTATCTTCATAAACTCGGCTCGCTCTCTCAAATCAGATAACGATGACGCGCCGACATAGCCCATGCCCGAACGCAGGCCACCAACCAACTGCACCATCGTCTCATTTAAGGGCCCTTTAAACGGAACTCGGCCCTCGACGCCTTCGGGCACAATCGCCGCTCCCGAATCCTTGATTTGCATGTAACGATCCGATGAACCTTGCTTCATCGCTGCCACTGAGCCCATGCCACGATAAACCTTGTAGGCGCGATTGCGATAAATTTCCATCTCACCGGGGCTTTCTTCGCATCCGGCGAACATATTTCCCATCATCACGCAACTCGCGCCCGCCGCGAGGCATTTGACCACGTCGCCTGACGAGCGGATGCCACCATCAGCAATTGTGGGAATCCCTAAATCATGAGCGGCATCGGCACAGTCTTTAACTGCTGTGAACTGGGGAACGCCGACTCCCGCTACAACCCGCGTTGTGCAAATCGAACCCGCTCCAATTCCAATCCTCAAACCGTCGGCCCCGAGGTTATGTAAAGCCTTCACCCCTTCCTTTGTGGCAACATTGCCCGCGATAACGCGCAAGTCGGGAAGTTTGGACTTGAGTAACTTCACGCACTCCATAACGCCTCGGCTATGCCCATGCGCCGCGTCAATCACGACGAAATCAACGCCCGCATCCATCAGGGCCTTTGAGCGTTCGTAGGGCTCGCGGAGCGAACCAATGGCGGCTCCGACAATGAGGCGGCCCTTAGGGTCCTTGGTTGAAAACGGATGTTGTTTGACTTTTAAGATGTCTTTTATCGTGATGAGGCCCATCAAATGTCCGTCGGCGTCTACAATCGGCAGCTTTTCGATGCGGTGATCGGCAAGCATCCGCTCTGCGATTTCGAGATCGGTGCCAACCGGGGCAGTGATCAAGTCTTTCGTGGTCATTCGCTCGTGAATGAGCTTCGTGAAATCGGTTTCAAATCGAATGTCCCGGTTCGTGAGAATGCCGACCAAAATGCCGTCCGTATCCACAATCGGCACACCACTAATATGGAAGCGCTCCATGAGGTCCAGCGCATCGCGAATCGTTTTACCGGGCTCAAGCTTGATCGGGTTTGAAATTACGCCGTGCTCGCTACGTTTGACCCGGTCCACCTGCGTAGCCTGATCATCAATTGACATGTTGCGGTGCAAAACGCCCACGCCGCCTTCGCGAGCCATAGCTATCGCTAGGCGGGCATCCGTAACGGTATCCATCGGGGCGGAAACGATGGGAGTGCGAAGCGTGATTCCGGGTAAGAGGGTCGTTGAAATATCAACTTCCGAGGGAAGAATTTGGGTTTCTCGAGGGATGAGTAAAACGTCGTCGAAGCTGAGACCTTCACGAAAAGCGGACATTGATTCTCCTGTACTTTTCAGTTCATTTTGGCATAGAATGGCCGCTTCTCGCCTCGTCAATAGCCCCTTTCACCCACTAACTTCTTAGCTTCTTCGATTAGCTTCAGCGTTTTCGCAGGCAATTCGCTTCGGCTTCCCGGTTTAGACCCAGCAATTCTTATGGTTTCAGTTGCATACCGGACAACCGACCGGCCTCCAACCTCCACTGTAAATGTGTAACTGCGGCGAATAACCGGCTCATACGAAGAGAATTTCCGACGTGCAATGTTAGGTTCACTCGCTATCTCCGGTTGGTTTTCTTCATAGGCTAGAGATCCGATTGACAAGTCGAGCGAGTGCCCGTCCTTAATCTGCGCTCGGATAAATGCAACTTCAGTCACCTTAACATCAAGCGAGAGATTGGAATGCGAGCCCATTTCCGTCGCCTCACTCTCCAAGGGTGGCTTGCCGGGGTTGACCATGCCGCGACCGGCTACGGTTTCGCCGAGCCCACTTTCGGAGAGAATCCAATGCTGAATTGAGTTCTGTAAGGAGCGACTTAGGGTCTCAAAACGACGACTCCCAGGTGAAATGTCCTTTGCGGGCAGTCCTAACCCAAGTAGTGCGTCGAACGCGCCTTGCAGGGTCTCCTCTATTGTCAATCGTGGCACTTGCGGCACAGCGTGCGACATCAGGACAATATCGGTTGCGCCAAATATCAGGGCACCAGGGCTCACCTTCGCATATTCGCTGGCATCGGCAAGAGTCAAAACGCCGTTGATGGTCATTTTGTTTATTAATTCCTCAGCGGCCTTACGATTGAACCGGTTTGCGTAGGATTGGGATGGAAACAGCGGTCGAATCGCTAGCCAACCGTTTTCACGTTTGACTTGACAATACGGGATTTGGTCGGCACCTTCAGTCAGAAAGGCGATCAAATCATCATCCGTTCGAACCTGTCCCCTGCTTAGCGCTCTCGCCAAGGGAACTAGGCTTGAGTCAGGAACTGTTCCGATGAAAGCTTGTCCCGCCCGCTTAGACATTTGAAGCAAGAGCTTGCCCGCAAAGTATCCGATGGGGTCATTTTTGTAAGGCTGGCGCAAGTGAATTCCAACGCCCCAATCGTAAGGAACACCTTCTCGCTCGGATGTGAAAACCGAATAGGAAACTCCCGTTTGGCTGCCATCTGATAACTTGATGGGCGATGAGCCGCTACCCAAAGCAACGCCCAAGTCGCTCTGAACCCGAGCAAGTTTCCTCGTAAGATCGTCAATTTCAAGTCGCGTTCCCTTGCCGGGCATGGCCATGGTGTTCGAACCCAATCGATTGGGAATCGTGCCTTGGCCAGCGGTAATTAGCTGCCCGTTGCGATCAAAACAATACAGTTGGAACCAAAAAATCGCAAAGCCCCGCCGTTGAACTACGAAGAGAGTCTTACGATAGGAAGAGCCATCACCCTTTCCACCCATCGTAAGATAGTCAATAAATGCCTGATAGCTTGGTTCCTTTCCGAGAGCTAGTTGCCTCTCATTTATAATGTCCGCCTGGCGAAGGAGAGAGCTGATCTCAACGGCAGAGGATGGAAGGCGACTTTGAAGGGGAGTCGGAGAGTCAGAATAGACGGAGCGCGATCCTACCGGAATGGATGCGAGCTTGGCTGCGCCGATGCTCTTGAGCCACGTAATCCCTTGACGAAAGGTTGGCGAGCTCAGTTTGAGCGCATTTACTCTTTTGCGTTGCTCCGCCATGCTCGCCTCGTTTGACCAATTTCGATCCAAAAATGAGGTTGCCATTTTCTCGTCAAACTTCGGAGCGCCCTTTAACGATTCTAATTCATCCGCGATTAGCTTTGAAATACGGCCTTGCATGGCCTTATCATCAGCTCGCTCTTGCTGGGTAGCGGCTGATGAAGAACGCTCCAAAATGATTTCATCCTCATTCTGACGCCATGCACCGGAAACCGCCCAAGCCAGATGCTTTTTGGCGGTTTCAAAGTCACTCGTGTTCAGCGATATGACCAGGGGTTCATTCGCGACGGAAGGCGAACACACGAGTTTCTCGCCGCTTTGCTTCGCAAAAGC
Source organism: Armatimonadota bacterium (assembly GCA_031386985.1). Classification (GTDB taxonomy): domain Bacteria; phylum Armatimonadota; class Fimbriimonadia; order Fimbriimonadales; family Fimbriimonadaceae; genus JANJUB01. The sequence continues at coordinate 135,368 of JANNCV010000044.1, forward strand.
CGTAACCAACTCGTGAGCGCGCATTCCCACCGATTCCAACGTAATCGTAGGGACGAGGCAAGTGGCGATAAGTAGGTTGAGCATGAGTTACTTCCTCGGGTCGGCTTTTACTTCTAGCATTCGCGTAATATTCCCCCCGTCAACTCGCACCATCACTCGATAGGCGCCCGGCCCGACCATTGCGCCTTGCGGGCCGAAGGGGGTGTTGCCCCAGATGGCGGAGATGGGGAGGCCGCCCCCGCGTCCACCTTCCGCCGCGGTTGGGGATCGCCTGAGGTCCCAGATGAAGCGGTGGAATCCGGCGCTTTTCTTCAAAACTTGTGGTGGTTTAGCCCAACCCGGCATCACCGTGGTTACTTTGGGATCAACAAGCACGGCCGGATCGTCGGAAGAAAACACGCGAACGATCTCGTTGTTTTCATCCAGAATTTCAATCTGCACTTTCGTTGCATGCTTGGCTAGGCGATAATCCAAAATCGCCCCATTTGGCGGGTTTTTCGCCAACGGTTCATCTTGGGGCAGGGGGGTATCGGAGTTGGTGTTTCTCTCCAAAAGATAAACAGGAGCGGGTGGAAAGAACTCATCATGACTCTGTGTTATCGTCGCTGAGCGGAGTAAGGAAATGTTGTCTAAAATCCAGAATCCGCGCCCGTGAGTGGCGATGCAAAGGTCGTTGTCTTTTACGATAAGATCGCGAACGGAGGTTGCGGGCAAATTCAGCCGCAGGGCGTTCCAGGTATCCCCATCATCGAGGCTGTAGAAAACCCCAATCTCCGTCCCACAATAGAGTAATCCGGGCCGAATCGGGTCCTCTCGAACCACATTCACCGGGCCATCGGGCAAACCCTTCACAATTTCTTGCCACGATTTGCCCGCATCGTGGGTTCTTAAGATATGCGGTTTTTGATCATCCAATCGGATTCGATTAATGGCGGCGTACGCGGTCGCCGTATCGAAATGCCCGGCATCCATCAGCGAAACTTTGCTCCAGGCGCTCAACATTCCCCGGGTGACATTCTCCCAGTTCTTTCCAGCATCATTCGTAACCCAAAGTAGGCCGTCATCGGTGCCGCACCAAATCACATTCACCTCCCGGGGCGATGGCGCAACGGTGTAGATTACGCCGCGCCGGGTCACCAAATCGGACTTGGTGTACTTACCCACCGAACGCGGGATTTCCCATGTCTCTCGGCTCAAGTCCGGCGACAAAGTGTCCCAGGTCTTGCCACCATCTGAGGTTCGAAACAAGATATTCGCCCCAAAAAACAGTTGCTTTGGATCAGCTTGGCTAAAAACGAGCGGGGCGGTTCGGAGAGTTCGATGAGGGGCGGCCGGGCGAAGGTTAACAATCTCGCTGGTTACTTTGTCGTAACGATTGACTCGGCCCCCATAAACGTATCGCCCGTTCAAAGGATCGGGCGCGAGGTAGGCGTACTCATCGCCACCGGCTGGATGCCACTCGCGAAATGTAAGCTGCCCATCGTTTCCACGGCTCGAAACCATCGCCGAGCCGCTCTCTTGCTGACCTCCGTATAGGCTGTAAGGGAAAAGGTTATCGGCCGTAACGTGATAAAGCTGAGCCGTCGGTTGGTTGTACCAACTGCTCCACGTTTCGCCTCCATTGAGGCTCACAGCGGCCCCTTGATCGGCGGCGGTGAGGATGATGTCGGGGTTATCTGGGTTGATCCAAGCCCGGTGGTAATCATCGCCTCCGGGTGAGCCTTTGATGCATGTAAACGTCTTCCCGCCATCATTGGAGCGATAAAAGCTAGTGTCGCAAAGGAAAACGATGTTCGGGTTGTTGGGATGAACTTTCACGTCCGCAAAGTCACTTCCCCGACTGATGAGGCGGCGCTCGGAGTTGACTTGTTTCCACGTTTTGCCGGCGTCGTCGCTTCGATAAAGTCCGGGGCGATTGGCGGCGTCAACCGCCGCGTAGAGAATTTTTGAGTTAGATGGGGCAATGCCAAATCCAATTCGCCCTAGCCCATCTTTGGCAAAAGTCGGCAGCCCTTGCCCAATTGGAGCCCAATGATCGCCACCATCGGTGGACTTGTAAAGCCCACTTCCCGGCCCTTGCCACTGCCCATTTTCCCAGGGGCCCTGCCGGGCCTCCCACATATCGGCGTAGGCCACTTTGGGATCGTTTGGATCGAACGTTACTTGAATGGCACCCACGTCCTCTCCCTTATTCAGAACCTGAGACCACGACTTGCCGCCATCCTTTGTTTGATAAACTCCGCGAGCCTTGTTCGGGCCATAGGGATGCCCTAGCGCGGCCACAAGCACATGAGCTGGATTTTTAGGATCAATGGATATACCGCCGATCTGCAGTGCGTCTTCCAACCCGATGTGCTTCCAAGTCTTCCCCGCATCACCCGATTTGTACATCCCATTGCCAGTGCTGAGATCGGGGCGCTGAAGGCCCTCACCCGACCCAACATAGATGATGTTTGGATTCGAAGGAGCGACCATAACATCGCCAATTGAGCCCGTGGGCTGATCGTCAAAGATCGGTTTCCAAGTTCGCCCGGCATCAGTCGTTTTCCAAACTCCGCCGTTATTCACACCAATGTAAAAGGTGAACGGCTGGCTCGGAACTCCGCAGGCTCCGACCGTTCGCCCGCCTCTGAACGGACCGACGCAACGCCAGGAAAGCGTATCGCTAAGATAGGGAACAGGGCTGGATTGGAATGCGGCTAGGGCAACAATTGCGGTCAGCATTGCTCATTTTAGCCTAGTTCAAGGCTCGATTCGCAATTCCATGCTTCCCAGCCGAATCACATCGTCTGGTCTCATCGCCGTCCGCATATTTGGGGCAAGTTTTGCGTCGTTGAGCATCGTGCCGTTGGTGCTGCCGATATCGGTGAGGAAGGCTCCGTCATCCGTGATCTCAATCACGCCGTGCTTGCCCGAAACGTACGCATCGGCGATCATTACGTCGTTTTCCGCACGCCTCCCGAAGGTATTTGTGCCCGATCGCAAGGGCCAGGTCTGGTCCGCACTAACTAACTTTGCGACGGCGGTCTCAATGCTCGGGGCTGCTGCAATCGCGGCAGTTTTGTTCGACGAAAACGCCTGAGTAGGTCCGAGTCCTCCGCCGGGTAGCTGAAGTTTACATTCGAAGCTTCCAAAGCTAACCGAATCGCCCGGCTGAAGCGTGGAGGATTGGCCTACGGATAGGGAATTGCCGTTGACCTTCGTGCCATTGGTGCTTCCCAAATCCTCAATCATAAATGAGCCATCGGTCGAGACCAAGCGGGCGTGGCGTCGGGAAACTTGGGTGTCGTTCAGCATAATATCGGCTTCGCGACCAATCAGATTTTCGCCGGGGCGGATCGGGTGCTCACGGCCGTTTGCGTCCACCAACATCGGGAGCAAAACTGTCGGCGCACCGAATGCGTCATCGGGCAACGCCCGATCAAAAATCAGACCGCATTCCTTGCAAAACATCAACCCGGCCGGGTTGAATGTCTTGCAAACTGGACATTGGATCGGCTTAATTGTGACGGTTGCGTTGAGAGTAGGAGCGGCACCCATGATTGTGCGATTGGGATCGCTATTCAGGATTTGCGTGCGGTTGGCGTCCATGAGTTTCTATTCGCGGAAGACCCACATCCCGCCTTCTTCAGCGGCAGGAAGCACATCTTTGAAAGCGTGATCAGCGCCGCGCTTGATGTAGGCCACAACATCCGGTGGAAAATCATCGTCTGAGGTTTGAATCGCCCCCTTGCCCTCCGCCATGTATTTCTTGGCTTCGGCTTCCGTCATGTAGCCCATTTCAATTAATCGGCGCTTGGCAACCGCAATCGGGTCGCGCTCGCGGCCCTTCTCAACGAGTTCGGTTGGGCGGTACTTTGCCGCTCGGTCATCATCGTGATCTCCATGCCCATAGGCTCGGAAAGTCTTACACTCCACAATCGAGGGCCCAGCGCCGGAACGACCATGAGCCACCGCCGTCATCACTTTGTCATAAACATCAAAAACGTCCTGCCCATCGGCGATGTATCCGGGAATGCCATAACCGTCAGCGCGACGGGCAAAATCTTCTTGTGAGTATTCCAAGTGACATGGAGTGCCGTAAGCCCACTGATTATTCTCGATGATCGTTACAACCGGGAGCTTATGGACAGCGGCAAAGTTGATGGCCTCATGAAACACGCCTTGGGCCGTTGAACCCTCTCCGTTATAGGTGAGAACGACGGCGTTGCCCCCGCTCAAGCGGTCGGCATAGGCGACTCCGGCGGCAACGGGAATGGTGCCCGCGAGCATGGAAGTGGAGTGAATAATGTGAGCGCTCTTTTTGCCGATGTGCGACCAATTATCACGCGCACGGCCCGGCGAGCCGACTTTGCCCCAAACTTGCGAGCAAACTTCTTCAATGGTCATGCTCATGCGGTCGGGGTTGTCCAATCCCTTGCCTCGGCAATCTTTCAGGAAGAAACAAGGCATATCCCGGTGGATGGGCGAAATCCAGTCGTTGGACTCAAGCCCGTAAAGTGAACCCGCGATGATCGCTTCCTGGTTGTGCGAAGAATAGAGCGTGCCCGTTAGCTTGCCTTTCTTCTTTTCTTTAATCAGGCGAACATCAAAATAGCGGGCAATATAAAGGTGCCGAAGCAACTCCAGGCAATCGGCCTTTGAGAGCCTTTGATGAGGCAGCGAGTTTTGATCGCTCTCGGTGGCCGCTTTCTTCCCTGGGGCCTTCGTCGCAGTTCCATTCTTCGGGGTCAAATTCTTATCTCCGGGCCGGTTGGGGCACCACTAAAAGCGTACCCCATTTAGGTTATCGGTTCGAAACGTTTGAGTTCAACACTCAACGTTTCCCAGGGCGCGAAAGGGGGCGCATTGGCACCCCCGGAAAGCCACAGACATGGCAGACCGCGGCCCCCACCGTATAGAACCAGCCAAACGGGATTCGCGAAGGAACGCTAGCCGGCACCATGTATCTCACCACGTCCCCGTTAGTCGAATCAACTATGATCATCACTCCGCGCTCATTTCTAAAAAAGTAGCAAAGGCGTGACTTATTGGCGGCATACAGAGATCTCAATTCAGCTGAAACTTCGGGGGCATTGTGGGAATACCACTGCAACTCGGTATTCCAACCTTGGACAGAATAACCGAGATACCATTCTGCTATCCCCCGTGCTTCGCTCGTACTCATTCGGATGTTGGGCTGCTCATAGTTCCAATCCGCTTTCACGCTCAGCGAAAGAACTTGCCCGGTTCGGGGGTGGAGTCCAATGAACATATTATTTCCAACTGAAGCAGCATAACCGTGAGGCCGCTGAACAAAGTAGCACGAAATCGGGTTAACAAATGAACCAATTCGAGATGGATACGGTCGCCACTCTACCGAACGAGGGATTAGGTTTGGGGGGCAATCAAAGTGCTCCATTACCTCCTGCGCCCTAATCAAGGCATCCGAATCGTTTCTAAAGCGGGCCGTGCCGCGAATGTCAGCCTCAATTGCACGCTCTAGCCGACTGTAGCTTAGCAGATCGCCTCTTAGACTCAGGACGATATGTTCTTCAGCACCGAACGAGACACCAATTGCGCGCGCATGTTGCGAAACAGATGCCTGTGTGCCATCAAACTGCCGTTCAAGGGCTCGTGCATAGTGCGCCGCTTTACGCAGGGCCTCTTCGTTTCCAATTTGAAAGTCAGGCAGTAGCATGAGTAGACAAATTTGCAGGTGCATCATAAGACTCTGACCCCAAAATAGACGCTTGGGACCCCTCGCTAGGTCACGGGGGCGTAGCGGCGTACAACGGTGCTGCGATCAATCGCTTCTGTTGTCAACTCAAGCGAGGGAAAGAGGCCGTCCGCCCAGAACTGGCAAGCAAGATTGCCCAATACGGTGGCCTCTTTGGGTCCGGCGTCAACGGGAATGCCGGTTGCATTGGCCAGGCTTTGGCAGATCACCGCGCTCTCGGAGCCGCCGCCCGCCGCTCGAATTTTCGAAAATTTTCGACCCGTATTCCTTTCCAAGCGCTTGAGCTGAATCGCGGAGGTTTGCGATAGCGCGCCCAAAATCGTTGAGGCCAAGTCTTGAGTTGCTCCCAGGGCTTCGCACATTGAAACCGGATTGAAAAACTTAGGGTCCATCAGGTTCGGAAAGGTTCGACCTGTGGCTGGTTTAGCCGAAGCCAACCATTCGGGCACCGATTCCGTTATTCCAAGCTCTTCGTGAACTCGATTGACGACGTAGAATCCGGGAACATTGGCGAGATAGCGAATCCGACCATCAATTGCGCGCTCATTCGTAAATCCCGAGTCACTCACATTGGGTTCGTCCAAGAGGCAACCAATCAAAGACCACGTGCCAACGCTCATAAACGCCACATCATCGTCCAAGGGGCCCATTCCAAAAACCGCTGAAGCGGTATCGTGTGAGGCGCAGCTCAGGAGTCGCGCCCCTTCAAACTCGGTGGTTACCCTTCCGGGGGCGCTCACGGGTAAGTCCGGCACAGGCCAGCCAATGAGGTCAAAGATTTCTTCGCACCAATTCCCATCCAACCCGCAGAGTTGGGTCGTGCTTGCGTTGGTCAGCTCAACGTTTGGCCGGCCCCCCAAGAGGCAACTGATCAAATCGGGCATCATCAGCCACATCGCGTTTCTCAAATCCGGGGAATCTTGGGCGCGGGCGTAAAGCTGATAAATTGTGTTAAACGGTTGGTGCTGGATGCCCGTGAGCTCATAAAGTCTGCCCCGGTTCGCCTGGAGAGCCTGAAAAACGCGGTCGTGCGAAAGGTCACGGTAGCAAACGGGCGAAGGAATGAGCTTCTCGCCGGTTGTTATGAAGCCAAAATCAACCGCCCAAGAGTCAATCGCCAGGGTAGCCTCGTTTTCCTGCGCCAGCCTCAGCGCCCGCCGAGCCACACGCATGATCGCGTCCATGTCCCACGTAAGTTGCCCGCACCACTCCACTGGTTCGTGCCGTACTTGCTCGATAATCTCGAACTCTATTCGGCCACTTTGGAGCCGTCCGGTTGCTATGCGAGCCGAGGAAGCCCCGAGGTCAACAGCAACGGCTTCAATGGCAGACATTAGAGGATAGTAGCGGAAATTTGTACACCCCGACACGACCTATCCAGATTTCATTCATAATCTCACCGGATTGGCCCGGATTTTGCGAAGGGAGACTCTTAAGAATGTTTATCGCCGGAATTTTTGATACCCCCGAAGGAGCGCCCGACAGCCTTTACCAGCCCGCCCTGCTTCCCCTCGCTCTTCTCTTTTTCGGGGCCATCATTTTTGCGGGAGGAATGCTTCAAGATCAGCGAAACATGAAGCGAACGCCTACTCGTTGGGTAGGTTTTGCCATCATCTTGCTTGCCACACTACTTGGATTCACCAAGACCTTTCATATGATGGATCCGATGTATCAGCTTCTCATGAGCGAATATCCAAAGCGCTGGATATACATGCATTACATTGCGTTCGGAATGCCGGTTATCGGCATCCTGGTGGCTTTAGGCTGGAACTGGTGGGAAAAGAAGCAAAAAGAATTCATCAGCTAGCGAATCCGCTACTTCGCTCCGAAAGGCGGAGGAAAGAGAGCCTTGGGTGCATTGAATGGTTCGCCCATCCAATTGCTCCATGCGACATCGGTCGGGCCGATGCAGAACGCCTTCACCACCCACTTTCCTTTTGCTAAACGCAAAAGCGCATAGAGGCTATCACCATCAAAAACTTCTTGGGCGATCTGTTCTTTGTAGTGCGTTTTCTTGAAGTCAATTGGCTTTAGGTTCGGTTGAACAGGCTGAGCAAAAACGAGAGCCCATCCATCATAAACCCGCAACTGACTTACCTTAAAAACCACCTTTTGCTTGAGGTCTTTCTCGATAACCGGCCGCAAGCCTTCGAGAACAGCTTTGCGAACCTTGCTACCTGAGGCCGGCTTCTCGAGCACTTGCGTAAAACCGCTGACCACAACCAGAAGAGCGAACAAGGAGATACGATGAACAACCACAAGTTTATTATGAATAGGATGTCTGTTTGCGTTGGCCTTTAGAGTTTGCAACAAGGGTTAAACGATTTGGGTGTAAGATGTGCAAATGCGGTCAGTTCTTGCCCTTCTTGCGCTCGGCCTGGTGGCTCCGCTTGCGGCGGGCCAGGCGGATATCGTCAACACAAGCTCGATTCTTCAATCTATACGGCGGGGAAAAGAATCCTATTTTCCGGGAGGATCAGGCACACCATCTGCGCCCAATACGGCGGGGGCGGTCTACTATTCCGAGGCCCTGGTTACCACCGATTCAGAGATTGCTTTCTACCGAAAGAGCACGGGCGTGTTGCTTTTTAACAGTACGGTTTCAGCCTTTTTTGGGGCGACCGCCATTGGAAACGTCCAAAACCAGGCCACCTGCACTTTTGATCGGGTTGCCCGACGCTGGATCATCCTCGCTGTAGACACGAACACCGGCGCTCAGACCGGGGCGCTCTTGCTTGCGATTTCGGATGATGCCACGCTTGGCGGGAACTGGCTGAAAAGCCGATTAAGCGTCAACCTTAACTTAGTCAGTGGCCCTTACTATCTTGAACAGCCCAGTATCGGCCTTTCTTCGGACGGCCTTGCTCTGAGTTGTACAAACGTTGATTTTGATGATAACACGGTGGTTGCGACAACAGTATTGGCAATGAACAAGCCCACGGCATATTTGGGCGGCGCGAACAATAACTCCCAACACACTGTACAAGAGGTAACCCGATTCGCCTTGACGAACGACCCCTATACAAACTTCATTTGGGCAGCACGCACGCAACCTGGCCTCACCAATCAGATTGTTTGGGTTTTGATTGGAGGATTTGGAAGCGGAATCAGCTACCAAACTTTCAGTAGCGTGGTTTCGCAAGGTTGGATCGTGCCAACCGCAAACGCGCGCGCCTCAAACGGGACCGGATTGAAAGTTCCCCTGGATTGGATTACGTCGGCGGCTAATTTTCAAGACAAGCGCCTCACGATTTCGCACACTATTGAGCTCGCATCGGGCCAAAAGGCGATTGAGTTGCTCTCGTTTACAGTCGGAACGGGAGTCCCAGTGGAACGCCAGATTACGCGAATCTCAGGCGCACAGGATACCGATCTCTACCTTCCAGCGATCAATTTCAATCAACGGGGAGACCTTGGTGTAACCTACAATCGCTCGTCGTTAGCCTTGCCTCCCCAATTTGTGGGTGAAGTGAGAGCTTACGAAACGACGGCGGCCCAAATGATGCCAGCTACCGTTCTCGCATCAAGTGCTGGCACGGCCTATTCCAGCGATCTTTGGAGTCAGTACACTTCTTTGAGCGTTGATCCGGTCAACTCGCTAGGATTCTGGGGAGGAGGGTCAGTTTTTAGTGCTACCGGGGGATGGTTAGCTCGAATGGAGGAAGCCCTTGCCGTTTACCCAACCATCGTTAGTTTTACCCTCGCCCCAAGTGGCATCGTTAGTGGCAATAGCGCCACTGGTACCGTCGTAATCTCAACGCCCGCCCCGGCCCAGGGGTTCTCGATGGAACTTGCAGATGATAGCGCCGCGCTGAGCACACCAGACCGCGTTACGGTCCCGGCTGGGCAAACGGTCGGAACGTTTCTTGTCAGTGCCTTGCCTTCCTCCGTTCCAATTACTCGGCACGTGATTTTGAAACTCGGCAATTTGAAGTTAACTCGAAATCTGATCATTCTCTTGCCCGATATCACGACCGTCGTTTCAAATCAAGCGTTTGTAACCGGTGGTCAAGCCGCATCATTTACCGTTAACGCTAACGGTACGGTTGGCAACAGCTTCGTATGCATTTGCTCAGCTAGTGGCCCCGAGTTAATTCCGCCATCAACAATCACTTTCAGTTACGGTCAAACATCCAAGACATTTTCTGCTTCCACATTGGTTGTTACGGCCAGCGTTTCGCGCTATGTAATCGTGACCCGCAACGGGCGAACGCGAACCGCCACGGTGTTGATTAAGAAGTGACAATCTGATATACTCACGTCTACATGTCTGAGGGCTGGTTGATCCTACGCGGGGCGAGGGGGCACAATTTACAAAACGTGAGCGTGGGCATTCCCGTCGGATTGTTTACGTGCGTCACGGGCGTTTCGGGGAGTGGTAAATCTACTCTGATCCAGGACACGTTGTTTCCCCGCCTAATGTATGAAGTGTACGGAACACGAGGCTCCTGGGAACCGCACGATTCGCTTGAGGGTCACGAACCGTTTGACAAAGTGATTGACATAGACCAATCTCCGATCGGTCGAACGCCGCGGTCGAATCCTGCCACCTATACTGGCACGTTCGACATGATTCGGGAACTGTTCGCACTGACTCCCGATGCCAAAATGCGCGGCTACAAGAATGGCCGATTCAGTTTTAACGTGAAGGGGGGCCGCTGCGAATCCTGCAAAGGGGACGGGATCATAAAGATCGAAATGGTCTTTCTGCCCGATGTGTACGTTCCCTGCGAGGTTTGCAAGGGAAAACGCTATAACCGCGAGACTTTAGAAGTTCGGTACAAGGGTAAATCCATCGCCGAAGTTTTGGCGATGACGATCGAGGAAGCCGTAGTTTTTTTCCAGCCGATTCCCAAAATTCATCGCAAACTTGCTACCCTGATGGATGTCGGGCTAGGGTACATACGAATGGGGCAGCCAGCCACGACTTTGTCGGGTGGCGAAGCCCAACGCGTAAAGCTGGCAGAAGAACTCTCAAAACGCTCAACCGGTCGAACGATTTATATCCTCGATGAGCCGACCACCGGGCTTCACTTCGAGGACGTGAACCGGCTGTTAACCGTTCTCCATCGGCTTGTTGATCAGGGTAACACGGTGGTTGTGATCGAGCACAACTTGGATGTGATCAAGACCGCAGATTGGTTGATTGACCTGGGTCCAGAGGGCGGTGTTGGCGGCGGTGAAATCATCGCATTTGGAACACCCGAACAGGTGGCTAAAGTTGAAGCCAGCTGGACGGGCCGATATTTGAAACAACTCCTCGCCTCTAAGAGGACGTCTAAGGTACATGGCTAGCCGAATTCAGCGACTTACCCGAGGGACCGCCGTTTTACTCACGATCTCACCATTGATCGCTAACGCCGATGTTGTTGGGGTTTGGAATGGGCATTTCCAAGAATCGCCAAGCACGATTGTGAAGACAAATCCGGTGCGGGGAAAGGTGCCCGCTATTGAGATTAGAGCTGATCACACGTGGCACCAAAAAATCGGCACCCCTGGTCGCTTTAAAGTAACGACCGGGAGGTGGAAAATCGAGAAATCTAAATTTACTTTGTGGACGACGGTTTCCGATGGAAAACCAATCAAAGACCAGAGCCCACGAGTGCTCACATTATCGGTTGATCAAAAAACCATGACGATGACCGTGACGGCGCCAGTCAGCCGCGCCCAACCTAAACCGTTAAAATTCACCATAACCTACCGTAAGGCAAGTTAGCTTCTCTCGATTGCCTGAAGTGCATTCCCCTCCGTATCCCGAAAATCGAGCACTTGCCCTCCCCGAATCTTGTGAAATTCTTCAGCGCACCAAACCCCCGCTTCGCTGAGTTTTGCCTGGGCTTCGGTTAAGCTGGAGACTGCCACTCCAACGACAAAATTATTGCGGTTATCGGTGGGGCCGTCATCCATGCGATGATGCAACGCGAGCGTAGTAGAACCCGTCTTAAAACTAGTCCAATACGGCGATGAGTACCCAACTTCAAACCCCAAGACGTCTCGGTAAAAGGCGGTGGCGCGGTTCATGTCGTCCACTTGGCAGAAAATCGTGTCAATTCCAGTGACCATAATGGTGAAAGCTACCCGCGAAAGGCCCGATTGCGCCTAGAATATAAGAAGTAGTTTGGATTGTGAGCAGTCAACACACCGTTTTGGGGAAATATCAGATCATCCGCGAAATCGCGCGGTCGAACGATATTGTCTATGAGGCCTACGATCCATTAATGGATCGGCGGGTGGCCCTGAAGGAGCTGGCTATACCGAACGGCTCCTCCCCGCAGCAGATTAAGGATCGCGTAGAGCGCTTTGAGCGAGAAGCGAGAGCCGCCGGACGCCTAGCTCATACCAATATCATGACCGTTCACGATGTGGGCTCCGATGGGGATCGGCACTATATGGCGATGGAGTATCTCGATGGCCACACCCTCCGGAACGAGCTTGATACGAAGGGGATGATCGAACATCGGCGCGCCATAGAAATAATCACCGCGATCTTAGAAGGTCTCGAGCACGCTCACAACAACGGCGTCGTACATCGCGACATCAAACCGGACAACATTCAACTCACAACGAGCGGCGTAAAGATCACCGACTTTGGCATCGCTAGACTAACTTTTCAGCCCAATCTAACGATGGATGGTCAGGTTTTTGGGACCCCCAGCTACATGTCGCCCGAGCAGATTCGAGGCGGCGAGATTGATGCTCGAAGCGACATTTTTAGCGCGGGCGTTGTGCTGTTCGAAATGCTAAGCGGGCAAAAACCATTTCAAGGCGACAGCGTGATCGCGATCACGCATGCGATCTTGAATACGGAGCCGATTCAGCCAACCGCCATCGGCTATGCACTTTGGCACCCAACAAAGAAGGCTCTAGATAAATCGCCGGGCCTTCGATTTAGCTCGGCAAACGAAATGCTGGATGCGCTTAAGCAAGCTGAATCGGGCGATGGCATGGTTTTAGCGAATCCCTATCTAACGGGATCGTTTGGAGCCGCGCCCCCCGTGATCGCTCAGCCGCAAGCTCAACCGCCAGCATACGGTTACAACCCCTATGTTCCCGGCCCGCAACCAGTCGGGTCCCAGCCCACTTATGCTCCCCCGACAGTTTATTATCCTCCACCGCCACGCCGACCGCTGTTTAATCCGCGCCAGCAGGCACTTTTCAAACGAATTGCACTGATATGCCTCGTCATGGGCACGTTTTTTGCGATGGTAGTAGTAGCAATAATGGCGGCATCAGGCTCTTTCTCGGCGAGTAGCTCCAATGAGAAAGCGGGCGCAACCGTTAGCGAAACGAGACCGACGGGGCCATTTGCCGATGTGGACTCGGAGTTTAGTTCGTCTGATTATGGTCAACTGGCCGATTTACAGGCCGGAATGGCGGATTTCTCCGAACTAAGCGCAGACGAGAAGCAGTCAATGTTATCAGCAGCCGCGGAATCAACATTGAAGCAAGCTCAGGCGGGACTCAATGAGGGACGCCCGACAGCGGAAATTCGCGACTTGCTTTACAAAGCACGGCGATTTGCGCCGGAAGGAACCGAGGTAAGAAAGAAGGCAGAAGAAGCGGTGAAACAGATCACATGATGTGGCATTTAATTGGAGGGAACTCCCCATTCATGGGCCGACTCCTTGTGAGTTGCGCAGTTTTGGGCTCAGCTTTGGCTTTGGGCTCGGTTTGCTTCACCTCGTACCAACAACTTCGAGAACGCGATCTCTTAAGGGCGCAAGACCAGCCGATCCTCAAAAAACTGCGTGAATCCGCGAGTAGCCCCTTGGCGCTGAGAATTCGTGATCAAGAAGCCCTTCTCGTCAAGATAAAGGACTCGACTGTACGCGCCGAGGCGAAACGTAAACTCGCAAAGCTCTATGGCGATTTGGCGATCGTGGAAGTTTCCATGAATGCGCTCCCCAAATCAGAACACGCCTTGCAACGGGCAATGCAACTTGACCCATCGAACTACCAGTACGTTTCGGAAATGGCTTCGCTCTACGAGCGGTCCGCGGCGTTGCAGAGGGAGCCTTATCAAAAATGCGAACTATACCAAAGCTCCGCCCAATATTATCGAGAAGCCAGTAGCCTTATTCCAACCGATCGTGGTCGGATCCAACAGTTGGATTTGGCGGTGCGCGGCATGCTTAGCGCGGCAAAGACGCTCGAAAAGCAGGGGCTGCCTGAGCGCGCAATATCCATGCTTAAGCGGACGCTAGAATGGGCCCCTGAGGAAGCTCCCGCAACCAAAGAAGTTAACCAGTTCATTGGCGGACAGCGCTAGGCCCATCAGACCCGGACTTCATCCAGAAAATCGCACCATTAGCCCGCTCGAAGGCTTGATCAAGTTGGTCGAATGTTTCAAACTCGATCGTTACATGAAACTCGCCAAGAAAATCGTGACCAAATCCAATTTTTCTTCTAGAAATGCGATAGCCACCTGATAATCCTTGCTCCTTCAGTTAATCCAGAAATCGCTGAATGGCGATTGTGAGTTTAAGATCGCCGACGCCCTCTACCCGGTCAACCCAAATCTCATAAGAGTTCATGCCCGTGATTTTGCGGGTCAAATGAGCCCATTTAACCGCGCTAATTGACCAGACATTTCCTGAAATGGGGAAAACCCAGCAAATGTTACGGACACAGGTTTGACAACCTGTGCTAGAATCCGCGTGGAATGTCAATCTCGATTGATGAAGTAAGGCACGTCGCGCGCTTGGCCCGACTTGAGCTTGAAGAGGTAGAGCTTCTTGCTCTTCAAGGTGAACTCAATGTTTTGCTTGGTCATTTCGCGGATGTTCAAGCCATAGGTGCGAGCGGTTTGGAAGCCCTAAGGCAAGCTTGCACCGTTCAAAGCGTTTGGAGTGAGGATATGCCCGCCCCTTGCCTGAGCCGGGCTGAAGCAATAAAGAATGCCCAGGTTTCTAAAGCTGGTCTCTTCGTCGTACCGACGATTCTCGAAGGGTAAGCGTTGTCGCTCGTTACTCTATCTGCTACCGAGTTAGCCCGCAAACTTGCGGCGCGGGAAGTCTCGGCCGTCGAAGTTGCCCGCGAACACCTAGATGCGATTTTTGATAGGAATGCGGATTACGGCGCATTTCTTCATGTTTGCGAAGAAGTGGCCATGGACATGGCCCAGAGTGCGCAGTTACGAATAGATGCAGGCACCGCTGGGCCTTTAGCCGGGGTTCCGATTGCGCTCAAGGATAATTTATCAACAAGGGGCATTCCTACTACTTGCGCGTCAAGGATTCTGGAAGGTTACATGCCTCCCTACGACGCAACCGTGGTTTCTAAAATCAGAGAAGCCGGCATGGTCATCGTGGGCAAAACAAACATGGATGAGTTCGCCATGGGAACATCCACCGAGAACTCCGCATTTTTTCCCGCTCGCAATCCCGTTGATGTGACTCGCTCCCCGGGGGGCAGTTCCGGTGGCTCAGCCGCCGCTGTAGCGGGCTTTCTGTCACCTCTGGCCCTGGGATCAGACACCGGCGGCTCCATTCGCCAACCAGCCGCATTGTGCGGAATTGTTGGTTTTAAGCCGACGTACGGGCGATGTTCGCGTTATGGGTTAGTTGCGTTTGCGTCGAGTCTTGATCAGATCGGTCCTTTAGCCCGAACCGTAGAAGATGCGGCCGTACTTAGCTCGCTGCTGACCGGACCTGATCTGAACGAAAACACATCCATACAATCCGGACCGACTGACGTCTCCACGCTGAAAAATGGCTCACTCAAGGGCTGTCGGATTGGATTGCCTAAGCAGTTTTTTGGCGATTCGATGGATGCCGGAGTTTTGAGCTCCGTTAATCTAGCGATAGAGAGATTTCGAGCAGAAGGTGCGGAGTTTGTTGATTTGGACTTGCCCTCGATTCAATATGGCGTCACCACTTACTACATCATTGCTCCCGCTGAGGCAAGTAGTAACCTCGGACGGTTCGACGGCGTCCGGTTCGGGCCTCAACTTGAAGCGGCGGCGGGGCATATTGAGATGGTGGAGCGCACCCGCGGCCAACTGTTTGGGCATGAAGTGAAAGCCCGGATAATGATTGGCACTTATGCGCTTTCCGCCGGATATTACGACGCCTTTTATGTTAAAGCTATCCAGGTTCGAGACCTAATGCGAACGGAATTTGCGAACGCGTTTGAATCAGTTGATCTGGTGCTAGGACCAACCAGCCCGATTCCCGCGTTCAAACTCGGCGAACTCAGCGGCGATCCCATGGCTTTGAAGTTGCTTGATTTTTGCACCATCCCTGCCAACTTGCTCGGCGCACCGGCGATATCAATCCCTTGCGGCCACACCAACGGACTCCCCGTTGGGCTCCATTTACAAGCCGATGTTGGACAAGATGAAAAGCTGCTCCAATACGCGTTTTGTGCAGAGCAGCTTCTTAAGTAGCTTAGAGCCTCACATTGGGTTCCGGAATTACGGCCTGCCCCATTTCTTTCACTGCCTCAACATTCAGGATTTGGCTTTGGATTTCGGTTCCCACCGTCATCCTAACCAAGAACTGCCCAGTTGCCGCCCCGCCTCGGCCGCGTAGGTTCCAGCGAGCGACGTTCAATCCCGCTGTTTTGCTTCCAGTCAAGGTAGCCACCGCCGTCCCCGTGATGTCCAGGATTTCGATTTTGGGAGCATCCGCAACGTCGGCCTTAAGGTAGAACCAGATCGCTGCGCCGTATTCCGGGTTCTTGCCCGCATAGCGAGAATGGCCTTGGAACGGCTCAAACATGTCGCTGATGAAATTGTAGCTTAGCGCCCGCGTAGGTTTGAACAAAAAGCTATTCTTGCCCAAAACTTCCGCCGTCAGTTGGCGATAGGGGGTGATATCGGCGATGTAGATTCCACGACCGTGAGTGCCCAAAACGAGGTCGCTTTCGCGCTCTTGGATCACCAAATCTTGCACGCCAACCGTCGGGACTCCCTTCAGTTTGTTCCAAGTTCCGCCGCCATCGAAGCTAACATGGGCGGCAACTTCAGTTCCCACAAACAGCAGATTGGGGTTGATCGCGTCTTGCTTAATCACCGAAATCTGTTCATCCGGAAGGCCCTTCAAGCGAGTCCACGTCTTGCCGAAGTCGGTCGTTTTCCAGGCGTAAGGGGTCCAGTCGTCTTCGCGAAATCCAGTGATCGTCATGAACGCCGTGCCCGCGTCGTGAGGCGAAGCGTGAACGCGGCTAATCCAATACTTTGCGGGAGCGTCCGGGATGTTTGGATTCAATGCCGTCCACGAGTTTCCATCGTCCTGGGTAATCCAAACGTTCCCGTCGTCCGTCCCGGCCCAGATTACGCCTTGCTGTTTTCGAGACTCGTCAATCGTTGTGATGGTGCAGTGGGGGACGTTCCCCTTTATCTTTTCGGCATCGTTCGTCGTTAGATCAGGACTGACGGTCTTCCAGGTATCGCCTCGATTCAAACTCTTATAGAGCTTGTTTCCGCCCCAATAAATCGTGTCGTTATCGTGGGGCGAGATGAAGAATGGTGACATCCAGTTAGCTCGTTGGCCCGTGTCCCTTGGTCGGATCGAACGGCTCGTTCTGTCGGCCATGTTTGATCGCTGTACGGCACCAAACTGCGAAGAGGCAAAAATAATATCGGTATCCACGGGGTGAGCTAGGTTATAAAAACCATCGCCGCCGATAATGTTGTTCCAATGCCAGTTAAAAATGCCACCCGAGTTTGGCGTTCGAGAGGGCCCGCGCCAAGAACCGTTATCTTGTAATCCACCCATTACATTGTAAGGCACGGCGTTGTCGGCGCTCACCGCATAAAACTGGGCGAACGGCAAATTAGTAATTTGCGAGTTTGTTTGGAACCCGTCGTAGGTGAAATACATGCCGCCATCACAGGAAGCGCGAATGTGATCGGGGTCGGCCGGGTTCATCCAAACCGAGTGCCAGTCAACGTGCGAACGGGTTGATGCACTTGTGAAAGTCTTGCCTCCATCCTTGCTGTGCATCAAATTTACGTTCGGGCAGTAAATGTCGTCTGGGTTGGTTGGGCTTACGAAGACCTGGCTGTAATAAGCACCGCCGCCTAGCCTGGCCGCCGATTTTGTCCACGTTTTTCCGGCATCCATCGAGCGCCAAAGTCCAGCTCCGGGATCGCCTTTGATGTCAATAAAGGCGTATACCAACTTAGAGTCTTTGGCGAATACGGTCACGCAGATTCTCGCAACGTTGTCTCCGCTGGGTAAGCCTCCGGCGAGTTTGTTCCAGGTCTTTCCTGCGTCAGTTGACTTGTAAATCCCCGAGCCCTTCCCGTTTTCGCGAATCGCCCAGGGGCGACGCAGGCGATCTTGACTGGCGGCGTAAAGAACCTTGGAGTCTTTGGGGTCCATCGCTATATCAACAAACCCGGTCGTTGCGTTTTCGCCCTTTAAAATTTGATTCCAAGTTTTGCCGCCGTCGGTGGTCTTGTAGATTCCGCGATCTCCGCCTTCTTTGTAGAGAAATCCAAGGCTCGCAACGTAAACGGTCTCGGTGTTTTTAGGGTCAATAACAATGCGACCGATTCGACGGCTATCCTTTAAGCCCATGTTCGCCCACGTTTTGCCGCCATCGGTTGATTTGTAAACGCCATCGCCATAATGGGCGCTTCGGGTGCTAGTGTTCTCGCCCGTTCCTACCCAAATCAGGTCCGTGTTCTTGGCGCAAAGGGCGACGTCGCCGACTGAACTCGCCGATTGCGCATCAAAGAGAGGCTCCCAAGTTGTGCCATTGTTAAGCGATTTCCAAACGCCGGCATCAGCCGTACCAATAAAGATTGTGCTCGGCTTCCCTACGGGTGATTCAATATCCAGAATCCGGCCGCCAACGGTAGCAGGTCCAACATTTCTGAAGGTCATCGCTTCAAGAAGCTTGTTGGCATCAGGTTGAGCAAAAGTAAAAAGCGGGACAAGCGCAGCTACCGCTACGCCAAGTTGACGACATACCCTTGACATTACGAGGGTTTATACCGCGAAACTAGGTTTGGAAGTGCCGGCGCGACGGTCTCAACTGCATCCGGTATTCTGTTAGCTTCAAATGAGCTTTCTTCAGCGTACGCATGCCTGTGGCGATCTTCGGGCCGAGCACTCCGGTCAGCAGGTTGTCTTGAACGGATGGGCCCATCGCATTCGTGATCTTGGTGGCCTCTTTTTTGTAGATATGCGCGATCGTACCGGAGTCGTGCAGCTCTTTATTGACCCCCAAACTTTCGCCAACCTGCAAGAAATTCGGCATGAGGCCTGCCTAAGTGTCACCGGGGAAGTGAGGATGAGAAACGAGGCCACTCGGAATCCGAAAATGGCGACCGGCGATGTTGAGTTACTCGTGACCGGATACTCGGTTTTAAGCCAGGCCGCCGTTTTGCCTTTTCCGGTGAGTGACGAAGAGCAGATGCGATCGGTTGGCGAGGAACTGAGGGTCAAATATCGCTATCTCGATCTGCGCCGTCCCGCGATGTATCAGCGTTTGGCGATTCGTGCTGCCGCCGTGAGAAAACTTCGCGCTTACCTTGACGAACGCGGATTCATAGAGACCGAAACCCCAATTTTCACAAAATCAACACCCGAGGGCGCACGTGATTATCTGGTGCCTTACCGCCTGGAGCCCGGCAAGTTTTACGCCCTCCCCCAAAGCCCTCAGCAATACAAACAGTTGCTTATGGTGGCGGGTTTGGAACGATATTATCAGATCGCAAAATGCTTCCGAGACGAGAGTCAGCGGGCCGATCGTCAACCCGAATTCACTCAGCTTGACCTTGAAATGAGCTTTGTGACGCAAGATGATGTCCTCACTTTGATTGAGGGCATGACCCGAACTGTTATCAATGAAGTTGTCGAGGAGTTTGGGCTAGAAAAGGCAAAAGTCGAGCCGTTTCCACGACTAACCTATGATGAGGCGATGGAACTTTATGGTTGCGACAAGCCTGATCTTCGCTTCGGTTTGCCACTTTTTGATATTTCTGGCGTCGCGGCCGAGTGTGAGTTTGGCGTCTTCAAGAGCACCATTGAGAATGGCGGAATGGTGCGGGGAGTTCGGTACCCCGGCGGATCGGGCTTGTCGCGCAAAGACATCGGCAACCTTGAAGAATTTGCCCGGCAGTTCGGGGCCAAAGGAATGGCTACTATTGCCGTTGTTTCAAAGGATGAGCCCGACGTAATCCAAGCCGGAGGTTTTGGGGCCAAGGGCTCGATCACTAAGTTCTTCAGACCCGAAGAACTTGCGGCGATTCTGAAGCAAGCCGATGCCGAGGAGGGTGACCTCTTGTGCTTTATCGCTGATTCTTATACCGTCGGGAACAGCGTGCTTTTCCGATTGCGAAATGAGATAGGAACGCTTTGCGGATTGCGCGATCCAAAGGTGCTGAGCTTCTGCTGGGTCGTAGATTTCCCGCTGGTCGAATGGGACGAGGAGGGCCAGCGCTGGAACTCGGTTCATCATCCGTTCACGATGCCGAAGGTTGAAGATTTGGTTTATCTTGATTCCGATCCGGGGCGTATTCGGGCGGATTGTTACGACATTGTGTGCAACGGAATGGAGTGGGCCTCTGGCTCAATCCGAATCCATCGCCCCGACATTCAGGCCCGGATTTTTAGTCTGCTGGGAATTGATGCGAAGACGCAACAAGAGAGATTTGGGCATATCTTGGAAGCATTCAGTTTCGGCGCGCCCCCGCACGGGGGAATCGCGCCCGGCATAGATCGGCTCGTGATGCTACTTACCGATGATGAGAACATTCGCGAAGTAATGGCATTCCCGAAGATGGGGAACGGCTACGATCCAATGATGGACGCGCCCTCGACCGTGGATGAAGCGCAATGGAAAGAAATGGGGCTGCAGGTAACGAAACGTGATTGATCCGGTGGTCGCCTCCGCTCTTCTCGCATCTGTCCAAAACAGCCCGACGAGCGGGTTTGAGCTGCGCCAGTTCGCCATGGCGCAACTTTCCGCGCTCCCCAACTACGATTGGTGCGGCATTTACCGGCTCGATGGTGATTTGATCCTGGACGCCTACGTGGGGACTGCTACGGATCACGTGCGGATTCCGGTCGGTCGCGGCGTTTGCGGGACGGCGATTGCAGAAAACGCGAACCAGGTCATTGATGATGTTCGCGAGTTATCGAACTACCTTTCTTGCTCCGCTCAGACCAGGTCGGAGATTGTGGTTTTGATTCGTGACGGGGAAACGGTTTTGGGACAGATAGACATTGACGGACACACGGTTGGGGCGTTTGATGACTCTGATGAGTTGATGCTGGTTGCTCTGGCGGAAATGCTCGCTAAATGTTGGCTCTAGTGCTCATTCCGGACAGGGGGAGGCGCTTACCTATTTTTTCGCGCGGGCGGCTAGGCACTGAACACCGTGCGATTGAACGAACGTGATTTCGATCTCACTGAATCCCACGAACTTTAACAAATTATAGAGGCGGTGGGCGGTGTAGCCCCATTTGTGAAAGAGGCCCTCATTATGCTGATCGCCCCAGAGCGATTGCGCCCAGAGGCCCCAGCGGTGCTGAGTGTTGTAATCATAGCTCGGATCGGTGTAACCATTAGGCTCGGGCGCTCCGAGGAATTGCGCCATGCACCATTGAATATCGGGGACTTCAATGAGGGCAAGCCCGTCGGATCGGAGAACTCGGTGAATTTCGCGACAAAGAATTTCTCCTTCGCGATACCCAAAGTGCTCAAGCACATGGCTTAAGACCGCTTCATCAGCATGGTTGTCCTCAAAAGGCAGAGTTGGAAAATCTGCCTGAATTACGTTTTCGCTTTGCGGAAACTTATCAACATTCACATAATCGGGCCGGATATCCGAGCCGCAACCCAGGTTGAGCTTTATTGTTGCCGATTTAATTTGCATCCTAGCAAACTTATCGGGTTTTAGGGGCTAATTCTTAGGGGAGCTACCCATTCCGAGTGACTTGATATCATCAATTTGCATTGTTTGCTGGTGCACGAGCTGTTTTAACTCGTACAACTCGTGCATGATCTGAGCAATTTGCTGATTCTCTCGCTGTCCACCATGAATCAACTCTGCCATCTTTTGTTGATGTTTCGTCAATATCGCGATGATCGGGATCATGAAGATGATTAGTGGAACGATAACTTCTGGCCCTGGCATTGTTCTATTTTGACCGATCCGTGTGGCCGCGTATGTCCAAGGTCCCGCTCCCGTTAGCGGATGCCTCTAACGGCCGCCTCCAACATCGCCTCTTTGAACCTTGAGATCTCGTCTTTGGTGGTGTAAACATTGGGTGAAACGCGTATTCCTTCGAATCCGGCATTACCGATCGTCGTAACAAAAATTCCTTTCTTTTCCCACAGCCAGGCGGCAAGTTCCTCGGGCTTCATGCCGTCAATGCTCACGGTGGTGAGACCGCACGAGTGTTTTGGCAAGAGGTTGGTCTTAAACTGCACGTTTGATAAGTTCAAAAGCGGCTCGATCCAAAGAGAGCGCAGATAGCGTAGACGCGCGGCCTTGCGCTCGCCCCCGATGAGTTCGTGAAACGTGAGCGCCTCACCGATTGCGTTATGGTTCGCCGCGGGGTGGGTTCCAATCTCTTCAAACTTGCGGATGTCCGTACTTTGGGATTCCCCCGCTGCCATTAGGGGCCAAATCTCCTCGATTTTTGGCTTGCGAACGTACAGCATGCCCGTTCCGACCGGGGCCATAAGCCATTTGTGCAATGAAGTTCCGAAGTAGTCGCACTCTAAACTATCGCGATTAAATGGGAAATGGGCGAAGGCGTGCGCGCCATCCACGATCACGGGGATCCCGTGTTTGTTGCCTAACCGTACAATGTCCCGAACCGGATAAATTTGGCCGTTCAGGAAACTAACCAGGCTTACCAGAATGAGCTTCGTCTGAGGGGTGATTCCCATTTCGAATGCCCGAGTTAAGTCATTTGGATTAGACGGGGTGCTAGAAACGGGCACCTGCACAAGCTTGATCCCTTCCCGCCGTTCCCGTTGCTGAATCGTGGTGATCATGCGTGGGTAATCGGCAAGAGTGGTCAGCACTTCATCGCCTTTATTTAGGGGAAGTCCGAGGAGCAGGATTTCTAACGCCTCGCTGGCGTTTCGGGTGATTGCCACCTCTTCGGGGTCACAACCAAAAAAACGCCCCAATCGCTTACGAACATTCTCAACCTCTGGCTCTAAGTGTCGCCACATGAAGAAGCTAGGAGCCTGGTTACTGTACTCAAGATAGCGCCGCAAGGCATCTTGCACAACTCGTGGCGAGGGGCAAACTCCGCCGTTGTTAAAATTGATCATGGTGCGATCAAGCGTGAAGGCCTGCTGGATTTGAAGCCAAAAGTCTTCATCCTCAACCACGATTCGGTTGCCGTAGCTCGTGACGGCTCGCTCGACAAGGTCCAGGCTTTTATCATGAAAAGCAGCCGAAGCGACCAAACCACTTAACAATTGACGGCGAGTAACCATGACGAGAAGTTTAGCGGATTATGGGAAAGCCCCGGTATATTCCGGGGCTTCCTAGAGATTAACCGCCGACCGCAAGCAGAATGAAGCCCGTAACGGTAACTCCTTTTGCCGATTCGGCTAGGTATTGGGCAACGGTCTTGCTGGGATCAGCGTAGAACGGTTGCTCCAAAAGGACGGAGTCTCGAATGAACTCTTTGTTCACTCGGCCCTTAGCCATATTTTCGGCAATATTCTGAGGCTTGCCTTCTTCGAGGGCGCGCTTCAACTCGACCTCGTATTCTTTGGCGAGGTCCTCTTGGCTGAGTTGATCCTTGCTCACGACAATTGGTCGGCTCGCGGTGGCATGTACTGCCACCTTGCGCACGACTTCGGCATCGGCATCACCGGAATAGGTGACAATCGCGCCACTCTTACGATCATGATGAACGTAGAAAACCGCGCTGTCCGGTCCGGTCAAGCGTACGTTCTTGGTTACTTTGCAGTTTTCCCGAACCCGCGCTACCGCTCCTTCAGCCATTTCCTTCAACGTGGCTTCATCGCCAGTGCCAGCGCAAACCTTAGCGGCCATTTCATTGCACATTGCCATGAACTCCTCGTTTCGAGCAACGAAATCAGTTTCGCACTCAACCACCACGGCGCCAAGATTGGCACCATCGGCTTTGATGGCAACGACACCCTCGCTGGTCGAGCGATCTGCCCGTTTTGCGGCAGCAGCTTTGCCCTTGATGCGAAGCAGTTCTTTAGCTTTTTCCAAATCGCCGTCAGCTTCATCTAAAGCGCCTTTGCACTCCATCATTGGAGCCCCGGTTTCATCGCGCAGACGCTTAACGTCCGCAGCGGTGTAGTTTGCCATTATTTAATCACCACGTCTTCGAGGTCGTCTTCCGCTTCATCGAGTTCGATGGCGGCAACTTCCTCTTCAACCGCGATTGGGACAATCGGGCGGGGCTTGGTGATTTCAATCGTCTCGGTTCCGAAAGCGCGAAGGAATTCTTCGTCCACTTCCATGACCTGATCTTCTTCGCCTTCAACCGGTATGGCTTCTTCGCCGATCCCTTCGGTGATGGCTTCGTCTAGCGGTCGAGCCTCTAGAATTGCCTCGGCGATCTTGCCCGTTACGAGTCGAATCGCGCGGATTGCGTCGTCATTGCCGGGGATTACGTAATCAACGACGTCAGGGTCGCAGTTGGTATCTACGATGCCGACAATGGGAATTCCGAGCTTTTTGGCTTCATTGATGGCGATAGCTTCTTTGTTGACGTCCACTACGAACATCACTGAAGGCATAGCATTCATGTCTCGAATTCCATCAAGGAACCGAGAAAGCTGGGCTCGCTCTTCAAGCCGCTTGAGCATTTCCTTTTTCGGGAGCCTCGCGAGGTAGCCGTCGGCTTCCATCCGGTCAAGTTCTTTAAGGCGTTGAACACGCAACTGAATGGTTTTCCAGTTGGTGAGAGTGCCACCGAGCCATCGCTCGGAGATGTAGTATTGTCCGCTTCTGACCGCGGCTTCTTTGACCGCGGACTGGGCCTGCTTCTTGGTCCCTACGAAGAGCACCGTGCCGCCGTTTTCGGCGATATTGCGCACAAATTCGAGGGCCTCTTCAAACAGTTTTACTGTCTGATGCAGGTCAATGATATAGATTCCGTTACGAGCGCCGTAGATGTATCGTTTCATCTTCGGGTTCCACTTTCGGGTTTGGTGACCGAAATGAACGCCCGATTCGAGCAACTCTTTCATGCTGAGTTGAGCCATTATATTCCTCCAGGTTTATCCTCCGAACGAGTTTGAATTTGCGCCAGTTTCAACCCTTTCGGGACCTGGTCGGCGCGCTCGTCCGTGTGTATTGGAGGCTAGAGTATACCCTGATCAGGAGGTGAACTCTACTATTTTTGTTCGGCGGGTTTTGACGCGGGCGCCTTCTTGGCGGCCCCACCCCAATCGCGTTGCCGATCAATAATAACGACCGAAGTGACCAGGAGCAGAACGGTGCAAAGCCCGATGGTCTGAATGCGGCCCTGGGCACCGATGCTCAACCGCCGGCCTCGCCGGAACAATTCCGCAAGCGCAATCGTGATCTGGCCGCCATCAAGGGGGAAAATGGGCAACAAATTGAAGATACCCAGCGACATGCTGATTAGCCCGGCAAGTTCGATTAGATAAACCGGCCCCCGCTCGGCGGCGGCATAGGAAGTGCGGGCCATGGTTTCCGGCCCGCCGATGACTTCTTTGAGCTTGGAAAAGTCAGACAATCGCTTCACCAACTCCCCAACCATGAGGAACGGAGCGGTAAAAGCATCTTTAATGGCAAGGCCAAATGGAACGGGAACACGAATCAACTCAATTCCAATTTTGAGCTTTCCCTGAATTCTTCTGTCCTTAGTCGGCTCGAGTTTCGAGTTCAAAACTTCCGTTGGTTCCTTGTCTACCTCCGGCGTCGCAATGATTGTTTGTTGTTGACCGCCTCTCTCGATAACGAGTGTCATCGGGGTTCCCTTGTTGTCTCGAACCAGCTCAATAATGGAGAAAAAGTTGGGGGTAGGCGTTCCATCAATGGAAACAACCTTGTCATTCTCCTTCATTCCCGCCGCTGCAGCTGGCCCATTCTCAGCCATGGTGTGGATGATGGGACGTGTGTCTAGTTCAGTCTTGCCCGCAAAACCCCAAACTCCGGTCAGCAATATCGCCCCGGCGAGCATGCTGAAAGCCGGACCTGCCAGCAGCATCCAAACACGGGGCATCGGACCCTTGTTGTAAAACCCATTCGGGATTTCAACTTCGCTTCCGTCGTCTTCAGGTTCCATCCCTTTCACGCGCACAAAGCCGCCGAGCGGCAGCATACGAAGGCTGTATTCCGTGCCATTGCGCCGCGCGTAAATCCACTTTGGCAAGCCGAGGCCGATTGAGAATTCCTCGACTTCCATTTTGTAAAACTTGGCTACCAAAAAATGTCCTAGCTCGTGCGCCGCAACAAGGACCGTAAACATGAGCAAGATTTGGAGAATATACAGAACAGACATGCGGGTTTAAGTTACTACGTTTCGCACACCCAAAATTGAACACCTTTGGTCGCGAGGAACGTATATTATGGAGAAGATGAAATCTCTGCGCTACGCAAACGTGTGGTTATTCCTCCTTACAGTTGGGCTTTCGGGGGCAGTAGTGAACCCGGTTGGAGTCTGGAAGGCGGGCGTTCAGCACGGCAAACTCTCCGCCGCGGATGCCGCAAATGTTAAACGAATCAAAGCCGGAGTCGCCGGTGGCTCGTTCAAAATCAACAAAGACAAAACGTTTGGGCTCTCGCTGGCGGGAATCGTTATGATGGGGACATGGTCGGTCAAGGGAGACCTCCTGACCATCGCAGTAAAGGAAATGGTTGGCAAGGAAGCTCGTGATGTGGCGAAGTTGCCTGCCTCGCAACGCACGGGACAGTTTCGGATTTTGAAGGATGGCACGATGATCAGCCTCCCCGACCCCGGTGGAAACAAGCCGCGCATCATGTGGCGTCAGTCCAAGTAGCTTGGGAATCCAGATATCACTCCACTCGAAAAACTGATCCGCCGATCATGATTTCTTCCCCCGGCTGGAGAGCCTGACGAGTAATGCGCTTGCCGTTTACGAAGGTTCCGTTGGTGCTGGCGAGGTCCGAAATTGTTAATCCCCCTGGGTGCATTTCGATCAACGCATGCTTTCGCGATGCTTGAGGGTCGTTTAGGCGGATGCTTGCGCCCTCGCGACCAATCTCTAGAGGGCCGCCGATCTCAAACACTTGGCCAGCCAGGGGCCCACTCACAGCGCGCAAAACGGGTCGAGCCAACGGGGTTTGAATGGGAATAGGCTGAGCCGGAGCTCCGCCGCGCAATCTCTCGGCGGCCCGAGCGGGGGCCGAGCCTTGCCGCAGCATGAACTCGAGTTCATGTTGTCCAATATTGATTATCGCCCCGGATTGTAATGGAGCCGGTCCCGATAATCTCTGGCCGTTTATGCCGGTTCCAATCGCGGTCCCCGCGTCGTAAAGCCAATACGCATCATTTTGGCGCACGATCGAAGCATGCAAAGGCATGACATGGGCGTCGCCAAAGAGGGGTATCTGGGCGCGCTCGTCGCGACCAATGTGAGAGGTTTGCTGCTCCAAAACCCATTCGCGACCTTCATTTCGACCCAAACGAAGGCGCACCCAAGCCGTGCGCGCGGCGCGCTCCACCACGCCGATTAAGAGTCCCACCCCTGCGCCAATCAGAATGCAAAGGAGAGCGCGACCAATTTGGCCCGTCTCAGCCCCTTCGCCCTTTAGCGATGCAACTCCGCTTAGCGTGAGACTTGCAGTGTCAAACACCGCCCCTCCTATTGCTCCGCCCAAGACCCCGCCGATGAACCCCTGGACAATGCGCCGAAGCGTGAGCCCAGCCGCCCCAATACCAAGTCCAATTCCGGCCCCCAGGCCAATCCCAATACAGGTGCGTGCCAAAACAACAGCCGGCAGGTTAACCCCCTGAAATCGGCTGAAGATGTCCGGGCCGAAGAGTGCGTGGGTAAACGCCCCTCCCGACGTGTATCCCAATGTGGCTCCAATCGCGCCAAAGATTGCCCCGAGAATCAACCCGATGACCAAAAAGTGCCGCGACCCTTTCATGTAACCGTTCAGCCCGCCAATGGTTAACCCAACGAGCAATCCCAACATGATGATGAGGCGCAGTTCGAAGAACGACCATTCGATCGAGTTAGGGGACGGCGCGGAGGGCTCAACGACAATCCATGCCAATAGCCCAGCAAGGGCTCCCGCCATGAACTTGAACGCAATTTGCCCCACGTTTCATTATCCTCTTTTTGATGGGGTGTTTGGGTCTGCCAGAGGGTCCTACCGTCGCGGGTGCGCCTTGTCAAACGCGGAGCGCAGGTGGGTCATATCGAGGTGCGTGTAAATCTGGGTTGTAGCGATTGATTCGTGCCCAAGAAGCTCTTGGACTGCCCTCAAGTCAGCTCCATTTTCCAACAAATGTACAGCATAAGAATGCCGCAATACGTGAGGACTAACGCGGGACGGCAACCCAGCTTGACGGGCGTAAGAGGCGATGCGAGCGTCCACGGTTTGGCGCGCCATCGGGCGACCTCGATCGGAGAGTACAAAGTTTTCGCAAGGGGCCTTTGAGAGAGCGGGACGGGAGGATTCAAGGTAGCGGCGAACCCATCTCATGGTGATTTCGGGGACGGGAACCCACCTTGTTTTGCCCCGCTTTCCGGTCACTCTTAGGGCACATTCTTGAAGGTCAATCTGTCCGATTCCTAAGGAGATCGCCTCGCTCACCCGCAGACCGGCGCCATAAATTAGCTCAATCACCAGCCGATCTCGAAGCCCGGCGGGCGTCGCGAGGTTCGGCATTTCGAGCAGTTTCAACAGGCTAGCAATGGGAAGGGCCTTAGGGAGCGAGCGCGGCTTTTTGAATCCGCCCGTACTTGGAAGTTCCATCGTGGGTCCGCTTCCGCTCTTCTTCAGATACTTCAAGAGGGAACGGAGCGAGCTCATCCTTCGCTGGGCGGTAGAGGGAGAGAGGGGTGGCCCCAGAGTATTGGCATAGCTTTGAACTTTATCCAGCATCAAGCCCCGCCAAGTGGGGACCCCAAGCTTTTGGAAGTAGGTTGCGGCCAGGATCAAATCGCCCGAATAAGCGCAAAGAGTATGCGAACTCGCGCCTCGTTCGGACTTCAAATAGTCTAGAAATTCCTCAATCGGCTCGGTCCAGGCTACTTGCGCTTCCATAACCATATCACCGGGCGAATGTACATGAGGTCGTGGGCGAGCCCAGTAGCGGCGGCGTAGCGAAACGGGAGATCACCGTTTTTGGGCATGTCCAAAGGTGCTTTTACCTCGTAAGATTTGTCGAGTTCTGCTTGAAAGCTCTTGAAGCGATCAACCGCTTCTTGCACGTCTGGGGTCAGGTTAGTTGCGGTTGAAAGCCGAGCAACATCGCCGACCTCAAAGCTCGAAAAAACGACATAGTCAGGCTTGAATTCAGTTAGCAACCTCGCATCCCAATCCTTGCGGTCCTTGGCGCTATCACCCGGAATGTATCGAAGGAGCTTGGGCTTAGAGGTGGTTTGAATCTCAAAGAGCCCATTGGCTGCTCCGGGGACCAGCGTGCCGTTGCGAAAAACCGCCATTCGGGATAGGGCAGAATCAGGGAAGAGCGGGGGGGTGTAGTACCACGGATCGCTGGCGAGGCCAACCGTGGTTTGCTCCTCACTTTGGGCCTTGATGAACTCCGCAGCCTGATCGCGGGGATCAGGGGCTAACATCCAACTGGTGAAAAGCGCGGATACCTTGAGAGCATTGCCGAGAGCAATAATGCCCAAAACCGGGAAGAATCTCCTCCATCCGCCCGCCTCATGCATTTTCGAAATGACGTAGCCAAACCCGCAAGCCAGGATCAGAAACAGCGGAAACGTGTAGCGAAGGAACAAAACTTCGGCTCTCCCAATGAGAAAGAAGTAAGGCAGAGCGAAAGCGAAAAGCGCAATGATCCATGTCTCCTTTTTCACAAGGCCGTAAATGACCCCGCCCACTCCAAGCAACACCGCGATTACCCCCATCCCTTGCCCAAGATTTGCGAGGTGGTGGAGGAAGCCGCTACCAACATTAACGAAAACCAGCCCATGCCCCGTGCCGATGTGGAGCATCTCAAACTTGAAATTCTCCACAAAAATAGATGCCTCAAGGAGAGCACCCGGCGTTGCAAACAAGAACGCGCACAAGGTGGTCGCGATGGCGATAAGACTCGGCTTGAGCCTTTGGGAAGCGGGATAGTTGAACCAAACTGCGGTGAGGAGCGTGAGTAACGCTAAGAATCCGGTGTATTTCGTGCCTGCGCTGAGGCCCGCGCTGATAGCCGACCATGTGACGGGAGAAACCCTCTTAAGTCTGGCTACGATGCCCCCCATATTCACGTCAGTGGGCGGAGCGGGCGAGAATAGCTTGAGCGCTTGCCAGGCGGATGCTATCAAGAACATTGTCGCCACAACATCCACCGTCTGAAACCGCGAGTGCATCACAAATGCAGGCGCAAAACTCATCGCCAACCCCCCGCAAGCGGCCCCAAGTCCATTGATACGATCCCGCAGGAGCAAGAAGACAAACAGCCCAGAAAGTGCCCCGGCAACCGCCGAGATAAGCCGCCCGGAAAGATGGCAGTTTCGAACCCATTGCCAATCTGTAATCTGCGGAGATGTAGGCGGGTCGGTCTCCGGTTTCTTGCCGCCATAGGCTGCGGCCATGTCCCCAGTAACCCTGAGCATTGTGAGATAAAGCGTGCCGTAGTTATAGAAACCGGGAGTGAAGTCGAGGCGAGCGGGCTGAACTTCTTGCGAATACCGCCAAATCACCTCTTCGTCGGGGTGGTAACTCTGGTGGTGAAGATCGTTCGGAAGGCCCCAAGTGATTCCGACCAGGCGTAAGCCGAGGCCGACAAAGAAGATGAGCCAGGGCGCAATCCGCATGAACTGTTTAGCAAACCTGAACATGCCTTCGTTGGCGGGCGGCTCAAGATTAGTTTCGCTCAACGCAACTCCGTCGCACATGTTCAGGGCAAGCCGAAGGACCCAGGATCTGCGCCCGGCTACGCCCACAACTAGACATTTTCATATCAACCAATTATGCTCAGATACGCACCGGAATGGCGGGAGGAATCGGAGAAGGCGCGATTGCACCCAGGAAAGCGTTGACAATGATCGGATCATAATGTGAACCGGCACCGAGAACGAGTCGTTCGGTGGCGATTGCTCCTCCCATCCTCGCCTCTGTCCATACGAAATCATGGGCCACCCTCAGCACTCTTGATTCAATGGCGAGTTCTTCATGGAAGTCCAAAAGTTGATCCCGGATCAAGGGAGCTAGGTGGGAGAGTGAAGGGACAAGTTCGAGCATCGCCGCGCTCACGTCTGGGTACCGAGCGTAAGTCGCATTTTCCATATCGGTCCACATCATCATAGGTTTCTTGTTGATGAGACCGTAGGGAATTGCGCAAAGACCAATATCGTGGAGCAAAGCGCAAGACTCCAGCGATAGGGCTTGGCGCGGGCTCAAGTTCAACTCGAAAGCAAGGTGGCGGCAAAGGCTGACCAATCGGTTGCTCAGGCCCTCGTGGCTTGGAAAACGGAGCTGAATCGCGGTGCTGAATGCTCGCATGACTTGAGTCATTCTTACTTGTTCTCGTCGGGGAATCTCAAAGTTCACGTGCCAATAGAGCAATCCGCTAAGCAACAATAAACTTAAAATGACCAATAGAACATCTAATTCCATCAGAGTGTGCCTCCAGCTATGACGCGAGTAAACGTCTTTACTACGGCCCGATCAAACTGCGTTCCGCTACATCGGTCCAACTCCGTTATCGCCTGCTCTGGAGTCATCGGATCGCGGTAGGAGCGTTTATCACGGCCCTCAGCTCCGCCTGTCATCGCATCATAAGCGTCAACAACGGCGATGATTTTGCTCTCAATTGGAATCTGAGAATCACGCAGCTGGTCCGGATAGCCCGTTCCGTCCGGTCTTTCGTGGTGGTGGCGAATCCATCGCTTCATTTCCTGGAACTCGGCGACCGGCATCAGAATTTTTTCTCCAAACTCAGAGTGAAGCTTTACGTGCTCAAACTCCTCGGCGGTCAGCTTAGCGGGCTTATCGAGGATGTCTTCATCAATGGCGATCTTGCCCAGATCATGCAAAATGGCGGCCTCTCGAACAAGGCGGGCGCGTTTTGTTCCGAGGCCAAGGCGTAGAGCCACTTCTTCCGAGGCAAGGGCAACTCGGGCGAGGTGGCGATGAGTGTAGGGATGGGCGCGTTGCAGCATCATGGCGAGCGTGGTGATGGCTTCGTAATAAGTGTTTCCTACCGCGGCTTGGGATTTCACGATGGCTCGGATACCCAAAACCGGTCCCAAAGCTAACGGCAGAGCCCAGGCGGCATCACGCCAAGCAAGGCTCCCCACCGCAACGGCGAGCAGGCAATACACCATAAGAGGCATCGCCGCTCGGCGAACGAGGGCGTCAAGATCAAGAGGGTGGCGGCCCGCCTCAAGCCAATTCACTAAAAGTAAGTTAGTCATTCCGTGAATCAACGTAAAGATCAGGGCCTGCATCATCGCGCCCGTCAAACTCTCGCCAGGAACGAGCGACATGATGGCGCCGCCAAAAAAAACGGCAATCGCCCCATTGGAGAGGCTAACGGTGCGAAGATATCCAGCGTGAGGATCACGGGCTTGATTCAAGGCGGCCGAAGCCGCTACTCCGACCGCGATATCAGCAATAATCGCGCCGGGCACCCCCGCCACTACCGCCATTCCCGCAATAAAGGGCAACGAGAATGTCACAAGAATGCCACGGCGATGAAACTGAACGGGCAGAAATTCGGTTATCAAGGCGAGCATCGGCAAGACGAGCCAAGCCAATGCGGGATCGCGAATTGGAAAAATGAAGAGTGCGCCTAGCGCACAGGTGATCCCCGCGAGTATCAGCACCAACGGTGCGCGATCGTTACGGGTCCGCATAGATAGCTTCCCTGCCCATATAATATTCCTGTGTTCAAATCCGTTTGAACACCTCTATTATAGCGAGACGGATCGCGAAATAGAAAGGGTGGCAAAGAAAATTGCGGGGAAACGCGATTAATTTTTCAAGAAGAAGTACACTTATCGTATGGCTCTTCCTCCGCACATTCCCCTTGCTGTAAAGATTTTCCCGCACCTCGTTGAATGTGCGAACGAAGGCAAGAGAACGAACACCGATCAGATGTGCGCGTTCGTCGGGGGCAAAACCCGCTTGTTCAGCCGCTCATTAGCGTGGATTCGAGATACGATCTGTATGGAGCATAACCTGCCTCCAATTACGGCACTCGTGCAAAACACGGGGAAGGACACTCCCTCTAACAGTTTTTCGCCGACCCAACTCGCCTTGCTCAAGAAGGAGGAGTATGATCAACTACGCGCGGATACGCTGGCGTTAGTTTATGCCTATCCAAGTTGGACCGCCGTTGGCGATCGCCTTCAGAAGATGTTCGAAGACACGATTCCAGCAAGCTAACCCTGGCTCATTGGGATTTCGATTGCGTTCGCATGGGCAAATGCCTGCGCTTCTTCGTAGCCTGCGTCCGCGTGTCGGATGACGCCCATGCCGGGGTCGCTGGTTAGGACCCTTTCCAGCCGCCGGTCCATCATTTTCGTTCCATCGGCGACCACGACCATTCCGGCGTGCTGCGAATAGCCGATCCCAACTCCGCCGCCATTGTGGATCGAAACCCAAGAGGCGCCTGCGGCAGTATTCACCATCGCGTTGAGCAGGGCCCAATCGGCGACGGCGTCGCTGCCATCCTTCATCGCCTCGGTTTCGCGGTTCGGCGAGGCGACTGATCCGCAATCAAGGTGATCTCGACCGATCACGATGGGGGCGCTAATCTCGCCATTTCGCACCAAATCGTTGATGGCCAGCCCCATTTCTGCCCGCTCTCCGTACCCCAGCCAGCAAATGCGAGAGGGTAAGCCCTGAAATTGAATTCTGGCTTTAGCTTTGTTCATCCAGCGGTTCAAGTTCTTGTTTTCGGGGAACAGTTCGAGCGCGAGCCTGTCCGTTCGCGCGATATCGGCGGGATCGCCGGAAAGCGCGGCCCAGCGGAAGGGGCCCTTCCCTTCGCAAAAGAGAGGGCGTATATATTCGGGGACGAAGCCCTTGATTTCAAACGCATCCTTGCATCCGGCTTCGAGAGCGAACGCGCGGATGTTATTCCCGTAATCAAAAGTGATCGCCCCAGCTCGCTTCAGGGCTAGCATTCCCTCGACGTGAATAGCCATCGAATCTTTGCTTCGCCTCACGTATTCGGCCGGGTTTGTTCTCCTCAACTCCGCTGCTTCCTTTAGGGAAAGCCCGGCGGGAACATAGCCGTTTAGGGGGTCGTGGGCACTTGTCTGATCGCTAAGAACAGCGGGCACGATCCCCCGCCGGGCCATTTCCGGGATAATTTCGGCGCAGTTCCCAACCAATCCCACCGAGATCGGATATCTCGCTTCTAACATTGAAAGCGCTTCATCTAGTGACCAGGCGATATGATCGCAATAGCCATTTGAAATTCGCTTTTCAATTCTTGAAGGATCTACGTCTATTCCCAGGAAGGCGGCTCCGTTCATCGTAGCGGCCAAAGGCTGAGCCCCACCCATACCGCCCATTCCGCCGCTCACAACGAGCTTGCCCTCAAGTGAACCGCCAAAATCGCGATCGGCACAGGCGGCAAATGTTTCGAAAGTGCCTTGGACAATGCCCTGCGATCCGATGTAAATCCAGGAACCTGCCGTCATCTGCCCATACATCATCAGCCCCTTGGCTTCAAGATCGTTGAAATGCTCCCAGTTGGACCACTTGCCCACCAAGTTTGAGTTCGCAATGAGAACCCGCGGCGCCTCTTCGTGAGTTCGAAAGATTCCGACGGGCTTGCCCGATTGAACCAGTAGGGTTTCATCGTTTTCCAAAGACTGCAGGGAGCGCACAATCGCGTGAAAGCAATCCCAATTCCGAGCCGCCTTGCCCGTTCCTCCGTAAACGACCAAGTCATCCGGTCGTTCCGCGACTTCGGGGTCGAGGTTGTTGTGAAGCATCCGCAGGGCCGCCTCTTGATGCCAACCTTTGCAAGAAATCGTATTGCCTCGCGGTGCCTTCATACTCAAATTATGGGTCATAGGTCGAGGCGACCGCCGGGAGTTGCCCGGATGGTATCGCCGCTCGGATTTGCTCCATGAGTCGGGCGTAAAAGGCGAGGTTGTGCAAACTGGCGAGCCGTGCTCCGAGGGGCTCACCCGCTTTGAAGAGGTGCCTCAGATAGGCGGCTGAATAGCGCTCAGTGGCGGGGAAAATGGATAAGGGATCAACCGGGCCTTGATGCTCGGCCCACTTTTTGTTAAGGATGTTGATCCGACCGTTCATGGTGTAGAGAGCATGATGTCGAGCCATCCGAGTTGGCAAAACGCAATCGAAAAGATCTACGCCGCACGCAACGGCATGCAAAATGTCCTCGGGATGCCCAACTCCCATCAGGTAGCGAGGCTTGTTCTCTGGCAGCAGCGGGGCGGTGTGTTGAACCACCGGGTATTGCATTTCTGTCGGCTCGCCGACGCTTACCCCACCAATGGCGAAACCATCAAAGTCCAAGCTTGAGATGGCTCCGGCGGACTCGGTACGCAGGTCTTCGTGGACTCCGCCCTGGACAATGCCAAAGACGGCTTGTCCTTCTCTTCTTGCCGCAAGGTTACGCGGTGCCCATCTGTGAGTTTGATTCATCGCCTGGGTTGCCTCGTCGCGGGAACAGGGGTAAGGAGGGCAGACGTCGAGGGCCATGGAAACATCAACTCCCAGGCGCGCCTGGATTTCAATCGCTCTTTCAGGCGAGAGGAACATTGCCGAGCCATCCAGGTGAGACTTAAACGAAACCCCTTCATCGGTGATCTTTCGCATTTTTGAAAGAGACATCACCTGATATCCACCGGAATCCGTGAGGATTCCACCTTTCCAACTCATGAACTCGTGCAAGCCACCGAATCGCTCAATCAGCTCAGAACCGGGGCGCAGTTCGAGGTGATAAGTATTAGAAAGGATGAGCTCGAATCCGAGGGCCTCAAGGTCTTCAGAACCCACGGTTTTCACCGTCCCTTGGGTCCCTACGGGCATGAAAGCGGGGGTTTCAACTGCTCCGTGAGGCGTATGCAATCGGCCCCGGCGCGCTTTTGTATGGGGACAAACCGACAAAAGCTCAAATCGGATTGACATGGGCCTAGGTTGTACCACTCAAGGCCCTTGCCATATCTCCTTCTCGCGCGCGATTAGCCGCCGAAATTAAACGATAACTCCAGATCAAATCCGCTTGAGCGATAGGCACCGCTCGAAGAAAGCGCATCCAGATTTGTCACGTTTCGCAACTTATAGGATCCGATGAGCGAAATATTGCGGTAGATCTGGTGCTCGTAGAATAGACCAGCATAAGATTCGTTTTGGGGAAGATAGCCGGTGGTTCTGCCCAGGTTGAAGCGTACACTTGCAGTTTGGCGTTCAGTTATTCGATAGCCGAAGAACCCGTCTACCGCAATCACGTTTTGGGCAAATGTGCCGCCGCCCGAAAGGAGGGCGTTCAGACCCAGATGGTAGTTCCACTTGGGTCCAAACTTGCCAACTAAGCGACCGTCGAAATTTAGGGCGTTTGATTTGAAGGGGGAATCGAGGTAGCGAGTAGCCGATTGGTCAAGATTGAAGGACATGAAATGACCACGGCCCAAGTCATAATCCGCGCCTAGCCCAAAGGAAAATGTGTCGGTATTTGATGCCACCGATCCTGCCGTTCTAATGGTCTGGATGCGACCGTCCACAGTCAATCGTTCAGAGGGCCTCCAGTTCGCGCTCGCATGATAGATTCGGTAATCCGAGAAGCCCGAGAGAGGTGCGGTGCCGAGCGATCCCGAGCTGAAACCATTTCCGCCAAACCCGGTGCCGAGTGTGCCCGTAAAACCCGCGAGAGTTGCCAGTTGGCCGGAACGGCTATCGGCGGCGGCAAGTTTGAGCCTAAACTTATCGGTGGGTTGATAACTGGCGTTGAGTGATACATCGCGGCCCGTACCAGACTCCCCCGCAAACCGAGTTCGGTTGATGCTAGCTAGCCAATCAAACTGCCACTGCTTGCTTGATGCATAGGTCGCATCGAACTTTAGGCTCTGCATGCTAAGTTTTTTGACGGACGTATCCGTTACCTGCCCAAGTTGATTTTGGAGGCCATAACGCGCCGTCATCTTGCCCTTCGTTTGGCTGTACGATAAGCTAGTGGAGTCAAGTTTGGTCTCGTTTCCGGTTCTTTGCACTCCGGTTCTGACATGCTCCGCCGTCCAGCCTTGGCCTTTGTCGTTGAGTCTGGCAACTGAGCCACGGGTTACCGTCTCACGAGCTTGGTCAAAGGTCACCCCACTCAGCGCCGATCCGATGCGACTGCTAACAGAGGCGTTTTTGTGGTCGAAGTTGTACCTGAGCCCCTTCTTCAGATAGTTCGCTCCAATATCCCAAGCTTTCTCGTTGCGATTGAAACCGCGGGTCTCGACGCTGATAAAGTCGTCGGGCACATCGCGCATTCCCGCTCTGATCTTCAATCCTCCCGATTCGTAGCTTCCCTGAACGCCCTTAGCGGTGCCGGAAAGAGGGGTAACGGCGCTGTCCAACGAGCCGGTTGCCTGGCTAAAAAGGAGGTAGCCCCGGCCGTTAAGCGGCAGGCGATAATCCACCCCGATCACGCGCCGATCTCCTTCGCCAAGAGAAGTCGGTTTTGGGAAGTACACGACGTCAACAAGGCTCGTAGTTGGAATAAACCGACGGAAATAGAAAACACTCTTGTTGTTGGTGTCGAAGTAGTAATCGGCCCCTTCAACTTGCAGTATCCCGTCAACGCGAATCGTGGTTGGAAAGGCGGCTGTATTGAGCGGTTCAAACTGCAAGAAGTACGGCGTCCCGGCGGCCCCGAAACCTTCAAACTGTTCGAGGCGGCTACTGAGCCCTCCGCTTCCGCGGGCCTTTTGTTCGATTGCGGTGAGACCGAGACGACCGCCTTTGCCGAAGTCATAACTCAAACCTGCTCCGGTGACATCGCCCTTGCTTGAGTTGAAATCGAACGCTTCGTACGTTACGGTGATCGTGCTTGTTGGTGAGATTATTCGGCTTCGGAAGTCAATCCGCCCCACCTCGTAATCCATCGCGTAATCAACGCCTCGCTGCATCAAGACCCCATCAACCATAACTTGTTCTGATTCGACGACCAGTTGGCTGTTCTGCAAATAATAAGGCCCGGAGCTGTTGGCACCTTGGAAACTGATGGTTCTTGCGCTTCCCTTTGTTTCGGTCTTGAGAAGTTTTGCGGTGAAGCGACCGCTTTTGAATCCCACGGCAGCGCCCTTCATATTCCGATTCACGCTGGCAAAAGCATTTGTATTCAGCAGGGTCCCCGTGATGTCCCCGGCTTCTACACTAAATGGACCTTTGTTGAAATCGAGCTTAACACGCTGAGCCTGGGGGTCGCGAAAGCGATTATCGGTGAGGGTGAAATCGAAATCAAACATCCCCAAAACTTTGCGACCCGTGAAGCTAACCGCACCCGTATCCGTGAACTGATCGCCTCCGCGCCCGTAATAGGTGAGGGAGTTGAAGGCATCAGAGTCGCCCGTAACCGAATGGGCATGAAAGGCGAGCTGACGGTAACCACCAATTTGAATGCGCTTGATAAGTTCACGATCTAGCCACCGAAAAATACCACCGGGCTGGGCGGATGCAGTGGTAACTGCGGCAAAAACGGCAAAGCAAGCGAGTCGGCGCATGATGAAATTGGAACGTCAACCCATTAGACCGCTTAAAGCAGCGTGGCAGTTCTAGAAAGTTCTTTGGAGGCGCCGAGCAGATTCGAACTGCTGCATAAAGCTTTTGCAGAGCCTCCCCTTAGCCACTTGGGTACGGCGCCATTCCAAAGATGATTTTACCCCGGCTGGACAGCCAACCTCAAAACCGTAAAGACAAGCAACTCAGCCCGCCATCCATCTTCTGAAATTCGCTCATCTCGAGCAAGAGAAGGTTGCAACCTCGCGACCGTAGCTTTGTTTCTAATTTTTCATAACCCGCGGCAAAGAGAATTTTTCCGTTGATAGCTACCGCGTTTGCGGCGTAAGTGCTGTCTTCGTCGGGAGACGCAACTTCAACCAGAGCTAACGCGTCGTGCTGAGCCAACTCACGGTTAGCGATCACGAGGCTTTCGTCAATAAACGTGAGCCCGCTCTTGAGGTGGAGTAAGCCCTTGGAGTGGCGAATATCCACGGTTTTCGTTTCAAAATCGTGAGCCCGAAGGATTTCCGAAAGTTGCCGAGCCCCTTCCTCGTTCGTGCGATGCGATAGGCCGACCAGAAAGGTTTGACCCATTTGGCAAACATCCCCTCCATCGAGCGTACCGGGAGATTCAATTCGACCAATCACAGAGCCCAGATTCGGTTCAATAAAGGCGACTTCCCCCTTGCGCTCGGGCGCCCCGGGATTCGTCAATATGAATCCGTCGCGGATCGCAATGGCAACATCCTCAACAAACGTGGAATCTGGATAAGCGTCTTCGCCCGGGAGTTCGGTGATGGTAAGGCCGAGAGACTGAAGCGCCGCTACATAAGCAGCGTGCTGAACCAACGCCAACTCAAAATCGGGGGCACCGAGGCCGGCAGATGTTAATCCTTGAGCAAACGAGGGGCAAGGCGGGCGAACAAACGCCCGGCTAAACTGTGCCACTTACTCTTCGACGCGGACGCCCATCGAGCGAGCGGAGCCGGCTACGATTCGGATTGCCATTTCCTCATCTTCCGTGTTAAGGTCGGCCATTTTCTTGCGGGCAACTTCGAGAAGCTTCTCGCGGTTAAGGGTTCCGGCTTTATCGGTCTTGGGGTTTGCTGCCCCTTTCGTGATGCCCGCGGCCTGCTTAATAAGGTCGGTCATCAGCGGTTGTTTGACGACGAACGAGTAAGAACGGTCGCTGTAAACCAGAATTTCAACGGGCAACATAAAGCCCATTTGGGGGGCCGTCATTTCGTTGAACTTCTTCAAAAACTCCATCATATTGATGCCAGCCTGACCGAGGGCGGGGCCAACGGGAGGAGCGGGAGTGCCTTTACCGGCGGGAATATTGAGCTTGATAACGCTTGTAATCTGCTTTGCCATGAGTGTAAACCTAAAACTTGATTGGTTCAAGGGAAGAGAGGGAAGCATCAAGCCCGAACCGAGTTGAACGCGTAGTTTACCCGTTTTGAGGCTAATCCATCTGCGCCAAAGATAGCCATTTCTATTCCTTCGGAAATCTGCGCGGCAACTTGAACGCGACTCAAATGGTTAAGAATCCGTCAGATTTAGTTTGATGAATCGAAGGGCTCCACCCGTCAATATATATAGAATGCGCGCGCAACGCGGTTTTACTTTGGTTGAACTGCTCTCGGTTATCGGAATCATTGCGGTCTTGATGGCCGTGGTTTCGCCAATTTTTGTAGTTGCTCGCTCCGCCGTAAAACAGAACGCCGCGCTGCAAGGCATTCGCCAACTCTGGCCCGCACTCCAAATGTATGCCGCCGATGCGGATGATAGGTTTGTCTTGCCTTATTACGCGGGCACTGAATCGGCTATCGCATGGTATGGCAAGGAAGACAAGGATGGAAAGCTTGACGAAAAAGCCGGATT
Source organism: Armatimonadota bacterium (assembly GCA_031386985.1). Taxonomy (GTDB): domain Bacteria; phylum Armatimonadota; class Fimbriimonadia; order Fimbriimonadales; family Fimbriimonadaceae; genus JANJUB01. Next base: position 175,756 of record JANNCV010000044.1, read on the forward strand.
GCTAACTCCCTACGTGAAAGGATATGCAAAGGACCCCACCCACGCCGGGCTTCCTTACAAGGGGAATGGGAAAGGATTTGGATATAACTGGGGTTACCTAGGCAGTAGCGCCTACGTCACCGATGATCCGGTGCAGATGCTTGAGCCGACTACGCTAACTTCAATTTCCGATCCCTCCCAAACGATTGCATTTGCCACAAGCGTTCACTACAGCGCGCCTTGGAAAGGCGGAGATGGAAACTACTACGATTACGGCTACATTGATCCCGTAAAAGAATGGAATGGGGCGCCGAGCGTGGATTTTCGGCACATGGGTTTAAGAATCTTAGATTTAGAGGGCAAGAGTTTGACGTCAACGGGTTCCGCCTTATTGCTCTTCTGTGACGGCTCGGGAAAGTCGCGCAAACAGAGCCAGGTGAAGCAACGGATGTTCGAACGCTAGAATCGCCGATTGGATTGGCAATACCAGTTATCACTAAACTTCGTATTCCTACTTGGCGAATTTGAACCTGGAAGACCGTACAATTTCAGGTTGTGCGGGAGCGGTGTCATGCCCTGGATGTTTTTAGGGGATTTGTCGTCCTCGCGGTCATCTTTGCCCGCCTGATGCCAATTTCAGGTTTGCCCGATTGGATTTACGGATCCACTCGCGGATTCGGGGGAGTTGACTTGCTCTTTCCCGCTCTCTTGTTGAGCATGGGGGCTTCCCTGCCCTTGGCCCTCAACCATCGCCTTCCCCAGCGCCTTCCGGAAACCATCGAAGAATCCAATCAGCACGTCGGGCAGTGGATCTCAGCCTATGGACACGTATTGATTAGATCCGCGTTACTTCTCGCCTTGGCCTATGTTCTGCCAAATCTGGCGCACTCCACTGTCCCGTTTGTCTTCTTCATTGCTCTTTGCCTTGTCTTTGTTCGGTTGAGTAATAAATTTGAATCACAGAGTTTAATTTTGAACTGCCTCGGCGTCGCCGCCGTGCTCCTTGGGCTGTTTACTCAAGGTTTTGGCAGGCCACCGGATCGCTATTTGGTGATCTTGGGATTCAATGCCCTTGCCGGAGCGATCACCCATATGGTCGCGCGAAAATCCCAGCACCTACGCCTGATCATGACCTTGGGGTGGGGGCTGATCTGGATCGTCGGACAACAGCCCGGCTGGGTTAACCAAATGCTAGGTTGGCGCGTCTTCGGCGGGCTCCAACCGCTAGACTTGCTCAAGTATCAACTGATCGTTTTGCCCGGCGTCGCGATAGGCGAAGTTCTCTTGCGAACTCCAAGGGAGGAGAATTTGGATCGCTGGCCCCAGCTAATCAACTCGTTCTTCGGGGTAGTTGGCGTCGGACTTTGCCTTTGGGCGGTAACTTCAAATGAGTTTGAATACGCGTTCGTCCTTTGCGCATTATTGGCCGCGAACGCGATTTGGTTTGCCGAGCCCTGGCCGGTGATGCGCGCCACTCAAGCTAGGGGCTGGGGATTAGTCCTGGTTGGGTTGCTGGTCGCACCGATGGGCGGAATCCACGCGGGCCGTACCTCGATTGGCTACCTGCTACTCACGGCCGGAGTTTGTGTGCTCGTCTTCGCGGTAGTTTGGGCGGTTACCTTGTTTGCCCGAACTGGTCGTGTTTTGGTCAGCGAAGGGTCTCTTCGCGAGTTAGCTTTAAGCCGAGTCGAGTTTGGAGACGAACCCGCCCCCAGACAAGGTTTTGTCGCCTTACTGGGCCAAAATCCGCTGTTGGGTTACTTGGTCTCAACTTGCCTCGCTCATACGGTTCCTCGGTTAGTTGGACTTGAGGCTTGGCACGAAAGGCAGCTTTGGGGAGTCTATGAGGAGTCCGGCTATGCGGCGGGTTTGACCCTTGGCGTTGCGGCAATCGCGGCTGGTGCGGCCAGAGTTGGGCTGAAACTGCGGGCCTAAGCACTACCCGAACTTAGGAAAAACCGCCGGTAGCCACGGCACAATCGCGAGAAGCGGACCGATGTATAGCGTGGCCCAAAGCCCACCCCAAACCAGCGACCGCCACAAACGGCCCTTGCACTCGTGAGTATCGTTCACGGCGCGCGCGAACATGCCGCCGATTGAAATAAACAGCAGAAATGCAAGCGCGGGGAGGGCGAATTCCACAAGTAAACCGAACACCAACACAAGCACAAGAGCCAGAATAATTGGCAAACAGCCATCCATGCACCCAAAACTCGCCACATCAGCGACCGTGCTGGTGACTTCGCCTACATTTTGGCTGAACCGTCCACCGTAACTCACCTCAGAATCATCTTCCACTTCCTGACCGCGATACAGCAGAGAACCCAAAATCCCCACCCATGCCAGCCACCAAGCCCCCAAAATGATCTCGGCCTCAATCCATCGAGGCAAGCGGACCGCAAACGAAAAGACCGCGACCAGTACGACCAGGCAGGAGCATCACGACCAACGTGAGAAACCGGCGCGATACGGGGTCAGGGCGATGAGGGCACACAGCGTTTCAAAAGGCTACGCAGTTCATCGCCATGAGGTTTCATGTTCCATGGACCTTGCAATGCCCCAGTTTTGAAACCCGTTTTCGCATCGAGTACGGCAACACCAAATACCGCTGCTCAATCCCCGTTAGCTCTTGGAGCACTTTTTCAACGGGGGCGCTCTCATCCATAACGACTTTGCCGTATTTGGGCAAAATAACTAGTAGCTGGTGTACCTTCCCCGGGCGGATTTTTGAATCAAACTCCACCGCATAAACCTCGGCCGTGGACGCGCTTCGGGCGAATTCGAGTTTCCAACGTTCGAGGTCCGCAGCGGGTGGATCCCAGCGGCGCAAGTCTGCTTTCTCAATTTCGTAAGACTCTTGCTCCACCTTATCAGAAGTATCACCTTCGGTCGCCGAAAGATCATAAAACCTAGCCGCCTGAGTGCGATCCCCTAGTTTTTCGGCGAGGTGAGAACGCATGGCGTAAGCCGCGGCTCGATGCTCCGATGCGTGCGAAGCGCGGTCTAAATAGTCCATAGCCGAGGCATCGAGTTTGTCAACCAACAGGGACCCGATGAGCAAATTCGCTTCGGCATGGTCGGGGTTTCGTTTCAGCAACTCCCGCCCTAGCGGTTCCGATCTGGTGGCACCTCTAACGCTCAGGCTTTCGCTAAGAAGGCCCGACAATCTTGCTTCAGACAGCGTTTCAAGCCCGGCACTTTCAGCTTCGCGTAGCTCGCGCGCCTTCGGCGCAACGATTCGATGGCGGTTGGCCCAATTCTGGGAAACTTGCATCGCCCAATGGCGGTTCAGCGACTCGCATACGCGAGCCAGATTCGCACCAAAGAACGCTTCACCTGCGCTGGGATTAGGGGACGCACACACGAGGGGCTCAAACCGGGCTATCAACTCTTCGGCCTGGATGTATTTAGGGTCAATCGCGGCCAGCCGATCTCGCATCGCGGGATGCGTGTCGTCGTAACCTGTATCCTCTTTCAGTGTTTCCAGAAGATTCTCCCGGAACTCCTCGGGGGTCGGAACGCTGGACTGGATGTCTCTGACGGTTAGTTCGACAACATTGGTGGGAGGAGCCGGTTGAGTTTCAACCAGAGTGTAGATGCGCTCTACCGCTTTCGATGCGGATTTTGATTGGGTTCCGAGTCGCACTAAGCTGCCCGCATTCGCATCGGGCCCAGCAAGGCGAGTGGCCGCGGCATCCGCTTCGTATTCGTCCTTTCGGCGAAGTGGAAAGGTTGTTGCCCAAAGTTTGGGTAGATACCACCCAAGAAACGGCCCAATCAAAATTTTTGCCATAAACCCACTCATGCTCTGGGCTGCGGCTTGCCAAACTTCCACGACTCTATAGGCCTTACCCGCGAATTTCGAATGTCCGCCCGCGAAATGGCCAAGCTCATGAGCGATAGTTGAACGCGCTTCATCCAGCGTTTCCGCCGCCAACAGAGGCATTCCGTATCGCAAGGTGTTGTGGCAGGGACCGATAACTCCCATCATCGGAATTTGAGAGGCAGAAGCGTTCCAATCGTAGGTTATCCGAATCTGATGAATCGGAGGAGCGCCGAGGGCTTTCGCCATCGCATCAACTTCAGCCCAAAGTTTTGGGGCCTCGGCGCGCGAAATGTCTACCCCATCGTGGTTATCGGGAATGCGGCTAAAAAGAGCGCGGATCATGGTGAAAATCGCGACCCCAAAGACCAAGATAATTTTTATCGCGATCGAGTTCCCTCGCCCCGCTGTCACCATCCACCAGATCACGAAACCGATGAGACCGAGAATCAAGCCCAGGACTGCAAAAATGTAAATGTAGCCCAGATTTACCAACCGCCGGCAAGTAGTTTCATATTTCTTCGGATCGGCCTTGGCGATCGCCTCGTAGACCTTGACCTTGGCAATAAACTCTTCTCTCTTGGCATATTCAGAGCGTGTTCGTCCCATCGGACTAAATTAACCCATCCGAACCAGATCTTGCTGGCACGTTTGGCTCAAATAACTTTTGCACAGTTTTATAGCCTAAGATCGTCCCTAAGACCAGACTGCTAATCGCGGTCCAGGAGAGGTTGAACATGGAAAACGAACCACAAGAACCACAGGCCCCACAAGAACCGACGGGGCAGTATTATCGGCCACCAACCAGTGGGGGATCGGGAGGCACCGGAGCGCCTTATCAATCGGACAAACCGATTGGTATTGTCATCATGGTCCTTAGCGCGCTATGCGGCGTGTGTGGAATCGCAGCAGCGGTCGGCGTCGGTGCCTTGGGAGCGGCCGCAGCGAGCCAAGCGGGACCAGGCACAGATACTGCGGCGGTAGCGGCCGCCAGCGGTTTGGCCGCAATCCTCGGCATTGTCATGTTAGTCTCGGGCGCAGTTGGACTTGCGGTCGGCTTCGGCATAATGAAGAGTGCCCGATGGGGTTTTATTGCGGGTGCAGTCCTGTACGGCCTCAACGCTATCATGAGTGTGGTAAATCTGGTTAGCGGGCAGATGCAAGGAATACTGGGCCTTGTCATTAGTGGCGCACTCTGTTTTTACTGCGTTCAGCGTCTGACCGGAAAAATTGGAGAACCGCCCGTCTAAATCCCCTACTCGGCGAAGGCGGGCGTGCCAAGGTTAAGCCAGCCACATTCTGATCGCCTCATCGAACATTGTTTCGGTGAGGCGACCGGTGAAGGTGTTCTGTTGGCTGGGGTGATAGCTCGCGACTACTTTCGCCCCTTGGATTTCGGCGGTCTGACCATGACCAAAGGGTGGTAGCCTTACCTCCAGAGTCCGAGCGACTTCCGCCCACGCCAGCCCACCCAGACACAGAATCCCTTCCCAGTGCCGGGAGCGCAATAGCTCGCCTAAGTAGTCGCCGCAGTTCTGGATTTCTTCTCGAGTTGGTTTGTTATCAGGTGGAGCGCAGTGGCAAACCGCCGTAATGACAACGCCTTTCAGTTCAAGCCCATCACTTTTTGATTCAGATAACGCTTGATTCGCTACTCCAGCTTTATGTAGCGCTCGAAACAGCCAATCACCGCTCCGATCTCCCGTGAACATTCGGCCCGTTCGGTTTGCGCCATGAGCGGCGGGGGCGAGACCGACGATCAGGTGAGTGGCATCGGGATCGCCAAAATTGGGGACAGGACGGCCCCAATAAGTTTGATCGGAGAAGGAAGCGCGTTTTTCAAGGGCAACTTGTTCGCGCCAAGCGACCAAACGGGGGCACCGGCGGCATTCGGTTATGCAATTCCCAGGCATTCTTCAAACCCCGCCATCACGTTCATGGCATGGACAACTTGGCTTGCCCCGCACTTTCCATTACGGTCGGCCATTACCTGGACGGTTAGCAAGGAATGCGGCGAACCGGGCGAAATCCCAAGCTTATAGGCCGCATGAGGTAAACCGCGAACCAGGTTCACATGCCACTCGCTGTCTTCTTCGTTGCGAATGAAAAACGAGCGACCGTAGCATTCATCGAATTGCTCATCAATCTCGTCCCCAAGCTCCGATTCGGTTTTTACCAGGCAGATCGCGCGCAGGGCGAGCGCTGAATCTAGATCCTCTTCGGCGAGGGCAAAAGTCGCTCCTTCCGCCCATCCTTCACCCCGCAAAAAGGCTTCGACAATGTCGGGATTGAAGTCACGGAAGTTGTAGAGGAGTGTGGGAGATTCAATAAGTAAACCTGCACGAATCAACGGCCCCAGCGCGATAAGGGCCAGCGTACTCGCAGGATCGGGCACCGAGAGTTCATCGGCACAAACCATCGGATTATTGTCCATCAGCTCGGTTAAGCCAAACAAACCTTCCGGTCGCCCGACACAAATCCGGCGATGCCAATCGCCTTGGGTGAATTCAAGCGCCAAGAAGCCCCTCTCCGGGAAGGGGAGGGTCTGTGGGAGAAGCGAATTGGGGAAGGGTTCGCCTGCTTCCACGGTGCCCAACACTTGAGCAAAAGGATGAGATTTCAAGTTGCGCTCTAAATCTGCTACTGGACCGCAATTCGCTTGAATCAACATTAGCCGTGAGATTACTCGGTTCCTCGGCAAAAAGTGGGAGTAGAATGCGATAGGTGATAAGCAAAAGTCAAGCAGTCCTCTTGATCACTTTGGGCACGCTTGTGGCGGGCGGTGGTGTTTACTTGCTTCTTTCTTCGTTGAGTGCAATTGTCGGAGTTTGGCCCCGAGCCGAGTTGGCGGCGATCGGGTGTGGGATCATTGCGGGCGTGGTGGGGATCGTGTTTTTCGCTAAAAGGATATGGGGCCGTACGAATTTTGAACGTATGGCCGAACTTGAACCGAAAGCTCCCGAATCGCACCAGAAGATGACAATCTTGGTCTACGTCATGTTTTACATGCTCACGCTCATTTTTCGATACGGAAATGACCTCAAACGACCGGTTGAATTTCAGCGCGGCTTGGTTTTTTGCCTGTTCTCGGCTGCGTTCGGGACCGCCCTTATCGTGGCGCTAACGCACTTCTACCACCAAGCCGCCCAAAAGCGCAAGCCCTAAGAAAAAACCAGCTAGAATTCAGCCATGCGTTGCCTCATTTCGTTGCTCGTAAGCTTTGTTGCAGTTCTAACTCAAGCCCAGACCGTTGAGAGCGATATTCTCTTCGGCGGCAAATCCTCGGGTACCAATAAGACCACCCGCACCGCCGACAGTCTCGAATCGGCATCAACGATGTCAATCGCGGGGCAAAACATCAAAAGCAACCTCAAAATCAAGTTTGAGAAAGGAGTGCCCACGACCATCTCTTTCAGCGAGTCGGCTGGGGCAAACTCTGGAAGCTACGAGTGGAAGTTGGGCAAGCTTTCCGCCGTCACAAACGGCAAACCCCGGGCGGGCACGATTGACTTACCCATCAAGTCAAAGGCGTTTTTCGCGACTCACCACATGGCCCTGACCGACACGCTCTTTGCGGAGTTTGAAAGGCTCAATCGCCCCGCCAAGATGAAGGTGCTTGACCTGGGTTCGCTGACCGAGGTGACGCCGGAGTCGAACTCCGCACCAATGAGTGTGGTGACGTCGAAGGGAACGATTCAAATCGAGTTGTTTCGGCTGAAGCTAAGCGGAATTGAGCTTCAGTATGCTCTTGAAAATGGACGCACCGTCGGTTTTAAGGTCCCCGCCCAGTTGTTCGAGGTGGTAACTAAAGGATATGAAGGTGTCTTCGTTGATCCACTCTCGAAATTTCCAGAACTAAGCCAACCGGTGTTTGAGGTGATTAACGAAGCGAGAGTGAAAACGCCAATGCGGGATGGGCCAATCCTGGTTTCTGATCTCGCTCGGCCCAAGGGCGACGGGAAGTATCCCACGATCTTGATTCGGACACCGTATGGCAGAGTGGCGGCTTTGTCGGGTTATCAGTTTTTCGCCAAGCGCGGCTATGTGGTTATCAGCCAGGACGTTCGCGGTCGCGGTGCGAGCGGGGGCGGTTGGGACCCCCTAAACACCGAGGTTGCCGACGGTTATGACACCCTAGATTGGATAAAAAACCAACCGTGGAGCGACGGAAACGTAGGCATGATCGGGGGAAGCTATTTGGGCTTCGTGCAATGGGCGGCCGCGGTTTCGGGTCATCCGGCGCTGAAATGCATCATCCCTCAAGTTAGCCCGCCTGACACGATGCACAACATCCCCTGGGATCACGGTTGCTTCATGCTCTTGGCGAACGTTTGGTGGTCCCGAATTGTCATGGAGCGTCAGGCAAACATGGCGGCAGCGGCCCAAGGGTTTGGCTCTCTGTCGGCCTTCAAAGCGTTGCCGCTTACGAAGGTGGATGACACGTTCTTCAAAAAGGATATTCCTTTCTACAACTCATGGTTGAAACGACCGACCCTTAACGATTGGAAAGGCGCCTTTACAAACGCTCAGATCGGAAACGTGAAGATTCCGGTGATGCACGTGAGTGGTTTTTGGGACGGTGACGGCGTCGGCACGATGATGAACTATGCTCGGCTAAAGGCTAGCGGCGGTAACCAGTGGCTCATTTTTGGGCCATGGGAACACGGTTTTAACGTGAAAACCAAGTTCGCCGATCAAGACTATGGGCCGACTTCGGTGCTGGAGTTGGACTCGACCTACCTTCGGTTTTTTGACACTCATCTCAAGGCGAAATCAGCCAGTCTTGAAGCTCAGCCCCGAGTAAAGTTCTTTGTAAGTGGCTCAAACAAATGGGTTGAGGCAGAAACTTGGCCGCCATCCTCATCAACGCTTGTGACCTCCTACCTTGGGGGTGGAAAACCCAATGGGAAAACAGGGATGGCGACACTTGAGCCCAAGCCCGGAGCCACCAAAGCGGACAGCTATGTGTACGATCCCCGCAACCCAAAGCTTCCAGAGTCGCTAGAGATGGACGGCGCCGCGGCAAAGCTCAGCTCAAAGCGGTCCTCCTTTATCCAGTCTTCGTTGCTTTACGGAACCGAGAAGTTCAATGCGCCGCAGACGATCGCCGGGCCCTTGGAAGTTGATGTCTATTTCAAGACCACTGTACGAGACGCAGCGTTGCATGCGATGGTCTACGATGAGTCGCCAAACGGCGACCTAACCCTCGTTGGACTTCCGGGCAGCATGAGAATCGGGTTCACGGGAACCGGAGTTAAGGCGATTGTGCCCGGACAGGTTTACAAGGTTTCGGTTAAGCCTTGGCTCTTTGCGCGGGAATTCAAAGCCGGACACCGGCTGGTAGTCATGCTCATGAGCGATCTCTTCCCAAAATTCGCCCGAATTCCCGGCACTGGCGAGCCCGACGCGACGGCGACGAAGATGTTAAAGGCGACGCATACGATTCTCAAGGGAGCGAAGTATCCCAGTTTGGTTCGATATTATCGGTTGTAAGGGTTCGGTTCAGAGCGGTGCCCTAATCGAAAATTAGGTTAGTACTCAACCCAAGCCGACGGGGGATGCGGGGTGGTTCTTCCCCGCCTGACGGCATAGTAATCATAAGTCATTTTTGTGGTAGCCGACTCTTTTGTTTCGCCGGAAACGCGCTGGCCATTGGCGACCCGTCACGGGGGGAAAAGCCACCCCCCGTCCCTCGCGTCGTAACGGAAATCTTCGAGCACCCCTGTACACGATGCAACAGGTGAGATTGGTCCGATGTCTTCGGATCGTGAATATGGTGTCTCAATCTGGCCTACTCAAAGGCCCACAAATTCTTACGCAAAAAGTTTAGTCTAGATTCGAGCATGTCGGCCAATTCTAAGCTGGGCTCTAGGATGTCGAAAGTTTCGGCTGTCCGAACCTCAGGTAAATCGTCCACAGATTCGTCCTTTCTGACCGATTCGATCCAATATGAGTAGAGTTCGATATAGAGATCAATGGCCTCTTTGCCATTTCGGCATGAGGTGTCAATATACAATGGGGGTACGTCACCCGTGATGACCCACATTGCGTGGTCCGCGCCGGGAGTAGGTTCGATCTCGGCGAAGAACACGGCGCATTTGGCGAAGCCACATGCAAATCTGAGTCGAACAATTTTTGTGCACCAATGGAACCCCAGCAAGTAGCGCTCAACATGCGGCACAAGTTCAAGTATTCCAATGGCGTCCTCGTCTCCTTGCAAAGAGCCTAACTCGACCAATTCTCGCCCGTTGCGGTGTCTCTTCCACAATCGTTTAAGGCGGCCGAAAGCGCGTCTAGGCAAAATTTTTCACCAATTTCAAAACCTCCCGAAACTGTGGATGCTCGGCGGTTTGCATCCACTCGTAAACAATCGCCTCCGAATGGGCGAGTTCACAGCCGGATGAGCGAAGACGACCCAACCCCAGCTCGTGCATTTCCAACGAGCGTCCGCCAACTGCATCCGCCGCGATGATCACTTCGTGGCCTAGTTCCCAAAGCTGCTGAGCCGTCTGATTCACGCAAATCATGGTTTCTATCCCACAAAGCACGATTTGGAGCTTTCGCTCAACCCATGCCGAAATGGAAGGGGCGCCGAGGGCGGAGAAGACCATTTTGCCTTCAATCGTTGCCCCTCCCAGAAATGGCATCAAACGTTCGTCGGTTGAACCCATTCTCGAAGGGTATTGCTCGGTGACGAAGATGGGAACGCCCAATATAGTTGCCGCCCGTATAAAGAACTCTGACCGGCGAACTACGGAATCTGCGTTCGGAATAGCGGCCAAGAAACTCGGCTGAAGGTCAATCACGATCAAACCAGAATCTTCGGTCGAGGCAAGCATTGGTGGAGTTTATCCTGATGTTCCGGACTTTCACGCTGGGCTCAATGTTACATCTACGAAATTTTGCGGATTCTAAGCGAAAACTACCGGAGTAGCTCTCGCCAAAACGTAGCCTGCGCTCTTTGGCCAAACCGACTCGACCTCCGACTCTAGTGGCTGAACGGGTAAATTCTAAGTCCCCAATGAAGGTTGTAATTTTTGGTTGCGGAAGGACGGGGTCAACTTTGGCCATCCAACTCGCATCCCGTGGTCACAAAGTGACCATAATCGAACAAAATCCGGCGGCACTTCGGCGCCTCGGGCGTGATCACAACTGTGAGGTCGTTATCGGTTCTGGCTTGGACGATGACGTTCTGGAGCGAGCGAGCATTCGATCGAGCGACGTGTTTTTTGCCCTGACGCGCGGCGATAACACAAATCTAATGGCCGCCCAAATTGTTAAACTGCGCTTCAAAGTCGAGAGGGTTTGCGTTAAAGTAGCCGACCCCATGAGAAGTGATGCCTACCAGCGAATGGGCTTTTTCTGCATTAATCCAAGCTCATTGACGGCGGGGATGATGCGCGATTGGCTCACTTCCGAGCCCTACGAACCTATTGACGCCTACAACGCCCTTGTGAAGGAGCTGAGCCTCTAATGTACATGATCATTGTCGGCGGTGGAAATGTCGGATTACATCTTGCCAAAAAACTCGTGTCTAACAACCATGAAGTTCTCCTTTTGGAGCGTGATGCGCGCCAAGCTCAGCGCCTTGCCCAGTTAGTTGGCGAGGAGAACGTGATGGTAGGCGACGGTTGCGAAATGACCACCCAAAAAGACGCTGGCTTTGAGCGCGCCGATGTCGTGATCGCTGTGACCGGTGAAGACGAAGATAACATGGTGGTGTGCCAACTGGCGAAAGTTGTTTGGAACGTCAAGCGAGTTTTAGCCAGGGTGAACGATCCCGCTCACGAATCACTTTTCCAGCAGATCGGAATTGATGATACGGTAAGCGCGACCAGCATTATTCACTCGCTGATTGAGCAACAGATCTCACCGGATGTCATGTTGCCCGTGGGAGCGTTGGCGAGGGGGCACTTGGAGATCGTCGAGGTCGAAATCGGCCATCGCTCGCCTGTCCTGGGAAAGAAGATTAGGGAGATCGTTTTGCCGCCCCAGACAAATCTGATTTGGATTCTGCGCGAAGACAGCGGTTTGGCCGTTACCGGCGACACCGACCTCAGAGTCGGTGACATGCTCGTGGCCCTCGTTTCGCGAGAACACTCCGAAGAGCTACACGCACTATTTGAGCCCGATCGGGTTTAAGGCGAGGATTGCCTCATTAGCCCTCCAGTAAATCGGGAAATACCCGATAACTTTACTGGGAGAATATGAGGATTAGCTTCCACCATCAATATGACACCTATCTGAGCGACCTCGGTCGTGCCCAAGAGGCATACATCGGAGCCCAACAGAAGGTTTCAAGCGGACGCCGGATCAATACCATCGGCGACGACCCCATGGGCACGCAAAGTGCGATCAGTATGCGCACGCTCCGGTCTACCTTGGGCCAATTCGGTTCAAACATCAGCACCGCTGAGGTTTCGTTAAAATCATCGGAGGCATCGCTCACCGAAGTGCAGACCCTCGTTCGCCGCGCTCACGAGCTTGCGAACCAAGGAGCGAACACCACCACGAGCCAAGAAGCTCGAAACGGCATGGTGAACGAAGTTGGAGAAATCCAGAAGCGAATTCTAAATTTGGCAAATTCTCAGTTGCCCAATGGTAACTACATCTTTGCGGGCCAAGACAATGGCGCGCAACCTTTCACCGCCGTCGGTTCCGTTTTGACCTATAACGGAGATGGCAACATGATCACGGTTGAAGTAGGCCCCAATGAGCAGATCGTGGCCACGGTTCCGGCTGAGAAAATGGTTAAGGACCTATGGGATCGCTTAGAATTGTTGAAGGCCAACCTCCAAAGCGGCAACACTTCTGCGCTGGGCAACATTGATATGGCGGATCTCAAAAAATCCGAAACCGACATCTTGCTGACGCGGGGCACGATTGGCGGCAAGCTCAAAACTTTAGAAGAAAACAAGAACACGTTGACCCGTCGCACGGATGAGCTGACGGAACAAATCTCGAACGTTGAAGATGTGGATATGTCGGAAGCGATCCTGAACTACAAGTTGGCTGAAACCGCTTACCAAGCTGCAATGCAATCGGTAAGTATGGGGAGCCGGCTTTCCCTAATGGACTTCTTGAGATAAAAATGCAACTCAATCAAACTCGCTTTGGCACTATTGACTTCGAATCAGAAGATATCATAACCTTTGATGAAGGCCTGGTCGGCTTCCCTCAGCTCCAGAGCTTTCTCCTGCTCAATCACGCGGATGATTGCCCTTTTCGTTGGCTTCAGTCTCTAAGCGAACCTGGGCTTGCGTTTCTCGTAGCCGATCCTTGGCATTTTGTTGAAAACTACGAGGTCGAAATCCCGGAAGAAGCGGCGAATACGCTGAATCTCAGAACGACGACAGTCCATTCTTTATGGACAACTGCCCGAATTCCGGGTGGAAACACTCAGGAAATGACGATCAACCTTGCCGCCCCAATCGTCATTAATTTAGAAAATCGTCGTGGAAAGCAGGTTGTACTTGAAGGCGAAGCGTATAATATTCGACACCGGGTGTTTCATCTAGTTGTAAGCGAGCCAGAAAAGCAGGTTGCCTAGAGCTACGTGATTGACTGCCGAACGCTACGGAGGGCGCAGGCCAGATGCTAGTCTTAACAAGAAAACTTCATCAAAGTATTATGATCGGGGAAGGCATTGAAGTCGTCGTCCTGGAGGTTCGGGGGGAACAAGTGCGCCTCGGAATCAAAGCCCCACGCGATGTAACCGTCCACCGAAAGGAGATTTTCGAACAGATTTTGGAAGAAAATGTGGAAGCTTCGCAGGTTAAACCCGAAGACGTTCCCGGTTAGCCCAGTAAACTTAGGGGGTGACTTCGCTCCTTCTCGTGGCGCTTCTCGGGCGACCCCAGATTTCTGAAATCGTTTTGCAACGGGGGCGCGAGGTTACGCCACTCACCGGAGAACCTACATACCGATACTGGGGCTGCGAAGACGCTACCCTCAATTCGAGTCAACCTGACAAGAGTCAGGGAGGCGATTCGAATCTCGTTAGTGGTCCGGCGAAGATGATCCTGATTCAATTTCGAGATTTAAACGTTGCGCTCGGCCCGAATGCTCAAATAAAATCTGCCTCTTTAACATTAGGGCTACTTCAGGGTGAGCCGAAGCTGAATTATGTGCGGTGGCTCAAAAAACCTTGGTCAGAGGGTCCCCTTAAGAGCCTCGCGGGATTATTGCGCGGCTCAGAAGATGGGACCGGTTCGGTGAGCTGGAAATCACGACGCATCGGCTCTATTCCTTGGAATTTTCTGGGCGCACTTGGCGATGGCGACTCGGAGAGAGTTGAGGGAGTGACCCTGGTTAAGGTTGACGATATTACTTATCGCCTTGATGGGCTTGGGCCGATGATGCAAAGGCAACTTCAACGGCCCGCCGATGTCCATGGGTTGCTCATTAACTTCCAAAATGACGTTGACTTTCTCAGCTCGAATGCTTCGATAGATCGCCCTAAATTGACGATCCAGGCTGAACGCGGGGAGCCCGCAAAGGGTGCCGATTTATCCGTAGCATTGATTGAGCGCACGCCCGAGTATCCGCTGGCGGGGGCAAAAACTGGTCCCGAAGCGGGAGAGGAGTTGACTTACACAGCTCATATCAAAAACGTGGGCAACTCGGATAGTGCCGCATTTGATGCCCAGTGGATCGTGGATGATGTTGCCAAAGACATCGTGAGCGTAAATGAAGACACATCGGTTGGGCAAGAGCGAGTTATCTCTCTGAAATTGGGTTGGCGACCAAATCTCACCGACCATCGCCTTCAAACCGTCGCCCTTCGCATCTTTCCCAAGGGAAGCGATGTTTGTCGTGGAAACAACTTGCTGGAAATTGCGGCCAACGGAAAGTCGGTTGAGATCATTGTGAGTCCGGACCAGAGGGCGCGGTATGCCTCGCAAATCAGCGCGCTCGGGAGTTTCGGCGTCGAAGATTGGGTTCAGACGCAAATTGGGCAGATCAACGAGACCCTGTTCCGATACTCAAGGTTTTCGTTCGCCCCAAATGGAGTGCTGGAACGGCTGCGAGTTCAGCGAATCAGCGAAACAACGAATGGGAATTGCGATATCAGTGTTGATCTCGCTTCGATTTCCGCACCAACGATCGGGTTGGATCGAACGCTGGCCGTATCCATCCTCAAGAAACTTGGTTTGGTCACATTCGTTTCAACCAACGAGCGGTTCCCAGGGATTCTGGGTTATGGCGACACCCGCGCCGAAGTTAATCTCACTCCACTAGCAACCCTTGCCGACGAACCGCTTTACGACCCGTTGGCCGATCAGGAGTTACTAGAACCAACTGGACTTTTAAGCGCAACCGATGTCGGAGCGCTCAACTCAAATCTGATCTTTCGCGGCGGGCCCTCGGATTACCTTTATGAAGTGCCTCAAGTCGTGATGCGTCTCTTAGATAATTCCGGCAAACCCCTCCTCGATGCAACCGTGACAATCTCGCCGGTGAAGGGGGGGGTCGAGTTGACTCCATTGTATCAAGAGAAAGTCAACGCCGACTCCATTGTTCTGCCCAATCAGATGGTTGAGCCGCTCGAAAACCCTATCACTGGACGTAAGCTGGGGCCCAACCCCTTTGGGAGAATTGACCTAACGGGGGACAATGGGGAGCTTCGGGTGAAAGTTGAGCGATACGGAGTTACACGCACGTTTTCGCTAAACTTGTGGCAACTTCTGGCCGCAAAATTTCGCGGGGGCGGGGCGGTTATCTTTACGAAGCGCCTGAACTTGCCCGCCAAACCGGTGAATATGGCGAACCTTGTGACCGCATTTACAGCCGCAAAGCTCCCCGCTGAGAAGGGCAAGTGGATTCAGGTTGACCTGGGCAAAGCGCACATGATTGGGTTAGTGAAGCTCACCGGAGCATTACAACCCGGCTTCGAGATTTCCATTGCTGCAAACGCCGTCGAACTGGGCAAGCCCTTCTTTCGCGAGTTGGATTATAACTGGCGCCAAAAATATCAAGGCGGCGAATACTACGGCGAGCCGCAAAAGGGGCGATTTATTCGCATTGTTAATCGTTTGGGATTGCCCAACCTCACCCTGGAAGGTATAGAAGTTTATGCTGTCTCTGGTGGTTAGTCTGGCGCTCGAAAGCCTGGCATGGGGGGAAGGGCGAGGCTGTTGCTCGGAGCTTGATTTGTTGTTCCCGACGCCGGTGCACGATGCATCACCGGCTCCACGGAGGCTAACAACTCACCGTGGAGCCCCGGATGTAACGTGCCGGGGCGCGCTGGTAACACAATGCACCAGCCTCGAGCCACCCCCTGTTTTTGCGTTGGTTGCCCGTCCAAGTCTCTCGGTCGAAGATCGGGTGGCGGCGGCTTATGCGGAGTGCCTTCCGGCTTTGAAACTCCGTTCCAAGGCGCTCGGAATCACCTGGCCACCCAAGAAAATCTACTTACGAGCGTTCAAGGACGAGAAGGTGCTTGAAGTTTGGGTGGGCAAACCCTCTGGGAGCTACGTTCTTTGGGAGAAGTACGAAGTTGCCGCCGCGTCGGGCGAGCTTGGCCCAAAACGCGTTGTGGGCGATTTGCAAGTTCCTGAGGGGCTTTACCATGTCGCGGTCTTCAATCCTCAGAGCCGATTTCATTTGTCGCTGGGATTAAACTATCCAAACAAGGCCGACAAGATTCTCGGCAACAAAGAGAACCCCGGTAGCGATATCTACGTCCACGGATCGAGGGCTTCAATCGGGTGCCTTGCGATGACCGACAAGAAAATCAAACCGATTTACGTTCTCGCCTGTGAAGCGCGCCGATCTGGGCAAAAAGTGATTCCCGTTCATATTTTCCCGAGCCGGTTGACAAAAACTCGCCAAGCCGCGCTATCGGCCGATTATCCGGAGCACGCTCGTTTGTGGGCCGAACTCGGTCCAATTTTTCGTGCATTCGAAAAGACAAAGCTGGTACCGGCTTTTCAAATCAGCGAAGACGGCCGATACATTCTCAAGAAATCTTAGACAAACCCCTTGGCATTTCGTCAATTGTGTTGTATGATACTAGGGGGCTGATCTTCAAGAATCATCTCTGTTTTTGCGACGGATGATTCTTGTGACGTTTCTGTGACGTTTCGCTTTGTACAATAATGTGCAAGGTAAGGGGAGAGTTTGCCCTATATCTTAAGGAAAGAAATATGCGTTTAAACCTAACCAACAAAGTCGTTATCTTAGGCTCTCTCTCGATGGCCTTCATCGCTGCCGGTTGCGCCGGCTCTGACTCCACGGGCGGTGCCCTTAGCGGTCGCGCTATGGAAGCTGCCATCACTGCCCACTGTGCAACTCCAGTCTTAACTGCCGAAGCGCTGCTGCAGATTGAGTTTGATATTGTCGCGCCGAAGAAAACCGCGAAGGCCACGGGTGGCGTAATTCCGGTTTACTGGCACGTCATCAACAATGGCTCCTCGTTATCGCAAGGCAACATTCCAGATTCCCAAATCACTGCTCAGATTAATGTGCTTAATGCGGCGTACGCTTCTACTGGTTGGTCGTTCAACTTGGTCTCTACGGATCGAACAACGAACGCCTCCTGGTACACCTGTGGGGGCGGAACCTGTGAGACACAATTGAAGAACGCCCTGCGACAGGGAACCGCCGATGATCTTAACATCTATTCCAACAATATGGGAGGCGGACTGCTTGGTTGGGCTACGTTCCCGTCGAGTTATTCCGGCAATCCGAAGAACGACGGCGTAATGATCCTGTACTCCTCGGTTCCAGGTGGCTCCGCCGCGCCATACAACCTAGGTGATACGGCGACGCACGAAGTAGGTCACTGGATGGGTCTTTATCATACGTTCCAAGGGGGATGTAATGGTAACGGCGATTTCGTCAGCGACACTCCGGCGGAAAAGAGCCCAGCGTATGGTTGCCCAGTTGGCCGTGACACCTGCCGATCCAAGCCTGGCCTCGACCCAATCACGAACTTCATGGATTACACCGATGATGCATGCATGGATCGTTTCTCTGCGGGCCAGGACACTCGTATGGATTCCCTGTTCACAACCTATCGCTTCGGTCAGTAAAAGCCGAACAACAACAAAGCCCCGACTCATTCGAGTCGGGGCTTTTTGGTAAGCAAAGGGCTTAGTTTCCGCCGCCCTTGTTTGGATTTGCGGCCGTCTTGTTGGTGGTGTCATCAACAATCTTCGCCGTCAGGAAGAACACGACCTCGCTGCGATTCTTCTTTCTCGTGGTCGAGCTGAATAGCTTGCCAATCAAAGGAAGATCTTTGAGGATCGGAACTCCAGATGTAGTGACCGAATCCGTATCTTGAATCAAGCCGCCCATCGCAATGGTGTCGCCATCATTGAGAATCGCGGTCTGTTGAACAACGCGGATGCCGGTTTGGGGAAGTGATCCGCCGCCGGGAATGTCCGTGAAGCCCTTCAAGATGCTGACTACGGGTCGCATGTCAAGGGTGATCTTGCCATCCGCACCGATTCGGGGCAGAACCGAAAGTCGAACGCCTACGCTCACCTTATCGGTTTGAACGGTGATACCGTTCTGGGTTGCCTGAATCTGCTTGATGTAGTTGATCACGTCGCCCACGAACAGTTCGCTTTGTCGTCCGTCCATCGCCAAAAGGTTTGGTCGGGCAATCAAATTCTGATTCGTAGCGAGGGCATCGAGAGCGGCAGTAACGCTACCCACATTGCCCTTTCCAAAGTTTAGCGCGCTTGAGACCGTGCCAAAGGCTCCCGAAATCGCGGATCCAACATTGGTAACAACGCTACCAAACGTGAGGTCCCACTTGATTCCCTTCGTCTCGGCATCGTTCTTGTTGATATCCATAACGCGAAGCTCAAGAGCCACTCGCTTTGGACAAACATCCACGGTCTTCAGATAGCTCATCGCTGAGTTGATCTTATCGGGCGTACCGCGAAGCACAAGCTTCATGGCATAGGCACCGCCTTCGAACTCGTTGAACGGCTGAATCAGAGCCTCGTCACTCACGATCTCGTTTGATGCTCCGCCGCCCGTGGCCGATGACCCGGTTTGGGTTTGGCTTGAAGCCGCTCCTCCGGTCATAGACTGCTCTTTAGATTGCTCCTTGAACAGTTGGGGAGAAGAAACCGACGAAGGCAAGATTGAGACTTGCAAACCAGGGAACTGGTTCTCAAGCTCTTGCTTAACCGATCGTGGATCAGAATATTTCAGCTCGTAGGTTACGAAGTTTGCGCCGTCGGCACCAACATCATCAAGGGCCTTCAAATCCGCAAGGATTCGGGCCACTTCATTTGATCGGCCATAGAGCGAGATCGCTTGTTCGCTGATCGAAGTGATTGGCGTAGCGCGTAGCTCGGTGGAACCGATCTTAGCGTAAGTTCCGCCTTCTGTTTTGCCGCCCGCAAGGGACGTGAGCAAGAAGGAAGCCTTCGTTCCCTTGGTCATATAAGTCTGTCGAACCATTGCCGTGCTGGATGGCACTTCGACGCCGAGAGCGTAACAAATCTGCTCATCAATCATCCGAACCTGTCGCTCTAGAGCGTCAAGCTTGTTCGCCGCGCCAATCACGACCACATACGTGTCTCTCTTGGCGGTTGCGGCGTTTCCGCTTGATGTGGTGAGTTTGGTTCCTTCGGCAGTTGTGCCTTTGGCCCCGCTCGCCTCTCCAACCACATCAGTTGTGGAGATTGCGACTTGCTCGCTGGGGAGTACAAGTTCAAATCCGCCACTTGTCGTATCGAATGGAACTGATTTCAAGACCGCAGTCTTGATCTGGCTGCCTTCGCCACTGTAGATGGGAACAACTCGTGTTTCCGATTTCTGTCCGACTTTTCCAAATGGAACGAGTCGGTCAGAGCTAGCCGCAACCACAAACGTGTTATTGATCTTGGCATAGTGCAAACCGCTAAGCGCGCAGATCAAGCTCAACGCTTCCTCAACGGAAACGTTTTGCAACGACACAGTTACTTGCCCTGTCACATCGGGAGCGGTGACTATGTTCACGTTTGCTTGCATAGCCAAGGCTTTCAAAACCTGGGATACGTCAGCGTTCGCAAAGTCAAGGTCAACTTTTCCGGCTCCGGCCTGGTGAGCGAAGGTGATCTTTGGCTCAATCGGAGTTGCCTTAACGACAACAGCCGCGCGCTTCTGATCGGCTTTGGCTTTCACTTTGGTCGTAGGAACCGGGGTTCCATCTAGCTTTATCGGGGCTGTCGCCATCGTTATGAACGAAGGCGTTGGCGGAACTTTCGGATCCGACAGGGTCATGAGAGCCTCAAGGCCGTCATTGATCCACGTCGGCTTCTTAGCCGCTTTCTTTGCCGCCGAGGCTACTGGAGCCGCGACCGGATTTGCAATAATATCTGGCAAGGACGATGTGCCCTTTGGTGCCACGTTAATCATGGCTGATTCAGTTCCGACGGGGGCATTCACTGCCAGCGTCCACTGCCCGTCAACCTGGGTTATGTCAATTTTGGATTCGGGATTAACCCGTAAGTGGATTCGGACTTTTACTGGCCGCGCTTGATACCAGTAGGCTGCAACGGAAGTTACTCCGCCCCAATCTACCTTCTCATTCGTTGCCTTTCCGATCAAGCGAGCATCAAACTCCAGCATGTAAGATTTGCCGCCCATAGTGCGGATAATCTTCGGCTGCGTCAGGTCTTCGCCCTTGACCGTGACCTTCAGTCCGTCACCAACTTTATTCGTCTCGAATCCAGTCAGTTTTCCTTCAGCACACGCAACCGACGCGAGGGTCGCTAGCGATAGCCCGAGTAGCATTTTCTTCATTGCTCTTATGTTTCCTTTGGTTGCTGTTGTTTCAGCTCTCATTTTTTCTCCGGGGAGTTACCGCCAGCTTTGGCCGGGGCTCCTTCCTCAATAGAAATCGTTTTGACTTTGCCGTGCTTTCGCACGATCATCTTTCCGCGTTGGATTCCGATGACCTCGGTATCGGGGTCGAGTTTTGATCCAACTCTAACGAGCCTTTGTGATCCGCCCGCATTATCCGATACAACCACGGCGGGTCGGCTCCCGTTTATGACTCCGGTTACCTTGTAAGGCACCTCGTCATAAACCGGCATTTGTTGGGCAACTTCGTTACCACCGCCCACTCCCGACAACTTGATGTCGCCAGTTCCAGGCTCCCATGGCCTGGTTTGACTACCAAGTCCTCTGGGCCTTCGAATGGCCACAGGTTGTGGTCTAGGCGTCGGCGTTGAAACCGGTTGGGAAGCGGTGCGTGCCGTAGCTTCCAAATCCCATGCAACACCGTTGAACGGGTCTCGAGGGCTCAATCGTTCAACGGCAACCAACATCGGGTCAACCGTCATTTCGACGGCGGCTTCGCCATTACCAGTTTCAGTTTTGACTTCACCGTTGGCCGTTCCGTTGCCGGAAGTCACCGCCGTCAGGTCCTGATTGATGGCCCCGCTTGGATCGGGAGTTGTCGCATGAGGTGTAGTTTGAGGGTCTGACACAGTGGTCAGTTTAGGCGGCGTCTTCGTGCCCTTTGCGACGGGTTCTGGCTTTGCCGATCCGCCCATAAACTGGAATGCACCCACGCCAAGCATGATCACGGCAAGGGCCGCAATAATCATCATTTTCTTCTTGTCATTCATTAGTTTTCCACCGTTTTGTTTCGACCACTGACGTTAATCGTCTTTTCCGCGGCAGCTTCATCATTGCTACCTTTGGCGGCATCGCCTTCAGTTGCAAACAGAAACGCGCGCAGCTCGAACATCACATCGAGCCTCGGAGAGCCTCCGGCTGACTTTGCATCCACCTGCTGGCCCGATTTAGGCTGCATTGAGATAGTCCGGGCGGCAAGAATCTTTGGAAACATCTGGAGCGCCTTTAGGAATTTCGCGGCGGCCTTGTAATCGCCACGGCACCCAACCTGAATATCCAGTTCGGTGTAAGGCTTAGATTTGGCTTTGAGGCTCTCGCCCTTCTTTGGGGCGGCTACCGCTCGGGGAACCGGACGAATACTAAGCACTTCCATGCCCGAATCCGTGCCTGCCTTCTCCAGCTCCTTTAAAAGGGTTGGAACATAGGCCAATTCCGGAACGCCTTGCTCGAGGTGAGCAAGTTGAACTTTGCTCTGTTCGAGTTTTCCTTTTGCTGCGGCCAGTTCAGTCTCAACTTCCTTTGGATTCTTCTCCTCTTTCTTGAGGGTCGCTACATCAGCTTTAAGTTGGCTAAGGCCCTGGTATTGCATATAACACAATCCCGCGCTTACCGCAAACGTTAGCAGCATCAAAATCAGAAATGGTTTGGGGTTAGGTTTTTTCATTACTTTTCCTCCTTGGCTTCATTGCGTTCCTTCTCTTCGGTCGTGCCTTTCAGGCCGGCCTCGATCTGGAACTCCAAGAGGTAACCGGCGCCAACTGGCTTTTCTTGCGAAAACTTGAAGTTGACGGCCTCTAAATCGGGGCTTCCCTGCATCCGAAGCTGGAATTCGCCGATCAGTTGCTGTTGCTGGCTCAGTCCCGCGAACGTAATCTGTATCGGCTTCTTGGGGTCTTGAGCGACGGCGCGGATACTTGAGAGCCAAACTCGTTCAGGGGTTTGAACGGTTAGATGATCCATCAAGCGATTCCACTTATCGGTTAGGTCGCGAGCGGCAGTTAGAGTTTCCACCCTGGGAGCAACTTTCGAATACTCCAGCTCGGCGTCTTTGATGTGGCCCAAAAAGGGTTCCAACTGCTGAGCTTTTGCTTCGAGATCGGCCTTGTCTCCTTGGGATTGCTCGGCCAGAAACAGAAGGAACCCGAAGGATCCAACTCCAACTAGCACTGATGCAGCAAAGCCCATGAAGAAGAGGCGGGTCTTACCTTCGCCCTTTTTGACCTCCAGTCTCTGTTCTCGTATAAGGTTAATCAATGGCATAGTTCTTTACCTTTAGGCGGCTTTGGCGAAGGGTCGAAGCGCCAATCCGGCGACGACTCCTAGCTCAAGGCCCTTCCCGTCGTCATCGCTCCAATTCGCGAAGGCGGTGTTGTCATAAATTCCCACGCTCACTGCCGGCATTCCAAGCTTGTGGCTGAGATACTCAGCGATTCCAGGTAGCTTCGCTCCACCGCCGCAAAGAACGACCATTTCGACCGCTTTACCTTGGGGGCCACCTTCGGCACCGCCTGATTGGAAATAGTTCAGTGACCGCCGAATTTCTCGGACTAGATCATCAATGTGGGGTTGCACAACGCGCAATGGAGGATTCTCCTTCGGCGAATCATCAGTCAACTCCCGCAAATCAAGTTGAGCCTTGCCCGACTCTGCATCCTCGGTTGAAAGCCTAAAGTAGGTCTTTAAGGCTTCGGTCAGTGTCTGCCCACCATGAGGGAGTGAACGGGCCATGGCGAAAACGCCACCGGCCACCACGCTGAGGTTCGTTGCCGAGCCGCCAATGTCCACGAGGGCTATCGTTTTGTTCACCCATTGGGCTTCGGGGTCGCTCTCAATGAGGGACCGGTAAGCGGCAAACGGTTCAATATCTACGAACTCGACTTCAAGCCCGGCAAGCTGACAAACGGCAACACGGCTCTCAACAGTTTCGCGTGGCGCCGCAACAATGAGAACGTCCATTTGCATCTCGTCGGCATCGCCGATGATTTCAAACTCGATATAGCTGTCTTCGGCTGAGGTTGGAACATAACGCCCCGCCTCAAACTTAATGGATTTGCGCAGAGTGGCCTCGTTCATCTTTGGAACGCGTGCCGGTCGAACTACGACAGAACCTCCGCTGACCGCAACAACCGCGCTTGACGCCCGAATGTCCGATTCTCTGAGAAGTTGCTTGAGAGCGACGCCCGCCGAGGCGGTATCTACGACAATGCCGTCTTTAACGGCATCTGCTGGTGTCGAACACGTTCCGAACTTAGAGATTCGAAAGCCCGATGATGTTTTCTCGAGTTGAGCGACTTTGATATTATGATGTCCAATATCAACGCCTACAAACGAGCTTTTGGCAAATGGATTGATTCCCATGGTTATGCTGCCTCCTTGCTGACTTGGCTGTATTGCAGCCATTCATCAACGGTCGTTTTTGCAAAGCGCCATCGTCCGTCCACTTTGAACGCGGGGATTTCTCCCTTTTCGGCTAATGCCTCAAGCGCGTGACCGCTAATTCTCAAGTAGGACGCCGTATCACGAACAGTCCACAGAGTGTGCTGATTCGCAGCGACCGCTCGGAATAAATTACTAAGTTGCTCAGGCGTCAGAAGTAGCTCAAGTCGAACCGCGGTAGGTTGTACTCCGAGCGCTTCGGCTGGGCTTTGATCTAATGAGTCATTCATGATTGTTTCCTTGAGTTCAAATTCTTGTGGGAAGATCGTCTTCGCTGGATGCGTAGCCTCGGCGACTTGTGGTGCATCCAGAACTGGCGCGGCGTGGCCGAAAGGCAAGTGGGCGGCACTGCGAATGGCGTCAGCTAGATTCATGCTGCTTTCTCCACTCCCATGTAATCCGAAACCACGTCGTGCATAAAGAATCCGTCAATCGTAGTTATCTTGCGGGCCATTCCCATAAGCAGGGCATTGTCCGCGAGTTGACAGATCATTCGGGGATAGCCCTTTGCCACCTTGTGCAGTTCGTAAATCGCATCGGGCGTGAATGGGCTTTGCTCCGCGGAATAGCCAGCAACACGCATCCGGTGCAAGACTAAGTCGCCACTCTCGTGGATATCGAGAGGTTGAATCGTATGGCGAACCGCCATCCGTTGCTCGAGCGCGGGAACCTTTGCGATTTTTGGTCTCAGCTCAACCTGGCCCAGAAGGATCAGACTGATTAAGAACTGGTCGTTCATCTGGCAGTTCAAAAGCAAACGGAGCTCCTCAAACGTGTTGGCGGACTTGATCAGATGAGCTTCATCCACGAGGATGACGACTCGCTGGCCCCGATCGTAGTACGAGAGAAGCGTATTGTGTAATTCTTGGACTAAAACTTGGCGATTTCGTGAGTTCACGTTTACATCAAGCTGAGAAAGTATCTCTTGCAGAATCTGGATAGGGGTAAGGATCGGATTGACGATGAGGACTATCCTGTACTTCACTGGATCAAGCAAGTCGAGTAGCTTTCGGCTGATGGTCGTCTTCCCGAGCCCGATGTCGCCCGATAGCAACCCCGCGCCCTTGTTCCTTGTGATGGCGTAGTGCAGCATCATAAGCGCGTCTTCGTGAGCACGACTCATAAACAAGAATCGTGGGTCTGGCGTCAAGCTAAACGGCGCCTCATTCAATCCCCAATAGTTTTCATGCATAGGTTAAATCACCCTTTTCCCAGGTAAGTTTTCGGGTACTCCTCCGCAGTTCTTCAGGGGAGCAAGAGGTTTCTTGCTAAAAATCACGAGGGATTGACCTAGGCGGCCTATTCCACCCGCTAACGATTCGGCAGATCAGAGAAATTGCGAGGACACGACGCCGCGCAAACCGCGAGGGCGATTTCTACCAGCGAATGATGTTGGCGCCCCATACGAGACCGGCGCCAAATCCAACCGTCAGCACCCGCATTCCCGGTTTCAGCCGTCCTTGTTGAACGGCCTCATAGAGACCCAAGGGGATTGATCCGCCGCTGGTGTTTCCATACTTATGAACGTTGATAAACACCTTACTCTCGGGCAATCCGAGGCGCTGGGCTGCGGATTGGATGATACGGAGGTTGGCCTGATGAGGCACAAACAGGTCAATGTCATCGGCAGTGAGATTCAGCTCGCCCATTACTCGGACGCAGGCATCTCCCATCGCGGTTACGGCAAAGCGATAAACTTCCGCTCCCGCCATGTACATGGTTCGGCGGCGATGTTGCGAATCGGGGTGCCGGGTTGGGTACTTGGAACCGCCAAACTCGATGTTAATGAATCCTTGCCCCGCTCCATCCGCCAGCAGAACCGTCTTTTCCACGCCGCGATCAGAATTCTCGTGTCCCTCAAGCACAATTGCGCCGCCGCCGTCCCCGAACAAAACACAAGTTGAGCGATCTGTATAATCAACGATTTTGCTCAAAATATCCACGCCAATCACGAGGAGTCTTTTGCATTGTCCACTTTCAATAAGCGCCGTCCCCGTGGCGAGAGAGTAAATGAAACCAGCACAGGCCGCCCCGACATCAAAAGCACCGGCATTCTTTGCGCCAATGTTATATTGAACTAAACAAGAAACCGACGGAAACGGATAATCGCCGGTTACACAACCCACAATAATCATATCGAGTTGCTCCGCGGTAATCCCCGCGCTCGCTAAGGCCTCTTTGGCCGCAATGGTTGCAAGCGAACTCGCCGTTTCGTGGTCTTCGCAAATTCGCCGTTCCTTTATGCCGGTGCGCTGGGTGATCCACTCGTCGCTGGTATCAACGAGGCGCTCCAGATCGGCGTTGGACAAAATTTTGGCCGGAACAGCGTGGCCGATACCGGTGACAACCGCGCGAATGGGCATATGTCAAGTGATACCTGGTTTGACCAGGCATGCGTTCAGGCCAAATCCGAGCCTTCTGTCTCAAAAAATCCCAATTGACGTATAATCCGTCTTGAGACCAAGGATGGTCGCAAGGAGTATTCAAAGGAATGGCAGCAACGCGTGTTCCCGCGTCGCGTAAGCGGGAGCCTGATCTCTCGCATCGCAAGTTCGATATTATCGGCATAGCTACGCTTGCCCTTGCTCTCGTCACCCTCGTTTCCCTGGTGCTTTCGGGCACGGGACTGTTGGGTGAGGCAATTGGCGGCGGATTTCGCGCACTGTTCGGGCGCGGTTCCTGGATTGTGCCAATTTTTCTTGGGTTGCTTGGAGGAGGCTTTATTGCCGGAAAACGCAAGCTTGAAGTGACCCACATGGGTCTTGGGCTAACCCTTATTTTTCTTTCGATCTTGGGGATTTTGGCTCGGTCCAGAAATGGAGACTACTTTGATGTTGAAACAATTGCGTCTTCAGGTGGCTATGTTGGCGCGATTCTGGGTTGGGTTTTTGAATCCTTGCTTGGGCGAGCGATGTTTATCGGCCTTGGGGCTTTGGTTTTTATCGGATTGGTTCTGTGTGTAAACGTGCCCCTGCGGCAAACGCTATCAAGAGCTCGAAATGCGGCGAGTGACCTCAAGGATCGAAAGTCTCCGGTGTTAAGCGAAGCGCGGCCCCGGGTTCGAGCCGTGGTCGCGGCTGAGGAAGAAGAGGCGGACGATGCGCCGGTTCTGGAACCTCGGCGGAAAGCAAAGCCAGTTTTGCGAGAATCAGTCCCGCTGGCGGCGGATACTCCCGCGCCCGCGGATGGATACCAGCTCCCTCCTCTTAGCCTCTTGGTTGATCCGCAAGTTCGCCCCAAACGTTCAGCCCAAGAAATGCAGCGTAACATTGATACGCTCGAAAGCACGCTTGAGGAGTTTGGGATTGATGCGAACGTGGTTGAAGTCGCTACTGGGCCAACCGTAACACGTTATGAAATTTCGCTCGGCCCCGGAATCCGGGTTGCGCGTATCGCCGCATTGGCCGACAACATTGCCATGAATCTGGCAGCATCGCATGTCCGCGTTGAAGCTCCCATCCCCGGCAAATCTGCAATTGGCGTTGAAGTTCCCAACGGCGCATCGACGATGGTAACGCTTCGCGAAGTTCTTGATACAAAGGAATTCGCAGACAATCAAAGCAAACTGCTCATTGGCCTTGGCCAAGACGTTAGCGGCGTCAACAAATACGCCGATCTCACCCGGATGCCGCATCTGCTCATAGGCGGCGCGACCAATAGCGGTAAATCCATCGGCCTCGCCAGCGTGATCATGAGCGTTTTAATGCGATGCACGCCCAAGGATTGCAAATTTGTCATGATTGATCCGAAGCGGGTGGAACTTACGCTCTTCGATGGCATCCCCCACTTGCTTTGCCCGGTCATTAAGGATGTAAAGGAAGCTCCCGGAGTTTTGCGGGCGGTATGGCGAGAGATGGATCGCCGCTACGACGTTTTGAGCGAAAACGGAATGCGCAACATCGAAACTTGGAATGGGCAAGCCTCTTTTCAAGATCGGATGCCCTACATCGTGGTTGTGATTGATGAATTGGCCGACCTCATGATTCAGGCCGCCGCCGAAGTCGAAACTTCGATTGTTCGTTTGGCCCAGCTTGCGCGGGCGGTCGGAATCCATCTTGTAATCGCGACCCAAAGGCCGTCAGTTGATGTTATCACCGGAACGATCAAAGCCAATATTCCGTCCCGAATCGCGTTCTCAGTAAGCTCCCAGATTGACTCAAGGACGATTCTAGACGGCAAAGGCGCAGAAGACCTGATCGGTCGCGGTGACATGCTTTTCCAACCGATTGACGCGTCAAAGCCGGTCCGAATCCAGGGTTGCTATGTTGCGGAAAAAGAGATCGAAGCGGTTTGTAATTTTTGGCGGACGCAAGAAAAGCCAAGTTACGTTCTTCAACCCATTGCCGAAGCCGCCAACGGTCAAGATCGGGGATCGGATGATGACGAGATGGATCCGCTCTGGGAAGAAACTGTGCGTTGGATCGTTGAGCGCGGTCAGGCCTCAACTTCGATGCTTCAGCGCCGGTTTTCGATTGGATTCCAGCGGGCTTCGCGCTTGCTAGACCTGATGGAAGAGCGGCAAATCGTCGGCGCCCGCGATGGTCCACGTCCGCGCGAGGTTTTGATTGACCCGATTGATCTCGATTCGATCTTCGGGCGAAGCGTGTTTCCAGCAAATGTTGGGATTCGAGAGGATCTGTTGGACGAAGATTGATTGGGGTGAGCTAATCATCCGATTCCATGCTTCCTGGTGAGCGTTGGCAACGGTCGGCCGTTGAAGCTTCCCCCGTTTTGGCTTTACCACGATTCCAACTCCTAGCGCGCCACAAGAGCGGGATTCTGTCTCAGCCATTGCACTTCAATCCGAGCCTGCTTAATCAAGAAGGGCTTCGCTACCAGAAAGTCCCGATGGCGTTGCGTCCCCGACTTCATTTCGGTTCTGGCATAGATAGGAATCGCATCTTCTAAGAGTTTCGCCAGCTCTTCATTTTTGCCCTGATTCCGCGCAAGGGGGACAAGTTCAAGGAGGATTGAGGGGATCAGGGGCTCTGAATCAGCGGGTTTGGCGTTAAACGTCGTTCGCGCTAGGGTCAATCCCCGATCAAGTTGTTCAAGCGCAACATAGCACTGGGCAAGCCTTAGCGTATCATTAATCCTACGATCCTCTGTTTTGGCGGATTTTACGGCAAGTTCTAGCACGTCGGCGGCCTTATCCCATTGTTTGGCAGTCCAGAGCACTTCCCCGTACTCCCATGCTTCGGTTGGCTGGATGTGCTCGATTTGAATATGCTTGACCATTTCGGCGGCAGCTTCGCTCACTTTGCGCTTTGCGCGTCGTGGTCCCCACTCCCCTTTACCAACTCGCATATTCGCGGCGTCAGAAGTCACTTTCAAGTTCCGGCGCAGAACTTCCGCCGCCATAAGCGTGTTCTTTGTCGGATCGTTAGGATCGGGCGGAGGTTCTAGGCCTCGAAGTTGAAACAAAACTACGGCGGCCAGGACGGCCAGAATCGCCGTCATCGTCCACCAAAACTTGTCCCGAAGGTCTATGAACTCAACTTGAACGTCGTTCGATTTGTTGAACATGTCTCTCCGTGTGCTCGACAGTAATCTTGAAAAAGTCCGCCAAGTTCATTCGGAATAGAGGAACAATCGGATTGCGGATTTTGATCCCGCTAATGTCAACATTTTTTGCCCGTTCAACTAATCTCAGGAAGATATCCATTTGCTCAAACCAAAGACTGGCACGTTCGCGTTTCGTCGGTGGCGGTGGCGGAATCATGGATTTGGGGGCAGGAACGTTTCCGGCCGGACCTGCGTTTTTGAAAATCAGCTTGCCGATAAACGTGTGACTTATCGGTACGGGGCCAGTTTTTGGAGCAGCCTCAATCGCCTTTTCCATGGCCGACAAATAGGGGGTGTTAGCGATGATTAGGTGATCGGTAACTTGCCCCGGTGTCCACTCGCCGCCGGGAGGCACTCGATTGAAAACCTCGTCGGTAACTGAATCCATCACAACGCGCATCCGATTGATTTGATCTTGAGCGGTGTCACGCACTTGATCCAGGAAATCCGTCGAGTCCACTTACTCTCCGCCTTCGTCCTGCCCATCCGGCGCTGCCCCTTGCCCGCCACCGGCTACGTCTTTCGCCATAGACTTGGCGGCGGATCCAATTCCACTGCCACCGCCGCCGGAGCCCTGCAGATTCTCGGTGCCGGTAACCGGAGCCGAGCCAATCGGCGCGGTGGAAACCGGGGAGATACCTCCTTGATTATCGGTTGGCGTCCCATTGGTTTGTGGAACTACGGGTTCGGGTTCCGAGGGAGAGCACCCAAGGACCAAAACCAAAGCCGCAGAAAACAAGAAAACTCTCATTGTACGTAAAGGCTACCGCAAACCGGTAATCAGACCAGCCCGTGCCAGCCACAATTCAGGCAAAAAAATATAGTGTTGGAGAGAGATTCACGGCGTTTTGCATTTACACTTGTCGAATTGCTCATCGTAATGAGCATCCTGGCGATGATGTTTGGGATGTTTGTTCCGATTGTGGCAAAGAGTCGAGCGGCAGCCACTCAGCATAATGCCATGCAGGCAGTTCGACAGCTCATGCCCGCCGTTCAACTGTATGCTGCGGATTCAGATGATATGTTTATGTTGCCTTACCACGCCGGCACCGAAGCGAGAGTCGCTTGGTACGGCCAAGAAGTAAATGGCAAGGTTGACGAAAAACTAGGCCTGCTTGCTCCTTACGCGGGGCGCTATGCAAAAGATCCAACCAACGAGAATTCCCTTGCCTACAAGGGAAATGGAGCCGGATTTGGTTATAACTGGGGATATCTTGGAAGCAGCGCCTATCTTACTGATGATCCGATTGCGGCCCTCCAACCTGCGGCGCTCACCTCCATTGAAGATCCTTCCCAAACGATCGCATTTGCGACCAGTGTCTTTTACAATGCGACTTGGCTAGGCGGTGACGGGCGGCTTTACGATTACGGATTCATTGATCCCGTAAGCAAATGGGAGGGCAACCCAAGCATAGATTTCCGCCACTTCGGCTCCCGAAAAGTTGACCTGGTGGCTAAGCAAGTAATTTCCGACGGAACCGCTCTTGTACAGTTCTGTGATGGCTCAGTAAGACCCCTAAGGCGAACCCAGATCAAGCAAAGAATGTTCGAGCGAGCTGGCCCTGCTCTCAACTCTCTATGAGCGAAGGCGGAAGGAGACTCGCGGGAACGTTCTGATAACAAATCGGCCTCGCCCATCGGTTAATGGCCATTGTTCCCACGCTTGTTGATCGAGGCTCGGTTGTTGCAGGGAATGGACCTCCGTGAACCGTGGACGTGCAAACCTCCAAACCGGTTGGAACTTGATTGATGAGGAGCCGGCCAACTCGTTGTTCGAGCGCATCGAATATCGCTCCAGCATTGGTGAGGTCGTCAGGAGTGCCGTGAATAGAACCGGTAAGTTGTCCGGCCAGCTCCTCGATAAGGCTCGCCGCTTCGTCTAGAGTCGCACATCTCACTACAATCGCGCTGGGTCCAAACACTTCCTCTCCCAAGCTTGGGTTTGCCGCAAAAGTTGCGGCATCGCAAGCAAAAAGGGTGGCCGAATTGGAGGTTCCGCCTGCCGTAATCTCTGCTTTTTTGGCGTTGCATCGAGACTTGACTCCCTGGTTGTAAGCTTGTGCAATTCCGTCTGTGAGCATAGTTCCAAATCCGGTAGATTCGAAGAGATCGCCAAGATGTTTGGTGAACGCGATGGATTCGCCAACCGCGAATATGAGACCCGGTTTCGTGCAAAACTGACCCATTCCCATTGTTAGGCTCGCATGCATTGTTTTCGCCATTGATTCGGCGTCGGCGAGCTTGCCGGGCAAGATTATCGTTGGGTTAACGCTACCCATTTCAGCGTAGACGGGAATCGGTTCCTCTCTCGCCATCGCGAGCTTCCACAGGGCAAGTCCGCCCCGTTGAGAGCCAGTAAATCCAACACCTTTGATTTTGGGATGCTTCACTAGCGCTTGGCCAATCTCAAACCCTGAGTCAAAAAGCATCGAGAAAACGCCCTCGGGCATTCCGGTGGCTTCGGCGGCTTCAATCACACAATTTGCGACCAACTCGCTCACGCCCGGATGCGCGGGATGGGCCTTCACAACGATTGGACATCCGGACGCGAGCGCGCTCGCGGAATCGCCCCCCATCACTGAGTAGGCCAACGGAAAATTTGATGCTCCAAAGACTGCAATTGGTCCGATCGGAATCCACATGCTCCGCATGTCGGGCTTGGGTAACGGCAGACGGTCGGGCAGTGCAGTTTCGATTCGGGCATCCACCCAACTCCCTTCTTCCGCCACTTGGGCGAAAAGTTTAATCTGTCCAATCGTGCGGTTGAACTCGTTGTTAGCCCGGGCATCGGGGAGCGCAGTTTCGAGAATATAGCGTTCCACAATCTCCTCGCGGGCGAACTCCATGCGCTTGACGATTTCGAGCAAAAACTCTGCCCGATCTGACCCGGGTAACTTTCGAAACACTTTGAAAGCGCTCATGGCGAGGTCACAGGCCCGATCCAGTTCACTCAGGGTTGCGGAGCAAAATTCTGGTTCGGTAGGCTCGCCCGCTAAGCGATTGCTCGCTTTGAACGTCTGCCCGCCGGCGACCCCGCGCTGATTACCAATGAAAGAGAGCCCAAGTAACGCCATGTGGCCTAATTCTAGCTTGAAAGTGGGGGAGCCTGTCATACTGATCAAAGTGGCTCATATCCTTGTAATTGATGATGAAGATGGCGTTTTGGCTTCGGTAAAGAGGCGACTCGAACGCGAAGGGTATCACGTCACCGCCGCTGATACGGCCGCATCTGGAATCGAACTCATCACAAAGGCCGAAACCGCCTTTGATGTAATCGTTACGGACATGAGCATCGAAGAGCCTGACGCCGGTCTGCACGTCTTGCAAGCCGCATTCGCCCGCGATCTCTTTGCCGAGGTCATTGTAATGACCGCTTTTGGAAATGTGGCCAACGCCGTAGAATGCATGCGGCGGGGCGCTTTTGATTACATAGAAAAAAACGTTCCGGGCGTGGATACCTACGAAGAATTGACCGTGAAGGTGGACGACGCATTGGAGCGCCGACGGCGGGATGTTTACACGGTAGAGCTTTGGGAAAGAGCAGCGAGATCGAAAGAGCGGATGCCGTAGAAAGTTCTCCGACGAACTGGAGCTTCTTGGGGAAAAGGGAATCGCGATAGACGCACGCTTAACCCGGCGGTGCTATCAAAGTTGCCCGTGCCTGAGCTCCAAAAGACCCACACCCAGCCCCAAACAGTGTAAAGTAAAGGGCAATGTCGGTTGTCGAAGTTAAGGGGCTCACGGTTCGGTATGGCTCTTTCACGGCGCTGGACAACCTGTCCGTGTCTATCCCGAGCGGTTCGGTTGGCCTTCTTGGCCCGAACGGGGCAGGAAAAACCACCCTCATCAAGACAATCCTAGGGTTCGTGACGCCCGCATCGGGCAGTGCGACCGTCCTGGGGCATGATGTTGCGACCGAAGATCGGCTTATTCGCCAAAAGATTGGCTTGATGCCCGAGCAAGATTGTCATATTCCGGGAATGTCCGCCGTTCAGTTCGTTGCCTATGCCGGAGAGCTAGCGGGCGTTCCCCCAAACAATGCCATCCAGCGCGCCCATGAGGTGTTGGAATATTGCGGCCTAGGTGAGGCCCGTTACCGCAAAGTTGAGACCTATTCCACGGGTATGAAGCAGCGCATTAAGCTCGCCCAAGCCATCGTGCACGGGCCAAAGCTTCTCTTGCTTGATGAACCTACAAACGGTCTTGATCCCGCCGGTAGAGAATCCATGCTAGATTTGATCCAATCGGTCACGCACGAAAAAGGTTTGAACGTCTTGGTTTCAAGCCACCTGCTCCCCGACATCGAGCGCGTTTGCGACGAGGTTGTGGTGGTGATGGGTGGGAAGTTAGTTGCGAGTGGATTAATCAAAGATTTGAAAGTTATTGCTGGCTCGCCGGTGGACGTTGAGCTCCGCGAAACCAACGATGGGTTCGTTAAGTATCTGCAAGATCATGGCGCCGGTGTCGAGATTCGCGGCCCCTACTCTTACCGAGTTCAGAGTACATTGAGCGAGGCTGAAAAACGTTTGCTCGTTCTGGCCGCGGCTAGAGAGTCTCAAGCGCAAGTTCGGGGCCTAGTGCTTGCTGAACGGTCTCTTGAAGAAGCTTTCCTTACCGCAGTTTCAGGAGGAGGACACCAATTTGAGTTCTAGCCCTATTGCCGATCTTAGTTACCGAAACTACGACGGGCCCTTAGAGCCGATAAACCACCGTTGGTGGAGTATCGCTAAATCCACAATGCGCCTCGGTTTTACGAACCGCTTCACCTGGTTTTTCTCATTTGCCTCCGGTTGGTACTTCTATGCGATGATCTTCTTCATTTTCATCGTTGATAAAGTTGTCGAGTCTCAACCGAATCCCGATGCGGCTACGGCGATAACATCGTTTTTTGGGAGCGTCCGGTGGAACGACAAGTTTCTCCATGGCTTTCAGTACGGGCAGTTCTTCTATTTCGTGGTTGCGGCGATTCTAGGTTCGGGAGCGATTGCCAACGACGTCAGAGCCAACGCCCTGCTCGTTTATCTAAGCAAGCCAATCTCGAAAAGAGATTACGTGATTGGAAAGTGGTTTGGCGTGTTCCTTCCGCTCCTAGTGATCATGGGTGCCCCCTTTTTGCTCTTCTACCTTTATGGAGCCATGAGTTTTAGAGATAAGGGTTTCATCTCCCAAGACCCCTGGTTATTCTTTCGAATGCTCGGTCTTGTTACATTTTGCGCGGGCTTTTACGCAAGTTTGGCGATGGGGATCAGCTCGATGTTCAGCCAGGGGCGTTCCGCCGGGGCCGTATTTGCAGGATTGTATTTCTTAACGAACTTCTTCACCGTCCCAATGTCATTCGGTTACATGGCGATGACCGGTCAGCAGGGGCGGGGGCGTCACAGACAAGAAGTGGCGCAATCCGGATTGGACGCTTTGACCTACCTATCGCATGCAAGCCTTGATGGGATCAATAGCGCGCTCGCCAAGTCGGTCTTAGGAAATCCGACTACCTTTCCGTTAGCGGGAAATGCTCGGGGCCCGGTCGCGGGAGTGCCCGCACCAACTATTTGGTTTGGATTGGGCATCGGTTTGGCCCTGGTGGCACTCTGCCTTTACATGGCCTGGCGTCGAGTACGGGCGGTTGATATTGTTGGTTGATCGCAACGGCTAAAAGCGACTGGTCGGGATGAAAGGATTCGAACCTTCGACCTCTGCGTCCCGAACGCAGCGCTCTACCAAGCTGAGCCACATCCCGAATTGGCTTGTTGAGATTATATCCCCTACCCAGCGGTAGACTCAAGGCTCATTGCTGGATGGTCTCAAAACAAAGCTTCTGCAGATTATGCCTTCCAGTGGTCTGGGCAAGGGCGTCGTCGCTATGGCGAGCGGAAGTGCGCTGGGCCAACTCGCCAGCGTGCTCGCGATTCCCGTTCTCACCAGACTCTTTACGCGAGCTGAAACCGGACTCCTTAACAGCTACACCGCAATCATTTCGCTCCTGGCGATCGTTTCGGGCGGGCGCTATGAGCAAGCGGTGCCCATCGCCGAAACCGACGACGAAGCCGCCGGCGCGCTTGGCGCGGCCGTTTGCATCACTTTCGCTTTGACTCTAGTTTCCGGTTTGGTTTTGGTTTTTTGGGGGCAACCCTTGCTGTCTCAAATCAAGGCGGAGGGAATCTATCCCTATGGCTGGGTCATCCCGCTCGGGCTTCTGGCGCAAGGTCTGAACCTAAATGTCTCCTATTGGGCTACTCGCCGAAAGGCGTTTGTTAGCTTGGGGAAGCGGCGAGCGAGCATCGGTATCACGACGGTCGTGCTGCAGATCGGGGCCGGTTTGCTCAAACTCGGACCAGCCGGGTTGCTGCTCGGTTACGGGCTCGGGCAAGGGGCGGGAATGGGGGTTTTGCTTCGCAGTGCGCTCGCCGAAGACCGCGCGATCTTCCGCAGAATCACTCCAACCAGTGTCCTCGCTGCAATGAAGCGCTACGGCAAGTTTCCGCTGCTTTCGGTTCCCGCCGCGTTTACCAACTCGCTAGCTTTAACCCTTCCCGCGATTTTGATGGCGCGGCTTTATGGTCAAGAAAACAACGGTGACTTGGGGTTGGCGATGCGCGTTATGGCCTTCCCGATTAGCCTTATCGGGGCGGCAGTAGGTCAGGCTTTTCTTGGCTCAGCCCCAGAGTTACTGCGTGAATCGCCCCGCGAGGCTTTGGCGCTTTTCAATCGGCTGACGCGGAAGTTAGCCAAGATGAGCATCGGTATTGTGTTGATGGGGGTTGCCGCGATATGGTTTGCACCGATCATTTTTGGAGCGAACTGGGTTGAGGCCGGGCACTATATGGCGCTTCTGGGCCTTGCGGCCGCTTGCCAATTTGTGACCTCCCCTATCTCCCAGATCACCACCATTTTGGAGCGCCAGGATTTGCAACTCGCGGGGGATGTCGTTCGTTCGATTCTGATTACGCTTGCCTTCTGGGGTACTCGCTGGCTCGGAGGAAGCCCTCTCTTGGCGGTGGCCGCCTATTCTGCGACCATGGTTGTGACTTACGCTGCATTTTTTGCCATGTATCGGTGGCTCCTTGCTGACGCAGTCCGGCGTCGGTTGTTGAAGATTTAGTAGCATGAGGCATCCAGGGCCGCTGCTTTATGGAGTTACGAATCGGTAGCCCAGTTTAGACTTGACTTACTCTCACTTTGCGACTTCGCTGGCTGAGAGGCTGAACTCAAGTTGAACTTCATACGCCCTTGGCCAAGGCAGAAATATCTTGATGTTTTGCAGAGCATCAATCTCATATTGCTTGTTCCCAGCGAAAAATCTCTGTCCCAAGAATTGCTTTTGAAAGGTGTCTTCCAGATACTCTCGTAGCCTGGCTTGCACGAGGTCGTTCACTTGGTCAAAGGCGGGACCGTATGTCTCCTCGCGGCTCGCACTCGGGGTGGAATCAATGAACTGAAACGCGAGCGGACGCACAAATTTGTGATAGCAATAGTCGTTTATGAACCGGTGTAAGATGAACTCACGGCGGGCGAGCTCTCTTTGTAGTGGATCGCTTCCGCCCCGCCTGGCCAGAAGGTAGACGTTGGCGGCGGGAATCACAGTCCCCAACGTATTTCCGGCCGTGTTCCATCCTGCGTAAGAAAGCAATCGGATCATTCGATTTTCCTGGTTCATCGCATCGAAGAGCTCGGGGTCGGAAGAACCGTTTTTAGCAAGATTTAGATCGGCAACTGCGACCGGGAACCCCTGATCAACCTCGGAAGTAAGTGCCTGGAGAAAATTCAAAAACTGCTCTTGCCGCCGTTGGGGAGTGTTTAAGAACAAGGCAAAATCGTATTCATTTGAGTTCGCGGGGCGCGATCCGCTCGCAAGAAGTTGATCGCTCAAACTTCTTTCGATCGGCTTAGATTCATACTCTGCAATTATTCCCTTGCCCAAATCATCGCTATAGCTGAGCCGAATTCTGGGGGTCCAACCTCTTGACCGTAACAAAGCGCGAGAGATGAGAACATTGGCAAGTTGGTCAACGCCTTCGGCGAAATAGACTTTGCCTGCGACTTGATTACTTGTGGCAAGGGATCGCAAGGTGGCCGTTTCAAAAATGTGGGGGCCGTACGGCTGAGCATCATCCTGCCCGCAAACCAAATAATCGAACGTGCCTTTCCCACTTTGCTTAATCAGAAACGCCTGAACCTCGTGGTTCCGAGCGCGAGTTTGATCATATTTCAATAACTCGCCCGGCGGAATCTTGGCGAGCAAGTTTTTTAGCGTTTGCGCGTATTTAGGGTCCTTGGTTTGACGGTAGCGCTCCTTTACCTCGGCATACTTGCCTAGGGGCAAGCGCCACGCCGCCGCCGATTTTGTCGCGGTCGGGACAAGACGCATAGTGGCGCTCATCCCGTAGAATTTCGTAGAATTCGCCGTTTTTCGGATTTGAACCAGTCGGTTGAGCCGTGCGATCGCCTTGGCTTTGCCTGTTTCCAACGAGCGTGAAGCAATCAATCCGCCATAGCTGATCATGTCGGCACTTACTACGACGGCGGTCACATCCTTGAAATTTTGGCCTTCTAACCAGTCCAAGATTGCATCGGGGTCTCCGGGCTGAGTGAAGCGCCCAAGTAGGGCTTTTGGCGGCATTTCGATCTCTACGCCAGAAATTCGCCCAATCATCTGGGCAAATTGGCCCGTTGCCGGTCTTCCGTCCAGCGGAATCAGGAGAATACGTTCAGCACTTGCGAAATTCAACGCGAAAAACGCACCCAGGCCCATGCTGATGCGCGTCGCCGCTGAGAAAACTGCTTTGCGAGGATGCATACGCCATAAATGAGACGATTCAAACACCGGGGGCGGAGCATGAAGATATGTTCGCAAAGTATGATTTACATGAAGGATCGTTCGGGCCCAACGTTTGAGGTTCGTGATCAAGGATTTGAGTATGGCTTGTGACAAAATGCAGTTCTACGGATCGGTTACGGTTGGGGAGCGAGGACAGATCGTTATCCCGGTGGAAGCGAGGGCCGATTTGAACTTCCAGCCCGGCGAAAAGTTGCTCGTTCTGAAGCACCCGGTACACCAGGGGTTAGTCGTGTTTAAGCTTGATGCCCTGCAGGGCTTTCTGGATGAGCTACAGCGCACGCTTAACCTTGCCCAAGAGATCGCGGCGGAGGAAATGGCTTGACTTTTGCGATCTTTTTGGCAATATTGGAATCTCCAGCAGAGTTTGGGATTGTGCGGAATTGTTCGGGTATTGAATCGCTCACGATTGCTCAAGAACCCAAACTCAGCCTTGCCAAGGCGTTGAAACTTGCCGAAGAGAACTCCTTTACGATGCGCGTGGCGAATTCTAACATTGAAAAAGCAAACCAACGAACTCGCGAAGCGAGGGGCGCGCTCGGGCCGAAAATTGTCTTGGATGCTTCCTACACCCGCTTCGATAAGGCGCAAACCACTCAATTCAATGGCTCTTCAATCACGACAAGGCCGGTGGATAGCAAAGACGCCAAAGTGACGTTCTCGATGCCGTTCGACCTTGCCGGAGTGACCGGAAAAGCGATTAAGGGCGCAAACCTGAACCTTGAAATTAACAAAGCTAACCTTGAAACCACTCGTAATGATCTCGCCCTTACCGTAAAGCGTGGCTACTTCCAAGTCTTGCAAGCCCAATCTCAACTTGCGGTGGTGAGCGAAGGTGTCGCCCGAGCGAAGGAGAGGATGGACAACGCCGAAGCCGAGTTTAGAGCGGGCACCCGGGCCAAGGTGGACGTCTTAAGGTTCGAAACCGCTTTGCGGCAAGCAGAAAATGACCAACTTCAGGCTGCAAATGGTCTTGAAATCGCAAAAAACGCGTTTAACAATTCCCTGGGAAGGCCCATTGAAACTACTTTTGAATTAGAGCCGGCTACGTTCTGGACTCCAAACGAGTTAACCGATGACGATCTTGTGAGCTTGGCCAAGGCGCAACGGCCCGAGCTCAAGGCGGTAAATCTACAAGCTCAGCTACAAGCCTTTTTAAGGTTAGTTGAAGAGCGAGGAACCCTTCCGAGCTTGAACCTGAGCGTACAGCACTCGCGCACTTTCGGGCAAACCGGATTCGGTGGTTCGAACGGTTCCACCTTTGGGGTGCTCGCCCTGAGTTTTCCTCTTTATGACTCGGGAGTGACCCGGGCAAGAGTAAAGGCGGCCCGCCAAGACGAAGAGCAAGTTAAGATTCAACGGGACCAACTGACCCTCGGTATCTCGCTTGAGGTTCGTCAGGCAAGAGCAAATTTGCAGAACGCAACAAGCCGACTCAAAGTTGCCAAGAAATCGGTCGAACTGGCCCAAGAAACCTTCCGACTGCAAACGCTGAGATTTCAAAACGGCGAAGGCATCCCGCTTGAAGTTGCGGATGCGAACACTGAGTTTACGCGCGCTAAAACCAACTTGGTGAGTGCAGAATACGACTATTTACGATCCGTCGCCGACCTAGAGCGCGCGATCGGGGGAACGCTCATGGAGGGCAAAAAGTGAAGCAAAGATTGTTGATTTTGGGGCTGATAGCCACGTTGGTTTCGACGGGGTGCGTCAATCGGGATGCGCAGAAACAGGCTCTTAAAACCCAAGAAATTGTGTCCGACCCCACGACTTTGGTGGAGGTAAAGCCGGCAGTTTCGTTAACGCTAACTGAGTCCTTACCCATTACCGGTGAAGTCACAACCTCGGATGACGTAGTTATCGGAGCCAAAATCCCCGGAAGAATCATTTCGATGAACGTTACCGATGGAGACGATGTGAGCGCGGGCCAGGTTATCGCGATGTTGGATTCCACGAATCAAATGATCCAGATTCGGCAAGCATCTGCCCAAGTCAGCGCCGCGCAGAGCCAGCTGAACCAAGCGATCGCTAACGCCCGAATCGCACCAACCCGATCTGCGGCAGCAGTTGCTCAGGCCGAGGCTCTCGTACGGTCCGCTCGCGCCCAACTTCAAAAGGTGCTCAACGGAGCCAGAGAGGAGGAGCGCAAACAAGCCGATGCTGCCGTTGCCGCCGCGAAATCCAACATGGATACCGCCAAAAAGGAGCGAGATCGTCAGGCGGCACTCTACCGTGAGGGCGCATCCAGCCAGCAACGCTTCGATCAAGCGGAAAACGCCTTTCAATCCGCATTCTCACAATACGAGCAAGCGATTCAGCAACAGGCGATGACCCGAAATTGGAGCCGCCCCGAGGACGTTGCGGCCGCGAGAGAAGGGGTGAAGCAAGCCGAGGAAGCCGTAAAGACCGCGAAAGCAAACAAAAGCCTCGATATTTTGCTGACCGATCAAGTTGTTGCCGCCCGCGCGAACCTTGAGGGAGCGCAATCGGGATTGAGTTTAGCCCGTCAGAGCCTTGAGGACTTGAAAATTCGTGCTCCCTTAAGCGGCCGAATCCAAGGTAAACCCGCCCAAGTTGGGACCGTATTGGGAGCCGGCAACCCCGTCGCCCGGATCATCGGGGCGGGTGGAATCTACTTCGAAGGCGAGTTCCCGGCTAAGGTGATGGCCCAAATTAAAGTTGGCAATGCCGTGAGCATAAAGATTGATGGGCTGGACAACCAGTCCTTCATCGGCACCGTAATGAGTATAAGCCCTTCGGCGAGCACTATCGGCCGCTTGTTCAAGGCCAGGGTGCGAATTCCCGGTTCGAATCTGGTTAAGCCCGGAATGTACGCACGGGGAGATGTCACTCTAAAAACCATCACCAATGCGACGGTTGTGCCCAGTGGCAGCATTGTACGGCGCGGCGAAAAGGACTACGTTTTTGTTGCCGAGAAAGATAACGCAAAAATGGTGCAGGTGCAAACGGGCATCACTTCAAATGGAGTAACCCAAGTTACAGGCATTTCGCCGGGCGATAGAGTTGTAGTCCGGGGCCAAAACGACCTTGATGAAGGGTCCGCGATCAAGGTGGAGTCGGGAGCTTAAGTGGGATTAACCCGAATCGCGATTACTCGGCCCGTTTTCATGCTGATGCTGATGTTGGTCATCATGCTCATGGGCGTTCTCTCCTATCTTGGAATGCGCGTTGAGCAGAACCCAGAAGTTCAATTCGGCGTCGTCTCGGTGGCCACGGTGTATCCCGGAGCGGGGCCCGATGAAATCACCACACTAGTTTCCAAGCCTATAGAAGAAGCCGTTTCGGGTGTGGCGGGGATTCGGGAGGTCACCAGTACATCCCAAGAAGGGCTCTCCGTCGTAGTTGGTAATTTTGAGATTGGTACTGACATGGATGTGGCGCTCAATGACGCGCGCGGTAAGGTTGATCAAGTCCTCGGTCAATTGCCTACTGGAACCGAACGGCCCGTGATTTCAAAGGCAGATTCGAGCGGCGAACCCGTCATGAGTATGACTCTGAGCAGTAAGAAGCTAAGTCTGCGCGAGTTGCGCGACCTTGCCGACAATACCCTTCGGGATCGTTTCGCACAAGTGGCGGGAGTCGCAAGCGTGGACGTTTCCGGCGGCGATATCCGCGAGTTGCAGGTGCGAATCAAGAAGGATGCCCTGCTCTCATACGGCCTCGGGATCATCCCAATTCAGCGCGCAATCCAAGCCGCGACGCTCAACGTACCCAGCGGCCGAATGGTCACGGGAACTCAAGAATACGCAGTTCGCGTGTTGGGCGAGTTCAAGACAGTTGCCGACATCGAAAACACGGTCCTCACAATTTCCGATCCCCAAAACCCGAACGCCAAGAACAAAGTGATTCGGCTTGGCGACGTCGCTGAAGTGGTGGATGGTGCTAGAGAGCGGTCTCAATTCAGCCGAATCAACGGATTGGAAACGGTTGCCATTTCAATTCAAAAAACAAAACAAGGCAACGCCGTTGACATCGCAACCGCGATCATGGGCGATGCTCACGGCCGCGAAGTCACGCCGGAAGGGGTTGCTGAGAAGGTCAAGAATAAGAGTTCCTTGACTTTGCTTGAGCAGATTCAAAACAAATACGGCGTGACTTGCACGGTCACGCGAACCCAAAGCTCGATCATCAAAGATTCGATTGACGATTTGAACTTCTCGCTTTGGTTTGGCATTTTCCTCGTTTCGCTTATTGTTTACATCTTCCTTCACAACTTCCGTGGGATGCTCATTGTCGCGATTGCAATTCCGGTCTGCATTTTTGCTACCTACATCGTGATGAAGCTCCTCGGCTTCACGATCAACAACCTTTCGATGCTGGCTCTTTCGCTGGCCGTCGGAGTATTGGTTGATGATGCGATTGTCGTCCTAGAGAACATATACCGCCACCTGCAAATGGGAGAAGACCCGCGCGAAGCTGCCCTCAACGGACGGGCGGAGATTGGCCTGGCGGCGATTGCGATTACGCTAGCCGACGTGGTCGTATTCTTGCCGATTGGAACGATGGGCGGGATTGTGGGGCAGTTCTTCCGGCCTCTCGGAATCGGCTTTGCCGTTTGCGTTTTGATTTCGCTTTTCGTTTCGTTTACGATTACGCCCATGTTAGCGGCCCGATGGTATCGCAAGGGCGAGAACGTTGAGCATTTTGAGACGGGGTTTGCCGGTTGGTTTGAGCGTAAGTTCAATGGTTTGCGTGGGCTCTATCGCCGCATTTTAGCGTGGGCTCTTGATCACCGCTGGTTTGTGTTCGTTGTTGGCAATATCTCGCTTGTGGCAGTGGTTATGGTCATCGTTGGTAGCTTTGTTCCCAAGGAAGCGTTTTTCTTCTCCAAGGGTGACGCTGGCCCACAGCCGGGCCCAGCGGTAATCATGATGCTGCTGTCACTTGCGGTCGGATTCATCGCCTTTGGTATTAATTATTGGCCGAAAAAGATTCCAAGTGGAACGATGCGATCTCGGCTCGCGATCGGGGGAATGGTGGTGTTTGGCCTCATGCTAGCGGCTAAGGCCTCCAGCGTAATGATGGTCATTCTCATGATGCTAGCTGGCGTGTTTCTTTTCTGGACAATCATTGGAGTTGTCGCCTTTCTGATGAACTTCGTGTTTACCCATTTCCGAGCACGATTCATGGGTGGCGCCGCTCTGGTCGGGCTCGTCTTTATTGGTGCCCTATTCCTTGGCTGGAAGTGGGGCGATTGGAAAGGCGAGGCCATCTTCAAGGGCGGATTCTTCCCGCCCAGCGATGGTGGGCAAGTGAGCGTCGCAATCGAACTCCCGCCCGGGTCGAACCTAAATGAGACAACCGCCGTCGTTGAGCGCATCGAGGAAATCTGCCAATCCCATCCGGAAACTAAGTATGTGCGGTCGTCGGTTGGCTCATCGGGCTCAGGCGCTTCTGGGTTTAGCGTGGCTAGCTCAGGCTCTAATCGAGCTTCAGTTTCCGTAACACTCAAAGACAAATTTGCGGTAATGGCTTTCGGCGAACATAGAGGAACTCGGAAGATTGCGGATACCGATGTCGCCGCGCAACTAACTGAACTCGTGGGCCGCGTTCCCGGAGCGAAGGTGACGGTTTCTGCGGCTGGCGGTGTTGGATTTGGCCCGCCGATTCAGATGTCATTCACGGGCGATGATCGCGAGCTCCTTGTTAAGACCGTTGACAACATCCGGCTCAAACTCCAAAACGGCGCAATCAAGAATGTCATCAATCCTGATGTTTCATCCAAACCGGGCAAACCCGAAATTCGGGCGATTCCCGATCGCAATCGTCTCGCCGATGTTGGGCTAACCGTGGCGGATCTTGCCGCTACGATGAGAGTGTTCTATGAAGGCAATCGCGACACGAAGTTTCGGATTGGCGGCCAAGAATACGACGTTCGGGTGATGCTCGATTACGAAGATCGAAATGATCCCAATATGGTCAAACAGATACCAATCGCCTTTTACCAAGGGAACGCGGTTTACGTTCCCGATGTCGCGAACCTGGTGCAGGGAGTTGGGGTGGACAAAATCGAGCGGCGAGACCGGGCCGAGGAAGTCCGCCTAACCGCCGATTTGCTGCCAGGTGCCGCGGCTGGAAACGCCCAGGAGGAAATCAAATCCTATATCAAAGTTAACAAGCTCATTCCCGACGGCGTGATCCAAA
Source organism: Armatimonadota bacterium (assembly GCA_031386985.1). GTDB lineage: Bacteria > Armatimonadota > Fimbriimonadia > Fimbriimonadales > Fimbriimonadaceae > JANJUB01. Next base: position 220,143 of record JANNCV010000044.1, read on the forward strand.
AGGACCTTGGTCAAGCTGATTTCCAAGCGAGAGAGGGGATATTCCTGCTGACCGCTCTGGCAATTGGGTTCGTGCTGGTTTATATGCTGCTTGCGGCTCTGTTTGAAAATCTGCTCTACCCGCTCATCATCCAGATGGCCCAACCCCAAGCGATGGTCGGCGCGTTCTTGGCGCTTATGTTTGCGGATAAAACGTTTAACATCATTGGCTTCATCGGCCTGATAACACTGGTAGGCTTGGTTGGCAAGAACGCGATCTTGCTGGTGGATTACACCAATACGCTTCGCGCTCAGGGCATGGATAGGCGATCCGCGATTTTGCAAGCAGGCCCAACGAGGTTAAGACCGATTGCGATGACGACACTTGCCTTGATATTAGGCATCCTGCCGGTTGCTCTCGCTTTGGGACGAGGTTCGGAGTTTCGCGAAACCATTGGCATCTCGATCATTGGCGGCATTACGCTATCTACCCTCCTAACCCTGCTCGTTATCCCTTGCTCTTACACGATCTTTGATGACCTGAGCCAGGTGTTTGTTGATCGACGAAAACGCAAGCAGGAGTTGAGAGCATTCAATACAGAGCACACGCAAGCGGTCCGGGCGTTTCAAGATGAGTTGAAGCCCGATGCTTGAACGACTTCGCCTCCATCTGGCTCAAACTAATCTCATTCCACAGGGAGCAACCATCATCGTTGCCTACAGCGGCGGTGCGGATTCGACTTGCCTGCTGCATTTGTTAAAGCGGCTTGAGATTGACGTCGTGGGGGCGCACCTTCACCACGGACAGAGGGCCGAGGCGGACGAAGAAGAAGCCCGCTGTCGCTCCTTTTGCGATGAGCTTCAAGTCCCCTTCGTTAGCGGCCGCGCTGATGTGCCGCTGATTGCAAAGGATCACAAAATTGGATTAGAGGAAGCTGGGCGGAATGCGCGTTACTCATTCTTGCGTTCGGTGGCCCACCGTTTGGGCGCCTCGCTGATCGCCACCGGTCACACCCTAGACGATCATGTGGAAACCGTATTGTTGCACTTGATAAGGGGGAGCGGCCTCGCGGGTCTCGCTGGAATCAGCGCCTCGCGAGAAGGACTTATCCGGCCCCTATTGCCCTTCAGTCGCTCCGAAACTCGCGCCTACTGCCAAGAAAACGGGCTGTGGATACATGACGATCCTGCGAATTTTGATGAGAACTTCTCTCGGGTCAAAGTCCGGAAGAACATCTTGCCCGAACTTCGCCGAATTAATCCTTTAGTTGATGACTCGATTACCCGGCTTGCGCATCTGGCGGATGAAGACAATCGGCTTCTCGACGGAATGGCCGCTGCTGCCCTTGAGCAAGCAGAAACTCCCCTAAATGGCGAACTCCGATTTTTGACCATGGATTGCGAAGCCGCATTCAGTCGCCCCACCCTCCAAACACTTCCCCCCGCGCTCTATCGCCGGGCATTGAGATTGGCAGCAAGGAGCCTAGGCGCAGAACTAACTTACGAACAATCCCTCATCGTGGGAGTCGGCCCCAAAGGGAGCATTACGGCCGAGGGAGAACACGTGGTTTTAGAATGGAATTCGGAGACGATTCATATCCGAGAATTGCTCACCGATGAACCCTTTCGCTACCCTCTCACCATGCCTGGTGAGACGGAGAGCGAAGTCTTCGGTTGGGCCTTAGAAGCGCGCCTCATTGATCGCGCATTTGATCTGAACCAGAATCGCGCCGCGTTGAAAACCCAGGCAGATCGAGCGAAAGCCAAGGGCGACCTTTACTTTCGCAGCTTCGAGCCGGGCGACAGAATAATGCCACTTGGTTTCGATCACGAAAGAAAAGTGGCAGATTTACTCTCAGAAGCCAAACTTTCACAAGCTGCTCGCAAGCGTTTACCGATTATCTGTGATATCCTAGGGCCTATCTGGATTCCCGGCATTTGCCTCTCAGCGCGCGTCAAACCAACGGCGGAAACGTCTTTGGCTTACGCACTTTTTTTGCGAGCGCTTTGAGCCAGACGAAACGGCTGACCGTAAATGGACGTAGGGAACTCATAGTTAGAGTAACGGAGAAACTTTTTGAATAAGGGACCAAGAATCATTGTTTTTACTATCCTAGGTGTTTTGCTCATCATCATGCTGGCGAACACTGTGGGCTCCGGGAATATTTTCTCCCAAGAAGCCCCGAAAGAATTAACGACGAGTGCGTTGAGAGTCGAAATCAAAGCGGGGAATATTCAAGAGGCCAAATGGCAACTCAATCGCTTTGAAGGAACCCTCAAAGATGGCAAGAAGTTTGTTGCCCAGGTGGCGGAACCAAACTCCCAAGGGGGAGGCGAGTTCGCCGCGTTGCTAGATTCCAAGGAAGTCAATTACAACATCCTTTCCACTCCGGCCTCGGCGTTTCTGCCGAGCCTGCTTTCGGTCATCGGATTCCCGCTTCTCATAATCGCATTTATCTACTTCTTTGTAATCAAACCTGCCCAAATGGGTGGCAATCAAGCCATGAGTTTTGGTCGCTCTAAAGCTCGAAGAGTTGGCGAGAACACTCCCAAAGTGACCTTTGATGATGTTGCTGGAATCGAAGAAGCTAAGCAAGAGCTTTTCGAAATTGTTGACTTTCTCCGAAATACAAAAAAGTACACCGCCCTCGGAGCAAAAATTCCGCGCGGAATTTTGCTAACTGGCCCTCCTGGTGTCGGAAAGACATATCTTGCCCGGGCCATCGCCGGCGAGGCAGGCGTACCGTTTTTCCATATAAGCGGTTCGGATTTTGTTGAGATGTTTGTGGGTGTAGGTGCCGCGCGAGTTCGAGACCTCTTTGAAACGGCCAAAGCTCATCGGCCCTCTTTGATTTTTATTGATGAAATTGATGCGGTAGGGCGCCAGCGGGGTGCTGGCATGGGTGGCGGACACGATGAGCGCGAGCAAACTCTGAACCAGCTCCTCGTCGAGATGGACGGGTTTGACCCCAATAGCGGCGTCATCATGATTGCGGCCACAAACCGCCCAGATGTTCTTGACCCGGCATTGCTTAGACCAGGCCGATTTGACCGCCAGATTGTTGTGGATGGCCCCGATGCCAGAGGGCGCGAAGCCATTCTGAAAATCCATGCCAAGGGCAAGCCCGTCGAAACCGATGTTGACCTCAGCAAAATCGCTAAGCGAACGATTGGATTTACGGGCGCAGACCTTGCGAATATGCTCAATGAAGGGGCGTTGCTTGCGGCGCGCCGAAACAAGACCAAAATCGGGCAACCTGAACTCGAGGAGGCTTTGGATCGCGCCGTGGCGGGCCCAGAGCGCAGAAGTCGCGTCATTGACCCCAAAGAGCGGGAAGTAATTGCTTATCACGAGGCGGGTCACGCCGTCGTTGGAGAGTTGCTCCCAGACGCTGATCCGGTTCACAAGGTCACAATCTTGCCAAGAGGTATGTCGCTTGGATCAACTTGGCAAATGCCTGATACCGACAAGTATTTGGTATCCAAGGATGAGCTCCAGGATGATATCACGGCTCTTCTTGGTGGCCGCGTTGCCGAAGAGGTCGTGTTTGGAAAGGTTTGGACAGGGGCATCGAATGACCTAGAGAGGGTCACCCGGATCGCCAGAGCGATGGTTTGCGAATATGGAATGAGCGAAAGACTCGGGACGCTTGCCCTCGGTCGTCGGGCGCATAACCCCTTTCTTGGCCGAGATTACAACGATGAGCGAAACTACTCCGAAGATGTAGCCAAGAGCATTGACGAAGAGGTTCGGGCGATTGTAGATCGGTGCCACGTCCGCGCAAACGAGATTCTTACTCAGAACCGGGCCAAGCTGGATGCATGTGTGCAGGCTCTGCTCGAAAGAGAGACGCTTGACCGAGAGGAATTCCTGATGGTTATGGATGGGCAGTTGCTTCCCGCCATGCCCGAGGCACCCCCTGAAAATCAGGTCGAGGAAGTTGAGCCAGCGGAGCCAGTTGCGCTGACGGCGCCACGATTGGAGCCAGGCCCCAGCCTAGGGTAAATTGTACAACTTGACAAGGGGCAAGGAATTGGCGCATAATCCGCCAATGACCGTAACCATGGACATAGAAACGGTTTACCAAATGGGATTTCAATATCGTTGCGAGGGTCGCTACCGCGAGGCTCGTGAACAATTCGAGCGGGTGTTAGCATCCTCTCCTCAACATGCGAATTCTCATTGGCAAATCGGGCTCATTCAAGGCTTTGAGGGTGATTTTGATGGTTCCCTCGCCACTTTGCAACGCGTCGTGAATCAAAATCCCACGCACAACAATGCTCGCTACGACATGGCGATGACAATGATGATGTTGGGGATGTTTGACGAGGCATGTGCTGGGTTCCGGCAAGTGCTAGCGCAGGATCCTAACCACGAAGACGCCAAGCGACAGTTGGCCTTTTGCCCCTAAAGCGAATCCCCTTCGATTCAGACGTCCTCGAAACGGTGGCGAGTGAATTGCAGGCTTGGGTCGGGGCAAAAATTCAGAATGTCTGGCAGCTTGACGATTTTACACTTACCCTGGAGCTGTTTCAAGGCCAAGTTGGCTATCTGGTGCTGTCTTGCGACCCCAACTTCTCGCGTGTGCATCTGACCTCAGTTAAGGGGCGCAATCAAGCGACGACAACTCCATTTCTGAGCGCTTGCCGCTCGAATCTTGATTCAGTGCGAATTGTCTCAATTGAGCAAGTTGATGGGGATCGGGTGCTGGATGTTGTCGCAGGACCAGTTTTGCTGAGGGCCGAGCTGATGGGTAAACACAGCAACCTGATTCTGGTAGATCGCGACGGAAAAATTGTAGATTCGGCAAAACGAGTGGGGCCAAGCAAAAGCTCACGAGTGGTTTTGCCCGGAAAGCCATTCAGTCCGCCCCCGGTTGAGCCGGGGGTTTCTCGCTTTTCCCAGTCCGTCGGCGATTCCGCAGTGGGAGCGGTTTTTGTTCCCGGCTACGGGGCCTACCCTCGCTCAGTTTCCCATTTGGGATACTCGGAAATCGCGCGCGAGTCTTTAAACCTTGCCCTTGACCAGTTCTTCGTAGCCGAAATTCCTCGGGCGAGAATCGAGGCTAAGCGAACCTCTCTTTTGGGCCAGTTACGACGAATTCTTATTGGCAGGGAGTCCGCTGTTCGGGAAATTGCGATCGCCGTTGAAAACGGAGATCGGGCCAACGAAAATCAACTCCAGGGCGAATTGCTCCTGGCTTATGCGAGTCAAATCCCGTCCGGGTCGGCGAGTTACGAGACCTTTGATTACGAGGGGGGGCCGGTAAAGATCGTGTTGGACTCGGAGAAATCGGCTATAGAGAATGCAAACCAATACTTTGAGAAGGCGAAAAAGGCCAAACGGCGATTGCCGATCTTGCGCCAGCAACTCGAGTTAATCATGGAGCAATGCACCGATATTGGTGGCTCAGTTCAGAAGCTCGAATCGGCGGAAACACTGGTCGAGGTTCTGGAAATTGAAGATCGCGCTCGGGCCAAGAAGTGGCTTCACAAAGCTAATCTGGGGTCGGTTGAAAAGGACGAGCGACCTTTCGAGGGCCATCGCATCCGCGATTACACCGCACCCAGCGGGTATCGGGTACTTGTCGGAGAGAACTCAACCGCTAACGACTATCTCACCTTGAGAGTTGCCAAGCCTGACGATATCTGGCTGCACGCTCGCGGTCAGCCCTCTGCTCACGCGATCATCCCGACCGGGCGGCACCCCGAAAAAGTGCAACCCGACGTGATCGCGTTTGCTGCGGGCCTGGTTATCCAGCATAGCCCCATGAAACATTCAACCCATGTTCCGGTGGATTATTGTCTGCGCAAGCACGTTCGCAAGCCACGGGGAAGCAAAATGGGCGCGGTGACTTATAGCCACGAGAAAACGGTGGTCGTTAACTAAGAGGGCCATTCACGTAACAACTTAGCCCGTGATGGCTTTGGTGAGGGCCGTAACGGCGGCGATATTTGCGTCACCGCTGAGTTCCTTGGAGAGGTCCAGCGCCTTTGGGAATGCGGTCTCGGAAACAGTGCCGCTTACATGCAAAGTAGAGCCATCCAGCAGAACTGAATTTATGTCCAAAATCACGCCGGGCTGCGCCATTTCGATCGCCCGAGCGGTGGCCTGGACAACTCCAGCTATTCCCGGTTCGCTCGAAGCTCCGCTAAAGACCCCATCGCCGCGATTTAAGATCACGGTCGAGACGCCACCATTATCTTGCGAATCGGCAAAAACCGCGACAACGCGGTACGATAAAGATCTGAGCGCGGCCGCCGGATTCGGGGCGCCGACTCCTTTGGCCGCGCTCTTTTGGGCCTGACATTCCTGGCTGGCCTTGTTAATTAAATTATCAATCGTTGCCGCGTAGTGAACACTCAACCGCTCTTTTTGTCGCCGGCCGCCGCAGAGGCCGATCGCGAATCCGACGGGTTCCACTCCCTCTGCAACTTGAACGGCGGGCATATCGGCTTGGAGTTGAGCAGCGAGCGCATCTGCTTCCTCTCTTATCCGGGTTGTCCCGATCGCAAACTCGTCTCCGCCGTAGCGCACCAAAACATCTCGTTTCGAATCGGTATGAGCTCTGAGAAACCCAGCGACCGCCCCTAACACTTGGTCGCCGATAATGTGACCGTGAACCTTGTTGTACGCTCCAAAATCATTAAGGTCAATGAAGATGATGGTGATTTCTTCCGTATTGGCAAGATGCTCTACACCCCAGCGGCGAAGCTCATCACTCCATGGCAAGCCCGTCATAGGATCGAAAGACTTTCCAAGCTCGCGAATCAAAACACTCGGCGTAATAATTCCGAGGAAGGTGCCCTCATCTACCACTGCCGCCAGTTCCAGGTTTTCGCTGACAAATCGGTCTGCAAGTTCGCGAACGGCTGCGCTTCCCGAAACAACAACGGAAACAGGTTTCATGACTGAAGCAACGAAATCGCCGGGGTTGGCTCGCTCTATTGCTTCTAAAGAAACATAGCCCTTAAACTCTCCACAATCCAGAACCCCGCAGATACGCAAGTTATGACCCTTCAACACGTAACCAGCGGTGGTTGCGAGATAGCTCGGATCCACCCAGATCGAGGGTAGATTCAGGTCGCGTAAAATGGTCATAGAATCCTATTGGAATTGTATCTAGGTTCAGCGTCCAGCGGGCTCCGTAGATTTGCTGGATTGTCACCAATCATTCTGCTCCTTAAGCAGTAGACTTCTTCAATGTGGCGAATTTTGGTGGGCTCGCTGACCTTTTCGATCGTGCTTGGGTGCACATCGAAGCCGAGCACGCCAAAGTTTTCTGTTGCCTTGGTGACCGATGGCCCGGTTAGGGAGCGAGGATGGAACCAGGCTGGATACGAGGCACTCGGATTGATTCAGCAGCAGATCGGATGTCAGGTCACGGCTTTTGCCTCCACGTCTGAAAATCGGGAGAGTGTCTTGCGTCAAGTCGCAGAAAGAGGATTTAACCTCGTGATTGAGCACCAAACCAAATGGACCGATAGCTCAGACCGAATCGCCCGAGACTTCCCAAAGGTTCAATTTTTGAGGATGTCGGAGAGCAGCCAATCCGGCCCGGTTGGACACTTCTATTTCAATCAGCATCAAGCCTACTATTTGGCGGGCGTGGCCGCGCGCGAACTCTCAAAACGAAAGAGAATCGGTTTCATTACGCGCGATGACTCGGGGGCGAACCTATTCGCAGCGATTTTCTCCACCACCCCGGCCCAGGTTATGGGCATGTTACCATCCAACGATTCCGGTGAAGCCGCCCGATTGGCCACGGAGAATGCAATCAAGGCAGGAGCTGATGTAATAATTCATGACCTCGTTTCCGGTCAATCGGGAGTCACCGAAGCGTGCCGAGCCAAACGCATCCTGATCATCGGATTAAGCTTAGATTCGTCGGACCAAAGCGACTTAGATTTTGCGTCTGTGGTCATCCATCCCGGCCCGGTCTTTCTCGATATCGCTCGTCGGGTCAAATCTGGCACCTATAAACCTGGATGCGAGGGCTTTGGCTTTAAGGAGGGAGGGGTTTCCTTCGTGGTTAATCCATCTTTGCGGTATCTCCTCCCCGATGAAAAGGTGGCCAAACTGCGTAGGTTAGAACAGGACATCCGGGAAGGGCGCGTTGATCCCGCCGACTCATCTTCCATACTTAAGGGTGAAAGGGCCAAATGAAACTTACGCGCCGCGTCACATTTTCCTCCGGACATCGCTTTTGGCTGCCAACCCTTACAGCCGAGGAGAACCTGACGCTCTATGGCCCGTGGGCGAGCCCGTTCAATCATGGTCACAACTATTTTCTTTATGTAACCACCCGAGGTTCGGTGAACCCGGAGACGGGCATGGTGGTGAACATCAAGGAGATTGACGATGTCCTCCAACGCGATATTGTCTCACAATTCGCTCAAAGAAGCTTGAACGACGAGGTGTCCAACTTTTCCGCGGTTACGCCCTGTTTAGAAAACTTGCTCACCTATATCAAATCGGAACTGCACAATTTGCCTTCTCAGGTTCAACTCACCTATCTTCGACTCCAAGAAACCCCAACCATCTGGGCTGACCTCAACGTAGAAACAAACAAGATGACATTCACGCGCTCTTACGAATTTGCCGCCGCCCACCGGCTCCATTGCCCGACCCTTTCGGATGAAGAAAATTCCGAGTTGTTCGGCAAGTGCAACAACGTAGCAGGGCATGGGCATAACTATGTCCTCGACGTATCCCTCTCTGGCGAAGCCGATCCGGCAACAGGCTTCATCTGCGATATGATTGCGCTAGACCAAGCCGTCAACTCATTGATTGTTGAACGATACGATCACAAGAATTTGAATGTTGACTTGCCAGAGTTTGAAGGTCGAATGACGACGACCGAAATCTTGGCTCAAGAGATTTGGAATCGCCTGGATGGGCACGTACCGGGGCAGCTAGAGCGGGTATGTATTCACGAAACGGCTCGGAGTCGCTTCGAGGTTTGTCGTGGCGATTGATCTAGCTATCGTGACAGGGGCAACCAGCGGGATTGGCCGGGCAACCGCCATCGCCTTGGCGGAAAGGGGGATTCGAGTGGCTCTGATCGGCCGTCGAAATGACGCCCTGGCGGCGGTTCGCGAGCTATGCCCGGGCTCGATGAGTTGGACGGTTGAACTTACTGATGACGATGCGGTTCATGGTCTTGTCGCCGACATTAGAAATTGGGCTCCCGAGGCAAACATTGGGCTTGTGAACGCGGCGGGCATTGCCCAGTTTGGTGACTTTCATGGCTCGACCCCGCGCCTTCAACTCGAAACCAATCTAACCGCACCCTTGCAGTTGATTGCGGCAATTCTGCCCTGGATGCTGGCCCAAGGCACCTATCACCGCGTGGTGAACGTATCTAGCATCGCCGCTGTTCACGCCTTCCCCGGAGCCGCCGCCTATAGCGCAAGTAAGGCCGGATTGCTCGCCGCATCGCGCTCGCTAAACGCCGAGTATCGGGCGCGCGGAATCTACTTCACGACCGTCATCGCGGGCGCAACCGATACCGAACTCTGGGATTCCCAAGCCTACATCCCCGAACGGTCGGACATGCTGCGACCAGAGTCCGTCGCCAATCTCATCGCTGACATCTTATTCACCCCCGAAGATCGAGTGCTTGAAGAAATCACGATCATGCCTTCGAAGGGCATTTTGTAGCTCTCGCGGTGAGCCATATCGTATCAAAGGAAAGCCGACGAAACAGGGAAAACCCATCTTTGCAGCCATACGGAGTTTCCTTACTTAGAATCTCCGGCCCGTCTCCGCCAAAACTCGAACACCGCGTATAATCGCTCCATGTCAAAAGTTCGCCTTGGAATAATCGGCACCGGAGGGATGGGGCGGGCTCATATTCGAAACATTGTCAAGCAGCAAGATACAACTGAGATTGTTGGATTTTGTGATATAGATCCCGCTCAGGCCGCTCAAGCAAATGCACTCCTAACGGAAGCCGGATTGAGCGAGGTCCCAAACGAGCCTGATTTTAAGAAATTTGTCGCAAATGGCGACATTGAGTGTGCGCTCATTGCGACTCCTCACGTTTTTCATTTTGAGCATGCCGACAGCCTCTTGCGAGCCGGAGTTGATGTTTTGCTGGAGAAGCCGATGGTGATGAACACCGCCGAAGCTCACGCGCTCATCAAAACCCAGAAAGAGACCGGGCGGCTGCTCGCTGTTGCATTTAACGGAAGCCTCTCGCCTACCGTCCGCAAAGCCGCCGAGATGATAAAGAACCGCGAACTTGGACGCCCACTCTGCGTAGATGCTCTCGTTTGGCAAGATTGGAAGAAGTTTACAGGTGGCCAATGGCGGCAAGACCCCGCCATCGCGGGCGGTGGGTTCATGTTTGATACCGGGGCGCATCTGCTGAATACCGTTGCCGACTTGGTCGGCGAGCCGTTCGTCGAAGTTCAGGCGAGCATGAGCAACGAGGGAACGCCCGTTGATATCATTGTGACTGCGACTGGCCGCACAGCTTCGGGGCTGTTTGTCACGATAAACGGAACCGGCGACGTCCCTGGGGGCGGGTCGAGAGTTCACGTGATGTGCGAAGGTGGAGTGATCCTAACGGGAATCTGGGGCGAGCGATTGCAGATCAAGCGAGACGGCTGGGATGACACGTTCGAAACGGTTGAGCTACCGGCGTCACTCGGACAATGGGAAGCATTCTTAAAGGTTCGCAGCGGAGCGATGGATAATCCCTGCCCACCCGAAGTTGGGTTGAGAATGATTCAGCTTTGGGACGCAATGAAGGATTCGGCGGCAAACGGGGGGAGCCTCGTTCAGATTAAAACGTGAGGCCCAGGACTCGCCTGGCGATTTCAAAGTAAATAATCAGTCCCGTGGCATCAACGAAGGTGGTGATAAAGGGAGCGCTCATCACCGCTGGATCTATCCCCAAACGCTTCGCGCCGAGCGGCAAAAGCGAGCCCACGGTAGCGGCCCACATCACGATCGCCGGCAAAGCGAGGCCAACCACTAACGAAATCTCAGTTCCTGATCCCCAGCCCCAAAGGGCGCGAAAGAAACCCAGAGTGCCAAGCGCTAGGCCCATTAAACAGGCCGTTGCCAGTTCCCGTCGCAGGACCTTGAAGGCATCCGAGGTACGCACTTCGCCCACGGCAAGGGCCCGTGTAATGGTGGTCGTAACTTGCGAACCGGAGTTTCCGCCCGCTCCGATAATGAGAGGGATAAACAGCGTCAGTTTGGCAACAGTTACTAAGTGCCCACTGGCCGCCCCATGATCGGCTTGAACATAGCGACGAAGGACCGCTCCCGTTAGAAACTCCGCCACAAACAAAATCAGTAGCCAAGGCAAACGCCGCTTTACAAGTTGAAACACGTTGAGCGAGAGATAGGCCTCGGCGTCGCCCATAACCGCACCAAGTTTCAAAACGTCTTCGGTGGCGGCATCTTGCAAAACCGATTGGGCGTCGTCGGCCGTAACGATGCCGACCATTCTGCCGCGATCATCCAAGACTGGGATTGCCGAAAATCCGTATCTGGCCATCAGCTTCGCCAGCTCTTCTTGTTCAAGCGATGCCAAAACCGTAATCGGCTCAGAGTTCATCACGTCTCGGGCCAATTCCATTGGCGCTGAGCGCAGAACTCGGCGGAGCGTGAGCACGCCAAGCAGGTGCTGCTCGCCGCTCAAGACATAAATGTAGTTGACGGTCTCAAACGTATCTGGCGCAATCCGAATGACTTCCAAAACATCAAGCATCGTTGACTCGGGCCCAACGAGCACGAAGCTCTCGGTCATCAACCGGCCAGCGGTACCATCCGGATAAGAAAGCAACCTACGTAGTTCTTGGGCGTCTTCTCGTGGAATTACTTCAAGAAGCGCATCAAAACGATCGGGTTCAAGTTCCTCGCGTAGCTCCACCGCATCATCCATCGGAAGAATATCGAGATAGTGCGCAACAGCTTCATCTGGCAGCTCGTCAATGAGCTTTCGGGCGATTTCGGTGGGGAGTTCGACGAGGACGTAGCCTGCGGTTTCGGCGTCCAGGAGCTTTAAGACCGCGAGGGCTTCCTCGGTTTCCATGCGCTGAAAGGCCTCGGCGTAATCGCCGGGAAGCACTCCCTCTAACTCACTTGCGATGAGTTCAGGGTCATCCATCCGCGCAAGCGCGCGCAGTACATCAATAAAAGCTCTATCGTCAGTTCGCATAGCGGCTCTCCAAAAACATTTGGCCGCCGCAACGATGAGGCGGCCCTTTAACTAGGGCTTGATTCCATTAGCTCTATCCTATTATGGGGGAACGGCAAGCTCAATTGCACCCCTTTGGGACTCTTTCTTCGTGGAAAACTTTTCGCGGCTTATCGCCTAGCAATTGCGTCCCTTACCTTGAGCCGCGGTCCACGGTTCGGTTTGGAGTTTGAGCAGTAATGAACGCAGAGAATCTATTTGAAACCCTTGCAACTATAAAAGTTATCGGAGTTGGTGGAGCCGGATCGAACGCCGTGAACCGCATGATCAGCGAAGGCGTTGAAGGCGTCCGCTTCGTGGCGATGAATACCGACGCGCAAGCGCTCGGTCAATCCAAAGCTGCAACCAAAATGCAGATCGGTGAAGCCCTGACACGTGGACTTGGTGCCGGAGGCAATCCGACGATTGGCGAAGCCGCGGCAAAGGAAAGCGAACGCGCAATTCAGGCTGAAATCGAAGGTTGTGACATGGTCTTCGTTACGGCCGGAATGGGTGGTGGAACCGGAACCGGAGCCGCCCCAATCGTAGCCGAAATCGCCCGGCGAATGGGTGTTCTTACGGTTGGAGTTGTCACCAAACCGTTCGTCTTCGAGGGCCCGCGCCGAAAGCGCCAAGCCGAAGAAGGCGCGGCTCGACTTGCCGAGCACGTTGACACGCTCATCACTGTTCCCAATGATCAACTCATGAAGGTCGTAGACAAGAACACCACCATGCAACAAGCGTTCGCCGCCGCTGACGACGTTCTTCGTCAAGGCGTGCAGGGCATCAGCGATATCATTTTGCTGCCTGGATTGATCAATGTTGACTTCGCCGACGTTCGCAGTGTGATGTCGAACGCCGGCGTTGCTTTGATGGGGCTCGGACGCGGAATCGGTGAGCAGCGAGCCCGAATCGCCGCTGAGGCCGCCGCCAAAAGCCCGCTCCTCGAGACAAGCATTTCCGGCGCTAGAAGACTGCTCATCAATATCTCTGCAGGCGAGGATTTCAGTATTGGCGAAGCTCACGATGCGATGCAGTACATCATGCAGTTCGCTGATGCGGAAGATGCCGACATCATTCTAGGTTGCGTCTTGCGAGAAAGCGCGCATGATGAGGTTCTGGTTACGTTACTCGCCGCGGGAATGCAGCCCGGCCGAGCGAAGCCGACGGATGATTCCGACGTATTTTTCTCAGCCCCAGCCCGGGCCGCCGTGCAAATGCCCAGCAACCCGATTCAGCTCGACGAGCTTGATCTGGATATCCCGACGTTCTTGCGAAGACAGAAACTCGGCGGCAACTAAAACAACTTATATCTGCCAACTGGTCCAAACCTCGCCCCTCTTAACCGGGGGGCTTTTTTTGCGTTTGAGTGGGTAGGTAGGACGGTTGGCCTTTGTCGGACATGTGGATTGGCTTGAAATGTCCCACAAGTTCTACCAGTCCCACTCGTCCCAACCGCTGGGTTAAGCTACAATAAAGACTCGCGGCCTCGTAGCTCAGAGGATAGAGCGCCTCCGTCCTAAGGAGGGCGTCGGGGGTTCGAGTCCCTCCGAGGCCGCCAAGAATATCCCTGACCGGGAACTCGGCTTGAGTTTGAAGCGTTTCAAGTGGAGTATGTTGAACTCGCTCATCGCTTGTCTTTCATTACCAGGCCATCCGGTAACGCTAAGAAGTCCGTTCGAGTCGCTCAACTACGCGGCTCCGGCTTTCAAGGAAACGCAGAACCCGTCTAAAAGCTTGATCAGTGGCTGGTCCTCCGAGAAGTTCGCGTTGCCGCCCGGCTTTGCGCCCAGTTTGCCTGTCGGTACTGAATCATTGAGATTCGCCCCAGGTTGGAACAAACCCGAGGCTGAGGGTTTTTGGTCGTATGCGTTTGTGATGAGGATTGAAGAGCCCAAGCCCGACGCCGAGCGGGTTGACTCGCTTCTGGAGACGTACTACAACGGCTTACTGAAGATGTTTGCGGAAGGCAAGCACGATATCGGCGCCGCTCCTGCCCGTGTGGAGCTCACGCAGGTAGCTGTCGGTCGATACGTGGCGACGATGCGAACTATCGACGCTTTTGCTACTTTCAAACCAATCGAAATTCGGCTTCTCGTTGAAACCTTCGCCGCTGGCCCGGCGCGATCCTCGCTTCGTATTCAGTTGAGTCCGCAACCGGAAGGTCACCCTGTTTGGAAGGCGTTGGGCGCGGCAATCGGAGAAATTCTCGCCGAAGAAGCCCGAGTCTCCGACCCGATGGCGAGATTTTCAGGTATGACGAAAGGCAGGTGGAAGACCACCTATGCAAGCGGGCACAGCGTTCTCGACACCTGGAGTTGGGGTCCAGGCCGCCAGTCCATCCGGTCGATGACCACGGGGACGGCGGGCAACGGTGACCCTTGGAACGTCATTACGGCCTACTACTGGCACCCTGTACGAAAGGAGGTGCGCTCCCTCACGGTGACCCCGTATTCCCGTGGAACAGGAGAAGGCGCGATCGTGTTTGACGGCAAGTCGGCAAGCGGTGAATATGACATGTTTCAGTCTCGCGAACCTCGGAACTTGGCGGTCCGTTGGACTTTCGAGGGGCCAGACCTGTACCGTGATAGCCTTCTTGAGCGGACGGCACGAGGTGTCGAACCGTTGATGGAATGGCGCAGAATCCGAGTGTCCGATGGCGAGAAGATCGCTATGCCTGCCCGAGCCAAGCCGCCGAAACCATCGACCTTACTTAAGCCGTTGACGGGACTCCTCGGCGTTTGGGAATCGAGCGACAAGGGGGGACGTATGGAGTTTCGCTACATCCCCGACGCCGACATGATCATCGGCCGACTCACGACCATTGACGTCAAAAAGAGGCAGCTCGTTACGGATCTGTATTTCTATCACCACACCGGCAAAGGAAAGTTACGTTGGCTCGGGTTGTCGGTCGATCCGCAAACCAGGGGGGCGGTCGTCACAGAAGGAGACGTCACACCTGCAGGCGGACGAAAGCTCAATTTCGACTTTAAGGATCACCGGGATAGCGGAACAACCGATGGGAAGCAAAGCATTGAATTCGATCCCCGGAGAACGCTGCGGTATCGGGTCTGGCCGTCTGCCTCCGGCAACCACAAGCCGACCATTGAGTTTCATTTCAAGAAGGAAACCTCAACTCGTACGTAAGCCCTTTTATCCTAAGGCGGTCTCTCAACTGGTCTCTCTTAGCCACTGGATTTTGGGAGACGTCCTGAGACGTTCGTAGACTCAAATCAGAGGTTTTTCGACCTATTTTTCTTCAGTCCTAAGGAGGGCGCCGGGGGTTCGAGTCCCTCCGAGGCCGCCAAAGTCACTTGGCCGTCGGATTATTGAGCCGCAAGTTCTGAACGTGTTTTACCGAAAACTCAGGATACCGACTCGTTTCCTGAAGGACTCTGGTCGGTCGACGAGGTCGGCCATGGTCCGGGCGAGATCGGCATAGCTCGCTTCCTCGCTCCCGATTGGAAGGTCCTCGAACTCGAACTGGCAACGCCCCGCCGGGATATCCTCTCGAAGCCACCCAGGGCACATGAGAGTCCACTCTAGCCCAGAGTCTCGTAGCGCCTCGTAGCTGCGGATCTGGTCGGCCGACACGTATCGCAGGAAATCTGGGAGCCCTTCTTTGTTGCGATAACCCCCTTCGGGATGGTCTAACTCTCCGGCTGAAGCAATGCCAATTATCCGCTGAACGCCCTGTTCAAGCATGGCACGAATGATCGTGTTCATGCTGTCCGACAGATCCGTCGCCGGAACGGAAATGTCTGACATCGCGAGACAACTGAACACGGCGTCCACGCCTTCGATTGTGGAAGTCACTTCTGGAAGAGATCGTGCGTCCCCAACAACGACGGAAACCCCATCTGCGGCGTTTAGCTTCGCTTGATCTCGGACGAGAACATTGATATCCCAGCCGCGGCCAGCCGCTTCCTCAAGCAATAATTTGCCGGTTCGACCCGTGGCACCAAAAATCGCAACTTTCATTATCAGCCAGCCCTTTCACACGATACCCTGCGCTGGCCCAAGCTCGACTGGATTTCGTGAGACTTCCTGAGACATCCGAAAACTCGAATCAGAGGTTTTCCTATTTTCTTCAGTCCTAAGGAGGGCAGGAACCGTCGCGTTGCGCGTCGGGTTGCGCGTCGTGTAAGCTCGACTAGAAGTGAGGCGTTTCCTCCTATGTTCGCAAGTCTGATCCTTTTTGTCACCATGAGCCAGTCCAATGCCCACCTCGGACCGATCCCTTTGCCGCGAGGTCGGATTTCCGTAGGCCCCGGGCGCGTCGAGGGCATGGCCGTGATGCCGCAGATGAGCCCTCCCAACAAGACGGGACGCTGGATCTGGACGGAAGGCGACCCTGGCGCAGTCCGTTTGTTCAAAAGGATCGAGTGCGCCAAGGCGCCGGGGCGGGCGGTGGTTCGCATCACGTCCGAATGCAGCTACCGGCTCTACATCAACGGGCAGATTGTCGCGCGAGGCCCAGCCGACATAGGCCGAGACTACGACATCGGCCCGACCGGGCCCTGGCTGTACGACGTGATGGACGTGAGACGTTGGATCAAGAAGGGCGTCAATGCGATCGCCGTCGAGGTGGTCTCGCGTCCGCTTGTCCAGAGCGAGGGGCGTTTGGGCAAGCCCGGACTTTGGGTGGAGGCGGACCTCGACGACCTCCGGATCGGATCCGATGAGTCGT
Organism: Armatimonadota bacterium; assembly: GCA_031386985.1. Taxonomy (GTDB): domain Bacteria; phylum Armatimonadota; class Fimbriimonadia; order Fimbriimonadales; family Fimbriimonadaceae; genus JANJUB01. Next base: position 237,008 of record JANNCV010000044.1, read on the forward strand.
GGCTTGCAAGTCCCAACCCAAATCTAGGATTCCGGGCGGCTCTGGATGGCGAGCCTCTATTCGGCCGGGGCGAGTTCCTTACCCTGCGGGGAGACGGGTCCAGCGAGCAGTGGCTGGAGGGGCGAGGCGACGGTTGGAGACCCGCGATCTTGGCCAAGGAAGCGGAGCGACCCATTTTGCAGAGCGAGATTCCGGCTCCGATGGAAGCCACCTATCCCGCGATGGGTTACAGCCGGATCCACGGAGGGGCAACGGTGAAGGGCAAGCCTCGGTTCACAGCCCCTGGCGGATTCTCGGTACGTTTCGACCGGGTCCTGAGCGCTCACGTCGTCTTGCGAGTCAACGGCGGGGAGGGCGCGGTTTTGACCCTCATGCCGAACGAGAGGGACAGCGAGGGCTTCCACCGGGCGATTCGGCTCGTGCTTGGTAAGGGCCGGCAGACTTTCGAGGTGCCCTTCTTCGACAGCTTCTCGACGATCAACATCGAGGCGACGGGAGTGTCCAGCCCGATCGAGATCGAGGAAGTCCGCGCGGTCTTCCGCTCCTACCCGGTGAGGTACCGAGGGGAGTTCGAGTGCAACGATTCATCGCTCAACGCAATTTGGAAGGCAGGAAGATGGTCCACCCAGATCTGCATGCAGACGCACCATCTGGACTCGCCACATCATCAGGAGCCCATCAGCGACCCAGGGGACTACCTGATCGAAGCGCTCATCAGCTACAACGTCTTCGGCGAGGCGGGGCTGGCCAGGCAAGACCTCCGGAAGTACGCCCAGATCATCCGAAATCGGGAGAGCAAGGTATTCCACACCAGCTACGCCCTGCTCTGGCTGCAGATGTTGACAGACTACTGGCAACACACCGGCGATCGGAGCCTGATCGAGGAGTTAGCGCAAACCGCCTTTGGCTTGGTCGACACTTGGGAAACCTGGCGGGGACCGAACGGTCTCGTCTCGAATCCCCCCAACTTCATGTTCATCGACTGGGTAGAGATCGAGGGCTTCAACCTGCACCACCCCCCGGCGGTCATCGGGCAAGGCGTTCTGACGGCTTTTTACTACCGAGCCCTCGACGATATCGTCCAGATCGCGGAGTTGCTAGGCGACTCGGCTCGGAGGCAGCGCAGCATGGACAGACGGGCCAGCGTCCGCGAGGCCTTCAACCGGGAACTCTGGTCGGCCTCCAAACAGCTCTTCCGCGATGGAAAGCCTGGGCAATCGCAATCGCCTCTTGGAAGCTGGCTCCCGGCAGACAAACCCATTGAGACCTTCTCTAGCCAAGTGAACATCCTGGCTTGCGCCTATGGCCTCGTGCCGGAGAAAGATGCCCGGCAAGTGCTCTCGCAGGTGATGGAAAGCGGTCCCGCCAACTGCCAGCCCTACTTTATGCACTTCGCGTTCGAAGCCCTTGATCGAACCGACCTCTTTAACGACTGGGCAACCCGGCAGATGCGCCGATGGAAGTTGGTTCCCGACACTCAGACGTTCACTGAGATGTGGGATCGTGGAGATTACAGCCATGCTTGGCAATGCACTCCAACCTATCAGATGAGCGCGCGAATCCTCGGCGTCTCCCCGCAGGCTCCGGGCTACCGGCACGTTCGGATCCAGACCTCGCTCTGCGATCTGGAGTGGGCCAAAGGCTCGATCCCAACTCCGAGGGGGAGCGTGAGAATCAGTTGGGAGAGGGACGAGGACGAGTTCCGGCTTCGAGTCCAGGTTCCCAGAGGCGCGAAGGCGACGGTTGTCCTGCCGGATGCGACGTCCCGGGAAGTGGGTTCGGGCGACCATTCGTTCCGTTGCCCCCTTAAGAGTGCAAGCTGAGCACAAGGTCCAACCGGCGCGCAAGGCGTGGTAGCTCCAATCCGAGCCACTCCCGTCGAAGATCGTGAGGACGTTGTCCAGCCAGCGCTCCGCGCATGGAGCGACACTTTCAGAGGCACACCGGATCCGCCCGGCGGACTCTCACTTCGTCTGTCTTAGCCCCTGGATTTCGTGAGACTTCCTGAGACATCCGCAGACTCGACTAAGAGGCTTTTCGACCTATCTTTCTTCAGTCCTAAGGAGGGCGCCGGGGGTACGAGTCCCTCTGAGGCCGCCACTTTTAAGCCCCGTTGTAGTTGGAATTTTAGCCTGTGAAGTTCGAGAGTGCATGATCTCGGTATGCTCCGCTCAATGGGTGCCTTACAATTGCAGGGCTTCGAAATCTTGACGGGCATGTTCACGCTGGATGAAATCCAGGGGATGATGCGCTGGATTCCCTCCCTAGAGAACTCCGCGGGAACGCGCAATCTCCTTACGTTGCCTCAGTGCCGAAAACTCGCGGCAAACCGCAATATTATGAGTTGGGTCGGCGAGGACCTTGGGCCAAACTCCATCCCCATTCGAGCCATCCTCTTTGACAAGAATGCCTCGACGAATTGGAACCTTGGTTGGCATCAAGACAAAAAGATAGCCTTGAGCCGTAGGATCGAAGTTGAGGGGTTCAGCGCCTGGTCGGAGAAAGAGGGGGTATCGCATTGCCAGCCCCCCGCATGGGTGCTTGAGCAGTGTTTGGCGGTCCGAATTCATCTTGATCCATGCGGAATGGAGAACGGACCACTCAGAGCGATTCCAGGCAGTCATTTGTCGGGCTTACGACCAGGGCCAGATTCCGCTGAACTCTTGAAGGAAGTGATTTGCACCACCGAGATCGGCGATGTGATTCTGATGAAACCCCTTACCTTCCATGCTTCCAGCAAGGCCCTAACGCCCTCCCATCGAAGGGTGATTCACATCGAGTTTTCATCGGCAAAGTTACCCGGCGGGTTAGCGTGGCAAGTTGAAAGGCAACTCTAGCCGCTGAATCCCCGCCGCGCCATATCCGCGGCTCGAGCACGAGCCTGATCCGCCATGGGGCTGATACCAAACCGTTTGACGATCTCCTGATAGGTAGCAAATGCCCTCTGGGGATTCCCGAGAGCGGTTTCGCTGAGAATTGCGATGCGGAACAAAGCTGATTCAATTTCGGAAGGACGGGCGTTAGGATGACTCATGGCGCGATCGAATAGTTGGACAGCCATCGCATATTGGCCCTGCATCTCCACTTTGTGGGCGCACTGCAAGAAAACTTCAACCGGGACTCCGCCGGGAGAGCCCAGTATGCAAATCCCAATAGAAACAGGCTCATCCATTTCACGCATCATTCGCGGCAAGAGGCGGTGAAACGTCGCTGCGCACTCCGGCTTCACGCCATAAGGATCGCGAAGCGAGCGGTGCATCCAATGCAGTGCAACGAACGGATCATCGGGAGCAGATTTGGCGATATCCGCGAGTTCCCTCGCGGTGATAATGCTATAGTCGCTACCGGCGTCGCTTACCATGGATTTCGCCTCTGACGCTTCGACTGAGTCGCGCTGAGGCAAGAATGCCATGCACATCAAGAACCCACCGGCCGCTCCACCGAGGTGAGCGAAATGTGCCGTTCCTGACTCAAGATTGATCAGCAAGAAGAAGAGATCAATGCCCAGGTAATAGAGTGTAACCCCCCACATTGGCCACTCGAAGGTAGTCCAGAACAGCCAACCCAGGCCAAATACGAATTTCACCTTGCTGAAGGGAAACATAAAGAGTGCGGCGCCCATAACTCCCATAATCGCTCCCGACGCTCCGAAGGCTGGAATTTCTGGTTTCGATTGAGCAAAGAAGAGATAGTGAAGCAAGCTGCCGGTTAAGTGCGATGCGGCATAAACGATGAGATATTTCCACCATTTCAACCGCCCCTCAACGGCGAAGCCGACCAAGTAAAAGAACCACATATTGCCCAAGAGATGCATGATGTCGCCATGCAGAAATGCGCTCGAAACCCAGTTGAAAATGCCGTTGTTATTCCCGGAAAGTCCATATTGGATGGCGATTTCTTTGTGAATCACCAGACCATTTGTTGTAAAAACGTAAACAACCAAGTTCACGAGCATCAAGGCAATCGTAGCGTAGGGCGTCGTTTCTGGCGGGTTCTTGGTCTTGACCGGAAGAAGCATTCGTGGAGTTTAGCGCGAATTTTGGGTTTGCCGGGGATTACACCGGCGTTTGTTGAAAGAGCCGACGGACGATTTCCTCCATGCTGAGTTCATCAATCTTAACGTCGCACACGGGCAGATTCTGTAACACCGCCGAAACGATTGCAGCCGTCTCAGTGCGCTTGACCTCTAGCACGGCGACGCCATCATCCAAGGAGACTAGCGTGCCGTACTTTTCCAGATCGTCCTTTTCAACTTCGGATTCCAAAGTCAAAATCACGGTTTTGGTGTCGCTGAACTGCTCGGTCAGCCGATCCAACGTTCCTTCGAAAACTACGGCCCCCTTATCAATCACCACGACCCGATCACAAAGCTCGACCACGTCTTGCATGTAGTGGCTCGTCAGCAAGATGGTTGAACCATCCGATCGGTGCATTTCACGCAAGAACTCGCGCATTTTCTTTTGGGAGACGACGTCAAGACCAAGTGTGGGCTCATCAAGAAAAAGCACCCGAGGAGCGTGAATCAGGGCGGCGACTAGTTCACACTTCATGCGCTCGCCCAAGCTCATTTTTCTCACCTGAGTGTGGAGCACCTCTTTGATCTGCAAGGTTTCTACCAGGGCATCCATACGAGATTTGAAGACTTTCTCCTCGATCTCATAGAGTTCGCGCAAAACGATAAAGCTATCCCAAGCGGGCAGATCCCACCAGAGCTGATTCTTGTTTCCCATGACCAGCGCGATCTGGCGAAGCATCTCATTCTTGCGGGCGAAAGGCTCAAAGCCAAGCACCGTGGCTTTTCCCGAAGTTGGATAGAGGATCCCGCTGAGCATCTTGAGGGTAGTGGTCTTGCCGGCTCCGTTTGGCCCCAAAAACCCGACGAGCTCGCCTTGCTCAATGCGCAGGTTCACGTCCTTAACGGCGATCGTTTCCTTCTTTTCGGAGCTGACGAGTGCTTTTAGAGAGCCCAAAATGCCGGGGGCCTTCTTGGTTGAGACGTACACTTTGCTCAGGTCAACGGTCTCAACGGCAAGCATAGTGAGAGTTTACTTGGAAGCGTAGTAGAGGATCATGTAAATGGGTATGGCGGTGAAGAGGAGCGAATCAATGCGATCAAGTATGCCACCGTGACCAGGCAAAAGCGATCCCGAGTCCTTTGCCCCCACCTTCCGCTTGAGCGAGCTCTGAAAGAGGTCGCCGATCTGTCCCAACGTTCCGCTAATCAGGCCGCATCCAAGCGCGAACGATAGGGGAATTTGAATCAGATAGCCGGTGACTCCGGCCCCAAGGATGCAGCCGACCAGATTAGCCGCCGCCCCTTCCCAGGTCTTCTTGGGGGATATGGAAGGAGCTAGGGGGTGCTTGCCAAAGGCCTTGCCCGCAAAAATCGCCAGAGAATCGCCAATCCATAAGGGGATCAACGTCAGTAATATCAAATTCCTGAACTCCCAATCACCGTTCGCGTATAGTTGGTGCTGTAAAAGCATCGCGGCTAAGGGCGCCCCAATCCAAAGTGAAGCAATGTGGACCCAAAGCCCTCTTAGTCCTGCAGTTGCAACGCCAAGGGCCCACAGAGCGAGCAAAATGGGAGGCCATGGGGCATCCCTAAAAACCAGCACGAAGGGAATAACCATCGCCCCTAGCAGAGGTGGCTTAGCCTCAAACAGCTTCCCCAACTCCAAGCAACCAATAACAGCCGCCGCCAACGCGATAGCCCCGAAAAACCAAGGCTGCGTGTAAAAACACGCAGCCAAAACTAGAGGAATCCCCACGAGCGCGGTTAGAACCCGCTGCTTCACGCGATTATTCTTCGATGGACGTCGGTTGTCCGGTCAGCTTAAGGGCGACTTGAACGCGGTTCTCGCAACCGAGCTTTCGCATAACCGAGCTAACTAGGTTCTTCACGCTCTGCTCTTGCAGGTCAAGAGTTTGCGAAACGCGGCGGTTCGACATTCCCTGTGCAACCAGTTTGGCCACTTCGAGCTCACGTCGCGTAAGACCACGTCGGCTTCGCGTATAGACCGAGCTCGAATCGTTGACCATACCAACGCTCGCCTTGATTGGAACCTCGGTTCGCAGGCTTCCGAAGCGCTTGGCGGCGGCAATGAGGGCGGCTCCGCCATCAACCGTTCGGGTGGTGACGTCAGCAGCCTTGAACGCACTCGGCGAATCAGGAGCGGTGATCAGGATCACCTTGATTCGGCCCGAAGCACGGAGTTCGCCAAGAGTGATCCAGTCGTCAACCTCTAAACCATCAGCCGAAACAACCAACAAGCCCATGTCCGACAAGAGGCCAGCGGCATGCGAAATAAACTCGCCCCCGCCAACAACTTGTAAATTCCCATCATTCATTAATAGGCTCATGAGCCCATCGCGCATTAACGCATTTTTTGCAACTACAGCTACTCGCATACCTACAGTTATACTCTATTGCACGGAAACATCGCTAAAAATTTCTAAAACAAATGCGAGTCTTCGGCAGCCTAACAAACTTTGCTAGCTTAGTCACCCATCATTTCTTCCGTAATGTCAACGTTAACGTAAGTTTCTTGCACGTCGTCTAAGTCTTCCAGGGCGTCGAGAAGCTTTAGAAGCTTGGGTACATCGTCATTTGTTGGAGCCGCTTTGTTCGTTGCAATGTACGTGAGAACAACTTCACTTGCGCGGATACCATGGGTTTCCATGACATCATTTGTAATGTGGAGCGAATCAGCCGCCGTCTCTACGATGAAGGAATCTTCGTCAGAAGATACGTCCAGGGCACCCGCATCTAGAGCGAGCAGCGTGAACTCGTCTTCATCCAATCCTGCACGGGCAACGGTGATTTCGCCGACATGCTTAAATTGCCATCCGACCGAGCCGTTTTCGGCAAGATTACCGCCATGTTTTGTGAACGCATGCCTCACTTCAGAAACAGTGCGATTTTTGTTTTCGGTGTAGCACTCCAGCATGATCGCCGAACCGCCGGGACCGTAGCCCTCATAGGTGAGTTCTTCATAAATCAGGCCCTCCACGGCACCCGATCCACGGTCAATGGCTCTTTTGATGTTTTCTACGGGGACGCTATTCTCTTTCGCTTTCTGAATTGCAACCCGGAGGCGCGCATTCGTGTCGGGGTCGCTTCCGCCCGCTCGGGCCGCCACGATGATCTCGCGGCTGAGCTTGGTAAAGAGTTTCCCGCGAATTGCGTCTTGCTTACCTTTGCGGAGTCGGATATTTTTCCATTTGGAGTGGCCGGCCATGCTTAGATTTTGGCAGGTTTATACAATCTGCACGTCGTTGGGGCCAGTTTGAATCTGGCCGATGATTGCGGCGGCTTCGCCGGATTGGTTTAGCCGTTGTACAACCCCCGGAGCCATTTCGCGATCCACGATCAAGACCATCCCAATTCCCATGTTAAACGCGCGGAACATTTCGCTGTCCTCAACCAGACCGGTGGATTGAATCAGCTTAAAAATGGGCAAAGGCGTCCAGGAATTTCGATCAATAATGGCTTGAACGTCACTTGGAAGGGCTCGCGGTAAGTTTTCAACTAAGCCGCCACCCGTGATATGCGCAATCCCATAGATTCCAGGGAAATCCTCAAGGAGTGGAAAAACTGAATTCAAGTAGCAACGATGAGGGCGCAATAGTTCGGTCCCGATCGTTGACCCCAACCCCGGAACCTCATCTCGAACTGATAATCCACCACGCTCAAACAAAACTCGGCGAGCGAGCGAAAACCCATTCGTATGAAGACCGTCGCTGGCGATTCCAATCACCACATCGCCCGGGTTCGGTTTGGGGCGAGGCAGGCGTTTTTCAGCATCTACAACCCCAATAATCGCGCCCACGATGTCCACTTCATCATCGTGATAAACCCCCGGCATTTCGGCGGTTTCGCCGCCAAGCAAAGCAATCCCAGCGCTGGAGCAAGCAGCGGCAATGCTCCCAACTACTTGCTGAAACACGGCCCCGCTCAGGCGAGAAGTGCCGTAATAATCCAAAAAGAACAGCGGCCTTGCGCCCTGACAGAGGATGTCATTAATGCAGTGATTTACGATATCATGCCCCAGCCCCGAATAATCGCCGATCATGGCGGCGACCTTGGTTTTTGTGCCAATGCCGTCTATCGAGCTGACCAATATCGGGGATTCGATGCCAGGGAAACTTGCCTTAAAAAGACCCCCAAATCCGCCAACACCAGCGACGACGTTCTCGGTGTAGGTTGCCTTGATAGCTGGTAGCACCGCGGCGAGCGCGTTCTGCGCCGCATCAATATCAACGCCCGCTTCTCGATACGCGAGGGGTTCTATCATTTAGCTAGATGCTACCGGAAAAGACCTTATCGTTTAACGAACTGGAAGCCACGTCGTGCCTTCTTTCGACCGTATTTTTTACGCTCTTTAACGCGGGAATCGCGGGTAAGCATTCCTTCACTCTTCAGAGGTGAACGGAACTCGGAATCAACTTCGAGCAAAGCCCGTGAGATACCTAGCTTGAGGGCACCGGCCTGACCGGAGATGCCGCCACCCTTGGTGGTGGCGCGGACGTCAAATTTTTCTTCAATAGCCAGACGCACTAATGGGCTCTTAACCAGAATTTCAAGGACGGGCCGACCAAGGTATTCCTTGAAATCGCGTCCATTGACGGTGATTTTGCCTTCGCCGGGGGAGACCCATACGCGCGCGATCGCGCTCTTTCGTCGTCCGGTGCCGTAGTACGTTTCTGTCTTAGCCATTCTTAGTCCTTGGTGATTTTCAGTGGTTGCGGGTTTTGGGCGGCATGAGGATGATCCGCGCCTGGATAAACTTTTAGTTTCTTAATGATTGCTCGTCCGAGTTTGGTTTTCGGAGTCATTCCCCAAATGGCCTTTTCGACCAACTTAGCGGGATTGTTTGCAAGCAACGTACCTCGTGAAACATTTTTGATTCCACCGGGCCACCCGGTGTGCCAGTAAAGTAGCTCGTCGGCCTTATTGCCGGTCAAGACAACTTTGCTTGCGTTGATAACGATCACGAAATCTCCGCAGTCGGCATTGTAGGCAAACGCGGGTTTGTTCTTCCCGCGCAAAACCTGGGCGACTTGAGCCGCCAGGCGACCTACGGACATGCCCGTTGCATCAACCACATACCATTTATGCTCGATTGTTCCTTCTTTAACTGTTGTTGTCCTATTCATTGTTTAGGTCCTCGATATTCAATTTGTCTTTCATTTCGGAAACCGATTATCGCGTGGGTGCCGACCGTAGCGAACTTGCATTAATGTAAGTCCACGAGCAGGCAGAACCACCGGCCATTCAAGAGTTTGTTTTTGATCGCTAAGGAGCATTTTGAACCCTTCAAGTGAGCGCTTTCCGCGCCCAACTTCAAAGAGTCCCCCTGAGATTCGTCGCATCATTCCCCTCAAAAAAGCGGTTCCAACGATGTCAACTCTCACCTCATTCCTAACCCTACTCACGCTCACTGAGAATAACTCTCGAATCGTGTTATCAACACTATCATCCAGTTCTTCTGTAAACGCCCGGAAATCGTGCGTTCCTTCCAGAAAACCGGCGGCTCGATTCATAAGATCTAAATCCAAAACTTGGTGATTCACATAAGCAAATCTTCCTCGAAAAGGATCAGAAACATCACTCAAGATTCGGTAGCGATAGAAACGATCTGCGGCCGAAAATCGGCTATGAAACGTGTCTGCCACCAACTCCACCCTTGCAACGCGAACATCCATCGGCAACGCTCGGTTCAAAGCTTGATACCAGTGTTTAACGGGTTTTGCCGAATCGAAATGGCACACTTGCCCTCGGGCGTGGGCACCACTATCGGTACGGCTTGCTCCTACGATCTCAACATCTTCACCTGAGACCTGGCGAACGGCTTCTTTCAATGTGCCTTGAACAGTTCTTTGTTCAAGTTGCGCGGCCCAGCCGCGAAAATCGGTTCCGTCATACCTGACGGTTAGTTTTACTCTTCTAGTCGACAAGCTCCAGAACAGCGGTTTGAGCGCCATCCCCTCTTCGCCTTCCGGTCTTAGTCAGTCGCGTGTATCCGCCCGGTCGAGTTTTGTAACGAGGCGCAACGTTGTCAAACAAGTGCTTGACGAGGTCTTCACCGTTGATTAAGCTCATTCGTTGACGAATCATCAGCTTCTCGGTATCCGTTTTGCCCGCGAGAGCTTTCATTTCTCTAGGCGTACTGGCCGAGTGCCCAACCAAGACAGCTCGAGCCCGCCGTCGAGCTGTAAGCGTATCGTCCTTGGCGATCGTGATCAGCTTTTCAACCAATCTCTGCAATTCTTTGGCCCGGCCAAAAGTTGTGTTGGTGTACCCATGGCGAATGAACTGGCGAGTCATATTCGTCAGAAGCGCGCGGCGTTGGTCGCTTGGAAGCCCAAGTTTTCTTCGGTCAATACGGTGGGTCATTAGAAATCGTCATCCTCATCATCATCGAGCAGATCAATCGCTCGGTAGCCGCCCTTGGGTGGCTTAAGCTCAAGGCCATGCTCCTTAAGTTTGTCGCGAACTTCAACAAGCGATTTCTTGCCGAAACCGCGAATGCTCGTTAAGTCAGATTCGCTGACCGTCGCCATGGCTCTCAAAGTGAGAAGGCCGGCGCGTCGCAAGCAGTTGAAGGTTCGTTGGCTGAACTCCATCTCTTCGATTCGCATCTCCGGGATGTTCGCAAGTTCAGGTGTAGACTCCTCTTCCATAAAGTCGGCTTCGAAACCAGCCTGACCGAGGTCGAAGAAAAGGTGGAAAAACTTCGCAAGCAAGTGAGCAGATTGAGAAACCGCATCGTTTGGCGAAACGGCACCGTTTGACCAAACTTCAAGCACCATGCGCTCAAAGTCGGTTCGCATTCCCACACGAGTTTGCTCAACCGTGTAGTTCACTTTTTTGACCGGTGTATACATTGCCCCAACCGGAATAACTCCGATGATGCCTTTGTATTGGTCTTGCTTTTCAGGCAAAGTGTAGCCAGTTCCCCAGCCACAATACATTTCCATCGAAAGGCTAGCTTTGGGATCGCTAATCGTTGCCAAATAGAGTTCAGGATTAACAATCTCAACTCCATCGGGGCAAACGATATCGGCAGCGGTTACTTGACCGGGGCCCTTCACGTTTATCCGAAGCGTTTTGTCTTCCGTTGGAGGACCGTCAGCGTTCGCATACTTAATGGCGATGTCCTTTAGGTTGAGAATAAGCTGAGTGGTATCTTCACGTACGCCCGGAATCGGGGCGAACTCATGAAACACCTTATCAATGCGGACGGCGCTAACAGCCGAACCTTGAATTGAGCTGAGGAGCACTCTTCGAAGAGCGTTCCCGATCGTCTGGCCATATCCGCGCTCAAGAGGCTCGAGCACGAACTTTCCATATTCAGCGGTGAGTTCGAGGGTTTGAATGTGTGGCATAGGTTTCTTAGGTTGGGAAAAATCGTTTAGACGCGGCGTCGCTTTGGCGGGCGGCAACCGTTATGAGGGAGCGGAGTCTTGTCAATGATCGCGCTGACTTCCAGACCAGAAGCCTGAAGCGAGCGAATCGCCGTCTCTCGACCACCACCGGGGCCAGTTACATGAACTTCAACTTTCTTAAGGCCATGCTCCTGGGCAGCACGAGAAGCTTTTTCGGCCGCGACCTGGGCCGCGAACGGAGTTGCCTTTCGGCTTCCTTTGAAGTTAACCGAACCAGCGCTAGCCCAACTAATGGTGTTACCGCGGGGATCGGTGATTGTGATTAAAGTGTTATTGAAGGAGGCGTGAATATGAGCCACTCCCACGGGAATGTTCTTCTTTTCCTTCTGCTTTCCTTTGACTGATTTACGTGCCATGGTTACTTCTTAGCCTTCTTCTTACCGGCAACTGTCTTGGCCTTACCCTTTCGAGTTCGAGCGTTGGAACGGGTTCGCTGACCGCGCACGGGCAATCCGCGCCGATGGCGCAGGCCACGGTAGGAACCGATTTCTATAAGGCGACGGATGTTGGTGTTAACTTCACGCTTCAAGTCACCTTCGACTTGATAGTCAGCGTCAATAACCTCACGAAGCTTGGCGACCTCGACTTCGGTTAGCTCCTTAACCTTCTTGCGAGGGTCAATTCCAGCTTTTTCGATAACCGCGGGAGCATTGTTCTTACCGATTCCATAGATTAGGGGAATCGCGTAGAGAACTGCTTTATCTCGCGGGAGGTCAATACCTGCAATACGTGCCATTGTTTAGTTCTTGTTCTCCTTAGCCTTGGCGCTGCTTATGTTTCGGGTTGATGCAGATCACCCGCACTACTCCAGAGCGCTTGATGATTTTGCATTTATCGCAAATTTTCTTAACACTTGCACGAACTTTCATGATTCAAACCCGATCCTTTTGCCGTCTATTTATTGACAGCGCCACGCGCCCGCCGCTCGCCATGGATTCAGGCATGAGCTTGCGCGAACTGGGATTATACCGAATAGATTTGATGCGGCGCTACCTCCCTTGTGATTTTTGCTACGTTCGATCACCCGGAACCTCTCCCCAGTTCGCTATCGCTCACAGCCCTCTCCTGCGAGGAGAGGGATTAGCTGGCTTCAAGCCTCAGGTACATTAAGTTAATGAACCCAATTCGCGGGCAGATGGATGGGAACGGGAAGCGATTCGCAATCGTTGTGAGCCGTTGGAACGAGCTAATCACAAAGGAACTTCTGGAAGGGGCCGTTGAAACCCTCATGCAACATGGCGAGCCAGAGATCGAAGTCGTTTCTGTACCCGGAACCTGGGAAATCCCGGTTGCAACCCGAACCTTGCTAAATCGAAAAGAAAATCGGCCCGATGGAATCGTGGCCCTCGGCTGCATACTTCAGGGCCAAACCACCCATGCCCAGCTTTTGAGCGGTGATGTTGGATCAGCCCTCATGTCGCTTCAAGTAGAAACCGGCGTCCCGATCGCTTGGGGCGTGCTAACCCCCGATACCGCTGAGCAAGCACTTGATCGAGCCGGATTGAAACACGGCAACAAGGGCCGCGAAGCCGCCCTCGCCGTGCTCGAAATGGCGAATTTGGTCGCCGCAATCAGGTGACGGCCGACTCCCCGCTCGGTTTGGCCGTCTTGTTCTCGGTCGGGGCCGTCGCCTCGGCTGTAAATACGGTCGCGGGCGGGGGATCACTCTTATCGTTCCCGACTCTGATATTCGGGTTCGGCATCCCCTCCAAAGAGGCTAACGCCACGAACGCCCTCGGGCTTTGGCCAGGTTCGCTGGGCGGCGCAATCGGGTTCAATAACCTTTACGATCAATGCAAGCGTCACATGCGCCTATTGATTCTCCCCACCCTTATCGGTAGTTTTGGCGGCGCTTGGCTCTTGGTTTCTACCGACAAAAGGGTCTTTGACTTCGTGGTCCCAATTTTGCTCCTGGTAGCGGCGACTCTCCTCTTGATTCAACCTAAGATTAAGAAATTCGCGAACGATCACCTCGGAAAACCCACGATTAGCAGCGCGACTGCATGGATTCTGCAACTTCTCGTCGCGGTTTACGGCGGATATTTCGGTGCGGGCATGGGGATCATGATGCTGGCGTCGTTTAGTCTCTTCATGGACGGCACCATCCATGAGATTAACGCCGTCAAAAACTGGCTCGGCCTCATTATTAATGCGGTTGCTTCGGCAATTTTTGTGGCCCAAGGGCTCGTCTTGTTTCTGCCGGGATGCGTAATGGCGGTCGGCGCGATTTTAGGCGGATTCCTCGCCGGGAAATATTCCCAACGGGTTGACCCGGAGAAACTTCGAATCGCGGTTGCGATTTATGGAGTCGGGATGGCGGTGTTTTACGCTATCCGAACCTACGGAAGCTAAACGTGTGACATTGCCCCCCGGCCAATGCGTGTCTAGGACCAACCCAAAAGACCCAAACAAAAACCAATACGAGTTAAACTATTGCCAATGTCCGCCCATCGTGTTGAGCTTGTGAACGCTTCGCGTTGGTATGGGCAGGTGATTGGTCTTAATGACGTCACCGCCACCATCGGCCCCGGTGTCACCGCCTTGCTTGGAATGAACGGAGCCGGTAAGAGCACGATGATGCGCCTCATCACGGGTCAGATTCGCCCTACCACCGGCACCGTTACAATCTATGGGCACGAACCGTTTGCCAACCCCGAAGTCTACAAGCACCTCGGCTATTGTCCCGAGATTGACAATTTTTATGAGCACCAGACGGGGCGGCAGTTTGTACAACACTTGGCAAGACTGAACGGACTTGATGCGGCGGCGGCTAAGCAAAGGACCACTGAAGTGATCGAAGCCGTGGGGATGTCGGATCGTTGCGATCGCAAAATCGGCGGCTACTCTAAGGGTATGCGTCAGCGCATTAAGCTTGCCCAAGCGATGCTAAGCAATCCCGATATTATTCTCCTGGATGAACCCCTAAACGGTCTCGATCCGGTCGCACGGCGAGAGTTCATTGATGTTCTGCATCGTCTCGGAGATGAAGGTAAAACGATTCTGGTAAGTTCGCACATTTTGTTCGAGGTCGAGCAAATGACCCGTTCAATCTTGCTTTTGCATCGTGGCCGCCTGCTAGCGAGTGGCGATCTTAAGGTGATTCGAGAGCTCATGGATAAATTCCCGCATCGCGTGAGGATAGATTCGCCTCAAGCCCGCGAACTCGCCGCCCATTTTGCCATGCTTCCCTTTGTTTTGTCGCTAGAATTCACGCGAAAGGGCCTTGAGATAAGAACCCGCCAGCCCAACGATTTTTATAACGAGCTTTCGACCCTCATGCTGGACAGCAATGTGCCCGTTGATGCGTTTTCGAGCCCCGATAACAATCTCGAATCCATCTTCCGTTATTTGGTGAACGAATGAACATCGCCTACCTCTACACGAGCATGGTTAAGGAGCTTTTCAGATTCCGACGCATGGCGATTTGGCTGGTCATTTGCGTTGTGCTCTATGCTATGGCGCTGGCTTTCGTTACTTATAGCCGCACGCCCTCGACCGAGGCTTACCCGCAACTAAGCGGATCGCTTGTTTTCCGGTTTCTGTCGCTTGTAGCCGCCATATTTTCAACCTCAGTTGTCGCCCAGGAAGTTGAACAAAAGACAATTGTTTACCTTCTCACTCGGCCCATTCAACGGTATCAGATGATCGCAATGCGCACCCTCGCAGCGGCAACTGCAACCGCCACCATCGGAATGGTTGCGGCCGTTACGGTTTCTTTCGCGGTCAAAGGCGGCTCGTTCCTTTCAAATGAATTTTTGCTGAGAGATTTTAAGGGGATCATCATCGGTTCTCTCGCTTATTGCTCGCTGTTCGTCTTTGTTAGTTTGGTTATCAATAAGGCCATGATTGCCGCGCTGCTTTATGCTTTCGGATGGGAATCCATGGCGCCAAACATGCAAGGGAGCATGTATCAGCTCTCCATAACGAGTCACTTGCAGGCTATTTGCGAGCGCCCCGCACCCACGACCGATGCGAACCCCTTAGCGAGTTTCATGTCGGGAGCAATGGGAACCAACCTCTTGACCCCTACCCAAAGCTGGATCACGATGATCTTGCTCAGTGCCACTATGCTGGGATTGGCGATGCTTTGGTTTACCAAGTTCGAATATCTTCCCCGCGAAGACGCGGAGTAGTAGCAACGGCATCGGCCCACACTGCTCATTTCATGCCAGACTTCACTATGGACTTGGGTCTAAATGGAAAAGTCGCAATGGTCGCCGCCGCCTCAAAGGGTATTGGTTTTGCAGTAGCCAAGATGCTTGCCACGGAAGGGGTTCGGAGCAGTATTTGTTCTCGTTCGCAAGAATCGCTGGATCATGCATTGGTCGAAATCCCAAATGCCCGTAGTTATGTTTGCGATGTGAGCAAGGCCGCCGATCTTGAAAATTGGCATTCGCAAACCGTGCGCGACCTGGGAATCCCAAGCATCCTCATCACCAATACAGGCGGTCCGCCGGCAGGAAATCTCGATCAAATGACGGACGAGCAATGGCAAGCGGGATTTGATTCCACTCTCATGAATGTGGTGCGATTGGTGCGGCTTGCCTCGCCGGGAATGAGGACCGCTGGCTGGGGCCGAATCGTGCATATCACCTCGCTTGTCGCCAAAGAACCAAGCCCCATGCTCCCGATTTCTTCGACTTTGCGAGCGGGAATAATGGCGCTAACGCGATTGCAAGCGACTGAGCTCGCCCCCTTTTGCGTAACGGTAAACAGCGTCTTGCCCGGCCACACGATGACAGATCGGCAGATTCACCTGGCCGAAATCATCGCGGCACGTGATGGGATTACGCCGGAGGAAGCGCTGAAACGACAGGCCAAGACGAACCCAATGGGTCGGATTGGAGAGCCCGACGAGATCGCAGCGGCGACGGTTTTTCTTTGCTCGGCGCAAGCATCGTACATATCAGGAGTGAATCTTCTGGCGGACGGGGGCTCGGTTAAGGGTCTGGCGTGAACGGCTCAGAGCTTGGCGGGAATCTGCGCCCATCCCACGGCAGGATTGAGCTACAACTGGGCGAGACCCATTCATCCCCAGTTGTGGTTGCTCATCCCCAGTTGTGGTTGCTTCATCCCCAGTTGTGGTTGTTTCATCCCCAGTTGCGGTTGCTTCATCCCAGTTGTGGATGGCTCAGCCCCGGTTGTGGATGGCTCAGCCCTGGTTGTTGATGGCTCAGCCCCAAGGTTTTGAACCTGATCGTATGGTAAAACTACGAAGTGCTAACAACCGCACGCGAACGGTTACGGGAGATCATATCGCCTCTATCGAAGCTAAAGCCCACCTGGTTGTCGTGGGGCGTGATACTTTGTCTAATCTCGCAGGTAATGCTGGCGTGCCTTGTGCTTTATGTAACTGTTGCAAACTGGCTTGGAATTATTAAGCCTCTTCCGGATGCCCAGCCCCACGGGCTAAAGCTTGAACTTGCTATGCTGAGCATTGTCGCAGTTGGGTTAGTTGCGGCCTATGGCATACTCCGCAACCGCTGGTGGGGATTTTTTGCGGAATTGGCCATTTTGTGGGGCTTACCGTTAACTATTTACGTGGAAACCCATAGAGTGCCAATCCTCTTCACTCCCTTTGGATTTCGGGATGAATGGGTTGTCCTCGCGCTGAACTATTTGTTGTTTGGTTTCTGGAGTTTTGAGCTTGTCAAACGGGGCCAAGCCAGGTTTCACGAAGTTCGCGCCGAGACCAACGCATGAAAATCGCCGTCATCGGAGCCGGGATCATGGGTTCGAGTACTGCCCTGGCCGCATCGGATCGAGGCCATGAAGTCACGGTTTTCGAGCAGTTTGAAATCAACCACGATCGCGGGAGCTCGCATGGGCGCTCGCGCATTGTGCGCAAGGCTTACCCCGATCCGTTTTACACTGAGATCATGCTAACGGGCTATCCGATGTGGAAAAAACTTCAGGCAAGGATAAGCGAACCGATCCTGTTTGAATGCGGCCTAGTCTTTTTTGGCGACGCTGAAAACCCCGACATCCAAACCCAAATCCGAGGGCTAACGGAGCTTGGCGTAGAGCATCAAGTGCTGGGTCACGCCGGGATGAAAGACGTTTTTCCCGAGCTACTCATACACGAGAACGAGGTAGGGGTTCACTCCCGGGACGGAGGTTGGGTTCACGCCGAGCGCGCCGTTCGGCTCTCTCTCGCCCTTGCCCTTTCGCAGGGTGCCCAAGTAAAACGGGAGAGAGCCGATCCAACCGAACTCAAAAGGGACTTCGATGCCGTGCTCGTGTGCGCAGGCTCATGGGCGAAGAAAATGTTTGGACTACCAAACAAGGTGATCCAACAGACCTTTGGTTATCTAGAAATTCCCGAGGAGAGAAAGGGCCCGGTTTGGATCGAGGCTCATCCCGATGGAGTTTACGGTTTTCCTTCGGAACCTGGTTCAAAGACGGTCAAATTTGGAGTGCATCGAGACGGTCCCGAGGTGGACCCAAGCGAACCCCGCCCACCTATAGACGAGAGCCACGTTCAAGCCTTACACGACTTCGCCCAACGCCGATTGGGCATCGCCAACCCCCAAATCAGCGACATCAAAACCTGCCTGTACACCCGGACCCACAACGAGGATTTCATTTTCAGTGAGTCCTCGCCGGGCGTCTTTTTCGCTTCACCTTGCTCAGGACACGGCTTCAAATTCGGCCCATGGGTTGGGAATCTGATGGTGGATTTCGCCGAGGGAAAGCAGAAACCGGCGGATTGGCCCAGATTTACCGTATGCGATGCCTGAGCAACACGAAATGCGCGCGTTATGACAAGACCAGTTCCATTTCATCGGCGACGCTCAACCCTTCACAAACATGAGTTGCAGATTGCAAAGTCGGCAAAAGGAACTTCTCGTACATCGGCATAACATCCCGCTCAAATCGCCAGCGAACTTCTTCTGGAGTCCGGCCGCGTTGAGAAACATCCCGCTCAATCCTCCTTTCTAGGCAAACGGAAGGATCAACATCCAGGAACACCCGAACCCCCGCGATCTCATTGATCGCAGGCCAAAGCAACGAATACATGCCCTCCAAAATCACATGACTCGAAGGCAAGATCACCTGAGTCTCGGGCGAGCGCATGAATGTGACGAAGTCATAAACGGGCTTCTGTATCGGCCGCCCAACACGTAACAAACTCAAATGAGAAAGTAACAGCGCGTGATCAAACATCTCCGGAGCATCAAAATTGCACTTCGTCCGCTCCTCAAACGAAAACTCGGAGAGGGAAAGGTAGTAATCATCCAGCGCTATGATCGGCGCGCCCAACTGGTGGCTCAGCTTTTGGGCCAACGTCGTTTTGCCCGAGCAAGATAATCCCGCGATGGCGATCAGGTGCATACTATTATTGTAAGCCATAATTCACCAGCCGCCATGTTTGCCCTCAACTTTTACTCTGATCTTTACGGCGACGTTCTGCGCAACAACCGCAAGACCGTCTCAATCCGACTCGGCGATAAGTCTGAGAAATACGTGGCCGGGATGGTCGTCTGGATTACAGTCGGAGCCCGGTTTGCGCGCCGCCAAAAACTTTATTCCGCCATGCTCGACCGAGTGGAGGTCAAAACAATTGCCGAGCTCTCGCCGCGTGATATTGAACGCGAAAATCCCGAGTTTCGCACTCAGGACGACATTATTGAAATGCTCTCGCGCCTTTACGGGGACCTGATCACGCCCACTCATCGCGTAACGGTTATTCACTTTTCCCGAGTTGACGAGTAATGTTTGTCACCTTCGAAGGACCGGAAGGCGCGGGTAAATCAACGGCGATCCAGGCGTTGGCTCTCGAACTTCAAGGGCGGGGGCACTCCGTCGTTACAACGAGAGAACCGGGGGCGGGCGATGTTGGTGAGAAGATCAGAGCTATCCTCTTAGAGGGCGAAGCTGTTACGGCAAGATGCGAGCTCTTTTTGTTCCTAGCCGACCGGTCCCAACACACCTCAACCCTGATTCAGCCCGCCCTAGAGAGAGGCTCAATCGTCTTATGCGACCGATATGCCGATTCAACTCTGGCGTACCAGGGCTACGGTCGCGGCCTAGATTTAGACCGACTAAGGCTCCTCAATAAGGACGCAACCGGCGGACTTCAACCCGATCTCACCTTGCTGTTTGATCTCCCGGTACAACTGGGCCTCCAAAGGCAATCAAAGAGAGATCGCTTGGATTCCGAGTCGCTTGATTTTCATGATCGGGTTAGAAATGGCTTTTTAGCTGAGTCCAAACTCGATCCAAACCGATATAGAGTTATTGATGCCACTCAATCGCAACAAGACGTCCTCAATGACGCGCTAAATGCCATCCTCGAACGTATAACTGATCATGATTAGCTCAATCCTTCTAGCCCTCCCGCCGCAGGTTACAGCCGAAGAACTCTTGAAACGCATTGACGCGAGGTCCGGTGCGGGCTTTTCCGTGGATTTCACGCTGGATCATAACTCGATTGGCTTGGTTAAAGCCCACCTTGAACTCAAACAGCCCCATTTCGTCTCATTGCGGGCTCAGGGCGACGGCGATGACTTCGAGTTCATGGTCGGAAAATCTGGCGCGATTGAGATCGAACATAAGACGCGTCAGTATTGCGAAGTTGGCCCGATCGGCCGTGTTCAGTTCACCAACTCAACGTTAAGTGGCCTTTCGTTCCGATGCGTTCCGTATGCCCTTATGGGAGATATTGGCTCGATTTTTCAGCAAAGGCTATCGGTTCAATCGGAAAAGTCTGGTGGCAAGACGGTCTACAAAATGTCATCCCCTGGGCCCGAGGTTATCGCCGAGATTTGGGTAACTGAAGCGGGCTTGATCCAGCGATACAAGCACGAGTTTACGGATGTATCCGGGCGAGTAAAGATGGACTTTAAGTTCTCAAATCATGGGGCGTTTCACCCCGCCTCGATAAATCTGGAGCCGCCGATCGGCTACCGAATGACACTATTGAAGCGGGATACCCTCCCAATTCAACCCGGATCTGAATTCCCCGCTTCGGGATGGTCGGGAAAGGTATTGGACGGAAAGCCAACTTTGTTCGTGGTTTGCGCAAAAGAGTGTGAGATAACGAATCGCATGGGCGCCCTTCTCTCAGATCTCGCAAAATCAAGCCGAGTGGTTGTGCTTTCGGATAACGGTAACCCCCGCGACCTTGCCAAACTACCCACATATTCAAGTAAGCAAGGCTCAGTTTTTGACCGCTTGAACACACCCGGATCGCCGACGCTTTACGCGGTCAACGCGAAGGGCATTGTCCAACAGTTGTGGTTCGGCTTTGATCCCAAAGAGGCGGTACCACTCAAAGACGCGATTTTGTCAGCTCTAAGAAGATAGCTTTCGAGACTTCAAGCAAACAACTTTCACTGCGTTCTGAAACTTCGTGATATACTACTGGGGTGGCCGCGACAAAAGCTGAACCCAAACAGAGTTGGACCGCCCAGGGCGAGGAAAAACGCGCCCTTGTGCAAGGCATGTTTGCCGAGATAGCACCCACTTATGATCGCTGCAATGCGCTCGCCAGCTTCGGATTGCATCGACGTTGGCGATCCTTTGCCGCTCGCAGTTTGAAGTGTTCCAGCGGCGATTCTGTTCTGGATTTGTGCTGTGGCACCGGTGATTTTCTCAAACCCCTCCGTCGCATCGTAGGCTCGGAAGGAAAACTGATCGGCATGGATTTTTGCGCGCCTATGTTGGTTGTTTCGGCATCGAAGGACCCGCTAGCACAGCTCGGTTTGGCCGATGCTTGCAGCTTGCCGATTCGGGATAACCAGCTTGACGGAGTGAGTGTAGGCTGGGGGATTCGGAATGTGCCCAACATTGATAAGGCTCATGGCGAGATTTTTCGTGTCCTCAAGTCTGGCAAGCGGTTTGTTTCGCTCGATATGGCGCGGCCAAAATTTGCCCCGATCCGATTTGTGTCCCGTTTGATAACGAACACTCTATTGCCCGTTTTAGGTTCTCTGTTCGGGAAAAAAGAGGCCTACACTTATTTGCCGCAAAGCACGGATCGGTTCTTAGATCGCGAAGCACTAAAGGCTTCAATGGAGCGGGCCGGGTTTTTTGATGTCGGATATCGTGATCTTTTTATGGGCAATATCTGCGTTCATTGGGGGACTAAGCCATGATTGCTCCCTCTCTCCTAACCGACAAAGTCGGCCCTGAGGTTTTTCAAGAAATCGGCGCCGAAATCATTCGCGTTGAAGAAGTCTTGCACGCGGCCATGAAGAGCCAAGTTGGGCTCGTGGCGAACGTGGGATTGCATACCCTCGCCGCTGGTGGCAAGCGCTTGCGACCAGCCTTGGTTGTGTTGGCCGCCCGGGCATGTGGGCTTGAGTTTGAACCGGAAAGGGCCCGAAAAATCGGCGTGGCTATGGAAATGATCCACATGGCGACCCTTATCCACGATGACGTGATTGACCATGCCGCCACCCGGCGGGGTCGCCCCACGGCTGCCACCGAGTTTGGCAATACCGCGAGCATTCTTTCGGGCGACGTTCTGCTTTCAAAGGCCATGGCCATTCTCTGTCGAGATGGCGATATTAGAATTATTCGAACAGTTTCAGAGGCGGTAGTAGAGTTAGCGGAAGGCGAAGTTGCTGAACTTGCGACCCGTGGAAATTTTGAGCTAACCGCGGAAGAACACTTTCGAATCTTGCGTCTCAAGACCGCTTCATTTATTGAAGCATGCTGTCAAGTTGGCGGCATGATTGCCGGTGCGGACGAGGCAACGATTGCCGCCTTGGGGGTTTACGGTCACCACCTGGGAATCACTTTCCAATTGGTGGATGACCTTTTGGACTACACTGGCGACCACAAAAAGACCGGGAAGCCCAAGGCAACCGATTTCTGTGAGGGCTGCGCTACGCTGCCCTTGATCTTGTTTAACTCTCTTGCCTCCGATGAAGATCGGCTGTTTATTCAAGATAGATTCGGGCAGGTTTCTACCGAAGAAATTGATGATATCGTGGGGAAGATGCGTGAATGTGGGGCACTAGATCAGGGGAAACTTCGAGCCGAGTCCGAGGGCAAGATGGCTGTATCTTCGCTTGTGGGTTTGCCCGATTCGGTCGAAAAAGAGTTTCTCCAAGGCGTCGTCCGGTTCGTCCTTGATCGAGAAGGATGAGAACCTATCCCCTTTATGTTTTCGATCTCGACGGCACTCTGTTTCGTGGCGAGGAACCCACGCCGCACGCCATCGCGACCATTGCCGAACTTCGAGAGCGCGGAGCAACGATTCGATTCCTAACGAATAACTCCTCAAAATCCATCGCCGAACTTACGGCGAAACTTCAACGCCTAAGGTTTGAGGCGACGCCCGAGGAAGTGATGAACTCTGCCGTCGGCACGGCTCGGCACCTACATGGCAAAGTCTCCACCGCACTTGTCGTCGGTGAGACAGCCCTAGTCGAGGCCCTCGCTAGGGTGGGGATCGCTTTGAACGATGATAATCCCGACGCCGTAGTCGTCGGAATTGATCGCCAGTTCACTTACGAGAAACTGTCCCGCGCGATGGCTTGCCTTCGGAACCCAAACTGCCGCTTCGTCGCTTCAAACCCGGACCGTAGTTATCCTCTCGAGAACGACGTCCTGATTCCCGGTGCGGGCAGTATTGTGGCGGCTCTGGAATGTTGCTCGAATCGAAAAGCTGAGGTAATAGGCAAACCCAATCCGTTCTTGGTCGAGCTCATTCTTACCGATACCGGCATCAGAAACACGGATTGCCTGGTCGTCGGAGACCGCATCGAAACTGACATCGAGGCTGGTCGATCGGCGGGCTGCGATACGCACTTGGTGCTCTGTGGAGTAACGCAGATTGCCCCCGAAGGGCTCAGCTTTAGCCCCAATCTTTCCGCTCTAGTCTAGTCAGGCCGAAGTGCTTTCATCTTCAAGGCGACTTCGCCCGAAAACCCGCCCCGCTCCGAGAGCTTCTGAACAATGTTTGCGTACGACGAATCATCACGGTTTTGGCTGAGTTTGAATACCGCTTGCAACCGGTCAACCTCAAGCTCAAAAGCTTGAATCGCGGGGAGCATTTTGGCGAGATATTCCTCGCTTAGCATGTCGAAAAGCGACTCGCTCGCCGAATCACCCGGAACCCCTCCCCAATTCGCTCGGCCCACAGCCCTCCCCTGCGAGGAGGGGGAAGCTTCCGGCCCCGCTCCCTCATAAAAGTCCTTCAGCTCCTTAAGAATTTTAATCAACTCCTCTTGCGGGAGCATCGTAATCGTGCCGTAAGCGTGGGCCACCATGTAATTCCAAGTACCACCATTATCGGTTTCGGGATACCAGCTAGCGAGAACCGGGCAGTTCGGCCCGTGAAACATCGCGAGCGCCCTTGGTTGTGTGCAAAACGCCTGCCAGTGGTCGGTCTTACGCATCACGTGGCCTCTCAAAATGAGCTTATCCCCCCGCTCCTCAATCAAAATCGGCACATGAGTAGCCACCGGCCACCCATCCTCGCCCATGGCTGTAATTGAAGCCAACGGGTATTCGCGAATGAACTCAAGAATTTTCCCCCGATCCTGTTCGGAGAACTCTTTCATCGGATACATGGTCGGATGGTACCGCTTGATTGCGCGACCTGGGGCCACGTTAGGGCCGAAAGACCGACTTCACGGCTTCCAGATACTTCATTCCGTGAACCGTGTCCGGCTCGAGGTAGCTGCCCTCAGTCCATTCGTTCCAACAGTTGATGTTGAGAACCTTTGGCCCGTTCTTGTTGCCAAGAAGCCGCTGTTTGGTCAGGCTGAGGGCTTCTTTGAATCGTTCCGGCGTGTTTCCCGAGATTGTATTCATGAAGGGATAGCCGACGTTGGCGAACTCGTCACGCTGGTCAGCGCGCGCGCTTGAATCCCAACCCATCGTGACGTTGGGATAGTAGGGCACGTCGAACTGCGAAGCGGACTGGGTCCAGTAGTCGAAGTAGCGATCCCGAACGAGGTTGTAATCGGTTTGCATCTGCGGTAGCCCCACATGATGAATCCACACGTAGGAGGTTACGGAGTCGAATCCGAGGTCCTTAACCAGCAAGGCGGTATCCGCTGGTTTGCCCTCTCCGGGCAAAATCGGCTGACCCCAAACCACGGCATTCAGGTGCAAGCCGGGTAGCCCGGCTGCCTTTGCCTTCAAGCGAAATCGGTCCAAAGCGGCTCTGGTTGCCTCAACAGAGCCGAAGTTATCAAGCAGCTTCGTGAGTTCGTAGAACGAGAAGTACGGCTTGCCTCCGATTTTCCAATATGAGGAATTCTTGAAGTAATCCTTGATCACGTGATCGCAAATCTTCTCGAAAGCGGGCGGGCTGACCTTTCCCGGATACATAAGCTTTTGGGGGGTTCCGCGACGATACGGATGAATATCCGTCCAGTCATGATTCGCCCACATCAAGGCAAACTTCATCTTCTTCCGGTTGCGCGCCTTGAGAAAGCCGTTGTTCAGCGGTCTTCCCAAGAACGGGCCATCTTCAAAGTGATACCAATCGAAGATAAACGCATCAATGCCATGAGTCGCCGCTGCCTCAATCTTTTGCGCCATCGCCAGCGGATTCGATTCATCCGTGTATCCCCACAGCGGCACTTTGGGCTGAACGTGCCCGGGAAATCGCGGCTTGGCCGCCTTAACCAACTCCCACTCCGACCACCCTTTGCCCTTAGCCTTCTCATTCCGAGCATCCGATGGGTGGTAGTTGCCGAAGTAGTAGCAAGCAACCTCGATCTTTTCCGGTTTCGGCGTTCTTTGAAGGTTGGGAGTAAAAAGGAGTAAAGAAGCAACCATGGAGCTCGTCGAGTCTACCTATGCACCGGCCCCGGCTAAGCAAATTTGGTGCCCAGGAAAGGAATCGAACCTTCACTCCCTTGCGAGAACTAGTACCTGAAACTAGCGCGTCTACCAATTTCGCCACCTGGGCAGGCGGAGGCAAGAAGTATATCACTTCGACGGGTGACGCCGAAGAAAATCGCGGAGATCGCCAAGTTTGTCCGTTCCGATGAGGTCAACCTCGGCCTTTCGCAATTCGGTCCAGACAGCCGGGCTCTCAGGCGTAGCCCAAAAACGTAACTTGTAGCCTCGATCATGGGCTTTTTTAACAATTTCCTTCAGCTTTTCACGCTCCGTCTCTGGCATCGGGCCGACTCCGCCCCACTTGAACTGGTTCGACCAGTTATCGCTGACCCAAGCGAGAATGGGGTTTCGGGGTAGATCGAGGTCGGCGGGGCCACCGTCTCTAGAAAGCAATCGAAACGACTCGTCTTGGATTACGCTTCGATCTCCAGCTCCGGAAACGACGATTTTTACGGCGCGAGGGATCAAGGTGGAAATCCACGCTCGGTAGGGTTCGAGCTCTTTAATGAGGGCCTTAGTAGCGGCCTCGGGGTCGGCCTTGATATCCACCATCAGCGTGAATTCGTGGCCTTCATAGACGGCGCCGTTTGCCTTCACCCGCTTGAAAAGGGGCTCTAGATAAAGGGCTTGTAGCGTGCGACTTGGCTTGAGATCGCGGCGATTGTGCGCAACCAGGAGCAATCCATTAACGAGAAAAACGTCGGCTTCGACGCTCGTAAAGCCGGCGTCCAGCGCGTCGAACAGCGGTCGCTTGTGCTCGTAATCGTTGTGAGCGTGCGCATTTATGAGCACTTGGCTGAGGAGCAGGGTCGTTAGAATCATATCTGTTGCATGAGTTTGCGCAAGAATTCTGCGCCGGATGGATTGCGGCTGATTCCCGCCGGGCAGTTTCCGAGGCCTCCAAACGGCCTGAGAGTGGTCACGAAGATGTTTCCCGATCGGATTAGCATCGGGTGCTCTTTGTAAGTTCGCATATCAATTCGGTTCATCAAAACCTCCCACTCACGATCTGGCCACGTTTCGTGGATGGCCCCCATGTCTAAGGCTCGATCCGTTGACATCGGCAGCAGCCGCTCCCAGGCCTCCCGGTACCCCATGTAATCCCAGAATGAGCCTTGAAGAAACTCATACGCGCATTCACGCCAAAACGGCATCGGGCTGGTGCCTCGATCTAGGAGGAAGGCGACCCCTGATTCGATGGGCTCCAGGTCGGTTATGATGGAGGCCCTGGCCGATTGCGCAGGGGCGAGGTCAGCCAGCAGTCCCCGTCTGTCCGAGACTCCCAGCGGGATTTTTGAATCAAACTCGGGCACGATCCAAAACGGCCACGTATTGGTCACCCCAGAAAAGGTCGTTCGCAACAGGTAGCCGCCAGGTTCATCAGTGTCCCACGAAATCTCTCCGATTTCGGTACTCTCAAGCGAGTTGATCTTGAGCGGCAAGCCCGCGCCTTGTGCCACCTTCCCCTTCGGGCGCCGATCACCATTCCAACTGAAATGCAAAATATCCCAATCTAGATTGCCTTCCAACTCAACCTCGCTGTGAATGCCAATCTTCCAAAAAGCTCGCCCCTCGAACCAGTTGTAGGGGTCAATCCAACCGGAACGATTGCCGCCATTTACCCAAGGCGGACGTCGCGAGGGGATGATGAAAAGGCTTGACTCACGGTTCCAACTCGCAAAATCTTCGGGTCTGAATCGGGGTTGTTCCCAATCATCAATAACGCCTGCCGTTGAGATCGGCGTATCGCGCCATCCGGTTATGACGTAACCGGCGATATCGTCCCTGGCCCGCACTGCTTCTTGCACAATTTTTCTCATGAAGACCGATTTTCGCCGCGACGACTCTATCAGGGATGTGTGCCGATTTTCGTCGGGAACTTGAGCAAAGCGATTTTCTGAGATGAGGGCGGGGAGATCGTGCTGCCAGCGCACTCCTTGGTCGTTAAGAAACGCATCTTGTGAGACCCAATAAGGGCTCTCCGAGGCGATTCGAGCGAGGTCGCGATGGACGTCAATGTCATTAAACTCACCGAGCAAAATGGGGAGTTTTTTCCGGGGGCCATTTTGAAGTGAATCCAAAACCTCGGGATAGTAGTGGGTGTCGCAATACGGGTGAAAATCGTAAAAGTCGCCATACTCGCGCAGGTCGCCACCGTACATTTCGGCCGATCCGGAGTTGTCTTTGACCAAACCGCCTGTGCGCGCTTTAACGAGGTCGTAAAGCTGCTTTCGGTAAGCCGCGGTTGTCGTTGCATGAAGTTCGCAGCCGCAAGTCCAGAGGGCGATGTTAGGGTGGTGGCGATACTGATCAACGATTCGCTCAAACTCCTTCACGATCTTTTCTTGGGACTCAGTGTCATCGGTTGGATCCCATAGCGGAAGTTCGATCCAAGCCATCAAACCTTTCTCGTGCATGAGTTCGAGGTACCGATGGGGGGGGACCCACAGGCAGAACTTGATTAAGTTAAAGCCTAATTTCTTGGCGATATCTATCTCTTTGTGTATTGTGTTTTCGGGGGGATTGAGGTGACCAAGCTCCGGAAACCATCCCCACGTGAGGACGCCGCGGAGGTAGGTTGGCTTCTCCCTCCCATCATCTGGCTCGGCTGATGCCGCCAACGTCGGCTCACCCACACGTTTGGCCAGCCATTCCTCAGCCTGAGATTTTGCGGACGGAATGTGGGTTTGGTTTGTCCCGCTTGCATAGAACTTCGTTCCCTCCGCCCGAAAACCGGACAAACTTGCCATTGGACAAGCGGGAAGCGATGCAACCAGCTCGACCGGCTTAAAAATTCCCCCAAACGTGTGAAAGACAAACGGAATGAACCCGCTGGCTACCGATCGAACCGGGAACGACTCGCCGCCGTTCTTAACCGCCTCAACCTTCACCTGATGATCGCGACCATCCCCGGCCAACTCAAACCAAAAAGCGTCCCATATCCCCTCGTGAACACCAACTTCAGCGTCATCCAGAAAAACCCGAGTCTGATAGCTCACCCCATGAAAAACTAGAAATTGACGGCCATGTGGGGTAAAAACGGAGCAGCGATAAACCGCTGGCCCTTCCCATGCGAGAGGAACATCTTGACACCAAGCGTGAGGAACGGTGCACGGTAGAGGCCCGTCGCCATAGTCAACCGTCCACCCGCTGAGAACCACACCGGAACTCTACCGCGAAAGGGACAATATAGACTCAGCCAACTCGGCATCGGGCAGGGTCACCACGCCTTTGTTGGTCAAAACCTTTGCCACCGGAAGAACCTTGCTGAAGCCGCCCGTGGCGCTGTCTAAATCGGCGGCGATTTCAAGCATTTGCAGTCCTTCTTTCAAAGTTGACTTCAAAGTCTTGCTCTCCCAAGGCCCTTGGGTTCGGGCAACATATTCAAAAACACCCCGAATTCTCTCTGATCCCGAACCCGCACAAGCATACGAGCCGTTCTGAAAGACCGCACCCGCCCCATCAAAAAAGTGCACCGAAAAATCGCCGGTTTCGCGATCATATGCCGCAACAATGGGGATAAAAAGGCCAATTCCTTGCATCGCCGCCGGTGCATTTTGAGCCAGGGTACGTGAGATTTCTTGGAGCTTTCCTTTCACCGAAAGCTCGTTGAGTGTTACCCGCCGATAGTATTTGAATGAGTGCTTCAAAAATCTGCACACCTCCACCGACTTGGCAAACGAACCCGAAATCGCAATGAGCATCTCGTCATCCAGCTCAAAAACCTTCTCGGCGTGATCGAACATGATGAGGTTGCCCATCGTCGCTCGGCGATCAGCCAGCATCAAAACGCCGTCTTTGAAGCGTAACGCCAGAACCGTCGTTGCGTGGGTTTCGTTGGCAGAAACCCCCAAGCCGGAAGCATCAAAACCAACCAACTCGGCGAACGTTCTGGATTGAATGTCAATCATTGGCCCGACCGCTGGCGGTATTTCTTCGCTTGATCGGGGTCAATATTCTTCATTCGGCGCAAAAGCTCGTTGCCACCATCGGGCTTGGTGACATCGGGTTTCGTCGGGCCCGAATCGTCTCCAGTTTTTCGAACAGGAGCTGGGGGCACGGGCCGGGTCAGGCGGTCATCAATACGAATCATCATGGATCTACTTTACTACGTTCCAAATGGCCTTTGCATTTGAGCGGTGGCATCAATTGAGGGCCTTGGAATTGATGTAAAAAGAAGTGATTGAGTGCTTATCCTTCTCCTTGGTGAATGAAACGCGGACAGTTGCGGCCGCCCTTTCAAACGTTGCATCAAAGCTTGCACTTTGGGTAGTTCGTCCATTAAAGGTTCGAACGTTGAATCCAGTAGCCTTGCCAATCGAGACGAACTTGCCTAGTTTCTCCCGATAAGCATCCATCGCGACTTGAAATTGCTTTGCCCGCACTCCCCCAAAGTTCGTCTTGTT
Organism: Armatimonadota bacterium; assembly: GCA_031386985.1. Lineage (GTDB taxonomy): Bacteria > Armatimonadota > Fimbriimonadia > Fimbriimonadales > Fimbriimonadaceae > JANJUB01. The sequence goes on from JANNCV010000044.1 coordinate 266,677, forward strand.
AAAGTGAGCTTCAACGGCTTCGAACTTGTAGCCGGAATCGCTCATTTGGGTTAAGACTGAAGAAACAAATGGGCTTGATTCTTCGGCGGCTTGCATTCCCTTGCTGTACCCCCAGAAGCCGAGCCCAGCCAAGCCGCCACAACACAAGAGGATTGCGCCAAAAATTCCACCCAAAACCCAACCTATCGGGAACGGTCGCTTCTTTGGACCAGCCGGTTCATAAGGAGGAGGATTCATGGTTCATTAAGACGATACCTCCAAAAAAACTAAGCTACAATCGGCTAATGAGAGAATCGCTGAAAATCATCGGCTTTTGCATTCTCGCATCCGTCGGCTACGGAATCCTCCACGATCAGGTAACCGCCAGAATCTGCGTGGAATACTTCACCGATTTTCACCCCCTCATCATCGACACTCGCGATCCCTTTGTGCTCGCCCTCCTTTGGGGAATTATCGCAACATGGTGGGTTGGGCTCATTTTGGGATTTCTTCTTGCGGCAAGCGCGCGTATAGGAACGTGGCCACGAGTTGATCTGAAATTTGTTCAAAAAGGTGTTTTTAGACTGCTCGCCGTGATGGCGATTGCCGCTTTCGTCGCCGGATTGTTAGGTTCAAGGCAGTCACATTGGATCAGTTTTGTAACCGACCCTATCGAGGGCACTACCGCTTCCGAATTTAACACTTGCCTTTTCGCCCACAACGCGAGCTACCTCTTTGGAGGGCTAGGAGGATTGGCGTTGTGCGTCCTCACGCTGGTAAAGCGACACAAACTTAGTCTTGCGACTACTTCCTGATCGCGCCGCGCATTGCTTGCTCGTCCGCATCGCGCACGGCGTCGGTGGTTTCCAGTTCCATTTCCTTCGCCCTTAACACCATTCCCGAGTGTGCGGCCTCGTCGGCCCCGCCTTGCGACGAGCCAAATGCGAACCAGAGCAAGCTCAAGAGCGTGCATCCCCCAAAGATGATTAGTCGCCATAATTTCCGATCCATGTTTGGAATATTCCACGTTTGGGTAGAGTAATTCCCATGTCCCCCAGCCGTTTGGAGGCCTTCAGCGATGGAGTTCTCGCCATTATTATCACGATCATGGTGCTGGAGTTCCGTCCACCCGAGGATGCGAGCTTGAGCGCTCTCGCCAATCTGACTCCTCTTTTTCTCAGCTATGCCTTGAGTTTTTTCATGGTCGCGATTTATTGGGTTAATCACCATCACATGATCAAACTGGTGAAAGCCGTCACCGCGGAGATGCTGTGGTCAAACATCAACTTGCTCTTTTGGATTTCTTTCTTTCCGTTTGGCACGGCCTATCTGGGCGATCATCATCTCACACCCATAGCGATGCTGCTTTACTCCGGCATCTCTTTCGCCGCGGGAATGTCTTTTTTCTGGCTCCGCCGAACGATCATGAAAGCCCACAACGGTAACCACGAGCTTGTCCGGCTCAACCGCCAGCTTGAACTCAAGAACCTGTTGGCTGTCTTGATCTATCTAATGGCAATGGCGACATCCTACGCGTCGCCCACCCTTGCCATGATTCTTGTGCTCGTCCCCGGCATCATGTATTTCATACCCGAACGCCGAGTAGAACACGCCCTAGTTGCGGAACAAAACCGGAAACTTGAGAGCCAAGAAGTGGCTTCGCGGATGTAGCAAGACTCATCCGGGGGGCAACAAATCAAACACCAAGGCGTTTGTTTCCGGAACATCACGCCAATATCGCGAAGTCGCATCGAAATCGGCGCCGCGTAAAATTCGGAAGTCTGGGTTCCGAAAGCGCGTTTAGGTTGAAAACCCCGGGCGATCAACCGGTACGTCGGCTCATGCACTCTGAAGCTGGTGGCTTCAGCGATACTTTCGCAACACCCAGCGGATCGTTCAAGACTGATAAACTATCGCGCAATGTACGGCGTTTCTCTTCGAGCCGAGGCCATGCCCGCTTCACCCATTCGCAAACTTGTCCCCTACGCCGATGGCGCGAAGGCACGGGGGATTGAAGTTTTGCATCTCAATATCGGTCAGCCGGACGTTCACAGCCCCGATGAGTTCTGGGATGCCGTTCGAAACTCTGGGCTCAGCGTCCTGGAATACAGCCAATCACCCGGAATGCCCGAGCTTCGGGAAAAGGTTGCGGCCTACTACCGAGGGATTGGCATTGAAGTTCAATCCAAGCACGTTATTGTGACCACCGCCGGAAGCGAGGCCCTGCTTTTCGCGCTGATTTCTAGCATGAATCCGGGCGAAGAGATCGTGGTTCCCGAGCCGATGTATGCGAATTACATTAGCTTTGCGACCGCCGCCGATGTGCGGGTCATACCGCTAACCACCAAACTTGATGACGATTTTCGGCTCCCACCGACCTCTGAATTCGAGAAAGCCCTAACCCCGAACACTCGAGCCATTCTCATCTGCAATCCCGGGAATCCAACTGGCACGGTTTATTCGCACGAGCAAATTGAGGAGCTCGGGGCGCTTTGCCGCAAGCACGGGCTTTTCCTCATTGGCGATGAAGTTTATCGCGATTTCAACTACACCAGTCGCCCCATCAAATCAGTTTTGCAGCTTGCAGGGATGGAGGAACAAGCGATCATGGTGGATTCGGTGAGCAAGCGATGGTCGCTGTGCGGGGCCCGAATTGGGTTCTTTGTAACTCGAAACGAGAGGCTCTTGGACGCGGCTTTGCGGCTTTCCCAGGCCCGCCTTTCCTCACCCACGCTCGAGCAAATCGGGGTGATAGGTGCGTTGGACTGTCCCGCCTCCTACTATTCGGATGTTCGCGAGGAGTTTCGCTCTCGGCGCGACACTTTGGTGGCCCGGATCGCCAATATCCCGGGGGCGAAGGCACCGAAGATCGAAGGTGCGTTTTATGCCACAGTTCGGCTCCCGATTGATGACAGTGACCGGTTTTGCCAGTGGCTACTCGAGGAGTTTGATCACAACGGCAAGACAGTGATGTTTGCGCCCGCGACTGGCTTCTACTCAACTCCCGGAGCTGGCCGAGATGAAGTTAGAATCGCCTACGTATTGCGAAAGGAACGCTTAGAGGAAGCCATGGATATTCTCGAAGCTGCGCTTGCGGTGTATCCCGGTCGAACCTAAGGTTATGGTCATTACACAGGAGTTGATCGCGGGCGTAGATGAAGCGGGGCGGGGCCCCCTGGCCGGGCCAGTAGTGGCGGCGGCGGTAATATTTCCCGCCGGATTCGATGCGGCCGGGATTGATGACAGCAAAAAGCTAACCCCTGAAAAACGAGTGGAACTTGCCATTAGGATAAAGGCTGAGACGATTTGGACCATCGAGTTCGCCGAAGTTGACGAAATTGATCGGTTGAACATCCTTTGGGCGACCATGGCCGCTATGAGCCGCGCGCTTGATCGCCTCTCAAGCCGGCCAACAGGGGCCTTGATAGATGGCAATCGGCTCCCAAAAACGATGCCATGCCCTTGTGAGGCAATCATTGATGGCGATGCGATTCATCCCGTCATCGGAGCCGCTTCGATTTTGGCCAAAACCGCTCGGGATGCCCACATGCGGACCCTCGCGTTGATCTACCCTCTCTACAATTTCGAGAAAAACTTCGGCTATCCTACGCCTGACCACTTAGCTGCGCTCAGAGAATACGGGCCATGCCCCGCTCATCGGATGAGCTTTGCCCCCTGCCGACCGGATGTACAACCATGCCTGGACTTCGAAAACTAGGCGATCAAGCCGAGGATCGCGCCGCCCTATACCTAATCGAAAGCGGATTCACGATTGTTACGCGCAACTTCAGCACGAAATCGGGCGAGCTTGACATTGTGGCGCTGGAAGCCGAGATGCTCGTGTTTATCGAGGTGAAACTCCGCCGATCTTCGGCTCCCGAAGAGGCGATTACGGCAACAAAGGCCAAGCGATTGAGGGCGGCGGCGCGCGAGTATCTTCAGAAAATGGACGAGGGAGACCGCCCGTTTCGGTTTGATTTGCTCGCCTTGACGGCAAATGAAGTGCGCCACCATCGCCAGGTTATGCAATCAGATTGAACCGGCTTTGCTCACCAACCCGTCCCCATGATGTAAAGAGCATCTCAAGCTCTTGGAGGAACAAAAATGAGTAACAAAACAAAGATGGCATTGCTTGCCGCATTAACAATCGGAGCCGTCGCGATCCCGCTAACGATCACGACGTCCTTCGCCCAGGAAACCAACGCCACGGTTAAACAAGGAACGTCTGCCGCACCCGCCTCGCAAGGCGGATTTGGCAATCCACCTCAAGGCGGCCCCGGTCAAGGTGGCCCTCCTGGCCAGGGTGGCAGTCAATTTCGACCCAGCCAAGGCATGCCGGGCGGCGGCATGATGATGGGCGGCGGTGGCGGTGGCGGCGGGACCGCAATGGTTGATGACGGGAATTTCCTGTTCATCGTCCAAGGAAACCGCGTCTTCAAACTCAATAAGAGCGACTTGAAGGTGGCGGCGCAAGGCGAATTGCCTCGACCCCAAATGCCCGGCGGTCCGGGCGGTGTTGGTGGCGGCGCAGCCTCCGAGTAGATTCTTGTTAAGCCCGGCCCGCCGATTTTCGGTGGGCCGGGCTTTTTTGTTTTGGGGAGGTAGAACGAGTCCCATTCCCACTTGTCCTGGCCCGACCCTCCAGTTTCCCCGTTTCCTTCCGAAACCTAAAGTAGATTGTTATGATTGAGTTCGCGTTTCGGTTGATTGCGGTCGGGGTTGTGGTTTGTCTTTCCGGCTGGTTTGGCTTGCCTCCCTTTGATCTTGCCTGGCGAATCGGGGCCGGTTACTCCGCTGTAGCCGGGCTCGCCTATCTCCTAGAGCGCAAAAAAATGATGGGGGTGGGACTCAATTCAGTTATTGCAATTTTAGATTCAGCTGCGATTGCGTCATTACTCGCCAGTGCAGACTTGCTTACCAAATATGGCTATCTTGTTTTGCTTCCCTGTGCCTACATTACTTTGACGCGCAAATCCTACCAATCCGCCATTGGGCCAGTTCTAGCGGGGGTTGTATTCTTTGTCTCGGCGATGTTTCAACCCGGTGATCCCCACGTATCGCTTTACATTCTCTGCGGAGCGCTCGGGCTCATCGGCTCGATGCTCGGCAAGCGTGTTACCATCGTTCAGCCCCGAATCGTCGTGCCAACCGAATCCGATCATCCCGTCATCACGCAAAACCCCGAAGATCCCACCCAAGCTGACGAGTTCCTGGCCGTGCGTGAACAGTTTCGCAAGCTCAAATCTGCCTATTCTGACCTGGAGAAGAAGTCCAGAAGAGATCGTCTTTCAGTGAAAGTTCTGGAAGCAAGTTTTCCAACCGGCCAGCGGTTTTTTGACGAGCTCGCCGCGAAAATTCTTGAGCTAACCGATGCGGATGCTATCTCAATCTTGACGCTAGCCGAGTTCGATGACGTATTCATTCGTCAAGGTCTGGCGGGCGAAATGAATCATGAAATTGCCGATCAGGCGTTTCCCATGGATCGGTCTGTTTCGATTGGAAGGGTTAAGCACAGCATCGAAAAGCTAATCATTTCCCGGCTTCCAGCGGGGGCAGGAGCTTATGGAAACCATATGCTGATTTGCCGGAGCAAGCCTATCGGGATGATCATTTTCCGTTCCGTAGATTCGTCCCGCGCCGATGAAATCCAGTCGCTGCTCGAAGAAATCGGGGCCAGTGTCGCCGCGCTTATCATAGAAGAGGTTGAAAAACTCCGCGTTCAACGTCGCCTGATCGAAACTGAAACGCTGTACCAGCTCGCCACCATTTCCAGCGGGGCGGCGGATGCAGATGGCTTGGCCCAAAGGCTTATGCGCGAGGCCGGCGATATCATCCACGCTGATCACTTTGGCATCTACTGGATTCAAGACGGTGAGCCCCTATTGGCGGCCTCGACCGGGGCTCTCATCCCCGCTTTCGAAACGCTCAGTTTTTCAACGGGCCCAGGGTTTGAAGGTTGGCTCCGATCCGGTGCCCCCGAAATGGCGGTATTCGAAACGAGAGAGGACAATCGCTGTAATGCCGCCGAAGCCCTCAAGCGCCGAATCGGCGGGTTTTGTATTATCCCGCTTGCAGTCAATGCTCAACCTTTCGGATTTCTGCTCGCCGCAACTCATAGGGCGGGCGGGCTCGATACCCCTGATCTCATTACCCTGCGAATCTTTGGCTCCGAACTCGGGCAGGCAGTTTCAAGAGTTTCAGGTGAAGAAAACCGGCATGAAGGACTGGTCACGCCCAATGAGTTCCAAAAGATCGCGATCGGAACGGGCTCCATCGTCCAGCTTGAGCCGCTTCGAAAGGAGAATATTCTTGAAGTGTTCGGGACGGCTTCGTTCGAACGGGCACTTAAGGATTTGAGCCGAATCGTCCGCTCGCGCCTTCCATCCGGCGGGGCAATTTGCCGTCGAAACCAAGGCGATCTCTTGGCTTACCTGCCTGGTATTCAGGGTGAGGATGCTTCGCGTTGGGCCAATGAAGTTGCGGCATCAGCCTCAATGGTCGCCATAAATGCGGCCGATGGAAGCAGGAAAACTCCGCTCGGGGTTCGGGCCAAAGCCGCTCAGGTTGAAGAACGTGTAAGCTTGCCAGCGTGATCAGTGCGCTACTCTTATTCCAGACCGCCAAATTTGACCCGGGTGTTTCGCTCCGCATTTATGATATCGGCGTCGCCGCCGAAGAACTGCCTCAACTCGTGGCCGGCCAAACCCCGAACATTGATCGTCGCATCGAAGCGATCAGCCTTAAGGACGGCGATTTTGGGCTCACCGAAAACTTCTATGCCGAGCTAAGCGGGGAGTTTTTCGCGGCCAAAGCTGGCGAATACAAATTCAAAAGCACGAGCGATGACGGATCCATTGTCGAGATAAACGGCAAATCCGTGGTTGAAAATGATGGCATCCACGGTGCGGTGGCGGCGGAAGGAAGAGTCCAGCTGAAGTCCGGCTGGCATCGCATCTTGGTGAGGTTTTTTGAGGCCGCTGGCGGCGAACAACTTAGAGTTGAGTATTCCGAACCGGGGGGGGCCTGGGCCGTTGCCGATGGCAAAGTTTTGCGGTGCCCGGCAAACTTAACCCGTGTAACTTCACCTGGAATCAAACGAGTCATGGGATTACTCGGCGCAAAACGCCCGGGCAACGGTATGCCGCTGGATGGCATTCATCCTGGCTGGCAAGTCGTCAAAATTAGGCCGGATGAGTTCAAGCCGCAGGTTGGCTCGATGGCATTCCTACCCAATGGCAGTCTGTTGGTGGGTACATTTCATCCCAACCAGGGCGGACAATTCCTGCCCGACCTTAAGGATGGCAAGGTGTACCGGGTGGATAACGTTCTCGGAAGTAGTCCGAATCCCAAAGTAAACCTAGTGGCGGAAAATCTCCAAGAGCCGCTCGGTATGTGCGTGGTTGACGGCCGCGTTTACGTTAGCTTGCGCACCGAAATCGCTGAGCTAATAGATGCCGACAAAGATGGAACCTACGAAAGCACGAAAACCGTTGCTAAGGCATGGGTTGGCGATAACTACCACCACTTCACTTTTGGGCTTGCGCATCAAGGCGGATTTCTTTACGGAGCACTCAGCACAAACATAGATGGCGACGCCCCTGGCATTAACGGCCCAAACCCGATGTACCGGGGCTCCACCTTCAAAGTAGATCTTTCCGAGCCGTACGACGCCAAAAATCCGATGAGGAATCTTGAGTTCTTAACGGGCGGACATCGCACCCCCAATGGCGTTGCGATTGGTCCGTTTGGCTTGATTGTTGTGGGAGAAAACCAAGGAGCCTGGCAACCTTCTAACAAACTCAATGTTATTGAGCCGGGCGCGTTTTATGGTCATCGAAACAACACCGATCATAAGAACGAGGAGTATCCGAACGGCGGCGTAAAGGGCGTTTTTGATCGACCTGCAGTTACACCGCCGGCGCTCCAGCTTCCCCAAGGTGAAATAGCGAACTCTCCCTCGGGTTCAGTCGTGATTCCATCTGGCGTTTTTGCGAACCAGATGCTGTTGGGCGATGTGAAGTTTGGCGGTCTGCGGCGGGCGTGGCTTGAGAAGGTAGAGGGGCAGTGGCAGGGCGGCGCTGTTCAGTACTCGCAGGGGTTCGAATGCGGAATCAACCGCTTGCAATGGGGGCCCGATGGCGATCTCTACGTCGGCGGAATCGGAGCGACCGAAAGCTGGGGTTGGACCGACCCAGTGACCAAGGCGTGGACCGCATTTGGCCTGCAAAAAATACGCGCAAAGCAAATGGGTGCCTTTGAAATCGCCGATATGAAAGCAACCGCTAAGGGTTTTCGCGTCCGATTCACGCGACCCGTTCAGCCTTTCGCGGCGGCCAAAATTGTTACCAAGATGTGGGATTACGAACCGACTTTTGATTACGGCGGATCAAAAAAGCACGTTGAGCAGCCGAAACTCAAGAAGATTTCAGCCGTCTCGGATTCGGTTTTTGATTTAGAATTTTCTGGATTGAAGGAGGGCCGCACGGTGTATATGAATTTCGACGTTAAGTCGCTGGGCGGATCGGAGCTGTGGGCAACAGAGTGCTGGTACACCCTAAACCGGATTCCTGGCCTCCACCCGGTTAAAGCCGAGAAGCCGATGCGTGTGCTCGTTTTCTCAAAGACCGCCGCCTTTCGGCACGACAGCATTACCGATGGCATTGCCGCGATGAAGAAACTCGCGGCCGATAAGGGCTTTCAGGTTACAGCAACCGAAAGCGCCGAGGTCTTCACCTCGAAAGAGCTGAACTCCTATGACGTTGTTATGTTTCTGAGCACAACTGGTGACGTTTTGAACGACGCCCAACAGAATGCATTTGAAGCCCATATGAAGAGCGGAAGGGGATTTGTGGGAGTTCATGCCGCATCCGATACAGAGTATGATTGGCCCTTCTACGGGCAGCTTGTTGGGGCATACTTCAAGGGGCATCCGGCGATAACCCAAGCCACAATTAATGTCGAAAAGGAAACGTCAGAAACCGCGGTTTTGCCCCGACCTTGGAATCACGTGGATGAGTGGTATAACTTCCGCAAGAACCCCCGGTCCCAAGTTGAAGTCTTGGCCAGTGTTGATGAAAAGTCATACCCGGGCGGAGATATGGGTGATCATCCCATTATGTGGCGAACAAGGTTAGGTAAGGCAAGGGGCTGGTACACGGCCCTCGGTCACACGGGCAGCACTTACCGAGAAAGCTTGTTCCTTGAAAGTCTGTATCGTGGCATCCGTTGGGCGGCGGGCCGATAGAGTGACAAAAAAGCCCCGATCCGATATTCGGAGCGGGGCTTCCAATTTTGGGACGAGATTAGAACTTGTAGCCGATGTAAGCGCCGAAGTGGTTACCTTGGACGTTCGTGTTCTTGGTTCGGGTCGTAAACATCAGAGTCAACTCGCCAAACACGTTTGGAGAGAAGTCAGCACCGAGGCCAGCTCGAGCTGCTAGAACTGTTGATGACTGACCGAAGTCAATGATCGCTGCACCGATACCAAAAAAGGCATAGGTATTCGTTCCACCCACCGCTTCAGCTGAAGTGTTTAGCTTGAACCGCTGATTAATGCAGACAGGCAAGATGTAATTTCGATTGAACTTAAAGTTCTTCGACATCCAGTCAACTGAAAGATAGGTTGTTCCGGTGCGCAGAAATGAAATGGACTGATTGAGCGTAATGTCAAATCCAAATCCAAACATCTGGCCATCCAGATCTGCTGAAGTTGGGTATTGAATGCCGCCGCGAAGAGACATATTTGTTTCTACAACACTTTGCGCGCTTGCCGCACCGACTACGCCGGTAACAGCTGCGAGGATTGCTAATTTTTTCACGATATAAGAGACCTCCTATGTGTGGACCGAGATAACTCAATCCGTTGAGCCGCGCACAGTTTACTAGGGAAATTTGCTGGGCGCAACGTTTGAGAGCAATTTTTAGGGGGATTGGTTCAATTTCTTGCCCAAATCCCCCCATTTTTCGCTTATCTGCCGCCACCGCCGACCTTTGGATAGCCGGGAACTTTGACTGGCTTCTTGATTTTCTTCATCTCGTTCGTGAGATATTCGACGGCTTTCTCAAGCTGAGGATCGCGGCCCTGAGCGACCAAATCTGGGCGCAGGTCCACTTGAATGTCGGGGTCAATGCCCTTATTCTCGGCGATCCACTCACCCGTTTCTCGGTCATAAATTCCGAACTCTGGTGCAGTAACTTGGCCTCCATCAACTAACGGAGCCCCGCCGGTTATGCCCACCAGTCCACCCCATGTGCGATTACCAATCAATGGCCCAAGCTTTTCTCGCTTGAAGAGCCAAGGCAACATATCGCCGCCAGAGCCCGCAAACTCGTTAATCAGCATGCACTTGGGCATATCCAACGCCTGAGGTGGGAACGAGATATCCGAACCCTCACGCTGTTTGAATCCAGAGTTGTATTTTCGGGCGAGTTTCTCAACAAAGAAAGTCGGAATAAATCCGCCGCCGTTATACCGCTCGTCAATGATCATCGCTTGCTTGTCGCTTTGGCCATAGTAGCCTTTGAGGAACTCGATTACACCCGGAGTAGCCGTGTCTGGTACGTGGAGGTATCCGATCTTTCCTCCGCTCATTTCCGAGACCTTGCGACGATTGTCCTCAACCCACGTGATGTATCTGAGATTGTCCTCGGTTGAAATTGGCCTAACCGTGATTGTTCGCGCCCCTTCCGTCGAGGGTTTATCGTTGACGATTAGCTTCACAGAGCGACCAACTTTGTTAAGCAGGAGAGAGCCGGGATTATTGGCCCCAACTGATTTTCCGTCAATCTCTAGAAGATAGTCGCCGTCTTTTACATTCAACCCGGGCTCGCCCAGCGGCCCTCGCCGCGGCTCTTCAAAGTTCAATCCCCGGAAGATTCGCTTCATACGAATCTTCCCGTCCGCCACTTCGTAGTCTGCGCCGAGCATTCCAACGGGAACTTGGCGACCACCATCGCCCATGTCGCCGCCGGAGACGTAGGCGTGGCCGGTGCCCAATTCGCCGATCATTAACCCCAGCACGTAGTTCAAATCAGAGCGATGGGACACGTAGGGGAGAAACGCCGCGTATTGCTTTCCAATTTTGTTCCAATCGAGGCCCAGCATATCCTTGTCGTAGTATTTGTCGCGCTCCCAGCGCCACGCTTCCCATAGAATTTGCTTCCACTCGTCCCGAGGGTCTATCATCGCCTCAACCGCCGATGTGCTTACGCGGCCCGAGCCCAGTTGTTGACCAGGGGCGAGGTTGGTCACTCCAACTTGCCCGCCTCCGAGGTAGGCCAGCTTGGTCCTCGCGGCATTAACGTCAATAGTGAAAGCGCCAGCGATAACATCTTGCGAAGCCTTGCTCGCGAAATCGAACATCTTCCAAGTCACGCCGCTAAACGTCAGGACTCCGTTGTCAAGGCCAACCAGCGCACCGTATGTTCCGGCTTCCCAGGGCAAAGGGATGATCCGCTCGCCCAGGCCGGCAAGATCTATGTCGGTTGCTTCCGGCTTGGTCGCGGGCTTTGCCTCTGCACCCGCAGGCTCTTCATCGCCCGATCTTAGGAGGGGGTTAGCGCCATCTTTCGAAAGAATAAGCGCATAAACCCTCTGGGCATCTTGCGTGTGCATATTGAACTCAAAATCGCCGCCCACGGGGTTGAACGTGCGCTTTGAAATTATGTAGAGATATTTGCCGTTCCGGTCAAATGCGATGCTGTCATCGCTGTAGTAGCCTTCGGTGACTTTCGTGTTCGCCTTCTTCTCAACATTGTAAAGGTGAGCGGCCGAGAACAGATTATCGCCCGTGGTGACGTAAGCAATCCATTTGCTATCGGCTGACCAATCGCTTGGCATCGGTGCTCCTGAATACTTCTCCGTGAAGACCTTGTCCGCTTTCTTTGTATCCAAATCGTAAACGTACATGACGTTGCTTGACCAGAAACTTAGCTTCCGGCTATCCGGGGCCCACGTGAAGTTGTCAACGGTTAACTCTTTTGGTGTTGGCAATTCTGTCCAAGCTCCGCCCATCTGCGGCGTCGTGTAGATTCGCATTTCGCCGGATTTATCGCTCAGAAAGCCGATGACTTTGCCATCGGGGCTCCAAGCGACGTTCGTTTCCTTGCTCGAAGAGTCTCCGCCTATACTCCTGGTCTCGCCCGTTCGAGCCGGCACCGAGAATATTTCTCCCCTCGCCTCAACTGCGACGCGGTTACCGGTTGGGCTCACGCTTAGGCTCGTAATAGAGGTTCCGAGGTTTCGCAAAGCCGGGCGCGCCGCAATCGCGTCCGTCGCTACCCGCGGATTCAGAGTTGTAGTTGTTTTAGTCGCGACATCGTAAGTTTGAAGGAACCCGTTTCGCTCGAAAATAATGGTCTTCCCATCGGTTGAGGGCCACTTGATGTCGGCATCGCCAAAGTTCGTAACTTGCGTCTCTCGCCCGGTTTTCGAATCGTACGACCACAAGTTTCGCGTGCCCAGGCTCTTGTCGCAAATGTAATAAATCGAATCGCCTACCCACATCGGGTTCCAACGATTTTCTCGTTGAGAGGGGATTTCTTTGTAAAAGCTCGCATTCTCATCCGAAATCGCAATTCGGCCCTGAGTTCCGCCTCGATATCGGCGCCAAGTAAACATGTGCGAGTTATTGCGATCGTAAGCGATTCGGCCATCCGCCGCGATCGAAAGGTCAAAAATCTCTTCCAGTTTGGTTACGACGGGCATCCCCCCCTTGGGGTCAATGTAGTGCAATCCATATTGGAATGAGCCAGGAGTTCCCTGATCCGTGACGTAAGCGATTTTGCCATCATGAGTCCAGCCCCGGCAAAGATCGGGGTTCGGGCTGTAGGTAAGCCGCTTGGGCTCGCCACCCTCGGACGGAACGACGTAAAGGTCGTTCGATCCATCGTAAACACCGGTGAAAGCAATCCACTTTCCGTCGCGAGAGAACTTGGGGAAGGACTCTCCGCCGGGGTGGGTTGTGAGTCGGCGGGCGAGACCACCGGATAGTTTCGAAGTCCAAATATCTCCCGCGTAAACAAAGACTAAGGAGTCACCGTGAACATCGGGATAGCGGCAAAGTCGCATCTCAATCCCGGTTTGGGCGAGAGTTGCAGATAGGGCAAGCGATAGAAGCATCGCCCTCTAATTTACCGGAGAGCGGCCCCGGTCCTAGGTCGCCTAGCGAAATGACCCAATAGCCGTGGCTTGGCCGTCCCGCCCGGTATCCGTACAGGCCCAACGACAGATCAGCGCAAATTAGCCGGAAGTTGCTTTTTCTGAAGAGTCGCAGGTAAAGTCCCATGAGGAGTCGAATGAATGATCGAATGCCTCGTGGACGCCGGTTTGCCTTTGGACTAGGCATTCTAGCCGTGGTGTTCGCAAATCTTCTCATGAGCTTTCCGTGGACTTCAACCTTGACTTCGGCCGGACTTCGGGGAATAAAACTTGAGCGCACGCTCGACTGGCTTGGTTGGGGGCTATTCGCTGGCTTTGTGATTAGTGCGCTTGGTAGCGCCTGGATGTTTTTGCGATCAAAAGCAAGGCCCGATTAGAGGCGTGCCCCCCAATACTGGGGCCTTCGACCACCGGCTATGCGGATGCGACCCTTCTAAGGTCAGTTTTGGACACCAAACCACCTCACTAAAGCCTAGCCTAGGGGTAAAGTCTCAGAGGCCACGATCAATGATTATTTTGACGCTTCTCGCTATCCTCGCCGTTCCGAATGACGCGCCTGAAATCGAGTTCAAGAAGACCGTTGTTGACACTCGCTTTATCGCCGAGGGCGTCGCCGTGGGCGATGTCAACCGCGACCGCCAGCTCGATATTCTCGTGGGGAATGTTTGGTACCAAGCCCCGGATTGGAAGCCGCACGAGATCGCGCCCGTAGTCATCGTTGACCCCAAGAGAGCATACAGCAACAGCTTTCACGGCTGGGCGGCGGACTTGAACCGCGACGGATGGGTGGATCAAATTATCATTGGGATGCCCGGCGAGAAGGCGGTTTGGCGAGAAAACCCCAAGGGCGCCGATGGGCCCTGGAAAGAACATCTGATCTGGCGCAGCGCGGGCAATGAGAGCCCGCTTTACGAGGACCTACTTGGCAACGGGAAAAAAGTGCTCATCATGGGCTACGATGATACCCACTTGGCTTGGTTTGAGCCTGCCGCCGACCCCTACATGGAGTGGTTTTGCCACGATGTGAGCGAGCTGAAGGGCGCGGGATCGCAGCGATACTCGCACGGTCTTGGCGTCGGCGATCTGGTTGGCGATAAAGGCAAGGAAATCATCACGACCGGGGGCTATTACACCTTGAGTAAAGGCACCTGGACCTTCACGAAGGCCACCCTCGGCCCCGATTGCGCCCATATGTTCTCCCTTGATGTGAATGGCGATAAGCGACGGGATGTCCTTTCAACTTCCGCCCACGCGCGCGGCGTTTGGTGGCATGAGCAACTCGCGGACGGAGACCTTCCAGATCGGATCGTGCGCCGAGGGTTCGAAAGGCGCGTTATAGACGAGACGATCTCCGTAACCCACGCCGCGCAACTAGTGCCCTTGGGCAAATCCAGAGCGATGAACCTGATCACGGGCAAGCGAAAATGGGGCCACCCGCCGGGAGTAGATATCGGCTCAGAAGAGCCCGGCTGGCTCGTGCGGTACGAGCTAGAACCCAACGGCCAATGGGATCGGCATATCATAGACGAAGACTCAGGGGTTGGGACGCAGTTTGTGGTGGAGGATGTGAATGGGGACGGGCGGCTCGATATTGTGACGAGCAACAAAAATGGGGTGTTTCTGTTTATGCAAAAGTGATTCAACGAGTTGGGCCCAAACGGGGCCGAGGGGGCCCGTTGAGAATAGAGCCTGACCCCTTATTGCGCACCGCTAGGATGCAGCCCCAAAGGGGCGAAGGGAGACAGCCCAGGCCGCCAGGCCTGGGTGGCAACGCCAAAATAACATCAGCCCTGAAGGGGCGATAGAATGAAGCAGCCTCAATCCCTCTCCAACGTAATCATCCACGCCGTTTTCAGCACCAAACACCGTTCGCCCATGCTCGCACCAGCGACAAGGGGTGACCTGTTTCCTTACATGGGCGGCATCTTGCGCGAGCTCAAATGCAATCCTATCCTCGTCGGCGGCGTCGAAGATCATGTTCATTGCCTCATTGGCCTGGCTCGTACCATCCCCATATCACAGATGATCGAGAACTCAAGACTGGCTCCAATCGCTGGCTCAAGGGCAAGGGAGTCACTGACTTCGCCTGGCAAGCCGGCTATGGCACGTTTTCGGTTAGCCCCGGTGATTTGTCGGCAGCTTTGCGATATGTTGAGAACCAGGAGGAGCATCACCGCCGGGTGAGTTTTCAAGAGGAATACCGGGCGTTGATGGCGGATGTTGGGGTTGAGATTGATGAACGGTACGCCTGGGATTGACTCTGTCGCCCCTTCAGGGCTCTGGGATGCGGCGGTACGACCCAGGCCTATCGGCCTGGGCTATCTCCCGCGCCCCTTTGGGGCTTTTAGATCCATATTACTCGTCAAAAAGAGTAAGCCGGGGGCTGCCACGTCGCTCCTGCTTGCCGGGCCCGTTGGGCTGATGCGCATGTTTGCTACTACCGAAACGATCCTAAGGAAATCCCCTTCGTGAAATACCGTTGAGTGAACATGAACACGAGGAACAGGGGGATGAGGACGATTACGGCCGCTGTCATTTGGAGCGGCCAGTTGCTTTGGCCGTATGAGTTTTTGAACACAGAGAGTCCGACTTCTAGCGTTCGCATTTCGGTTGAGTTCGTGTAGATCATGGGGTTGAAGAAGTCGGTCCAGGTGGCAAAGAAGGCGAAGGCTCCGGCGGTGGCGAGGGCGGCTTTGGATAGGGGCATCACCACTCGCCAATAGATTTTGAGGTCGTTTGCGCCATCGAGGCGGGCGGCCTCATCCAGTTCGCGCGGGATTTGGGTGAAGAACTGGCGTAGCAGGAACACGGAAAACGAAGAGCTGATTCCGGGAACGATGAGCGCCGCGTAAGTATCCAGCCATCCTGCTCCCTTTAGCATCAGATAGACCGGAATTTGGGTTACTGGTCCAGCAAACATCATCGCAACGAGAAACAGCGAAAAGGCTATGTTTTGGCCACGAAACTTTAACCGAGCGAAGGCGTAGGCGGCGAGCGAAGTGATGAGGAGCTGCCCAACCACGACCGTAATCGTAACGAAAACCGTATTCGCAAAGAACCGCAAAACGGGGAGATTGGGATGAAATAACACGAAGCGGTAATTATCCCAAGCGGGTTGCTCGGGGATGAGTTTTTCAAAAGCGGGAATCGCTGTTTTTGGGGGTTGCAGAGAAACCAGGACCATCCATAGGAACGGCGCAAACAGGAACAATGCCAAGAGCGTGAGCACGGTATATGTTGCAATCGCTTTGCCGGTCTTCATGTCTTGCGGTAAGTCTCCCGGTCCATCTCGCGGATTTCTACGGTAATGCCCACGGTTTCCAGGTCGCCAAATGCCCACTCCATTACCCTGAAAATCTTGGTTGAAATCTCCTGACGCAGCGTAACGTCGCGCCCGTTCAAGAGGCTGACTTCACAATGTGCAAACCCCTGCGGCGCACCTTCGCCCATCACCCAAACTCGTACGTTCTGATAATATGCCTTGATCGCGGCAGAGTCAATGGTTTCGCAACTTGCTAAAGCCGCAACCAGTTGCGTCAACACGTTTTCAACGTCGAGGGCAACCGGGAGATTCTGACTTGTCCTTAGGATAATGTGCGGCACGAGTGCGTTTTACCCGTTACTCAGAGCGAACTTTCCAAGCCCCAGCTTTTAGCATGGTCTCGGCATCTTCGGCGGTAAGTTGTTCTTCCACTACGGGCTCTTCTGGCTCCGGCGTTTCGTCTTGTTCGCGGTTCGAGGGATCCCAATCCGCTTTCGGAGTATCGTTAAGCAAGCTCCCCAAAACGCCGTTCAAAAACTTCCCGCTTTCAATCGTGCTGTATTTCCGAACGATTTCGATGGCCTCGTTGAGCGTAACCGCGGGCGGGATTTGAGGCTCATAGAGGAGCTCCGCTGTGGCGATTCGCATGACGTTTTTGTCAACGATTGCAATTCGATGGAGGTCCCAATCTTTGAGGTGATCGCTGATGAGCTCGTCAATCTCGGTGCCATGAGCCGTAACGTGGCGGACCAAGCCCTCGGCATACTCAAAGTGATCCTCACTCATCTCGTTGTTCTCGCGCAACTCAAACAGGGCGTCCCGAACGAGAACTTGACCAACTTCGATTTGATACAGAGCTTTTAAGGCGGCTTCGCGAGCGCGGCGACGGGATCTAGTCAAGCCCGCCCTCCGTAAGCCAGCGCGGGACAAAGCCAGTGTGAAAATCACCACTCACATACTCAGGCGCGGCGACCAACTTTCGCAGGAAAGGGATGTTGGTTTTGATGCCTTCAACCTCGAACTCATGCAACGCACTTTGGAGCCTCGAAACTGCTTCCGGGCGGTCCTTGCCAACAACAATCAGCTTAGCGAGCATGGGATCATAAAACGGGCTAACCGTGAAACCGGCGTAGCAGTGGGTATCCATGCGAATGCCTCGGCCGCCAGGAGATCGCCATTGGGTGATGAGGCCGGTGCTGGGTGAGAAATCGGTGGCGGGGTCTTGGGCCGTGATTCTTGCCTCAATCGCATGGCCCTTGAGTTGGATATCGGCTTGTGTAAACGGTAGTTTTTCTCCAGCAGCGATGCGCAGCATGGTTTGCATCAGGTCTATACCCGTGATTTCTTCAGTGACCGGATGCTCCACTTGAAGCCGAGTGTTCATTTCAAGGAAGTAGTAGTCGAACTTATCATCCACTAAGAACTCGACCGTTCCGGCGTTCTGATAACCAACCGACCAGGCAACTTTCACCGCCGCCTCTCCCATCTTGCGCCTCACCTCGGCGGGCAACTGGGCGAAAGGAGCTTCTTCAACAATTTTTTGGTGGCGGAGATTCTGGATGGAGCATTCACGCTCGCCAAGATAAACCATGTTGCCATGCTGATCGCCGATTATCTGGATTTCGACGTGTCTTGGGTTGACCACGCATTTTTCAACCAGCATTTCACCGCTGCCAAAGCTCGCTTGGGCTTCGGCGGCGGCCGTTTTGAATGCCGCCGGAAGCTCATCGGGATCGTCAACGCGACGAATCCCGCGTCCTCCGCCGCCGGCAACAGCCTTGAGCAAGATCGGATAACCGATTTCCTCGGCAACTTTCAAGGCTTCGATATCCGACGCAACCGCTCCGTCAGAACCAGCAACCACCGGACAGCCCGATGCGATTGCCGCTTCCTTGGCCCGGGCTTTGTCGCCCATGGCTTCGATTGCGCTTACGGGTGGGCCGATGAACTTGATTCCAAGTTCGGCCAAAGCTTCGGCAAAGTGCGCCCGCTCCGAAAAATAGCCATAACCCGGATGAACTGCGTCCGCTCCGCTGATCTGAGCCGCCATCAAAATGTTGGCCAGATTCAAGTAGCTATCTGCATTCGACCCCGCCCCCACGCAGATCGCCTCATCGGCAATCAGTGCGTGTAGGCTATCTTTATCCGCTTGCGAGTACACCGCGACACTGGGAATCCCCATTTCGCGGCATGCGCGCATCACGCGGCAAGCGATTTCTCCTCGATTAGCAACCAGAACCTTCTTGAGCATGGACGCTTTAAGTATGGCTAACCAACGGTAACTTTCTCGCCGAGCTTGTTTACGGCCGCCCAGTCAATGCACTGCATGTAGGCGTCAATGTACTTGGCGCGAGCGGTTTGGAAGTCGAGATAGTAAGCATGCTCGTAGACATCCATCGCCAAAACCAGCGTGTGGTTCCAGATCGGGAAGCTGTTTTGAGCGTCGCCGATGTAGTTGAAAACGCGCTTCTCGTCGTGATCGTAAGCCAGATAAACCCAGCCCCGACCGGCGATTCCGGTGGCTTTCCACTCCGCCGCCCAGTTCTCAAATGACCCGTAAGAGGCGTTGATCAACTCGGCGATTTTGCCTGTAGCAGGGCCGCCGCTTCCACCCATCGTCTCGAAATAGATGTTGTGGTTAATGAAGCCTTCATAGGCAAAGGTGTAATCCACCTTCAAAACGCGCATCTCCGAATAGATTTGGTTGGCGGTGGCGGGGTCAACCGTCATCGCCGCCAGCGCGGTTCGGATTTGGTTGGTTTTGTTGGCATAACCTTGCCAGAGCTTAAGATGCTCATCATGAGTTTTGCGGCTGATGCCGACTTTTTCGGAAGCATAAACCTTCTCAGGGATAGCTTGGGGGACGGTTACAAGTTTGGTTTCCATAGTTCTACTGCTCCTCGCGACGGCGAATTCGGGCAAGACCAGAGCCCCCGCAAGAGCGGCTCCACCTTGCAAAACATTGCGCCGTGTGATCACCCCTCTATTGTGGCGCACTACAACTCATGCAGGCCAAGCGAAAGTGGCCACGCTAAAGGGAAACGTGCAGCGTCTGGAATCCGTCAAACTATATGGTAAGTGAGCCAAATGGACCAATCGGCCAAGAAAATGGATGAAATTGAAGTTCGCATTGCAAGGGGCGCAGCGAATTCTTGGAAAAAGGCCATGGAAGGGGCACTGGCTGAAGGGCATTCGGTCGTAGTTGGAGTCGACGGTAAGCTCATTCGAATCTTCCCTGACCGATCACGTCGGAAAATCGGCGTTATTCACAGACGAGTCAGGCTACGGTGCCCGATGAAGGGTCCGGCAAAATGGAAGACCGAATCCCAAGACTGAGGATGATTGCGGGGCCAAATGGTTCCGGCAAGAGCTCTTTGAAGGATGATATTGGGTCTGAGCGTCTCGGTTTTTATGTAAATCCAGATGAAATTGAGTTGGCCTTGCACTCTGCCTTGGGACTTGACCTTGCTGCAATGGGAGTGCTATGTCCGCCAACAGCGTTCATGGATAGTGCCAGGGGACTTGGGCTACCCCAGCACTGGAAAGAGTCCTTGCGCGAAGTGAAAGTTGACGGAAATCGCCTCAGGATGAGCGCCGAGGCTCCACGGTCATATCAAGCTGCGGCAATGGCAGAGGCTGTCCGTCAGCAACTGCTTTCGGCGCGAGTTTCGTTCACATTTGAGACTGTCATGTCTCACAAAAACAAGGTGAGCCTGTTGTGTGACGCTCAGGCGCAGGGATTTCGGACATATCTCTACTATGTCGCAACTGATTCGCCCGATCTCAATGTCGAAAGAGTTCGACTTCGAGTTGAACGCGGAGGTCACGATGTGCCCGAAGAAAAGATTCGAGACCGCTATACCCGATCACTTAGCCTCCTGGTTGATGCGATCCGATGCACCAACCGAGCCTACTTGTTTGACAATACAAGCGAGGGAAGTGCAAAGGAGTGGCTCGCCGAGTTTACCGACGGGGCCGAATATGAACTCAAAACCCGAAATGTTCCCCAATGGTTCAAAGTCTACGTAATTGATAAGTTGGAAGATACGTATTAGGAAGCCATCTCGCGAGTTTGTCGAGCCAAATTGCGAAAAGGCGACACCGGGGTCGAGTCCTTCAATGTGGCGCGATCACCCGACTAACAAGCAATCTCCGCAAAATGTGCGGAGATTACGGGCCCTGACTCCGCACTCTGCTTAGTTTCGATCCTGAATGAATGCCTTTAGGATAACTCTAATCTTCTTCGATTCCCCTGGTTTCAGCGTGAATTTGTGCGTGATCGTGCTCTTTCTTTGAGTTTCGATCAGCAAAACTTTTGTTGTCTTGCCCTCGCTGCATTCTAGATCGTAGCTATCGTAAGTGAACCGAAAATCAATCTCTACCGGTTCATCGCAGATTTTCCATCGTGATGTCGTTTAGAGTCGTTGGCACCGTGCCCTTGATTCCGCTCTTAAGGGTGGCTCGCTCAACTGGTCCGCTTTCGGTGGTGAAATCGGTCTTGATATCCTCGGTTTCACCAAGGAAAATAGAGCATTCTTGGTTTGGAGGACAGAACGGCATGGCCGTAACAGCGATGGGTGCGCCCCCTTCGAGAATCGTGCACTTGCCCGGAATCCAGGTCAATCCGCTTTCGTTTTTGATGCTGATTCGATCCCACTTTGTGGGGGATAGGCTTTGGGTGAAGATGAGTTCAACAAACCGGCGGACCGTCCCTTTCGAGCTGAAGAGGTTTCGGGTGAGTCGCTCGCCCGGCTCCATCGTGAGCTTGCCCATCGGGATTTTGTAGATGCCGAAACTGCGGTTGACTTCGGGTTCGTTAAGGATTTTATCGGCGTTGCGGGTGTCGGAGTAGTTGCTTCCGACATTGCTATTCTGCCCCCCAATCCCCCGCCGCCGCCACCGCCTCCGAATTCGCCACCCCCACCAACAAATCCGCTGTAGCTCAGAAGTTCCGCTCGCACCACTGACTCAAACGGGTCAGGCTTTCCAGGGAACAGACTCGCCGAACGACCATTCGCGAATCCCTCGAGCGTAGTCTGGCCCGAAGCCAAGTCTGCCATTCCGGTTGCATCAATTAGCGCAGGCTTGCCTGCCAAAAGTTGCACATCGGTGTTATCAAGAGTCCAACCCGGCAGGCCGAGTTGAACTTTGGCGAAGAGGGTTGCGCTTGTTCGGCTGTCGAAGTCAATCATAAAACTCGGCAACCACATCGGGCCTCGTTCTAAGGTTGTGAATCGCACTCGCGAAGGCTTCGGCGCATCTACGGCGAATGTGGCGTGAACCGAGTATTCCGTCACCTTGCGCTTCCAAGTCAAGTCAAGGCCGTTAGGATCGAGCTCGGAAATGCTCGAAGGGGACACAAACAGAAGCGTGCCGTCCTCAAGTTTTATGAGCGCAACGCCACTCGGAGGAGGTCCGATCCGAACAAGCGTCCCTGTCCTCCACTTCATCTCGCTCCGATAATTTCCCCCCACGTTTGTAGCCTCGATAATCCCGTATCGAATCTTCTTACCGATATTCGCCGCCATGAAATCGCCAATTGTCTGAGGCTCAAAATCAACCGTCTTCTCTTCGGTTTTCAGCTTAGTCCGAACATCCTGAACTTTAACATCATCGGGCGATCCGAACCAGAAGCCGCCATCGAGCGCGCTGGGCACGGCATCTAACTTGTAGGTGCCTTTGCCGGCAGGAACTGTTACTTCGCGAGTAACCAGCGTGAGACCCGAACGGTAGATCGAAGCAGAAGTAATTTTTGATGCAAGCGTCGTTGGTTCTTGCGCGCCAACCATTGCCGCCAATATGAATGTGACCATATGTCACCCCCTTTCCTTCGATACTGACGGATTGGATTCACGCGGGTTACGGGTGAAATTGTTCGGCGCTTGGGGCTTGTTAAAATTTTGTTGCGAGAGATGTATCAAACGCGCGCTTCTCCCTTCATATGTTGGTAGGGCCAAAGCCCACCAAAGGAGAATCAACAAATGAAACGACTAATCACTTCAATCGCCATCCTCGCCACCCTCGTTGGGGCCGCGTTCTCGCAAGAGATCGAAGCCGACAAGATGAGCATTGAGTTCCTCCCCGGAACCGATGTTGAGGTTGAGATTGCTCTCGCCAATGTAGTACTCGCCGCTCGCAACTCGCCCGTCATGATGGACGACGACGCTGATCTAGAGGGTAATGCTTACGAGCTTGAAATCACCGAAGACAACATTGACGAACTGACCTATCTGGTTAAGACTTATTTCCCTACTCGATCAACGGTTCTGAGTTCAAATTTTGTGTTTGACGACGACGCGGACGAGGACCTGGACGACTGCGACGGCAATGATGACTTGGTTAGGGGTGGCGCAACCTCTCGCTGGTTCGTCAAACTCAACCGTCCGGCGCCCGCTGCCGGCGCGGTAGTCCGACTCAAGTCATCCAACCTCTCCGTCACTGTTCCAACTGCGATCTACGTTCGACCGGGCCAGACGATTGCCTACTATACGGTACGCACATCAACAACCCTCAAGAACCTGAAAGTCAGAATCTCCGGAACTTACAAAAACCGAGAAATGAGCTCAATGCTCCGCGTTACGAAGTAACTGACTTCTCGAAGCCCTGTGCTCCACATAAACAGTGGCGCACAGGGCGATTTTGTGTTCATGCGACCCGCGTCGGCAAAACGCGCAACCGCCGATTGGGTTCTTCACCTACCGCTTCGCTCGCCAATCGCCTCGCTTCCGTCACCTGGTGCTGCATCTTTCGCACGGGAGCCGGTTGGGGAGATAGCTCGAAGGCTTTGCCGGTCTGCATCACGGTGTCAATCGCTTTCAAAACCTCTTCCATCGCCTCTTCTTCATTCACATTGGGCTCGCCGTTGTGCTTGAGGATTTCGTCGAGGGCGGTCGCGATTTGGCTGAAGGTGTTGGATTTCACCACGACGACGGGGATGGGGCGGCCGGCGGCATCGCGTAGCTTCTTCGGGCGGTTCTGATAGGTAGACCGGATCGCCATGATCGCATCAGATTGGTTGACATCGGTGCAGACAAACGCCGGGGCGCGTTTCTCTCTGATCGCTCGCTCTAACCGCGTGCGAGCGATTCCGTAAGGGAAAATGCGGATCATCTCGCCGCTTTTAATCGGCTCCGCCTGGGGCTCAACCTCTACGGGCTTGCGGGCAAGGGCGGGAAACTTGGTGTTAAAGCCCGGCTCATGGATTTCGGGCGTATCTTCCTTTTGAACAACTTCGACACCCGCCCCCGTTCGAACCCGAATTTCGGGTCGGGGCTGAACGCCGCGCAAGATCAAGTCAACCGTCTTCTGGACGTTGTGATGCACCGCGAGTCGGTCGTAATCGAGGAGCTCGACAACGATATCGAAAGTGGGGGGAGCCTTGCGCTCCAGAACCGTCTTCTGGGTTCCTCTTCGCCTCGCTTCATCATCCGAAAGCGTAACCGCCTGAATACCGCCGATAAGATCAGCTAAGGATGGGTTGAGCATCAAGTTCTCAAGGGTTTGACCATGCGCCGTCCCAACGAGTTGAACGCCTCTCTCCGCAATCGTTCGGGCGGCGAGGGCTTCCGATTCATTGCCGATTTCATCAATCACGATAACTTCGGGCATGTGGTTTTCCACCGCCTCAATCATCACTTGGTGCTGCAAGGGCGCACTTGGGACCTGCATTCGGCGCGCGCCGCCGATTCCGGGATGAGGAATATCGCCATCGCCCGCGATTTCGTTAGAGGTATCCACGATGACAACCCGCTTGCCAACTTCGTCCGCCAAAACCCTCGCGACTTCTCGTAGTTTTGTGGTTTTTCCAACGCCGGGCTTACCCAAGAGCAAGATGGATTGGCCCGAACGCACGATGTCATCAATGATATCAATCGTTCCTTCGAGGGCCCTACCGACGCGGCAGGTGAGGCCGATCACCTTGTTGTGCCGGTTGCGGAGGCAAGAAATTCGGTGCAAAGTTCGCTCGATTCCGGCGCGGTTGTCGCTGCCAAAATCGCCAATGGACTTGATGACATATTCAATATCGTGCTCGGAAACGATGACGTCCTCCATACGTTCAACCCGACCCAAGTAGCGCACCTCAGCGGGCCGTCCGTAGTCCAGGACAACCTCAATTAACCCGTCCAATTCGTCGTTCCGTTCCAATCGCTCTCGCACGACGGCCGGAAGAACATCAAGGAACTGCGAAATACCATCGGCATGAAGGAGCATAGTTCTCAATGTGCAGGGCGTTCAAAGCCCGTGTATTTATGACGACGAATCAGCGGTCATCGTGCCCGTAAAAGTTCTGTTAAGGCCGAAAGCACTTGTTCTGGTGAAATTGCTAGCATGCAAGCGCGTGAGCATTCGCCTTCGCTGGTTTTGTGGGCGCAACCGTCACCGTAGTGATCGCAGGCAAAGGCTTGGGTTTCGGATTTGAGGGGAATTGGACCTCGCGTGCCAGAATTCTCCCCATCAAAAAAGGGATGAAAACGGCTAAAAGACGTCGGCCCATAAAGCACAACACTGGCCGTTCCCACGGTAACGGCCAGATGCGCCGTCCCAGTATCGGGAGTAACAACCGCCCTCATTCCCTTGAGGAGGCACGCGAATTGAAGGATGCTCATCGGGCGATCAAGGTCCTTAGTCTTAAACCGAGACAAATCCTCACCCGGTGCTCCAAGCATCACGAAATTGCGCTCGGAACCCAATGCAAGGAGATCGCGCCAACCCTGATCCGGCCAGTTCTTCTCCATCGCGGTCGAGCTAACATTTAGCCCAATCGGATCCGGCCCAAGCCTAGTAAGCTCCTCCCGAGCCACTTGCTCATCCGCGTCCGAAGGAAACAAAACTGGGCGAACACTGGCCTCAATTCCAATCTCACCGAGCACAAAGCGGAGCGTATCAAACAAATCATGTCCCGCTTCATCGAAGGGTTTTGAGGTCGTGTAGACATTCGGATTGCCGCGATGCACCCCAATCCGAATCGGGATTCCTGCGACTTTGGCCAATCGGGCATGACTATGCCCATCATCAAAAACCAAGCAAAGATCAAACCGCCCCCGCTTCATTCTTTGGATGCGCTTTAGCTTGCGCTGGGGGCCGCCCCCGCGTTCCCGAATCCAAGTTTCGAGTTGCTTGGGCCAGTTCGCAAAAATTTCGGCGACTGGTGGGCCACCTTCAAGGGTGATATGAGAATCGGGAAATTTGCGCCGGACCTGCAAAACCGCGCCAGTTGTGTTGACCAAATCACCCACCATATCTCGGGCGATGATGAGGATGCGGTTTACCGGTTTTTCCATGTTCCGCAGGGCCGGGGCTTGGCCAGATTACACGTATGGGGCGGATGATGGGTCTTGAACCCACGGCCTCCTGAGCCACAGTCAGGCGCTCTAACCCCTGAGCTACACCCGCCGCGTGAACGAATATTGTGACACGATTCGGGGCTTAGGTTCAAGGGGAGTCGCTAAAGTCCCAGCTTATGCCAGATCGAATCTACTTTTGCCCTTACATCATCCGCCATCGTGATTAGCTTCGGAAAGTCCCGATTGAAACCGTTCTCTCCCGGCCATTTGTGGGTGCAATCGAAGCCGACTTTGCCACCAAACCCCATGCTCATCGCCGCATGATCAAGCTGATCAACCGGGCCGCGAGTGTGTAAAACATCCCGCCCCGGATCACAGTTAGCTCCGAGCCTGAACAGGACTTCATCTAAGTTCTGTACATCGCAATCCTCATCAAAAATGAACACAAACTTTGTGAAGGCGAGGCCGCCAAGCCCCCAAATTGCGTTCATCACCTTGAACGCATGCCCCGGATACTTTTTCTTGATGCGAACAAAGGCGACGTTGTGGAAACAAGCCTCCACAGGTAGGTTCATATCCACGATTTCCGGCACCGTGAGCTGAATCATGGGCAGAAAGATTCGCTCAACCGCTTTGCCCATCCACCCATCCTCCATCGGCGGCTGACCCACGATGGTCGCCGGATAAATTGGGTTATCGCGCATCGTGATTGCGGTTACGTGCAGGATCGGGAACTGCTCGGCAAGCGAATAATAACCGGTGTGATCGCCGAATGGGCCCTCTAGGCGTCTCTCGCTGGGATCTACAAAGCCTTCAATTACGATTTCGGCATCGGCGGGAACGCTCAGATCAACGGTTTTAGCCTTGACCATCTCCATCCGCTCGCGCCGCAAGAAGCCAGCGAAAAGCATTTCATCAATCCCCGGAGGAAGCGGAGAAATGGCCGAAAAAGGAATAACGGGATCGCCGCCAAGAACGATTGCAACCTCTAGTTTCTTGCCCAACGCGCCGGCATCTTCCATCTGGCGCATGCCCGTTTTGTGCATTTGCCAATGCATGCCGCAGGTAGTTTTGTCAAAGATTTGTACACGATACATACCCACATTGCGTTTACCGGTGTTTGGATCATGGGTAAAGACACAGGGGAGTGTGATGAACGGCCCCCCATCTTCTGGCCAGCAGGTGAGCACCGGAAGTTTGGTCAGATCAATGTCGGAACCCATCAACACAACGTCTTGGCAAGGGGCCTTGGTAGTAGTTTTGGGAGGAATGTTCTTGACTTCCCCGAGCAGGTGGGGCAGGGCCCTAAGTGCTTCCAACGGCCCTTTTGGAATTTCCGGTTTGAGCAGAGCCTGGATGCGCTCCGCATGCTCTTCGAAGTCTTCGCAACCCAACGCGAGAGACATTCGACGCTTGGACCCCATCGCGTTGATCGAAACGGGCATGCTGTATTTCATCGGCATGATCGTTTCTTCAACCCGATGAATCGTTGGATGCCCCATCACCGCGCTCATGTAGTTCAGGGTGCCGAGCCGATGAGGCCGTCCGACTACGTTCTCAAACAAGAGAGCAGGACCGCCAGCTTTCATCACCCGATCTGCGATTTCGGTGATCTCAAGGTACGGGCTAATTGGCTCTTTGATCCGCTTGAGCTCGCCTTCAGACTCCAATCGATCCAAGAACTCTCGATAGTTGCGGTAAGCCATCGGTCAAAACACCGACTTAACGCGGCCCGAATCAAACAGCTGATCGCGATAGATTTCGCTTCCAGAGAAGGTCACAACCGCTTTGCCCTTCAGTGCCATTCCGTGGAACGGCGAGTTTTTGCCCTTAGTGAAGGTCTTGTTCACATCGAAAGTCCATTCAACATCTGGGTCAATAACGGTGATCTGAGCGACCGGCGTTTCGCCTGGCTTCAGGGTCCCCGCGTCAAGCCGGAAAATCTGAGCGGGCTTTGTGCTTAGCTTGCGAATCGCCTCAAGTGGAGTCAAAATCCCGGCGTGAACGATATAGGTAAGCGTAACCCCCACCACCGATTCTAACCCAGCTTGACCAAACGGGGCGAGATCAAACGGGGCCTGAACTTCGTGGCTCGCATGAGGCGAGTGATCGCTGGCGATGCAGTCAATCGTGCCATCCTGAAGCGCCTGTTTGATAATGTCAATGTCAACCTGGGTTCGGAGTGGCGGCAACATTTTGTAATTCGTATCGAACTCGCCAACGGCTTCTTCGGTGAATACGAAGTGCTGTGGGCAAACTTCGCAGGTCACGGGGGCGCCAAGATACTTCGCTTGGCGAATCATCTCAACTCCTCCCCAGGTGCTGATTCTCATGACGTGAAGTCGGCAGCCAGTGTGAAGAGAGAGCAGGCAGTTTCGCATCACCATGATCTCCTCCGCGCTTCGAGGGATTCCTTTTAGACCCAAAACCGCCGAAGTTGCACCCTCGTTCATCGCGCCGCCTGCCGATAGATCGGTGTCATCGCAATGCGCCAAAACGGGAATATCGAGTTGAACACAATATTCCATCGCCCGGCGCATCGTGTGGGCATTTTGAATTGGAAACTCCTCATCGCTGGCAGCGACGATTCCAGCGCGTTTCATGGCAGCGAGATCTGCGATTTGCTCGCCCTTGAGGCCAACCGTCAGCGCACCAACGGGAGCCACAAAAACACCGCCCGACTCGGGCGAAGACGCCTTATCAATAATGAAATCAATGAGCGAAGGGTTATCCAAAGGCGGGTTCGTGTTGGGCATACAGCAGATAGTGGTGAATCCGCCCGCCGCGGCCGCTTGAGTTCCCGAGACGATGGTCTCTTTGTGTTCGCCGCCCGGTTCGCGCAAATGCACGTGCGGGTCAACGAGGCCCGGGGTTATCCATAGGCCCGTGCAATCAAAAACCTCATCAACATCATCAAAGTCTTGATCCGCCCCGACATACTCGATTTGATCATCCTCCATAAGGACAGAGCCGATGGCGTCGAGGTCTTGTGAGGGATCCAATATCCGACCGTTCTTAAGAAGAATTCTCACTTTGCTACCGCCTTCTTGGCTTTCTTGATTGCAGGCTTAGGCGATTCATCTTGGAACGCCCAATGCAGAGCCGCCATCCTCACATAAATCCCGTTTTCAACCTGCGCGTTGATCACCGATTGCTCGCCATCGGCCGCAGAGTCATCAACTTCCACCCCGCGATTCATGGGCCCAGGGTGCATCAAAATGCAGTCAGGCGCGGCCCACCTTAGCCGCTCTTTCGTGATCCCGTACATCCGCGCATATTCGTTTACGCTGGATCCGATCCCGCGCGTCATCCGCTCATTCTGAAGCCGCAGGGTCATCACCACATCGGCATCTTTGATTCCATCTTCGAGGTCGAAATAGAGCTGACCGGGCAACAGACCGGCATGGGCAGGAAGGAGAGTTCGAGGGCCGACGAATCGAATCGTCGCGCCCATCTTTGAGAGAAGCCAAGCGTTTGAACGGGCAACGCGCGAGTGTTCAATGTCCCCCACGATCGCAACGGTAATGCCATCCAGTTGGCCCTTCTTTTCAATAATCGTGATCGCATCGGCGAGGGCTTGGGTGGGGTGTTCGTGGCGACCGTCACCGGCATTAAGAACCGGACCACCAAAAAACTGCGCCGCGAGAGAGGGCGAGCCGGAGTAACGATGGCGCATGACTAGCGCGTCCAGCATCTCGTAGCGCAAGGTCAAAATAGTGTCCTTAAGCGTTTCGCCCTTGTTCATGGAGCTTCCGGCAATCGAGAACGTCGTAGTTTTCATGCCGAGATGATAAGCGGCTTGCTCGAACGAGACCCTGGTTCGCGTTGAGTCCTCGAAAAAGAGCATGCCCACGACCTTCTTGATTGCGTCAACGGGCTTGCCTTGTTTGAGTCGTTGTTTGAAATCACCGCCAAGCCAGAGGAGTTCCTCGATTTGAGTCGAATCTAGATGCCTTATTCCTAATAAATTTTTCATTCTTCCTCTTGCAAGATCACGGAGTCCTCGCCGTCCATCTCAGTTACCCGAACGATCACATGGTCGCCCACGTTGGTGATGATCTCTTTTCCGCAATAATCCGGTTGGATCGGTAGTTCTCTCAGTCCCCGATCAATCAACACTGCCAGCTCTACGCTCGCGGGGCGACCTAACTCCATCAGCGCGTTAAGCGCGCTTCTTATCGTTCGACCAGTAAAGATCACTTCATCCACCAGGATCACGCGCTTATCCGTGATTTGAAACGGGATTTCGCTGTCATCGGTTACAGCCGGCGGGCGGTCATCGCGGAAGTTCGAAACATCTATCCGGCCACACGGAACGGTAACGCCCTCGATCTGGGTCATCGTAAAGGCGAGCCGCTTCGCGATTGGCCACCCTCGGCGCATGATACCGACGACAACAAGGTCTTCAGCCCCAGCGTGAGCCTCCAGTATTTCGTGCGCCATCCGGCCCATCGTTCTGCGCATATCTGCGGCATCTAAAACCAACGCACCCATTAGGTTAGATTATGGAATCCAGCGACCAGTTGCCGCTCAGCTAAACTTAGAGCATGATCATATCAATCACGTTTTGCATGGAATGAAACTTCGCCCCCCGCGCCGCCAGGCTGGCGGAAGCTCTGTTAGATCACTTCAAATCACCGGTTGGTCAGCCTCATCAGATTTTGGAAATCAAGCTCTTGCCTTCCGAGAAAGGCGTCTTTGAGGTGCGCTTGGCAGAGAAGCTAGTTTTTTCGAAGCATCAGATGGGAAGGCATTGCGAGCCGAATGAAATTATCCAGTCGATCAGCAATGTGCTAGGATTCACTGAGCGTGACAGACCAAGAACTAGCTGAGCTTCGTAAATACCCTTGGATGGAGAGCCGTATTCCAGCTCGCGACGCCCTCTCCGCTTTCGTTCCCGCGGCGAACACGCAGGACCCGGTCATTGAACAGATACAGGAGCGGTCAGGAGCCAGCAGGTGGTACCCCGTTGATGGCGGCCACCGGTTGTTGATACCTTTCGACGGTGAGCCTTACGATTCCACCCGATCTACTCTTGAGCCTGACGCTTGGGATCATGAGCACTGCGATGCCTGTGGGGAGCATATTGAAGCCATGACCCTTTGCCACGTTACCGAACCAGATCAGCCCTACATCCTGCTTTGCGCAACTTGCTATGCGACTTATGTTGGACCGGCTAAGCCAAAACCGTGGTGGAAGGTGTGGTGAGCCCAGTATCCCATGGTGAGACACCTTTGTTTAGGTGTCTGGTGGGCCCAGCTAGATTCGAACTAGCGACCTCACCCTTATCAGGGGTGCGCTCTAACCAACTGAGCTATGAGCCCGAAGCCGAAATAGGATACCCCGAACAAACTCTCGTTAGGTCCGGGGACCCAAAACTGCGAGCGCATGGCTCGCTGTGATTAAAACGCGAAATTGCGGGTAAAGCCGAAGTTCAACCAAATGTTGCTACGTCGGGGCAAGCCCGCGCGCAAGCTCTTTTCTAAGAGCGTGGAGTAATTCACGCTTGGAGTAAATGTCCAGCCCTTTCCGATCTCAAATGAAGTCGTCGCACTCAAGTTTAGATCGGTAAAGCCTGCTTTGTTTGAGCCATAGAGGAAGTTGTTACCCTTCTTATCGCCATAGCCAATCAAAGCACATAAATCACAGGTAGACATCTTGCCGGTCAGACCTGTTTTGACACTGCGAGTCACTCCCAGGGTTAAGTATGTTCCTACATTCGCGTTTGCGCCCTTGTAAACCGTTAGCGCGGGTGCCCCCCATGACTGATCCAACGAAACTCCGCCGTACCACTCTTGGAATCGAGCCGCGCCAGTTCCGGGGAACTGGTAATCAACGTAGCCAAGCCACCAATCGCCCTTTCCGTGGGCGCCACGATATTCGAGCGATGTATCAAACTCGGTAAATCTGTTTTTCGGGCTCTTTGGATAGACGCCCGAGTTCCAACCGGTGAGTTCCATGTTGCCCCAAACTGAGAACTTGAAGCCGCTCGAGCTGAAGGCTACGCTGGGCTGAAGCACCCAGTCATTGACGAAGTTTACGCCTCGCCAGACATATTTGGAGCTTATGTCCACGTCGAGCGTAGCATCAATCTTGGGCTTTTCCTGGGCAATGGCACCTGCGGTTAGGGCCACTGCGAGGAAAGCACTTGTTCGACAAATGTTCATTTGTTTAACAGCCCGATGTGTGGGCTCCCCGCAATTTTTCGGGGAAATGAACAAAAAACTTTAGGTTTTGGATTTGATTATGTTAACTCACTTGCCAAACTTACTTGCTGTAGTGCTTCTTCATCCAACCAACAATCGCATCGAGGGCGCTTGGAACCACGGGTCCCGTCATTCCCGGCTCCTTGTTTTCGTCGTTAACTTCCTTCATGTTGTGGCTTGCCGAAGGCACAATGAAAACCTCGGTCGCGCCCTTCGGTCGAGCCCTCAGGGCCTTTTCCAAGATTGAGGTATCGCGCTCTAAAGAAACTTGGATATCTTTTTGACCTTGAACAACCAACACAGGCCCTTCGAAACCCGCCACCGATTGGCTTGGATCGAGCGTAAAGTAGCTCCTTAAAAGCTTAATCGCCGATGGGGGGAATAGTCCCCCAAGTCCCGCTGGTGGATTGGGCGGAATGACCCCATTCTCAACAATCTGCTTTATGGCGAGGTTAACGTAATCGTCGTAAATCTTAGCGGTGGCCTCGGGCACCGCGTTCCGTTTTAGGCTCGCCGAGACTTGCTCGCGTACTAGCGCATCGAGAGTCCGACCCGGCGCTCCCATGAGGATCAGGCCGGTCGGGGCGCCGACTTGCCCCTTGATCTCTCGGGCGACTTCGCTCGCGATTATGCTGCCCTCGCTGTGGCCAGCTATGACGAGTTGGCGGTTGTTGATACCGGGCTGCTTTTGTAGGTAGAGCAATGCGCACTTCGCGTCGCCAACAAAGCGCTCGAATGAAAAGAAATCGTTTTGCTCTTTCACATCCGTTGGCCATTCCCTCGCGTATCCAGGGGTTGCCCGTTTGTCAAAGCGCAAGCTTGCGTAGCCTTCTTTGGCGAGGCGTTCGGCAATCTGTTTAAGCAGATCGGTGATAATCGCTGGCATTTGGTTGCCGTCCCGATCCGTCGGTCCCGAACCGGGGAGGAGCAAAACGGCGGGAACTAGCGAACCCCGCTTCTCGGGCATCTGAAGACTCCCGCGAAGCTCCAGACCCCCATGGCCGATGAAGGTGACAAACTGCTCGGGAGGAGGGGAGCTAAGGGTGGCAATGATGAGGGCAAGCATTTCTATCACAGTTATACAGGTTTATCAGCGCAATTCGTTGCGAAAACGGGGGCTCAATACGTCAAGATGTTTGGGGTACCCAATGTTTCTCACAAACTTCGTATTCGCCTTCTTGATTCAGCAGCCGACCGAACTGCCCGAGCACATCTTCCGCCAGATTGATCCGGGGCGCGATGTGGTTCGGGTTGATGGAAAAAACTTGGCACTTTTGAATCCGATTCATGTCGCGGGGAATGTCCAGGCAATCGAGTGGTCGGGGCACAATCAGTTGCACGCCATTGAGATTGAGCTGGGCGATAAAGTCTCGCAAACTACCCTGCATTTGTTCAACCCCGTAACCCCAAAGGACACTCCGATAAAGCTGAAACCCAACGAGACCTTGCAGCAGATCTCCGGTATTGGCGTGGGCAGATGCTACTTTTCCACAAGGCTTAGCGGCACGGATGGAAAGGAGAGTTATCAGTTTTCGTTTGTTCGAGGAGCTAAGATAACGCAACTGTTCAGCGGCCCCGTGTTCGCCGGTTTTGCCGAGTTTGGGGGTGAACTTCTCCTTCAACAGCAATACGGTGGCCCAATACTGTGGCTAAGGGATGGAACCGTCGTCAAAGAGTTCCGGTTTGAGGATGAAAGGCGCCGAGCCGTCACTTCCGACGAATCTGGTCTCCTCATGTTGATTTTTGAATCCAGCCCCGAGACCGGTCGCGGGGTTCGCTCGTATAGCTTTGACCCGAAATCGGGGGAGTTTTCGAAAGCGGAGCGACCGTACGGCGCACCGCAGAGATTGCTCTCGCTAAGTGCATCCAGTATGCCGATTCAAATCCCCGGAATCAAGGAGAGCTCCCGGGCCGCACTCTTGATGGGCGATCAGAAATCGGAGTTCCCCCAGGCTCTCATTGCGGCTGATTGCCTGCAAGCTATGGGTTCACCGGATAAGAAGAGCATCGCCTACATCACTCAGGGCCACGCTTTTGTTCGTCCCGTTATGGAAATCACGGATGAGCAGTTGGAGGACTTGCTGGAGAAGAAGGAAGCCCAGAGGCTCATGAGCCAAGTGAAGCAAGTGGGCACGGGATGGGCGATTTATGGATCCGATAACGACGATATCCTTCCTGGCAGTGGGGAAAAGACCAACGAAATGATCATGCCCTACCTGAAGAACGAAAAGCTCCTGCAAGGGTTTGCCTATACCTATGGAGGCGGAGATTCAAGCAAGGTCGCCGATCCCGCCAAAACCGTCCTGGGCTATGTTCAAGGCAAATATGGTCGCGCCGTCGTTTATCTAGACACCCACGCGAGATGGGAGAGCTTTAAAAAGAAGCCGTGATTGCGGCAGCCCAGAAGCCGAACCCCGATCTCCGAAGGGGTAACCTGTTGTTATGCTTCTGGTTGCTGTTCTTATGTCTTCGCAAGCTCCAATCGAACTCGTTGCGAACTTGATCATCACGAAATCGGCGGTGGTTCAAGCCAAAACCTACTCCCTATCGAACACCGACGATTCGGCCAAAACCGCGGCGATCACGATCAGAGGCGACAATATCACCGTGGACTTTGCTAACGCAATTCTCAGAGGCTCGACGCCCGATACCGAGCCCGATCAGCGCAAGGGAACCGGGATTTATGTTGAAGGCAAGAACATCACGATCAAGAACTTGCGGGTGCATGGTTTCAAAACCGGCCTCGCCGCGCGAAACTGCCCCAACCTAAGAATCATCGGCGGCGACCTGAGCTACAACTGGAAGCAACATTTGGGCTCGACCATTGATAAAGAAGACTCCGCCGATTGGATGAGCTACCACCACAACGAAAAAGATGAATGGTTGCAGTACGGCGCGGGGATTTACTTGCGCGGATGCAAGGATTTTGAGGTGCGAGCCGTTCGCATCGTCGGTGGGCAAAACGGCCTCATGATGGCCGAGTGCGATAAGGGTCTCGTTTGGAATAACACCTTCTCGTATCTCAGCTCGCTCGGTATCGGGATGTATCGCTCTTCCGACAACAAAATCATGCATAACAACGTTGATTGGTGTGTGCGGGGATATTCGCACGGCAAATGGAACCGGGGGCAGGATTCGGCCGGGATTTTGATCTACGAACAATCCATGCGCAACACCTTTGCGTATAACTCAGTGACGCACGGCGGCGACGGCTTTTTCCTTTGGGCGGGCCAAAGCACGATGGATACAGCCGTGGGGGGTTGTAACGACAACTTGGTCTTTGGTAACGATTTCTCCCACGCCCCGACGAACGGGATAGAGGCAACTTTCTCAAAGAATACTTTCGCAAATAACCTCGTTTTGGAGTGCTGGCACGGAGCCTGGTTGGGCTACTCCTACGAGACGCATGTGATAGGCAACATCTTCGCCCACAACGCCGAATCCATCGCGTGGGAGCACGGTCAGAAGAACGAGATCGCGGCGAATATGTTCTATCGCGATACGATGGGAATCAACCTTTGGCAAAACAAAACCCAAGACCCGAACTGGGGCTACCCCAAGAATCGCGATACCCGCAGCCAAAACTATCTCATCCGGCAAAACGAGTTTCAGAGCATTTTTAATATGGCCCTGAACCTGCGGGACACAACGGGCGTTCGCGTTCTTTCTAACGACTTTGTTAGCAACGGCAAGGTTGCCACGTTGACCGGGGATACGAGTGCGTTTGCGTTTGACCGCAACGCGGCATGGGTTGTAAATCGAGCAGATGTGCCGGAGGGCACCAGCAACAAGGTCGCGGCGGAAGCCACCAATATCCCGCCCGCCGCCACGATGCGGCCGGACGGAAACGTTCTCGATTCAAGCGGGAAGGACTATGTTGAGCGCTTCAAGTTGCTATGGATGCCCTATCCCGACGACGAGCCGCAAACACGAGGGCAGAACGACGACCTGTGGCTAAAGAGCTACATCAAGGAAACCCGCAAACTCGCCCCCAAACCCCTTAAAGATGGCAAGCGTCCGTATCTGCAAACAGAAATGCGCGGTCGCCGCTACATTCTTGTGGACGAATGGGGGCCTTATGATTTCAAACGCCCCATCTTGTGGCTTCGTGGCGAAAAGAACGGCGAGATGCAGTTCGAGGTGCTTGGCCCGAAGGGGCAGTGGAAGGTGGCGAACGTAAGTGGCGGAAGATTAGGAGAGAGTGGTGGAGTGCTTTCCGCTCAGAGCGGCGAAGTTCCGGGAACGGTCACATTCAAGCCCGAACTTGGCAATGTTGCAATCAATCTGGAATATGTTGGGGTGGCGACAACCGATTATCGCGGGATCCAAACCCCGGCGGGTACCCCCGTTGTGTTTGGTTTTTCTAAGTTCAACTTGCCGATCAATTGGGTTGTCAACTTCTATGCGTGGGACCCTAAGAGCGTAGCTGATCCAAAAGCGGCCATGCCCCCCTTAAGCGATCTCAATCTGGGAAATCCGCTCAAAACGCTTACCTCAGCCAAGCTCGACTATGGCTCGGGGAGCTCATTTGAGGAAGGCCTTCCGGGCAACGCTTTTGCCACCATCGCCACGGGCACGTTCAGCGTTGATGCCGGCGATTACACGCTAAACGTCACTACCGATGATGGTTGTCGCGTTTGGGTGGATGATAAGCTGGTGATCGCCGACGCTTGGAAATACCAAGGCCCAACCCAATACAAAGCGAATCTCAAACTTGGTGGTCAGCACCGGATTAGGGTTGAGCACTACGAGATTGATGGCTACTCGGCGTTGAAGGTAGAAGTCGTCCCGGCGAAGCGATAAATGCCTCCCCTGAGTAGTTCCCCCGAACAATCCGAACGACCAAAAAAAGTGGCCCTAACATTCGTTAGGGCCACGCAAATTGTAACGGACTAAGCTTAGGCGTCGCCGGCTTTGCTCGCCATGTAGTCCTTCTCGCTAACGAACTTAAAGAGCTTTTGGCCCTCGTGGGTCGCCGTGAAGGCGTAGCGTACTTGCTCGCCGGACTTGGTCTTTCGAACCATCTTCATCTTCTTTATCGAATCGTCACTCACTTCGACGTGAGATCGAGTCTTGAGGTTATAAAATTTCATTTGTTAAAAACTCCTCTGTTTTCCTTGCCGACCCGGATTCACCGCGCCGTACAAACAGTGTATCACAAATAGGTTCAAGGGAACCTGCTTTCTGATCGCTGTTTTGCAAGACGTTCGATTATCTCACGAAGGAGCGCAGTTTTGCTTGCAATTTCGCGATTTGGGCTCATTTTTATCAATTTTTCCGCCTATTCCATTGATCTCGAAGCCTTGTGAACTTGCTTTCCAGTGGAACGGCGGCTCCGTTTAACCAAATTGCGACAATGTTTGAAGTCATCGCGCAGGGGTCGCCATCGGCCAAAACAAGGTTCGCAATCTTGCCCACCTCGATTGAGCCCAGCTTGTCTCCCACCCCTAAGATCTCAGCGGCATCCAGGGTCAACGCCTTGATGCAATCGTCAATCTCCAGACCGTACGCAACCGAGGTCGCGGCTCGGATAGGCAAGTTGAAAGCCCCCGAGTTATCCTCGGTGGCGAAGCAGAATTTAACCCCGGCCTTCTTAAGCAGATAAGGCGTTGCAAAGGTCGTATCATACGGATCGTAATCGGATACCGGTGCATTAGATGAGAGCGTGCTCTTTCCCGCGGGGTTTAGAATGACCGGGATTTTGCGCTTTGCCAGCTCATCGGCGAGCTTCCACGCATCGGCTGCGCCCGAAAGAATTCCTTTGACCTTGTATTTGTCAATGAAGGCCAGCGCTCTTTCGATGCTAGCTTTCGTGCGAACCTTGAATACTATTGGAGAAGTTCCCTCCAAGTAGGGTCGCATCGCTTCCAAGCTCAAATCCCGGGGCAATCGGGGACCCTTCAGGTACTCCGTGGCTTTATCGAAATAGCGATCTAGCTCTGAAGTTCCCTGGAGTATTTCTGCCAATGATTCCTCTCGATGCTCGGCCATTTCTCCGCCGAGCAACTCACAAAAATCTTCCTGTTGGAACTGGGGGCCGCCACCGCCGGGAAAAGCGATAACCAAAAACTGCCTGCCCAATCCCATCTGCTCTCCGGTCCAGCCGAAGTTATTGACGAGTGATGCCTGCCCACAGATTGTTCCGCCTCCGGGTTGGGAAAGCGAAGTTAAGACCCCCCCATTTCGGGCAACCGGAAAGTGCTCGCTCTGAACGTTTATGGCGGTTTGGGCGATGAGATCGGGTTGAAATGTCCCAAATTCGTTAGTATCTACAGTTTGCCCAATCGGGCCGATTTCGCTTAGCCCAATTGAGTTACCCGCATCAATGAAGCCGGGATAGAGGTGCATCCCCTTGGCATCCACGCGTCGAACCCCGCTGGGAACGCTCACATCCGTTCCAACCGCAGTGATCTTGCCGTCGCGCACAATCACGGTGCCTTTGTTGATGACTGGGCCGCTCACAGGATGGATCGTCGCATTCGTAATCGCATAATCGCCGGAGCTGGGCAGGTTCATTGGCTTTGTCTGCCGATTCTCTGGCAGCGTCGTGGGCAAGTTCAGGCGCGTGTCCACTCCAAACATATCCTTGCGCTCAAAGTAAACCGCACCTTCGATAAGCGTGTAGGCGCACCTCGAATAAGGGCTGAGCGGATGCCCATCCCAGATTGTGATATCGCCATCTTTGCCCTCTTCGAGTGAGCCTGTTCGATGATCAATCCCGATGAGCTTCGCTCCGTTGATCGTCAGCAATGCCAGCGCCTGATCCTCGCTGAGTCCACCAAAACGCATCGTTTTTGCGGCATCTAGAGCAATAGAGGGCATCCCGCCAACT
The DNA here is from genome assembly GCA_031386985.1 of Armatimonadota bacterium. Lineage (GTDB taxonomy): Bacteria > Armatimonadota > Fimbriimonadia > Fimbriimonadales > Fimbriimonadaceae > JANJUB01. Next base: position 305,399 of record JANNCV010000044.1, read on the forward strand.
CCATCGGTATTGGCCGAAACCGTTACCCCGGCGGCGGTGCAGATTGCGGCGTTGTAGGGAATCGCATCGTAACCTTCAATCTTGAACGACCAGTTGTCAACGAAAATAGAGACGCCAACACCAGCTTTTGCAAGCTCGGGCGCAATTTTGTAGGCTTCCAACGCGTGCTGCAAAGCGCCGAGTTTGAACCCAAACTCCTGGCTCAGCCGAACCATCATGAGCATCTCATCGGCGCGATAAGAGTGGCATTCCACCCAAACTTTGCCCCGGAGAATATCAGCAAGCGTATCCAAGCGCACGTCGCGCCGAGGAGCTTTACCGGTCTTATTGGCGTTCCACTTGTCCCAGACTTCTCGATACTCTTGGGCCTCGGTAAAGGCTCGGCGGTACACCGTTTGAACTCCCATTCGAGTTCGGGGATAACGTTGAGGATTGGGAGTAGCGTTGGGCCCTTGAGGTTGTTGAGTTTGACCGGATCGCGTAACGTTTTCACCAAGAGCGAACTTGATCATTCGGGGTGCATCCAGCACGATCAACTCGTTCACCGGGCGATTGTATTTGAGCTTGATCACCTTGCTCTCTCCGCCGATGCAGTTGGCCGAGCCGTGCAAAGCGAGCCCAGAAGTTTCGCCGCCTGCCAGTGCTTGCCAAATATTTTTGTTTGTCGGGTTGAGAACGTCTTCTATCCGGCATTCAGCCGTGATACTCTCAGAGCCCTCGTTCGTGGCGTCCGTTCCGCGGTGAATGTGGGCATCTACGATTCCAGGCATGACGACTCGCCCCTTAGCATTGATGACCTGGACGTTCGGCGGAGTCGCCAGATTCTTGCCGATTTTGGAGATTTTTCCACCCAACACGAGCACATCGGTATCTTCAAACGAGCCCTTTGTGACGGTCAAAACACGACCACCTTTGATCAATACGTTCCCGTTAGTCGTCAGGCTTGGGCGTCTTGAAGAGGCGGTTTCTACCTGACCGGACGCCAAACACACCGCGAGCGAGGCCAAAACTCCAAGTTTTCTCACTTCGACACCTCCGTCATTGTTCCCGCTGAAATGACGGCCTTCACCACCGATTTCTCATCCTCAAAATTCCCCGACATCAACACAAAATCACCATCCATTCCAACCTTGATCGCGCCGCACTTGGTGCCGACACCCATAACTTCAGCCCCACCACTGGTCAGCACTCTTAGAACCTCAGCTGCGGAAACTCCAAAACCTAAAAGTTTTCGTGCGTTCTTTAAAAAGTCAGTTCTAGCCCCATCACTTGAAAGAGCAACCGGAACCCCGGCTTTGAGCAAAGCCGCCAAGTTCGTCGTTCGCTCCAACCAGTCGTCCCTTCGCTCCTTTCGGATTTCCGCAGGAGTTGAATCGTCGCCCGAAAGAGAGGGCTCGGTGCCGAGGTCGGCCCGCACGATCACGGCGGTATTGTTTTGCTTCAGCAAATCAATGGATTGATAAGCCTCTCTTCCCCCCACGATCATTGGCCTCAGGCCCAGCTCTCGGCTCAGCGTTAGCGCGCGATAAATATCCCGATTCGTATCAGCCAAGAAGAGAGAAAACTCACGACCTTGAGCCGCTGGTTGCAAGGTGGCAAGGAAAGCGTCCTTTGGTTCACCCGAATACGCTTGGGCATCGAGAACGGTTTGGCGCATGTGGGCGATAATGCCCATCAAGCTGCCCGGATATCCCGATGCTCCGCCTCCGCCGCCGCCACCAGGGCCACCGCCGCCGCCTCGGATCGAAATTTCTTGGCCAAAATTCTTGTTGAGAACTACAGGTGGTTTGCCGATGCGGGCGAGGCTACATTCTCCACGAATCGTTCCGGCTCCGGTCGCAAAGAGTGTGGCTGTCACTCCGTTCGCAAACGAACCTAGAGGATCAAAATCGGGCGCGAAACAATCCCCCGCCACGAGGTCAGAGCGGATACCTTTGCGATTCGCTTCCCACATGACGGCGAAAGCGCGATCACTTGCAGCTCTTGGAGTTTGTGCGGCCGGGGCATCAGGCAGCTTCAAACCACTCGTCGAGTAAGCATCAATAAAGCCGGGGTAAAGCACCATTCCGGCGGCGTTTACCACCTGGGCATTAGCCGCCGTAATCTTAGGACCAATCTCAACAATCACCCCATCATTTACCAAAACGGAGGTGCGTTCCAGATACTGCGAACCATCCCAAACTTTGGCGTCCAGGATCAGAATCCGCTTAGCCTGCGCCCCGCTCAGGCAAGCGATTAGAGCGAGGCCCAGGATGCCGAAATGTCTCATCAGCTTCCTCCTCTACGGCCGCCACCGCCCGCGCTCAAGCCGGCTGCTTCCGGCACAATGGCCTCAAGTGTTTTCTTGGCAAGCTCTGCGTTGAACGCAACCAAATCTTTGGCCCAAACTTCGCCGAGCCGTTTGAGAATGTCATCCAATTCGGCGGATAGGTTGGCAAACACGGCTTGACTACCTCGGCTAGGCGGACCCTCGCCGCCCAAGACCACCGGAAGCAACGCCGCCAGCCGATTGTTGAGGCGGATGGGGTAGTTCAGAGGGTCTTGGCCGCTTTGGTTTTTCACCTGATAGATTTCTTCCTCGATCGCGCTCAGCTTCGCCACGAGAGATTCCGATGCCCGCGTGAGCCCCTTGTCCTTTTCAAGAATCGTGGCAATCTTCTTTTTCACGTCGCGGATCTTCGCGTGCGCTTCATGGGTTTCTGTTAACCGGTCCGCGATCTTGCGCGCGAACTTGTACTGCTCCATTTGCTCTTCATCGGTGCCATCGGTTCGAGGGTCCTTGGTGAGTTTCGCTTCTCGTGTGGCGGACCAGGTTGCCACCTTCATCGTAACCTTGTAGGTTCCCGGCGGGGCTGGAAGCGAGCCCGAGAACCCGCCCCAGAAGATCAGACCCGATAAAGTTCGGGAGCCCGGATATCGAGGCGCCGTGATTGTTATCCTGTTGAATCCGGCTTTACCGTCCGCCTTTGCTGTCGAAATCACGGTTCCCATTGGGTCGGCAAGTTCGAACTCAACTCCCGCCGTATCGGCGGGCAAGAAGTAGTTGATCAGGAACCCACTCGGAGGGTTCTTGCCTACCGATCCCGAACCCGACCCGCCCCACGTCACTTTCATCGTATCTCGTGGCGCGAATAGGAATGGCTCGGTGGTTTTCGCCACGATCTGCCTAAGCGGAGAAATATCATCTAGGACCCAGAATGATCGCCCGTGAGTTGCCACCACCAAGTCATCACTCTTGATCGTCAGATCATGAATCGGGGTTACGGGTAGTTTGCCCTTGAAACGTTCCCAGTTGTTTCCGCCATCCATGCTCACAAACAATCCGGTTTCGGTGCCAGCGAAGAGCAAACTAGACTGCTTCGGATCTTCTCGCACAACTCGAACGGGCGACTCTGGATCAATCCCATTCACTAGCAGTTGCCATGACTGGCCAAAATCGGTGGTGACATAGACGTATGGCTTGAGGTCGTCATTCTCATGGTTATCCAAAGCCAAATACGCCTTGCCTTCGTTCGATGGCGAAGCTTCGATCATTGAGCAGAGCCCCCATGTGGGCATACCCTTGGGGGTTACGTTCGACCACGTTTTGCCACCGTCTTGGCTCAGATGCACCAAACCATCATCCGACCCGGCCCAGAGCAAGTCTTTGCGGATGGGCGATTCAGCCAAGGTGAAAACGGTGCCGTAATATTCGACACTGGTGTTGTCCTTGGTGATCGGGCCGCCGCTTGAGCCGAGCGTTCGTTTGTCATTTCGGGTCAAATCGGGGCTAATATTGAACCAGTTGTTGCCCAGGTCGGTAGAACGCATGACGTGCTGCGAGCATGTGTAGAGAACGTTTGGATTGTGAGGAGAGAACACGATGGGAAATGTCCATTGGAACCGCTCCACCAAGTCAACCGCACCGTGCCCCATTGGGTTATCTGGCCAAGGATCAACAGCGCGACTGATGTTAGTTCGATGGTTGATCCGGCTCAAATCGCCGCCATATGATCCGCCAAAGACGATGTCAGGATCGTCAGGCTTGGCCACTACGTAACCGCTTTCGCCGCCAGCCGTGCTGGTCCAATCCGTTCGAGTGATCCCCGGGCCGAAGGTTCGGCTTGGGATTCTCACGGTTGAGTTATCTTGCTGCGCGCCGAGAATGCGATAGGGAAACGCGTTGTCGGTGCTGACATGATAGAACTGGCTTGTCGGGAAATCTTGCTCGGTCCAAGTTTGTCCGCCGTCGGTCGAGACCGCTCCGCCGCCATCATTGGAAACGATCATTCGTTTGGGGTCATCGGGGGCGATCCATAGGTCATGGTTGTCCGAGTGAGGCGTCCGCATGCCGGAAAAAGTCTTCCCGCCATCGGTGGTCTGGCCCGCGCCCACATTCAGAACGTAAGCGGCGTCTGCATTTTTGGGATCGGCGATGATGTGCGTGTAATACCAAGCGCGTTGCCGCCAGTTGCGCGAATCGTTGGTCATTGCGAACGTCTTTCCACCGTCGTCCGAACGGAAAATACCGCCATCCAAAGCCTCAACATGAGCCCAAACCCGAAGCGGATTCACGGGCGAAACGCTGAGGCCGATCTTGCCAACCATACCCTTGGGCAAGCCCGGTGCGCGCGTGATTTCGTCCCATTTTGCTCCGCCATTGGTTGTTTTGAAAATGCCGGAGCCTGGACCGCCGGAGTGCATGGTGTACGGAGTTCGCCAGGCTTCCCATGTGGCCGCGTAGAGGGTCTCGGGGTTGCTGGGGTCGAGACACAGGTCGACCGCGCCGCTCACATCGTTCTTAAAGAGGATGCGCTTCCAGTTTTTGCCGCCATCGGTGGACTTGTAAACGCCCCGATTTGAATCGGCCTTGATCTTTCCCGTTGCAATGTCCTTATCCACATAAACGTGCCCCAGCGCCGCAACGTAAACAATGTCGGGATTGGTCGGGTGAACCACGATTCGAGAGATCGTTTGACACGCTTTGAGCCCGATATGCGTCCAAGTTTTGCCCGCATCAGAACTTCGATAAACGCCATCGCCGTGCGAGATATTGCCTCTAATATCTCGCTCACCGGTTCCGGCATAAACGACATCGGGATTGTTCGCCGCCACAGCCAGAGCTCCTACCGACGCGGTATTGAAAAAGCCATCGGATACGCAATCCCAATCAGTGCCGCCGTTTGTAGACTTCCATACGCCGCCGCCGGTCGCGCCGAAAAAATACTCTTGGGGGCGAGCCTGCGAGCCTGCGCAAGCAATCGAACGACCACCGCGAAAGGGACCGACAAGCCGCCAATCCATACCCTCATAAGGCTTGAGGACTTGGGCCTGAGCCGACATCAGTGTAACGAAACAAAGAGAAACCGCCAAAACGCGGCGGGATGAACGCAAATTCATAGTGCTACCTTACCCAGAATCTGATGCCGGCGGTGCTAAGAGGCAGGTCGAGGGAGAAGGAATCTGGCCTTAGCACGTCTCCAATCAAACGTTAACGTTGCTCTCGATTCAAGCGACTCGCGACACAGCTCAGTTGCGTGCTACCAAATTCACCAGATGAGGCTGGATCAACTTCTAGCTGGAATCGCCGACTTCAGTCGGCTCCCGGTTCCCTTGGGCCCGCACTATCAAGATTGTTGCAGGATGCGGTTACGGTCACGTCCGAGGCCGATACAGGGAGAGTCTTACGCTTCAATACGGTATTTTTCAAGCTTCACTCTTAACTCGGCCACCAACTCGGCCTCAACAAAAATCCCATCTTCCCGATAATCCAACTTCAAAACGCGCCCAAAGTCGTAACAGCTTTGAATCAAGCTCGACTCACTGTAAGGCACCAGCGCCCGAACCAAGCCGAGCAGATCCTTCACTTGGTGAACAATCGCGGCGAGGAACTCATCAATGCCTTCTCCAGTTAGAGCCGAAATCGCAACGGAGTTTGGGAATTCAGCCAACAAATCGTCTAACTCTGCCGGACGCCTCAGGGCGGCGGCCGCGCGGCGAGAGAACAAGCCGGCACCGGTTGTTTGACGTTCCCAAGCAGGCATGTTTGGGTCGGAATAGGCAGGATTGAAGGCGTCCATCTTGTTAAAAACGGTCAAGATCGGCTTATCGCCCGCTCCGAGCGCATCAAGCGTATCCATCACGGCCCCGTGCTGCAACTCCCAATGGGGATTGCTAACATCCACAACATGGATCACAAAATCGGCGTAGACCACTTCTTCCAAAGTCGAACGAAAAGCGGCGACCAGGTTTGTCGGCAGATTTCTGATAAATCCAACCGTGTCGGTTAAGAAAAGGCTGTATCCCTCGGGCAAATCAACTTTTCGAGTAGTAGGGTCGAGCGTTGCGAAAGGCATCGCGTCGGCAAGCAAATCCGTGTCGGCAAGCCGATTCATGAGGGTTGATTTCCCCGCACTGGTGTATCCCGCGATCGAAGCGAACGGGAAAGGGTGCTTGCGGCGGCTCGTCCTTTGCTGATCTCGATGACGTCTGACTTCCTCAATATCCTCGCTCAGTTTGGCAATACGATCTCGCACCATTCGGCGGTCGGTTTCCAGCTTGGTTTCACCCGGACCCCGCATTCCAATGCCTCCCTTTTGCCGTTCAAACTTAGTGTAAACCGACATGAGTTTTGGGAGCATATAGGTAAGTTGGGCAAGCTCAACTTGCAACATTCCTTCCTTCGTTCTTGCTCGGCGAGCAAAAATGTCAAGGATCAATTGAGTGCGATCAATAACGCGGCAGTTAAGGGCTTCCTCAAGATTCCTTTGCTGCATTCCTGAGATTTCGCAGTCGAACAGCGCAACATCTGCCTTAAGCTCGCGGGCGAGCATCGCGACTTCCTCGACCTTGCCCTTTCCCACATAAGTCCCGCGGAATGGGCGATCCAGCCGCTGGCGAATCGTCGCGACCGGTTCTACGTTTGCGGCCTCGCAAAGGCCGCGCAATTCTTCTTCGACATAGGCGTCTTCAGAATCATCCTCGTTCACCATAACGAGCACTGCGGTCTCCACGGGGTCTTCGGTTAAAGCTCTTTGCCCCTTTGGCACGGCATCAGGATACCCGTGGCTTGGGCGTCCCGCCCAAGGTTTTTAGGGGCGTCTCGCCCCTCTCCGGAAGCCCAGATTACTTCGAAAGCCGCTGCGCCCCTTCCCAAGCCTTGGCAATATCCGCCACCAACAGTGAATATCCCCCGTCATTCGTCTGAGTTTGCAACCGGAGAATATAGGATGGGTGCAACGTGGCAATGGCCGTTTTTGCGAACTCACATGGAAAATACTTGCCCCTCTCGACCGTGATCTTGAAGTCCTTACGAATCAAGTTCTTCGCACTTGGAGCCCCCACGCACAGAATCACTTTCGGCGCAATTAGGGCAAGCTGCGGCACAAGCCATTCCCGGCAAGCCGCGACTTCTTCCGGAAAAGGTGCCCGATTGACAGGCTTGCCCGTGGACCAATCGCACGCCCGACATTTCACCGTGTTACAAATGTAAACGTCGGCCCGGCTCAAGTTATTATCAGCCAGAGCTTTATCTAAAAGTTGCCCGGCTTTGCCCACAAACGGCCTCCCCGTTTCATCTTCCTTGTCCCCCGGTCCTTCGCCCACTAATACCAGCGGAGACAAAGGGTTGCCTTCACCAAAAACGACGTTTCTCCGTCGCTCGGCCAGGTTGCAGTTCCTGCAAACCGACGCGCGATGGGCAAGTTCTTCGAGTTCGGACATCGTTACAGAGTTAATCCGCCATCAACAACCAACACTTGGCCCGTGATGTAAGCGGCCTCGGCGGAGGCTAGGAACAGGACGGCAGGCGCAATATCCTCGGGCGAGCCCAGACGACCAGCGGGTGCGTTTTTGGTCACGAAATCCTTGAATTCTTGGGGAAGATCGTCGGTCATATCGGTTTGGATATAGCCGGGAGCGACGGCGTTGCACGTGATTCCCCGCGAGCCGAACTCTTTGGCGGTTGATTTGGTAAGGCCGATTAACCCCGCTTTTGCGGCTGCATAGTTCGCCTGCCCCGCCGCGCCGCCGATCCCCACAACGCTTGAAATATTGATTATCCGGCCATAACGAGCCTTCATCATGAGCTTTGAAGCCGCCCGAGTTGTGTTAAAAGACCCCTTCAGATTGACGGCAATCACGCGGTCCCAGTCTTCGTCTTTCATCCTTAGAATAAGCGTGTCGCGCGTGATTCCAGCGTTGTTCACCAGCACCGCCGGGGTTCCCATTTGGGATGAAACGGCTTCAAACAAGGCATCCACCGACCCTGAATCGGAAACATCGCAAGCAAAGGCGCTTCCGCCGATTTCGTCCGCTGTTGCTTGAGCCCCTTCTAGGGTCGTAGCTACCGAAGCTACTTTTGCCCCACGCTGAGCGAAAGCGACGGCAATCGCCTTGCCGATTCCACGGCTCGCGCCCGTTACAACCACAACCTGATCATCAAATCTCATTCTCTTGCTCCCTTGAACGCGGATAGGCTTTCCGCATCATAAACCGCCGCGGTTTGGACCTCTTTACTCACTCTTCGCACTAGGCCCCCTAGGACCTCGCCAACGCCGCACTCGACGAAAGTCGTCGCTCCCGCCGCGATCATGGCTTCAATCGTTTCGGTCCATCGAACTGGACTGCGCAGTTGCTCCTCCAAGAGTCCCGCCCACTCGCCCGAATCTGTTACAGCGCCAGCAGTAACGTTTGAATAAACCGGAGCCTTGCCCACCATGTAGGTTACAACCCGCAAACGCTCGCCCATCGCTATCGCCGATTCCTCCATGAGGGGGCTGTGAAAGGCGCCGCTCACGTTGAGGGGCAAAACGCGTTTTGCCCCGACCTCGGAGGCAAGCGTACTGGCCCGCGAGACCGCCGCCGTATCGCCGCTTATCACCATTTGCCCAGGGCAGTTATCGTTGGCGATCACAACCACTTCTGAATCGGTGGAAGCGGATTTGCAGGCAGCTTCAAGCGCGGCTCGATCCAGACCGAGGACCGCCGCCATAGTTCCGGGTCGGTCGGCTCCGCTCGCCGCCATAAGTTCGCCGCGTTTTAACACCAAACGCGCCCCTTCCGTGATCGTGATCCACCCCCCGGCGGCGAGGGCCGAATACTCGCCGATGCTGTGTCCGGCGAACATATCCGCTCTCACACCCTCAGAAACCAAGGCAACATAAGCCGAAACTCCGCAGGTGTAGAGCGCCATCTGCGCGTTCTCTGTACGGCGCAGGGTTTCCTCGTCGGAATCAAAACAGAGCCCAGGGACGTTGACCCCAGCGGCATCTGATATCTCCTCAAAAACCGCGCGTACAGCAACGTGATCATCAAAAAGAGATTTGCCCATCCCGGGCTTTTGAGAGCCCTGACCAGGAAATATTGCGGCAAGCATGGGTTTAAGTTACCTTGCTTTGCAATGCTGGATAAGGAGTTTTTCCCACCCCAACGTAAAAAGCGATCCAAGCCAGCCCTACGAGGCAAGCAACTACAACCTTAACAGGCTGAGGAACCGAGGGGCTAAAGCTGAAAAAACCCTCAAACGGGGCGGCCAAAAACATAAGAATCACCCCGCCGCCAAGAAGGACAATCCCATCTTTGGCCGCATCGCGCAAGGCGTCGGCCCGTCGCCTTTGGCCTGGGAAAACGAGCGCCCAGGCCATCACATATCCAGCCGATCCGGCGATGAAAATGCCCTGAATCTCGGTTACTCCGTGCGGGGCGACGGAAGAAAGCAGATATCCGAGTTTGCCAACATCGTTCATTTCGTGGCTCAACGCCCCCATCATTTTGCCGTTGTTCCAAAGCAAAGTTGTTGTAACAATTCCGAAGGAGCCCGCCGCGACCCCGCCGGTTAAAATCGAAACAAATGGGTTATTCGAGGCATAGAAGCCCGTCATCATGATGGATTCTGAAGCCGAACGCTCCTCCATCTCGCCGTCGGTCCAGTTTTTGAATAGCTTGTCTTCGCCGCTGGAAATGAAATAAGATCGCAAATCTGGCCGAAGGCTGAGCATGGTGCTGGTAAAGAAAGCTCCCACAAAAAAAACCGCCATCGAACTGAAAATGAACCACTTCCGCCGCCTCGCTACCTGGGCGTAGGTGGCTATGGCATTCCCGATGCTTCGGAAAACGCCGGGGCGAGTCGGGCGATAAAGTGCCATGTAGGCTCGTCCGACGAGGTCGTTCAGAAACTCAATGAGTTGAAGGTTGCCCGATTGCGTGCGCGCTTGGGCGAGATCGCTAGATGCCTTGCGATAAAGCGAAATCAGCTCCCTCAGCTCTTCTTGTTGCAGGTTTTTAGGGCTGGCATCCGCCTTATCGCACAAAACATGAAGCCGCTTCCACTCTGGTTCGCGCTGGATCACAAAGGCGACTTCGTTCATACCCCTAGATGTTACCGGGTGCAGAGGAAAAACTGACAAAAACTCCCCCCTTCTGCTGAAGAGGGGAGTTTTGAGTCAGAACCGATTTATTTGCGTCGGCGTCGAAGCAGTGCGGCGATGCCCAAACCAAGCACAGCCATGGTGGCTGGTTCGGGAACGGCTGCAGAGCTGAACCGCGTTACGAGCAAGTTGGCATTTCCACCCGTGGTCCCTGCAACATTTCCTGTCCATCGTCCCGCAAAGGCAGTACCCCAACCATTGCCTGTATCCGTTGCCGCCACAGCATCGAATGCAGGTTGATTTGTAGCACCAGCCTGTGCCGAGAAGCGCATCTCAACGGCGAGGTCGCCGCCACCATAGAGGTAGTTTGTGTTGAACGCGATGTTTGGGCCGAACGCATTCGGCGTTGTACCGGTTGCCCCAAACGTAAAGTCTCCAGCGTTGAACGAAAGAGCGCCCGAACGCACAAGCGTAGGTGTACCGGTAAAGTTCGACGCAAATGTATTCGACATTGCGCTTGGAGCCACACCAGCACCAACCCGGATATCCCATTGCGTGAACGAGGTGTTGGTCGGCGGCCATGCCGCTGTTGCTCCGTTACCGAGTCGGAACGTCATACCAGTCAAATTCTGTCCAACCACACCCGTTAACTGAGCCGCCGAGATCGTATATTGGTAAGTTCTCCCGAGGGAGCTCGTGGATGTTAAAGAGAACGTACTAGGAGCTTCAGTTCCGGCAAACGCGTTTGGAACGATAACATCAGCCGATGCCACGGCAACCATCGCGATGGAGCCCATTACAAGAAATTTTCGCATATTTTTTTCCTCCGCCCAGAACTTGGGCTGTCTTCATTATAACGAAGTTTTTTCGTAAATGAGCCAGTATTATTGCCGGTTCAGTAATTTATACCGACGAGGCATGGCAAAGTTAAGGCCGACCGGGAAGCGGCCTCCATTCTGAGAGTTCTACTGTCACGTACTTCTGCGTATCTACCACGACGAAGTCTGAAAACCCGGTGAAGTCGGCGGTCGCCTTCCATCCCTCTGGGATTTCCTTGCGCTCAACATTTCGCCCAGGCTTGATGAAGATGTTTACGTTTTGAAGGTGAAAGTAAGCCGATTTTTCTGAGGACGATCCTAAATCTGGTACACCCATGGCGTGCCCCCATTTCCTTGGCAAGACCGCCCCGCTGACTGTTCTCGCGTGATTTGGCGCTTTGATCGCAATCCCATCATTGCGCGCGATGCGATTCCAGGGTCGAATAGTATTTTCAACTCCGCCGCCGTTCCCTTTGGCGAGGGCTATGCTGGGGTTTTTCGTTGTGATGATCGGCGGCGGGAGATGCGGTTGCATGCTGGGTTTAGTGCGGATGGCATCAACTGGGAGATAGATCATGAGCCTATCGAGTGGGATCTTTCCGGGGAACCCCACCCAGTTCGCGATGCTCACAGCCTCCCCTGGAAGGGGAGGGACCCCACCCCCTGCCCCCTCCCCACCGGAGTGGAGAGGGGGTTCCCGGAGAAACCCGAATATGGCTACGATCCGCGGGTTTGTTGGATAGAGGATCGCTATTGGATCACCTGGTGTAACGGCTACCACGGCCCCTGCATTGGGATTGGCTATACGTTCGATTTCAAAGAGTTCCACATGCTGGAAAACGCGCTCTTGCCGTTCAATCGTAACGGCGTTCTGTTCCCCCGCAAGATAGGCGGGAACTACATGATGCTTAGCCGTCCGAGCGATAACGGACACACGCCATTCGGCGAAATCTTCCTGAGCCAGAGCCCGGACATGGTGCATTGGGGGCGACATCGTTGGGTGATGCGGCCCGAGCAGCCCTGGGAATCCACCAAAATCGGAGCCGGCCCGATTCCAATTGAAACCCCCGAAGGGTGGCTGATGATTTATCACGGCGTGCTGACCTCGTGCAACGGCTTCGTTTACCATTTCGGAGCTTGCCTGCTTGATTTAGAGGAGCCGTGGCGAGTCATTGCTCGCGGCTCGGAGTATCTGCTCTCGCCGCAAAAGCCCTACGAGCAGTTCGGCGATGTACCGAATGTTGTTTTCCCTTGTGCTGCCCTCGTTGATGACGACCGAGTTGCGATTTATTATGGCGGGGCGGATACGGTGACTTGCTTGGCTTTTGGTTACTTGAGAGAGATTGTGGACTGGGTGAAACGCTGACTCTTTCGATCTATTCTGGTTCGGATTGGGCGTCGTCGTTACGGGATGGCTGGGTTGAGTTGCAAGCTGATTCCATAACCGCGACGCCGTTTCAAACCTGGGAATGGCACGCGACCTGGGCATCGGTTTTTCGCGGAAAGCCGCGGGTTGTATTGGTTTCCGAAGGATCGGATTTGGTTGGGTTGTATCCGATGGTTCAGGGAACACTTGCGCTACGGCCCATGGCTTGCGGTCCGAGCGACTACTTGCATCCCCTGGTTCGAACTGGGTTTGAAACGGCAGTTTGGGAGGCTTTGATGTCAGGCTTCCAGGGCGAGAAGTTGGTTGACCTCCACCAGATTTCAGCCCGCGTTCCCGCCCATTCCGCCCCCGAAAACGCAACCGTCCTCACCAACTCCACTTGCCTGACGGTTGATCTGCCGGATTCTTACGAGGCATACGTCAGCAAACTCAGTAAGAGCCTTCGTTACGATGTGCGTCGCTTGGATCGAAGTTTGTTTGCCAGCGGCGAAGCCTCGATCGCGCGGGCAGATGAAGCGGGTTTGGGCAAGGCATTAGATGTGTTCCTTGAGCAACACCGCAAGCGTTGGAAGTCGAGAGGCTTGCCGGGCGCGTTCATGGGCAGATCAGAAGCGTTCCATCGTCGCTGGGTGGCGATTGCCGAGGAGAGGGGCTGGCTCCGCCTGAGCACCTTAATCTACCAAGGCAAGCCTATCGGCTCGATCTACGCCATGACTCACGGCGGCTCGTGCTACTACTACCAAGCTGGCTTCGATCCCGAGTTCTCCAGCATCTCCCCCGGCACGCTCTTGGTCGCGAATACAATCAAAGCCGCCATCGAAGAGGGCGTCAAGTCCTTCGACTTCTGCCGAGGCGATGAACCCTACAAGCGCCGATGGCAACCCGATCATGTTTACGTGAATCATCGCTTTTTGATTGGGACTTCACAGGTTCGCGAGCGGTATCTGAAACAAGCGTGGCGCGTTGAGGAAAAAATTCGGGAGCGGCTGGAAGGTGGGTCGCTGTTCCCGAAGCGAAAGACGAAGCAATGAGCAAAGCGAATCCTGCGAGAGCTCCCACGTTGCTTCGCAAGGTGCGGCTACGCTCATAATGAGTTCAATGCGTTTAGATTTCCGAGATGGGCGGTTTGATGAGGGTGAACCGACGGCGGTGCGAACCGTGCTGGATTTGCGCGAAATCTGGCAGACCGAGCCCGATCCGGGCGATAATCGCGTTGTTTACCGGACCTACGGCCTCTCCGGCAACGACCAAGATCAACCCAACCTCCTCTACGCCTCCACCGTCATCGAACCGGGCGATGTTCATGGCGAATACTTCATGACGCGGGGGCACTTTCATGCAAAGCCTGAGCGAGGGGAGTGGATGCTGACTTTGCGCGGAAAAGGTGTACTCGTTTTGCGAGATCGGGAGGGTAGCGCTTGGTCGGAGCCGCTTTCGGCGGGCTCAGTTTGCTTGGTAGAGGGTTGTCATGCCCATCGGGTGGTTAATATGGGGGACGAGCCGCTGGTGTTTGTGGTGACATGGCTCGCCGATTGCGGTCACGATTACGAAACCATTCGGCGCGAGGGGTTTGGACTAATCGTGACGAACTCTGTGCAATTGTTATGCGAAACCCAACACCTCCCAAACCCGTATATCCTAACCTAGCGCTCCCAATCGGCCCGCAAGTCCCATTCGCGAAAGCCGGTTTTGCGCCATACTGAACCTACGCGTGGCAAAGCCGAAAGTTGCGGTGATTATCCCGGCATACAACGAAGAAGAGCGCATTGGCACCGTCCTGCGTGCGGTAAGTCAATGCAAACTTGCCGACGAAATTATCGTCGTGAGCGATGCGAGCAAAGATCGAACTGCGGCGGTAGCGAGGCAATTCCCTAACGTCCGCGTCCTCGAACTTCCCTTCAACACCGGCAAAGGTGGCGCTATGGCAGCGGGGGCAGGGGCGACCGATGCCGATATCCTGGCCTTTGTTGATGCTGACCTTGACGGCCTTAAAGGCACCCACGTTGACCAAATCATCCGCCCCATTCTGGAGCGGCGCTGCGATATGTGCATCGGAGTTTTTCGGGGCGGCAAGTTCTGGTCCGACACCGCCCAGCGCATTTCGCCATACATCAGCGGGCAACGCGCGATGACGCGGCCCCTGTTTGATTCCATCCCATTCCTCTCTGAAATAAGAATGGGCGTAGAAGTGACGATCAACACGTACGCCAAGCGAAGCAAGGCACGCATTATGCGTACGGTTCTATCGGGCGTTAGCAACACCTATAAGGAAACCAAGCTGGGCCTCGTGAAGGGAGTTGCCGCGCGAACGAAAATGTATGCCGAAATTGTGCGCGCGATGCACCGTATCAATCGTAAGAATAATCGTCCACCTAGCGCTCGCACAACAATGCGCGAAAGGAAGGCTCGTGGCAAACGTTGGAAGTAAAGCTGTGATTTTGATTTCGCTTTTATTGGGGGTGGGGTGTGCTAAGCCGATCGTAAAAGAGCCGGCCTGGGTTGCTCCGTCAATTGTTCAAAAGGTGCCCGTTTCGGCTCTTGGCAAACGCACCGTCGTGATTTATAATCGCTTAGTGGAGGGCGCAAAGGAACTTGCCGAATATTACGCCGCAAAAAGGGGATTACCCAGCGAGAACATCGTCATAACCGCTCTGGTGAAAACTGAAGATATGTCATTGGGTGAGCTTCAGAACAACTTGTTTGCGCATTTGGGCCAAAAGATCAAGGAACTGAAGGGCAAGGGACAACCCATTGATTTCGTTGTGTTGGCCAAGGGAATCCCCATCCGTGTTTGGCAAGATCGAAATTATTCGGTAGATGGCTATGTTGCTACGATGGATATGCAGATTCCTAACGTGAAAAACGACCCTCCGACGGGTGAAGAGCTACGAAAAATCGCAAATCCATACTTCGGGAAAAACGAGCCTTTCAGTCACTCGAAGTTCGGATTCTATCTCGTGACCCGACTCGATGGATACACGTTTGATGATGCTCGGCGGTTGGTGGATAACTCCGCCGCCGCCAAACCCAACAAGGGCCCATTCTTTTTAGACAGCGACCCCGGCCGTAGGTCGGGTGGGTATCAGGAACTTGAGACGAGCATGACCAACTCTGAAAAGAACTTGAAGGCTAAAGGTCTTGAGGTGGTTTTCGAATCAAGCAATACCTTCGTGAAACCTGGACAGGCTGTCGCCGGCTATGCCAGTTGGGGGAGCAACGACGGACACTTTGATTTGGAGGCTTATCGGGGAATCCAGTTTTTGCCCGGCGCGATTGTTGAAACATTCGTTTCGACGAGTGGTCGAACGTTTATTCCAGGGACACAAAGTGGTCAAAGCCTGATTGCGGACCTGATCAAAAGTGGAGTCACAGGTGTTAAGGGTTACGTAAACGAGCCTTACGCCTTTGCGTTGGCTAAGCCTGACATTTTGTTTGATCGCTACACCGCTGGCTACACTTTGGCGGAAAGCTTCTACATGGCTTCTCCCTTGCTGAAATGGAAGGATATCGTGGTGGGGGATGCCATTTGCGCCCCATACAAGAAATGAACGATCCCCTGATACAGCCCGCCGGACTCCTAGCTCGACCGATCGAGCCGCTTCATCCCGAGGATTCCCTTCACCGAGCGGCGTTTATTATTCGCACCACAGTTGGGCATGTCGCTCCCGTAACCGCGGGCGGACGCTATATTGGGGTCGTTAGCGAGTCCTCGCTAGAGCAAATTCTAGCGGAGGGAATAGACCTTACCAATCCGGTTGTGGATGCCGTCGTAAGCCACCCAACGATCGCGGCGAGTGCAACCGGGGCGGAAGTGCTACGAGTGTTGCAATCGTCGAATGTTGACCAACTTGTGGTCGTTAGCCAAGATCAGCAGGCAATTGGGCTCATCTCGGCCAGCGATTTGTTCCCACGCAAGATTCCACGCCCCGTCCCCGCGATGATTGGCGGAATGGCAACTCCGTTTGGCGTGTATTTAACGAATGGTTCCGTTTCGGGCGGAGTGAGTCGTTGGGCTCTGATTGCAACCGGGGCGGTGATGGGAGCGATGTTCGTGCTCGCCAACGTGATTACATCTCTCGTCTATCCCTTTCTCCCGAAGACGGATTTGATGAGCAGCTTTGGCAATAACGTGCTCCCGTACCTCCTGTTTTTATTACAAATGCGCCTATTTCCAATCTCGGGAACGCATGCAGCGGAGCATCAAACGGTTCACGCGCTTGAGCGCAATGAGGAGTTGGAGCCAGATGTGATTAAGCGAATGCCACGCGTTCATCCTCGCTGTGGAACCAACATTGCGGTAGGATTTTCGCTGTTCTCTGGTGTATTTTTGGGGACTCACGAGTGGATTCCGGACGAGAGCTTTAGGTTCCTGTTGGCCCTCATCGTAACAGCTTTCACCTTTAGACCGCTGGGCGGATTGGTTCAATGGGCCATAACCACCAAGCCCGCCACCGATAAGCAAATCCAGAGCGGGATTAAGGCAGGAAAGGAACTTCTTGATAACTACGCGAAAAATCGGAGAGTATTGCCATCACCGTTCGAGCGCATCCTTAACATGGGAATTCTGCAACTCTTCGTTGGGTCAGCATCCGTAATCTTGCCCGTTCAACTGATTTCTGATTGGCTCCAGCTTTCGATTGGCCTTTGAGTTAGCCTGCTTGGCGCATTTTCGATTGGGCGTAAATTACGCTTCGATCCAGCCAATGTAAGAATCGCTCATAGTTGTCGAGAATATCACGTGGCATGCAGACATACTCTCGCATTGGCTCCATATTGGGGTCTGGGCGTAAGGGCCCGGCGCCGGGCAATCCCATTGCTTCGGCAATATCGTCTGGGCTGAGTTTGAGCCCAAGGTCCTCGCCAATGAGAAAAGCGAACATTTTCTCGCCGGTGTAGATCCCCATGCCCCCGAACATTCGGCGTGCGCGAACATCGTAACCTTCGGCTGCGCGCATCATTTGTTCGTATCGGAGAGGGCGATAGACCATTTATACCCAGACGGGCAAGCCACTAAGGCAAGACTGAAGTAAGAATTATACACCATTAATTGCAGAATCCGGCGATTTTTGAACCTGTTCTTCAATTTCTTCCTCAGGAGCAGGCTTCTTCAGGCTCTCAAAGGTCCACCGCACACACAATATTGCGGCCGCAACACTGATGCAGGCATCGGCAATATTGAATACTGGGAAGTTAACAAAGGTCACTTGAATCATGTCCGTGACCTTGCCATGCCAGAGGCGATCAATCAGATTTCCAAGCGCACCACTGGCCAGTAAGCCCATCGCGGAATGAACCCACAGGCTATCGTTCGGCTGCTTATAAGTGTGCCGCCCCGCCATCACCGCGATGACGATGGCGATGGGGGAAAGGTACACGCCGAGGCCCTGAAGTTTGCCAAACGCGATGCCTTCGTTGTAGGTAAGCGTGAGGTCAAACAAGCCCCGAATCGCCACCATTGATTGGCTTTCGCTGAAATGACCCCTGGTCCAGAATTTTACGGCTTGATCAATAACGATGAATCCGATGAAATAGATCCAAAAGACCTTCTTTGAGTTCACCAGCCAACCGCCCGTCGGTCGCGGTCGCTTAACCAGCGATCATTGATCAGCTTCACGTCCGGCCTTCGCACCCGACTTCGTTCACACTTAGGATATTCGCTCAACCGGAACGAGAACGCTTCCGGGCCATCAACAAGTTCCACCGCACTCATTTTATAGAAGACCGCAAGCTCGTTTGGGTCGAACTCTCGCAGCGGAGCGAGTTGATCAACAGAGTTTGTCACTCGCACGATCACATCTTGGGAGTCCTTCACTTCGTTTTCGGTTTTCCATGCCTCGAAAGCGGCGTAGCAATCTGCACGCTCAGCGATCATCGCGCTGATTTTGCGCTGAACGGAGTTTTCCGCGATCTCGGCCCGACGTTCGTTTGATGGTGGCTGAATAACCTCCAAATGCACGGAGTCCAGTTGATTGTACATGGGGATTCGATGATAGATTTCCTCGGCGGTGTGGGGCAAAAGGGGCGCGATCAGCTTGGTGATCGCGATCAAAACGGTGTGACAAGCTTTCTGCCCGGATCTCCTCGAAGCCCAATCCGCGCCATCGCAATACATGCGGTCCTTGATTCCGTCGGCATAGACTTTTGAAAGCTCCTTCGCGCAGAAGTTGTGGACACTTTCTATCACTCTTCGATAATCAAAAACCATGTAGGCATCCGCGCAATCGGCCACGAGTAGCTCGGTTTGCTCGATAATCCATTGGTCCAAATCATTGCAGATTGTAGTTTCAGGCTGATCGAAATCGTATAAGTTTTGGTGCAGAAACTTCAGCGTATTGCGAACCGTCCGATATTGCTCACCGAATTGTTTCAGCAAAGCATCATAACACGGAACGTCGTTCGCCCAATCTACGCTAGCGACCCAATACCGCAAGACATCGGCTCCATATTTTGCGCAAACCTCCATGGGGTCAATGACGTTTCCGAGTCGCTTCGACATCTTCATGCCATTCGCATCCATTACGAATCCGTGAGTGACAACTTCCCTATAAGGGGCTCGGCCCCTTGTTCCAACGCCGATAATGAGCGACGAGTTGAACCAGCCCCGATGTTGATCGGAGCCTTCAAGATAAAGTTCCGCGGGGAGTTCTTCTTTCCATTCCGGTTCGACGTTCCCTTCGTGCACCGCGACCGAAGTCGAGCCGCTGTCAAACCACTCATCAAGAACATCGGTTTCCTTTGCGAATTCTGTCTCACCTGTGACCGGGTGCCGGTAGCCGCTCGGCAAAATGTCGGCGGCCTCACGTTCAAACCAGGCGTCGGAACCCTCGGTTTCAACTAGTTTAGCAACAGCCTCGATCGCGATGGGGTCCAAAACGGGTTCGCGGCTCTCTTTGCCGTAGAAAATCGGGATGCCGACGCCCCAGGGCCGCTGGCGCGAGATACACCAATCCGGGCGATTCTCGATCATTGAGCTGATCCGATTCTTTCCCGACTCCGGTCGCCAAGATACGTTGTTGATCTCGGCAAGTGCCGTCTTGCGCAGATCGTTATGATCCAAGCTGACAAACCACTGCTCGGTGGCGCGGAAGATCACCGGTTTGCCATCGCGCTCAGCATGGGGGTAAGAATGGCTGAAGTCGGAAACGTGAAGCAGATGCCCAAGCTGTTGAAGTCGATTTACAACGACTTCGTCGCAATTCTTGTAATAGATCCCTTCAAACTCACCCGCTTCGCTCGTGAGAACGCCCTTTTCGTTAACGGGGCATAGAATGGGGAGGTTGTTCTTTATGCCGGTGTAGAAGTCATCGCGCCCATGTCCGGGGGCGGTATGAACAACGCCCGTGCCGTCTTCGGTCGTCACATAATCGGCCAACACCGCGATGCTATCGCGCCCGAAAACGGGGTGAGCGAAAACGACCTCTTGAAGCTGAGCCCCCAGAAGGATCAAAACTACCTCGTGAGCTTCCCAGCCACAGCTCGCGGCGGTCTTTTCAATTAATCCTTCAAAAGTCAAGTAGTGATCATTCCCAACTTTGACGAGGGCGTAGTTGAACTCGGGGTGAAACGCGCAAGCCAAGTTTGCGGGGATCGTCCAGGGAGTTGTCGTCCAGATGACGGTGAAGACATTTAAAAGCCCACGAAACACGCCATTGGGATCAGATTTCAATGGGAACCGAACGTAAATCGCTTTCGAAACGTGATCTTGATAAATGATCTCGGTATCAGCCAGAGCCGTCTGCGAAGTGGGCGACCAGAGCGTTGGTCGGAGGCCCTTGTAAACATAACCTCCCTCAACAAGCCGCTTAAAAACTCGCACGATCTCAGCTTCAAACTTGAAGTTCATCGTCGTGTAGGGCTTCTCCCATAGGCCAAAAATGCCGAGCCGCTGGAACTGTTCGGATTGTAACTTGATGTATTTAGCCGCATGCTCACGGCAGGCCCTTCTTAAAGTAACCACGTCCGGCGTTTCCTTCTTCTCCGCAAATGCCTTCATAACGGCTTGCTCGATCGGCAGGCCATGATTATCAAATCCGGGCACGTAGGGTGCTCGAAAACCAAGCGCGCAATGGGATTTCACCACGAAGTCTTTTATGATTTTTTGGAACGCGGTTCCGATATGAATGGGGCTATTCGTGTAGGGCGGGCCGTCGTGCAGCAAGAACCTTGGCGAACCCTTTCGCGCCTCCTGGCACCGATGATAGATTCCAATCTCCGCCCATTTGGCCTGAAGTTCAGGCTCGCGAGTGGGCAAATCCGCCTTCATTGGAAGAGCGAAATCTGGGTCCTTGGGCAAATTAAGGGTTTGCTTGAAATCCATGGGAGGCCTCGGGCCATTGGCCCAGCTTCCCAATTTTACCGCTTTAGGTTCAATCTGGATTAGGTCTTGTTAAGATCAACTCGCGAGGCGATGATTCTGCCCGTTTTGTCGCGCTTGTATGTAATTCTCGCCCCAAGCCCGACCGCAAGGGAGGATGCACTGCCGTTGGCACCGTCTAGCGAGAACTTAGTTGCTGAGTTGTAAGTGATGTGAAGTACGCGATCCGCCTGAATATCAAACATCAAAATCTCGCCGTGAACCCCGGTCACGGTTCCCGATAGCATTCCTTCGGGCACGATTGGGTCCATCTTTTTTGTTTTCTGCGCACTCGGTTTGGCTGTGGACTCCTTCTTTGCAACCACGATCGCCTGATTAGAAATCACGTCGGCGAAGGTGTCCAACGTCGGCAGAGTGCGGCCCTTGATGAAAACGACCATATCAAGGTGAAGGTCCGCGAGTGTGCCCGGCTTGCCGCCGATCAATACATCAGACTTGTCGGTCGCGCGGTAGCTGTGGTTGCCGCCGATATCAAGCTTTAGGGTCACATACTTGGAGTCAATCTTAGTTATCGTGCCTCTTTGGGGCTTCTTGCGAATATCGTCGAGCCATTGCCAAGTCGCCTTATCTGCCATTTCGCGTAACTGGGGTGGATCAGCATCGGTTTTTATCCTGCATACCACTAAATCTCCTGACTTAAATGCATCGCGTTTAGCCGCTTCCTTGTTCTTGAGGAACCGAGTTTGATAGTTATCCTCAACCGCAAGCGGCTGGGTGCCGACTTGAAGGATATAGCCTCCCTCCGAGACGGAGATGATCTTTGACTCAGTGATCAGCGTTTCGGCATTAGCAAAGAGTACCAACGACGCGAAAATACAAGTAATGAAAGTGCGCATAGTGCCTGGTCCGTTCTCAAATTAGCACATCGCTTGTGGTCGCTGTCAAGTCCTCTATTGCCCGTATTTCTACTAGGATTTATGAGGTTCGGGTGGGGCCATGTGCTTCTGTTGCTAAAATGATGCAGCTATGCGTTTGCCATTTGTTTTCGCTTTTGTCGCGCTCATTGCGGCTGCAACCGCCCAGACGGGCTGGAGCCGTTATCGGGTTTACACGTACAACGAGGCCGAAATTCAGCGCCTTGCAAATTGCCCGCTTGAGCTCTTTTCGGACAATATTCATCTGGGAGAAACTGACATGATAGTTGCGCCTGGGCAGTTCAAGGATCTTGCGAAGTTGAAGCTAAACATTCGCTGGATTTCCGAGCTCCCCGATCCTCGCAACTGGGATCAGCGGCCTGGGTCTGATGATTTCCACACGAATTATCTTAGCTACGCCAACATGATTGCCCAATATGAGGTTTGGCGAGCGCAATACCCGGACTTTTTGAGGCGCTACGCGATTGGAACGACTTGGAACGGAAACACCGTTTGGGTCTATCGCTTCTTCAATAACTTGACCGGGGATCGGCTCGTCCGACAGTCCTTCCTGATTACTTGCGGAATCCACGCAAGGGAGTGGATTAGCCCAGCGGTTGGAATGCACTTGATGGATAAGTTGCTTGAGTCAACCTTTATCCGATCTGGCTTCACTTCGACGGTGCCGGTCGGAACCGCCTTTTACATTGTTCCCAGCTTAAATCCTGATGGCTACGTCTACACTTGGACAAATGACCGGTTGTGGCGCAAGAATCGTCGCAATAACGGAGGCGGCGTCTATGGAGTAGATCTTAACCGCAACTTCTCGATGGGCTGGGGGCTGAATTCTGGATCGAGTGGCACGCCTTCATCGTCAACATACCGCGGACCCTCGGCGTTTAGTGAGCCGGAAACTACCGCCTTGCGCAATTTCCTAGACACGATTCCTCCGGTAGCCGCCCACATTGATTTTCACAGCTATGGGCAGTATGTGCTGTGGGAGTGGGGCTTCACCACGGCGCTCGCGCCGGGCGATGCTTGGCTTCGCGCCACGGGCCTCGACATGAAACAGTCTATCTTTGATAAACATGGTATGAACTATACGGCCGGACCAACTTCAACCACGCTCTACCTTGTTTCGGGCAAAGGGCCTGACTACACCTACAACCGATCGAACTCGGCATCTTACACGATAGAGCTTCGCGATACTGGGCAATTCGGCTTTTTGCTGCCGGAAAGCCAGATATTAGCGACTCAAGAGGAAGCTTGGGAAGGATTTGCAAAGCTAGTTCAGCGCATGCTCTTTAGATAGTGGTTGAATTAGCGTGTGATAACCGCTTGCACACTTGTCTTGGCCCTTGCTCCCCAGTGGACGCCGTTGTTTGACGGCAAGTCACTATCGGGTTGGACTCAACTAAACGGAACCGCGACTTATGTTGTGGAAAGAGGCGAGGTGGTGGGCCGAACAGTTAAAGGTTCCCCAAACAGCTTTCTTTGCTCCAATAAAGTCTATGGCGATTTTGAATTGGAGTTTGAGGTCAAAGTTGATCCGGCACTAAATTCTGGGTTGCAGTTTCGATCAATCAGTGTGCCCGGCTACCAAGAAGGTCGCGTTCACGGATATCAAGCCGAGATTGATCCAACCGAACGAGGCTGGTCGGGCGGACTCTATGAAGAAGGGCGGCGGGGTTGGCTTAAGGACTTGTCCAAAAATGAAAAGGGCCAAAAAGCGTTCAAGAGCGGGAAATGGAACAAATACAGAATTGTCGCCCGGGGCGATCACTTTCAGATCTGGGTGAACGGGATTCAAACTACTGATGCCCACGACGATCTCACAACGTATGGGTTTTTTGGACTCCAGGTGCACAGCAGCGACAAAGAGGGCCTTGAAGTGCGTTGGAAGAACATGCGTATCAAGGATCATGGAATACCAACCGCCAAGCCGCCCAAGTCAGGCCGATGGCTCTTGCATGATGAAAAGGACATTTCGAACTGGATGCTCGCCAGGGACTCTACACCCTGCCCTTGGAAATGGGATAGCAACTCGCTCATGAGCGGTGGCGGTGATATTTGCACCAAGGCACCGATAGGAGACTGTCGTGTTCATGTTGAGTTCATGACCGACGAGAACGGAGCAGAGGGCCAGGGCAACGGCAACTCGGGGGTCTATTTCATGGAAAGCTATGAAGTTCAAATCCTCAACTCCGCCCCCCGCGGCCCCCTTGACAACGAGTGCGGCGCGATCTATAGCGTAAAGGCTCCTGATTATGCGATGGCTTACAAGGCGGGGGTTTGGCAAGCTTACGATGTGGTGTTCACCGCGCCACGCTATAACGGCGACACCAAGCTTTCGAACGCAAAGCTAACCGTTTATCACAACGGGACCCGGGTCCACAAAGACGTAGAGGTTCCCCGCGCCACCGCCGCCGGGCGCGCAGAGGCCAAAGGTATCCGACCAATAAGATTGCAAGATCACGGCAACAAGGTGCGGTATCGCAACATTTGGGTTGAGGAATTGAAGTAACGAAGCGTGCCACTTTCACGAGCAGTTCTCTACATTATCAGTTGGATATAAGCATAGCAAGGAACTGACCGCGCGAGTCCAACCTTGACGAGCGAAGAAATCAGGCGGATCACCTTGCCTTGGATGCCGGGTTTCACAACTTCGCGGGGGTGAACTTGCTTTACCTTGGCAGCTTAACGGCGCGGGTGTGTGATCACAAACCGATAGCTTCCCGAGCCTAGCTTTGCTTCCTTCTTGTAGGTTTTCTTTCCGTCTGTTGCTCCGTCTCCGGGGAATGTAGCGTGCGCAACCGAATTTGCAGGGATCAGGACTTCCCACTCAGTTTGCCCGTTCGCTCGCTTCCACTTGCTTACAATCCGGCCAACTGGCGAATCAAAAGTGCCACCACCGTGACTGAGACGATCGTCCAGGACGGGAGCCAAAACGAACTCGCTCCAGCCTGGGTTCAAGGGCCTTATCCCGACGATGTTTTCGATCATCCATTGCCCCACCGAGCCAAGCGCCCAGTGGTTGAATGAGTTCATGCCGGGGTCTTGGAATCCGCGACCCTTCACGAAGCCATCCCATCGCTCCCAAATCGTGGTCGCGCCTTGCTCGATCGTGTACCCCCAACTGGGGAAGGACTTGTTCAAAAGCAAGGTGTAAGCCAACTTCGCCCCTTCGTCGTTAGCACTACTCAGCACTTCCATAGTTCGGTGGGTCGAGTGGAAGCCGGTGGTGATGTGGTTGTTGGTTCGCTTTACGGCGGCGATCAAATTCTCGTATGCACTCGCTTGATCGGCTTTGGCCAGTATTCCCAGCGATAGAGCCAACCCATAGCCTGCTTGCGTATCGCCCTTGATTTTGCCGTCTTTGATGAACTCCTTGGCGAATGCCGCCGAAATGGAGGCGGCCATTTTCTCCCATCGGGACGAGTCTAAACCGGCGGCCCTCGACAACTCAATCGCGGCATCCGCAGACTGGAACCACATCATAGTCGCAAAGACTTCTTTCGGACACTCGCCCCCGGTTCGGGGCCACCCTTCTCGCACAACCGTGTCTCCATTAAGCCAGTCGCCGTAGTCGTTTCCACGGTTATTAATCCACAGGTAGTTCGGATTGTTCTTTTCGATCCAACCTAAATAGTGCTCAATCGCCGGGAAATGTTCACGGATTACTCGCTTATCGGCGGTGTGTTTCCAGTAATCCCAGGCCACCCCAACCGCAGCATCGCCCCAACCGGGCACGCCGGTAAAGCGGTCATTTTTTCCATAGGGATGGGGGGCGAAATCCGGGAACCGACCGTCATCGGCTTGAGAATCGCGCAGGTCGGTCAGCCATTTCACGCCAAATGCTGAAAGGTCCATAACCTTGAACGCGGTCGCGCCGAAACTCAAAAGGTCGCCCGTCCAACCCAGTCTTTCGTCGCGTTGGGGACAATCGGTAGGAACCGACATCAAATTGGCCCGTTGAGTCCAAACGATGTTCTGCCAGAGGCGATTGACCATCGGATCGGAGCAATCAAAAGTCATGGTCTCGGGCGACGTCGAGTGAAAAACGCGACCAAGTAGGCTCGGTTTCGAGCAGCCAGGCGCAGACACTTCGACGTATCGAAACCCGTGATACGTGAATGTTGGCTCGTAATTCAAGGGCTTGCCGTCAAGCGTAATGCGATCTACTTGGGGGGCTCCGCGCAAGTTTGTCGTATAGAGTGTGCCGTCCTCGCTGAGAAACTCGCCGTGGCGCAAGTTCACGGTTGTGCCGCTCGGCCCGGTTATGCCCAAACGTACATGGCCAACCATATTTTGGCCAAAATCTGCAATCCATTTTCCGGGTTCAAGCTCCTTGAGCGAAATTGGCTTGAGCTCGCGAGAAACTTGTATTGGCTCGTTCGCTTGCGGCACGATTTTCAGCGCTTTTGGGGGGTCAAAGGCCTTTGCTTTTTCGCGTTCGGAAACAAGTTTGCGGGCATCGAAAACCTCGCCATCCAGGAGATCGCTGGTAACAATCGGGCCACCGCTGGCGCTCCACGTGGGATCGGTTCGGATAATCGTCTTGGTTCCATCTGAAAACTCAACGCGGAGTTCAGCCGAGAAAAGAGCTTGACGGCCATAAACTGCGCGCGGAAATCCGCGAGGATCGAGCGCTTGGGCCATACCGAGCCGTCCCGCATACCACCCATCCCCCAAAGTGGCCGAGATTGTGTTCTCGCCCGATTTGATCAGGGTGATTACGTCATGCGCTTGGTATTGGACCCGTGTGAAATAGTCGGTCCACTCCGGAGCGAGAACATTGGAGCCGATTTTGCGGCCATTGATTGAAGCCTGGAATACCCCCAGTGCCGACCCATAAAATGTCGCTTTCGTCACTGAACGATTCAGCGAGAATTTCTTGTCTAAGTAGGTCGCGGGCAAAGAATCCATCCCTTGCATCGGGTGAGATTTCATATCCCCGTTGGTTAGGTTCTTTGCGCTCCACTCTCGGTTTTCGAGCGAGTCCGAAGCCCTCGCGGGCAGCCCGGTAGAGATAACTTCCGACCCTGTCACGACCTGAATCTCGGCAAAAGCAATTCCGTAATCGCCGCGACGTTCGCGCAACTTTGTGCAATGAACTCGCACAACCTGGCCCTTCCTTACCCCGAGCGGAATCGCCATCGGGGCGGAGGGCGCTCCTAAATCTTGGTTGACTTCGTGAACTGTTTTCCCGTCAACTTCGATGCGAAAGCGCATCGGAAACATGAAGCCGGGCGTTAAGGGTTGCCAGTCAAATGGCGTAGCTGGGAACAAAACAACGGTGTCAAAATCGCGCGTTGAACCCAAGTCAATCTCCACCCACTTTTGATCGTCGGCGTTCTTTGTAAGCTGAGAGTGGAACCCGTTGTGGGGCTTTACGGCGGGCGCGATGGTTCGGTCCCTTGTGATCCACTGGGCGTTCCAGCTTGAAAGCTCGGTCGAGAACGGTTCCCAATTGCTCCATCCGCCTTCAGATCCAGTTTCATCCCAAAGGCGAATTCTCCATTCGTAATGAGTTTCCGGTTTTAGATTTGGTACAACGTGAAAATTTGCCGCGCTCTTGACCTTCCCCGATTTCCAGGCCACAGCTTTCCCGGCTCGAATGGTAATTTCGAAGGCAGACTGGCGGGCATTGAATCGCGAGTCTTCGACCCACCAGGAGAGGCGCGGTTGCTGGCAAACCACCGCAAGAGGCTTGGGCAAATAGTTGCATCGTAAATGGGTTGGTTTCATAGAGACAAGATTTCCGAGGATTAGCGCCGCGATCACACCTGCGAAGCTACCACAAAAGCACGCAGTGACAGCACTCAGCACCACTTTGAAGCCAGCTCTGTCCGGCAAATTTACTTGAATCAGAAAAAATTTAAATTTGGCGGATCAAACGCGATAGGTGCGGCATTCCGATCCATGTGCGGCCTCGCTCTTGTGACCGCCTGGCAGATTTGGGTTAATTTTGGAGAAGTGTGAAATGATAAACAGCGTGGTCGCCATTGACCGGAATCGGGTTTTAGCAAATGGTGGAGTTGAGATGCCACAAGTCATCGGCGAGCTTGTTGTGGACCGCCAAGCCCGTAAAGTGAAGCTAAACGATGAGGTTCTCCAACTGACTCACAAAGAATTTGAGCTGATTTCTTATCTAGCCAAAAATCTTGATCAACCCGTAAGCCGCGATATCTTATTCGAAAACGTTTGGGGCTACCAAATGGATTACAACACAAACAGCCTGGACGTTTACATTTATCGGGTGCGCCGAAAAATTGAAGCCGATCCAAATCATCCCCGATATCTCCGAACTGTCCGCGGGTTCGGCTATAGAATGGTTACCTCGTAAAAATTCAAAGAATTTGAATGAAGTTCGCGTGCAAAGCGTCTCATTTGTTGTAGGATAATCCAATAACAAGATTAGGATCTTTGAAATGCCCTTTTGCAATTGGTGTCAGCTAGAAAGTCAAGGAGAAGATGTTTGCGAATGGTGCAAGCGCCCGATGGCACGTTTCAAATACTCCGGATTCGATTTCATCCGAGAAATTGAGCCAGCTGGAGATCGAGTCGTTCCGATCGTAGCCTCAGTCGTACTGATCTGCTTCCTTGCCTTGCTCGGCTATGCGGCGTTCGCCAATAAGCCGCCCCCTGCTCAAGCTAAACTGCAGCCTGTGGGCGAAATGTCAGGTTCGTCCAGTCCAGCGGGTGCGACCGGACCTTCGGCCCCCGCAGTCGCCGCCCTGAAGTCTGCGCCGCCCGTTCCAACGGCCGCAGTTGAGCGCCTAGTTTATCGGCCGGCCGCCCAGCCCTTGCCCGCCAGAACCAATCCGGCGGAGGCCGCTCCAGCCGAAGGGTGGGACAACACCGTGATGGTTCCACTGGTTTTGGAAAAGGTCAAGCTCAGCATTTCAAAGGATGCCTCGGGTGCCATCGTTTGTCACGGAACGCTAACCATTACGCTTCACTCAAACAAGGAGCTATCTAACATTCGAGTTTTGTTCCAATCTGAAGCGGGACCCGTTGTATTCCGAGCGTTTACGGGTGCGCCCGAGGACCCTGAGTTCCGTGAGATTGTTGCCCTGGATCCAGGCATAACGCAACTACGCATCATCGCCGTAGACGCGGATATTAATGTTTTGCGGGCAAGTTTGAAAAAGATCACGATCAGCGGCCGACTGGGAACGGAGAATATTTCAAGCTCTGTTTTCGTAGGCGACTAGCGCTCAATCTTGTTCACGATTTTGCAGATATCACCCCACGCACTTTGCAAATCACTCGTTAGCGGTAGCTGGGATCGAGCGATCTCAATAAGTTCTAGGTCAACTTTGCAGAGGGCCAAGTGATCTTCTAGAATGGGAGCTTGGGCGATGGTATGTCCGAAGGGATCAATGACAGAAGAACCACCCACAAAACCCTTGCCTCCCTCAAAACCACAAAGCTGCGAGTTAACGCAGTAAACGCCGTGCTCATCGCTTACGGCTCGGAGCATTCGGTGATAACGATCCAGATTTCCAATCGTGGATTCTTCAAAACCCCGCGCCGGTGATGCGCTCGGAATTAATATTATCTGAGCGCCCGCTACTGCGCACAGGGCAGAAAGCACCGAATGCCAAACATCTTCGCAAATTAGAATCGCCATTTTTCCAAGCCTCGTATCGAAGACGCCTAATTCATGGCCTCGCGAGACAAACCGCTCTTCGTCGAAAACGCCGTAAGTTGGCAGGAAAAATTTTCTATACGTGTGAATCACGCGGGGAAATTGCCCGACTTGCAGATAGGTTGCGGAGTTGTAAAGGTTGCCGCCACTCTTTTCGTAAAAACCGACAAGCAAGTCAAGCGGACGATCTAAGCGGTGGAGTCGGCTGTCTAAACCATCAAGCAACTCTGCTGGGCTCATGGCCGCTTCTAAGACGCCGCCTTCTAAGAAATACCCGCTCGTAATCGTTTCGGGAAAGACCACGAGTTCGGCTCCCTCGCCGGAAGCGGCGAGGGCAAACTCGGCGATTCGATCTAGGTTTGCCTCGATATCGGCCTTCGTTGGCGTGAATTGGGCAACCCCAACTGTATAGCTCATGGCCCGAGTATCCCATGCGGGGTAACTTCTTTGCATGATCCTCCTCAATGGTCAGCCGCTGTCGCTTGAAGAAATCGAGCTAGTCGCGGCGGGCAAGCAGTCTGTTGGCGTTCATCTTGACGCGCGCGAGCGGATGAAAGCAAGCCGCGCGGTTGTTGAAAAAATCCTTTCAAGCGGAAAAGTGGTTTACGGGATAAACACCGGGTTTGGGAGACTCTCCGATATCACCCTGCCTCCGGAGAAACTCCGAGAAGCCCAACTTAACTTGATTCGCAGCCACGCTTGCGGGGTTGGTGACCCACTTTCTGTGCCCGAAACTCGGGCCCTAATGCTCCTTCGAGCCAATGTTTTGGCGACCGGATTCAGCGGGGCTCGACCGGAAATTTTGGACGCCTTGGTTGCCATGATCGAAGCCGGAAAGCACCCAGCAATTCCGGAAAAGGGATCGGTAGGGGCGAGCGGCGATCTCGCCCCCCTGGCTCACCTCGCCCTCGCCTTAGTTGAGGATTCCGCGAATCCGATCCAGCTCGAGGCAAAGGAGGGGTTGGTTTTGATTAACGGAACTCAAGCAATGGGCGCCGTCGGCGCCTTGGCCCTTTCCCGGGCGGAACGGCTTTTGGAGGCAGCCACCCTCATCGGGGCGTGCACGCTCGAAGCACTTTTAGGTACACCCGCTGCGTTTGACCCCCGCATTCATCACGCCCGACCCCATGCGGGTCAGGTGCGGGTTGCCGCTCAACTCCAACAATATCTAAAAGGGTCGCAGATAAGAGATTCTCATCGCGATGGCGACCCACGGGTCCAAGATGCCTATGCCCTGCGATGTATGCCCCAAGTTCACGGATCGGTCTGGGATACCCTTCGCTTTGCCCGAAATGCACTTGAAATTGAGTCGGGATCGGCGACCGATAACCCCCTGGTGTTTGCCGAAACCGGCGACGTTATCTCGGGCGGGAACTTCCATGGCGCCCCTCTCGCCCACGCTTTTGATTACGCGGCAATCGCACTGACCGACCTTATGAGCATGTCCGAGCGACGAACGGAGCGATTAGTGAACCCAGATATGAGCGAAGGGCTGCCTGCGTTTCTCGCTCGTGACGCTGGCTCTGCCAGCGGCATGATGATTCCTCATGTCGTAGTCGCGGCTCTTTTGAATGAGGCGAAGGTTCTGTCTCACCCGTCGAGCGTTGATAACGTTCCGACATCGGCTGGAAAGGAAGATCATGTCTCGATGGGGATGACGGGGGCACTGAAGCTTCGGCAGATTGTAAAGAACCTGAGTTTGGTGCTCGCGATTGAGGCGATCTCGGCGTGTGAGGGCCTAGAACATCGCCGTCCCCTACAATCTTCGGTCGCAGTGGAAGGCTTTTATTCCTTTGTTCGCCAGACCGTTTCTCCTTTGAACCAGGATCGCTCGCTTTCGGAAGAGATTCAAGAGCTAGGTCGGCGATTATCGGAAATGGAACTCGCCTTCAAATAAAATTTCTGCCCGCCCCGTGATGACAGGGCTTGCGTCCCACTCGGCAAGCATCACTCGAACGGAGCCCCCCGGGTTGTTCACCGTGATTGTGGTTGGGGGTTGTTCGGAATTGTTCGGAACCGCTCGGAATTGTTCGGGGGTTCGGGGGTTCGGGGGTTCGGTTTTAGGGAGTGGCCGACGAGGGGCGGGGGGAGGTTCTCCACCACTTGACACGTTCGGAACTGCGCCATTCTGTCCCCGCATTCGACAATAAGCAACCGCTGCGGCTGTGCTTCCCGTTCCGCAACCGAGGGTCTCGCCCGCTCCCCGTTCCCAAATTCTCAGGTTGATTTCGTTCTCGCCAAATTCTTGCATCCACATGACGCTTGTGCGTTCGGGGAACATCGGGTGGTTTTCAAGGGTTTGGCTCACAGATACGAATTCCTCATCCGTGGGAAGTGAATCCACGCGAATCACAGTGTGAGTTGAGCCCGTCGAAATCGCATGGATTCGATAGGTCTTTCCCTCCAGCTCTATCGGCTCATCTACCATTTCGCGTCCAAACAGGTGGGGCACCAGGGCGGGTTCATAAGTTGCGGGGCCCAGCATCGTCTGAGCAACTTCGCCGACCGTAACGACGCTCACACCACGACCTAGGTGGGAAATTTGGAAATGGTCTTCCGACACCATATCGTGCTTTCGGCCAAAGATCGCAGCGCAACGCAAGCCGTTCCCGCAAAAATCTTCGGTCCCATCCGGGTTGAACATTCTGAGATTCAAGCCACTAGGTACGGGACTGACAACCAAAACACCATCGCTTCCGACTCCAAAATTGGGCCGAGAAACCTGAATCACAAAGCGCACCAACTCTTCTTCCGACCAATCCGCTTGTGGCTCGATCAGCACAAAGTGATTGCCGGTAGATTGAACTTTCCAAAACGGGACCGTCACTCAAGCGGCTCCAGATAGGACTCCGCCGTGCGAATGGTCTCGGCAAACCACCCTCCATCCGGGCACAAAACCGAAAACCACCAGGCCGATGGTCGCAGGTTCGAGTTTGATAGCCCGGTGGAAGCAACGACGGCGCGGCGAATAAGTTTCATTCGCTTGAGTTCGGCTTCGAGTTCAATTTCTCGGCGGCGTTGATGATCTTTCATGACGCCGGGCTCGCGCGCTAATTCGCGTTGCTTCGCCATCAGGTGCCGGATATCGTTCTCCGTGGCGGCTTGGGCATGGGCGGCTTTCTGCACTTCATCAGTTAGGCGCGTTCGCTCCTCCAACTCCGCATGAGTGGCTTCCTTTTCAAAAATCACTGCGCGCCAATGTTCGCCCTTTCTAACTTCACAATGCCCCCGCTCTTGCCGCTGGGCCCGCAGTTGATCGTAAAGGGCGCGCCGCTTCGATCGCAGGCATTCGATACCGCGATCTAAGTCGGCAAGGCGGTCGTGAATCTGCTCATATTCTTGGCTGAGGCATTTCCAACTTTGGCCGGATTGATCCCGCAAGAAGGCGATTAGGTCAATCGGGCGACGGCATGCGGCGACTTTGGTTAAGAGCTGCGCCTGCTCTGACTGCACTTCGCGCCAGCGAGACGCGAAGCTCGGTGTGCAAATCTCTTCTGCTCCGAAGGGCTCTTGGAGAGGTTCGGGCAGTTTGAGCCAAGTGCGGCACTCAGCCAGGGCATCCCAAACGGCGTATCGAATACGCAGAATCGGATTAAAGCGCAGCCCATGGCCGGCTAAAGCGAGAGCCTGATGAAAGGCCCGCGAACGCTTAACATAGCCACTAGCGCCCTCATGGAACACGAAAACGAACTCCCGAGAGAGCATCCCAATCAGAGTGACGGCCTTTCCGATCAACGTGCAATCGGGCCCAAACTTCGCTTCAATAGCCGCCGCCAAGTCGCCAACGCTTTGTATAGGTTGCTTTATCGAGATAAAGAGCGGGGTTGGGGTCATGATAACGATGCCCCGATTCGCCACCCGAACGGTGCCCCGCCCGTGGCCCGGCACCACTAACTCGAATGGCAACGCGCCGGACATAAAACGGTCAAGTTGATAAATCTCGGAGCCAGATACGGCTTGGTCGTACGCCGATCTGGCGGTTTCGCTGGTTTCGGGGCGCAAGAATAGATCAACCAGGTCAAAGCGGGGTAATGAACAAGTTTGGTGATTAAACTTCAGTAATTCGGTGGTTCGGGTGCTTTCAACATCCACTTCCGATCCTGAAACAAAAGCATAAATCTTGGGGATCAGCCGCTCATAAAGATCGGCCAAGGTTGCCGATTCAATCGCGGCCTCATCGAAATATTTGAGCAAGCATTCGGCCCGAGCCCGGGCTACGACCCGATCCGGCTCGCTGATCGTTTGCAGTGTAGTTTCGATCGCCCACTCGAACGCGTCTCGCAGCGGTTGACGAACCAAATCCAGAGCTAACTCAGCCGTAATCGGCACCTGATCGCTTAAGGCGACCAATCCCCGCCATCCCCATGCCTCCGTTTCTTGATCAAGAATATTGGGCCGACCGTGAAGCACTTTTTCAATGCGCAACCCATGCTGCAAAAAAACCTCACGTGAGACCACGGTTTCCGATCCAAATAGCGCCGAAAATTCTGCCGCTGCACTCCAAAGGCCCTTGGTCGTCGTGTCGTTATGAGCAACTAGCTTGAATCCGCCCCCTTTCCCCCCGGGGAGTTTGGCGAAGTAATCGGTGTCGTGGATGCCGGCGATGAACTTGCGCTTAGCTAAAGCGGCGACCCCCGCTTTCATCGGCTCATCCCAGAAAATCGTTTGCCCGAGCGCCAGCAAGGGCGCGCCCGGCGCGATGCGATCGAGCTCTTCAAGGGAACCAAATATCGTTTTACAAACCGTCTCCAAAACTTGCACTTCAATTTTACGCCGTCTCGCCAAGAAAACGAGCAAATCTGCTCAATTCATCGGCTAAACTGCATGCATGGCAAAGGGCAAGCGACGAATTCGAGCGTGGCATATCTTTGTTGGGCTGATTTTCCTTTGCGGAGTAAGTGGCGGTGTTTACGAATGGGCGGTCGTGCGCAGCGCCACCCGCGCGATTAAAGAGGAAGTCGCGAAGCTACAAGCCCTCGGAATCGCCACTTCACCCGAAGAAATGCCCAAGCCGGGTCCAGAAGATCAAAACGCGGCCCTCATCTACAACGAAGCGTTCAATCTCAAACGAGCCCTCAACCCGAAGCGCCCTTCACCGTCAATGGGCGGCGGCCCTGATCCCGATTATCCAGCCAAACTCGCCAAGTACATTCAGGAATGCCAGCCCTTTATGGACATCGTGAGGCAAGCCGTCGCCTTACCCGATTGCAATTTCAGGCGACAATGGGCCCAGGGCGGGAGCTTACTGTTTCCCGAGTTCTACGATATGAAGGAATTCACCAAAATCGCGATGGACAAGGCGGCAATGGAAGCCTCTAAAGGCAACTTTCAAGAATCATTTGTCTGGTCAAAGGTAGGACGGCAAGTCAGCGTCCATGTTCGGGAGCCGGTTTTGATCAGTTATCTTGTAAGCGTGGCGTGCGAGCAGATAGTTCTTAGGGAGTTGCAACTGCAGATTCGGCTGTACTATTTAAATCCAGCATTTATCAAACTTGCGCGCAAATTCTGCGCCGACAAGATTTCACTTCCCTTCATGCGCGATTCCATGGCGGGAGAAGTGATGTTTGTTCGCTCAACTATGAAGGATATTGCCACCGGTCGCACCAAGCCTCAAAGCATGGCGGGCATGGCAGACTCCGAGCTTAGTATCAGCGATGGGAGGTTGCTTTTTGAGTCCCTTCGAATACCGTCCGTTCGGCTCCATGCCGAGCAATATCTCTTGGCCCGCTACCGAAAGGCAATCGAAATCATGCCGCGAACTCCCGGCAAATTCGACGAAATGAGAGCGGCACTTGCAACGCTTGATCAGCAAAATCCAAACCAAGGTTCTGTGGCAGAAAAGGTTGCGAATATCTTTACTCCGGTTTTTGTACAAGCCGATCAGTCCTCAGTTCGACTAGAGGCATCGCGCCGGGTGACCCGCCAGGGGCTGGAGATTTATGCGCACAAAGCCGCAACCGGTGTTCTGCCAAAAGCGATTGATGCGACCAAGCCATGGGCGCTCGACCCGTTTGGGGGCACCCTCAAATACAAACTCATCGCCGAGGGATTCGAGCTATACAGCATCGGGGCTAACAAAACCGATGACGGCGGGCCGCGCTCAGCGACAAGCAGGAGCCGATCCGATGATATCGTCTTTTTCCGCCCTCCGACGCCGCCAAAGGCTTCCCCAAAAATGAAAGCGTCTCCCTAAGCAAGCATGGCTAAAATTAAGAAAACCCGGGCTTTGAAGGTTTGGATTGGCCTGCTTGTGTCGGTGCCGGTTGGGTTGGTTGTTACCGAAAAAGTTAGGTTCAAAGCCGCCGACTCAGCGGTCAAAGAGGAGTTTGCCCGGCTACTTGCCCTGAAAATTCCCATCGCACCCGAAGCCTCAAAGGAACCGGCTTCGGAAAACGGGGCACTCACTTACTTGGAGGCGATCAAGCTCAAATCTGCGATCGGGGTAACGCGCCCCGTCATGATGGGCAAGATTGATCCGCTTTACGACGGGCGACTTCGTAGCTTCATGATTTCTCAGGAGCCCGTCATGGCCCATCGTTGAAATGAAGGAGCTGTTGCATGACCGCCGTCGGAAATGCATCCTTGGAAGCGGACCGAGGGAAGTTCAAAGAGTCCTTTCGGTGGCTTGAGCTCGCCCGTGAAATTGGAGTGGATTGCCGCCAGAAGTCGGCGGCCGGATACCTTTCCGGTCGCGCTTGCGACGCGATGACTTTGCGACAGCTTCATCTCCAAGTAGGCAAGTTTTACAATGAGCCCGAGTTTGTTAAGCTTGCCCGTAAGTTTTGCGAAGATGCTGGTCCCCTACCCTCGATGCGGGATGCGATTGTCGGAGAAATCTGGCGGCTTCCGGCCCTTGAGGATTCGCTGGCGAAAGCCCGAACCGATTGGGGTGGGTTTGAGTCAGATGAACCCTCAAGTTTCCAACTCGCAGCACTGAGGTTCCCTTCAACCCGGCGCCAGATCATCGCGATCTGTTTGGCTGATTACAGAGAGGCGCTGCAGTCTCTCGGCGAAGGAGCCAGCTTCACTAAGGACCGAGAAGTGGCGATTAGGTTAGACCGGTCATTCACTGAACCAATCTCGACTGAGGACGAGCTAGCCGGGTTTTTTACTCCTCGACTTGGGCTTGCCACGGGAGCGATTCTCGGCAACGAAGTCTATCGTAGAACCGCCCTGCAAGCATTAGAGTTATTCATTCATAAGGCAAAGCATGGAGCGCTCCCAGTGACTCTTGACGCAACCAAACCGTACGCCATTGACCCCTTTAACGATAAGCCGCTGTGCTATCGCGTGAAGGGAGCCGCGTTCAAACTGTACTCGGTTGGGCCGAATCTGAGGGATGACGGAGGGCCGAAGATCACCGCATCAGGGATTACGGCTCAGAATGACGACGTAGCATTTTACTTGCCGTAACTCGGCGAAGTTCAGTGCGCTTCCTCCCTATGTAAACGTGATGAAGGACTTGGCATCTTCAGTAAACTGCCGAGCCAGAATCGGGGGTGAGAGTTCCGGGCGGCTTTGGCGTTTTGTTAGGGTGCAACACATATCGTTGTAGCCAAACGAAGAGTCCAACGAGCAAAGTCTACACCGGTAACGAAAGGCCCCAACGCCGGAAAAGTCAAATTTGGAGTTGTGATTTCAGCCACGCCGTATAAGCGAGCTCCATTCGCGGCCAGGAGCCAAATGAAAAGCCGTGATCTTCGTTCGGGTAGGGATGATAATCGGCTTTCACGCCATTTTCACGCAGGGATTTGACGAGTTCCTGGCTTTGGGCAACGGGCACGACGTCATCGGCTTCGCCATGAAAAACCAAGAATGGGGGCGAATCGGAGTTCACCAAACAAACCGGGCTGGCTCCCTCAAAAATCGCCTCGTTGCCCTCGTAGGTTTGGGGCAAAAACTGCTCAATGAACGACCAAGATATCGGAAAGTGAGTTTCGCGCGGATTGCGCAAGTCGGAAATCCCGCAGATATCCACAACGGCGTTTACCCGGCTTTCAGCTGGCCCAACCCCCAGCATTGCGGCCAAATATCCGCCCGCGCTATTGCCCAAAGAGGCGAGTTTGGCTTCATCAACGTTCCAAGATGAAGCATTCGCCCGACAAAACTGAACAAACGTGCGAACATCCTCAATCGCGGCGGGATAAGGATGCAAGGGAGCAAGCCGGTATTGGGGAATCGCAGCCGCGAATCCCGCCTGAACCAAACCAAGGGCGACGTCGCGATAACTCTCTTTATCGCCACTAATCCAGCCGCCGCCATGAATACAAATCACCAAAGGAAGGGTCGAATCGGTATCTGGACGGAACATATCGTAGCGAAGTTGCATTCCGGCTACATCGTGGTAAGGCTGGTCTATCAGAGCGCGCACAGCCTAGATTGTAGCGGATCGTTCAAACTTGAGGGAATGCGCACGATAGATGAAACCGATTTGCACATCTTGCGACTCCTCCAATTGGATGGGAGAATGACCAATGCGGCCCTCGCCGAGGCGATTGAGCTCACGCCGCCATCAACTTTGTACCGCGTTCGCGCCTTAGAGAAAGCGGGGTTGATTAAGGGCTATCACGCCGTGGTTGATCACGAACGGTTGGGGTTGCGGCTCATGGTGATTTGCCAAGTCCAGCTTTCATTGCATCAGGAGCAACCGATTGAGCGGTTTCGCAAGTCCGTAGAAGTGATTCCCGAAGTGATTGAGTGCCTTCATGTGAGCGGGCAATTCGATTTTCATCTCAAAATCGTGGCGAAAGATATGAAGCATTACGAGAGCATCGTTCGCGAAAAGATCACCAAGATCAAGGGAATCGCCCATATCAATAGCTGCTTCGTGCTTTCAATCACGAAATCAAGCCACCAGGTGCCGCTATGAGCGCTCCGGTTTTCACCACGATTCTGGAAGGCATTGGCCGCACGCCGATGGTGCGGTTTCAACGGATCGGAAGCGAGTTTCCGGTTGAGTTTTGGGGCAAATGCGAGTTTCTGAGTTCGGGTGGCTCAACCAAAGACCGAATCGCGCTATCAATGATTGAGGACGCTGAAGCGCGGGGCTTGATCAAGCCGGGCGACACTCTCGTCGAGCCGACCAGCGGCAACACGGGCATCGGGTTAGCGATGGTTGCGGCGGTGAAGGGATACAAACTTATCATCTGCATGCCGATGAAAATGAGCGCGGAGAAGCAGGCCACCATGGAAGCCCTGGGCGCGACCATCATAAGAACCCCAACCGAGGCTCCCTCCTCTTCGCCGGAATCCAATTTTGGGGTTGCAAAACAGCTGGTGGAAGAGAAGGGCTATGTGATGCTGGATCAGTTTAAGAATCCGGCAAACCCATTGGCCCACTATGAAGGCACGGGAGCTGAGATTTTGGAGCAAATGGACGGGAGGATTGACTACCTCGTCTGTAGCATCGGCACGGGCGGATCATTGACGGGGATGGGACGCCGGATCAAAGAAGCGCTGCCCAACTGCCAGATTGTGGCAGTTGACCCCGTGGGCTCGGTAATGGGCGGAGGAACTGAGACAAGCCCCTACCTGGTTGAAGGAATCGGCTATGATTTTATCCCCGACACCTACGATCCAACGCTGGCTGATCGCGTTGTGAAAACCCGTGACCGCGAGTCGTTCGCAGTTGCCCGTCGGTTGATAAAAGAGGAGGGCTTGCTTGTAGGTGGATCATCAGGCTCGGTGGTTTGGGCGGCGCTAGAGGTTGCAAGAGAGGCCCCGGCAGGTTCGCGCATGGTGGTGATTTTGGCTGATTCCGTTCGCAACTACATGAGTAAGTTCTTGCAAGATTCTTGGCTGGAGGCGAACGGGCTGCTTGGTTGAGGTCACCGCAATCGTTCCCGCGCTGAACGAGCAAGACACGATTGGCGAGGTCGTCACCCGTCTGCTTGCCTTGCCCCTGGCGATTGAGGTCGTGGTTGTGGATGATGGAAGCACCGACAAAACCCCCGCGATACTGGCGAGTTTTGGCGAAAAGATCAAGGTTTTGAGAAATGAACAACGCGGCGGAAAGGGCAACGCGATTCGGCAAGCCCTCGCCATTGCAACTGGGGAAGTCGTGATCATCGAAGAC
Source organism: Armatimonadota bacterium (assembly GCA_031386985.1). Classification (GTDB taxonomy): domain Bacteria; phylum Armatimonadota; class Fimbriimonadia; order Fimbriimonadales; family Fimbriimonadaceae; genus JANJUB01. The sequence continues at coordinate 344,907 of JANNCV010000044.1, forward strand.
GCCGACCTAGAGTATGTGCCCGAGGAAATTCCGATGTTGGTCCGGCCAATCTTGGATAAGACGGCGGCGGTGGTCTATGGAACGCGGTTTAAGTTCGGAATGCCCGCCGGAATGGCCCTTCCTAACAAACTCGTGAACTTGCTTCTGGCTTGGTCTGTGCGCCTGCTCTTTTTCAAAAGACTTACCGATGAAGCCACCTGCTACAAGGCATTTCGGCGCGATGTTTTGCTTGCGATGAACCTAACTTGCCACAGATTTGAGTTTTGCCCGGAGGCTACGGCGAAGGCCTATCGTCTCGGCCACGCCATTTTGGAGCTTCCAATCAAATATGAGCCCCGAAGCAAAGCCGCTGGGAAGAAGATCCGGTGGACCGATGCGCCGGAAGCATTCTGGACACTCTTCAAGCACCGGTTTTCGAAGTTTTAAGATTTAGCAAAAACTGCACAAAATGTTAACCATTCTTCAATCGAGTTACTGGTAGAATATCGTCTACCACGGCGATATGCCTGGGAGGACAAACATTTATGGCAGATGAACACGCTCTAGCACAGGGCAAAACTTTTTGTTGGCATGAGGTTTACACGAACGATGTACCCGCGACGATTGACTTCTACATGAAGGCACTTGACTGGGAAACAACCTCAATGCCAATGGGTGAACTGGGCGAATATCACATGCTCAAGGCGAACGGACAGAACGTATGTGGAGTCTTCTCGTTACAAGCTGTGGGCGATCCACATGTGCCCCCTCACTGGTCTACTTACATTGCAGTGGAGGACGTTGACGCTCGCCTAGCCAAGTGCGTAGCCCTCGGAGCAACCACCCTGATGGGCCCAATGGATGTTGAGACCGTTGGTCGAATGGCTCTCATTTGTGATCCGCAGGGTGCCCATGTTTGGCTGTTCCAGCCTTCTCAAGAGTAGGCAGATCTTGATTCACGCGGCGTTCGCTGTTAGGTTCCGTTCCGAACGCCGCGTGACAAGTTTAAGGTGCAAATGCGGTCTCTAATGGCAATAAGGCCGCTCGAACCCTATCCCATGGGCAAGAGTGGTTCTCATGGTCGCCCAAGGCAACGAGACTCCAACCCCAAATTCTTCGTGGATCCCACCCCGTTCGGTCCGCGATCCTCGTGATTCGTGACTTTAAGTAATCCGTTAGATTCGAAATGTCACCTATCCAATCTATCGGGTTTCGAATGAACGCCGCCGCTTCAAAGGCAGGATCTCCCCAGAGCCCTTTCGCATCAATTACGATCCACCCATCTGGGCCAAGGATCACGTTTTCGTGATGAAGGTCGCCGTGGAGTAGTACCCGCTCCGATTGAGAAGCAAGCAGCTCCCTTGTGCGTTCGGACGGGTTTTCGAAATAGGATTCGAGAGGCATAATGCCTCGGCGTCCGAAATCATTGGCAACCGTCGAGAGACTGGGGGTGGTTTTTCCCCCCGTGACGGCATCGTGTATATCGGAAAGCTCGGACGTGCTCCGATGGCCCCGTATCGTCTCTGCAAACCCTAGAATGACCGCCAAAGCAACATCCTCGGACTCCCCGATCAGATTGGTCCCAGGTTGAATCCGCTCCATCAGTAAGGCTCCAGTATCGGCATCAAACCGATAAACATTTGGACCAATATTGCCACTGAAGAGCAAAGCGGCTCGCCAACCGCTGGTCATCTCCTCCCCTCGGAAGGGCATCTTCAAAATGAGGTTTTCGTGACCGTAAATATGAGCGCAATATCCTGATGCAATATGTTCTAATGGCCCCGTTTGCCACCTTGCTTCTAGCTCTTTTCGAAGAACAGACTGGCTACTTTGCCTCATCCCAATTCGGCCCAATCCCGCAGTCCACTTCAATCGGAATGCAGAGCGGCAACGCGCTCTCCATGGCTTCCCTAAGGGGCTCAATCAGATGCTCTTCGCCCTTGGACAGTTCGAAAACAAGCTCGTCATGAACCTGCAACAGCATCCTCGATTTGTGCCCCGCTAGAATCGCTGGAACTTTCAGCATTGCCAGTTTAATCATGTCGCTTGCGGTGCCCTGAATTGGGGCATTCATCGCTTGCCGTTCGGCATACATCCGCTCGTTACGGTTTGCATTATGAATGTCGGGGAAATAGCGTCGCCGACCGCACATCGTGGTCGTAAAACCCTTCGCCCGCGCCTCAGCCACGGTCGCCTCGGTGAAACCCTTTACCTTTGGAAATCGCTCGCGATATTGCTCAATGAGCTTCCGCGCTTCTCCGACCGAAAAAGCTCCGTTGAGCTGATTCGCGAGACCATACTCGGTCACTCCGTAAAGCACCGCGTAGTTCAAGGTCTTGGCTAAACCGCGTTCTTCTTTCGAAACAGAGGAGCCTTCTTTGTTGAACATCAGCGCCGCCGTTACCGTGTGAACATCAACTTTGCGCTGGAAGGCATCAATCAAATTATCCTCGCCGCACATGTGGGCCAGGACGCGCAGTTCAATTTGTGAGTAGTCAAAACTCGCTAATTGAAACCCTTCGGCCGGCATGAACGCCTTTCTGATTTTTCGGCCATGCTCCGTTCGAATCGGGATGTTCTGCAAGTTCGGATCGTGCGAACTGAGGCGGCCGGTGGCGGCGACGGTCTGGGTAAACGTCGTGTGAATCCGTCCGTCTTCACGTATCAGTCGAGGCAGGGCCTCGGCGTAGGTGGAACGTAGCTTTGAATATTCGCGCCAGCTCAAAACATTCGCAATGATCGGAAAGGCGGGAGCCAGGTTTTGTAGCACCTCAACTCCGGTTGGGTAGCCCGTTTTTGTCTTTTTCGGGCCCGGAATCATCATTTTCTCAAAGAGGACGTCTCCGAGTTGCTTTGGCGAGCCGATGTTAAAGCTCATCTGGGCTTCCTCATAAATCGCCAGCGAAAGCCGCTCAATTTCGACCTCAAGACTGCTTGAAAACTCCTTGAGAAACTCCGGACTGACAACAATACCCGCTTGTTCCATCTGCGCCAAAACTGGCACGAGCGGTTGCTCTATGTCGGTGAGGACGCCCGTTTGGCCCTCTTTTTCCAGCCGCTCTCGCATTGGCTTCTCTAAGAGCGAAAGCGCGGCCGCCATTTCGGCGGTGGACTGGGGAGGCGTAACTTCCAAGTAGCCTTGCACTAGATCTCGCAGCACGTAATTCGTTCGGCCCGATTGCAGAACGTAGCCAGCAAGCATCGTATCGAATCGCACCGTCTCTCGCTTCTCATTTGCGCCTGCAGTTTTGTAAAGCGGCTTCGCGTCGTGCAAAACCGCCTGGCTTGTCGCCTCCCAAAAGAGCCGCTGACCGTTAACTTCGGGGGTCTTACGAACCTCTTGGCCACATGCGATGAACGCAACTCGCTCGGGGTCATCAAACATCCCAAGTTGAGCGGTAACGGTCTCGTACTGGATGCTGAACGGCCGATCTTTCACCCAGTCTCGTATCCGGTCATAGCCCTTAAGCTCCATCAAATCAATCTCAATCCGCTCAGATTCCACGCTAACTTTCGGCGCGCTTGCCTCAAATCCGTCCCGATACTTGCCCAAAACGGCATCCATGCGCTTCACATGAGATCTCAATTCGTAGAGCTCAAGGAAGGCCTTCGCTGCCTGAAACTCGTTTTCATCAAGCTTGAAATCATCGAAAGTCAAGGCAACCGGGGCCTCTCGATTGATCGTCGCGAGCCATTTGGATTTGAGCATTTGCTCCTTGACGGGCTCAATCTTCTTTTGGAATTTGGGCTCGACCTCGTCCCAATGCTCCAGCATGTTCTCGATCGTTCCAAACTGCTGAATGAGCTGGGTTGCCCCTTTCTCGCCGATGCCGGGAACGCCGGGGATGTTGTCGCTGGTGTCTCCCACGATTGACTTGTAGTCGGGCACGAGCAAGGCTTCAAAACCGTAGCGATTAACAACATCTTGCGGGCCATAGAAGACGACTTCAGTGACTCCCTGCTTCATCGTCATCACGCGCACGTCATCGTCAACCAACTGGAGCGCATCTAAGTCTCCGGTGACAATCGTGGTGCGATAACCATGCGATTTCGCATGCTTAGCGATCGTGCCAACTACATCATCCGCCTCGAATCCGGTGACTTCGAAGCTGGGAATGCCCAAGGCGGCTATGAGATCGCGACTGACCCTCAGCTGGCTCTTGAGTTCGTCCGGTGTCTCCCGCCGCGTTCCCTTGTACTCCGAGAACTCGACGTGCCGAAACGTCTTGCCGGGGGCATCTAGGGCTACCGCCACTGCATCCGGGCGATCCTTTTCAAGGATGTAAAACAGCATGCTAACGAACCCATAAATGGCATTCGTGGGCCGCCCATCGCTTGTGCTGAGAAATCGCGTCGCGAAGAACGCGCGATAAAGAAGGCTGTAACCATCGAGCACAACGAGATGCTTGGACATTGGCTCCTAGGCTACCCAAAGCGTAGACGCACCTTTGCAAAGCAACGTGCGAGTTAACCGTCCGAAACCCCCGCCCGGCTAGGGGCCACTACCTTCACCGTCCCATCCACCTGCGGTTCAAACCGATAAACCTTATCGGCAAAAGGCTCTAACAGTGAGAGCTCATGGTGGCTTATGAGGATCGTTTGGAATCCAAGCTTCTTACCCGCATCCTTGATGATGGCAACGAGGCGAGGCACCAAATCGGGCCGAAGCCATGCGTCCGGCTCATCTAACACAAGAAACTTACGATGCGTGTCCGATTGATTTAGGCTCATCATCTGCAGCGCAATAATTCGAAGGCCGACCGAGAGGATATTCACCACGCTACCGCCTTGGGCGCGTAGGGCATCCTCCTCTTGGCCATCTCGGGTTATGACAAACTCAACCGTGGCCGAGCCGCGCTTATAATCGGTCTTAACTTTCAGCTCGATGGGTTGCTCCAGCACCTCTTGCAGCCATTCGGTGAGATTCTTGGCGAGGATGTCGGCGGTGTTGCGAAACATCGCTTGGCTGAGTTGGTCGAGCGCGTCGGCAACCTTGGGAGCGAGCTCCAAGAAATTCGTCGCCTGCTTGATCCCCCGATTTTCCAAAGCCAAATTTGATTGAGTTTGACTCCGAAGGGTTTCCAAACGATTGAGGAGCAACCGAGCCTTTGCCGGGGTTGGTAACTCGGCCAGAACAGGCAGTTCGGGATAACGATAGCGGCGTCTCATTGCGGTTCGCTGAATGCCTTGTCTACTTCTCTCAGTTCGCTTTCGATAGAATCCAGTAGTTTTTGGTAGTCGAGCCGCTTCATCTCGTTTTCCCTTTCCATTTTTTGGAGCATTTGCTCCAGTTGGTTCAGGTCATCGGTCCCAAAGGCCCCCTTGGCTTCCGCTTGTAGCTTTTGCAACTCTTCTTTTGCCTTCTCGAGCAGAGCATTTGCTTTGGCTTTTTTCTCGTTGAGGTTGTTAAATCGCTCCCTCAGTTGTTCGATTGATTGAATATCCATTAGGTGTTCTTTCCTTGCAAAACCGTGTCAGCAAGTTCTCGAATTTCGCGAGAGACTTCGGGCTCAAACTGGCCAAGATTATCTTCAAGATAGTGCATCAAACCTTCGCCGCTGGTTCGGTTTGCCGTGAGCTCGGCGAGGCTATTGATGATGGCTTCCGACCCCGAAACAGCTCTCGGCGAAGCTACCTGCTCGAAAAACACTTCATCAGCGGGCGCATGGGGGAGGTCAACATACTTTGACGAGAACCCGGCCCCCTTTGTGTATTCCCCAGCGGCGATGTCAATGCGGAGGATTGCGGGAGCATGCTCTCGCTCACTTCGCGAGGTCCGGGTCATGTTTCCGGGATTCATCCAGAGCGTCTTTCGAACGCGAACATCATCACGGCGAAAGTGCAGGTGCCCGTTCACCACCACGTCAATGCCGCTGATCTCTTCCAATCGCCGAGTGCTACGATCTTCCGGCCCCAGTTGCAGATCGTGATGGGTCATCCAGAAAACAAGTACATCCGACTTTACACCTGGCCAAAACGTGTCGCTCCAAAACTGGCCAAAGCTGCTCCCACCTACGATCACATTTCGCCCGTTCATCTGACCGCTCCAAAAGTCCGACTCTGATACCTGACGTAAAAGTTGAGCGCTCACAAGCACAGAAAAGGTGTCGTTTTCCTGTAGCGACGCCTCGTGAATATCGTGGTTTCCGTAGATACCAATCACTTCACGATCAACCAGGAGCTGACAGACCTCGCCAACGAGCCAGTTCGCGTTGTCCCGGGGCGTGTGAAACAAATCCCCCAAGACGCAAGGCAATAGGCGGTTTTCGCGGGCGTAATCCAGTGACCACGCAAGCTTACGCAATACCACCCGCGGATAATCATCCTTTCGCATTCCAATGTTTCGGTGAGCCAGATGAGGATCGCCAATAAAGAGCAGTCCGGTGTAGTCAGACATGGGTTGCTCCCAGGTGATCCAATACTTTCTCTGGGGTCAATTGGCCGCCGCAGGTGGGACACGTCGGGTTCTCTTGAACCCACTGTTGAGCCAGGGTTTTAAACTCCTTTCGCTCGGCTTCAACGAGAGCGGAGGACTCGCTGAGTTCTTGAATACCGGCGTTAACCTTCTGAATCTGCGCAACAATATAGGCGAGCGGATTGGTGTCGGCCAGAATGGGTGGGGCTTGCATTCTGCTCACGGCATCAATCTTTGGTCCGAGCAAGGTCACTTGCTTCATACGACCCTTTACCGCGGCGATATGGGCTGACAGCGGAAGTGGATTGGCCAACATGGGGGCTTCCCGGAGCTTCGCCAGCGAGTCTGATTGGGTCTTGCTTGTCTCCCTCTCCTGTTCGAGCCTGTTTAGGTCGCCCACCAAACGGCGCAGCGCCATTGAGTCGGATTGTGGCGGAACTCCTTCTATGTTCGACAAAGCCTTCGTCTGGGCGGCCAATTCGTTGCCAATCACTTCGGTTTCATCAAGCTTTGCAATGAGCGAACGCAATGCCGAAACCCGATTCCGAACCTCTAGCAGGTCATGATGGGCTTCTTCGACATTTCTAACGCGCTGTTCGGTCTCGGCCAAACTGGTGAACGCCGCCGCTTGTTTCTCAAGATTCGAGACGCGCTCTTCGGCCCTCCGCTTGTCGCCTCGGGCATCAAATGTCTTCGTCGCCAACAACTTCTGCATTTCAAGCAGATAGCCAGCATCGCTGCTTGCCGCAAAAAATGTCGCCGCATCCGCGCCTTTCCCGCCGACTAAGAAGATTGGATTCTTTTGGTCGGCGAAGTGAAGATCAAACTGTACGTTTCTTGTTTCCCCCCCGGTGACAAGCGCGCAACGGAGATGCTCGTCAAGGTCTTCGGGGCGGCGCGTTCGGCTGATTTCGCGCTCATTGATTTGATACGTGGCAAAATTCTGAGCGCGGGTGAAGCAGATACGTGAGCCCTCGCTGGTTTCCACCGTCACCTTTGCCTCCTTTTGACCATGGCGAATGAACTTGTTGGACTTGTCATTCGTGTTCAAACATTGCAGGGCCAAAACCACCGCTGATTTGCCGCAGTTGTTGGGACCGGTGAGAATCGTGAGCCCATCCGCCGGCTCTATCACCGTTCGAACGTGGGTCATGAAGTTCTCTAGAACGATGCGCCGAATCACAGTCCCAAGGATACCGAACCAAGCCCGGTACAATTGAAGTCAATGATCGAAAAGCTCCGCGAGATTGAGAGGCGGTTCAGTAGTATCGAGGAACAGCTTCAAGACCCCGCCGTGGTCATGCAGCCAAAGGAACTCCAACGACTGGGTAAAGCTCGCGCTGAGATATCTTCAATTGTCGAAGTTATCCGGCGTTACGAGGTGTTGCGTAAAGACTACGCTGACGCCGAGGCGCTACTGAGCGACCCCGAAATGAAAGAACTGGCACAGGCCGAGTTTGAGGTTCTAAAGGAGCAAATCCCCGCCATCGAGGAAGAGCTGAGGCTCATGCTTATCCCCAAGGACCCCGATGATGAAAAGTCCGTGATCGTGGAAGTTGAGCCCGGCGCCGGCGGCGATGAAGCGGCTTTATTTGCCAACGAACTCTTTCGCTTGTACCTTCGATATTGCGAGCGGCGTAAATGGAAGACCGAGATCATTGAAAACCAAGAGAGCGGAGTCGGCGGACTAAAAAAGGCGGTCTTTAAGATTGATGCGAAAGGTGCCTATAGCCAGCTTAAGCACGAGAGTGGCGTTCACCGGGTGCAGCGCGTTCCGGCCACAGAAAGCAGCGGTCGAACTCACACATCCACCGCTAAGGTCTCGGTAATGCCCGAAGCCGAAGAGCTTGACGTTGAGATCAAGAGCGATGATCTTGAGATTTCGACCTATTGTTCTAGCTCGGCTGGTGGCCAGCACATGCAAAAGAACGAGACCGCAATTCGGATTATTCATAAGCCGAGTGGCATTGTTGTAACTTGCCAAGATGAACGCAGCCAGCTCCAAAACAAGTTCAAGGCGATGGAAGTTTTGCGGGCAAAAATTTACGCAGCTCAAGTAGAAAAGGCCGCCGCCGAGCGTGGCGAAACGCGAAAGAATCAAATCGGGACCGGCGATCGCTCGGAGAAGATTCGAACTTACAATTTCCCGCAATCAAGAATAACCGATCACCGGATCGGGCTTGATATGCACAATACGGTGACGTTTATGGATGGCGATATTCAGGGGATGATTGATGCGCTTATCCAAGAAGATCAAGCCCGAAAGCTTGCCGAGGGTGCCTCGATTTGAGCATAGAAAAGCTCCTAAATCAAATGTGATTTAGGAGCTTTTCCTGACGAAGGCGAGACGCCCAGGCCACAGGTCGTTATTGCTTAAAAGTTCGCGCTACTGGAGCCGCCGCCTTAGAAGCAAACTTAGCCGCAAATTCAGCTGGCTTAGCTTGGAAAGCCTTAACGCAGTCGCCGCAACACATGTAGTAGCGAACGCCCTCGTAATCGGCAAACGCACCAGCCGTAGCGTAGTTCTCAACGCCGTGACCCATCACGACGCAGTGCATAACTTCCTTCTCGGGAGTCTTGCTGAACATCTTCGGCTCGGCCTTGAATTTGTTCAGGTTGGCTTCGGAAGCGAAGCGATAGCGAACTCCCTTGTAGTCATAAGAGCCCGCGATTTTCTTCTCGTCCAGGCGCAAGCCCGAAACGTTGTCAAAAAGGGTGTGACCGATGGTCTTACCCTCGGCGGCCTTGGTGAACTTGGTTGGGTTAGCCTTAAACGAGCCATCGCAGCCGCCACAACAGAAGCTATAACGAACACCCGCGTAGTCTAAAGCTGCCGTTGGCTTGGCCGGAACGGCACTACCCATAACGGCGCATGATAGGTTATCGCCACCAGCGGCGGAGGTAAGTATCGAAATCGAAATCAGTAAAGCATTAATCATTTTTTTGGTCCTCGAGCAATTGCTAGAATGGAGTGTACGCTATCTAGGTTCCAAGAAGCACAAAAAAAGCCAACGTTTTCGTTGGCTTTTTTGTGAATATGGGCAGAATTACTTCTTTCGGCGGCGAATGAGAGCGGCAACGCCCAAGCCGAGAGCAGCAATTGTGGCCGGCTCTGGTACGGCGGCTCGAGCAGCGATGTTGTCAACAAACATGCTCTGCGGGAAAGCAGTGCCGCCGCCACGGAATCGGATTGATTGGGCAGTCTGGGTATTTGAAGACCAACCAACGGCTGCATAGCTTGGACCGCTTTGGAGCCCCCAGAAGTTCGTTATGGTGGCCAAAAGGGCACCCGTTCCGTTTACGCCAGCATAAACTTCCATGGTCACGGTATCGCTGTCAGCACTGAAGTCTGTCATCTCAAGCTCAACTGCATCGATTGCTTGCGAAAATGTTCCCACGAACCAATCATTTGTCGCCGAAGCGAAAAATGGCGAGAGGGCACGGCTATTCCAAGTAAGAGGGAAATTGATCGCAGTGAACGAATCCAAATCGGCAACATCAAATGCAGACCCCGATGATCGAGTTGTAGCCAGGCTCATTCCTGAATCAAACTCCGTAATGGCGGTATAGCCGCCAGTGTTACCAATCACTTGGCCGGATGTTGCCGCGAACTCTTCAAAGTTGAAGAGCGAAAACGCATTGGCTCCCGAACAAACCCCGACAGCACCAATAATAACAACAAGTTTCTTCATAACAATTCCAAATACATTCTATACCGTTTTTGAATCTGAAGGGGCGTTTTTTGACGCAAACCCGCATAATTGCTGGCATAATTTCAGTAATGTTGCAACCTCCAGCCTCAGACGATGGCTTTGCGCGCTATTTTCTCGCCCTTGCCGAGCCCGATCGGTTTTATCGCGACGACACTTTCAGGCTCTAAATCCAAAAGCCTCAACCAATCATCTTGAATATCGCTCTTCGGAAAGATCTCGTTCTCGCGATATTCTGCCCGGATCGCTTCCTGAAGGTCATCCAGCATGATTCCGTGATCCTTACCATTGGACGCGATTGCCCTTTTTATTGCGGTGTCCTTTGAGCGATCAACGATTGACTTGATCAGCGCTCCGCTCACAAGGTCTTTCCAATAGAGAGTTTTGTTAGAGCCATTTCGGAGCGACACTTTGAGAAACTCGGATTCCTTTAACTCGCTCCAAAGCATTTCAATCGCAGCTTCAATGAGCTCCGTTCGGGCGCAATCTGCTTCGCCGTGATACTTCTTCAAAAGGCTTGGATCAAATGGCAGGCGGGAGTGCAAGTAGATGCCCATGATCTGAGCCGCTGCTGCCCGATTTGGCCGGTCTATCTTGATTTTTCGATCAATCCGTTCCGGCCTCAAAATCGCCGGATCAATGTAGTCGGGTCGGTTCGAAGTGAGCATAAGCACCACGTTTTCAAGCGAGACCAAACCGTCAAGTTCCGCGCAAAACTGTGGAACCACGGTGTTACTTATGTTCAGCCATTTGCCACTAGAACGGGTTCGCAAAACCGCCTCAGCTTCATCCATAAAAATGAAGACTAACCGCCCTTCTTTAGCACGGGCTCGGGCGGTGGCGAAGATTTCGCGCACCATGCGCTCGGTTTCGCCCAGCCACATGTTGAGAATCTTGGGCCCGCTGATATGCATGAAGTATTCCTTCACCTCATGCCCAACTCTCTGCGAATACTCCTTGGTGAGGTTGTAAGCGGTAGCCTTACCGATCAGAGTTTTGCCGCACCCCGGCGGGCCATAAAGCAGCATTCCCTTGATCGGTTTTTTGTCATACTGGGCAAAGAGCTCAGGGTGGAGTAACGGGTACTCAATCGTTTCCCTGATCAGGGCGATAGCTTTCTCCTGACCACCAACTTGGCTCCACGGGATTTCGGGGATATCTTCGAAGAAGTAATCCCGGGTTTCCTCCTTTGGAAAGTGCTCGATTGCGAACCTACCGCTTGAATCTAAACGAATTTCATCACTTGCCCGGATCGTTAGCGGATCAACATCGCCACCAACCAGCACGATTCGACTTTCGCCGCCCGGAGTATCGGAGCCTATTTTTACTCGGCTATCAGCGAGGATCTCGCTCACTCGCAAGAGTGCGCCGTTCTCGGTGGCTGAAGCAAAGCCAATGATCGCGTAGGCCTCGTTGACACGAATTCGCTGCCCAGGTTTGAGCAATTCTGGCTCGACATTTGGATCAACTGAGGCGACAAACTCAGTATCTCCAACGGCAATGTGAGCCAGAACTGACTCCTCCGCCCAACTCAGAAAAACTCCGATTCGGTTCGCCGGGGCGGTCAGTTTCTGATAGGCTTCCTGATAGGCGGCAAGTTCCTTCTCTTGTTCGGATTCCCTTTGATCGTCTCGGGCCATCGAGTCACGGAGAGCCGAGACGTAGCTCGTCAATTTGGCGTTTTCTACGGGAACAATATCCGCGATTCGATTTAAAATTTCATACGATTCGGAATCTGGCATGGAGTCTATATCCTTACGACCCCGCGGGCCCTTTCATCGCCCATCGCGCGTCTTGGGCGGTGTATTCGTCGTAACCCAAAATCTCGTAAAGCTCTTGACGAGTTTTCATTTGATCAAGAATTCCGCTTTGAGTGCCGGTTCGCAGCAGCTCCTTGTAAGTTGTATCAAGGGATTGCAACATCATCCGAAACGCCGTCATCGGGAAGATCACCATGTTATAGCCCAGATCTCGAAACCGGCTAACAGGAATGATCGGAGTCTTGCCAAACTCCGTCATGTTCGCCAGCAAAGGCACGTTCACCGCACTTCGGAAGGCCTCAAACTCCGCTTCGCTTTCCAATCCTTCGGGGAATATTGCGTCGGCTCCGTTATCGGCATAGCATTTGGCTCTTTCGACCGCCTGATCTAGCCCTTCAACTCCCCGCGCGTCGGTTCTCGCACATATGATGAATGAAGAATCGCGCTTTGAATCAACCGCGGCCCGCAGTTTCCTCGCCATTTCCTCCGGCTCGATCACCGCCTTACCATCTAGGTGGCCGCACCGCTTTGGGCTGACTTGATCTTCCAAATGAATGCCCGCCAGTCCGGCCCGTTCCATCTCGATAACCGTGCGCATCACGTTCGGTGTCTCGCCGAATCCCGTATCGGCGTCGCTTAGAATAGGAATCGGGGCAACCGAGCAACACTGGGCGGCAATGTTGGCGAGTTCAGTTTGGGTTATCAAGGCGATATCGGGCACACCGAGTGCACCGTTGGTGGCTCCCGCCCCGCTCAGATAGAGAGCTTGCGATCCAGCTCGAAAGGCGGTTATAGCCGAAATCCCATTAAAAACCCCCGGCATGGTGACGATGTCTTTCGCCATGAGATCGCGGAGGGCTCGACCTGGAGAGTTAAGGGGCGGATTGAGCATCCTACTATTGTGATTGGTTCTTGCCTTTCAATGAACGTCATCCGGGGCGAGCGGTGCTCGGGCACCATGATAGATTCGATGGATTGTCACGATTTGAGCTTCTTCGTTAACGGCATAGATCACGCGATGCGAGTAGTAGTTGAACGAACGGTAAGCTGTCCCAAGCTCATCACCTTCCGGGATAACAGCGAACCTGGATGGCATGTCACGGAGTTTTTCAATCTCAACTAAGAGGGTTCTGAGCCACTTGCTGGCTGCTTCTACAGAACGTTCCTTATCGCGAATGTACTGCGCATACTCCTGGGCATCGAATTTCGCAGGTTCCGTGATTCTAATTTCATAGGCCAAGGTTAGTCCTGATCTCCTCAAAAGCGTCAGTCACATTTTGTACACGACCCTCTCTTACAGCTTGCTCGCTTTCCCGCATCGCCGCGATGAATCGGCTATGTTCAAGCTCGTCCACCATCTCCTGATAGGATGTTGCGTCTTGAACCACAACCTCCGCATCGCCGTTCACCGTTAAGGCTATCGGGCATTTTGAGTCCTTGATCTTTTTGATGTAGGACTTGGCGTTCCGGGTGAAGTCGGTTAGGGAGTGAATGTCAGTGGCTCTAATCATGATAATAACTCATGTTATTATACGTGTTATTCCATGATTAGCCGCCGAGTAACGGGATCAAAAATTTCAGGATTCGGCGGGTCGAGTCGAGCAATTGTGATTTCCCGGGCGAACCCTTGTGAGGTTAGCTCTTCGGTATTCATGAGATGAAAGTGGTCGCTGGGATTGTTTTCAAGCTGCTCAAGATAGCCAATCATCCACCTGATCTCCTCTTCAGTTAAAAGAAGACAAATCGAGCTTAGCGATGCTTCGCGGTTGTAATCGAGAATTCTCAAGGCTGAATCTTACTAGGTTATTTCTTAATCAAATAAGCCTGAATCGCTTCGAATGCCGAATCCAGCCCTAACCGCAAATCCGCAAATGATGGCGGTGCCGGTAAGTCCGGGGCGATCCAGTTTCGGGCATCCATCGGCCAGCTTCGCTGCCAGTGCAAATCGGAAAGAGAGTAGGTCATTTTTGAGTAAGGCAAGACCCCGAGGACGGACTCTCCCGTGAAATTCGGCGAACTCCCCGAAGGTTCCCCAACGAACATGACCTCGCAACTTCGCTCGAGGTCCGTTACAAAATTCTGCGCAGCTGAAAACGTGTGCCGACCGGTGATTACAAACAAATGCCCCGGACGATTGACCTTCTTGCTCGAAATGATTCCCTTTACGAGCGGGCGACTGAGAAACGTGTTGCCGCCGCCATTCCATCGCGCGTCCACGATCAAGTTCTCAACATCGTTAGTCTCGATGAACTGAAACAGCCTTTCTGCGAACTTCATGATCGGCTCATCCGCGATGTTCCGCACCGAGTTGTATTGGAAATAAACGGTCTTCGTATCGGTCAAGTATTCAAACCAATAAGGCTTGGACCGGTCTTTGATAAAGAGCGGCACTTTGGGAAGAGAAGTCTCGATGCCAACCATATCCTTTGCGTCTGTTGGGCCCGGCTTGGTGGCCAAGGTCAGGCTAGAAATCTTGCCCGATGTGTCCTCTATCTCATAGGTGATTTCTTTGGTATCTGAAATCCAGCCCAATCCCTTAAGCAACTCTGCATTTGCAAAATAGCGGGGCGAAATCGCAAGGTCGCTCATCGAGTTGTCCTTCGCGATGTAGGGGCGGCTCGCTTCAAAGGCTTCCTCGGCATGATGACCGGCAACTTTCAATATCTTGGCACCAAGCAGCGAAGCCCGAGACTTTTCAATCGCGATGATGTGGTAGCCGTCATCGAACTTGAAAACGGTAAGGGGAACCTGGGCCGCGATCGCTGGATCAAACCCTCTTAAGATCGTATGCCCATCCCCAATCCTCACACTGAGGCGCATAAAGCGCATTCGGATTTCATGATCGCTTAGCTTTGGAATCTCCCGGTCCAGAGCTTTCACTTCTTGATCCAACTGCTCCTTGGGTGTCTTCTGATAAGGGTTCAAGTGGATTCGCCTAAACTCGCGATTATAAAGCCAGAGGTCGTATCGCCACGCCTCATCACGGGTCATTTTGCTTACATCTTTCGTCGCCGCCAACTCTTCCCATTTCGCGTCTTTGTGAAGCGATTCTAGGTCCTTATCGGTTCGAACATGGTTAAGATCGCGAAAGCCCATGTCAAGCGACTTCTGCAAAGAGGCCATCGCCGCTTTACTGTCTCCTTTCAACGCGTAAGCACACGCAATATCGTAATGACAATCGGCAAAAATTTTGTTTCCAAATGCGCCAAGCTCAAACACATGCTGGTAGGCCTCGATTGCCGAATCATAATTCTTGGCTTCCAATCGCTTTTGGGCGAGTTGAAACCAAACATCGCCATCCATGGTGTAAATCTTCACCGCTTTCTCCAGCGATTCCAAGGTCGAAGCGGATTTTAAGTTGAAGTATTCAATTGAGTTTGCGGTTGAAACGCTGTGGGTTCGAGCGAAAACGGAAGTTGCACACAGGCAAAGGCAAAGGGAAAGCAGGCGCATAACAACAGTGTAGAACTAGGCCAGGCTAGAGTAGGCCTTTTGCACCTTGCAGATTAAACCGTTTTGCGAGGGCTGGTTCATGTAGACTTCAGGAGATGGGCCGACATCAACTCGTAATCACCGGATTTGAACGGGAGTTTATTGTGGTGGAGCCGACCGAGGGCAAGGAAAGTCTGCCACCGCTCGTGTTTGCATTTCATGGGCATGGATCCTCCATAGATGGTGCGATGAAGTCTTTGCCGATCGCAAAATATTGGCCTGAAGCTCTGGTGATTTATCCGCAGGGACTGCTCACGCCCAGTCGAACCGATCCGGAAGGGAAACGCACAGGTTGGCAGAAGTCACTTGGCGACCAAGACGATCGTGACCTGAAACTTGTGGATGCCATACTTGCGCAGTTGGACGGCCAATTTGATCCCGCGCGAGTTTACGCAACGGGACACTCTAACGGCGGTAGCTTTTGCTATTTTCTTTGGGCGGTCCGAAGCGATGTGTTCACTGGTTTTGCTCCATCTGGGAGTTCAGGAACTCGTCTGAAACAGCACCCCGACCGGGAGCGCCGTCCCGTTATTCATATTGGCGGGAGAAAGGATTTCGTCGTGCCGTTTGTGAGCCAGGAAAAGGCAATTCAAGCTGTAATAGCCTTCAACGGGTGTGAGATTGGGGGGGAGCTATGGGACGAATTCACGACCTACTATCCAGGGGAATCGCCAGTAGCCACCTACATAACGAACCGGGGGCATGATTTTCCAGTGATGAGCATCACCATGATGCGACGGTTCTTTCAGAAGCCGTAAGAAACTTGAAAGCCCCAATGGCGAGTGCGAGCAAAAATGAGGCTGAAGCTCGAACTACCGAAGCCCTTCGTTAAGAGCAAATGCGTGTAGTTACCATCGTAAATGCTTTGTAGGGTGATCTCTTTCCCTAACCTCAAATTAGCACCAAAAGGGACCGCGAATTGACCGGCATCTGTTGAATATTTCAAGCTGACAAACGGGCTAATGGGGGATTTTGAGTCGCTGCGAGCGAACGTTAGGAAAACGGCGTGACCGCGAGGCGTTGAAAGCCGATCAGCACTTGCCCCCAAGACGACACTCGGAAGTTCACCCCGTTGAGGCGAAATGAACCAGGTCGCCCGAGGTTGAACTTCACGCGTATGAGGGTTGAACTCAATCCCTCCAGCGAGTTTCGGAGTGATCCGATAATCCAAGGTCGTGCGCCAATGCGATGCGGCGTCGTGGCTGTCAATACCCCGCACACTCATGCTCCATTCGGTTCCAATAACGCCCCCACGAAGCATTTTTGCCTCTCCGGCACATCCGGCTCACGTTGGGGCGACGGTGGTTTGGGGTTTTTCTTGCAGGACAACGTGAAACAGATGCGCTGGAACTATGAACATGAGTTGAGTTTACCGCCGAGACCGGGGAGCGAGAAACAGAATCGTCTTAACGGCACTAGCCTGAACATACTGGTACAGAAAAGCTGCAAATTTCCTGTTAATGGAACTGTAGCGATAGAGGAAGTGGCCCGATTCGACATCGAATCAAAAGTGTGCCGAACCTGCCACAATTAGCGTTCCATGAGTCATAGCGATGCCACCGGCATGTTCATCAATGAGACCCACACTTCCGCTGCCGTATGGCAGTATCGCGTCGAGAAAATGATTCTTGAGGGCAAGACTCAGTATCAAACCTACCAAATCGCCACCGTGCCACGGTTCGGCAAGTCGCTGTTCTTGGATTACAACATCCAAACTTCGCTGATGGACGAATATGTGTTCCACGAGTGCATGAGCCAACCCGCGATGACTTTGCATCCCAATCCCAGGAAGATTCTGGTTTGTGGCGGCGGAGAAGGGGCGACGCTACGAGAAGCGCTCACCCACAACACCGTCACCGAGGCGGTAATGGTGGATATTGACGAGGAACTGGTGGACATGGTGAAGATTCATATGCCTGAATGGCACCAGGGTGCCTTCGAAGATCCTCGAACTACGCTTCTCCACACCGATGCGCGCGCCTATATCGCCCGAACCCCTCCCCCCAGCCCCCTCCCCAACTACGTTAGGGAGGGGGAGTTCGATGTCATCCTAAGCGATCTCCCCAATCCGCACGAAGACGGGCCGGGGCAGATGTTGTTTACGAAGGAGTATTTCGAGCTATGCCGCGATGCGATGACGGAGGATGGTGTGTTCGCGATGCAAGCAGGTTCGGCGAACGAGAATTATCCGGCTTGCATGGCTTGTTGCATCAAAACCCTGCGCGAAGTGTTCCCTTATGTTGCCGGATACTATGGCATCGTGACGACGTTCTTCCAGCCATGGGGATTTGTTTTGGCTTCAAAAACGCTCGATCCGTTCCAATTGACGCAATCAGAAATTGAGAAGCGCCACGCGGAACGGGGAGTAAAGAATCGCTACTACACCGGCAGATTTCATCAAGCGTGCTTTACGTTGCCAGAGTATTTGATCGAGGCGGAGACCAGCGCGCGGGTTCTTACGGATGCGCAGCCTTTTGTTTGGGATGCCTAGAAACGCGGCTTGAAGACATGGTGCGTTTTGGAGCTTTCGGTGGCCAGGTGAATTTCATAGGTGAAGCCAGTAGCCAGACACTCGAAAGTTTCGTCATGGAACGAAAAAATGTAGTGGTGGTCGTCGCTAATAGATTCAGAGTCGTGTTTAGGGTGAACTCTGTTCATGCGCTCCAAAATTCGAATCCAAGAAGAATTGAGGACTTGGTAAGTGCCATATCGTTCTAACCCGCGTGAGGCCAACGGGTGGCCCTCAAACGCTTCATCGTTTGGCGGACCGAACATATGGGCGTAACAATTTACGAATCGGACGAGAACTACTCGCTGCAGTTTGTCAGACTCCCAATCAACATTGTCCCAATAGGACCAGGAGCGCAGGTTGTATTCCACAAACGTTCCCTCATCCCCCGAATACACTCGCGGCATTGGCGCGCCGGGGTCAAAAGGGGGCACTCCTTCAAGCTCCACAACCTTATCGCGGCGGTCAACCTTATACACTTCGCTCCCCCAGAACTACAACCCGCAAGTTTGTTCGAGCAAAATCGTCACCTTTACAAAGCACAGGCTCACCCATCACGGTCGCGAGGGCGTAGACAAAACTGTCTCCAAAATTGAGCCGAGCGGGATGGCCCGATCCTCGGCCGAAGTCGCGATAGGCGGATCGGGCGATGATTGCTTGCTCCGAAGTAACCTCAACGAGTTCAATTTCAAACTCAGCCAGCAGTTCATCAACGCGCCGACTCGTCGTTGGGTCTTTGCCTGCGTCAATGACGATCCCCATTTCGACGTAGGTCGCGGCGGACATCTTAGCGCTTCCTTTCGCTTCCGCCAGTATCGAAAGAAATGCTGCACGCTCTGGCTCGCCGTTCAGAACGGCGACCACCGCAGATGAATCAACGATCATATGGGTAGGCCCGTTTCAGGGTCGTAAAGCGACTCAACGTCTATTATCTTCCCCTTAAGCGAAGCGCTGGTTTGACGACTTATGTCCATCCACTTCGCCACCAACTTGGCATCTTCGCGCTTCTTCCGATTCAATCGCTCCCTCAGCGCCTCGGTGACCGCCTTTGTTATGCTTTCGCCCGTGATCGCCGCGAGTTCCTTGGCCAGGCGAGTCGCTTCTTCGTTTTTGATGTTCATTGCCATACTTCTACCACCTGATGGTATAAGTATACCATCAGGTCTGAGCTTGGCTAACCTAGATCGGCAAAAATGGATCCGGATTTATCCTTCATCATATCTATCTTTCAAACTCGCAACAACCGCCGGATCAGCGAGAGTTGTTGTGTCGCCCAGCGCCCTTCCTTCCGCAACATCCCGGAGCAATCGCCGCATGATCTTTCCAGAGCGGGTTTTGGGCACGTCGGCGGTGATGATAATGTCATCGGGCCTCGCTACCGCGCCAATTTTCTTGGCAACGTGCGCCTTTAACTCAGCGATTAATGCCGTGTAATCGGGTGCCTGGTGGTCGGTCTTTACGATTACAAACGCGCAGATAGCTTGCCCTTTCACCTCATGCGTTTTCCCAATCACGGCGGCTTCAGCAACAGCGGGGTGGTCCACCAACGCCGATTCGACCTCCATCGTAGAAATGTTGTGCCCGGCGACGAGCATGATATCATCCACACGCCCGAGCAGCCAAAAACACCCGTCCTCATCCACTTTGCAGCCATCGCCGGGGAAGTAGATTCCGGGGAATCGGTTCCAATAAACGTCCTTATACCGCTGCGGATCGCCCCAGATGCCGCGGGTCATGCTCGGCCAAGTATTGGCAATCGCCAATATTCCCCCGCGCGCCTCGGCGAGATTGGTTTTGCCGCCCGAATAATAGTTGAGCGCACCTTGAACCGGCGTAATGTCGCGACCATCCTCATCAAAAACGCAAGCGCGAATACCGGGCAAGGGCTGCGTTGCGGAACCCGGTTTTGTGGTCGTGATTCCGGGAAGCGGCGAGATCATGATCGCGCCCGTTTCGGTTTGCCACCAAGTGTCCACGATCGGGCAGCGACTGCCGCCAATGAACTCGTGGTACCACATCCAGGCTTCAGGATTGATGGGCTCGCCAACCGAACCAAGCAGCCTCAATGAGGAAAGATCGCACCGCGACGGATACTCTGTTCCCCATTTCATGAACGTCCGAATTGCCGTCGGAGCGGTGTAAAGAATCGTCACTCCGTGGCGCTCGATTATTCGCCAAAAGCGGTCTTTTTCGGGGGTGTCGGGTGCGCCTTCGTACATCACGACGGTCGCGCCGTTTGCGAGCGGGCCGTACACGATGTAGCTATGCCCCGTCACCCAGCCACAATCGGCAGTACACCAATAAATATCGTCTTCTTTGAGGTCAAAAACCATCTTCGCGGTCGCGGTTACGCCGGTCATGTAACCTCCGGTCGCGTGCACGATTCCCTTTGGCTTACCCGTCGAACCGCTGGTGTAGAGGATGTAAAGCAGGTCTTCGCTATCCATCGCCTCGCAGGCGCACTCGGTTGATTGGGCTTGGATTAGCGTCATCCAGTTATGAAACTGTGGCGGCGGACTCTGGCGCCCCTCCAATTTGCTTTCGGGGGTGCGCCCGAACCCGGGATCAAAATTGGGGTCAATTCGCCCGAATACAACCACATGTTCAACCGTCGGGCACCCCAGAGTCAGCGCATCCTCGGTGATCTTCAATAGCGGTACAACCGAGCCTCGCCGCCAACCCCCATCCGCCGTCAAAATCACCTTCGCCGAGGCGTCGTTCACCCGATCAAACAGCGATTCGGCCGAGAAACCGCCAAAAACAACGCTATGAATCGCCCCGATTCGGGCGCAAGCGAGCATTGCCATCGCGAGTTCGGGAACCATGGGCATATAGATGCAAACTCTATCCCCCTTTTGAACGCCCAGCGCTTTCAATGCGTTCGCAACTCGGCTGACTTCGTTCTTCAGCTCGGAATAGGTTAGTATCCGAACATCGCCCGGCTCCCCTTCCCACAGAATCGCGGTTTTGTGGGCGCGATCTCCGAGAGCGTGGCGATCAACGCAGTTGTAACAAGCGTTAATTTTGCCCCCCAAAAACCACTTCGCATCGGGGCAATTCCATTCATGGGCGGTGTGCCAAGGCTCAATCCAATCAAGTGTTCGGGCCCATTCCGACCAATACTCAACCGGGTTCTCAAGGGCCTGCGCGTAGATGGCTGGGTCATTGAAATTGGCTTGCGCGGCAAACTCAGCCGAGGGAAGGAATTGGCGGTTCTCTTGAAGGAGCGTATCGAGGGTGTGATGATCGGACATCGGTAGTTTTGAGTCTACCGCTTGATCCACGGATCGCTGACTTCAATCGGCTCTGGGAGCAAAAATAGCGGGCACGATCCAGGTATCAACATCGTTACAACTATATAGATGGGGCATTGGGGTCGTTCAATCTGCGTTTTGCTCACCGCTGGGTTCGGCGTTCATTTGGTCGGGCGAGGGATTTTCAATGTGGGCCAGGCTTACAATGTGGGTCACGTCGTGTTTGGATTCGGGCTAATGGCGTTGGGTGCCACGATTGCCATCACTGTCGTCAAGAGGTCACCTCCGGGCGCGCGCTACGAGCGATGGCTCGGTAAGGGAGCGCTGTTTTCGGCTTTGGCATATTTAGTGTTGTGTCCTTTGCCCGGTTTCGGAAGGAATTGGGTGGATTTCCGAGAACATCGAAGAATGTATGAGCTCAAAAATCTGGGCACGATGCTCGCTATGTATCAAACGGATAATTCCGAGCGCTACCCGCTAGCGGGTGTGCTTTACGAGCCCGTAAAGTATGTGTCTAAGTATTCTGACCTTTATGGCACTCCGCTAGACAACTTTGACCGTTATGCCATGAACCCGAGCATTTACGGTTACAGTGGATTCGAATTGCCGAGTCCGGGAGAAACAGTTGTATTCTGTGAGGTCCCTTCCAGTCTATCTTCGCTCGCATTTTTCGGATTAGGCGACACTGGCGCCAAATTTTCCAAATCAGGATCGCCTCTGCTATGGAAGCCCTAACCAACAAGGGCGCCCAAATCCATAATTTGGTGTCGCGGCGAAGTCGCCGGTAGCCAGTTTCTTGAAAGCAGCGCGCCCGAACCCACAAGAGCCTGTATTCACAACCAGATTCTCTTTCCATTCACCTTCACTTGATTCTTTATAAATCTACAAGCTCGGCGGAAGGCGGGAATCTTGAAGCAGCGTATCGAGGGTGTGATGATCGGACATCGGTGTTTCGAGTCTATGTTGGTTTGAGTGCGGTGCATCGCAATTGCTCGGTAATGAGATTCAAAAGTTACAAGTTTATGCCGATCGTCGCGGCGACATCTTCGATTAAGGCTCTGACCGGCGCATCCCCGCTGGCTCCGACGTACGCATCGCGCAAGAGCTGATCGCGCTCTGCTCTCCTGGCCTCGGTAGTATTTTGAGAAGCAATCGAAAGGGCGAGGTAGGTTTTGAGCCGAACGTCGGTAGGTTCGTAACTGATGGCAATCCGCATGAGGCGCACCTCTTCATTTGGGTCTTCTTGAAAGTCATAGGCACAATAAGCAAACGCATAGGCTAGTCGCTTCGTCGGCGTTCCCGGAGTTCTTGATAAGTCTAATGCCGCACCGAAGACTCGGGGTTGTCTCATGTTGGTCAAGATGAAAACGGCAGCTTCGTCAATTTCGGCTCTATTCTCAGCCCTGGCAAGTTCCAGTGCCTTTCGATAAAGGTCGGTGTTTCCTGGGTCAGGCGCCTGTCCTCGGACAATGCGCAGATAAGGGTCGAAAGGGGTACCCGTTGGAGGTTGGGCTTGAGCTTTCAGCTTTGATTCCACTGTGAAGGGGGTCTCGCCGTATAGCGATTCCATTGTCGTGATTTCGGCCAGAGCTCCCGCATTATCCGCCGCGTTAAGTTTTTGTGTCACCGAGGTCTCGTGGGATGCCTGATCGAGTTCTGCCTGGGTCGGAACGCCCAAATCCATAATTTGATGTCTCGGCGAAGCCGCCAGTAACCAGTTTATTGAAAGGAACGCCGCGCCCACGAGAGGAACTATCCACAACCAGATTCTCTTTCCCTTCATTTCAATTCTCCAATTCATAATCTACAAAACTCAGCGGAAATCGGGAATCTTGAAGTAGCGTATCGAGGGTGTGTGATGATCGGACATCGGTAGTTTCGAGTCTACCGAGTTGTATTTCAACGAGGTTGTCGTAAAATAAGGAGTATGTCAACTTCGCGACGAGTTTTACAGGTCGTAGTTTGCGGAATTGGACTAATGCTGATGGCAATCGGCGCCCTTGCGCTTTCAAAGACCACCAACTATACTCCGGGCTCGGTCTTCTGCGGCGCCGGAGTTGCTGTTCTTCTTTGCGCGGCATTGATTTCAAAGCGAGGTGATCGCTTCCAAACCGGCTGGCGGATTGGAGGGATCGGAATGCTGTCGTTTTGCATGGGTGGAGTCTTCGGTCCTGCTTTCGTGAGTTCTCGCGTCGCAAACTCGATGGCGACTTGCCGATTAAATCTGAAGCAACTTTGCACGGCGGTTCAGATTTACCTAAATGACTCCGATGACCACTTTCCACCTGCTGGCAAGTGGTTTACGGCCGCCCAAAGATACGGACCGAGTAATCTAACCTGTCCCAACGCAAGCTCTCCCTATTCGTATGCGATGAACGACGCCCTGTCGAGCTTTTCTTCCCTTAATATTGCCGAGCCAAATCACACCATTTTGCTTTTCGAAATGAACACCCAAGGGCCAAACGCTCACGGAAGTGAGCAAGATGTGGACAATAGGCATGGAAAGGGTTCGTTTTACGGTTTGACCGACGCTTCTGCGAAATTTGGGCGGTCCGCAAAGGAGTCGAAGCTACGATGGAAACCTTAACTTAGCCGCCAAAACTTCTCATTTAGGCAAACCCTATCCGCCCTTAATGGGCTTGCCCATCTTGGGCAGTTTGAGTTTCAAGTTTTTCTGCAAAGCTTTCCACTCGTCCGCCGTCAGATATTTGGCATGGGTGTCCGCGAATGCCACCAGGTAGCGGCCGTTCGGATAAGGGATCGGCTCGTAGAATAGGGGAGTTTGGGCGGCATCTTCAAGGGAAACCGAGGAAACACCCGCCAAGCTCATATTAAACCGAAAAGTGCCGCTTCCCTTAGGGTTTAGGGTTTTGAAAAGCTCCTTGTTCTTGGTATACGGCTCAAGTAGCTTGTGGGCGCCCGCCGAGCTTTGAACCCAGGGGAAAACGTCATCAGAATCCGCCAAATAAATCGCCATTGCTGTCGCGATTTGTTTCGCGTTGGAAATTGCCTGGGTGTTAGATGAAGTGGTAAATGCGGGCGTTCCCTTTTGGCCAAGATCATTGAGCATCGCCATGAACTTCTCATGGTTCAGGTCGGGGAATGGCTCGATTGAGCCAATCTGGTCCGTCTTCATTAGTTTGAGTTTGAGCTTGGATTCGGGCAGCGGTTGCCCTTGAGAGACCCATCGTATCACTTCGGTGGAGGGCTGGAAAGTGTAGGTCGCTAGGAATTTTTGACCGTAAAGCTCAACAATCTCGTTCTTCGTCCACGAAACGCTTGCCATTTCAAGGAGCTGCTGGATGCGTTTGTTATCACCAGAAATCCCAAGCAGGGAGAGTTGATAAGATGAGCTTGAGTAAAGGTCGCCAAGAATGGCGCTACTCTGCTCCTTCAAGCGAATCGGAAAATAATCTGCCGTAAGATCGGTTGGCAACATCGTTGGGGGAAGGTTGGTTCCGGGGAATTTGTCTTGGGCCATTGCCGTGCAAGCAATAAGGCCGAGGGCGAAAAAATAAACGCGTCTCATGTTTTAGTATAACTCCTCGTTCTGCCAATTCGTCCCCTTTTTACGTCTTCGCCCACACTTGATTCGTCATTCTCGTAGAGGAGTAAGCAATGGAATTTCTCACAACCCTATGGATGCCAATCTTGGTTTCAGCCATTTTGGTTTTCTTCGCAAGCTTTATCACGCATATGGTCTTGCCCTTGCACAAAGGGGAGTTCAAAAAGCTCCCCAATGAGGAGGCCATGCACGCGGACATCTCAAAGGTGCCGCCCGGACTTTACGGTTTACAGTGTCCGGAAAGCGCAAAAGACATGAGCTCGCCCGAGTTTATCGAAAAGTGTAAGCGGGGTCCAAGTGGGCTCTTAGTCGTTTGGTCGGGGCCGGTAAATATGGGCCACAACCTTGGACTCACCTTTCTGTTTTACATTTTAGTCGGCATCTTCGTGGCGTACATCGGGTGGCATGGATTTGGCAAGGAAACCACCGAATATATGTATCGCTTTAGGATGTGCGGGACGGTGGCGTTTGCCTGTCACGGATTAGGCTGGATGTCCATGTTCATCTGGTATCGCTACGGGAAGTTCTGGCCGAACTTCATTGATAGCATGATCTACGCGCTCGTTACGGCGGGCACATTCGCGTGGTTGTGGCCAAAGGGCTAGCTCGCTTCAAACTCGCCCCGGAACGGTATCGCGCTAGCGGCCACCGCCAGGGTTAGGGGATTCAGATAGCCAAACTGGTGAGAAATGCCATATCCCATCGGCGGCATTGTCGGGGGCCACTCGAACGACACTTCGACGTCGTGTGAACCCCAAACGAAAGCCGAATAGCCGCCGAAACTCGGGACAAGCCCCCAGTAGGAACCGGCCTTGGCAAAAACCCGAGCGTATGTCGAGCGGATTGAATCCAGCGAGTAGCGGCAAAAAACGGGATTGTCGGCTTGGGTGACCACGATGCCATCGGGGCTAAGTAGCGAGTAGATCGCTGAATAAAATTGCTCGGTCCAAAGCTGCTCGCTCAACCCGCCATCTTCCTCTTCATAAACGTCGGTAGAGTCCATTACGATCAGGTCGTACCGCTCGTGGCCAAGCTTTATAAACTCAAACGCATCCGCAACGTGGATTTTCAGGCGCGGATCATCAAATGCTCCCGCGTTCAAAAAGGGCAAGAAATCGGTACAAGCGTCAATAACGCCGCGATCAATCTCGACCATGTCAACGTACTTGATCGAATCATGACGCAGGATCTCCCGCACTACTCCTCCGTCGCCGCCACCGACAACGAGGGCCCGCCGCGGTTCACGCAAGGATAACATGGGTATCTGAACCAAGCTCTCGTGATAAGCGGCCTCGTCCAGCTCGGCGAGTTGGATGTGATTATCAAGTAGCAGCATTCGACCAAAGCAAAGCGTATCAACGATGTCTATGCGCTGGAACTCGGTTTGTCGCGAAAAGAGGTGGGCACGAACTTCAACATTCATGGAGAATTTGTTTCCCCGAATGGGGATGGTTAGATTGCTCATTTGAACCTGAAAGATACCTTTAGGGGCCGTGCGTGAACCGAAGGTCGAACATTCAGCTAAAATCCGAACGTGACCGCGGGCAAAAGACGCATCAAGTTTTGGCAGATTCCGGTTGCCCTGGCCATCTTTTGCGGATTCAGCGGGCTAATTTATGAATGGACCGCCGTTCGAAGCGCGAGGCGAGCGATAGCGGTTGAGGTGGCTAAACTTCAAGCGCTCGGAATCCCAACTTCTCCGGAAGAAATGCCCAAAGCTGGGCCAGACGACAAAAATGCAGCGCTGATTTACAATGAAGCCATCGCATTGAAGAAGGCGATTGGAGTGAATCGCCCCCCCGAGCAAATTGCAGGCAAGCCCGATCCTGACATTCAGAAAAAGCTGGCTTCGTATGTGACCCAGAATCAGCCCGTAATGGATTTGGTCCGGCGTGCCGCCGCCTTACCCGATTGCAACTTCAAGCGTGACTGGGGCCAAGGGGCAAGACTCTTGCTGCCTGAGTATAGTCAGCTGAAAGAGTTCACAAAGATTGCGGTGCTACACGCCGAAAGGGAAGCTAAAGCTGGGCATTATTCGGAGGCCTTTTCTTGGTTACGGGTCGGGCAAAAAATCAGCGTCCACACCCGTGAACCCATTCTCATCGGTTATCTCGTGAGCGTTGCTTGCGAGCAGATCGTGCTTCGCGAATTGCAGATCGAGATTAGGCAATACCATTCGAGTCCGGAGTTCGTTCGATTGGCTCGTGAGTTTTGCGATCAGTTTCCACCTCTACCTTCGGTGAGGGAATCGTTTGCCGGAGAGGTTTTGATGGTGCGGATCACGATGGCCGATATCGCTTCGGGCCGGATGAGGCCCAGCGACTTGTATAGTTTGGCCAGTGGTGGCTCGGAGTCGTCTTCCGAAAACTGGACTTTGACGCCACTCAGAATCCCTTCGGTTAGGTTGGCAGTCGAACAGGCCCATCTTTCAAGATATCGGAAGGCGGTCGAGAATCTCCCCAAAAATCCGACGAAGTTTCAAGAAGTTCTAGCGGCGACATCAAACCTAGACCATCTGGCGAAAGTTGACTCTGGCGTTGTTGGGGAGCTTTCGAGCATTCTCATGCCCGTGTTTTCTCAGTCCGGCCAAGCGCAAGTGAAACTAGAAGCTGCTCGCCGCATCACTCGTCAGGGCCTTGAGATTTACGCCCAAAAAACGGCAACCGGTTACCTCCCCAAGGCCATTGACCCCACCAAGCCCTGGGCAATTGACCCATTCACACAAAAGCCACTTATGTATAGGTTTATGACAAGCGGATTTGGACTTTACAGCGTGGGTGCAAATCTTAAAGACGATAAGGGGTTCCCGCAATACTCTGACCCAACAAGTTATCCAAGCGGAACCGATGACGTCACTTTCTATCGCCCCCCTGCCCCGGTAAAGCCCCGAAACAGAGTAAAAACTGCACCCTAAACCAAAAGTCGAATTTTTCTTTGAACTCTCCTCACCCCTGACGACACAGATCTATTGCAAACAGCTGGTATGGATGATCGAACTCGAAGAGCGGCCCGTGGTGATCGGGAGGCGATGAGCGATATTGCGGTGGAACACTATTCCGCAATCTTTCGTTTCTGCGCCCGAAGGCTAGGCGCCGAGCTCGCGGCCGATGCGGCTCAGGAAACATTTCTGACCGCCCAAAAGGCGATTAAGCGCTTTGATGGAACATCGGCACTAAGCACATGGCTCTTCGGGATCGCCCTCAATACTTGCCGCAATCTAGCTCGAAAGAGGCGAATTGAAATGAATATCGAACACGCGTGGAATGTAGCCGCACCGAGTCCGGGGGAATCAACTTTGGTTGACCGAGAAGCGTTGCGCGGAGCATTGAAGAAGCTCACATCCGAACACCTTGAAGTGGTTATCCTGCACGAGGTGGAAGGCATGACCTACGAAGAGGCGGCGGGAGTTCTGGGGGTGCCGGTTGGCACCGTGAAATCCCGGCTTCACCACGCGTTCGTTAGTCTGCGCCGCTTTATGGGCGTGGAGATTCAATCATGAATAATATTCGCGAAGATTTGAAGGCATTTGTTGATGGTGAACTCACCGAGGCGCGAGCCCAGGAAGTTGAAGCCGCAATTGCATCCGATCCAGTTCTGCAACAGGAGGTGCATTTCATGCGCTCGTTAGGAACTGAACTCAATAATCTCAAAAACGACCCCGAAGTTGCCGGTGCTCAGGCAACTCTTGACAAACTTCGGAAGAAGCCAAAGACAGATTTTCGGGTCCCCCTCTATGCCGCCTCGGCGATGGGATTGGCTCTTGTTGGTCTGTTTGTTTCGCCGATGTTTATGCAGGCTAAGGAGGCCGCAAAGAAGACCTCGATTGCGCCGATGCAGTACGAAATGAGAGGTGGGGGGCAGAAAGGTGGATCGGTGGGATTCGGTAGTGACGCCCTGGTCCCGGATAGTGCCCGACCCGCAGAGTCCTATGATGCGCTAGCCAAACAGTCGCCATCCCGAAGGGGTGTCGCAGGCGGCTTGGAGCAACGAAGAATCGCCGGGAAAGAGAATGAGGACAAAGCTGTCATAAATAACTCTGCCACGAATGCAGAGTGGTATCGAGACGGCGTAAAGGCGAAACCACTGGGCGATGGCACGAGCCTCACGGGCAAAGATGTAAAGCGCCTTCTCGAAGGTTCAATGATGATTCGGGACGCCGATATTGCGGTCGGAGTCAAATCTGCGCGCGAAGCCAAAGAGCAATTGCGAACCACGATTGACTCGTGGAAGGGAGATGGAGCCAAGATTCTCACCACAAACCTAAACGCAACGGAGAAAGAAACTAGGCTTGTTGCCGAACTTCGCGTACCCGAATCACGGTTCGAAGAAACACTCGATATTCTCGGCAAAATGGGGACCGTTATCACCGAGCACTCGGCAAGCGAGGACGTGACCAACCAAGTGGTTGATACAACCGTTCGAGCCCGCTCCTGGGCAACGGAGTTACTTCGGCTGAAGAATGAGTTGGCAAAATCTACCGACCGAGCGGAGAAAGTGCAACTGAAGTCCAAGATTTATGAGGCCCAGCTTGCACTCGACAGTTGGAACACACAGAAGGAAGTTTTGGACAAGCAAACGCTGTTTTCCCGGATTCACGTCACATTCGTTCAAGCCGAAGACGGAACGCTCGTCTCCGATTCTTGGAGCGAAGGCAGCCTGAACAATGCTTCGAGTGGCCTGAAATCGGTGGGCAGAGTGCTTGGCGCGCTCGCAATTTACGTCCTTGTTTACATTCCGGTCTGGTTGCCGCTGGCACTCTTCGGCTGGTTCATGATGAAGAAACGCAACGGGTAGCGCCATGGTTTCCTTTCCTGCGGGTTCGCTAGTTGAAAAGCCCCTCTAAACTCAAAACATCAAAGATTTGCTCGGGCCGGAACGGAACGTTTCTGGTTTCGAGCAAATCCTGCTGGCGCAGCGCACCAACCACTTCAAAGCCCTTAACCGCCACGCCCGCTCCCTTTGCGCGTCGGTCGAGCCACTCTAGGACAGGATCTGGTGGGACTTCATCTGGGTTGCCAAACTCAAGCAGAAGCCTCGATTGCTCGAAGCTTGGCATCATGTAAGCGAACGACTTCACGGATTCGAACATCGGGTCGTCGTCTTCGCTTCGGTTTACAACATCACGATGCCGGGACTGCGCGAAATGAGGAAACTCTTCCTCGAACGTCGCGGCGACCGTCAGAAAAAACGGCCTCAACGTAACGACCGAAACACCTAGGGTTTCATGGCACCGTCGCGGTCCAAAGTGCGGCTCAAGAGGGGTCTCCAGCAGTCCACCAAAGCCCAAATCGCGCAACTTTGCCCCCGAACCGAACACCGGGATGGAGAACGAATCCGCCAGAGTTTGGCAGAACGAGCCCAACTGAAGTGGAGTGATTCCCACCCAATCGCACTGATCCAACGCCCCAATCCGAGGATGTTCTCCCGCGTGCTTCTGAAGGTTGATCCGAGCGAAGGCGAGTTCGCACGCCTTTAGAACATACGAGGAAACGGCGGCGAACTCCCCCGAAAGGCTCATCCAGGTTCGGTTGGCATCAAGATCGCTGCGTAAATCATGAAGCTGTACTTCTGAGGGCAACTCGTCTTGAAAACAATGGATCAGATCACGATCTCGCCCAAACGAGAACGCGAGATGAACGAGGATGCTCACGGCTTACATACCGACGATGTTGTAGCCGTTATCAATGTAAATAATCTGTCCCGAAACGCCATGGCTTAAATCACTCAAGAGATAGACGGCAGAACCCGCCACTTCCTTCTGACCAAAAGGCTGTTTTAATGGCGCTCTTTCGTGAACATACTCAATCATTTCCAGCAAGCCTTTAACGCCCCGGGCGGCAACGGTGTTAATTGGACCAGGCGAAAGAGTGTTCACGCGAATGCCTCTTACCCCTAAATCGAAGGCGAGATACCGAACTTCGGCTTCGAGCGCGGCCTTGGCGATGCCCATGATGTTGTAGTTGCCTACCGCTCTGGTTGAACCCAAATAGCTCAAAGTTACAACGGAACCACCATCGTTCATGACGGGCTCAAGTGTTCGGCAGAGCTTTACGAGCGAGTAGGCGGACACTTCCAACGCAGTTTTGAAACCATCCTGGCTCGTATCAATAAAGCGGCCTTGGAGATCCTCGCGATTTGCAAACGCAGCAGAGTGAACAAGAAAGTCAATTTTGCCGTACTTTGCCGCGACCTGCTCGGCAAGGGAAGCGAGTTGCTCATCATCCTGAAAGTCACAAACAAACGATGAAAAACGAGAATCATCCTTGATGAGGCCGTTGACCCGCTCAAGCATCCGCTCATTTTGGCCCCCAATCCCAACCTGTGCCCCGTGATCGGCGGCGGCCAAAGCAATTGACCAACCAATGCTCTTTTCATTGGTGACACTGAGAACTAAACCCTTCTTGCCTTCTAAAAGCATAGCTGGAGCGTACCCTTAGTTCTTCGAAATCCATTCTTTGAGGTGTTCGGGATTGAGGCGGTGGAGGCCAATCGTGGTGGCCCCACTGATTAATTCTTGTTCCAACAAGGCGATTAAGCTAGAGACCCGCTCCATAGTGTTTGTCAACTCCAACAATCTTTGCTTTTCCAAATTGTCAATCGGAAGCATATTGGCAATCGCGTAGGAAAGGGCTGTAATATCGTCCGGAAATCTAATCTGAACATTAAATCCCTGGCGCGTGACTAGCTGTGCAATCCACGAATGAAAGTCTTCTCGGCAACGCATCACGAGTGCATCCGTTCGAGGCTCATCTTCGGTTTCCATCTCCAGAACAGGTTCAACATGACCAACTAAATACGCCTTTGAATCATCAATACGGCGAATGCGAAACCGTTGCTCGCCTCGAACCTGGATATCCATCAAGCCCTCGCCCAACTCCTGAACCTCCTTTATCTGCACCGAAGTTCCGACCATGTAAGGGTCCGCATAACCGCCCACTTCTTGTCCGCTTCTTATCAAGACCACGCCAAAAGGTAGATCTTTTTCAATACAATTGCGAACCATTTCCACATATCTGTCCTCAAACACGTGGAGTTGGATATGCGCGTACGGAAACAGCACGGTTTGCAAAAGGAGCAAGGGCAGTTCTTGCAGTCGTTGAGCCATTCCTATCTAATTATGACGACGTTTTGTGGAACCTATAGTGTAGAGGCAGGAGTATCCATCGCGGGGTATCCTGAAAGGAAGTGTCGGAAGTGAGTGTGCAGGTGAGCCAGCCATTAGTAATTAGCGATTTCCCCGATGATCCAAACGCCCTAAAGCAGCTTTTGGAGCAGGCCAATTCTCGCATTCGCGAACTTGAAACAAGAGTCAATGAATCCGATAATCGGGCGGCGCGAGCGGGCGATTCCGGTATGGAAGTCGCGCCGATCAGTGAAGCTGACGTTACGCTTCGCCGACTTGTTCAACGTATCGCGATGATTTTGCAGGCCGAAAAAATCGTGATCATGTTCTTTGATCGCGAAAAAGGCGAGCTCATTGGCATTCCCCCATCTTACGGAGTTGACGACGAGCGACTCAACACTTTCCGAGTTCGCGCGACTCACGGGATTTCCGGTCAAGTTTTTCGAGATGGCGAGCCAGTCATTTTTCATGACGCCACGAATGATGCGAGGGCGCAAAAAGAAACCTTTGCCCTCCTCCACGTCACGAACGGCATCACGGTGCCGCTCATTATCGAAAAGCGTGACGAGGAAAACCGCGTCGTAGAACGAACAACGATTGGCGTTCTGCACGCCTTCAACAAGCGTCACGGGGAAGATTTTAATGAAGAAGACGTTCGACTCCTAGAGCGAATGGCTCGAAACGTTGGCTCCATTATCGCCAACTTACAGCTCTACCGAGAGGTTGTAGAAGAGCGCGAAGAGCTTATCCAAACCTTTGAATCGCTTACGGCGGGCTTGATCTTGGTTTCACCCGAGGGACGCATTAGCCAAATTAACGCATCGGCCCGACAAATTTTCGGCGTCGGTAGCGAAGCTCTTGGCAAGCAATACGCGGATGTTCTCAAGGATCCCACTTTTAGAGAAGTTTACGCGGGGGCAATGGCGGGGGAAGAGCAGAACACCCGGGATATTGCGGTGCAACTTGCAAGTGGTGAACGAGCTTATCAGGTTCAAGCCGCCCAAGTTAAGAGCGAGGACGGTAAAGATTTAGGCGTGGTGGCGATCTTCATGGATATCACCGAAATGAAGAACATTGATCGCATGAAGTCGAACTTCGTGGCAATGGCATCGCACGAACTGCGAACACCCCTAACGGCGATCAAGGGCTTTACCAGCACGCTTCTGATGGATGACGGATTCTCGCCGGAAGAAACGAAGGAATTCTTAATGATCATCGAGCAAGAATGTGATCGCTTGCGCCGATTGATTGATGATCTGCTGAATACCGCTCGGATTGAGGCGAACGAAAGCCTAAAACCGCACTACTCCATGGTAGATGTAAAGGCGATGCTTGAAAAAGTCATCATGATCCAAAAACAAGCGACCAATAAACACACGCTGAAGCTTGATATCCGGAGCCCGATCCCCAACATGGTTGCAGATGAAGACAAACTCGACCAGATTCTTACAAATTTGATGAGCAATGCGATCAAGTATTCTCCCAATGGTGGCACCATCACAATTCACGCTACTACCGCCGACGATCATATCGTTGTGGGCATTCAAGATGAAGGCCTTGGTATTCCCAAGGATCATTTAGTTAAGGTTTTCGATCGGTTCCACCGGGTTAACAACGAAGATAACCGAAAAATTTATGGCACGGGTCTCGGGCTGTATTTGGTCAAGCACCTCGTCGAGCAAGTTCACCTAGGCAAAATTTGGGTGGAATCTGAAGTGGGCAAGGGCTCGACTTTCCTCTTCAAAATTCCGAACAATATTGATATCGAAGAAGCTAAAGCCGCCAACGATTAGCCCGAGCAAGGGGGCATGATCGCGAGCCACGCCGCCCCATAAAGCCCCGCGTCGGCACCATACGGCGAGCGAACGGTGACCCCGGATTCGGGAATCCCAAGCCAATCGCTCAACCCGACCCCGCCGCAAAGCACCGTTACTTCGGGCATCCACATCGCATGGATCGTCCTCAGAGCTCGAACGGAAGCGAGTTTGGCCCTGCTTTGATCTTGATTGGTGGGATTTTCGATGTTCGCCCCGCCAAGGAGGTCTTCGAACGTTTCGCCCGGCAAGGCTCCAAGATCGTTGAGGCGCGGGTAGTTTCCGTTCGGGCCGATCATGATTTTCATATCCGAGACAAAACCGCATCCAACGCCGGTACCAAGGGCGAGGGTGGCAACCCTCCGCCCGGCAAAATCCGGATAGCACGCATGCCCCCAAGCGGTGGCTAATCCGTCGTTTAACGCAACCGTTGGAATGCCGAAAACCGCCGACGTAAAGCGCGAGCCCACATGGTCCGGGATGATTTCTTTTGCCTCAATTACTGTTCCGGAGGCCGGATCAACCACCCCGCCCGTGCTTATTCCAAGCCTAGTCACGCGGCTCCCCTCAACCCGCTCCAAAATCCAATCTTCGCGCTCTTCCTTTGTCGGCGGAAGCTCCGCTCTCTCCGTGGTTAACAGCTGTCCAGTGGAATCAAACACCCCAAAGCGAATCCATGTCCCGCCGATATCAACCGCACCAACCAATCCGGTTGGCCTTGAAACTGAGCTTACAAAGGCTCGGGTCTGCTTGATCGGATCATTGATCGCACCCCCGATCACGACTCCAGCGGCGCCGATTCGAAGGGCGGCTTGGGCTTGAGAGGGGGTCGTAAACCGGCCCTCCGCCAGAACGGGCAAATCGCATTCCCTAACTGCTTCCCGAATAAACTCGAGATCGGGTCCTCGAGTCAATCGGGTTTCTCTGGTGTATCCAGCCAGGGTTGTGCTCACGAAATCAGCACCACACCTCATCGCATAGTGGATCGAGGCGACCGAATCGCAATCCGCCATTGCTAGCCTTCCGGCGACCTTGATCATCTTAATCAGGTCTTCAAGTTTCTCCCCGCCGGGCCGCTCCCGGCGGGTCGCGTCTAACGCGATCATTTCCGCTCCGGATTCGATCAGTTCCTGTACTTCGCAAGAAGTTGGCGTCACGTAAACTTCGCTCCCTTCATAGCTCCGTTTCAGCAGGCCCATGACGGGGAGCCCCAGTTTGGGCCGGATGTGCTTAATTGCGGCGACGCCTTCAAGGCGCAAAATCGTCGCCCCCTCCCCTCTGCTGGCCCCCGCGAGCGGCAACAGAAACTCAGGGTGATCCACGGGAGAACCCGGAGAACCTTGCACGGAAGCAACAATCGGGCAGGCCCTCAGAGCACTCAGTAAGTCCGAGATTGTCATACAGTGGCCTCAGCCGCATCAACGACGTTAGAAAGCAAACTCGCCACCGTCATCGGCCCAACCCCTCCCGGAACTGGTGTAATCCAGGCTGCGACTTGCGAAGCGGCTTCGAACTCCACATCTCCGACGTCTTTATCTCGGCCTTCCACCGTATTGTAGCCAGCATCCACTACAATCGCTCCCGGCTTAATCCAGTCACCTTTTACCATCTCAGGGCGCCCGACAGCTGCGATCAAAACATCGGCTTGGCGGCACTCATCCGCAAGGTTTTGAGTTCTTGAGTGCGCAATCGTGACGGTTGCGTTGCGCTGTAGCATTAGCAACGCCGCCGGTTTGCCCAGGATAATGCTACGCCCGATGACCAAAACTCGCTTGCCCTCCAGCGGGATTCGGTAGTGATCCAGAAGCCGCATGATGCCGGCCGGGGTTGCGCATCGAAATCCAGGTAAGTCGCTGGTAAGGAGACCGAGCGACTGCGGCGTCATGCCATCAACGTCCTTCTCAGAACCTAACTTCAGGAGCGCTTGAGCCTCATCCAAGTGCTTGGGCAAAGGGTGCTGAACCATGATTCCGTGGACTCTTGGGTCTCCCTTCAGCTCGGCAATCTTGTCCAAAAGTTCGCTTTGCGACCATGAGGTATCCACATCGTAAGACTGGCTAATGATTCCGGCTTTTGCGGCCCAGCTTCGCTTCATCTTCACATACGCCAGGCTTGATGGATCGGTGGCGGATACCATAATATCGAGTCGAGGCTCAACCCCTTTCTCCTTGAGCACCGAAACTCGGGCAGCGATTTCAGCGCGGAGTAGTTTGGATAAGGCAAGGCCATCGAGGATTTGGGACACGATATAGGGAACCCGATGGCTGGCCGAGTTTGCTTGGCGGGTACCCTCTTCAGGCGGTGACAGGCAAGCAACTCGGCAACAAACTCGGCGCTTGGGCCTTCGTGCGCCTCCAAAAATGGATGGAGCGAAAAACCGCCTTGCAAGCCGAGGCGAGCGGCGCCAAACTCGGTCGGATGGCTTTCAAACTCTCAAAGAAGCACCGCGCCCGCGCCCTTGAGAACCTAACACGAGCATTCCCAGAGAAAACAGAAGCCGAGCGCGAATCCATCGCCATCGGAGTTTTGGAACATTTTGGCAGGGTCATGGCTGACTTCCTGCGCTCCCATAAGCGCACTCAACAAGAGGTCCTTGAATCCACCGAAGTGATCGGTCGGGAACATCTAACCGAAGCCCTATCGCGGGGAAGAGGAATCATCCTCATCTCGGGGCATTTTGGGAATTGGGAGCGGATGAGCCACTGGATTTCCGCAAGCGGATACCCGGTCAGCGTAGTCGCGCGGGATGCAAATGATCCCCAGATGAACGACCTCATCCTTGAACTTCGTCACGCCAATGGGGCGAAAGTGATTGCAAGGGGCGATGCAGTTCGCCCCATTTTGGAGCGACTTAAAGCCAACGAGCTCGTTGGAATTCTCCCCGACCAAAACTCTGGGGAAATTTTCGTTCCCTTCTTCGGGCACCCGTGCGGAACGGTCAAGGGACCCGGCACTCTGGCTCGGCGCACAGGCTCACCCGTCTTGCCAGTTTATTGTTTAAGAATCGGCCCGGCTCGATACCGGATGGTAATCTGCGAACCCCTCTCGCCAGAGGAAGGATTCGAACCAATTGAGGGGATGACTCGCGCAATAAATCGCTCTCTAGAAGAGCAGATACGACAGTTCCCGGACCAATATCTTTGGATTCACAATCGCTGGAAATCAGCCAAATCCCAGGGGCTGGTCAAGTGAAACTCCTCATCGTGAAGTTTTCATCAATCGGGGATTGCGTGATGGCCGTGCCCGCGGCTTCGATGTTTCGCCGGCAGTATCCCGACGGGTTTTTGGCGTGGGCGGTTGATCCTCGGTGCGCGGATGTGACCAAGGGGCCTGGGCTGGTTGACCTGCAGTTTGATATTCCCTGGGAGGCGTGGAAGCGAGATAGAACTTCGCCGATGGCAAGAGTTCGACATTACATGAAGTTGCGATCTCATAGGTTTGACTTCGGAGTTGACCTGCAGGGCCAGCCGAAGACCGCAATCTGCCTACGTTTTGCGGGGGTGAAACGGCGACTGACATCGGAGGCGGTGGACGTGTTTGTCAGTCTATTGAATCCAACCGCCAAACTTGAACCCGATTTGCATCAAGTTGAGTTGAACTTGGCGACTTTCAATCAGCTTGGGATTAACCATCCGGACCGCTCCCCGATCATGCCCAGCCTCACGCGGCATGAAGGCGACAGAAATCTTGTGTCCATCGCCGTCTCCACCGGGCACCCTTCAAAGAACTTGCCCTTGGAAATCTGGGATCAAGTCGCTCGCTCTGTCATGGATGCTGGCTTTGACGTTACCTTCGTCGGGGGGCCTGGTGATGAGGCCCCCGTAACCCCCGGAGCGCAAGACCTTTGCGGCAAGGTTTCGCTCACCGAGACCATGAGTGTATTGGCCAACAGCAAAATTCACATCGCCGGTGATACGGGCTCAGGACACATTGCGGCGGCGTACGGCGTGCCGGTTGTCTCGGTTTTTGGGAAGACGAACCCCAAGAGATTCCGCCCGTATGGGCCCAAGA
The DNA here is from genome assembly GCA_031386985.1 of Armatimonadota bacterium. Classification (GTDB taxonomy): domain Bacteria; phylum Armatimonadota; class Fimbriimonadia; order Fimbriimonadales; family Fimbriimonadaceae; genus JANJUB01. Next base: position 382,539 of record JANNCV010000044.1, read on the forward strand.
CTCAGGTTTTGATGGCAAACAAAGAAATGCAAGGCGTGACCGCCGATATGATTAGCGCGAAGGCGATTGAGGTGCTTCATTCGATTCCTGATTAGTCGTCTGTCTTCTTTGGGGGATGTGGTTTGCACTCTACCAGCGGCCGGGGCGTTGCGAACCGCTTTTCCAGATTGCGAAATCGTGTGGGTTGTGGATAAGCGCTTCGCCGGGATCGTCCATTGCTGCAGACACGTGAGCCAAGTATTGCTGCGTGGTGACGCGATTGAAGGAGAATTTGATGTGGCTTTTGACTTGCAGGGGTTACTCAAAAGCGCCAGCATCTTGCGCAAGGTTAAGGCCAAACAAAAACTCGGCTATCACTGGCAGCGTGAGGGTGCTTCGTTTTTTTCGGCGCGGGTTTTGCCCGATCCGACTTCGTTTCATGTTGTTGATCAATACGTTGACGTTGTTCGGGTGCTGTGCCCTAACGTAGAGGCGGCTGATTTTGGCCTAGCCCCGCGAGAGCAAGATCTCACCTCCCTCTCGAAGAAATTTGATCTGGAAAAGCCGTTTGTCGTTCTTAATCCCGGCGCGGGTTGGGCTTCAAAACGTTGGCCCCCGGCCCACTTCGCCGCTACTGCAGATTGGATATCTGATAATGGGCTGGTTCCGGTTGCAATTGGCGGTAGCAGCCCAGAAGACCATGCTGGCTTTGACGAAGTTCAGAGCCTTGCCCAAACTGAAATGCTAAAAATGACGGGCAACACATCAATCCCCGAGCTCGTCGCCTTGATTTCCCAGGCGAAGGCTCATGTTGGGGGCGATACGGGTTCAACTCACATCGCAGCCGCCCTGGGCACGCCTGCGATTGGCCTCTATTCCATCACCCGCCCCCAGCGTTCGTGCCCCTATGGGCAGCTTGATAATTGCCTATATGATGCGGACGGGCTCGACCGAATTAGCAGCGAAGCTGTGATCGCGGTCCTTGGGCGCGAGTTAAACCGTCCCTAACGCTATGGATTATGCGCTCGCGCTTAAAGCGCTCATTTGCTTTTTTTTCGCGGTTCTTTTCCTGCAGTCGGGCCTTGATAAGGTGACCGATCGCCGGGGCAATATCGAGTGGCTAACCGGACATTTCGCCAATAGCCCTTTCAAGAGCATTGTTGGCTTGCTGTTGTTCAAAATCACGCTCCTTGAGCTTGCCGCCGGGTCATGTTGTTTAGTTGGAGTTTGGGCAGTGTTGTTTAAGGGTCCATCTTGGATTGCACCGGTTGGGCTGCTGTTGTGTTGCTTGAGCTTATGTGCTCTCTTTGCTGGTCAAAGAATTGCCAAAGATTATGCGGGCGCGGCTAGTTTGTCCACTTATTTTGGAGTAGCAGTTTTGGGAACATGGATGATCTTGACGCTGTAATTCAACGGTTTCTGGACCATTTAGCCTCAAATCGGTCGGCTCATACGGTTCGAAGTTACGGCTCTGATCTTGCGCAGCTTTCTACATTGACCGAAGGACGCCGCGACTTTTCTTTGGAAACCCTCCGACGATTCCTTCGAACTTACGGGGCAACCCCGATTACGAGGGCTCGAAAGCTAAGTAGCTTGCGAAGTTTTGTGCGCTATCTTCGATCCGTTGGCGAGCTTAGCTACGATCCCACGGACGCCCTCGACGCTCCGATCCGACGGCGACGCCTCCCCAAAGCAATCAGCCAGATGCAAGCCGCTGACTTACTTGATCAACCAGGGTCAACCCAAACTCCATTGCGGGATCGCGCGATTTTAGAGCTGATGTATAGCGCCGGGCTGAGGGCATCAGAAGTCGTCGGGGTTAATATCTCGGACTTGGACTTTCCAGCTCACAGTTTAAGAGTGAGGGGGAAGGGAAACAAGGAGCGAGTCGCATTGTTTGGCTCTACCTGCGCCGAAGCTCTGCAAATCTACTTTTCGGATGAGCGCACGGAGTCGGCTGACCCAACCCTTCCTGCCTTTACGAACTCGAAGGGTGGGCGGCTAACAACCAGGACAGTTCAAAATATCGTGAAAAGATGGGCTTTGCAAGCGGGATTGCCGCCAGAAATCTCGCCCCACACATTGCGCCACAGTTTCGCGACTCATCTATTGGATGGTGGAGCTGACCTGAAAAGTGTTCAGCAGCTTTTGGGTCACGAGAGCCTGGCAACAACTCAGATTTACACGCATCTGAGCATTGAGAGGCTGAAAGAGACCGTAGCCAAGTCGCATCCGCGGAGCAAAAAACCTTAGGCGCGAAAAACGAACCGGGCGTTTCCTAGTGCGAACTCGGTGCCATCTTGCAAATCACAGGCATCCACTCGCTCAAAATCGCCGCGCAAAACAAAGGTGCCGTTGGAGGAACCCATGTCGGATAACTTCCAAACATCTTCCTCCAAGGACAACTTAGCGTGTTTGCGCGAAATGTAAATCGCTTCGGCTAGGCTCCCCAGATCAATATCCACCGGGCCCACACCAGGATCGAAACGGCCAATCACAGCCCCATCCGTCGCCGCAAAGACTTCCTCAGTTTCCGCTCCATTCCTCTTGAGAATGATTCGCGGACCGGTTACGTCCTCAGCGGATGCGTCAGTGTCAACAACCTCCTCTTCAACGGGAGCAACTTCTTCAGTTTCAAGCACTTCTGGATCGTTCATACTTCGACTTTACCATCCCTCGTAGTTTTCCATTTCATATTCCTGTATGACGAGCAAAGCTCCCGATTCGAACTGGAGCCGCAAAGAATCAGATTGAGCCCGGTTTGAGAGGCTCCAGTTGCTCCCCAATTCAAAATGCGCGTTCCTAATTTCCCAGTCAAGCCCTTGCGTGGTCACCAAAAACGTGGGAGCGAGGGGCAAGATTGAGATGACCTGGCCCACCTGAGTCGCGATCTCACAGTCTGTTGCCCCTCTTAGTAGCGTTGCTAAGCCGCATCGTAAGACAATTCTCAAATTGAGAGGCGATCTCATGAACGATCCTAAACCCGCAAGTACATGATCCAATCGGTCCCCTTCAAATCCAATAATGGTTAGATCGGTATGGCCCTGGTTTTCCACAAATCGCAACAACTTGTCGCAATCAGAGAAGCTTTGGTCATCAACCTTATAGATATCCGTGATCTGTGAGCGAACAGTCGCATCAGAAGAATCAAAATCGCCGACCGCGATGTGCGCGATGTGGCCCGCGGCGAGCAAGTGATCGGCACCTCGATCGGCCGCGATTAATATGTCTGCCTTTGATGCCCAAAACCTTAACAATGCCTCCGGAGTATCGTTTCCCGCTAAGACTCCCAAAATTCGTTTTCCCATGGCTAGATTGTACTTTTCCTCAGGTTTTCCACGACGCCTGAATCCCTTATGTAGACACCCGACGACTAGCTAGGTTCGAAGCTGAAAAACGATGAAAAAAGTCGAAAAAAGTATCTCCTGAAGCCAAATCAAAGTAAATCATGCTCTCTATTGGGTTTTTTGACGCTCCTTGGCGCTCATTTTCTGCCATTTGCTCTTGCACGGTTTGAAATCGTTCGCTATACTCCTCTTTCCTTATGGGGGAAACCGCAAATTTTGTGGCTCCAACGAGAGCAATGGACCAGTTAACACTTTCAGATAGACCAGACGTTATTCAACTCTCTTTCGCGTGGGAGCAAGCGCAAAGACGCATCAAAGGGCAAGTTCCGCCTGCCGCTTTTGAGCGATTTATCAAGCCGCTTACGCCGCTTCGGCTGAGCAACGGGGTGGCCACATTCAACGCGCCGGGAAGCTTCGTTCGCGATTGGGTTAACCAGAAATTTCGGCAACAGCTCGAGCGAATCCTGAGCGATGAGCTCGGGCGAATCGTGACCGTTGCATTCGAAACCCTTCCGCGCCAAAAAGCCGAAATCGTAAAAGAAACTTCGATCAAGGCGACGCCCGTAGCCGGCGAATCCGGCAGATTCAAGCCGAACGAACGATTTACCTTCGAGCGATTCGTGGTGGGTCAAAGCAATCGGCTCGCTTATGCAGGGGCTAAAGCGGTAACTAGCGAACCCGGTGGAAAATTCAACCCCCTGTTCATTTACGGGGACTCTGGATTGGGGAAAACACATTTGCTCCATGCCATCGCGAACGAACTTGAGCAGAATCAGCCAGGCACGCACGTCGCCTATGTGACTGCCCAGCAGTTCGCCGAAGACTTCGTTCAGGCCCTTCAAACGAACCGCATTGACCAGTTTCGACGAGCCCAGCGCAACGTGAGCGTTTGGCTGGTGGATGACATTCAGTTCATCGCGGGGCGAGACAAGACCCAGGAGGAACTTTTCCACACTTTCAACTATTTGCATTCTCTCGGTAAGCAAATCGTGCTCATTGCGGACCGGCCCCCGCGCGACCTGCAACTCATGGACGAGAGGTTGCGCTCCCGTTTTGAAGCGGGCTTGGTCGCTGATATCCAAATGCCGGACACGGAAACTCGCTGCGCGATTTTGCTCAACAAAGCCGAGCAAGACGGCTTGGTATTGCCAAACGAAGTGGCGATGTTTCTAGCGGAAAACGTGCCGGGTAACGTAAGAATCTTAGAAGGGGCTCTAACCCGATTAGGTGCCCAGGCCAGCATTTCCGATTCGCATGTTTCGGTTGAGCTCGCGAAAACGCTGGTGGAGCAGCACTATCGCTCGGGAATTCTTTCTAAGCCCACGTTTAGCCAAATCGTTGGAGCGGTGAGCAGATTCTATGAAGTACCCGTGGACGAGATCAAGGGAATCCGCCGTCAAGCGCCGATCGTTCATGCCCGCCACGTGGCCGTGTTTATCACCCGCGAAATGACGGGCGACAGTTGGAAGCATATCGGCACGTTACTTGGCGACCGCGATCATACTTCGATGATGCACGGCTACCAAAAAATCAATGAAATGGTGCGGGCCGATCGCGCCCTTCGAAGCGAAGTTCGCCAAATCATGCGCGCCCTTCAGCCCAGTTAGCCTCCGCCATCTACCGGCGAACTGGTAGGCGGAGGTTCTAGGATTGGTGGAGCTTGAACTGGCGGTTCGCTGGTCGCCTCCGGTACGGGCTCCACTGGCTTCTTCCTTTTTGGGCGCCGACCAATCAATCGGCCTCCCGAGCGAATCGGCTTTCCTAGCTTTGAATTCACTTCAATTGCCGGGGGCGAAAACTCGGCTTTTAGCTCCAAGTTGCCCATGTCCTCTTTGGTTTGAGGCTTTGTATCATTAGCCGCGGGTTGGTTGAGCATCGTGTAGCCAGCCGCGCCGACCAGAACAACTGGCACGACGAACCAAAAGGCCATTGTCTTCAAAACCGAAGAAGTCCGCATGTCTCTATTAGATTCTAGCAGGTGGTAACCTGTTCCTCAGGGTAAGAATGAATATTTTAGCTTCAGAGATTGAAATTTCCCGAGAAATGGCAATCTTAGAAGCTCTGCCACTTGACGCGAGTGACGCCCACGCGGCTTCCTACCCATTTCCGAAGCTTGCGCTAACTGGGAAATCTCAGACGATTTCACTCAGCGGGATTCAGCTCGAGAATGAGTGGTTGCGGGTGATTCTTCTGCCCGATCTTGGGGGGCGCATTGCCCAGATTGAATCTAAACTCGATGGGTTCAAGTTCCTCTCATTTGAGCCTCTATTCGAAATCGGTGGCCAGCGTGGTGTACAGCTAACTGGGGGCATCGAGGTCGCTTTTGGGGAGGCTACTCGTCCTAACGCCGTTGGCCCCGTGGAATCAGATTTCACAGAAGACGACCTCGGAGCCCGCGCGATCTTGTTTGAGGCCGCGGCCGGAGCCGAGTTGGCTTGGCATCTGTTCGTTACCTTGCCGCCAGGTAGCGCGAGCATCGAAGTTGAGCTCCGGGTTTACAACCGGACCTGGGAAACGGTGATAGCGAGCCCGGACTTGCGTGTTCCGCCCGGATCAGGAGTCCTTGTTCATCGCGAGCCCTCAGCAGCGTTGGAGTTTTCGGCTCACCAAACCGAAACATTTCACTTCCGGTTGTTGCCAACTAGATCTGGCTCACATCTTCGGGAAGCGTGTTCAGCCGGTGCCCTCAGCGTGGGGAGCAAAATTATTTTTGAGCCCGTTAGACAAACGGCGGGCAAGGTCGAAATCCAACTCGAATCGGGTGAAACGCTTAGTGCCCCGTTTGCAGCCGATCCCTTTCAGCCGTTTAGCGCGGCCGCACCAGGAACAGTCGCGGGCGTAGCTGTGATAAGCGATGAGGGCATCGTCATAGCGCGACATCCCCAAATGGTGGAGGTAGCCGCTCGAACTTACGCCGAAGTCATTCAGGCGACGAGCCCCCGTGATTTCTTGCGGGGTTCCTTGGGCGAAAAGTCGAAACTTGATGCATTGCGAGCTTTAAGTGCAATCCGGTTAAAGCAGGAGGGTGCAACCGAATCTGCGCTCAACCAAGCCCTAGCCTTTAACGCCGACGACCCTTGGTTGTGGTGGCTTCAAAGTCGGGTTAATCCAGAAGCCGAAGACGCCTTGCCAAACGCCCATTATTTATCCCCGTTTGAACCCGTTCTGCGGGCTCAAGGCTTTTTGAACCAAAACCACCAAGTTGCGCAGCCGAGCTCGCTTGTCGCGCCTTTGGCGACCAATCCAGACGCCCTGATTGATGTCGCCTGTCAGCTTTTTGAGATTCGTGATTACGAGGATCTGAGCCGCTGGGTTGACGAATGTTTACGGCATCGGGAAGTTCCCATGCTGAGATACCTTCTGGCGAGCGCGCTGTTTGAGACGGGAAAAATGGAGGTAGAGGCCTGCGAACACGTCCGACGGGCCGCCGAAGCGCCCATCAATCCTCCGTATCCTTGGAGAAAACTGGAGTTTTGGGTGCTTCAAGGGTTATCAGTTGGATTTCCCAATGACGCCCGGCTCACCGATTTGCTTGCAATGATGCGCGCTTCGCGCTACAATCCTGAGTGAAGCAATGTTAAAGCGCTGGCTCATCAACACTTTCGCGGTTATCGGTGCCGCAATCTTAGCGAATTTCCTGGGCATCGGTTTTTTGGTTCACCTGACCAGCGTGGGTGATTTTGTCGTTCTGATGTTCGGTGTGGCAGTGCTAGCGTTCTTGAATTCAACCATTGGTCCGATCTTAAAGCTACTCTCTTTTCCCGTAATTCTCCTAACCGTTGGGCTCTTTTCACTTGCCATAAATGCCTTTGTTTTGATGCTCGCGAGTTCACTTCAGTGGGGATTTCACTTTACGGCGGAAGGGTTTGAGAAGTTTACAGCCGCGTTCGTCGTGAGCATTTTCATCGCGATCCTCAACGCCATGATGAAAGGCGTCTTTGGCGGCGACAAAGAGAAGAAGCAGGAGGACGATTGATTCGGCCGCGCAAACTTCGGCAGATGCTAGCCCCCGCGAATGGAGCTCGCAAAACCGTGCTCATTCTGGTTTTTGGATTGGCGACATTTGTTTGTGGCATCGCGATTTCGTTCAAAGATCGTATTCCGAACCTGCTCGATGCCGTTTCCAGCCAGATAGATCAGTTGCTCGGTCTTGTGGTTGATGCAGAAAGTTTGGACTGGTCGCGCCACCTTCTGGGCGGCGGGCTTTTGCTGCTCGGGTTCTACCTTTTGATTCAAGGGGTTCGATCGGGGCTCCGCCACGTTTTCGAAACCGTGAACCCCGATACGGGCGGACGCTTGGCCCGAATCTATCGTCGCCGCCTACAACTCGCTCAAGGCTACAAGATTGTCGTTTTGGGGGGAGGCACCGGACTGAGCACCCTGCTTCGAGGCCTGAAACAGCAGACATCAAATATCACGGCGGTCGTCACCGTAACCGACGATGGCGGTAGCAGCGGGAAGCTAATCCAAGAAAAGGGCATTATCCCGCCTGGTGATATTCGGAACTGCCTGGTCGCCCTCGCCGATGCCGAAAAATCCATGACCGATTTGTTTCAATATCGGTTTTCGAGCGATTCGGGCAATCTGAGCGGTCACTCGATGGGAAACCTGCTGATCGCCGCGTTATCCGATCAAGCCCGGGGCGATTTTGAGCGAGCAATTGAACTAGCTTCGGACGTCTTGGCAATACGGGGGCGAGTGGTTCCTTCCACCCTCAGCCATGTCACTTTGCGCGCGTTGATGGAAGATGGGACGGAGGTGACAGGAGAAACCAAGGTTGCAGGCACCAGCAAGCGCATTCGGCGCATTTTCCTGTGCCCAGAGGATTCGAAACCCTACCAGGCCGCAATTGAGGCGATTTTGGAGGCAGACTTGATCTGTGTTGGGCCGGGAAGTGTTTTCACCAGCGTCATTCCCAATCTCCTCGTTCCGGGCATTGCCGAGGCGCTGGAAAAGTCCCCGGCCCACAAGGTTTACATATGCAACGTGATGACTCAACGCGGCGAGAGCGACTCGTTTTCCGCTTCCGAGCACGTTTCCGCGGTGCTGGCGAATATTGATCGCAAGATTTTTGATTATGTGATGGTCAATACTGCTCAACCCAGCCAAGCGGCGACCGAGAAGTACCGCGATGCTGGGCAGGTTTGGGTTGATGCTGATATCGAACGGATCAAGGCCATGGGCTACATTCCTTTACCGGGTGATTATATGAGTGAAACCGACCTGGTTCGCCATGACCCCATGAAACTCTCCGCGCGAATCATCCGGCTTCTGGAGAAACGATGAGCGGCAAACTGGTGATTTTCAGTGGGCCAAGTGGAGTGGGTAAAGACACGTTGCTTGACGCTTGGCATGAGGCGAACCCCTTGATAAAGAGAGTCGTGGCTTATACCAGCCGAAACCCCCGCGAAGGGGAGGTGGATGGATTCGATTACCATTTTGTTTCGCGGCCTGATTTTCTGGCAAAAGCAGAGCGCTGCGAGTTTCTTGAGTACAAAGAAGTGCACGGAAACTTATACGCAACGCCGCTGACGGACATGCAGGAGTTGCTGGCGAATGGCCTCATTGCCGTGTTAAAGATAGACGTTCAGGGTGCGATTACAGTAATACAACTACGACCCGATGCGATCACAATTTTTGTTCAACCGCCAAGTTGGGAGGAATTGGAAAGGCGGATAAGAGCCCGAGGACTAGACGACATCGCCACGATTGAAAGACGCCTCAAGAACGCTCGCGACGAGGTTGCCGAGTCGCACCACTATCAACATCAAATTGTCAACGATGCGATTGACCGCGCGGTAATGGAGTTGGAGGGCATAGTTAAGTGAAGACAGTTGTTTTGGGAGTATGCGGCAGCGTGGCGGCTTATCGCGCCGCTGACCTAGCGCGCGAGTTGATGCGGGCGGGCTGTTCAGTTCGCGTATGTCTGACAGATTCTGCTGAAAAGTTTGTTACACCCGCTCTCTTTGAGGCACTAACCGGCCAACCGTGCCTTCAAGAGACCTTTGACGAACCCGAAGTTGGGAGAATGGCGCACATTGATTGGGCTCGACAGGCCGATCTGCTCGTCGTCGCACCAGCCTCAGCCAACACGATCAACAAGCTTGCGGCCGGGTTTGCCGATGACCTGCTCAGTACGCTGGCCCTCGCTTATGATGGCCCCCTAGTCATCGCGCCCGCGATGAATCCGACGATGTATCAGCACGAAACCGTCCAGAGGTCCCTGCAGGTGCTAAGTGAACGAGGTGCTTACATTATTGAGCCGATGGAAGGGGACGTAGCGTGTGGAGAAAACGGCCAAGGAAAGTTGGTTTCAATCCCCGAATTGACCGCCGAAATCACCGGAATCCTTGCCAAATCAAAGTTGCTCGAGGGAAAACGCGTGCTGATAACTTCGGGACCAACACAGGAGCCGATTGATGATGTTCGATTCCTTTCCAATCGCTCGTCGGGCAAAATGGGAGCAGCGTTGGCCCAAGCGGCTCTGCTTTTGGGGGCGGAGGTCACCGTCGTCAGCGGGCCAACCGCGATTCCACTTTCCGCCCGAGCGAAGGTCATTCGCGTGAACACCGCCGAGCAAATGTTGGATGCCGCCCAACGCGAACTGCCGGGGCAGGACTGGATCATCGGGGCCGCCGCCGTTGCCGATTATCGCCCCAGTCAGCCTGTTTTGGGCAAGATGCGAAGAGCGGCCGAAGATTTGACAATTACGCTAACGCCTAACCCCGATATCATCGCAACCCTCGCTCGTCTTGCTTCTCCGGGCCAAAGGGTTGTGGGTTTTGCCGCCGAGCCGAGCCCCGATTTGGCGATCGCGCGAGAAAAGATCGGTAGAAAGGGCCTCTTTGCCATCGCCGCCAACGACGTTTCGCGAAGGGAAATCGGGTTTGGGGCGGATTACAACGAACTAACCCTCGTGCGGGCGGATGGGACATCGGTCACAAGCGGAATCAAGTCAAAACTCCAAGTCGCCCTGTGGCTTTTTGAAGAGCTACTTGCCCAAGATTGAGCCGATTTCCGTGATTGCCGCCGATTCTACTTCGCCACGATGGTAGGGGTCGAGTGCAGTCGTTTTCTTTTTCCCAATGGCGGTCCCCACTCTATTGTCGGTGAGGAGGCCGAGAACCAAGTCGTTGAGTTCAAAGCTGCGCTGGTCTGCACCGTAATGGGCGAGAACTTGGGTGATAGCCGTTGCGGCAAACCGACCGATTTCGTGGGAAAAAATGCTTGTCCTACTCGCAACCATGGCTCCCGTCTCAACATAGGCACGGCAAGTTCGCACGTTATAGGAGTGAACCGTGCGGCAAGTGAGGGGCCGGTCGGCGTAGATGAGGCAGTTGCCGTTTTCGTTCAGCGGGCATAGTCGGGTAGATCGCAAAACCGCCGCGGGCGACATCGCGTTCGTCGCCTCAACAAACGTCGTCATTCTTTGCGAAATCTCTGTGCGTTTGTCAGCCGGCAATGCCTCGATGGCACGGTGTATCTGCGCCGCCTCGCTGACCTTGAGCGTTACTCTTGGATAGCAGCACCAGTTACAACCCGGCTTGCAATCGGGCTCAACTTTCACATGTTCGCGAAAAATTCGTGCGGCGATTGCTTGATATTTATCCAAGGCCAAGTGTGATTCGCAAGAAAAGTCGGCTAGAGAATCCTGCGAGACACCCTTGCCTAGACTCCGAATACCAGCGGCAACGATTTGCTCGTAAACCGATTCGGATAGCACCATGATTTGGGTGATTTCGGTAAGCGGATAGCCCAAGGGGAACTCAGCTTCGGCAATAAGCTTGTGGGCGGCCTCTCGGGCGAGTTGAACCTGTTTGGCCTCTGACTCCTGACTCTTTCGCTCTATTTTTAAGCGGCTTGACTTACCCATGGCAAAAGAATCTACCCGCAAAATCCAAGCCAACGGCGTTTCCGCGTAGAATTGATGCTCAAATGGACTACCGGCGCACCTATATTCGCGATCTCTTTTCCCTCGCCCCTGGAACCGAGACCAGCGCCTATGGCTGGGTGAAAACCCGACGAGATAGCAAGAATGTGAGCTTCGCCCAGCTCAGCGATGGCTCATGCTTTCAGGATCTGCAAGTTGTCATCCCCGAAGGAACACTTGATGAGGAAACCGCAAAACTGATCACGACGGGAGCTTGTGTGAGATTCGACGGCAAGATCGTGGATTCACCCGGAGAGGGCCAGGCAGTAGAGCTTCACGCCACTGGCGTAGAGGTTTTTGGTCCCGCCGATCCCGCTGCCTATCCGCTTCAGAAGAAAGGCGCATCCTGGGAGTTCCTGCGCGAAATCGCCCACTTGCGGTCACGCGGCAACTCGTTTGGTGCGGTTTGGCGGGTTCGATCGCGCGCAGCTTATGCAATCCACCGGTTTTTCCAAGAGCGTGGCTTTCATAATCTGCACACCCCCATGATTACGGCGAGCGACTGCGAGGGCGCGGGAGCGATGTTTGCGGTCACCACGCTGTTAGAACAGGGCCATCCCGGCCACCCCGCCAAACTCACTGGAACCGATTACACCAACGATTTCTTCGGCAAGCCCGCGTTTTTGACCGTAAGCGGCCAGCTTGAAGCGGAGACGGTGGCGTTGGGGATGACGAACGTTTACACGTTCGGTCCCGCGTTTCGCGCCGAAAACTCAAGCACTAGCCGTCACCTTGCTGAGTTCTGGATGATAGAGCCGGAGATGGCTTTCTGCTCGCTGGAAGGCAACATGGCCCTCGCCGAGGAGCTTTTGAAGGAAGTAATTGGCGATTTGCTTGATCAGTGCGGCCCGGATTTGAGCTTCTTTAATCAACGGATTGAGCCTGAGTTACTCACGACTCTCGATCACGTGGTGAACTCGGGATTCGAGCGTATGACTTACACCGAGGCGGTTAAGCACCTTGAAGCCAGCGGCGAATCGTTCGAGTTTCCGGTTTCCTGGGGTGCCGATTTACAAAGTGAGCACGAGCGATGGCTCACCGAAAAGAAGGTCGGCCGCCCTGTGATCCTGACCGACTACCCGAAGGACATCAAAGCCTTCTACATGCGTGCCAACGAAGATGGCAAAACGGTGCGCGCAATGGATGTTCTCGCTCCGAGAATTGGTGAAATCATCGGGGGTTCGCAGCGCGAAGAGCGGCTTGATCTCATCGAAGCACGGATTAAAGAAATGGGGCTGCCCATCGAAAACTATTGGTGGTATCTTGACCTGCGCCGCTTCGGCTCCGCCCCCCATTCCGGGTTCGGGTTGGGATTTGAGCGGTTGCTCATGTACGTCACCGGCATGAAAAATATGCGGGACGTGATCCCTTATTTCAGAGCTCCAGGTTCGGCAGATTTTTAGGTCGGGGTCCATTCGCCGTCGCGAATCCCGAGCAAGCTGAGGAAATGCCACGGCGGGCAAAAGGCGTCGCCAGGGCCATACGTGGCTTTGCCCGTTCTCACTATTGAGCCGCTACTATCTTTGCGAAAAGTCGAAACCCCCGGCCACCAACCATCGGTTTCGTTCCAATAACCCATCGCCGTGGTGAATTCTTTGGTCGCATCGGTGACCATTAGAAACGTCCAACCCCGCGCCGCGGCCAGTTTGGCTTGAACGTCGTGCGAATCGGGAGAAACCACCACCAAAGCGCAGCGGCTTTCAATGTGGCGCTTACTCCCCATCAAGCCATCCGCCCACATGGTGCAATAGGGGCACGATTTACCCATGTTGTGAATGATAATCAGCTCGTTCTTATCGCCAAAGAGGTTGAATAAAGAAATTGGTCCGTTTGCCGTTTCGAACTTGAAGTCTGCTACAGGCACCGGCTCAGCTTTCGCCCGTTCAGCAAAGAGTTGCTCGGTAAGCTCGCCTATCTGCCTCTCTAGGGTCTGGATCTGTTCGTTCATGGGATCGTTTTACCCCTTTGAGGTGTGTATCTCATTCATGAGTCAAAAAAAGTGCCCCTGATTTCCAGGGGCCTTGATCAGTCTGACGTTTGCCTAAGGTCGGACGTTAAGGTTCACCGTCCCGGTGCTCGGATTGAGTCCAGGCTTTGTTAGTGTGTACTTGAAGCTATCCAAGCCAACATATCCTTGCGCGCTCGTATAGTTGAATACTCCGTTGGCGCCCATGGTGAGGGTGCCATGCGCCGGCTGTTGGGAAATGGAGATCACCGCGCCGCCAGCATAGCGGTCGTTGAACGTGACCGGATTGACGGGCCGGAAGAATCGACCGCTGCGCGGCTGATAGTAGTCGCTGAGGGCGACCGGGGCCTGCTGGATGCAGGTGAGGCTGAACTTCACACCATCTTCGAGGAGGACGGCAATGTCGCCGGACTTGGGTTCGAAGACGTTGTCTTGTTCGATGTAAGGCAACAGGAATCCTGCACCCGCGAGGCCAAAGCCAAAGCGGGGGACATTGTTGGTGTTCAGTTTCACAAACTTAATAGATCCCGCAAGGTTCTGGTTCTCGACCAACCCAAGGCCCATCTCGCCGAACTGGTCGACGAATAGTCCCCACGCATGGTCCGTGCCGGACCCATTAAATGAGCCGGTCAAGTTGCCGATAGCGTCATACGAATAGGTCGCTGCGCGCCGATGGCTATCTCCGGCCGGGCCGAAGTCGACCAAAACATTGAATCGCTTTCCGGTCGGCAGTCCGCTAGCCGCATCTCGGGGACTGACGATTCCTACGCCGGGATCGATCGTGTCTATGACGGTCCCTTGGCCCGTGACGGGGTGAACCATCCTTACGATCACGTCAAGATCACTAGCCGAACTTCCTTCCTGGGTCATCCAACCTTGGCAGAAGTCAACGTCGTATTCGATAATAATGCTTTCCGGCCCCCATACCCCGGTCGGCAGCGCCCGTCCTAGGGTCCAGTTGAGTGTGCCAGTTGGGGAATAGGAGCGCAGTTCCGGCCCGTCGGCAGTCATCATGCCGATGAGAATCGCGATGATGCCGTAGGTTTGGATACCGGGCTTGGTGTGGGTCGTGATCTCATCTCCGACAAAAATGTCGAAAAAGCCGTTGCCGCCACTGGGAACGCGCCGCAAGAATGTTCGCCATGCGGGTCCCGACTTCTCGAATGTCCCGCAGATATAGGCGTTGCCGTTGGCATCAACCTCGATGTCGGTCGGTTCAGCGAGCATGCCGGAAGGATTGTCCTCCACCGCGCCGGAACCGGTCGGATCTAGGTTGAGATTGAAGGCGAGAAAGCGAAGTTCGCGATGAACGCCGGTCGCAGTCGGACTTCCATTAGCAGCAACATAGAGCGTGTTGCCAACCTGTCTCACAAGGTGAAACATGAGCGTCCCACCTCCTGGCCGCGCGACTTCCACGACATCGGCGATTGAGCGATTACGATTGAAAACGGTAATGCAGCCTTTGTAGCTGCCATCAGGCTGCTTGCTGCCACCAACGACGACGAAGCGCCCAAGGCTGTCGGTCATGACGTCGCAGGCGGTATCCATGACGATGTCACTCGCCCCGCTGCCGCGAACCCATGCGAGGCGGCTTGGCTGAGCCGAAGCGCCACATACGATGAGGGCCAGCACGAAGCCGGCGATGAATCTTGATTTCGTTCCTTTCATTTTGGATCTCCCGCCTCAATGTTCGAGGCTTGGAGAATATTGTAAACAGGCAAGCGTCACAGAAACGTCACAGCCACTCCACCCGGAAAGAAAAAATCGTCACAAGTAGCTAGAGCACAAAGAAATAGGCCCCTTTTTCAAGGGGCCTTGCTCAACAGGAGGTGCTCAGGCACGCACCAACCGATCCGGTTTTCACCGAAGATCAGCGCTATGCCTACTTCGGCTGAAAATGCGGTTGTTTATCAGGCACCATTGCCCGATAGACTCTCGCTCGTCTACGGAGTTAGCTGTCGGGTTCGGGCCAAGAGTTACCCTGGGGAGCTTGTTCGCTCCCTTTCACCCCATTGTTATTGGGTCCCCCGTTTTCTGGTCAAACCAGAAATTAGACGAATTGGCTTCTCAGCCAATTAGAAAGACTACCAGATTGAACAAAAAGTTCCCACTATGATTTTTTTTGGTAGATGCTACGTGCAGAGAGCGAACGGCCCCAAAACTTTCCACACACTTTTCCACACTTGAGCCTAGCCACCTAATCCGCCCGCGGCAATCCTGCCAGAATGCACCTAATCCGATGGCCGAAGATTCCCAACAGCTTTACAATATCGAAGCAGAAATGAGCGTTTTAGGCTCAATGCTGATCAAGGATCAGGCGGCGGAGCAGGTTTTTGGCATCGTTCAAGACCACGATTTTTATCATCCCGCTCATAAAGAAATCTTCCGGGCGATGCAACAATTGTCGCTCAATTACAAGCCGATTGACCTTGTTACCCTTAAAGATGAGCTAGTTGCCCGTGGAAAACTTCAAGATATCGGCGGAGAGGATTATCTCATCCAGGTCGCCGAGATTGTTCCCAGTGCATCGAACGCCACCTACTATGCTCAGATCGTAAAAGACCGCTCGATGATCCGGTCGCTAAATTCGGCGGGGCACGATATTGTTAAAATAACCCTCGATACCGAGCGCGATCCCGAGGAGAAGCTAAACGATGCCGAAACTCTGGTATTCCAGGTCGGAAACCAACGCCTGGGTAAAGATTTTCATGACATCAAGTCCCTGACTAAGGACTTCATGATTGATCTTGATAACCTCGTGGATACGGGCGAGCCCACGCTCGGCGTTCCTAGCGGCTTTTATGATCTCGATGAGATGACGACGGGCTTTTACGGCG
This sequence comes from Armatimonadota bacterium, assembly GCA_031386985.1. Lineage (GTDB taxonomy): Bacteria > Armatimonadota > Fimbriimonadia > Fimbriimonadales > Fimbriimonadaceae > JANJUB01. The sequence goes on from JANNCV010000044.1 coordinate 398,598, forward strand.
GGGACCTAACCATTATCGCCGCGAGGCCCTCGATGGGCAAGACCTCGCTGGTTCTGAAGATGGCGCTGAATGTCGCCCGAAAAATCCCCGATCAAAACGTTGCGATCTTTTCGCTCGAAATGAGCGGGCGGCAGCTAGCCCGACGGTTGGTCTCGATGCAATCGCAAATCAGCAGCAATGTTCTCAAAAAGAGCAACATTCAGGCCGATACTTATCAAAAACTGGCCGACGCGTGCGAAAATCTTTACGATTTGCCCATCTACATTGATGAATCTTCAGACCTTAGCGGGCTGGAAATGCGGGGCAAGTGCCGTCGCTTAAAGCGCGAAGGCGGGCTCTCGTTAGTCGTCGTTGACTATCTTCAGTTGATGCGTGGGCACCGAAGAAGCGAGAACCGCGTCCAAGAAATCAGCGAAATCGCGCGGGCGTTGAAATCCATGTCAAAGGAGCTTGATGTTCCCGTCATTGCCCTTTCGCAGTTGAATCGAGCCGTTGAAAACCGCGAAAATAAGCGCCCTCAACTGGCCGATATACGCGAATCGGGTTCGATTGAAGCGGAAGCCGACTTGGTGATGTTTATCTATCGAGAGAACTACTACAAAGCTCGCGAAAACCCGGAAGAAGCCGATCTTGATCCCGACCGAACTGAGGTAAGCGAGATTATCATCGGCAAGCATCGAAACGGGCCGATTGGCACCGTCGAAGTTGCCTTCCAGCCCAAGTTCGCTCTTTTTAACAACCTTTCTCGCTAGTTCATTTGGAACTCAGGGATAGAGGTTGCAAGTCGCATTACGGCAAGCATCGCTTTCGGTAACGTCTGCACTTTTTGGAGGGCTGGCAAGCCTCCATTCTTATCTAGGGCCTCTACCATTAGTGCCTTAGCCTCAACGTTGGCGGGAATGTCAAACCATTGAGTGATAGCGTTCACTGCGTCCGCACTCGTAGCAGGTTGAGCCGCGGCAAATCGCGACACCAAAATGGCGGGAAAGCCCGATCCCGCCCTCATGAAGTTATCGGCCAAGCGATTACGCTCAATCACGCTTGCCGTTGTGATCCAAGCGGTCCCCCATTCCCATCCCGCCACATCGGGTGGAAACATCAGGGTCATGCCTTGCCTTCTCATAATCTGCATAGCCCCTCGGGCGAACTGGACCAGTCGAGGTTCGGCGGGAGCCAGCTCGGTAACTCGGTTCAGTTTTGCCTCAACCAAAAGCTCGCGCGCCCCGAGTTGACGGACGAACGCGGCCGTATAGTGTAAGGGGCTCTTGACGACGGTGCGTTGAGCCTTTTCGGACCAAAACTCTTTACTATTTGCAATCCACCTTAGCACCGGTTTCATTTCAAACTTCGAGTCCACGTAAAGTTTAGCCAGGCGATCTACCAGCTTAACGTCGGGATCTGGATAAACAAAGTAAGTCCAGAGTTTTCGCATCAAGAATCGGGCGTGAACGGGCTGGGAAACAACCAGATCGAGCACGTCGTCCGACTCCATGGGCCCGAATTTTCCCAGAATGGTCTTATCTTTTCGGTCATGCAATGCGGGGCAATCGGCGAAGACCACCATCGGGCGGTCGTCCAGAACTGCAAGTTTGAGCTGCAAATCGGATGTCATTCCGCGGGTTTCGGTTAGAGCTGCTCGAACCGACCATCCCGTAAAAGCCCGCGTGGTTTCCTGAACATCTTTCTCTGTGTAATTCCCAACTCCTAGCGTAAAAAGCTCGAGCAATTCGCGCGCAAAGTTCTCGTTCGGACGCCCCTTAATATTGGTGTCGGTATCAAGCCACCGAATCATGGCGGGGTCGCGGGAAACGTCGCCAAGGAGCTCTCGAAAGTTACCTAGCGCGTGAGTTCGCAGCAACTCAACATGATCCACCATCATCGGTCCGAACGTGATCTTTGCGCCGCTGACGGCAAAGTGGTTGTGCCAAAACAAGGTCATATTGGCTTCGAGCGGGCGATTCGTGGTGAGGAGCCTCAGAGCGAACCAAGCCGCAAAGCGGCCCGTATCCATATTGGCCTCACCCGGTTTGTCGTACGCGAACGACCACGGGTTTAGTTCAAAACTCTCCGGGGTCTTCTCGGCATCAATGAGCCATTCAATCGAGCCTTTGACACCTCGTTTCTCGCAGTCGTTGAGTTCTGTTTCGGTTACGCCCAAACCAAACTTACGGAGCAGATGAGCGCATTTTTCGCGTTCGGTCATGTGTGTATTATACGTGCGAATTTCTTGGAATCCGCCAGTTTGCGATAAACTTGCCCGATGAGCGAAACCGATGCAACCTTGATATCCTTTAAAGATGTGCGCAACCACCCCAAAGTTCGGACTCTGATTGATGGGGCGAACGAGGTGATGAAGGCGATGGGTTACACCGAGCACGGACATCGGCATGTTGGCGTTGTTAGCGGCATCACCCGCTCCATTTTAGAGCACGCTGGGCATCCGCCCCGCTACATTGAGCTTGGCCAGATCGCGGCCTATTTGCATGACATTGGGAACGTGATCAATCGGGTGGACCACCCTATGACCGGCGCAAACATCGCTTTCGTGCTACTGTCCGAAATGGGGATGGCGTGTGAAGAAATCGCTCCGATTTTGGGCGCGATTGGCAATCACGAAGAACTTGCCGGCGTTCCAATTAGTCCGATGTCGGCCGCTCTGATTATCGCCGACAAGAGTGATGTTCACTTCAGCCGTGTGCAGAATCCAATCATGGAGACTTTTGACATTCACGACCGGGTGAATTACGCGGCTCAGAGAAGCCGCGTCGAACTGGCGGAGGCCCAAACCGTCCAACTCGTCTTAGAGATTGACACTCAATATGCCAGCGTGATGGAATATTTTGAAATATTCCTGAGTCGTATGGTCATGTGTCGTCGCGCCGCGGATACGATCGGATATCGGTTCATTTTGACGGTGAACGGCGTCAATTTGGATTGACGAGAGACACCGAACACCAAACTACTTCTTCGCCTCATTCCAAAGCTCATCCCATTCTGGCGGAGAAAGTTCGGTCAGGGGCTTAGAACTTGCCGCCTCCATCGCCTGGAATCGGGTCGTAAACCGGTTGAGCATTTTCCGCAAAGCTTCCTCTGGTTCAACCTTGTACCATCGGGCCAAGTTGACAGCCGTAAACAGGAGATCGCCGACCTCGGACTCAGTTTCCTCGGGTGTTTTCGCGGAACGCAGCTCTTTCTCCTCTTCGCGTAACTTTTCCCAAACCGCCTCAACCTGGGGCCACTCAAACCCTGCCCGCGCCGCGCGTTTGGAGATCTCGAACGCCCGTAGCAGCGAGGCCATCCCGGTCGGGACCCCGGCCAGAAGCGACTGCTTTTCTCCCTTTTCGCTTTGTTTGATCCGATCCCAGTTCTTCAGAACTTCCTCTGAATCGGCCACTTCAACGGAGCCAAAAACATGAGGATGCCTTCGGATAAGCTTATCAACTAAGCCCCTAGCCGCTGACTGAGTAGAGAACGATTTCGAAATCTGACCGTGCATCACAGGTTGAAGTAACAAGTCACCAATTTCCTCTTCCAGCTTCAAAGCTGAGCCCGAATCAACCGCATCTAAAACCTCATACGCCTCCTCCAGGAGGTGCCGTTTTAGCGTCTCGTGAGTCTGCGCTTGATCCCAAGGGCATCCACCCGGACCCAAAAGACGATCTACTAACGAAACTATTTCTTCAATTGGACTGATTGGCACGATGATTGCATCTTCATCTTTTAGCTCTAATACTCCCAGCCGAGTGATCGAGAGACCCAGTCCCTCAAAGGTGATTTTCAACTCGGCATCCTCCGGGATAAGGAATCGGCGAGGCGCTCTCTCAAGCGCCTCAAAGGTCCCCATCGGCCAAAGCTCCTCTCGCTCCCCAAGTCGGTATATTGCTGGCATTTTGTGCCATAAGTTTAGCGGAATCCTGGGACGGCGGTAGACTTGTTCTAATGTCTGCCGTTGCTGCTTCCTCCCACGAGTGGGACCTCGATTTTTTCTTTCCCGGCCCGGATTCGCCCGAACTTGCTTCCGCAAAAGCCTCGCTTTTTAAGGCCGTTGATGCTTTCGAAAACACCCTTTCGAGCCCGACCGTCGAATCAGCCTTAACAAGCCTAGCATCAGTTACCGAGCAATTCACGACCATTTACGGTTACTTGTATTGCTTGGTGAGCGTTGATACTCGCAATGAAGCCGCCCTAAGCCAACAAAGCGAAATGGATGCGCTTTATTCTCGTCTGACGGAGCTACAAACTCGTTTCGCCGCATGGGTTGGTACGCTGGATGTCGAAGCCGAAATCGCGGCGTCGTCTCTCGCCGCAGAGAATGCCTACCCATTGCGACGGATGAAATTTAAAGCTGCTCACCTCATGTCACCCGCCGAGGAGAGCCTGGCATCGAGCCTCGCGCCGAGTAGCACGATGGCTTGGGGCAAACTTTACGATACGTTTTCGAGCCAAATCGAGATTGACTTTGAAGGCAAAAAGGTGGGAATGGCAAGCCTGCGAAACATCGCCTATGATGCAAATCGTGACCGCCGTCGCCACGCCTATGAGGCCGAACTCGCGGCCTGGAAACTCAACGAAGTCCCAATTGCGGCCGCGATGAATGGAATCAAAGGCGTCGTCAACACCCTCACCGAGCGCCGCGGCTGGAAGAGCGCTCTCGAACAAGCAGCCTGGGAAAATGGGATTGATGAAGCCACGCTCGATGCGATGATGACGGCCGCTCACGAAGCATTCCCTGATTTTCGGCGTTACCTGAACGCCAAAGCGAAGGCGATTGGAGTTGAGAAGCTTGAGTTTTATGACCTCTTCGCCCCTCTTCCGTCTGATGAGAGCATCTGGTCGGTTGAGCGCGGTTGTGATTTCGTTGCCGAACAGTTCGATTCATTCTCAACGAAAATGGGAGATTTTGCACGGCGATCGTATGCCGAAAACTGGATTGATTTCCCGCCGAAGCTTGGCAAGGTTGGCGGCGCTTACTGCGACACCTTAAGGAACGAGATTTCGCGAATCCTCATGAACTACGATGGTTCGTTTAACAATGTAAAAACCCTCGCTCACGAACTGGGGCACGCTTACCACTCGTTGTGCCTCTCGACGAAGCCTATTTTGCTCAGGAACATCCCATCAACTCTCGCCGAAACTGCCAGCATCTTTTGCGAAACGATCGTGAAGAACGCGGCACTCAAGCAGTTCGAGGGGCAGTCGCGGCTCGCGTTGCTTGAAGCCTGCATCATGGGGCCTTGTCAGACGGTGGTTGATATTACAAGCCGTTACATCTTCGAAAAGTCCGCATTTGAGGGGCGAAAATCAAGGGATATGAGTGCGAGTGAGCTTTGTGGGGCCATGCAAGACGCGCAAAAACAGACTTATGGGGACGCGCTTGCATCGTATCATCCCTTCATGTGGGCAGCAAAACCGCATTACTACAGCGAATCTTCCTTCTACAACTTTCCCTACATGTTTGGGTTGCTTTTTGCGCTCGGTTTGTACAAAATTTATGGCGCTAACCCTGACGAATTCAAGGCGAAATACGATGAACTTCTGGCGAATTCCGGAACGGCCGATGCTCCGACTTTGTGCGCCGGCTTTGGCATTGACACCCGCAGTGTTGAGTTTTGGCGAGGGAGTTTAGACGTGATTCGAGAAGACATCACGGCCTTTGAATCCGCAGTGTAATGAGCGTTTCCTCCGTGACGATTGTGATGAGACCCGATGGGGGCCTGATACAAGGGGGCGGCGAGGTTCAGGCTCTGCAAACGGCGGCCGCTCTGGAAAGATCCGGGCTCCGAACCGACATATTCACGCCTCTAACCACCGAAGTTGGTGATGTCGTTCACTTTATCGGTTGCCAGGAAACGTATGCCGATACCATTGCCCTGTTGCGATCTAAGGGCGTTCCCTGCGTAACCTCAAGCATTTGGCACCGGCCGCGATCCACTTTTCGCGTACGGTGCGACCGCCTGATAAAGCGAGCAAGTGGCACCTACCCCCGAAGGCACCGGGATTTGTTTCATGCGTCCAATCTCATTTTCACCCCCACCGAAGCGGTAGAAAGGCGGTTGGAAGCGTTCTTTGAACTGCCCCGGGGGCGGATGTTTCGCGTACCCAATGCGGGCGTCTCAACTGACATCATGGACTCGGAGCCCGACGCATTTCGGCAAGCATTTGGCATTGAAGATGACTTCATCTTACACGTCGGGATGATCACGGCGAGGAAGAACCAACTCGGTTTGATCCGGGCCATGCGTGGAACAGGCAAAAGAGTCATATTTTTGGGACGGGTTATGGATGAAGACTATGCCCGTCTCTGTCGCTCGGAAGCCGATGATCGGATGCTGTTTCTAGACCCGCTTTCTCACGGGTCTCCCCTTATTGGTAGTGCCTACGCCGCCGCTCGCGTCGTTTGCATCCCATCGTTTCTTGAGGATTTTTTGATCGCCGGGATTGAAGCCGCCATGGTCGGAGCAAAGCTAGTGCTGAGCCAGAACTGGTATCCGGAAGAACTCTACGAAGACTTTGCTTTGTATCCCGACGCCCACAGTCCGAGCAGCATTCGAGCCGCAGTTGAGCAGGCTTGGGGGCAGAGCCACGAGCCCAATCGGCAACGCGATTGGTTTGCCAAGCGCTACACCTGGGAGACAGTAACGGCCCGGCTTCGGCAAGGATACGAACGTGCGATCGAAAGCTAACAAATAAATTGGGGCAGCCGCTCCGACGGCTGACATATCTGTAAAACGAAACAACAAGTTGATCTCCTGGGCGACGAGGTCTCAAATTCTATCCGCGAGTGTAAGTGCAGCAAAAGAACGTTAGATTTTGCAATTTCTGCAACTGAGCATTTGTGTAAAGCCAATGTTTGGTTCGATCTGCCCAGCTGCGCTCGCGGCGATCATGCACCTTCACCCACTTTTGGGAAACCGGAATCTTGCGCGTTGCTACTTCGTCTAGCAGGCCCTCATAATCAGCGTGCGGATCGCCAATGTTCCCTAGTTCGCGCAGCAGCGTACGCGCTCCGTCTAATGAGATTCCGCCCGCCCCAGGGCGGAGGTCGAGATCGAAAGTGACACAAACTAGGCCGCCGGTGCGGGTAACGCGCCCCAATTCGCGCGCGGCTTTCGGGAAGTTGGGCATGTGCTCCAGCACCGAAATGCAGAGCGTTACATCGTATGCCTCATCTTTGATCGCAAGATTTGAGACATCTGTAATGAGAAGTTGACACCGTTCCTGACCGGGACCGCCTAGAGCTCCGAATGTCCTGATGTAGCTTGAGTCAATATCTGCGCACGTAACCAGCGCATTGGGGTTCTTCATGGCCAGATACGAGGGGAAAAACGTTAATCCGGAACCCGCATCAAGAATTGTAGTGGCTGGTTGTTGTTCCACTACCGCGGTGGAGAAGGCATATTCCCAACGCCGACTCCAATGCTCAAGCGGATTGACACTCCACTTGGCTCCGTAGCTGGCGAGCTCGGGGGAGTTAAGCTCCAGAAAAGCCACAGAATGAGACCGCATCGCCAGGTACTCGGGCCGCGCCAAAAGTGCGGTGTAACTCTCGGGGGACGGACACCCCCCGCTAAGGAGGTCTGCTTCAAACGCCATCGGGATGCCAGTCGCCGGAAGCATTCATCCGGGAGCATAAGTCTTCATAAAGGGCCAGCCCCTTTTCTTTATCCAAGCACGAGATATGACCGCGCATTCCCGCGGTGGTGTAACCGATGTTTACCAACCCAAAAAGCCGGTCAATGGGATCGCTGCGCAACGTTACCGATTGCAACTTAGAATCGGGGATCAAGCCGGTTCGTAGCATGCTGAGCCCATCGCGAACCGCCAAAACGTCGCGAACGCGGCCATAACCACACACCCTTGATCGCCAAAAACCCAAGGCTGCTGAAAAGACAACTGCGAAGGCGAAGGTCCAGGCGTATTTCTGCCCCAACCCAACCACCAAACCCGTAGAAACCGCCAACCAAAACCAGCATGTAGCGATTGCAACCCTGAGTGCCATTTTCGGACTAGTGCGCTCAATTCTAAGCCGAACATAGTCGAACCCCGGCAAGACCATGTTAATACAAAGAGGCAACTCTTCCCGATCAACGATGGGCACGAATGCGCCCGTTACGGCGTTTCGGCCGTCGCCGTCTCGTTCCTCGCCCAGCTTCTGCCCCGCTGTCCTTACATGAACCTCCCAGAGGCCAACAAAGCGCCGAATAAGACTTGATCGCAACTCTACGGTTTGCACTCGCCGAACAACGAGGGTGGTTCGATGCTCGTTGAGTAGACCAAAGGTTCGAATGAGCTTGCCTTGGTCCGCGATAATCTTAAAGCCATGCCAACGGATAACGGTACTTCCCATCGAAACGATCCAACCCAAAACGAGGATCGCAAAAGCGAGAAGACCACCTGCGACCCAAGTCTGCTGAGTCGCCTTCGCAGGATCAAAGGTGCCCAAAACTTTCTGGATCAGATCTTGGCTTTTGAAACCAAATCGCTCGGATTCGAACATGATGCCCAACACCGCCGCCGCCATGACGAGGGCGCGATTTTCGGTGGCGCCGGCCGTCAAGAGTTCCTGAAAGCTCGTTTTCCATATCGGGCGGGTATCAACCGGGGGCTGGAACTCAACTCCAGTCGTATTGGATGTTCCCCGTGAAAGTCGTCTGACGATCTCATCGGCATCTTCCGACGAAACATATTGCAGCCGCACCTCGGAGCCCTTTTCGTGGGCGCCCGTATCAATCTTGATTGCGGCCAAGCCCAATAGTTTCGGGATGAAATCTCGCTGAATATCTACCGATTGAATACGGTCTAAGGGAATTCGGCGATCTTGTTTTTGAAGCCAACCGCTTCGCAAGTAAAACTGATTATTTTCGACTCCAAATCGAGTGACCAGGTAGTTTACGAACAATCCCACGATCGAAAGACCGCCGATTCCAATGATCATAAACTCGAAAACGTTGTTCTCGGCGGCAACCGGATCATTGAGATTCCGAACACGATTGAACACGACAATGATAATGAGGATTGCGAACCGTTGCAGGGTGCTGATTAGCCCAACAACCATCGTTAGCGGGTGGATTCCACGCTCAAAGTTCATCTTTGCCCAGCAGCTCCTTCCTCAATCGCTCCGCATCCAAGGTTGGAATCCCCGGAATCCGCGTGTGATCAGCGGCGGTATAAACGTGGAGTTCCGAGATCCCAAATCGGCGCTGCCAGGGTCCACTTGTCACATCAATATGCTGGATTCGCTGGCGAGGAATGCTCTTGGCCGATTTCCACATCACCCCATGCTCTACGCGAACCTCATCGGGCATGATCCCAAATCGCCAGTTTCGATAGCCCGTCTCAACATACACCTGTCCCAGCAAGAAAACCACGAGCGCGAGGATCACACCAAGTAGCATGAACGGGAACTTGAGCTGCCCCCCTTTTTCCGCGGCAAATCCACCCCCAACAAACAGAACCGCCCACACTAATCCGCCGATGAAGTTATTGATGCGCCAGAGCTTGCGAACATCGGGATGAAGCTGCCGCGCCAAATCGTGAGTGAGTGTTGTCATGCTAAGCAACTGAATGGTACCTAGCCCACCAAGCGTTGCTCACTTCACCGGATCGCCGAGGCGAACGAATTTTGCGTGCGTGTCCAAGTAGCCGACGTGAGAGCCCTTTTTGTGTCGCCCGCTCCGAGCCGCGAGGTTGGCGACCACGCTCTTGCCAAGCGCATCGGTTTCGAAATACATGGCCGTGTGCTCCGGGTCTTTCTCTTTCGAGGCGTTGATCCCAACCACGCCAATCTTCAGTCCGTAGCCGTAGCGGGAAACAAATGGGCACCCCATCATGTCGCGGTTCTTTGTATAGGGAAGTAAGCTATCCATCCAATCTTCCAGCGGCATCCGATCATCGTTATCGCCGAGATAAAGGGCAGTGCCGGTGCCGATTTCCTTGATGTTGGACTTACAGGTAGTTAGGTAGGCCGGGTGCCCGGGGCGCGCAAATATTGGAACCAGAATCAACCCGAGGCAGCCAAGAATCCCAAAGATAATCAGCACCTGAACCCTCCAACTGTTAGCCCAAGATGATTTCTGCATCTATTTCACCGGATCTCCTAACCGCACGAACTTTGCATGGCTATCCATGTAGCCAACCAGCGATCCCCCTTTATGTCGCCCGCTTCGCGCCGCCAGGTTGGCAACGATGCTCTTTCCCAATGCATCGGTTTCGAAGAATACTGCCGTAGCCTGGGGTTCGGCAATGGTATGGATGTTGAGCCCGATCATGCCGATCTTCATCGCGTAACCGTAATGCTTTTCGGCTTTAACGATCTCCGGACACTCCATTGCTTCGCGGTTCCTAGTGTAGACAAAGAGCCCCTCCATCCAATTCTCCAACGGCATGCGATCATTACTGTCACTGCAATAGATGGCAGCCGCCGTGCCCATTTGCTTCATGTTGGAAGTGCAAGGGTCCCGGTAAACAGACCTGGGTTTGCGGGCAAAAGCTGAATATAGCATGGTCGCTACAGCCGTGATAATCGCCAAACTGGCGACAATCGTTACCTCCCGTTCAGGCAGCCGAGACGACTTCTGCATGGATCGTATTATACGGCACTAAACATTCGCAACCCGGCTGTCGGCATCGGACCACATCCGTATTGGCTCCAGCGAACGGCGCGAACACGACAAACCTACCGGCCAAACGGGCAGACCTCGTCTGGGTGCGAAAAAGGCGGACCTGGACTTGGGATATCGCTGCGCTCAACCCCCGGCTGTACAGCGTGACCCCCTCGGTGGGGTAGCTTTTCAACAGCCCCCCTCTGGAGTCACCATAACATTGAACGCAACTCAAATCAAATCCCTGTTTTTCCAACACTTCGGCGAAGATCCCGATCTTGTGGTTCGGGCGCCGGGGCGGGTTAATCTTATCGGCGAACACACGGACTACAATGACGGGATTGTTTTCCCCGCCGCTATCAACCGGTATGTTTGGCTGGCCGTTCGGAAGGTCTCGGGAATTTCTATGCTCACGTCTCACGAGCTCGGCCCGGGCGAGTCTTTCGATGCTAGCGCCCCCCGTATCGGTGTTAGAGGCTGGGCCGCTTACCCGGCCGGGATGGCCCAGGCTATGGGCGGCGGCTCAAACTTGGAGGGTTATGTTTGGAGCGACATCCCGGTTGCTTCTGGAGTGAGTAGCAGCGCCGCGTTAGAGCTAGCTTTTGGAACGGCCTGGAACCACTTGGATCAGCGGGGATTCACCGCTCCCCAGCTTGCCCGGTTCGGGCAGAACTGCGAAAATAATTACGTAGGCGTGAATTGCGGCCTCATGGATCAAATGGCCTCCGCTTGCGGGAAGGCGGGCCATGCCATGCTCTACGACATTCGCGCGGATTCGATTCGCTATGCCCCTGTTCCAGCGGACCTCCAGATTGTCCTGTGTGATACAACTAAATCACGCGAGTTGGCGGCCTCAAAATACAATGAGAGGCGAGCCGAATGCGAGGAAGCGTGTCGGTTTTTGGGAGTCAAGTCATTACGAGATGCAAGTTTCCAAGATCTACCTCGAAGTGATACTTCCGAGGTCTGGCTCCGGCGCGCGCGCCACGTACTTTCCGAGAATGCCCGATGCGAGGCCTTTGCCGATGCCCTTGCGCGCTCGTCGTTTGATGAAATTGGTGAACTGATGAAGGCGAGCCATGTGAGCTTGCAGCAAGATTATCAGGTTACGAGTTTTGAACTAGATGAAATGGCTAAAGCTGCTTGGAACTCACCGGGATGCGTCGGGGCACGGATGACGGGGGCGGGGTTTGGCGGGGCATGCGTTGCGCTGGTCGCAACGAATCAACTAAGCGGATTTATTGAACAATGCGCCCAAACCTATGAAAAGGCAACCGGGATAAAGGGCAATTTTTGGGTTTGCGAAGCAGCAGGGGGCGCGCTAGTTATCGAGTGATTCGCCAACGCTTCGGCGGCCACCAAACGGCTTCCGAGCGGCCGATGACATCGGCTCGCGGGACGAGTCCCCAGTAGCGACCATCCATTGAATTTCCGCGATTGTCGCCAAAGCAAAGGATAAACCCTTTGGGAACGGGGGCGGGCGGCAACTTTCTTAGTGCCTCTGCTTCCTCAAGACTTTCCGCGATGAAAGGCATGCGGGTTCCAAAATTCTCACCATTTACGCTCCCTTGGATGAGGTTTACAGGATAGTATTTGCCTTTGTAATACACCAATTTGAAGTCGCCGGGTGAATCCATCTTTGTAAATGGCTCGGCGGCTAGTTGGCCGTCTCGATAGAGCTTCCCGCCGCGAATTTCAATCACATTCCCCGGCACGCCCACACAACGCTTGATGAAATCCGCATTGACTTGACCGTCGGGACCGATTTGATCCGGATTGCAGGCGATTGCGGGCGGACGAAAAACAACGATGTCATTCGGTTTGGGGTCTCCGATTCGATAGATAAACTTGTTTGCGACAATGAAATCGTTGATCTGGAGGGTGTCCAGCATTGAGCCGGACGGAATGCGGAACGCCTGAAGCGCGAAGGGGCGAATCAACAGAAAAACAAAAATGCCCGCATAAATAATCGCGTCGAAAAGCTCGTTGAAGATCCGAGCGGCTTTGTAAGCACCGCCAATTTTATGCTTGGGCGGGATTTTCGCGAGATAGGGGGCGAGGGCCAGGCGCAAAACCGTGCAAACGCTGACGAGCATAATGATCTGGCTCAGCGGAGTGCGGGCCAAGGCATCAATGCGCTCGGGAGTAAACCAACCCACGGTTTAGCGTCGCTCGCGGATTCTCGCGGCCTTTCCGATTTTGTCACGCAGGTAGTAAAGCTTTGCCCGTCGAACAACTCCGTGCCGAACAACTTCAAACTTCGCAATCATCGGGGAATGAACGGGGAATGTTCTTTCAACTCCCACGCCGCTACTAATCTTTCGAAGCGTAATCGTTCGACCGATGCCGCCGTTCTTTATCGCAATCAAAACGCCTTCAAAAATCTGAACTCGCTCTTTGCCGCCTTCACGAACCTTGGCGTGGGCGCGCACAGTGTCGCCGGGTCGAAACTCCGGCAAATCGGTCTTCATGCATTCTTTTGCAACACTTTCTAAAATCGCGCCTTTATTCATTGATCCAAATCCTGAACACGCAGAAAAGCCCATCGGGTTCCCGCGAGGTTAAGATGATAGCAGATTTACGTCGTTTTTGTCTAGCCGGGCCCTCGCCAATAGGTCGGGGCGATGGTTTAGTGTTAACTTTAGGGACTGCCGCCGCTTCCATTTTGCGATCGCGCCATGATCGCCCTTCGTCAGAATTTCTGGAACAGCAAGGTCTTGCCAAACCTCGGGACGAGTGAATTGAGGTGCGCTCAGCAACCCATCGCCAAAACTATCAATCTCCAAACTTTCCGGTGATCCGAGCACGCCGGGGATGTTTCGGCAAATCGCATCGGCAATCACCAGCGCTGCAAATTCTCCACCGGAGAGAATGTAATCGCCGATGCTGAGCTTTTCTGCTTGCCAATGGGTCGCAATCCGGTCATCAATTCCTTCGTAGTGTCCGCAAAGAATGGTTAAAGGAACCCCCTCCCTAGCGCCAGCTGGGGAGGGGGCAGCGCGCGGGGTTCCGGGTGATTCGCAGTCCGGGACCCGCTTTGAAGGGTCCGGGTAACCCCTCCCCAACCCCTCCCCACCTTCGGTAGGGAGGGGCTTTTTTGCGAGCGCCAGCGCTCGCTCTTGAGTGAACAAAGTCCCCGTTGGATCAGGCATCAAAATCACGCTCGCCCCCGGAACCAAGCCGAGGGATAAAAGAGCGGCATGAATCGGCTCGGGCTTCATCACCATCCCGGGCCCTCCGCCGTAGGGCGTATCGTCTACCGTACGGTGTTTATCGGTAGTGAAATCTCGTGGGTTTACGGCAACGAATTCAAGCAAGCCTTTTTCAGCGCCTCTTCCCAAAATGCTGTGCGCGAGCGCGCCTAGTATTTGATCCGAGAAAAGGGTCACGAAATTGATTCGCATGCATTATTGTGGCTTGCATCAAGGAGTAAGCTCTAGCCATGGCTTATTGGCTGATGAAATCCGAACCCGATGTTTACGGCATTGATCACCTTGAACGCGAGGGCATGAACATGTGGGAGGGATGCCGGAATTACACCGTGCGCAACTTCATTCGCGATCAAATGCAGATTGGCGATATGGCTTTCTTTCATCACTCTAATTCCGATCCAAGCGGCATTATTGGCACCATGGAGATCATCAGCGAGCCCTATCCCGATCCTACCCAATGGGATCCCGAATCCCATTATTACGACCCGAAAAGCCCGAAAGACAGTCCGCGTTGGTTTGTTCGAGATGTGAAGTTTGTATCAAAGTTTTCGCGGGTAATCTCACTGGCGGAGCTAAGAAGCACACCTGGACTAGAGGAAATGTGGGTATGCCGGAAGGGCCAGCGACTTAGCATCATGCCGGTTGAGCCCGAGGAATGGGCGATTGTGATGAAACTGAGTCTCAAAAATTCCGCGTAGAATGTTGGGTATGTCCGGTTTGCGTCTTGGATTTCTCGTTTTAGCTTCAATTGCGGTTGCTAGTGCCCTTGCCGACGGCGGGGCATTTATGCTTGCCCCCGATATTCATGGTAATAAAATCGCATTCACCCGAGAAGGAGACATTTGGTTAGGTGATCTCGCCACGGGGCAAGCTCAGCGGCTTACGCGACACGAGGGTCTTGAAACTCGCGCGCGGTTCTCACCGGATGGCTCGCAAATCGCATTTCAAGCTCAATACGATGGGGGTGGAACCCAGGTTTATGTTATGCCGACCGCGGGAGGGATGCCCCGACGCGTTACCAACCACCTGAATTCGGCAGCCATAGAAGATTGGACCCCCGATGGAAGCAAGCTCCTTTGCCGCGGCCCCGGTGCAGAAGGGGTCCCCGAACCCTTCTTGATTTCGATCAACGGCGGCAACCAAGAAAAGCTCCCGATGCAGAAAATGGGAATGGCACATATGGCCACCGATGGGCGCTTGGCTTTCTGCCGATTCATGGATATCGCGGGCGGCGCATGGTTCCGATACAAGGGTGGTTCGAAGAACGATATCTGGGTTGGCGATTTGAAAAATAGTTCTTTCAAGAAGATTTTTGAATCCAAAACTCAAGCCCAGTATCCCCAGTGGATCGGCAATCGTGTTTACTTCGTTCACGAAAATAACGCAACCTGGGCGTTGGCTTCCGTCGGCGAAAACGGAGGGAGCGCAAAGTATCTCAGCGGTTGGAACAACGAGGTCACCTACGATTTGCAAACCGACGGAAAACGCTTGGTGTACGTTCGCGGGAATGGGCTCGAAGTTTTTGATCCGGCGACGAGCAAAGCGACGCCAGTAACGATGGAATTGAGTAGCGACCACATTCATATGCGACCATCGCGCGTTGAGGTTACGGCTTCGAACTATTCGATTACTCCAACCGGCAAACGAATCTTTATTGAGGCACGCGGTCAGCTCGTAACGGCTCCGGTAAAAGAAGGTGAGGTTAGGCTCTGGAAATCCATGCCCGGCGTGCGATTGCAAGCGCCGGTAATGTCGCCAAATGGCAAACGCGTCGCCTACGTCTCCGATGAAACCAGGGAGCAACAAGTCTTTGTTGCCGATGCTGACGGTTCAAATCCGAAGCAAGTAACCAAAGACGGTGGTCGTCAGATCACGTCGGTGGCTTGGTCGCCAACTTCAGATTTGCTTTCGGTGGGGGATAACGAGGCTCGAATCCGACTGGTATCTCCCGAGGGGACCAGCGACGTTGAAGTGAGCAAGGCTCGCCGCTATCATACGAACCTCGCCAACAATTTCTCGCCGGACGGAAAGTGGCTTGTTTACGTTGAAGAGAAGCCTTGGACAAACCAGCTCGTCAATGTGATTTACCTTTACGAAATCGCAACGAAGAAGAAGGTTCAAGTTACAAGTGGCCGCTTCCGAGACGACTATCCGTGTTTCAGCTCCGACGGCAGATATCTTGCATACGCTTCCTATCGAACCGCGCCGATGACGGCTGACAATCTGTTTAGTCAACTGAACAGCGCGCAAGCCGCCCGAATCATCTTGATTCCATTGGCGAAGTCCACGGCGTCCCCTTTCCGCCCCAAGAACGAAGAGGAAGGGACGGCGGCTCCTGCCCCGGAAAAGGTGACCGAAGACAAGACGGTAAAGATTGATCTCGATGGTATCCAGAATCGGATCATCGCACTTCCCGGCATTCTGGGCCAGATTTCTCAGATTGAAATTGTTGGAGATCGCGTGGTTTATGCCAACGAGGGCCAGATCATGTTTTACGATTTTGGGGCGAAAGCTGGCGGAACCCTAACAGCCGGTGGCGGTTTCTCCATTTCGGGCGATGGCAAGAGCTTGTTGACTCAGGGCCCTCGCGTTGTTCCCGTTGGCGGTCGAGACCTGCCTGCAACTGCGGGTACCGTCAGCACCCAAGGGTTCCGGCTAGAAGTTGACCCCGCCAAAGAGTGGGCTCAGATTTATTGGGATGCGTGGCGACTTTGCCGCGATTACTTCTATGTTCGGAACCTGAACGGTGTGGACTGGGAAGCAATTGGCAAGAAATACGCAGCGCTTTTGCCTCAAGTACGGTCGCGTAACGAGCTCACTGAGCTCATCCGCTGGCTACAAGCTGAGCTTTCAATTGGCCACTCCTTCCGGGTGGATGTCAACCCATTCATCGCGCCTCCAGCTAGCACGCCCGCTTATCTAGGGGTTGAAACAACGCCCGATCAAGGATTTCACCGCATCACCCGCCTTTACGATGGCGACGGGATGTCGGCTCCCGCTAACCTACTGGAACCGGGAAATGATGTTGGCATTGGAACCTATATCATAAGCTTAAACGGAAAACCGGCGAGCGCGAACACGGATTGGCGAGAGTTGATGCGAGACCGCGCCGGCCAAGTAATGTCTCTAACTGTTAACAACAAACCCTCGATTGAGGGAGCCCGCACAATCTTTGTGAAACCCCACTCAGCCGCGACCGAACGCGACCTCATCGAGCGCGATGCCGTAAAGAAGAAGCGCGAGCATGTAGATAAAGTTTCGGGCGGCAAAGTTGGCTATATCTACCTGGGCGGTATGAGCGATCCCGACATGGAGGACTTCGCCCTGCAGTATTTCGCCCAACTCGATAAAGAGGCCCTTATTTTTGATATCCGCGAAAATAACGGCGGCTATATCAGCGCAATCATCGTTAGCATTTTACGAAAAGAAACCTACCTCCGGCGGTCTCAGCGCAACTCAATCGAAGCTAGTTCTCGCTTCCCCGATGCCTTTGAGGGCCACCTCTCACTCCTCATAAATGAAGATAGCTACTCGGACGGCGAAGGCGGTCCGGCGAACTGGCGCCACGCCAAACTCGGTCCGATTATCGGCACTCGAACGTACGGCGCACTGGTTGGTTCAGCTCCGGCATGGCCGCTTATGGATGGTGGTGCGATCCAAGTTCCTCGTTACGGAAACTATCGAGAGGATGTTGGGTGGGTGGTTGAAGGCCCCGGTATTTACCCCGACATTGATGTTGACAACGATCCAAACCTGTGGGCAAAGGGCACCGACGCCCAGTTGGATCGAGCGATCAAGGAGATGCTAGACAGGGTTGGCAAGAAGCCAATCCACCGACCGGTTCAGCCAGCAGATCCAGTTATCGGGAAAACCAAGGGTGGCGGCGGCTAGGCCAGGCTGCTCATGCTCTGGATTTCGTGCATCACGATGTCCGGCGCGACGTCTTCACACAGCTCGTTTAACTCGGAATCAACCGGAATCTCAAGCTTCTCCGCAATAAGTCGAAGCAGTCGGAGCGTATGGGTAACTTCATATTCCGCAAGCATGTCAATCTGCAAATCCAGCGATTCTTTTCGGCTATTGAGTTTGGCTTCTCGGTTTTGAGAAATCAGCACGAGAGTGGAAAGGAAAATTGCCTCCAAGGAAACGATCATCGTAAGCAACCCGAACGGATAGGGGTCAAACGGGTGAACATCAGCCACCCATCCCATGTTGATCGCAATCCAGATAATGAACCAAGCGGCGTGAAGATAGAGGAACTTCATTGAGCCCGCGAAGGACGTGATGGCATCGGCGGCGCGGCTTTCGAAGGTACGAGCTCTCTCGGCTTCCTCACGAAGTTTTTCGATGACGCGAATATTTCGTTCCAGGTGGTGAGACAGGTTTATTTTGGGCATGGCTGGAGTTTAGCCCAACTCGTTTTCTTATCTCTCATATGCCAAATTCTGCCCACACGGGCGTGTGATCGCTGGGTTTGAGTAGGCGGCGCGGAACCGGGTCTATTTTGCATGATTCGCAAAGCGGCAAAAGGCCATCCGATGCGTAAATGTGATCAATGCGCCATCCGGTGTTTCTTTCAACCGAAGTCAAAATAAAGTAATCAAAATAAGTGTAATGCCCCGGTCCCGGCGTGAATTGGCGGAAGCAATCATGCCAGCCCCAGCTTCGAATCGCATCCAGATGCCGAAACTCTTCAGGGTGATGACCGCACCGACCGTAAACTCGTTTCGAATCGTATACATCGTCGGGGGTTGGAGCAATGTTAATATCTCCCAGCCAAACCACAAGATCGGATGGCCGAAAACGCTCCGCGATCATCGCCCGAAACCGGGCTAACCAGCGAAGTTTGTATTCAAACTTGTCGGTGCCGACCTGAGTCCCATTCGGCACGTAGGTGTTGACCACCGTCAATGGGCCGTATTGCGCCATCATGACGCGGCAATCTTCGGGGAAGGCGGGGTCTTCAAATCCGGTGCGAATTTGCTCTAAGGGCTCGCGCGAAATGATGGCGAGGCCGTTGTAAGACTTCTGCCCATGGAAGCTTACGTGATAGCCCGCCTCCTCGATTTCGGCGAAAGGGAACTTGGCGTCCTCTACTTTTGTCTCCTGAATTGCCAGAACATCAGGCTCGTGTTCGATCAACCAGTCAACCACGATAGGCATTCTCATTCGAATCGAGTTCACGTTGTAGGTGGCGATTTTCATTGGGTGGGCTCGCTCGGTGGTGGCTGTTCTTCCTGGTAACGAGGCTCGGGTTGATTGCACATCGGGGCGCAGCCACGGAAAACTCCGCCAAACATCACGATGATGAAAAGGAAGAGGAAGGGGCTCCGGCGCAAGGAACCGAAAAGATCAAGCAGGGGCCGGGAAACGTCGTGAGCAACGCCGCGAGCTGAAACGGCAACTTTCATGTTCCCGCACTCCCGGCATCGGATTCCGGCTGGTCCCATGATAACGCACTTTGTGCAGATCGGCCTCTCGCACTTCCCGCAACTGAGGTTTGTGGATGTTTTGGGGTGTCTGTAGCAGAACTGGTCGCCTTCTTTTGGGGTGCTATCGGCGGCGACTTTGGCGAATTCGAGCCCGCACCGTGAGCAGAATCTGTTTTCTTGCTCGTTTTCCTTTGCGCACCGCGGGCAGACCATGCGCCTAATTATAGTTTAAGGGCACAATCTATGCGATGTCCAACATACATGAGTATCCCGTTACCGTCAACTGGAGCGGCGGTCGAGACGGTTCTGGCCAATCGGTTTCCTCTCGAACCAACACGACAAACAAGATCAGCGTGCCACCCGAATTTCAAGGCCCTGGCGATGGGACAAATCCCGAAGAGCTTCTAACGAGCGCGATTGCGAGCTGTTACAGTATCACGTTTGGCATCATGGCAGGCATGCGTAAGCTCCCTTTGGAGGGAATCGAGACGAGCGCCGTTGGTTGCGTGGAGCAAAACGGGGCGAGCTTTGTTTACACGAACATCACCCTATCGCCAACCGTTCGGCTGTCGGCGGGAGCGACCGAAGAACAGGTGAAAATGGCCGAAGAAATGGCCCACAAAGCCGATCTCTACTGCATCATCACAAACGCGGTTCGGGATAAAGTGAAAATCGCGGTGAATCCTACCGTCGTTGTCGGTTAGCTTTTTCGGGCGTTCGGGGAAGTTCGGTGCTTCGCGTTCGGTCCGGAACTCCGAACCTCCGAGCTTCCCCCGAGCTCGGCTTACCTCTCTCGCCAAGTAAGCGACTGCACCGACCAGACCTGCTTATCACCCGGCATCGCCGGCGGCATATTGCTCGCTAGTGCTGGCACTTGGAAGATAGACGGCACGTTCGTGCCCATGTCGAAGTAGTTCGAAACGAACGTTCCGGCAATCTCGTTTTGCTTGCGGCTCACGATGGTGTCCATCGCATAAAATGCACCGGCCATCTTGAGCTGCGCCGATCCGTTACCGGTGGCGAGCATCAGGTCATTTCTTGCGACAAGTCCAATCTTACTGGTCGTCGGGAAGGTCTCACCCGGCGCCGGAAGAAAGTTGCCATCAACTCTGATCGTTCCAGGCGAATAGATCGTGCCGCTACCCTTGTAGTAGACAGAGTCTTTCGCTCCAAGCTGGAGATCTCCGGAGAGACGAATAACGCCAGTGATGTTAAGCACGGCGGGGGTTGAGCCACTCGCGGGCGTAAAGCTCAAACTGTTGCCATTTGAGTCGGGGCCGAAGCTAAACGCGGCAGTTGTACTCTTGATCGTCGAAACATTCACGGACAATCCTTTCGAGTTGTAATAGGCGGTGTAGTTGTCATACTGAGAGCCACCAGCAGTATAAGTCTCAGCGCCGATTCCAGTGATGAGAGGGAATTTGATTCCGTAGCCCTCCAGGTCGTACGCTTCCGTGGTTCCGTTGTCACTGAACACGCTAGCCGACCCTTGGTTTCCACCCCATCCATCGTTTACAAAAACGCCATCAAGCGTGTTCTTGCTGGTGCCGCCATCAATCAGGTCCGAGGTGCCGAGCGACGCAGTTCCGGAAAGGGCGATCTTGCCGTGCTTGCAGCGAACTTCGGAGTCCAGGGTCTCAACGGTGATTCCAGGCCCCATGAGCGAGGGAACTATGCTCTCCAGCGCGGTTGGCATGTTATGATAGTTGTTCCCGATGTAGGCCTTGCCCGAAAACGTTGAGTTCATCTCCGTTACGGTCATCGGAGGATCATATACACCGTTGTTGTTTGAGTCATTGTACGGCTCGGCCGCGCTCCAAACTCCATCGTTGTTTGAATCCGTATAAGGCTCACCTGGGTCCCAGACGCCGTTGCTGTTTGAATCAGTAAATGGCTCAGCTCCGTCGCGGTGACCATTTGAGTTGAGGTCGCTGTATTCTTCGCCTTCACCGAGAAGGTGGACCGAACCGCGGATATCAACGTTGCCGTTTATGGCTTGCCCAGCGGCTCCGGTGCCCGCAAAAATTGCGTTATTCCAGATGCCAACATTCTTACCACGAAGGCGAGATCTAACGCTGCGCGTAAACCCACTAATATTAGCCGAACACGTGATCCATCCGAATTTTGGGGTTGATCCTGGAGAAACCCATGCCGTCACCGTGGCGTTCTCAGAAACGTTTGCTAGCGCGCTGGTTAAGTTGACAGTCGTGCTATCAAAAACTCCGCCACCGCTGTTCATGGCCGTAAGCGCTTGGGTTGTTGCAAGCTCAAGGCCCGCTTGGGCGGCTTGCAGGGCTAGGTTTGAACGGGATTGCCGATAAGTTCGGCGCAGATTTTGTGCGGTTAAGCCGCTAACCCCCAGGCAAACCGAGAGAAGAATGACCATGATCATCAAGGTCATGAAGGAAATGTAGCCTCGTTGTAGTTTTTTCATCTTGAGTTTTGTATGAGCACGGTGCTCTTCATTCGTGAGTAGCGTTCTTTCCCTAGAACCGTCTCTTTGGCGATCAAAGTGACGGTGATAGCCTTTCGGGAGCCAATCGTTGTTGACTGGAAATTAGCGTAGGATTGATTGTATTGGGTTGACTCTGGCTTCGGATCCGTGTTTGCGATGCTTTCGGCAAGGATCGTGCTTCCCGGGGTCATAACCAGTCGGCCGTTCGATACTGAGAACGATCTCGCTACGCCATCGCTAGTGAGGGGATAGTTCAATTCTTTCTCGCCGGTCACGGGGTCGGTGGTTCCGGAGTACGAGGGCAACTGGAAATAGATGGTCTTTCCGTTCGTTGCGATCGTGACGATTACGGCGGTGCGCAGGGTGTCGCAGATTCGTCTCATTGCCTGAGCCGGGGGCTGCGAAACGTTCAGATCAGATTCGATGCGCCGAAGAGTCTTGCCGGAGTTGATTTGAACCGCAACAGTGGTGCCGAATACCATGACGACCGCGACCATCGTTGACAACAGTTCCATAAGGGAATAGCCGCGTCTCTTCATCTGTAGCCTCCTAAAATCGTGCCCGTCTGGTACGAGCGGGTTTTGCCCGAAGTGCTCTTCCAACTTAAGGCAACCCGAAGTTCAACGGCCCTGCCTGCGAGTTGAACTACCGTCAGAGTCCCCGTGGCGTTTTTTAGAGTTTGAGCGGGGCTGTACTTTGACGCATCGTCAAGCGGAATGTTTGTGAAGCTGTAGGTTGGTGCAACGCTCGGGCTGGGATCAACAAGATTGAGCCCGCGCAGCGTCGTGAAATTTATGTCCTTCGGTTTTAGGAGCCGTAATTGCTCGATAAAGCGATTGCACAGTTGCGAGGCGATCGAATCTTCGCGAGCAACGACTTGAGATTTATCAATCATTGGCACCAAGGTATAGAGGGCGGCCGCGCCGAGAGATGCGACAAAAATTGCCGTGAGTGCATCTATCGAAAAGCTACCGAGGCGCTTGCTGACGCGGAGTTTGGGCTTTGTTTTCATAATCAACCAGGAATAAGATTCCCTAGTTATTATCGGCACCCTTACAGCAATAACTCCAGAAAAGTAGCTTCGGAAGGGCTTAGCTTACTGCAAAATATCTTTCACTACGTGCCCATGCACATCCGTAATCCTGAAATCGCGACCCTGATAGCGATAGGTTAGCTTGGTGTGATCCACGCCGAGTTGGTTGAGGATCGTGGCGTTAAGATCGTGGATATGCACAGCTCCCGGAGTGAATTCATCTATAGATGGTTCGATAACTCGGCCGTCTTTGTCCACAATGTTGTAGCAG
The DNA here is from genome assembly GCA_031386985.1 of Armatimonadota bacterium. Classification (GTDB taxonomy): domain Bacteria; phylum Armatimonadota; class Fimbriimonadia; order Fimbriimonadales; family Fimbriimonadaceae; genus JANJUB01. The sequence continues at coordinate 421,602 of JANNCV010000044.1, forward strand.
TAGTCATCGGTGTTTCCATAAACAATTCCCGGCTTAACGCCCGCGCCAGCCATCCACATTGTGTAGCAGCGCGGGTGGTGGTCACGGCCGTAGTTCGCTCTCGTGAGAGGGCCTTGGCAGTAAACCGTTCGCCCGAACTCACCACCCCAAACAACGAGCGTATCATCTAGCATTCCGGTTCGTTTGAGGTCCTTGATCAGTGCCGCACAAGCTTGGTCAACGTCCTTGCACTGGGTCGGCAGATCGCCTCCCATATTGCCGTGCTGATCCCAACCTCGGTGAAAGATTTGGATGAACTTCACGCCTCGCTGGCATAAACGACGGGCAAGGAGGCAATTCGCGGCGAATGTTCCCGGCTCCTGGCTCTCTTTGCCGTAGAGATCAAAGACCTCCTGCGATTCCTTGCTAACGTCCATCAGTTCGGGCACGCTCGCCTGCATTCGATAAGCCATCTCGTATTGCTTAATGCGAGCCGCCACCTCGGGGTCGCCGAACTCTTGGAATTGCATCTGATTTAGCTTGCCGAGGTCGTCTAGCATGTCCCGCCGAGTTTTACGATCCATTCCGTGGGGATCGCTAAGATAGAGAACGGGGTCGCCCTTGCTGCGCAAGCTGATGCCTTGGTGTTCGCTGGAAATGAACCCGGAACTCCACAGGCGCGCAAAAAGCGCTTGATCGGGATCGCCCCGCGTGACTTTGGAATGCAAGACTACGTAGGTCGGCAAGTTCTCGTTTTCGGACCCAAGCCCATAACTCACCCATGAGCCCAGACTAGGCCGACCGGGAAGCTGCGAACCGGTTTGAATGTAAGTAACGGCGGGGTCATGATTGATCGCCTCCGTCCACATACTCTTGATAACACAAAGCTCTTTCACGACCTCGGATGTATATGGCAGAAGCTCTGACACCCAAACGCCATCTTCGTTATTCTCGTGTTTATTGAATTTGAACTTTGACGGGGCGACGGGGAAGCGGGCTTGCCCGCTGGTCATGGTGGTGATGCGTTGGCCGTTGCGGATATCGGCCGGCAGTTCCACGTCGAACTGTTCTTGCATTTTGGGCTTGTAATCCCACAAGTCCATCTGGCTGGGGCCGCCATTCATGAAGAGATAGATCACCCGCTTAGCTTTTGGCGCGAAGTTGGGGAAACCTGGCTGACCGCCGATTTTCTTGTCATCGGCGCGGAAGCCCCCGGAATTCATCAGGTGGCCCAGCGCCGCCGTTCCTACCCCCAGGGCCGTTCGCCCGAAGAGCTGGCGCCGGGTCATCATCAGTTCAAATTCGCGTTTGGGATCCATAATTTTACTCAAAATTCAAGAAGGCATTTGTGTTCATCAAAGTGCTGCAGATCATCATCCAGGACGCAGTTTCCGTTGCCGATAGGGCCGGATTTCGAGGAGACATGCCGACGGAAACCATTTGGTGGGCGTCCGCGTGGCGAGAACTGTATAGTGATCTGTATCGGGCAAGGGCTCCCATCAAAACTTTACTTTCTTCAGCGTGGGGTGGACGGGAGAGCGTGAGCATGAATGCACGATTTAATCGCTCCCTGTCACCACTCACTTCCTCCATGATGCGCTCGGCCATAACCCGTGAGGCCTCTACGAAAGCGGGCTCGTTCATCGTAACCAGCGCTTGCATCGGGGTGTTCGTGCGGGACCGCCGAACCACGCAAGTTTCGCGCATTGGGGCGTCAAAAGTGAGCATCATCGGATGAGGGCTGGTGCGTTTCCAGAAAAGATACAGGCTCCGCCGGTAGATATCCTCTGTCATGTCCTGGGTGTATCGCGCGGTGTTACTACCCAAAAACCCGAGCGCCTCCCACAGTCCTTCGGGTTGGTAGGGTCGGAATCCCTTGCCGCCCAAGCGCTCGCGGAGCAATCCGCTTGCGTAAAGGGCTTGATCCCTTATCACTTCCGCGTCCAAACGGAACCGGGGGCCGTGAGCCAGGAGGCGATTTTCGGGGTCTCGCTTATACTTCTCGGGAGTAACTCGGGAGCTCTGACGGAAAGTTGCGGAAGTTAAAACGAGCCGATGAAACTTCTTCATGCTCCAGCCGTCTTCGGCAAATCGCACGGCCAGGTAATCAAGCAACTCGGGGTTACTCGGCCACTCGCCCTGGTTCCCAAAATCTTCCGCAGTCTTCACGATTCCGGTTCCAAAGTGTTGAAGCCAAAGCCGGTTGACAGTAACGCGGGCAAAAAGTGGATTATCTTTTCGGGTTAACCACTGGGCTAACCCCAGACGATTCATTGGCGCATATTTTGGCATTTCGCCCATCACCTTTGGAATCGCTCGCTTTACTTCTTCTCCCTTCAGGTTGTATTCGCCTCGCCTGAGGATGTTGGCTACCCGCGGCGACGGAAGTTCCTCCGCCACCAATGACATCGGGATGTCCTTATCAAGGGCGGTGAGACCAGCGTTAGCCTTGCGATAGTCTTGACTCAAATCAGTTTGGGGCCCGTTCTCAAGAAAAAGCCGTTTCAGTGCGATCGAATTTGCTTGCGGGTTTTTCACGAGCGCAGCGACTCTCTCAGCGACGGCATCCCCAAAGTTGATAATCAGCCCTTCGCCCCCGCCGCCATTAACAACCTTAAATAGGATCGTGTTTTCCCCTTGCTTGAGATCCACCCGAACGGTATCAGCTAGCGCGGTTATGGACCGTAGGACCTTGTTGCTGTGGATTAATGTGCCGTTTAGCCAGACCTTTACGGCGTCATCTGAGCCAACCCGCAGGTCAGCTTTTCCGGCTTTTTCAGCCGTGACCACACCTCGCACAAACCCGCTTCCAATCTCAAGTGGGACGACGTTCGCCGCAACACCTAGCTTGAGGTCAAGCGTTTTCCATTTGCTCGCATCCACCTTGCCGTTCGGTTCGGGTCCGCATTCCATATCGTAAGCTTCATCGAAAGTCTTGGCGGCATACGGGCTCGAAACCTCCCACTTCGAAGTCTTCGGTGCTGTAATGCTGATAGTGCCCGCCCATGCGAGGGCTTCTTCAGAGTGCGCCTGATTGAGAGCGCTTTGCATCTTTCGCTCAAAAGACCTTGCGGTAAGTTCCTGCTCGGGCAAACGCGCCTTTATCGCCGGGCCCGGAACGAGCAAGTTTCCATCTAGCGGCGCATCAGAAGTCGAGTTAAAGAACGCGAAAAGGCCGTAATAATCCTTGTGCGAGATTGGATCGTATTTGTGATCGTGGCATCTTGCGCAGGTGAATGTCATGCCCAGAAAAATTGTGCTAAAAGTCTCGGTGCGATCGAATGAGTTTTTGGCTTGAAATTCGTCGTCAATCGCGCCGCCTTCAGCCGTGGTTGGGTTCATTCTCACGAATCCGGTCGCGATGAGTTGCTCCGTGGACTTGTCCGGCAACAAGTCGCCCGCAAGTTGCCAGCTCGCGAATTTATCGTAGGGTAGATCGCGATTCATGGCCCGAATCACCCAGTCGCGATAAGGGTAAATCGAGCGCTCATTATCAAGATGCAGGCCGTGGGTGTCGCCGTAACGAACGGCGTCGAACCAATAACGAGCCTCATGCTCGCCGTATCGCGGGCTGGCCAGAAGGCGATCAATGACCCGTTCGTAGGCTTGGGGCTTGGAGTCCTTCAAAAACGCATCCGTCTCTTCAGGTGTCGGTTGCAACCCCGTCAATGCAAGGGTTGCGCGGCGGATTAGGGTGTTTCGGTCGGCTTCAGCTTCGGGTTTTAGTCCGTTTGATTCAAGCTGAGCGAGAACAAACCGATCAATCTCGTTTCGCGACCACTTTTTATCTTTTACTTCCGGCAAGGCAGGTTTTACGGGGGGAATGAACGCCCAGTGCGCCTTGTATTCGGACCCTTGATCAATCCACAACTTTAGCGTTTCGATCTGCTTCGCCGTAAGTCGCATCATGCCCGAATCGGTGGGTGGCATCGGAGAATCCTTCGCGGTTACACGCTCAAGCAGCATAGAGTTCTTCGAATCATGGGGCTTGATCGCGAACTTGCCGTACCGGTCTTTTGTTGCGCTCGCCGGATCATTTAACTTGAGGTCGCCTTTAACATCTTTGACCGCCGGGCCATGGCATTTATAGCAATGCTCGCTAAGGATTGGGCGCACGTCGCGGTTGAAATCTACCGTTCTCGGTGACCGCTTTAGGGTTGGGCGCGGGAGTGTGTTGCTGAAGACGCTGACGCTCAGAACCGTCGCGGAAACCGCGAGTAAGACCCATTTCGAGGCAAAGCCGCTTATCATGTGGATTGATGCTAGTTTAGCCCGTGACTGCCACGTTTTGCTACTAGCTGAACATGCAACCAACACAATTCGTCCCGGTCTCCCGGGCCGAACTTGACTTCAGTGGGAATCACTCGATCATTGCCGAAAGCATGGCCCGAGTTATCGTAGGTCATTTCCAGGTCGAGTTTCGTGCCTTTGACGAGCTCGACCGGCTTATCAAAGACATAACTGTTGGCCCACTCCGAATCCCAATTGAAGACAAAGAAGACCACCGACGCCTTGCCGCCTGGTGGAGTTGCCAGGAGCCGAATCATGCGTGCGTAAAGCCGCGCCTCGGGAACAACCGCAACCACAACCGAGTCCTCCGCCAACGTCTGATCATTGGTTAAGGTTGTGAAAGTGTCCTGAGGCGGCAGGGCGAAATCGCGTTGCCCTAAGGTGATCCAGCTTGGCTCGCTTTTCGTCCCTGCTTCAAAGTAGAGGCCGATTTCGAAGTCGCCAGACTCCTCTTTGCCGGAGGGCTGCCATAGGGGAGACACCGCCAACTCGTCCCCCGGGGCCAAAGCTACTCCGGCTCCGCCCGGCAGCCGCCACGGCAACCCACCGACGCCCCAACTTCCGATGAGTCGCAACGCATCTACGCCCGTGGAGTGAAAAACGTCCTTACGCTCGCGGATAGGATAGGCTCTGGCTACAAGCGCTCGTCGCCATACGGCGGGACTCGTCGGGCGAATGTCAAATGCCCGCAACACCCGTGGAGTCTCTAATCCTAACAGAATGCGGAGCTCCGGGCTATAGGGCGCACCTTCGGATCGCACCTTGGGCATGTCTTTCGCTTTGATGATCAAGTCTGGTTTGCCTAGTTCCCAGTCCGGAAACTCGATCTTTGGCCATGGATGAGGCTTACCCGAGGGCATTTTCTGGCTTACCCATTCTTGAAACTTGAGAAGCTCCAAATCGGTTAGTTTTTCAAATTTTCGTACTTTGCCGTAGTCGGAAAGCGCGTCGGCAGGTGGCATTTTCGATTGCATCGTCACGGTTTGAATCAGTGGTGCCCTTGACTTAACTTGATCAAATGTCTCTAACGGGAAGGGGCCGACTCCGTTTTCTCGATGGCATGGCATACATTTCACCCGCAAAATAGGTTCGATGTCGCCGTGAAAGGTTCGCTCTTCCGAACTTGCCCCGACCTTCTCTCCGGCCCCCCAGCTAAGCGTCCCAATGCAAACCAACAATGCCAGAAAGCCCTTCATTTCTTTGATCCAATTGTAGCGACAGATATAATCTACGTGTGAGTTCGCCCGCAACCGCTATTAAATTACCGACCTGGCCGCATTTTGCCGAAGACGAAATTGCGGCAGTGGCCGACGTCTTGCGCTCGGGCCGAGTGAACTACTGGACGGGAACCGAGGGGCGAGAGTTCGAGCGAGAGTGGGCGGCTTACGTAGGAACGAAGCACGGCATCGTCATTATGAATGGCACGGTGACGATGGAGTTAGCCCTGATTGCCCTCGGAATCGGTCCCGGCGATGAGGTTATCATTCCTCCGCGAACCTTTATGGCGACCGCGACGGCAGTGATGGTGCGCGGGGCGACCCCGGTTTTTGCCGATATTGATCGGGACTCGGGATGCATTACCGCGGCTTCCATTTCGGCGGTTCTTACCTCTCGCACAAAAGCAGTCATCCCGGTTCACCTGGGCGGTTGGCCCTGTGACATGAAAGCGATCCTTGATCTTTGTAGGCCCCTCCGGATCGCTGTTATTGAAGATTGCGCCCAGGCTCATGGCGCAACAATCGACGGAAAATCGGTCGGCTCATTCGGAGTGATCAACTCATGGTCGTTCTGTCAAGACAAGATCATGACCCTCGGCGGCGAAGGCGGCGCGATCACGGTGGACGATGATGAACTTTGGGCTCGAATGTGGGCTTACAAGGATCACGGAAAATCGTATGACGCCGTCTACAATCGTCCCCACGGGCCCGGGTTTCGGTGGGTGAACGAGGGGATTGGAACGAACTGGCGATTGACCGAAATGCAGTCGGCTTTAGCTCGAGTTCAGCTTAGAAAGCTACCCGAGTGGGTGGCTTTGCGGCGGCGGAATGCCTTAGTCTTGTACTCGCGCTTGTCTTCTGTCTTGCGGGTTCCAGTTTTGGCTCCTGGTTTCGAGCACGCTTATTACCGCTGGTACGGCTATCTAGATCGTCCCCTGAAGGACGGGTGGACGAGGCAGCGCATCTGCGACACGATTTCGGAGCGAGGGGTTTGGTGTCAGGTTGGATCCTGCAGCGAGATTTATTTGGAGAAGGCTTTTGATGGCACGGGTTATCGGCCTTCTGAGAGGTTGCCGGTGGCCCAGGAACTGGGGGAGAACTCGATCTGCCTGTTGGTGCACCCGACTTTGAGCGAAGGGAATATGCAGGAGATGGCCGATGTGGTTGAGTCGGTTATGACGGATAGTGTTAGCTAAGCTAACGTCCAAAGTGGATACTAGTGGCGATGAAAGCACGTTTCAGGGTTTGCTTTCCTGGGTTTGGGACCGCTAACGAAAAGCGTTGTTTGATTGCGACCGCGGCGGTTTGCTTCATCGGGGCCTACATATCGCCAAGGCCATCGGAAGTTGTCGTGAATGGGGAGACGGTGACGAGAATGACTCTACAGGGATGGCCCGTGCCCAGTTGGCTGTTGCTATGTGTGCTTGGATTGGTGTCGTACTCGTTAACTCACTATTTATGTGGATTGCCCGTTGCCGCTGGCCAGAAACGGAATTTGGGGAGCTGTACGAGATGGCAGGTGGCGGATACTTCGCTTGGAAGCCAGACGTACCCGGAACCGCCTCAATCATGGAGTATGCAGGTCCGACATTCGTTCCCGGCATGAGCGCTCTGGAATTCCTCTCAGTCGATCCTCCACACCCAAGCCGAGTCATACTGCTAGGGCTAGACGGTTGGACGAAAGAGGTTGAAGAGTTCTCTCACCTGCAGAACAGATGGATTATGCAAGCCCCGATTGGGATACTTAATCAGTTGATTCCCGCTACGGAAGCCCAGTTGAAATCTTATCCTGATTACTACGAGCTCGCCTGGTTGCTATGGCGTTGTGCCGAGTTGCGCGGCACTCCCAGCCAAGAATCTCTCCAAGGCCTTGCAGATCGGACGGAATCAGCTCCTCTTTTGGCCAAGCTGCGCGGCGAGTTTTACGATCCTGACGAGCATGACTGAGCTGCTAGGGCGCGCTGGTGAACTTGACCGTAGCGGTTAACGTATCGATCCGATGAGCCAACTGGTTAGGCTCCGGTCGGCGGAATCTGGAAATTGAATGCTGAGACACTAGGCGGCGGATGTGGTTGGGCAGATTTGCGTTGAAGCGTTAGCTTAAACAAAGACTATTCAAAGTTATACAAAATGATCTACTGCTTGAATGAAGTTCGTGTTCCATCACGGTGTATGATCAAAAGGAGGCGAGCGTTTCCGGTGAGTTCGTTGGCTTCGAGTCGGCTACGATAGCACATTCCCGATTCTAACAAGAATGATGAGTTTAGGTGGAAGGTTGGTGATTTAGTCAGGACCGTGCTTATCTCGGCAGTATAAGCTCCATTGCGGTCTTGTAGACCTAGATACGTACTCCGAAGGGTTAAGGACGAGCGCTTGCGTGGAATAACTCCGAAGAATCCTTCTCTTTGGAAATTCCAGCGCTCTCCCGGCACAATGGAACTCTGGATAAATCCACATGGCGGGGCGACGACGGCAAGTGCCAAGAAATTGTAAATTGGCGACGTACCCTCCGTAATCCCCACCGGACCCGCATGGAACAGCCCGTCCATGCCTGCAGGGAAATCAACCGGTCCCATGTCATTTGTTCCTGTACCGAGAAAGCCGCGCCTGGCCGAGTCACTCATAGCCAAGGTCTGTGCTAACATTGTCATCTGGCCCTTGCTCTTGCAAGTAAGTTTGAGTCGCGTAAGCCAGCGATCTGTCCGCTTGGGGCCATCCAGCTCCTGCCACTTCATCTGAAATTCGCAGGCGTAATAATAGGTCGCTCCATTTTCGGGGTTTAACTGTAGCTGAATAGCGGTTTGCGAGAAATACGCCGCCGCAACGAGGGCAAGTGCCATGACTTAAGTGATGTGTCGTCGGCAGAAATCGTTCAATCTGCTTGTAACGTGGCTAGCCTTTCACGCACTTTCAAAAGTCGATCCGATACGTCGGCTAGCGCCGCTTTTTCTCGCTCAACAATCTCTGGCTTCGCTCTTTCCACAAACTGAGGATTGTCAAGACGGGCGGCTAGTCCGGTCTGCTCAGCGAGGAGCTTAGCTTCCTCGCGTTGCAGTTTTTCGAGTAGCTTCGCCTGATCAACGCTCTCCCCGAGGGGGATGTGGAGGTCGACTCCTTCGAGGGTAGATGAGATGCAGGCACCATCCGGTCTACCCGGTTTGAGTTCCGTCACCCAGCTTTGCGAGGCGATCAAAGCGTCTCCGCCATCTAGTTCGCCTTCGAAATAGGCTTCAGGAATCGTCTTTCCTGGCTCAATGTCCATTGTTGCGCGCAATGAACGTAAGGAGCGAACGATTGCAAACCAACGCTCCACCTGCGCCTCAATGGTGACAGTCCCTGTCGCATTCATTTGAAAATTGTCGATCGTCGCTTCGCCGTTGCCCGACACATACTCTCCTGAAAACCAGTCAGGCAGTGTGGGCCATGCTGCCGACATGAGGAACGCCGACTTGCCCTCAATCGGCAGGTGAGAGTAGATCTCCTCGGTGATGTGGGGCATGATCGGGTGCATCATCGTCAGAAACGCCTCTAGCGACTTAAGTAACACCCACTGGGGGGTATAGCTTGTCTCCGCGTTCTGCAGGCGTCGCTTAGCAACCTCGATGTACCAATCGCACATCTCCGACCAGAAGAAGCGATACAAGGCCGCGGCCGCCTCTTGAATGTTGTAGGTATCGTAAGCCTCGCGAACAACCTTCTCGGTGGCATAGAGACGGGAAAGAAGCCAACGATCCTCGGGCTGCAAATCTAACTCTCCAGTATAAGGGGATAGATTCATCAGGACAAAGCGACTGGCATTCCAAATCTTGTTGCAAAAGTTGCGCGCGTCCTCGGTTCGTCGCTCGCTGTAACGCAGGTCTTGGTTATAGCCGGTTTGGCTCAGAAGCGTGTAACGCAAGGCATCCGCGCCTACTTTTTCGATTATATCCATCGGATCAACGCCCGTCCCCAGGCTCTTGCTCATGCGCTTGCCGTCTTCGGTTAGCACCGTCGCATAGATGTAAACCTCCCGAAAAGGAACCTGACCGATGAAATCTAAGCCCATCATCGCCATCCGAGCAACCCAGAGGAAAATGATTTCGCGGGACGTTACCAACACATCGGTTGGGTAGAACTCCTTTAGATCGGATGCGGAAGGGTCGGGCCAACCCATGGTCGCAAAAGGCCACAACCCCGAGCTGAACCACGTGTCCAGCACATCATCGTCCTGGCGAACGATCGTCTTGCCGCTCTTTTGCTCAGCAGCAGCCCAACTCAGCGCCGCAACCGGAGTTCCGTCTTCGCAATAGTAAACTGGCACCCGGTGGCCCCACCAAAGCTGACGGCTGATGCACCAATCGTGCAAATTCTCCAGCCACTCGTTGAAAATGCGCTCGTATCGCTCGGGGATGAACTTGATATCACCCTTTCGAACGGCATCCATAGCCAGGGCCGCAAGGTCGGTTTGGGATGCAAACCATTGCTCGCTCAGCAAGGGCTCGATCACCTCACCGCTTCGCTCGCCAACGATGATTGGAATCTCGTGATCCTTGATTTCAACCAGGAACCCTTGTTCTTCGAGGTCAGACACGATGCGCTTTCTAGCCTCCAGCCTATCCAGCCCAGCGTAAACTCCACCCTCGGAGGTGATCTTGGCGGATTCATCGAGCAAGACCGGCATCGGCAAGCCATGGCGCATGCCCACTTGATAGTCATTCGGATCGTGAGCAGGAGTGATTTTTACGGCTCCTGAGCCAAACTCAGGGTCGGGATAGACGTCTGAAATCAACGGAATCTCGCGCCCAACTAACGGCAACGTCAGAGTCTTACCAACCAGTGCTTTATAGCGCTCATCGGATGGATGAACGGCGACGGCAACGTCGGCTAGCATGGTTTCGGGCCGGGTCGTCGCAATAACTACATCACCCGATCCATCAGTAAAGGGGTACCGAATGAAGTAGAGCTTGCCCTTGATGGTGCGGCGCTCGGTCTCGATGTCGCTAACGCTCGTCTTGAGCACCGGATCCCAGTTAACAACGCGCTTACCTCGATAGATGATTCCCCGGTCAAACCACTCGATGAAAACTTTGAGAACGGCTTGAACATAGTCCTCATCCAAGGTGAATCGAAGCCTTGACCAGTCGAATGCGTGCCCAAGCCGGCGAAACTGGCCGATGATTGTGTTGCCGCTTTCGTGTCGCCACTCCCACGCTCGTTCAAGAAAGCGCTCCCGTCCAACCTGAGATGCGCTCGCCCCTTCCTTACGAAGCAACTTATCAACGACTGATTGCGTTGCAATTCCCGCATGATCGGAGCCGGGAAGGATCAACACGGAGTGGCCGGTCATGCGCTTGTAGCGACCGAGCAAATCCTGAATGGAGTAGCACAGAGCGTGACCCATGTGAAGGGAACCCGTGATGTTCGGCGGGGGAATGGTTATTGTATAAGCGGGTTTGCCTCCGCCTTCAGGTTGAAACAACCCAGCTTCTTCCCATTTCAAATACCAAGCTTGCTCAACGCCGGAGGCGTCGTATCGTGATTCTAGTGCCATATTGTGTTCTCCTTTCGTGTCTTGAAAGTCTCGGCAAGGATACCCGATGTTTCACGTGAAACTACCCGGTGAAACAAGATACACTAGTAGAATGACTCCGTTTGAAGAAGGTGTGATTGTTGGCTTACTCGTGGGCGAGGGCAGTTTCGGAGGGGATGGCAAGCAACCCCAGGTAACCTTGAAAATGCATATACGACATGAAAAGCTCATGCTTTGGCTGGTGGAGAGACTGCCCAATTCGAAGCTGTACGGCCCCTATCATCATGGAGATCGTCACTTTTATCAATGGATGATTCGAGGAAGAGCACTTCGAGAGGGATTGGTGCCTTTGATCGCAAAGCATGTGGCCAATCTTGATGATCACGCCGCTGCGCGCTTTCGGAGCATGTGCCAGAACTACAACATTGACACTTAATGGCGTCGGTAACGCTCATCCGGAGATTGCCGTCTGAATAGTTATGAAGTGGTTCGCTCTTGCCCTCTGCGTCATCTTCGTTATCGTTGCGAGTGCTCAAACGAATCGCACCCCCGCTGACTCGATCAAAGATTTCAAATCGTGGAAACGGTTGACCGCAAGCCCGGCATACATCACTGACTATGTGAGTCTTCTTTGTCGCAGATCGCAGCCCGATGAGATCGCTCATCCCCACATCTCGAACTGGATTCATGTTTATGTTAACTCAATCGGGGCCAAGGCCGCCGTATCGAAAGCAAAGAAGATCAGTTTCCCAGTGGGATCGATTTTGGTTAAGACGAAGTTCCCCCGGAAGCAGGGCTCAACGATTGAGATGATGACCGTAATGATCAAGGGCGCAAAGGGCTCACGCCCGAAGACTGGTGATTGGCAGTTCCTTGTGATGAATGGCAACGGAACGGCGATCCTTGCCGACACGCGTTTGGAACATTGTTTTAGTTGTCACAAAGTGAAAGCTAAGAAAGATTTCGCGTTTCTGAAATATGAGTCTATGCGGCCAGGTATCCCAAACTGGTAGCAACTAAACTGCACGGCATCACTTCGACATGATCTCGACGTTCGCCCTCGGCACCAACGCTTCCTTGCCATCTGATAATCTCGCTTTCAACACCCGAACCTCAGTTCCCGAATCCACGACCATGAGTTGAGCCGGCAGATCAATGACCGTTCCAAGCTGGCCAAAATAGGGCTCGCGAATGACCCGTATCGAGCTACCAACCTCAAGCAAGCCGCCCATTCCTGCGACTTCGGCAGTTCCAGTGAGCTCAAGCGGAACGATAACTTCAGGGCGAATGACGCCCGCCCGGATTTGCGTCGCGCCGTTCACGCTCGCCGTCTTGCCTTCTAGCGATTGCAACAGCTCGAACGTTCGCTGCGCCATGTTTAGGTAACCAAAACCCTCGGTAACTAACAGGGTTAGGGGAATCTGCTCTTGCCCGGTGATGGCGACGCCGATGTCGTAGCCCAAATACTTGATGAGATCACTATCTTTTACGCCGCCCGCGATAATGCCTGCAGCACCCACTTGAGCGGCTTTTTGAATCGCATCGAAGGTGAATCCACTTCCACCAACCAAGAAGAAGCCCTTGTCACTAGGATCGATGTTGTCGGCGTGCAGGATTTGGTCCGGACCACCGACTTTAATTTTTATCACGCCCCGACGTTCGCCACCGATGCCAAAAATCCCTTGCACCATTGCCCCGCGCGTTTCGATTGTCGCCCCTTCATCGGGCATTACATCGGCTACAACCCCTTGCAAGTAAGCATTCACATCTATCGGAATCGGAGCCTCGCGAACCAAAACGTTGCCTGTAATGTTGGAGATTGACTCAATGATGCCAGCGTGGGCGGAGGTGATCGTTTGCTTGCCCAAGCCGAAAAACCCTTTAGAGACGGCTACCGTTTGACCCTTCTCAACTGGATCTCCCACCTTAAGCTGAAACATGGCCTCTACGTCGGCCGCCTCGACGCCCAAGGATTCGGCGAGCTTGATGGTTTGCAGGGCTCCGGGCAAAGACGCCCGCGCGATTACTTGATCCGGCGTAACCAAATCGCCCTTCTTGATCAAGACTTCGCCCTTGATCGGCAATCTTCTTATGCGGCGAACTACGATGTCTCCGCTCACAGTCAAACCCGGCGTATATGCGCTTCCCATTGAGTTCTCAGTTTACCGCGTAGGTTCGAGCAGATCCAGGTTCGATGAGAAGGGTTCAAATTGCTAAGTTTTTTGCAGATGTTCCGAAATGTTTGATGGAGCATTACGCGTAGTAGGCTTCATCATGCGCGTTCAAACTCGTGGTTCCCATCATCGCAGTGTTATGCGAGTCATTGGAAAAGTCCTGCAGGCCGAATCTGGCCCCCTTCGCCTTCCCGAGCTAGCTGGTCTCGCCGGCTATTCTCGCACCCACCTTACTCGGATGTTTGCCCATGCATTGGGCGAAACTCCGGCTTCGCTAACTCGGCGATTGCGGCTTGAGAAGGCGGCCCACGCCCTTCAGACCCATCCCAGAAGCATTACGGAGCTAGCGTCAGAGTCGGGTTTTTCTGGGCCGGAGGCGTTTGCGCGGGCGTTCCGCCATGCCTTTGGTTGCGCCCCGACTGAGTTTTCGAGAGCGGGCCTTTGCTGGAAGCTTGGCGATGCCGACGCGCTTCATTGGGTGCCGAGCGTCTCGGATGTTATGATCCAAGTCCGGCATTCCGAGCTTGGGTATCAAGCCGTGGTTTCCCGCCGACGGGCAACTAGGATTGCGGCCCATCGGGTGGTGGGGCCGTACCCCCATTTGGTGAACTCATTCCCAGCTTTGCTTGAGGCAGCTGGTGGAATTCCCGATGAGCTCGAAAGGCGCGAGATATTCTGCATCTATCACGACAATCATCGTTGGGTGCCCCACCACAAACTACGATCCGATATCGGCTTTACACTTCTTCCTGGCGAAGTTTGCCCAATGAATCTAACGGAGAGAATCGTGCCCGCGGGGCCATACGTGCAAACTCTTGATTTCGTCCCGGGCGAGAAAAGTGGTGATGTTTGGCGTGAGATGAACCTGGAATGGATTCCTCGCTATGGAAAGAGGCCGAGGAACATCCCGGCGTTTGACGTGGTTCAAAACTGGCCGAGCGGCGAAAAACTCGGGCCAACGAAGAAATATATCGGGCTGGAAGTAGAAATGGGCGAACCCTAATCGCTATACTGGAAACATGAGACATCTTCTCCTGTTTCTGGTCATTCTAAGCTCAACGATCGCAGGTGCGGCGGGATTCCCTGGGACATACAAGGGGACCCAAGATGGCACCGAGTTCACTCTCGAGCTTTCTCAAACTGGCAACTCCCTCTCGGGCACCGCAAGGGCCTCGGTAATCGAGTTCAAACTTACCGGAACTGTCTCTGGGGAGAATGCCGAGGGCGATATCACGATTCTCACCGAGAAACTGAAATTCAAAGCAACTTTGACCGCCGATGGCGTTGACATGAAGATAGCCGATCTCGACGAGGCGGGTAAAGCCGATTGGGCGAGCGCGGACACAATCAATTTCAAACGCGTCGGCGAAGCGCCAAAAACCGAAGAACCCAAGGCGACGGGCAAACTTGCGAAGTTCGTGAAGGAACCTACCGAGGTTCTGAAATCGGGCAAAGAATACGTCCACGGCAGTGGCGGAAAAATGCGCTACCCGGCAAGCTGGAAGCTCGAAGAAATGGAGTTGGGCCCCAAGCTAACCCCGCCCGATGCCACCGCCGATGAAATGTATCTCATCCTTTCCGAACCGGCGGCCGGAGCAACGGACCCGGCTTCGCCTGAAATTGTCGCCTATCTCGATAGTTCACTCAAGTCAAGCTTGCCCGATATGAAGCAAGTTGGCAAAGTAGAAAAGGCTTCCGCCGGCAATGGGAAAGGCGCTTTTATCACCTGGGAGGGCACAGTGAACGGAAAACCTGCCCAAGTTCGCGCCTATGCCGCGATTTTGAAAGGCAATGGTGTTGCCCTGCTGGGCATCGGGCCCAAAGAAGTTTTAGAAAAGCGCGATAAGACGTTACGCGACATCTTCTTCACCTTCGGTTGGGGGCAAGGCCAGAAAGATCAAAACCTGGTTGGCAATTGGAAGCATTGGTCGTACAACCAAACCGCGGGGCGCGAAACGAACTCAACGGCCTCCCTGGCCGCCGATGGCACGTTTAGCTATCAAAGCAACTCGGAAACGAATGCCAACTTCTCGGGCAAGAACCAGTATGGCGACATCACCTGGACCGGCGGTCTTTCCTCCCGAGGCGGCTCCGGCTGGCGCGGAACCTGGACTGCCTACGGAGGCGAGCTCATCCTGAACTTCGAAGACGGCTCCCGTGAGGTTTTCAACTACGAGTTCAAGCAAGAAGGGGCGAACACGTTTCTGGTGACTTGGGGAGATGATAGGAAGAAGGCGTTGGAGTGGAGTCGAGCCGGGTAGGTGAAGTCTAAGCGAAAGCTGTGGCTGTTGCTTTTGATCCTCCCGATCAGCTTGGTTGCGGTCGGATGGTGGACGGCTAGCCGGCCTCCGCCTCTTCCGAGCTGTTTGATCAAATTTCGCCTCGAGCCCTTAGATAAAGAGCATCGGCGCTCATTAGGAAACCAGATCACGGTGAGCCGATGGTACGCGGTTGAAGCAAATCCAGAGGAGGTCTTTGCCTTGCTCGTCATAGAGCGCGATGATGAAATTGGTTGGTCGGAAAGTGCCCTATCAGAGGAAACTTGGGAAATGATCCCTATCATCGGATACGAGAGTGGGTATTTAACCGGACATACGCGTCCCGAATGGGTCTCGAGTTGCGGTCGTACGCGTGAACACCACCGAACCAGAAACTTTGCTGGACCGGGCGGTGGGTGCCTTGTGGCCCGGTTGGTACGAGGTCAGGTTCGGGCGAACGTGGACGAGCCACTTTCTCGTACCGACTGGTTGGCGAGAAGGAACCTTTAGTCGCAAGCGAATTCTGGAGTTGTTGAAAAGCAAGTGAAGCCGAACCAGTCCACAAAGAGGCGATTTGTTGTTGATAAGTTGGAGTTCGAGGTTCAGGGTCCCACCCTCTCCTATCGCCCGACCCAACGCGCCAGGACTCATCAAACGGTCGGAGCGGTTGGAATCGCGATTATCTTTAGTTTCCTCGCATATCTCGTCTTCAAGAACAAACCCTTAACCAAACCTTGGCGACGATCTCGATCACTGGAACACTGCCGCGCGCTGGCTCTCCTCGTCTTCGCTCTGGGCCTGTTGTTCGCGATTCCCCTTTACTTGCGCGGGTCCTCAATAGCTCTCATTCTGGATTCGGCGCAAAAAAGCTTCAGAGAAGGGCCGAAGCAACTCCAAGACCTTAGCTTCGCTGAATCGGTTACGGTGTTGTTCAATAGCGGAGCCGGTGACTCGGTCGCATCTTGGACAGTTGGTGTTAGGGGGCAGGGCCAAAGCTACTACTTTCCGCTCCTAATGTTCGATCGGCAGGCAGAAGGAGATCGAGTCGCAAAGGAAATCTCCAATCATCTGAACCTACCAGTCTCGTAGTCCGAACCGGGCTGTTGAGAAATGAACCGGGAAAATCTCCCAAGGCGAATATGAAGCAACAAAATTTGCCAGGTTTGAGGGAGCCTAGTAGGGATACCGGGCGAAGCAATATCCAGCGGTGGCATAACATCATTGTTCTGATCGCAGCCCACCTTAACCGCCCGGGCTGCGCGGGACTTTCTTCGTTTTTGGCAAGGCTCGCCTGCGTAACTATCGGATTAATTTCTCCATCGCCAGATGCGGAATCGTAACTTCGATAAACTCCTCGCCAACAACCTCATAACCCAGGCGTAAATAGAACGCGACGGCGGGCATCCGGGCGTTCAGGGTGATAAGCGAGTACCCATTTTCCCGCACCCACTCTTCTGAAAACTCGCTCATCGCTCGCCCCACGCCTTGCCCCTGCGAATCGGGATGAACGGCCACCTGCCGAATCTTGACGGTGGTTTCATCCAGCGGCTTGATCTGAAGCGTCCCCAAAATCTGCTCGCCTTCCATCGCAACCACGCACGTTTCAACCGCCTCCCCCGCAATATCCGCCGCTGAAAAATCCAACCCCAGCGGCCACCGCAGGATTGGACGCCGAAGGTCAAGCGCCTTCCCATAGAGCCCCGATCCATGTTCAACAATCTGAACGTTCATGGTTTGAGTTTGCCATGTAGTTGACAGATGGTGGAGGGCTGCGCGCATTCTCGCTCGCTAGTCCCCGAAATCCGTTCCAGAATACAGCTTCATAGGGTGATGCTTCGCGGACTTATACTCCGGGCGTTTCCGAGCGAAGCGGAAGCAACTCAACCTTCCACCACTTCGACCCTCAGGGTCACAACACGTACCAAAGCAATAACAGCGGAACCATGCAGGGGCCAGTTGGGTTTGGTTGGTTTGGCCAGATAGTCACGGGGGCAGTAGGGGGAGGTGGAACGGTTGGCACCGGTGGCGGCGACGGCGGCTACACCGATCCCGGAACAGGCGATATTGGCCATGGCGGAGGCGGCTCTATTGAACCCGGCCTCGGCGGCGGGCCTTCCATTGCTCCGGTTGAAGGGTGGGAAGGCGAAACTGTAGTCTGGCCAGATCCAGGGATTGGCTACGAAGACATCGCCCATTGGGGCCACATGGCTCTGGATGTAATCGGGGTTTTTGATCCATTCGGTGTCGCGGACTTCTTCAATGGTGTTTGGTACACAGCAGAAGGAAACTACCTAGATGCTGGCACCTCGTTCGCCGGAATCATCCCCGTGATCGGAGACATCGGCAAGCTTGGTAAATATGGGCTCAAGATCAGCGAGGGGATTGCAGGTATCGGGGCGATAATGCCATGGCACAGCCACCACATTATTCCGAGAGAGGGCTTGCAGTGGATGCAAGACAATGTGGACTGGTTTACCGACGAACTATACTCTTATTGGAACAATGCATCCCACAACAGGGTAATGTTGCCCGAGCTGTACCACATTGCCATACACAATGGTTGGTTCGGGCAAGTCAAATATAACGAACGGTTTTTTCAATTGATCCACGATGCTGGTGGCTTTGCGAATCCGAACTTGATTCATCCAGGTGTCTTGCAGTCAATAAAGCATAGACTCATGGATGAATACAATCTGTATTAAATGTCGAGAGTTAATATCTTCTTCCCTCTCCAGAAACACCTTGTGTTTTTTGGCGGAGTGAAGCGAAAGGGAGTGGTGGCGGCATGTTCTGGGTATCACCCTTTGCCGCCGCAAGTGTTTTCGCCCGCCGAGTTGTTCGGAATCTCGCCCATCGATCTTGAACTGGCTAATCAGCTCTCTTGGCACTATTCGACCGGGACTCTCTGCTCGGATGCTTCCGCATTGAGGGATTTGGATTTTGCGGAGAGAGGTATTCGGCCCGACAGGGTGAAGTTCATCAAGCATGAGGAGGAAGGGGCCGTTGTGGACCCAAGGTTTTCTGATTGGGATTGGGTGACTTGGCATGCTAGTCATGTGTTTGAGCTGGTGCCCGATCAGAGCGATTCCACCTTGTTGGAAATTTGCCAAGTGTGCGGGGCGGTTGTTCCTAGGTTTACGTTGGAGTCTTTGAGTGCCAGCGAGGGCCTTCACTATCGGTCTTCTGTTCCTGTTGATAACCTCTTTATTGGAGATGCCGGCGGCTACAACAGCGTGGTTGTTACGCAGAGCTTCGTTGACTGGCATGAAAGCCGTGATTGGACCGAGATTGGATTCGTGCAACTCGGAACAGTGATGTTTTGAGCCAAAACATGAGTATTAGTCGCGCATTTTTCGCTCCGTGACCTACGCACTTCGCACCATACGCCGCCCCTCTTGGCAGTGTGGCGCAGACTGGAATCAGCGGGAGTAAACTTCGCATCGGGTTAAGCTAGTGGGATGAACAGAATGACAGATGCTATTACGACAGCGCCACACGTGAACCATGGATAAGAGAACACCGGTCGGCAGGAGAGCGTATGGCGCGAGGGACCCGAAGGTTCCCCAACACAGGCCGACGAAGATCAAGCGCTTTTAGATAAAAAGCCGAGCCATGCTCCGCGATGTGAACATTCATGATATGAGTTTGCCATGAAATTCAACCCGTAGCGCGAGCCCAAGGTGAGTACGCCAGTTACATGTTACAGGCCGCCGGTGGGCAAAGTTCCGGGAGCCTCCTAAATGTAATACTTGGATCATGGGCTCATCTCGGACTTACACGGCCAAAACGGATAACGAGGCGATCATTCGATTGAGCAAGGCTCAGATGAAGGGGGAGTGGCTTAGCGCATGCTTGAAGTGGTCCACTTTCTTTCTTTGGTCTGGATTCATCCTTTACTACTTTCCCCACTTCTTCGCCTCTCAGCAAGGCGAGTGGGTAGGACTTGGGGTCTTCGTGGCTTTTGCATTTCTGCTGGGATTTGTAAGTGTGATGGTTGGTTGGCAACAGTCCATCGACAAATGCCGATCGAATCGCAAAATCGAGACGTGGGAATGCGAACTTAGCGACGAAGCATATTGCTACAAGGACAGCATGGGAATAGGCGTTCAAATTCCGTGGAGCCAAATGAAGGTCAAACTTGAACACCCTGACGGATATGTGGTCAACTATTGGAACCGGGATGTCATTATCTTCCGAAAGCCACTTAAGGACGCCGGGTTAGATGAAGAGTTCGCACAGCGAATATCAGAAGCGAAGTCCGAGTAAAGCCGAGACGAAGCCGCTCAGCCGGAATCAACTCGAAACGAGAAATAGTAGTTCTCGAAAAACCAAAACGTGGTCTCGTTGACCTCGTTCATCTTGACCTCACGTCTACGAATGGAGCCAATGTCGGTACCTTCCCAAATGCACATTAAATCAAGTCCGTAGCCGCCCTCCACTATGCCTCTGATAACCTCGAAAACTTGGCGCGTGGCGGCGACATCGTCTTCATCTGCTTCGAACCAATCTTCAGATGGACCAAAACAAGGTTCGTCGGTACTCAAGCAACGGAAGTGACAACTACAATCGCCAAACTCGCGGGTCAAAAACCACTGCTTTGCATACTGCAGAATCGGGAAAGGAACCACGGGATTGGGCTCGAACCGAGCGTATTCTAACTCCAATGCTTGAAGGTCCGTCGGGGATTCGGTGGAGAGGTAGATTGAGTAACACATCGCTCAGAGTTCAATTGTGGCGCTTGCGAACGTAATCATGACACAGGAAGTTGCGGTTGTTTACGAGTGGACTGGCCCGCCAAGTATTGGATCGTGACATCAGAATGCACTAGTCGGCGGATGACATCCAACTGAACTCCCACTTGGGCCACGAGGAGCCGGGAGGGGCGACGGTAAGTTCGAATTCAGTCTCGATCGCCTTACGTCCGGTCCCCATCAAAGTCACTTCGCGCCGCTTTCCTTGAGTGAGTTTCATTTCAAAGTTCTCGAGGGACATTAGCGTCGGTGCGCCATGGCGACCGAGAAGACCGTCAACTGCAAAGTTGCTTTCCAGCAACAGCCCATAGTGAATGGCTTGCCTTGTAGTGCTTCGCAAGTTCGAGACTTTCAAGGTTTGTCCAGCCATAACTGCATTCTGCTCAGAGTCTGTGAGGCTCCCAAGAATCGCGAGGGCGCGCGGAGTATTCCAACCCCGACCGATCTCAAAAAACGGGAACGCATGGGCGAGCCCGTAGGTTGAGTCAAGTTTTGCACGGGCGATCAACTTAGCGTGTTCCAAAAGCTCTGGAAACTCGCCATCTTGAAGCGTTAGTTCAGGCGGGAACTCTGGTTGCAGCGAGCTGAGCCGAGATTCGACAATGATCCCGTCCCTCACAAACGCCGATACCCTGCCAACTGGAGGCGAAGGTTGATATTGGCGGGAGGAGACTCCGACCAATGGCAAGCCAGTTCCGATTGAGGCCATTTGCCAATACTGGGCACTCGTCAGAAGCTTGTCCCAGCGTTTGACGCGGAAAGCTGGCACCGGTTGGGGTGGCACTTTCAACCGGGTCGTTGACATACTGCCAACAACCCGATAATCACCCAATGTTTCATACCCGACGAGGGCACCGCTCCCCGTCCATAGAAACACTGCGGAGCGCCGTGGTTAATGAAAATGAAAATTGGGTCCACCTTCGTGTCTGAGACTCCGCCGCGGGCCTCGTCATAGTATTTGATAGCCTCACGAGAGGGGATGAATCTGATGCGCTCTTTACCGACCTCAATCTGGGTTCGGGCGAACGCATAGCTTGCCGGTTTATCGAATCTGCGCAGTTGGCTCAGCTCTTTCGAGTCGGCCAGCCAAATGGGGTCAGTATCGTACAATCGGGCGGGGCGATCACGAAATCGTTCTTCCAACTCCTCGATGCGACCCTTTAGATATTTGAAGCCAAATCCTAGCACGCGCTGGCTTGCGACAAGGGCATCGTTCAATTCGCGTCGCGCAAGCTCATGCCGTTCAAGTTGCGGCTTGAGCTTAAAACGCAATTGTCGTTCGTCGGTGGTGATGCGACCTCCAGTGGCGGCCTCGATCGCCCCACAAAAACGCTCGGCGCTGAGTTTGTCAACCCTCACATTCATCCACAGGTTAGGAATACCGGTTCGGTCGAGTTCCAACCCTTTGGAGACCGCTACATGGTTCAGCAAGGCGTCGAGTTTGATCTCTTCGTCGCAAAGAGTTATCGTGGCCGCAGCCTGAATACCTAGTCCGACAAGCAATGAAAGCACCATTGGTTAACTCCTTTAGCAAGACGCATCGGCGCGAAGCTCGTTACCGTTAAAGCAAATCCCTCAGTAGGAACTCCCGTGCTCCAATCCAAGGCCGGGGTCTTCCCATTCGTTTCGGGGCAAACCGAAGCGATCTCGCACGCACTGAACAATCTCGAGATCTTCGCTAATGAACCGCAGCCAGTTTTCGTGGCTCCAATACCAAAGTCGGTGTGGCTCCATCGCGGCTAGACAAACATCCCAATCCGAGATCAATGCGGTGTGGACAATGCTCCGGGCATACGCCGATCCTCCGAAAAGTATCTCGCCCCGGCATTCCTTGATGTCAACATTTCGGCCATTCGCTTGCCGGACAAAGTGAAACGTCTCATAAGCGTTCGACCCGGGCCACACCCCGTATTCGGCGGCAAAAAACAGGAACTCCCCTTGCATTACTTCGTCGACAATGAACGATGCGATCTCCCAATGATAGTTGGCAAATCCAATGTCCTTCTTCTCGTAGCTGATCCCATGCCCTTGAACGAATCGGACGAGATTCTTGGTCTTCCGATCCCACCTTGCGAGCGCGGCGGTTGCCTCCTTCTCGGTTAACAACCCCTCAAACCCCATGCGCTGCCAAGAGTTATTTACTCCACATTCTGGCGTATCGGCAAACCTCAAAACCCCAACCTAGAGCAAAATAGAGCATGGAACAAAGAATCACTCGACGCTCCGTTCTCGCTGGTGGGCTTTCTTTAGCCGCGCCCTTGAGCTTCGCCAACATCATCATCCCCCAATCCGCGAAGCCTCTCGTTATCGCCTCCGGAAACGGCCATCAGTTCAAAAACGGTGGCACCCAAACGTGCGTTGAGCGCGCTTTCCAAATGATGACCGAGGGGAAGGATGTGCTGGATTCCCTTATTGCGGGGGTGAATATTGTCGA
Organism: Armatimonadota bacterium; assembly: GCA_031386985.1. Classification (GTDB taxonomy): domain Bacteria; phylum Armatimonadota; class Fimbriimonadia; order Fimbriimonadales; family Fimbriimonadaceae; genus JANJUB01. The sequence continues at coordinate 444,214 of JANNCV010000044.1, forward strand.
GCTTGATCCGCTTGATGCCAGCGTGGGTTATGGCGGGATTCCGAATGCTAATGGAGTAGTTCAGCTTGATTCTTGCTGCATGCACGGCCCCAAAAAATGGGCCGGCGGAGTCGCTTGCCTAGAGGGGATTCGGACCCCCAGCCTTATCGCTCAAGCCGTGATGAACCTCACCGATCACCACCTTTTGGTTGGCCTGGGTGCCCAAGAATTCGCGCGATCACTGGGCCACAAAATCGAAGCCGACCTTAACACCGAAAACAGTCGCAAAGTCTGGCTGGAATGGAAACGCCGAACCGATCCCGGTCATTATCTCGATCCCGCAAAGCGCGACGGCGGAACGGAGGTTGCGATGCAGATGGCAAAAGAAGGCTGGCTCGACCCTGAGCATGTTTGGGGGACGATTAACTGCGATGGCATCAATGCTAAGGGCGAAGTCTGTGGCGTAACCACCACCAGCGGCCTCTCCTTCAAAATCCCCGGACGAGTTGGTGATTCGCCGATTCTGGGCGCGGGTCTTTATGTGGATGGCGATTTTGGGGCGGCCGGCTCAACTGGCCGAGGGGAAGCAAATTTACATAACCTTTGCTCCTTCCTAATCGTGGAAGAACTAAGACGTGGCGCTCATCCCAAGGACGCCGGCATGACGGCTCTCAAACGCGTTGCGGAAAAGACCGAAAAACGACTCCAAAAAGATGGCAAGCCTGATTTCGGATTGAACTTTTACGTTCTGGACAAAAAGGGTCGCTATGCCGGAGTTTCCATGGCGGGGCGACCCCGATTTGCAGTTTGTGATGAAAATGGCGCGAGGCTAGAGCCTTGCGATGCGCTTTACCAATAATAGAACTAGTGTCCGTAACCCATTATCTTGCTTACCCGGTTGTTCTGGCAAGCGCCTCTCCCCGGCGGCAAGATTTGTTGCGCCGCCTGATACCCGATTTCCAGGTTTTCGAGGCGGATGTTGACGAGGAGTCAATGATCGCACCGTGGCCATGGGAGACCGCCGCGCGCTGCGCCAAAGCCAAGGCGGAACAAGCCTTCGAGCGTCACCCCGGAAGCATCGTCATAGGCGGAGATACGCTGGTGGTTGTGAGCGGGACGCAGAAAATGCAACAGCTTTTCAAGCCCAAGGACGATGAGGATGCCCGGCGAATGTTGCGCCTGCTATCTGGAAACGATCACCGCGTGATAACGGGAGTTCATATCCTCTGGCCGCGAGGAAAGAAAGCTTTTGAAGTAGAAACAACGATCACCTTTAGAGAGATTTCAGAAGGCGAAATCGCGAGTTACGTGGCTTCGGGCGAACCGATGGACAAGGCCGGAGCCTATGCCGCCCAAGGCCGCGGGGCCGGGTTTATCGAGCGCGTCGTGGGGTCTTTGACAAACGTGATCGGGTTGCCTTTGGATGAAGTTGAGCAGGCCCTGGCCGAACTCGCCGAGTATTCGCTAGCCGATTAACGCCCTTGTTTCGCGCTCCAAATCTAGCGCTATCGGGATCGCTTCGTTGAATTCAAATTCCGCCACTTGTTTGCACTTTTGGGCGAATTCCAGGGGGGCGAGAGTTAGCTTCGCGCACCACGCATCGCTCCTTTTGAACTGAAACTCCGAAAACCAGACCCGATTGAATGCTCCCAGCACGGCACACATTTGAAAAACCCGCTCAATCAAGTCGCGACGAATCCATATTTCGGCGTTGCGGTTGACGATTTTGGGGATCAGGTCATCAAGCGGTCTCAATGCTAAGAACTTGCGGATAGTTTCGTCGCGATAGACTTCGGGATATTGTCTGAACTGCTCCTTCCAGCCATTAATGATCACTTCGCCATGTAATGGGATGCAAAAGAGCGTTCCAATCGCGATTTTGATTTCGGGCGAGGTTCCCATTTCGCCCGCGCAGATTTTGTCGGCGTAGTTCTGGCCCGCGGCGACCGTATTAATCCCATATTGAACTTCAATCCCTTCCATCTTGATGCTGTAGAGGATTTCCTCGTCATCGTATGAGCCCAATTTCCACTTCGGTGGGTTGGGGTCGAGGCGCTCGCGGACTCTGATGAGATCATCGCGACCGGGAAAGGTCTCGAAGAACAAGCCCATGTCAATGTCGGAAGCCTCATCGGCAATCCCTTCGGCGGCGGAACCGGTGATGAATCCCGCCCGATAAGAGGGAATGACCATATGAGCGTCGCTGACGTGCCGCGCAACTTCGATTCTCTGAAGCGATTCCGGCGTCATCCGCCGATCTTATCTCGCATTCGCTTTTCGGCTCCGTCTGACCAGTACCCGCAGCCCAGCTCCATGAAAACGCTCGTGTACGGGAGGATGCAGTTCGTCTTGAGCATCAAAATTTGGAAAGTTGTGCCCGCTTTATCGAGCTTGGCAATGATATCCTCATGGGGCATCCGGATCGGATTCTTACCCTTTACGGCGGCATCTAAGAGCTTTCTTAAGCCCGTGATCCCTTTTGCGTCGGCTTCTGCCACATATTTCAGTTCATTGTCAAGGTAAATCGCGGGTCGGACGTGCTTGGTTCCGCTCAGGGATTTCAAAACGGCATTGACAACCGTCGCATGATCCGCCCCGGTGTTAATCATCTTGATTCCGGGCGAGGTTTGGGCAGGATAAGCGGCGTCAACAACGCAAATCCAGTTTCGGTGGCCGAGGAGGGGGAGGTCTTGCTTAAGAACATCGCGCCACGATGGGGCGATTGCGAGAGCGAGGGCGAAGGTAGTAACTAGCATAGCGCGATTTTACCGTGACACACTTCCAATCATCGTATCGTAGGAACAACCATGAGCCGAATCGCTTTGCTTGGCGCGAGTTGGATGGCAGCTAACCTTGCCAGCGCATGCTCGGGGACTAATGTTGGCGGCATGATGGTTGAGGCCGAGCATACGGGGCGGGTTCGCTTGATCTACTTGTGCGGCTTGACCGCCTTCGTAATCACCCGAACGATCATCCATAAGCTCCATCGCGGATACGCTGGCTTCGCAATCTTCCTCGTTGCAACTCACCCGCTCTACTATGTCTCCGTTAGCCGAGGGGATTGCGGCGCCACACTAGAGGAGTATTCACTCTTCTATCTAGTCTTTGGAGGGTTGGTCGTTGTCCTACAACACTTCGCTTTGATCCGCAGATTACGGAAAGCGGCAAAGGAAGTTTCACTAAACAGTGAAACTTCGCCAATTTCGGGTATCCTATGAAGCGAAATGGCCCTATCTCCCGAACGAATCGTCGGTGCCGACCTCATGGACATCTATGCCAAGGTTGACCAAGGGCAACGGCTGAGCCCGGCGGATGGGTTGCGTTTGTACCAAACTCCGAACCTAACCGGCGTCGGATACCTTGCCAATATTGTTCGCGAGCGAAGGCACGGGGCGAAGACTTACTACGTCGCCAACCAGCACATAAATTACACAAATATTTGCAACAAATTCTGCAAGTTCTGCTCGTTTTACGCCAAAAAAGGCGGCCCCGCTCCTTATGAAATGAGCTTGGAAGAAGTGAAGCGTCGCCTCGATTGGCATCGGGATCAGCCTCTTACTGAGATTCACATGGTGGGGGGAATCAATCCGCGCCTGCCTTATCAATACTATCTCGATCTGGTGCGTTTGGTCAAGGAATCCCGACCGGGTGTGCACGTTAAGGCGTTCACTGCGGTTGAAATCGTCGAAATCGCCCGTCAAGGCAAAGTCACCATTGAGCAGGCGCTCGCCGACCTCATTGAAGCCGGATTGGACTCCTTGCCCGGCGGCGGAATCGAAGTTTTGAGCGACCGCGTTCACCAAGAACTCTTCGGTCGGAAGCTTCGCGGCGAAGAATGGATGATGGTGGCGCGAGTTGCGGCTAAGCTTGGCCTGAAGCAGTACGCAACCATGCTGTACGGCCATATTGAGACCCTGGAAGAGCGCGTTGACCACCTCGTTCAGCTTCGCGAACTGCAAGATGAAACGGGCCATTTCCTCACGATGACCCCGCTCAGCTTCCACCCAGAGGGAACCGAACTCGAAGAAGTCCCCCACGCCACCGCCGATACCGATATCCGAAACATCGCCGTTTCGCGCCTCATGCTGGACAACTTCGAGCACATCAAGAGCTTCTGGATTATGAACACCGTCCCCGTCACCCAAGCCGCGATTTGGTACGGCGCCGACGATGTTGACGGCACCGTAAACGAATACGAGATCACCTACAAAGACGGCGAGCTTGGGAACAAAAAGCAAATGCTAACCCGCGCCAACATGATTCGCATGATCGAGGAAGTCGGACGCGTTGCGGTTGAGCGAGATTCGCTTTACAACGAGATTGTGCGAGATGATGAGCCCGTTGTTGCGGAGCGGTTCACGCCTTTACCGATGGCTCGGGTTTAGCTAGCGGATGGTTCACTGATCCTGCAAGAGAGCAACTAGACTGCTAACCGATGCGGATTAGCCCTTGCGGCGAGTCACTGAAACAGGCGACGAGAAAACTCCCTGCACTCCATCGGCTTCAAGTATTACCGAGGTAAACATCGCCTCATTCGCCTCTGGTTCCCCTTTTCTTGCCTTCCAGACGGAATCCCGGAAATCAAGGGTTTTCGAGGTGGCCGACCAGGTTTGCTTTCCCTTTTGGCGTTTATCCCTGGCTTTCGGTAATCCACCAGTAAGCGTCCCCACACAAGCCCGGGCGAAGAACGCTAGAGTCGAGGCCACCTGTGGATCGCTGATGTTGTGGCCAGAGTTGGGGACGATCGAAAGCCACTTGGGAGTCTTGATGGCATCGAGATATTGGCGGTGGGCGTCCACCGTCCAATAGCGATCATTGGAGCCGTTCATGATCAGCACGGGCACCTTGAGATCGCCAAGATACGAGTAAGGATCGGTCATTCGGGCGAGGGCTTTGCCCCGGTCGGACTCCAAAAGTTCGATGAGCCCGCTCTCAGTGTAATCCGAAATCATCTCCGAATACTTCCCCCAACTCGCGAGTTGGTGTTTTAGTTGGGCGGTAAAGTTGAGGTTATCAAAGACCGCCGGCGCGATTCCTTTGATCCGTTTGTCACCGCTTACTCCGGCTAGCCATGTTGTCCAACCGCGCTTGCTTGCACCAAATACCACAAAGTCTTTGATTCCGCCTTTGCTCCATTGCTGGGCCGCATCCATCGCGGTAATGCTTGCCTTTGACATTGGGAAAAGGAGGGGCCAACTGGCATCACCCGTTTCCAGATATTTACCGAAGGTGTAAGCAATCAGTGCGTCTTCCTCCATCTCATAGAGTGGCTGATTGGGAATGCCGAACACTCCAACCACGGGCATCTTGGCTTGTTTTGCAACCTCTCGCATAAACGGCAGGTCGGCTCGATCCACGCGGTCACCGGTGATGTAAAGGATCGCGCTGGTGCCCTTTCGAACCGGAGGATTCGCGATGACAAGATCGTGCTTCCAGTCGGCCCCTTGCCATTTCTGGCTGGTCATCCTTATCTCCACCAAGTCACCCTTCCGGGATTGCTCTTCCCAACGAAACGCAGGGTTAGGCTGACGCAGGAAGGCCCGCAGTTCGGTGGGTGAGCTTGGGTTCATAAGAAGCAAGAGGGCTGATATCAAGGTTGAAGCATATCCCATTTCGTAGCTTCGGCCACTTCACGATTTCATCTTTGGTGAATACAAAATTAGAGCCCTTGACAAACCATCCTAGGGGGGGGGGTAAGGTGTGAAGATGGATGTTCTCGCACTTGGGCGACTAATCAGATTCTGCACGATGTGCGCAACAATATCGCTCTTCGCCAGCGCACATGCCGCCCTGACAATAACAATGCATCAGCCAATGTATTGGAGCGGAACTCATTGCAAGGCCAGTGGAACGATTAACCTCAGCTCGCCTACTTCTTCGATAACGAGCATTAGAATATGGATTGGTGACGACCCTGTTCCCGTGTGGGAAGAAGTCCATCCAGTTAACGAGCTAATGCAACACGCAACTCGAACCCGTTGGTTCGATAGCACTCGGTTTGCCCCCAATCAGCTCCTGAAGGTCAAAATGGTGGCTACGGGCAATGATGGCTCGACAGATACAAAGTATGCTGAATGCATGGTAAAAAATCGGGTCGGCGGGTTTGACCACAGCAAATTTGTCGCCATCCCTGGTGGAAACGGGGGACTCATTTGGAAAAACCGGATGATCAATCCGTCTCATTACATGCTCTACGACACTTACCAGGAAGGTTTAGGCTGGACGTCGAGCACAGTTTTTCAGAGACTGAACACAGGGACGACTGTTGTGTACATCAACTCCCACGGATTCAGCGCATCATCTCCCCTTGTTAAACCGGGCTTGATGTTTAACATGCACCAGACAGATTCATTGTCGCCTCAGGTGCTATTCGCAAGGATTTCAGATGCCGCCGCGCCTTCACCTGCTTGGACACAAGGGCGCGACAGTTACGAGGCATTTATGCAAACAGTTGTCGGAGTCGGGACATTACCACCATTCAACACAACGGGCAACCCGCCTATTTCGCTCCTGTGGCTCGATTGTTGCCACTGCGGTTGCAATGACGCATTCGAAAGGGCCCTTTGGCCCTTTTTCAGTGTATGTTTCGAAAATCTCATCAAGAATCATGCGGTGGTGGCCTTCAAGGTTTCGGTTTTCGCGGATGCATCCGAGGCGATGGCAGCCTATGCGACTGGGTCGTTCGCGATTGACAATACAATTGATCAGACAGTTGCGCACATAGTTAGCCGTCAGCGAATAAACGTTTTCGATGATGTGACGGGCAAGAAGCGTTTACTGGATAAAAATGACTTTACCGTTTTAGGTGATAAGTTCACGCGCATGAATGGGGTTTACAATGGAACCAATAAGGTTAGTCCGCTCGGATGGTATTACTGATGAATGTTAAGCTTCGAATGAGAATTCTTCTGGTTGTGGCTCTGCCGCTATCCACGTGGCTTCCGGCGTCCGCCCAAGTTGGCGTGCCGCTTGAACAGCCCCCTTCAAGCCATGCGGCGGTTTATGCGTCGGTGGGGGTTCTTGTTGGAGATGAAGAATCCGGCTGGAGCAAGTCGATCCAAAACACGGAAAGAGAGCGCGTTGTGGAGTTTCAGAAGGGCTCGGCGTTGATCAGCGTTTTTGATGATGGTTCGTTCCGATCTGTTGCTAATGAGGACCGGGCGGGCCTCGTTGACGATAAGGTGAAACAAGGCGGACAACAGGTTCTTGTAACCAATGAAGAGCAAGCATTTCAACGCGCTCAATCCGCCCTGACAAATCTGAACCTGTGGCGAAGTTCATACCGTCGAGGCAGGTGCACTCTCGGGGCAACGGATCGCCCGGATCTCCAACCTCGGTACCTTGACGGCGTTGCGGTTGTACACTTTGAATCCGCCTCGAATAACATCGAAGTGTCTCCCGGCGGAACAGTCACCTTGGAGCTGAGCATGTTTTCTGGCGACCTTATCAGCATTTCCGTGCCCCACACCTACGCGTTCCCGTCTGGTACGCCTTTGATTTCTGACGCCCAGGCGCGTGCGGCCGCTACCAGCCTGATTCAATCTTTGCCGCCGACCGATCCTTACCGACAAGAGTGCATTGACGCTTTGCCAAGCGCAGCATTTAAGCTGTTCTATCTTGAAGCGCCGAGCCCAAGCAATCCTTACAACTTGGCTCTTGGATATACCGCTCGATCTGGGGCAATCGTAATTGACGTTAACGCTAACACAGGCACCGCAACCATCTCGGGTCACCTTAAGGGGTCTTCTGATTTGATCCCCGATGCCGGAAGCATCGCGAAACAAACGGTGGCGAAGCCGGCCACGCCGAAGATGAAGGAGCCCAGATACCCTGTTCAGCCAGCAGGAAGCAACACGCTACTCCAAGGGGGCCTCGCCGGACTCACACTTATTGCGCTTTTGCTGTGGGTAGCTCGACGCAGGACAGCCTAGCCCGATTTTTGGCCGTAGTAGAATTTCACACGGCTTTCAAATCGCTTTATCCGCCCCCAATCAAGCCCTTTCGGGTCATTCTTACGACCCTTGGGTTCCGCGATGTATTCGTGGCTCACGAAGGATTTCACCTCCGGAAATCTTCTCAACAAGACGGCCAGCAGGTTGTCTAGCACCCGATATTGGGCTTCGGTGTAGGGGTCTTTGCCGTCGTTCAGGTTTACGATCTCGATGCCGACGGAAGTATGATTGAGGTTCTCTCGCCCATTGGCATCTTTGCTCACCCCCGCGTGCCATGCTCGGTTGAATGTGCTGACGTTCTGCACAATCGAGCCATCTTTGCCGATTGTAAAGTGTGCGCTTACCTTGGATTCGGGGGCTTGGAACCACTTGGTCGTTCCCGCAAGCGTAGAGCCAGCGGTGGCGTGAATCACGATTGTGTCAATTGTAGAGCCGCTGGGTCTAAGGTCACAGTGTGGCGATTGAATCCAAGCCAGTTTGTTTTCACCAGGGTCTTTCCAGGGATTTGGCATTGGGTCGGGACCGATTAGGATGAAGGAAAGCATGCTTGAAGCTTAACCCAATTCGATGGAGGTTGGAAGCGTTGGACTTTGTTAGACCAGGGAATTGAACTTCCCGAACGCCCCACAAAAAAAGAAACTTGCTTTTTCCACACCCCAAGCTGGTACACTCTGCCTACGCTAAACCTATAAGGTCTGGCGATGCGCAGGGATCCCATTTTTGAGGACGCAACTTGCGCCCCAGGTTCCCGATTGAATTTGCCTCGGCTTGAACCTGTCTGATCCTTGGCAGTTCACAAATAGGCGCTTTAGAGGCGCACCCAAAATCATGTCTGAAACTACACTAGCCTCGGGCTTTGGTGACCTTCGTGTTGCCGCCCACTTCTGCCGGATTCTTGAGAATCAAGGCATCACTATCCCTACGCCCATCCAAGCTGAAGCAATCCCCGTTGCCCTTGAAGGCAAAGACCTCATCGGCATCGCTCAAACCGGAACCGGAAAGACCCTCGCATTTGGCCTCCCCATGGTGGAGAACCTGAAATCAGGCGAAGTTGGACTTGTCCTCGCTCCTACCCGCGAGCTCGCCCAGCAAATCGCTGAAACTTATTCAAAACTGAACGTGCAGTGCGTTCTCGTTGTTGGCGGAGCTTCGATGCTTCGCCAGAAGCATGAGCTTCGCAACAATCCAAAAGTGATTGTCGCGACGCCGGGCCGTTTGCAAGATCATATGTATCAGCGTACAGTTCGATTGAACAATGTTTCCATCGTTGTGCTTGATGAAGCCGATCGCATGTTTGATATGGGCTTTGCTCCTGCCATTATGCGAATCCTAGACGAGTTGCCCGAGAATCGCCAAACGATGCTTTTTAGCGCGACTTTCCCTAAGGACGTCGAGCAGCTTGCCTCGCGCTATCAGGTTGATCCAGTTCGCATTGAAGTTGACAAAGCTTTCTCAATCCCTGATCTCATTGATCAGGAACTCGTATTCTTAACTCACGAAGAGAAGAAAACCAAACTGACTGAGCTGCTTTACGATAACCAAGGCACGGTTTTGGTTTTTGCCCGAACCCGGCACGGCGCGCGAAAGCTCGCCAAATCGGTTCGAGACGATGGCCACACCGCTGCCGAACTTCACGCCGATCGAACTTTGGCGCAGCGCCGAGAAGCGCTGGCCGGATTTAAGCAAGGCCATTTCCGCGTTCTCGTCGCTACCGACATCGCCGCTCGCGGTATTGATGTGAAGGACATCTCGCTGGTCATCAACTTTGATGTTCCCGAGTGCGCCGATGACTACATCCACCGTATCGGGCGAACCGGCCGAGCCGGAGCAGAGGGCCGGGCGATTATGCTCGCCATGCCTCAGCAAGCTCGCGACGTGAAGGATATCGAGAAACTCATGGGTATGGAGCTTCGCATCTGCGATACCAGCACATCGGTTCCCGCCAGCTTTAAGCCCGGATTCAATCCGGATTCGCTGCGACCCCGCAACCGATCCGAGCGACCCAATCGTGCCCCGCGAGTCGAGCGAAAAGAGCGAACGCGAGAGCGAGATCGTTTGGCATCAGCCGTAACTGAAACTCCCGAAGTTTCGACCGAAGAGCGAGCCCCGCGCGCTCCTCAGCCCGAGCGACCTTGGAACCATGATCGCCCTTCGAGCGAAAATCGCCCTTGGAACAACGATCGCCCCCAGGGTGATCGCCCTTACAATCGAGACTCGCGTCCCCAAGGCGGCGGCTACCAAGGCAATCGTCCACAGGGAGATCGTCCGTTCAACCGAGATTCAAGACCGCAAGGGGGCGACCGGGCCCAGGGCCAAGGCAATGGGTATCAAGGCAATCGCCCTTGGAACAATGATCGCCCCCAGGGTGGTGGCTATCAAGGCAACCGTCCGAACAATGACGAGCGACGACCTTGGAGCAACGACCGACCGCAAGGCGGCGGCTATCAAGGCAACCGCCCGAACAATGACGAGCGACGACCTTGGAGCAATGATCGTCCTCAAGGCGGCGGCTATCAAGGCAACCGCCCGAATAATGACGAGCGACGGCCTTGGAGCAATGATCGCACGCCGCGAGAAGGATCGCGATTTGGCGGAGGCGGAAGGCCCTTCAATCGAGATAGTCAAGCTCAAAGCCGACCTTGGACCAATGATCGACCACAAAATGGCGGAGACCGTCCGTACAACCGAGATAGTCGGGAAAGCCGCCCTTGGAGCAATGATCGCCCCCAAGGAGACCGCCCCAACAACCACGATAGCCGTCCTCAAAACGGGGGCGACCGGTCCTACAACCGCGAGAGCCGACCTTGGAGCAACGATCGCCCTCAAGGCGATAGCCGACCGGATAAGAAGCCACGCTGGGTAAGCCGAGACGCTACGCCTCGACCAGACGGCCATCCTCGCTTCGGCGGAGAAGCCAAGCCATTCGAGCGACCGGGCAGCGCCGGCCGTCCGGCGGGCGCTCCTTGGGGCAGTAAGCCCAAGACTACTTCGTTCAAAAACAAGTACAAGCCAAAGTCCGCCGGCCCCGCGCCAGCGGCCTCAGCCAAGAAAGGCCACCGAGGGTGGTCGGGTAAGCCGACAAAGGGTTAAGGAATAAGATAAGCCCCGACTGGAAACAGTCGGGGCTTTTTTGTAAGCAGGCTCACTTCACTGATTTCTGGGCCCTGGGAAGATGATCCTTACGCAAGCCATTTATCGCGGCCCCTCGCAAGGCGGAATCGGGCTTATCGACACGCAGATGCTGGGGTCGAGTGAAACTCTCTCCAAATTTCGTTTCAAACCATCTGGGCCAAACACTTGCTATAAGCTGGTCCACTGCTGTTACGCTCTCCGGTCGACTTGCAATCACAAGATCGGTTCCCTTCCGGCCCCGGTACGTGGCACCCATCAAACACATCATGCTGGGATCGCCATTGGATTTATGCGCGCCGTAAGTTACACCGCCTCCCACTAGCCACACTGAATCATTTCCAAATTCGTCGAGCATTACCTGCAAAACTAGCTCCGGTGGGGCTTCGATGAATAGGTTTGTGACGCGACTGTGAGCGATCACGGTTGTGAACGATTTGGGTGAGACCACATCAGATCGAAAGTGTCCCCTGTAGAGAATACGATCCTCGAACTGGTCTACGAACTTCGGTAGAGGCGATTGTCTGGTCATCCACCACCATACGAACGCCACCATAGCCAACGGAACGAGGACCAGCAACCAACGGCGGCCAGGACGACGCCGAGCGACTGCCGTCGACTCCATCCTCACTAACGCTCAACTCTAGGGCGAACTGCTAATAGCTGTGAGCCCGGGCCGGCGGGAGGAGGGGAAACTAGGGGGCCGACTAGTCTGGACCAGCCCAACTTGATATCCCCCGTTTGGTTTGAGCCGCTGGCTATCAGCTCGAAGTCCGAGCCAACCATCCTATAGCGAAAGGGCTTTCCCGTTACACGGTCCGTGATAATCTCGGCAGGCGCGACTTCCTTCAGCGAGGCAGGATAGTAGCCGTGATTCCAGCGATACTCGACGACAGCGTTGCTGGCGCGAAGCAGCCTCATTTGAGTCGTTAGCGTGAGCGCTCGTTCAACGTACGGAGGGAACCGGATTTTCTCGGCCTTGAAATGAATGGCTACCTTCACATCAACAGGGTCAGTTGGCGAGGCGGGAGTCAGCTGGTTTACCTTATGGTCGGGATGGTTCAGGTAGGCAACCCACGCCGCTTCATCTTTCGACAGGAGCTCGATAACTTCCTTTGCTTCCTTCTCGATGATTGCTTGAGACCTCACCGAATACGCGGGCCGGGCGGCGGGCGGGATCGCACGAATCTCCGCCTCAAGCGAGGCATTCCGGAGGCCGCTTTCGATCACGACACGCGCATCCAGCTGAAACGCCTTGCTAATTTAGGTCTGTCGTGACCTTAACCGTCTTCAACATGGCGCCGCGCATCGGCACCCCTTTGCCGAGATAGTCGACCACGTATTTGTTGAGTGCGCTACATTCTGGAAGTGACAATCGCGCGGCGTCATTTGCAATAGACTGCAAAGCTTGCCCCCGCACTATGGCAGACCCGAAAACATTCGCGGACTCAATAAAATCAGCGACTCTGAGCGCATCCAGAATGTGATCGGTGGCTTGAATCGGATGCCCTTCCGCCCGCTCTACCGGAGCTATGACTTCGGTCAAAAACTGCGCAGCATTAAGCAGTTGCCGATAGCTCTGGATTGCAAACGAACTCGGCTCGGAGCCATCTAGCGGGTCCCAAACACTTTTCTTGCGGGCTGCCTCAATTGAATCTATGGCCCTCTTAAACTTATCTCGCATCTCCCTCAATCGCGCCAGATGCGGCAACGGAGCCAGGCGGTCTTGCAACTTCTTGTACCGCCCCTGCGCTTTCGCTACCTCTTCGGGGCTGCCACCAAAGGAATATGTCTGCTCAATCGCCGCCTTAGCGTTGTAATGAATGAATGCGTACATGGGATAATCTTCACTCCTGAGGATGGCGCTGGCGTGAAGATAATCCATCAATCCGTTGTTGGGGTCATATTTGAAACCGAATGCCTTAGCCGTGCTTTCGGGGCTGGCGGCATCCACCCCAACTTGGGGCGACAAAACCAATGCGGCAATAAGAGCGATCATCTTCTTTCATTAGGGCGAACTGCTGGAAGCTGTGAGCCCGGGGCCGGGGGCGGGTTGCCGGATTCGGTTGCGGCCTTTCGCCAGCGCAATTTGATATCTCCCAAACTCTTCGAGCCCTGGGCGATGACTTCGAAATCCGAGCCCGTGATGCGGTAGCGATAGGGTTGGCCGGTCACTCGGTCGGTCATCATTTCGGCAGGGCCGGCTTGCTTGAGCGAGGCTGGATAAGAGCCGTTTTGCCACTTGTAATTGATTACAGCGCAACAAACTCGCAAGAGCCGCATCTGGGTTTGCTGCATTAAGGACACTTGGACGATCGGCTCATAAACAGGCCCAACGGTGTTCACAACACGGTCTTCTAATGGCGCTTCTGGATCTCCATCAATAAACTCGTTCTTGCGCACGTCCGCGCCGAAAGAAGCTCTTTCATCCAGGTAAGCCACCCAAGCCCGCTCGTCCTTGGCAAGAAGTTCCTCAACTTCGTTTACTTGCGCTTCAAGTTTCGCCTTCACCTTCGCCGCGTAGCCGGGCAGAGTGCTCGCTGGAACCTTCTTGATCGCCGCCAACAAGCTCGCCGGAACCATCCCACTCTCCGGGTCAATCGTCTTTGGGTCAAGCTGGAAGAGCTTATCCACAAAGGTCAAAACCCAGCGACTATCGGCCCGAACACTCTTGGCCAGAGGCGATTCCTGGCTCAAAAAGCTCGCCGCGTAGCGATCAAGGGCATCGCATTCGGGCAAGGTCAGTCGCGACAAATTCTTTTCGACCGAAAGGAAGGCAAGTGCGTGGACAGCCTTGCCGACCAACGCCGCTATGAGAGTCGGCGAAGTTGCCAGCGCATCCGAAATTCTAAAGCAATCCATGAGGTGACCCGTGGCAATAATCGGGCGACCATCGGCTTGATCAACGTCCACCGCGACGAGGGAAAGAAACTTGACCAGAGTTTTGAACTCCGAATACTCAGGAAAAAGCGTGTCCTGGTCTAAAGTCGCGGGGTTGCGCGGATCGCGCACGCCTTTCTTGCGCGCAGCTTCCAGGAGGGGAAACACCTCGCGAAATTGCCGCATTGCCATGCGCTTGATTTCGAGAGGGGTTTTGTTTTGAACGGTTTTAGCAAACTCCCGCACCTCAGCCTTGCGGGAATCCTCCTCTTCGGTTTCTGCGGTTTTTGAATCCCCTTCAAGAAAGTTAGCGATTCCGTTTGGGTTCATCGCCACCTCATAGAGCCAATATTTCTTCTCTTGAAGTAACTTTCCCGCTTGGATATAATCAAAGTAACCATTGTCGGGGTCATAGCTGACCTTCATTTGCGTCAACATCTTGTTAGTCTCGCGAGATAGTTGGGCGTGACCCGCTTGCGGCCCCGATAAGACGAGCAGACAAAGCGCAGACGTAAGCATCATCTTTCAGTATAAGCTAACATTGCATCAAAGTCATCCATGGTTATCGAACTTTCTGTTGAAAATGTTGCCATCATCGAGCGATCTACCCTATCGCTTGGTTCCGGGCTAACGGTTTTGACAGGTGAGACCGGGGCGGGAAAATCGCTCCTGGTGGACGCGATCGAGCTTGCGCTGGGCGAGCGAGCGGATAGTGATTTGGTTCGAACTGGCGCATCTCGGGCGGTTGTTTCGGTTGTTTTCGACCTTTCCAGGTCACCCGATCTAGTTCGATTTTGCGCCGACTTGGGGCTGGAGCTTGAAAACGGGCAGCTCTTTATCCAGCGCGAAGTCCTAGCGGAGGGCCGCTCGCAATGTCGAGTTGCGGGAAAGCTGGTTGCGGTTTCAGCTTTGCGCAAACTCGGCGAGCAACTGGTAGATCTTCACGGCCAGCACGACCACCAAACTCTCCTCCAACCTGATCGTCATGGCGACTACCTCGACCTCTGGATCGGCGAGCCCGCGTTCTCGCTTTTGGAAAAAGTGCGGGCGGCCTATGGCGATTGGGATAGCGCCAACTCACGTTTGAACTCCCTTCGCAAAGGGGTGAGGGATCGAGAGCGGCAGGTGGATATGCTGCGATTCATGATCGCGGAAATTGAGACAGTTTCCCCAAAAGCAGGCGAAATGGAGGAGCTTGAATCCGCGCTTTCTCGGATGCAAAATGTAGGCAGGCTTTCAGATGCCACGCTAGGGGTTCTGGCAAGAATGACTGACGACGAAGGGGCAGCCCTTGAACGGATCGGGCAGAGCGTCCGCGATCTCGAGGCCTGCGCGCGCCTTGATCCGCTCCTGAGCGAGCCCCATTCCCAAATCCAGTCAGCTTATTATTTGCTTCAAGACAGCTTGCATGAACTACGGCGCTACGCGGATCAACTCGAAGCCGACCCCCAAATCTTGGAAGATACAGCCGCTAGAATTGACAACCTCAAGAAGCTGCGCCGCAAATATGGGGATGATGAGACCGCCGTATTGCTGGCCCTTGAAGAAGCGCGGGCCGAGCTTGATATGCTCACCGGAGAGGGCCTGGATGAGACCCAACTACAGGCCGCCGTTGCAGAATTCCGGACCGCTTTGGAGTCGGTCGTCGCTCAGTTGACGGCAATTCGAACCGACAAATCGCGCCTTTTCTCAAAGTCTGTAACATCTGAGCTTCATGAGTTGGCGATGGAGAAAGCGTCGTTTACGGTTCAAGTTGAGCCCCGCGCCATTGATGCGTCCGGAGGCGACAAGATTGAGTTCTTCTTTAGTGCGAATCCCGGCGAATCCGAGCGGCCCTTGGCAAAGATCGCTTCCGGAGGCGAAATCTCACGAACCATGCTTGCGTTGAAAACGGTTTTGGCGGGGAAGGCGGGCGTCCCGACGTTAATTTTTGATGAGGTTGACGCCGGGCTGAGCGGCAAGGCGGCAGCGACCGTAGCGCGAAAACTTGAAGCTTTGGCGGAAAGCTACCAGGTCATCGCCATCAGTCATCTCCCCCAAATCGCAAGTCGGGCGCGAACCCATTTTCGGATCGAAAAATCAGAAAGTGGGGGCCGCGTGCAAACCAGCGTTTATTTATTGAGCCCGGATGAACGGGTTGAAGAAATCGCGAGGATGATTGGGGGCGAGGCGGTTACCGAAGTGGCGCGAGCAAATGCACGGGAGTTGTTGGGTGTATAGGCAAGTTTTTGATTCGCCCGTTGGCCACTTGGTTGCGGTTGCCGACGATTCGGCTCTACTTATGTTGGAGTTCGCGGGCACGGGGCGCGAGCGCGAAGTCGGGGCCCAAACTGGCTCGCATGAGATTATCCGGAGCATCCAAGCTGAACTTAGAGCTTACTTTGACGGCGACCTCAATGAGTTCAAAACCCCGATTCGCCTCGGCGGAACGCCTTTCCAAAGGCAGGTTTGGAGCGAGCTTCTCAAGATTCCATACGGGCACACGCGCAGTTACGTGGATATTGCCCGAATCCTTGGCTCTGAGCTCAAGACTCGAGCCGTTGGTGGCGCGAACGGTCGAAACTGCCTCGCCATCATAGTCCCTTGTCATCGCGTGATCAATGCCGATGGGAAGTTAGGCGGGTATGGCGGGACGCTTCCGGTTAAGAAGCGGTTGTTAGATTTGGAATCTGGGGCCTTGCGACTTCTTTGATGCTAGTTTGCCGTAGATCGGGGGATGATTTTGCCGCTGCGCTACGGTGAATGCCGCTTTAGGCTGAGATCGAGTCCATTCGGCTCTCCATCAGCTTCCATTGGAAAAGCGAGATAATCGCGATGATGGCAAGCAAGATAAAGGACTTTGCCGAAGCCAACCCCGTGTTGAAGTTCACCCAGGCCTCGGTGTAAATGTGATAACCGATAACGTCGGTCGAGTATTCCGGGCCGCCCTTGGTCATCAGATAAACGGGCGTAAAAACCTGCATCGCGCCGATGGTGCTGGTGATCACAACGAACAGGGTTGTCGGTGTTAGCATGGGCACTGTGATCTTCCAAAAACAGTGCCACGAAGTCGCGCCGTCAAGCTGGGCGGCTTCATAGTAGGGCGCGGGGATTCCAATAAGGCCCGCCACGAAAAGTACCATTCTAGGCCCTAAACCTGTCCATATTGACATAAAAGCCAAAGCGGGCATGGCCCACTCTGACTGGTTCAAGAAGTTGATATTCCAAGCCTGGTCTTTCGTCTTGCCCGGTTGAAAAACCGTTTGAACGATCTGCATAGTCATATTGATCAATCCCGAATCGGGGAGGAAAATGTAGATCCAAAGCATCGCCGTCGCGATTCCTGAGGCGATCGCGGGAACGTAAAACACCGTTCGATAAAACGTCATGCCGCGCAACTTCTGATTGACCAAGATAGCAACCAGCAGGGCAACTGCGATCCCAGCCGGAACACTCATCGCCGCGTAGCGAAACGAATTCCATAGAGCGCTCCAGAAAGAATCTTCATGGATTGCGCGCGAATAGTTTTCGAATCCAACCAGCTTGCTATCACCTCGAAAGAGATTGATCTTGGAAAGGCTGATGTAGAACGCGTAGCCCATGGGAATGAGGGCAAAGGCCAACAAATGCGCGAACGCTGGAGCCAAGAATGACCACCCCCGAATTGCGTTTTTTTGCGCGCGCATAGCCGATTATGATCGGATCGGGCCAAAATGGAGAGGAAGATGTCTGATCTCGCAGTTTTGAGCCCCGAAAAAACGGTTATCACCTTCCCGGTTGCGGCGCTGGGTAGCCGTGTTTTGGCCCAAGTTATTGACTTGCTGATCTACTTCGGCGGCTTCGTGGTTTGTTCGATCATCTTTTCGTTGGCGGCCGGGCTTTTGGGTGAACTTGGGGCGGCACTGGCCGTCCCGCTCATGATGTTTGGGGCAACCATGGGGCCTTTTCTCTATTTCATCCTCTTTGAGGCCCTGTGGAACGGTCAGACGCTTGGTAAGAAGACCGCGGGGATCAGGGTGAGAATGGCTGACGGTACACCCATAACCTTTGCCGCCGCGCTCGGTCGGAACCTTATTCGTCCCGCCGATTTCCTGCCCGGAGCTTACTTCTTTGGGCTCGTGGCTATGTTCACGAACACGCGATCTCAAAGGCTCGGAGATTTGGCGGCTGGGACCGTGGTGGTTCACGAGCGTCGGGTTATGCCGCGATTTACGCCCGCTCCTTACGTGCTTGGCAAACATCCCTGGGAGGATCACGTTGGCGATTTGCGCTCCATGACCCAGGAGGAGTATTTCGCGCTAAAAAAGATGTGTGACCGCTTCCCCGAGCTCGCTGAAGCGATTCAAAATCGCATGCTTCAGCAAGTTTGGAACCCCATCGCGACCCGAATCAAAATCGAAAACCCGCCAAACGTTCACCCGATCTACCTTGCCGAAGCTGTTGTTATGAAGTTTGGTCGCTCAAAAGGATTGATGTGAATTACCCGGACAAAACCCTTGGGGATTCTCGCGGAAAAACTCCGTGGTCTTTTGATTTGGGGATAGCGCCAGAGTTACCCCTGGGGTTTTCAACAAGTTATTGGGGGTGTTCGTTGGCATCGCCGCGAAGGTGTTTTCCCCAAAAATGGGGTTGCTTAATAATAACCATAGGTTATATCAATTAAATGGGTTCTTCTTTAGAGAGCCGGGAAAGCTTCGCACTTTCGAGCCTTCGATTGGAAAACTTTCGGAATTACTGCGCTCTGGAACTCTCTTTTGGTGAGGGGTTTCATGTCGTGCATGGTCAAAACGCCCAAGGAAAAACCAACCTCCTAGAAGCTGTGCATCTACTTTCAACCACTAGACTCTTACGGGGAACTAAAGACTCTGACGCAATTTCGCATGGATGTACGACGTGCAAACTTGAAGGAGAAGTTGGTCGAACGAGTGTCTCGATTGAACTTGAAGTAGGAGTTCGCAAGCGAGCGAAAATTAATGGTTTGGGGTTACCAAGGGCCGCTGATCTGATTGGCAGGCTACCATGCGTTTGTGTAAGTAGTCTTGATCTCGCGATCGTATCAGGCGATCCTTCCGAGCGGCGGTTATTCTTGGATCTAGAGCTAAGCCAAACTCACCCCGCCTACTTGCAGCACCTCACGCTTTACAAAAGGGCACTTGAGCAACGCAACGCGCTGCTCAAACTGGCGAATGACTCCTATGTTGACCCCGAGAGTTTTGAGGTCTGGGAAGCCCAGCTAGCCGAACATGGACAGGCACTACGGTTGTTTCGGCTCGCCTTTGTTACATCCTTGGCCGAAATCGCGGCGGGTGTCCAAGCGGATTTAGGCGAGGGAGAGTCTTTGTCGTTGACTTACGCGCCGAAGGACGAAGCCGAGCTACAATCTGCCCTTGCCCAAACGCGGAATCATGACTTGCTTCGAAAAACGACAACTATCGGTCCGCACCGCGATGACTTACAAATTTCAGTAGCGGGAACAGAAGCAAGGTATTTCGGAAGTCAGGGGCAGCAACGCAGTTGCGTAATCTCGATAAAGATGGCAACCTTGCAACTTCACGCCAAGCGCTTAGGCAAAGCACCCCTGCTTTTGCTTGACGATATTTTGAGTGATCTAGACGCGAGCCGGAGGAAGCAACTTTCAGCTTGGGTTGTGAAAAATGCGGGCCAGGTGATCTTAACTTGCACCGAAAAAGAACTCATAAGTAAGAAAATTCTTGACAAAGCAAGCCTCTTTAAGGTGGAATGCGGGGTGGTGACAAAAGAGTGAAACGATTACTTTCCATTTTGCCGGGCGCGATTGGTGCCAAGCAAGTCTTGCGCTCGGCCCGCGCGCAACGGGCCTTGCGTGAATGGGACCTTGTCGTGGGGCCGCTCCTCGCCACCAAATCTGCACCAGAGCGATTCGACCGAGGGACCGTTTGGGTAGCGGTGGATGGCTCTGCTTGGGCGCAGGAACTGCGTATGTTGGAGCCAAAGATTCTGGTCAAACTTGCCGATATCGCCGAAGATAAGTACCTGTTCAAAGAGATTAGATTTGGTGTTCGACGGTTGAAAAAGCCAATAAATGAAACCCCAGTTGTCCGGTCAAGGTTTCCTGTGCGGCCGGACCTGGAAAACCTAACGATTCGCGAAATCGCGGAACGGCGACTCAAGAAGATGCGCGATGCCGCCGATCGTTAAAGAGCTCCAATCCCGCCCCATAGTGCTTTACGCGATTGCGATGGGGCTCGCTTTGTCTTGTCGCGCTCATCCATGGCAGATGATATTCCTGGTGCCAGTGTTAGCTGTGGCTTCGAATTGGACGACTAGATTTGCGGCGCTTGCCTTGGTTTTTGTTGGGATTTTGACGGCGCCCTCCCCCGCGAAGAGCTTGATGGAGCGAGAGTTCGTAAATCGAACGATGGACATTGTTACGGTTCCAAGAACGGGAAAATCCGGAGATTGGTGCATTGCCGAAGGCGGCGGAACACGGCTAGGTTTATTCCTGGGTGAATCGAAAACTTCCTTGAGCTTAGGGGACCGAATCCATCTTAAAGGAGTTGTGCGAACTCTAAAGGAGGGTAGCGAACAGTTTTGGTTGAGTAAGGGCGTAATTGGCACAATGTTCATTGGGGAGGACAATGAGGTAACCGTTTTACAGAGCGGATCGCCGATTTTTCGCTGGGGAATGAGCTGGCGGCAGAGCTTTATCTCATTTGCGGCGACCAGCCTGTCGCCTCGGCACGCTCGACTCGCAGATGCGCTCTGCTTCAATCTCGATGCGTTGCTTGATAAAGACTTACAAGAAAATCTTGCGCGTACAGGCACCGTTCACATTGTTTCGGCATCGGGACTTCATGTCATGATTTTTGCGGTCGCATTTCAGCTCGTCCTGTCCAAGCTACCCATTCCCCGCTGGGCGCAGCTAGTCTTGTTGCTCTTCTTTCTCTTGATCTACGCCGGCGCTACGGGGTTTCGTCCACCTGTTTTGCGTGCGGTGGTTATGGTTGGAGTCATGATGTCGGCCTATCTCGTGCGCCGGGAGGGGGATCTACTTTCCGCGGCAGGGCTTGCGGCAATCGCACAGTTCTTTCTCGATCCACGCAGTGTTTTTGATATTGGCTTCTATTTGTCGTTTTTGACGGTTGCCGCGCTCTCGCTGTTTATGCCCTTAGACGCTCCGCGCGGCGGGAAGGAGTGGTTGCTTCGAGGGGCGCAGGCGAGTTTTGTTGCGAGCTTGGCTTCCGCACCGATTGTTGCCTTGATATTTGGTCGCGTTTCCCTCATCTCGATCCTCGCAAACCTGATGATTGGAGTTTCGATTGGGCCGATCGTCGCTGGAGGGCTCTTGGCCTGGCTGATTTCATTGGTTTCGCCTTCCCTGGGAGGATGGCTGATGTCCGTAGGCGTGGCGCCATTTTGCACATATCTAGAATGGGTAGTGAACTCGCTGGGGGTGCTGCCTTTCGCCGCGGTAGAAGTTCCGGCGTTTTCAGTCTATTGGATACCCATTTTCTATTTTGTGAGTCTGGCTCTATGGCGATTCAAGCGGAGGCCTGCACCGTGAAGTTCGGCCTGGCCTTGCTGCTCGCGTTCGCTATAGGGTGCGGCGGAGCTCCATCAGGGGAGCTGTCGTTCCTGGCGGTTGGGCAAGGAGACTGTTCAGTTTTTCGCGCTGGCGGGAAGACCATTCTCATTGATGTAGGCCCCAAAACGCAAACCTTTGATGCGGGCGAGAAAATTGTCTTGCCTTGGCTGAGGCAGCAGGGAATAGGCAAGATTGACATGATCTTGCTCACTCATCCTGATAGCGATCACGTCGGAGGCTTAGCCGCGATTTGTGCCAAGAAAAGGGTTGGAACCGTTGTCATTCCGGGCCACTTTCGAACCCATGCGGGCATGAATGAGACGCTCGCACTCGCGGGTGTCCGCCAAGAGGACGTGATTTGGATTGATCGCACCATGGAAGCAGATTTTGGCGGATTTACGCTCAAGATGGCTCCACCGCCCTGGAATCCTGAGGCCTCGGACAACGATGGTTCTCTGTTTGTTTGGATCGGAAAGGGCAACGCAACCGCCGTCATCACTGGCGACGCGGGAGTAGAAACCGAAATGCAAATGGCCCCGAAGGGGGATTGGAGCGCGGATATCATTCACGCTGGCCACCACGGCTCCAAAAGTTCAACTAGCGACGCTTGGCTTGAAGAAGTGGATCCAAAGATCTGCGTCTATTCCTGTGGGCGGGACAACACATATGGCCATCCTGCTCCCGAGGTTGTTGATCGAATCAGCCGAAAAGGAATACGGGCGTATCGAACGGATCGAGACGGAACACTGACATTCCGTTACGAAAATGGCGTATTTGTTCTAAGGCAGTGATGGCGCGCAAGACCTACTACGAAATTTTGGGGGTTAACCTGAAGGCATCTTCGGATGAAATTCGACAGGCGTACCGTCGCCTAGCGTTGGCGGAGCATCCCGATAGATCGAAAGCGCAGGACGCGACGGACAGATTCATGCGGCTTACCGAGGCCTACGAAACTCTGCGCGATGCTGAACTTCGTCGCCGATACGATCTAACCATCATGGCGGCGGCGAGCGAGCGCCGGCCGACGGATGGCTCGGCTCGATCCGTGAAAACAAATCCCGGGCCCGAATTGGCTAGGCTCGCCGCTCTTTTTAGCCGGGGCAAGCTTGAAGAGGCGGAGGGACTGGCGGAAAAGATCATCGCCGCCTTCCCTCGCGAAGCCATGGCTTACGCGATCTTGGGCGACATCTCCCGGGCTCGCGGGCAGCTTGCCAATGCCTCAAAGTATTATGCGTTTGCGGTTCAAATGGACCCCCGAAATGCTACTTACAACAGCCGATATTTGGAGCTTTTGGGGACCTCGCCCGATGGCCGACAGGCCAGTTCGAGCGCGGTTGGCGTAGCCCCAATCGGGGTGCTGTTTGTTGTCTCGATGCTTGCATGCGTTTACCTAGTGGTCGCCAAGGAGAAGCCTCTGTTTCCACTGGTCTCGGCCATTTCAACCCTTACCCTCGGCTCATTTTCGATGCTGTTTCTATCTGGAGTTGTGATGGGAGTTTGCCTCTCGCTTGGGCGGATTCTAGATCGGTTCTCGGCCGTGAACGTCAACAGACTTGGCGGGGTCTCGCCAAATGTTGCCCTGGCGAGCGTGGCGATTGCTAGCTTTTGGGTTGCAAGCGTGATTTACATCATGCTAGGAATGATTAATCGCTCGTTCAATTTCTCGACCACAAGGTTGATCACGGGCACGGTCGCAGTTTTGCTCATGCTTGTCTTAGGTTCGATTCTCTCGCCTTCATTAGATGCTTGGCAGATTGCGTTTTGGGGCGGAAATCTAATTTATGTGGGCGGAATCTGTGGCTGGATGGTCTCGGATGCCTTTCGAAGGTGACTAAAATTGCAGAAAAAACTTCACAAATCGGGCGCAATTGTGCTCTTGGCACGGGTATATCCATTTTGTGAAACACTTCTCTCTCGCAATTGCGATGCTCGGCATGGTCACGGTGGCTACCGCTGACGACCTGAAACCCCTAACGATTGGCGATCCTGCCCCAACTTTTAAGGTAACCGGTTGGGTTAAAGGTGAGCCTGTTAAGGAGCTCAAGAAAGGCAACATTTACGTTGTTGAGTTTTGGGCAACCTGGTGCGGCCCCTGCATTTCCTCGATGCCTCATCTAAGCGAGATGGCGAAAAAGTTTGAAGGCAGAGCGAGCCTGATTAGCATTAACACTTGGGACTTTGCCAAGGATGAGAACAAGGTGTTGGAAACCGACGAAGCCCATGTCGCTCGCGTAGCAAACTGGGTCAAAGAAAACGATGCGAAGATGCAGTACAACGTCGCCTATGACGACAGCAAAGACTTTATGTCAACTACTTGGATGCGCGCCGCCGGTCGAAACGGTATTCCTTGCGCATTCATCGTGAACGCCGATCAGCAAATTGCATGGATCGGCCACCCCATGCAAATGGAAGAAGTTCTGGATCAAGTAGTTGCAAATACCTGGGACTTGAAGGCGTTTAAAACCAAGTTTGATGAGCAAGCTGCTAAGGCTAGAGAAGCCGCTGCGCTTCGAACTAAGATGGTTGAGTTGGCAAAAGCCGACGACATGGCCGGCTTCGAAGCCCTAATGGCAAAAGGCGACAAGGGCCAGGCGATTAGCAGCATCTTGACCGTTCCAAACTTCGCGGTTAAAGTTTTGGAGAAATATGCAGGCAAGGTTGAAGGGCTCTCTTCGACGAACATCTGCAGTATGTTGTCTTACATAGCCGCGAACAAAGAGGCGACAGCAGAGACTAAAACTTCGGCCGTAAAGATTTCCGAGAACTGCTTTAATGCTACACCCGAGGACCAGGCCGCGCTCGCCGCCGCTTACCACGCTAAATGTCTGTTTAGCGCGGGCAAGAAGGAAGAAGCGGTGGTTTGGATTGAGAAGGCGACCAGCTTGATTGATAAGCTCATGCCGGAGAATCAACGCCCGGGAATCCTAAAGTTCATCAACGACGCCAAGAAGCAATTCAGCGCGAACGGCTAACCTCGGTCGAAAAGTATCTGATTCAGCCCCCGGCATCGCTGGGGGTTTTTGTTAGCGAATCAGGTAAACCCAAGACTCTATGTCTCTAAAGAACCGCTGGTCAAGCTGGAGATTCGGCCGGGCTATGCACTATTTGGAATGCGAAGAATTTGACAAGACTGAGAAAATCGGGCATCAGCTTGTTCAGGGCCACTACACGGGCGGATTTGAGATTCTTGGTCGCTTGGCATTGGGAATGGGGGATTACGCTGAGGCAATTTCCTGGTTGAAGCGCGGCCTTGACGAAGCCCCCGAGATACCAAACTTCTGGAGCTATCTGGGCCAATGCTATTCCGATACTGGAGAATATGACCTCGCAGAGCATGCTTTCTGGCGCTACTGCGATTTGCAGCCAGATGAGCCGGCGGGCCACCTAAATCTAGCGGTCGTTTACGGTCGCAAAGGCGAGCCAGCCGCGGGACTAGAGGCCCTGACTGCGCAGTTGCTGGGGATGACACTTGGCGACGACGAATCGGTTCGACCCGAACGTGGCTACTTTACGATTCCTCTCGTGCCGATGAATCTGAGGCCATGGCGGTTAAACTTCAAAGCGAAGGGCTATCTACAGCTTCAACTATCGCTATTCATGGTCGGATACTCTTCGAGCGCGGCGAGCGCGAATCTGCTGGCCGGCTTGCCCTCAAGGCGATTGAACGAGACAAAACCTGTTTGGAGGCTCGCCAGCTAATTCGAGAGCTTCATGGGTGTACTTCGGCGGACTCAAAGGTCTTTCATTGCTTGGTAAACGGAGTCGTCGCACTCCCATTTCCCCAGTGGAAAAACCTCTTTTCAAAGAAACCGCACCGGTTTAGCTTTGTCGCTAGCTTCCACGTCCAAGCGCCTACTTGCACAAAAGCACTAGAGTTCATCCGACCGTTTGAGGCATCCTCGTTGGAGCCTCTGACTATGGACGAATGTAAAGCGACGGAGGAAGCCTTAAGCGGTTGCGACGGGGTTTTGTGGGTGGCGCGGGGATACGACTGTTACCGTGAGTAAACAAAACATGCCCTCCTTATCATCGGTTATGGCCCTAAACAGATAATAACTTTCAGAAATTCGGGTGTTGTTATCGCCAGGCGATCATATGAGCTCGATTTTGCCGACAATCGCGTTGTTTAGAGCTTCCAAGTCTTCGGCCGGGATCCACCACTCCGTGTGAGTCTGTCCGCCCACCTTCTGAATCTCGTATCTCGCCATAAACTCTGCTTGAACCTCGAACTTCGCAACATAGCCGACCCCGTACCGAGTCACATTCCATTTCTCGGTGATCTCGCGGGCGTAGGCTTCGTTCGTTACTGGGTAGAAAATGGGTTGCTCTGGCCGGCGGGGAGGCCAACGGGTGAAGCCGTTTTGAACGAGCAAATCATATTCCGCCGGGCCGAGGGGGCGATAGAGAGTGGTGGTCACGGGTTCTGAGATTATGCGCCCAAAACGGGCAAAGGGAGTGAATCGCGTTCGCCAACATGCCGCTAACGAGTAGACTCCAAACTGGCATGCTCCCCCTACGAAACAATCATCGCGTCAAACGCATGCCGTTGTTGACCTACACGATCATCGCCCTCAATATTTTCATCTATCTTTGGGATAGAAATTGGCATCCTTTCGCCCCTTCGATCTTCTTCGGCGGCCTGCAAATGCGCCCAGTTGATATATCCCATGTGTTCTCCGGCGGAGATCGGATGGCGTTGGTTACCCTCATAACTTCGATGTTTTTGCACGGAAACATCGCGCATTTGATCGGAAACTTGCTTTATTTGCTCACCTTTGGTGAGGCTATCGAATATGCGCTTGGCTCGTGGCGGCTGCTTATTTACTATCTGTTTTGGGGTCTGATCGCCGCCGGGACCCAGGTGTTTGTGAATCCGCAAGCAACTAATCCGGTATTGGGAGCCTCTGGCGCAATCGGCGGAGTTTTGGGCGCGTATTTCTTGCTTTACCCTGCCAGCCGTATCGAGCTTTTCCTTTATGTAACCACGCTCGTAGTGGATGCGTGGATATTGCTCGGGCTCTGGTTTCTGTATCAAATTCTGGTTCCCGTTGAGGGAGTGGCGAACTGGGCACATGCGGGCGGGTTCGTTGCGGGGATGGCAACCGTCCTCATCATGGGTGGGCGGAAGAAGGTTCTGGAAGGTAAAGAAGAGGATTATGGGGAAGATGACGATGACGACGAATAAGGTCCCGATTTGGGTTTGGGCTTCGATTCTCCTCACGGCATTGGTGAGCGGTTTATCGTTGGCTCAACGGTACCGGGCAGAGTCACTGAACAAAGCGGTTGGCATCGTCGCGGATTGGGATACGATCGAAACTCTAGCTGCGGGAGCCGGAATGTGGGATTCCGATGCACTTTCCAAACTGAAAGCGGCCGGACTTACCGGGGTCGTTGTCGGCGAGAAAACGCTGGGCGAGTTCCTTGGCGACAAAACGAGCTTTGAGCGAATCACCGAAGAAATGGCTGTTTCCGGAGGTGGGCCAACCTCGCTTTCAACTCGTCAGTATGACCGGATCGCCCACGCGATTCGACTGCGGTATCCTCTTTACGCGAACCTAAATCTGCCGCGGGACTCGCTTCTGATGAACGTCTCAATCGGGCCCGATCCTGTCGGAACAGCGAAAGCCAAGGAGTCTGGCTTAGCCCTGATCGCGAGAATAAACAACCCGCCGGGAGTAAGTGAAGCGTACGTCAGAGGCATGATCGCGCTCGCCAAGCAAGATGGAGTGAGGTATTTCTTACCCGTTGGCGATCAAGTCCTGGGCCGCCGCGATGCCCTTAAAGCCCTCGATGAATCGCTAACCAGCGCGGGCATAAACTACTGCGCCCCCGAGTTTGCAAAAATCGGGGGCGACCAGAACATGGTTGAAATGAATCCAGGAAATGTGATTCGGCTCCATTCTGCGCAGACTCAAGAGCTTGATAAGCTCTCGCAAAGTGCGGCAGTTGAGAGGTACGTAAAGGCTCTCAGTGAGCGAAATCAGCGCATGCTCTTGGTGCGACCGCTGTCCTTTGCCTCGGCCGATCCGGTCGAGAGCTTTGCTTCTTTCCTTGCCGCCATAAAGAAAGGGGCTCAAGCCGAGGGCTACACTTTGGCTGCACCGCATCCATTTACAGATTCTGGCGTTTCAAAGATCATCTTCATTTTGATAGCAATCGCTATGGGACCGGCTCTGTTCTGGCTCGGCGGATTGTTCTTCCAAAGCCGAAACATCCAAATCATTGGCGGTCTTGCCCTTGGACTGCTGGTGGTGGCTTGTCTCAAGGAACAAGGCCGACAGATCGCCGCCCTGGTCGCGGCGACTCTTTTCCCGCTCGTTGCTTTTTCCATCTTGGACCGTATCCGGGAGAATCTGAAGAACGTTGCACTCCTGTTTCTAATCGTCTCCGCAGTTTCTCTCACCGGTGGTTTAGCGGTGGCGGGCCTGCTCAACGGGTTGCCGTTCCTCGTAAGGGCTGATGTGTTCAGTGGAGTCAAGGTCGCACATTTCTTGCCCATCGGATTAATCGGGGCTTGCTTCTTCTGGCGGCTTACTCCCGCCAAAGAGATCATGCGCAACCCAATCCTTTGGAGTCAGGCCGCGCTTTCAGTTCTCATTTTGATGGGCTTTGCTTTTATGGCGAGCCGAACCGGTAACGACAGCCCAACTGGAGTCAGCGGCCCTGAATTGGCCTTTCGGTCTCTGCTCGAGCAGTTCCTAGTGGTGCGACCGAGAACCAAAGAATTGCTGCTCGGTCACCCCGCCATGATCGTCGCCATCGGCTTGCTCATCCGAAGCCAAACCGTAGAAAGGTTGCGCGGCTGGGCCGTTCTGGCGCTTATGTTGGGCGCAATCGGGCAGACGAGCGTCGTAAACACAATGTGTCACTTGCACACTCCGTTAATGGTTAGTTTAACGAGAATCGGGGTTGGGTTGGTACTGGGCGGTATAATCGGGCTCATGGTATGGGGAGCGGTTAATCGCTTCAGCGCTCTTCGAGAAAAGTAATGCCGCATCTATTGTTAGCTGGCCACTTCGGCTGTGGGAATCTGGGGGACGATGCCATCATGCTGGGTTTCGTAGGTTCCCTAACAGGTGATTACGAGCTTACGCTGATGAGCGGCGCGCCCGAAGTCACCTTTCGGAACTATAACATCCGCTCCGTTCCTCGCCGCGATTTTAACGTCTTCAAATACGAAATGGAACGAGCTGATGCCCTTGTCTTTTGTGGCGGGAGCGTTTTTCAAGATGTTACGAGTGCGGGTAGCGTTGGATATTACGCTCAACTGGTCAAAATCGCCAAGAAACTCGGAAAGAAGGTTTTCATGGTGGGACAGGGCGTTGGCCCCCTACGCGGCGGATGCGCGAAGGGCTGGGCGCGAAATGCTTTTAACATGGCCGACGCCATCGTTTGTCGCGATCCAGCCTCGCCGGCGGTTCTGAAGAGCATCGGCGTTACTCGCCCGGTGCAAATTGGCGCAGATTGTGCTTTTTTGTTGACCCCACCCCCGGGCGGCGATGAAACGACTTTTGGAGTCGGAACTACAAAAACCGTCGGGATCGCTCCTCGCCCTTACGGCAAAAACCCGAAGGAAGCCATTCAGATGTTTGGCGAGTTAGCGCGACTGATCTCGCAAAATCAAATGGTGCCGGTGATGGTTGAGCTTGATTCGAAATTCGACGGTCCACTCATCATGGAAATCGGTAAAGCATTGGGCGGCAAGGTCCCCGAAATTCGAAAGCTAGACACTCCAACGCAACTACAGTCCCGGCTTGCGCGCCTCGATAGCATTATCTCTATGCGATTGCATGGCGGAATCTTGGCCGCAACCGTTGGCGTTCCGGCAATGATGCTCTCTTATGATCCGAAGGTCACTGCGTTCGCTAAAATGATGGGCTTTGATTCACCCTTGACCACGGATGGATTGACGGCTCAACGAGTCTTGGATAGCTTCATGCAGTTTAGAAAAGATCGCGACCGCTACGACAAGATTTTGGCCCAGAGGATGGAAGAGTTCAAGAAAGGCGCCATGCTCAATGTTGAAGTCGTCATGGACTCGTTTCGCGGCTCCAAGAGTTGACTTTTGTTGAGCGTTTCTAATACTATCGTGTAGATATGATTCGGAACAAAGATCACAACAAGCTCGGCACCATTATCATGGTCGGCATTGGCAGCATTGTTGTTGGCATTGGATTGATTGGATTTGGGCTCTTCGCATTTCCCTTCGTCGGAACTGGAGGAGCGGCCATGGTTGGGTTGGGCATTTTGCTTTCGTCGGTCGGGGGCGTCATGACCCTAGGTTCGATCGTCTACGGAATCCGGCTGGAAAAAGGTGACTCGTCCACAACGGAAGTCGTCTTGGTTAACGATGCGTTGATTATCGGAAGGTTTGCCACGAACGCCATCGGCGAAATGTTGTTTGATGAAGCCTATGTGGACTTCGATGATCCTAAAACCAAGCTCTATGTAAAAGTCGAAATCCCGGGCCGGCCCTCGATTGAGTTAACCACGAATCGAGCGGTCTGGTCCAATTGTTGCGAAGGGATGCGCGGAGCGGCGCACGTACAAGGCAATTGGCTTGGACAATTCGAACCCAAACTACCGCCGATTCGAACATCCGGCAATCCCTATCGGAATGATTAGTGGTTCGGGGGAAGTTCGATATGGAGCCTAGTCTTAGGTGCAACAGAAGCAGACCTACCCGGAACGACTTTTCGATATTACAACCCGATCCGTGCCGCCGCTTCGTAGATATCATCAAACGCCCGCATTCCGTCCGGCATATTCTCAAAAATCTGCTCTCCGTAAGCCTTCGTTCGCAACCGCGGGTCGAGCAAAGCGATAATGCCCCGATCCTCGTTTGTACGAATAAGTCGCCCCGCTCCCTGTCGCATTAACATCTTCGCGTTCTGCAACGAAAAGCCCGTAAATGGGTCTTGGCCCTGCGAGTTCATCCAAGCATTACGCGCCACCGAAGGCGGATCAACCGGAACCTCGAACGGGATCCGCACAATAGCAACGCATGATAATGTCTCACCTGGGGCATCGAAACCTGTCCAAAACGAGCGCAGGGCGAACATCGAAGAGGAAATTTCCTGCTTGAATTTCTCGCCAGTCGAGGCCGCCCCGCTGAACCTTTGCACATAAATCGGAAACTCATCGCTTGCGGGCATAAGCTGGTGGACGGCCTCCATTTCCTTTCGGCTGTGAAACAGAACAAGCGTTCGCCCATTGCATGCTTCGATAATGGTTTGAATCTCTCGAGCAAGTTTGTCGTAGTAAACAATCTGCAAGCTTGGCTCGCGGGCCTGGGCCGGGTCTATCAATTTGCCCGCAGCCGGAACGTAAAGTGATGCTTGAGTTGCCCAGTCAAACGGGCTTGGTAACACATCTTCAAAGTCAGCTTTCGCCCCCGTTGTTCGTTGAAAGAAATCAAAGTTGCGATCCACCGCGAGCGTGGCCGAAAGGCAAGCCCAGGGCGTTTTGTCCCATAAGATCGGCTTGAGCGCACTTGCGATATCTACGACGTCGTACCGCAAAATCGCTTCGCGTCCCGCGAATCCCCCCGCCGTGTAGGTAACGCCAACTTCGGCCTCGCTCTCTCGCGTAAAGAGCCCTTTGCAACCCGCGCCAAACTCGCTGAGGAACATCATGTAGTTGCGCACGGTATCGCGAGCGTCGTCCGAATTGACCCCTTCCGTTTGCCAGCGATCCAAGCTCTGCTCGACCTCTTTGGCGAAGGTATGGGTGAGGTCGGCGATTTCAGACGACAAGTTTTCGGCTCCCGCCGTCGAGTGGGGTTTGCGCGCTTTGATCTGGGGCGATTGCTCGAGTTCATCTGGGGTGGCCCGAAAGATCTCTCCCGATCCAACCACGATTGCGGGGAGCCGCTCGGCCATGACGTGGGTTCGCTCTGCGAAAGTATCGCAAAGTTGGTTCCAACCGGTGGGGTCGCCCGCATCCATGCTCAGTTGTCCGAGGGTCGCCTGGAGCTTCTGAGAAACGCCAATAACCTGGCCTAACTTTGCTTGACTCAACTCAAATTCAAGAGCGTTTTGGGCCGCCGAATGCAAGTCGTGCGCTTCATCAAAGATAATGAAATCCAGCTTGCCGAGCATCGTAAGCTCGTCCTGTGATGCCTGTCTCAAAAGCGCATCTTGCAAAATCAAGCTGTGGTTCGTGATGACGATGTTAGCCTTTTCCGCCCCTCTCCGTGCCCGGTAGTAATAGCAATCGTGGTAGTAAGGACACAGCCGGGCGGGGCAAACGGGAGGGGCGCTCACGGCTTGCCAAAGCTCCATCATCTCACGGCCCTTTTTGGGCACCCAGGTTCGAAACTCCGATTCGATACCGAGGCGCGCATTTCGCCGAAACTCTCGTGTCGTTCCCGCATGATGCTCGGCCATGCTCGCTTGACAAGCGTAACGCTGACGACCGATCAAAAACTCAGTTCTCACGTCAATAGTCGTACCTTCAACTTCGAACAACGACAGGGCCAAAGGCAGATCCTTGCGCCAATACTGCTCGGCGAGCACGTTGGTGTAAGTTCCGATCGCGATACGCTTTTGATGCGCGATGCTATGAGCGATGGCGGGAACCAGGGTAGCCAGCGATTTACCCAGACCCGTTGGAGCTTCAAAGCAGCCCGTCCGGCCTGAAGCAATGCAATCCGAGAGGAGCAGCGCGAGTTGAGTTTGATCGGGACGATCTACGTAGCCGGGGCGCTGAGCCAGCCGCGCCATCGCGAGTTCGATGAGATCGTTGGCGACGCTCATAGCAACGAGTTGACGGAGAGCGTTGTCTTGAAATGAAGCTTTGCAACCCGCGCCAGCCCCTCTTGCCCAGACTTGGCTAAGACGCGTTTGCCCGCCTCTATGACCAGAGAGGATGCCCCTTTGGGAAGATCCATGCCGATTTCTTCGCTGAGTTTTCTTAGCCGATACAAGAATTCAGCGCGAGCCAGTATTGAAGCCGCCGCGACCGCTATGTCGGATTCTGCTCGCACTCGTGATTCGAGAGTAATCTTCTGGCCACGCTCGAAAAGCTGCCGTTTCAACCCCGCGGGATCGGCAAACTGATCCGAGATAACTAGTTCGCAGGGGCGCTTTTCCAGCACGCACTCAATCGCCCGGGCGTGCCCCCACGCGAGTAGCTTGTTTAGGTTCTGAAACTTGCCGTAAAGCTCGTTGTACTTAGCTGGCCCTATGGCGATGACCTCGTATGGACAAACCGCCTTGATTCTTGCGGCAAGTTTGAGAGAAACCGGGTCGGTGAGTTTCTTAGAATCCTTAACGCCGTCGAGCTCAGCCAAATGCTCGGGCCCCACAAAGCAAGCCGCGATCACTAATGGCCCAAAATAGTCGCCTTTGCCGCTTTCGTCCACCCCGATGTGACCGGTGCCGGTCATGATCGCTTCACCAGATCGCCTGCCGGCATCACGACAGTTGGCGTAAGTGTTTCGGTTGCAAATCCATGTTTCACGAGTAGGTCCCGAAATCTCATGAGTCCACGCCACTCGTTTTCGCCAAATGGGTAGCGCATCGTTTGTTCAAGGTACCGCGCGGTTTGCATGTCGCTCCATCCTGCTTGCTTCGCGATCTCCGGGATTCGCCAAGAGCGGTTCTGAAGCCAAATCTCGTGAGCCGCAATCAGTTTCGCAGTCAGTTCATGATCGAGTTCTTCTTCGCCAATCCAAAGCGCCCAAACGAAAGGTAGACCCGACATTTGGGTCCAAGCCTCGCCCAAATCGAGAACCTGCAAACCCTCCGCCGATGCCACCATCCCCCGGTCACCAATAAGGATTCCCGCATCAAAATCCGTCAACATCTTTTGCAAATCAGGCTCCGCAATCCCGGTTTCGGGTCGAACTCCGTACAGT
Organism: Armatimonadota bacterium; assembly: GCA_031386985.1. GTDB lineage: Bacteria > Armatimonadota > Fimbriimonadia > Fimbriimonadales > Fimbriimonadaceae > JANJUB01. Next base: position 477,557 of record JANNCV010000044.1, read on the forward strand.
TCGGCCAAGAGGATTTGGGCGAGGCTGTTGCTTGTGAGCGAGCTGCTATCAAGAGCCAAACACTTGATCTGCTCGAAAGGGACTCGACTAAAGAGTCGAACGCTATCAGCCGGGCCAAAACTACCGATACAAACCCCCCAAGCAACGCGGCGATTGGGAGTAGTGAGTGCATCAAAACTCGATGCCAAAACTGCGGCAACTTCGCCCGCGTCTAGCCTTGCCGGGAGCTGAGAAGGCATGGCAAAAACGACCTCAACGCCTGAATCCGCAAGCCCCTCAACCAGAGGGCTCGCGTTTACGAAGGGAACCGAGCCGACCCTCAAGCCTTCTTCTCCATTAGCTTGGTTCGACCTTTCAGCCGAAGCTTGAAAAGGTCGAAAAAGGCTTTGGGAGCATCGCGCCAGATCACAACCTTCGAGCCCTCTTGGTGCGACCACCGGATCGGCACTTCGGCGATCTGGTAGTTCAAGATTTGGGCGATCATAAGTGCCTCGAAATCAAAGGAAAACCCGTTCAAGGCGCAACGTGAAAAAACATCTTTTGCAACATCTCGCTTAAACAGCTTGAAACCACATTGGGTGTCTTTGATTCCTTTCACCGCCAGAAGTTGAATCAGTTTGTTCGCTGTTCGGCCAAATGCCTCACGATAGAAGGGCTGCCGAACTTCAAGATTAGATTCTTTCAGGGGTCGCGAGCCGATCGCGATATCACACGTTTCCATGAAAGGGAAAAGCTTCTCAACCTCCTCAATGGGGGCGGCCAGATCGGCGTCGGAGAACAAAATGAAATCGGCCTCAACCGCCATGATGCCCTTGCGAACTACCGAGCCCTTGCCTTGGTTTGGATTCATTGCCAACAAAGAAAAACCCTCATGATCGCTGGAGAACTCCTCCACAAGGGCGTTCGTCTTGTCCTTACTGCCATCGGAAACAACCGTGATGGCCCATGTGTAGTTCTGTGCAGAAAAATATTCGTAGACCCGCTCAAGAGTGCGGGTGATGCGAACTTCCTCGTTATAGGCCGGAATGATCACGGCGAGATAAGGGCGATCCAATCGTAGCGAGTCTACCTAGCGCGAGTACAATTGACCCATGAGAGTTCTAATCGCCGATGACGACCCCATTATCTTGCTCGACCTGAAGCAAATGCTCAAAAACATGGGCTACGAAGTGGTGGGCGAAGCCGGAGACGGGCTCTCGGCATTGGAGCAAGCGCGCGAACTCGTTCCGGATGTGTGCATTCTCGACGTAAGAATGCCGAATATGGATGGCATTGAAGTCGTGAAGATCTTGACTGAGGAGGACATCGCGCCCGCGATTCTCCTAACCGCGTATGGTGACAAGGAGTTGGTGGATAGGGCCACAGCAGCGGGCGTTTTTGGTTACCTGGTTAAGCCATTCAAGCCCGGAGATTTGCCTCCCGCGATTGAAGTTGCTCGGAGCCGATTTGAACAAAACCGACAGCTAACATCAGAGATTTCGAACTTACAAGACCGCCTTGAGACCCGAAAATTGGTGGACCAAGCTAAGGGCGTTCTAATGGAACAGCACTCCATCAATGAATCAGAAGCCTATCGGAGGATTCAAATTCAGTCAATGAATTTGAGAAAAACCATGCGTGAAGTAGCGGAAGCAATCATTGTTGCTCAGCAGGTTTAAGCCTTACCCTTTGGCCCTTTGAACACTAAACGCGACGTGAGCCACTAATTCTTCGGCTTCAGCGAGCGCTTGTTTGTTGCCCGTCGGCCACTCCGCATGGATTTCCAGCTGATCTTCCTTCGTGAATAGGTTATAAACGCGAACCCGAATGGGCACGGCTTTGTTGCCAATCGCGCGCTGAGATCCGGCTTCGCCGTACCAGCCCCGCCAGGGCCTTGCAACTACAAGAGTCGGGCCATCCTTTATGGCTCCCTTCAAGAGTTTGGTCAACTGGGCATCGTCTTGCTGGGAAAAAGCAGAATCGCGCGGCAGGTAGTGGAACTCAACCAGCGATCCGCTTGGCGTTCCAAATCGAATCGGATTCTTTGCGTCAACCCAGTCGGGAACTTGAACGGTGCATTCAAATCGGGTGGATTCCGCATCATTCGGAATGCGCTCAACTGACCGTTCAACAACCCCGGTAAAGTCGGGCTTCTTTAGCGTATCCGCAGGCCAACCCGCGTAGGCATCGGTGCTCGCCTTTGGCTTAACTTCCGCCGGCTTAGAGCATCCCACCGCGATTATTGCGCAGATCAACGGCCCGAACATTCGCATGGTTTATTTTAGAACGTCAAATGGGTTCGGTGGTTCGGAGTTATCGCACCAAAGGTTGACCTTACCGCGAAAAACCCCTGACCATGAACGTCCGAACCGATGCGCTAGCTAACTTCAACCAACACATCTCCCAGCACCTCAAATTTCGGCGAAACTCCTAAACCCGGTTCCCTAGAGGCAGCCATCTTCCCGTTAACCCTCTGTGGTGCGCCATCCGCAAAGGCGACTGGCGTATAGCTGTTAAAGTCGGTGGTGGAGAAAAGCAACTCGGCGGGTGTGCTGTGGGCCAAGTGGGAAATCGCCGCCGTGACAATGTCGCCGCCCCAACTATCTTCAATCGTCATCGCGACCCCAAGCGAGACGCATAAATCGCGCACCTGGCGGGCCTTCGTGAGTCCTCCGAGCTTGCTGATTTTGATGTTTACGGCATCCATGGCGCGATCGCCGTGGGCTCGCAATAGTGCTTCAAGCGAATCAATGTTCTCATCCAATATGAACGGGAGAGGGCAGTGCTGGCGGATAGAGAGGCACTCTTCGTAGCTTCGGCAGGGTTGCTCTATGTAGACATCAAGGTCGCTAACCGCCTTAACCACGCGCATAGCGTCGTGCATCAGCCAGCCGGTGTTCGCATCTGCCACCAGCCGATCTCCGGGTTGAAGTTCCTTTGCGACGGCGCGGATTCGGGCAATATCATCGGCCGCATCACCGCCGACTTTGAGCTGAAACTTACGATAGCCTTCCGAGCGATATTGCCCAACCATGGATGCCATTTTTTCGGGGGATTCTTGGGAGATTGCGCGATACAGGGCGACGTCTTTGCCAAATCGGCCGCCCAGCAGGTTGCAAACGGGCATACCACTCACCTTGCCGAGGATATCCCAACACGCCATATCAATCCCCGATTTCACGTACGGATGGCCAAGCAGGGCCGAATCCATCCGCCGATTCAGAACCCCAAGCTCAGTCGGATCGTAGCCGATCAAATGGGGGCCGAGTTCCTCAAGTCCGGTGCGAACACCCTTGGCGTAAGCCGGCAAATAGAATGGACCCAGCGGACAAACTTCGCCGTAACCCGTAATGCCTTGGTTCGTATGAACGGCTATAACCGTGGAATCAAAAACGGAAACGGACTTGCCGCCCGACCATTTATAGCTCCCTTCTTTTAAGGGCAAGTCAACTCTGTAGGCACATATTCGTTCAATTTTCAGCACGGCGGATAGGTTACCGGAACCCGAAATCACTTATTCGCGGTAATTTGCATTTGGGGTTCTTATTTGAAGATGTTTAAGATTCAATTATTGGCATTGTCCACGCTCGTTATCGGCTCGGCTTCGGCGCAGGTCGCTCTCGCCTCGCGGGATGTGATCGAGCTAAAGGGGTTCAAAACGGTGGAGACCGCAGTCCGGGGGAAGGAAGCTTCTTTGGCTGGTCGTAGCGTTGGGAGAACTGGTTACCTCGGGGCGTTTTGTGTTCCTCACAAAGATGGGGTTTTGGTTGAGGAGATTGAAGAAGGGGGACCTGCGG